>JAGFNW010000002.1 GCA_017592665.1 Streptosporangiaceae bacterium NEAU-GS5 | reverse complement strand
GCGGCCGATCTGGCCGGTGTGCCGGTCCCGGTGCTGATCGAGCGGATCGCGTCGCTGGCCGCCGCGCTAGCGACCGCGCCGATCCCCGCCGGCCCCCAGCAATGCCTGGAGCAGACACAACAGCTGATGTCGGCCAAGGACCGGGTCACCGTGGCGATCGCCGCCCGCATCGGCGCCGTCCACGCCGCCGGGCAGGCCAAGACGGCCGGGCATGCCTCCACACGGATGTGGCTGCGCTCCGCGGGCGGGATGGCCCCACAAGCCGCGGGACGGTTGCTGGAGCTGGCGGTCCAGCTGGGCCGTCTGCCCGTCGTCCATGAGCGGTTCGCCGCCGGGACCCTGCCCGAAGGTGCGGCGTCGGCGATCTGTGCCGCCGTCGCCGGCCTGAACGATGAGCAGACCCGGCTGGTCGAGCCGATCCTGTTGCGGCTGGCCGATGAGGCGACCGCGTCGGAGGTGGCCCGTGCCGGCCGCTACCTGCGCGAGATCGTGCAGCCGGGTATCACCGAGAAGCTGACGCGTGACCTGTACGAAGACCGGCACCTGTTGGTCTGTGAGACCGCCGACGGTGGCCTGGAGGGCCGGTTCCTGCTGCCACGCGAAGCCGGCGCCCGGCTACGGGCCCTGCTGGACGCCTACGCCCGGCCCCGCGCCGACAATGACGACCGCACCCGGCAGCAGCGTAACGCCGACGCCTTCGACGCACTGCTGGCCGGCAGCGTCGTCACCGAACTGCTGGTGCTGGTCCGCGCCGAATCCCTGCCCGACGACCCACCCACCCAACCCGCCACACCAGCCGAACCCGCCACAGCTGCTGCACCCGCCACACCAGCCGAACCCGCGGCAGCTGCTGCACCAGCCGAACCCGGAACCGCTGCTGCACCAGCCGAGCCCACCACCGCTGCACCCGCCGCCCCTAGCGAGCCCGCCGCATCTGCCGGACTCGCTGCGCCCGCGGCATCTGCCGGGCCTGCAACACCTGCACCTGCACCTACGCATGTGCCGGTCCCGTCACCCGGTTTCGTCGCGCCCTGGCCTGGGGCGGGCGAGGATCCGGCTGCCGGGTCACCGGCCAACGCGACCTGCGACGGTTCGCGGGCCGCGCAGCCGCAGGGAACACAGCCGCAAGAAACGGAGCCGCACGAAACGGAGCCGCACGAAACGGAGCCGCACGAAACGGAGCCGCACGAAACGGAGCCGCAGGGGGCGGAGTCCTGGTCTGCGGCGTCGGCTGTGGGCCAGGAAGCGGGCCAGAGCCGGGGTGCGGGCTGGGACTGGGGTGCTGGCCGGGGTGCGGGCTGGGGTGGAGGAGTCGATGCAGGAGCCGGTGCGGGGGCCGGTGCAGCCGGCGACGCTGGAGTGGCTGGAGTGGCGGGGCCCGGGCTGGCGGGGCCCGGGCTGGCGGGGCCCGGGCTGGCGGGGCCCGGGCTGGCGGCGCCGGGGCGGATGCTGCCCGGGTTGCTGCTGGCCACCGGGCAGCTGCTGCCGGTGGGCGATATTCATCGGCTGGCGCGGACGTCTACGTTGATCCGGCTGGTCGTGGATGCTGAAGGGCAGGTCGTGGACATGGGGCGGGCGGTGCGGCTGGCCACCCCGGCGCAGCGGCGGGCCTTGTACACCATGTACGCGACCTGTTTCACGCAGGGTTGTCCGATCCCGGCGCATCTGTGCCAGGTCGATCATGTCGACCCGTGGGCTGCGGGTGGGCGTACGGATCTGGATCGGCTGGCGCCGTGCTGCGGGTTTCACAACCGTGACCGAGCTGTCCACCCGCAGCGCTATGAGCTGCGCCGGGCCGCGGGCGGCCGGTGGGCGCTGACCTACCTGGGTATGCGGCCACGGCCCATGCGCAGCTGACACCCACGACGACATCGGCGACGACACCGGAGATGACACCGGCCACCGTCGGCAGGAAATCGCGACCCGGCCGGGCAGGCCGGGCCATTGGTCGTGGCTCACTTGGTCGTGGGGCTCAATCGGTCGTTGGCTCACTTGGTCGTCGTCGATGTGACAGTCGTGGGCTACGACAGCTGCTGGAGATGGCTGGTGTGGATGGCCGGCGGTGACCTGCCAGCCGAGTCGGCCGAGTCGGCCGAGTCGGGGGGCCGGGGGCCGGCTCGGCACCGCCCGTCGGCGCCGGAATCCTTGGATCACCCGTCGCCTTTTCAGTCGTCGCCGGCAACGGCAGCTCACTGGCCCGTCACCGGTAGTGGCAGGACCTCTGGCAGCTCAGGTCAGGCCCCGGCGGAGGCGATCACGCACGTATGATCCGCGGCGCCGATCGGCACCAGCCCCGGGTGCGAGGCCCCGGGCGCGGAACCAGCACGACCGGGGTACGGGCCCCGAAGCGCGGGAAACCGGCCCTGTCGATGACAAGCCCACACCAGCACGGCCCGGACCAGCCGACACCATCCGCGTCGGAGCTGGGCCGAGCTGAGGAGAGGGGCGCCGGAGCAGGCGAGAGCTGGGGTTATGTCCCGGCTCAAGAACAAACTGGCGAAACGTGTGACGAGCCGTCTGCCACCGCATCACGCGGCCGTCAAGGTCCCATCCCGTATGCCGTCGACCCGAGGCGAGGCGGAAGCGGGCCGGTGACGGAGCCGCAAGCCCGGCCTCGCGTGTGCCTGAGCGCGGGCACCTTCCACAGCGAGCGGACGCCAGGCCGCACGGCCGGGCTTGGGGCGCAGGAGCCGGGCTGCTGAGCTCGCCACGAGGGCGAGGGCGGACGGGAAGGGACCGTGGGGGTCCTCCCATCCCGGAGCCCGGAGCGCCCCCGCCGGAGGCATCCCAGGTCAACCCGGTCGGTTCTCGTGTGGCGCTGGGGTCGTGTGCCACTCGTTCACCGTGTCCTGGTCGGGTTGGAACATAAGCGCCGTTGTCGTGCGAGTACCGTGCGAGCGACTTTCTGCCTGCGACCTGCCTGCGACCTGGCTGCGACGGACGGCGTTATTCCGCTGTCGGCAATTCCTCCATCGCGTGGCCCGCCGCGGCGAGATCCCGCCCAACGCCGTGATGTTGTACGGCCCCCGTGACGGTCCTCGTGACGGTCCTCGTGACGGTCCTCGTGACGGGCCGCCCATCGTTATGCCGGGGGAGCGGGTGACAGGCGATCGGTCAGGGATGGAGAAGCGGAGGCAGGCGGCGCGCCCGTAGGGTGACGCATATGGACATCACGCTTACGACGTGCTTCATCGCCGTCGACGACCATGACAAGGCGCTCGTCTTCTACCGTGACGCCCTGGGCCTCGAGGTCCGCAACGACGTCTCCTTCGAGGGGATGCGCTGGGTGACGGTCGGCGCGCCGTCGCAGCCCGACGTGGAGATCGTCCTCGAGGCGCCGCTCGCCCACCCGAGCGCCTCGCTGGCCGACCGGGAGGCCATGGCCGAGCTGCTCGCCAAGGGCCTGCTGCGAGGCGTCATCTTCAAGACCGACGACGTCGACGCCACGTTCGAGCGCATCCGCGCCGCGGGCGGCGAGGTGCTGCAGGAGCCGATCGACCAGCCCTACGGCGTTCGCGACTGCGCGTTCCGCGATCCTTCGGGCAACATGCTCCGCTTCAACCAGCCCAGGAAGAGGAAGTAGCCGGCACGAAGCGGTCACCCGATCCCGAGGAAGGAGCGGGCCTCGCCGGTCGTCATGGGCGGCCGCTGGGCGAGGATCGCGGCCTCGGCCGCGCGGGCGACGAGCTCGGCGTTGGAGGCGACCGGGCGGCCCTTGGCGTACGTGAGGGTGTCCTCCATGCCGACCCGCAGGTGACCGCCCGCCGCGAGCGCGGCGAACATGACCGGCAGCGTGGCGCGGCCGATGCCGGTCGCCGACCAGGTGGCGCCCTCGGGGAGCGCGGCGACGGCGGCCGCGACCGTGGCGAGGTCGCCGGGGAAGCCGCCGGGCACGCCCATCACCAGGTCGCAGTGGATCCGGCCGCCATGCGGCGGGCCGTAGGCGGCCAGGAGCCGGTGGAGCGAGGCGATGTGCCCGAGATCGAACAGCTCGAACTCGGGCACCACACCGAGCGACTGCGTCGCCTGATAGAGCTCGGCCATGAAGCCCCACGGGTTCATGAACACCTCGTCGCCGAAGTTGACGGTGCCGCAGGTCAGCGAGCAGGCGTCCGGGGCGGCGTCGAGGACGCGGAGCCGGTCCTCGTAGGGGTCGGTGACCGCGCCGCCGGTCGACAGCTGGACGACCAGGCTGGTCTCGGCACGCAGCCGGGCGACCGTGTCACGCAGCCGGGAAAGGTCCAGCGTGGGGCGTGCCCGATAGTCGCGGATGTGGACGTGGATCACCGCGGCCCCGGCCCGCTCGCACTCCTTGGCGGTGGCCGCCAGTTCGCCGAGCGTGACCGGCAGCGCGGGCGTGCCCGCCTTGTCGGCTTCCGCGCCCGTGGGGGCCACGGTGATGAGAGTGCTCATGCGGCAGATATTGCCTGTTCGCGTGACCTGAGACAAGATGCGTCCTGAGCCGCGACTCAGGATAAGAAGCTCAGACAAGGTCAGACAAGGATGGTGACGCGATGCCGGGAAACGTGTCGGCGGTGGGCGTTCACCGGGTGGTGGAGCCCGTGGGGGTGCTGCCGCAGGCGGCCCGGCGTTTGGACGCGTCGGCGGCCCTGTGGCCCGGCGAGGTGCGGGTGCGGGTCGAGCGGCTGAACCTGGACGCGGCGTCGTACCGTCAGCTCTGCGAGGCGTACGGCGCGGGCGACGCCGTCCGGGCCGAGGTGCTGCGGATCATCGAGGCCCGGGGGAAGATGCACAACCCGGTGACCGGCTCCGGCGGCATGCTCGTGGGCGTGGTCGACGAGGTCACGCCGGGGTCGCCGCTCGGATTGAAGCCCGGCGACCGGGTGGCCACGCTCGTCTCCCTCACCCTCACGCCGCTGAAGATCACCGACGGGCTGTGCCGCTGGGACGGCCGCTCCGAGCAGATCCCGGCCGAGGGCCACGCCATCCTGTTCGAACGGTCGGTGGCGGCCGTGCTGCCCGACGACATCCCCACGCCGCTCGCGCTGTCGGTCATGGACGTCTGCGGCGCGCCCGCCCTCACCGCGAGGGTCGTCTCCGCGTACGCCGGAGGGACGGTCGCCGTGCTCGGAGCCGCCGGCAAAAGCGGCTCGCTGACGCTCGCGGCCGCACGACAAGCCGGCGCGGGCACGCTCGTCGGCGTGGTCCCGAACGAGCAGGAGGCGGCCCTGCTGGAGTCGTCCGGGCTCGCCGACGTCGTCGTCATCGCCGACGCCCGCGATCCGGTCGCGCTCGGAAACGCGGTCCAGGCCGACGTGACGGTCGTCTGCGTGGACGTGCCGGGATGCGAGGGCGGGGCCATCCTCGCCACCCGCCAGGGCGGGACCATCGTCTTCTTCTCGATGGCCACCTCGTTCACGGCCGCCGCGCTCGGCGCCGAAGGCCTGGCGGCCGACGTGACCATGCTGGTCGGCAACGGGTACGTGCCGGGACACGCCGAGTTCGCGCTGCGGCTGCTGCGGGCCGAGCCGGGCGTGTGGGCGCTGTTCGAAAGGCGGGTCGGCGCGTGAAGCTGGGACTCGATCCGGGCACCGTGGCCACGGCGCGAAGGCTGGCGGCCCGCGCCGCCGAGCCCATCATCGAGCTGGCCCGCACCCACACCACGGTCTCGGTCGAGCGGGCCGTGCTCCGGCTGGCCGGGATCACCGGCGCGGACGCCGACGGCACGCCGTGGGTCAACCGCATCGTGGACGCCGTGCGCGACCAGGTGGGCCTCGAACACGGCGTCGCGCTCCCCTTCTTCGACGCCTACGAGGGAGGCGCGTACGAGAGAGACGCGTACAAGAGAGACCTCCGCGACCTGCGGTTCCGCCTGCCGACCGGGGCGGCGGCCGAGAAGGCCAGGCAGAAGGCCGGCCGCGCGGTGCGCGACGGCATCGCCCGCATCGACGGCAACCGGCGCGACCGCGACAAGCGCCTGGCCGAATACGGCGACCCGCCCATGCCGTGGATCTACCTGATCGTCGCGACCGGCGACATCTACGAGGACATCCCGCAGGCCCAGGCGGCGGCCAGGGAAGGCGCCGACGTCATCGCGGTGATCCGCTCGACCGGCCAGTCGCTGCTCGACTACGTGCCCGAGGGGGCCACCCGCCAGGGCTACGCCGGCACGTACGCCACGCAGGAGAACTTCCGCCTCATGCGGGCCGCGCTCGACGACGTCTCGGCCGAGCTCGGCCGCTATGTGCGGCTGACCAACTACGCCAGCGGCCTCTGCATGCCGGAGATCGCGGCCCTCGCCGGCCTCGAGCGCCTCGACATGATGCTGAACGACTGCATGTACGGGATCATCTTCCGCGACATCAACCCGATCAGGACCTTCGTCGACCAGCGGTTCTCCCGGCAGATCCACGCCCGCGCCGGGATCGTGATCAACACCGGCGAGGACAACTACCTGACCACGGCCGACGCCGTGGACGCGGCGCACACGGTGATCGTCAGCCAGCTGCTGAACGAGCGCTTCGGCCACGAGGCCGGCCTTGCGGACCGTCAGCTCGGCCTCGGCCACGCCTTCGAGATCAACCCGGCGCTGCCGGACTCCTTCCGCATGGAGCTGGCCCACGCCCAGCTCGTGCGCGAGCTGTTCCCCGACGCGCCGCTCAAGTACATGCCGCCCACCAAGCACATGACCGGCAACATCTTCGCCGGCTACCTGCTCGACGCGTTCTTCAACCTCGCCGGGGTGATGACCGATCAGTCGATCATCCTCGTGGGAATGATGACCGAGGGCATCCACACGCCCTGGCTGTCCGACCGCGACCTCGCCCTGGAGAACGTCCGCTATGTACGGCAGGCCGTGGGCTCCCTCGCCGAGGACTTCCGCCCGGGGCCGTTCATCGTCGGGCGGGCCAGGCAGGTGCTGGCCGAGAGCGTCGACCTGCTGGCCAGGATCGCCGACGACGGCCTGCTGACCGCGATCGCCGACGGCACGTTCGGGGTCACACGCCGCCCACCGGACGGCGGACGCGGCCTCGACGGCGTCGTACGCAAGGCCGACGGCTACCACAACCCAGCCACGGAGATCCTCGATGCTCACGACTGAGACCCGTCAGCAGATCATCCGGCCGTACGGTGACACCACGGGCGACGCGATGATCCAGCTGTCGTTCACCCTGCCGGTCCCGCACGGCCCGCGCGCCGAGGCGGCCGCGCTGCAGCTGGCCGGCAAGATGGGCCTCGACCCGGTCAGCGTCGTCCACTCCAAGCCGATGGGCCCCGACTTCACCTTCTTCATCCTCTACGGCCGGGCCTCCCACCTGATCGACTACGCGGGGATCGACGTGCCCGAAGGGCGCGAATATCCGCTGCTCACCCCGAAACAGGTCAACCTGGCCATCAGGACCGTGCTGAACCGGCGGCTCGTGGTCGTCGGAGCGTGCATCGGCACCGACGCGCACACCGTGGGCATCGACGCGATCCTCAACGTGAAGGGGTTCGCGGGGGAGAAGGGCCTGGAGTACTACCGGGAGATCCAGGTGCACAACCTCGGCGCGCAGGTCGAGGTCGACGTCCTCGTACGCCGGGCCCGCGAGCTGAACGCGGACGCCGTGCTGGTCTCCCAGGTGGTCACGCAGAAGAGCGCCCACGTGCACAACACCAAGCAGCTGGCCGCGGCCTTCGCCGAGCAGGACGACCCGCGCCCGCTGCTCATCGTCGGCGGTCCGCGCTTCGACACGGTGACCGCGGCCGAGCTCGGCGTGGACCGGATCTTCGGCCGCGGCACCACTCCCGGCGAGGTCGCCGGCTATCTCGTGCACGCCCTGATGCCGTCATGGAGACCCGATGAGTGAAGGCCTGACCGTCGTCCACCGCCGCTACATCCCGCACTCCCACGCGCATTACGGGGGCGCGCTCGTCGACGGGGCGTACGTGCTGGGGCTGTTCGGCGACGTGGCGACCGAGGTCTGCGTCCGGTTGGACGGCGACGAGGGGCTGTTCGCCTCCTACTCGGACGTCCAGTTCACGGCGCCCGTGCTGGCCGGTGACGTGGTCGAGGCCGCGGCGACCGTCGTGCGCGTCGGCCGCCGCAGCCGGACCTTGTCCTTCGAGGCGCGGATCGTCTGCCGGGCCCGCCCCGACCTGTCGCCGTCGGCGGCCGAAGTCCTCGACCCGCCCCTGGTGGCCGCCACGGCCACCGGGACCGTGGTGGCCCCTCAGAGGTAGAGGCCGGTGCCGTGGTCGGTCTCGTGCGGCGTGGCCACGGCGTGGAGGTCGCGCTCGCGCATCACGAGGTAGGCCCTGCCGTGGACCTCGACCTCATACTGATCCTCGGGATTGAACAGCACCTTGTCGCCGACCTTCACCGAGCGGGCGCTGGCGCCCACGCCGCACACCTCGCCCCAGGACAGGCGATTGGCCAGTTTGACGGTCGCGGGGATCACGATGCCCGCGCTGCTGCGCCGCTCCTCGGTCTCCTTGTCCGGCCGGACCATGACCCGGTCGTGGAGCATCTGGATCTCGAATTTCGGCTCAGCCACGTTCGTCAGCTTACTTCCCCATGGCCAGCGAGTAGCCGGTCCCCGAATGCCGGTAGACGCGTCCGGAGCCCCACTGCAGGATCTCGAACGTCACGTGCACCGAGTTGGAGGGGACCCCGGTCAGGTCGGCCATCATCTCCTCGGACAGGTCGAGGATCGCGGGGATGTCGTGCTGGGCGACGGCCCACTCGGCCGGGCCGAAGTCCTCGACGTACCCGATGCGGGCCTTCCCGCCGTACGTGACCTTGACCTTGGTGCCGAGCGGCCAGTAGGGGCTGGCGATGGTCTGGTAGCGCATGGGCTTGCCGGACGCGGTCTCCGGGTCCCAGAACGAGGTGGCCGTGGCCCTGCCCGACGGCAGCTTCGGATCGGCCTTCTTCGCGGCCGCCTTCTTTGCGGCCTTCTTCGCGGCGTGCGCCTCCTGCAGCGCGGCCTTCTTCGCGACCGCCGTGCGCTGGGCGACTTCGGGCTTCGTGGCGGCTTCGGTCTTGGCGGCGGCGAGGGAGACGGGCGGGTGGGCGAGCGCGGGCTTCGCGGCGGCGTCGCCGGTGGCTTTGGCCGCGATGCCGGCGCCACCGGCCACCACTGCGGCGGCGAGGGCGGCCACGACGGCGGCGCGAGTACGGGGGGAACCGATCCTGACGTGCTTCCGCATGGAGATCCTTTCGCGGGATCGCGCGGGTCGCCGGTGATCCAGCGGGGGGCTGGAACGGGGGGCGCGCCTGATTCCGGGCATGCCGAAGCAGCGGGGGATCGACTGGGGGGAGTCCCGTCGCCGGGAGGGGGCACGAGGCGACTTTGCGATATTGGGCCTGACGTGGGGTACATATGGCGTTTTAGTACGCCAAAGGTTACGAGTGTCCCGAGTATAGGCAATGTTCCGGCAAAGTCGACAAATTACGGTAGATCTTTATTTACCTTCAGGGCCCTGTTGATCTCCACGTCCGCCCAGCTAGGCGGCCCTGGTGGGCAATTTTGCGCGCACCGCTATTTTGCCCACCAGTCGATCGGCGCGGCAATTTATGGAATCCCTGGAAATTGTCGCGGCTCATCATCGAAAAGTGAATTGGGAATTGATTTCCCGCCGTCACCGGCCCGCGGCCCGTGGCGCCGCCCTGTGACGGGTGGGCGGGGATGGCACTGGATGGAACGCAGGTGAAGTGACGGGTCAGGAGCCGTTCGATCAACCCCTCGTGTCTGCGGACATCCAGAAAGGCCGGCATGCCAAGAGTCAAATGCGGTCCGGCGGCGCGCCGGACGCGCGTCGCTGGAATATTCGCGGTTCTGTGCTCCCTGATCGTCACCGTGGTGGGGCCGGCGGCACCGGCGTCCGCCCTGGTGACCACGGTCTGCGCGCTCAGCGCCGACGGCACGGCCGTCTACCGCTACGACGGCGCCTCGTGGATCCAGCTCGGCCGTGCGGCGAACCGTCTGTACGGCAATGAGTTCGGGCTGTTCGCCCAGACCGACACGGGTTTCGTGCGTTACCTCGGCACGCCCTTCAACTGGCAGAGCATCGGCAGCAGTAGCAACGCCACGTGGGCGGTGAGCCAATACGCCCTCTACAGGCTCTCGGCCGATCGCTCTTCGGTGTGGCAGTGGGGCGGCTCGCCCGACAACTGGATCCAGCTCGGTGGCGGCCCGGCGGGCTGGATGTACGGAGCAGCGGCCACTGTTTACACCACCACCCCTGACGGTCAGGGCATCAGGTATTACGCGGGCCAGGGCACCGTCTGGCGGGACATCCCGAAGGCCGGCGCCGGAGGTGCGGCCGACCTCGCCTACTCGGCCAGGGGCGGCCGCCTCTACGCGATCGACAGCGGTCACCATGCGTGGCTCTGGTCGACGGACATCCTGCCCGACGGCGGCTGGGTCCAGTCGTTCAACGGGCAGGAGATCATCAGGCTGACCGACACCGACGTGATGTACGGCGTCCGCCTGGACGGCTCTCTGATGACGGCCAGTGGCATCGTCCTGACCACCCCGACCTCGCCCTTCCCGATCAGCGACGCGAACGTCGACGTGACGTTGACCGGGACCGGCATCTACGCCGCTTCGCCACAGCGCGACTCCGTCTGGAGGTGGACCCGCAAGAACCAGGACTGGGTCAAGATAAGCGACCTCGCGACCCGGCAACTGGTGGCCTGCCCGTAGCCGATCCAATGACTGGAGAGCGCTCTCATGACACGATCTCCGCATGGAATGGTTCAATGAGCCCCGGCAGTGGGCGGACGGCGACGTGCTGCGGGTGGTCGCGGACGCCCAGACCGACCTGTGGCAGAAGACCCACTACGGCTACTCCACCGACACCGGCCACATTTACGGCCGCACGGTCTCCGGAGACGTCACGGTCCGGGCCACCTTCTCGGCCGACTACGCCGAGCAGTACGACCAGGCCGGCGGCGCGCTCCGGATCGACGCCGAAAACTGGATCAAGGCGGGCACCGAGTTCGTGGACGGCGCCCTGCACATCAGCGTCGTCGTCACACGCGGATTCTCCGACTGGTCCGTGCTTCGCGCGCCGGGCCTGCCGGAGTCGGTGACCATCGAACTGGAGCGCGCCGGAGACGCCGTGACGGTCCGCTACGGCCTCGACGGCGGCGCCCCCTCCGAGATGCTCCGCCTTGCGTACTTCCCGCCCGGTGAGCCGGCCCTGGCCGGAGTCATGTGCGCGGCCCCCGTGGGCAAGGGTTTCGAGACCCGCTTCACCCACGTGGAAATCACATAATGCCGCCACGGCATTAGCATCAAGAGGGAAGGGGGCGCTTATCGGTGTCCGAATGGGCGAACGTCAAGTATCCGATCAATATCCCAGGTGACGGCATGTTCGTGGTCGGGATGGACGTCGCCCCTGGTCGTTACGTGTGCGAGGAGCCCGGCGACGACGGATATTGGGTGCGCTTCCCGCAGGGCGGCGTCGGGCCGGTGATCGTGCGCCACGCGGGCGGCCGGCCCGCCGAGGTGGTCATCGAAAACGGGGACAACGCCTTCGACAGCCATGTCGCCGGCGAGTGGACCCGAGTGCCCACCACTCGTCCGGCGGTCGCCGCGCCCGCGACGGCCCGCGTGAAGACGAAGACGGTCGCCATCCGCCCGGTCGTCGACCCCGACCTGCCCGGCGATGTGGTCAAGCGGCTGACCGCCAACCCGGCGCTCCTGGATCACGTACGGCACGGCACCCCCTGGACCATGCGGGCCGAGGTGCAGGATCCCGTGTGGATCCTGCCGCTGATCTGGGTCGCCGTGGCCTTCACGCTCGGCGTCTGGCTGCGGTTCATCGGCCCGGCCGCGATCACGCTGCCGTTCGTGCTGGTGTTCGGCGTGCGGGGGATCACCCGGCGGTCGCGCTCGAGCGATCTGCGCCGCCTTTACCGAACCGCCGTGCAGTACGCCGACCGCTGCCGCGTCGAGCCGGACTTCGACGCCGAGGCCGCCCAGCTGATGCGGCGGGCGCAACGGGCGATCCGGAAGATCAAGAAGTCCACGGTGGCCGGGCTCGGGCTGCTCGACCCGGCCGAGGACGCCATCGTGCTGCCCCGGCAGGAATGGGAGATCGCCAAGGCGCTCAGCCGGGTGAGCGAGCTGCGCCGCGAGCAGGCCGAGATGCTGGCCCAGGATGTCGCGGAGGAGGTCAGGAAGGCCATCGAGCCGCTGCGGCACTCGCTCGACACGGTCGTGGCCTCGGTCACGCAGCGCGTGCAGGCGCTCGAGCGCTATGCCGCCAAGGTCCGTGAGGCCGACCTCGCGTACAAGGCGCACGAACATCTGCGCACGCTGGCCGCGCGTACGGGCGCCTATCAGGAGCTGCTGGCCGAGACCGTGCGCGACGACATCGCGGTGGTGGAGATCGAGCGGCTGGCTCGCAACGCCGAGAGCCTCCGCCTGGCGCTGACCGAGAGCCTGGCCGAAGCGCGCCGCGCGGGCGACGCGCTCACCCAGCTCTGAAGGCCGGCCGCCTCGCAGGGCGTCAGGCCGGCTCTGCGGGCGTCAGGCTGTGGCGGTCACCGAGGCGATCTCGTTGAGGGGGAACTCGAGGTAGTCGCCGGCCTCCTCGCACCAGGCGTCGAGCACGCCGCTGCGCAGCTCGCCGTGGCTGACCGTGGCGGTCACCCCGTCGGCCAGCGTGATCAGCGCGCGTACGCCCCGGTCGACCACGAACCCGAGCAGGGACTGCTGCGCGGCCGTCAACCGGGTGGCCATGCGGCCGATGACGGCCCAGGTCTGCCCGGCCGAGCGCAGCGGCTCGCCGTTGACCAGCAGGCGCCGGGCGTGTTCGCGCGGGTCGGGGGGCGGCTCGAGCAGCAGCGGCGGCGGCTCCAGCTCGGCCACGCGCCCGCCGGGCAGCAGGATGAGCCGCCCGCCTGTGGGCTCCCTGCGGATGGTGATCTCGCCGGTGTCGTCGACGGGCACGGGGGCGTAGCCGGCCTCGCGCAGCGTCCGGAGCGTGCGCTCGGCGGGGCTGCGGCTGGCCAGCACGGTCGGTGCGAGTAGCCGGAGGCCCAGCCGGGCCAGCCGGCGATGGGCGGCGATCTCGGCCAGCAGCACCGGGTCGGAGCCCTGGATGATGCAGCCCACGGATGTCACGGTGACCTCGCCGTGCCGTCTGGCCACGTCATGAACAAGGTAGATCAGTGGCTGGGGGAGCGTGCCGGCCTGGGCCAGGTCGTCGAGCAGCCGGTCGGCCGCGTCGCCCTGGTCGAGGGCGCGCCGCACGCTCGCGGCGCTGAAGCGCCACACCGAGGCGGCGCCCTGGGACTCGCGGTCGGCGGCCCGGTCGAGCAGCGCGGCCAGCTCGGCGGACGGCGGCCCGGTCACCACCGCGGTCAGGTCGGCGCCGAACAGCGCGGTCTTCTGTGCGCCGGCAAGCGCGCGTGAGGAGCATTCGGTCAGCACCGGGTCGTGCTCGACCTCGATGGCGAACTCGTCGGTCTCGTCGCCGGCGACCCCCGCGAGAGGGGCCAGCGTACGGCCCAGGTCGGTGAGCGCGTCGTGGGCGATCAGGCCGAGCAGCCGGGCCTCCTCCAGGATCCCGGGGGCGCATTCGGCCAGCAGTTCGCGGTCGAGCAGCGGGGCCCGCCAGTGCACGGCCTGCACGAGCTCCTGCAAGGTCGCGAAGCCGTAGCCGGCGGGGATCTCGGCGAGCGAGGCGAACACGGCCCGGCGGATGCGGGCGATGGTCTCGCCGGCCGGCTCGTCGCCGAGCACGGTCGGATAGCGGCCACCGGACGGCTTGCGCAGCGACGAGCGCTCCATCCGCCACCAGGCGGCCAGCAGCACGCGCAGCCGGGCCGGGCCCTCGTCCAGGCGCCAGGCGTCGAAGCGGTCGGTCGGGATCATGCCGCCCGCCGCCTCGTTGATCGAGATCAGCCGGGCCACGGCGACGACCTCGAGCAGCAGGCGGGTCTCCTCCTCGCCGCAGCCGGTGTCCTTGGCCAGGCGCTTGATCTCGCGCACGCCGACGCCGCCGTTCTTCAGCAGCGGGAGCGGGGTCTTGTCGGTGTTCTCCAGCAGCGCCGTGGCGCGGTCGAGCACGTGCGGCGCGGCCAGGCACATGGCGTGCTCGACGAGGTCGCGGTCGACCTCGATGGTGGCCAGATCCGGCGGGTAGGGCGTGAACGGGCCGTGGTATTCGGGCCCGCGCAGGGCCAGCGACACCTCGCGCGGCATCTCGGCCACATCCCACTGGGTGCGAAAGACCAGGCCGCGGTCGGCGGCCCATTTCTCGGGGGTGCCGG
The DNA here is from genome assembly GCA_017592665.1 of Streptosporangiaceae bacterium NEAU-GS5. Taxonomy (GTDB): domain Bacteria; phylum Actinomycetota; class Actinomycetes; order Streptosporangiales; family Streptosporangiaceae; genus NEAU-GS5. The sequence goes on along the minus strand of JAGFNW010000002.1, from coordinate 550,197 downwards.
GGGTGACGAACCGGTTGCCGTCGACGCTGCGGACCGGGCCGTCCCAGGCGAAGTCGTCAAGCATGCCGACGGCGCCGTCGGGGGCCTCGCAGATGAGCGCGCCGAGCTTTTCGGCGTCGCCGATGACGGCCGTCACCCGGCTGATCATCTGCCGCTTGGCGCCCTGGGGCGCCAGGCCGAGCGCGCGGCAGATCCGCCGCAGGCCCTCGGTGTTGAGCATCCAGGAGTCGAGGTAGGTGGCGAGGGGCTCGCCGAGGCCGCACGGGGCCGTCCACCAGCGGGAGACGGCCTGGGCCAGGTGGATCCGGCCGTCGTTGCCGGGCCAGGCCAGGGCGTGGTCGTAGAGCCGGTCGAGCCAGACGATGACCTCGGAGGTGCTGACCCCGAGGAAGCGGGCCAGCTCGTCTTCGGTGGGGCGGCCGCCGATCACCAGGCAGGCTTGCAGGAGCTCCAGGGGCGGCAGGGGGAGGCCGCGCATGACCTCCATGACCGCGAAGTTGTTGGCCAGGCGCTGGGCGAGGGCGTCCAGCCGCCGCGGCCAGGGCGCGGCGATGGCGTCCGGGCGATTGGCCAGGACGCGGGCGAGTCGATCTTCGTCGAGAGTAGCCAGCCAGCCGGTTAGGTGATCGTCCATCATCGATCTCTCGGGAGTCTCAGGAAGCCACCGTAATGCAGATCACACTCGTGACGGGGTCCGCGAGCCACATTGTCCGAGATCAACATATTCTCCGTGATTCGTTCGGAAAAGCCCCTTCACTCCGTACGGTTCCACCTCAGCACACCGGAGCTCGCGACCTTGCCTTTTCCACGAATCGATCTGGAGGTCTCACCCTTCGTGCTGGGTCGGGGCCCGGGGGCCGCCTCTTTCCATGCCGGGTGCCTGGGTGCCGCCCCCCGACCGGCGGTCACATCCCGGGCACATCCCCGGGCACATCCTCGGGCGGGTCGTCAGGCGGGTCGTCAGGCTTCCAGCACCGCCCAGACGGCCTTGCCGTACGGGGACAGGGGGCACCAGCCCCAGCGGCGGCTCATGGATTCGACGATGTGCAGCCCCAGCCCGCCCGGCTCGAAGGGGGCGGGGTCGCGCAGCACGGGGACCGCGGCGCCTGGATCGGCCATCGCACAGGTGACTCGCGCGCCCCGCCGCAACAGGGACATCCTGATGAACGGACGACGCGGGCCGGCCAGCGCCATGCCGTGCCTGAGCGCGTTCGTGGCCAGTTCGGACGCGATCAGCTCCATGCCTTCGACGAGCTCCGGCAACCCCCAGCCGGTGAGTGTTCCGCCCGCGAACGCGCGGGCCAGATGAGCGGCCTCCGGGAGCGGCGGCAGCGCGCATGCGGCGCCGGCCTGAGCGTTGGCACCCGGGGGAAGCTCCTGCGCGGGTTCGGGCCACCATCCGGCCGGCGGCTGCCAATTAAGGGCCGACCAGGTCGGGGCCTGTCCGAGGATCAGGGAGTGCACGTGGATGATGATGGTGCAATCTCATGTGCATGTGCAAGGGCGAATGCACGTGCATTCGCGGCATGCACGCGCTAACGTATGCGTCAACAACCCTGGGACGAAGGGGGTGATCTTTGACACACTGTGGGTCAGTCCACATAACCGGAGGAATGACACGTGTCCATTGACCCGCCCGGAGGCGGCTCCACAGTACGGCGAATAATGCTCGGCGCCAGCCTTCGGAGGCTGCGCGAGGAGGTTGGGCTCACGCGTGAGGTGGCCGGATTCCACATCCGCGCCTCGGAGTCCAAGATCAGCCGGATGGAGCTCGGCCGGGTCGGCTTCAAGACACGTGACGTGGAAGACCTCCTCACGCTGTACGGCGTCAACGACGACGCCGAGCGCCGCGCGTTGCTCGAGATGGTCCGCGAGGCCAACACCCCGGGTTGGTGGCACAAGTTCGGCGATGTCCTGCCGGCCTGGTTCGTCACCTACATCGGGCTCGAGGAAGCGGCCAGTGTGATCCGCACCTACGAGGTTCAGTTCGTGCCAGGTTTGCTGCAAACGGCCAGGTACGCGCGCTCGGTTTTCCAACTCGGTCAGCCTGACGCTTCCGAGGACGAGATCGAAGAGCGCGTGCATGTGCGAATGCAGCGGCAAGAACGTTTGACTCGCAAGGACGGGCCCAGACTCTGGGCGGTGGTCGACGAAGCGGCAATCAAACGGCCCATCGGGGGCCCGGAGATCATGCGTGAGCAGCTGCGTCACCTGCGAGACGTGTCGTCGCTGCCCAACATCACCCTGCAGGTGATGCCGTTCCGATTCGGCATGCACGCGGCTGAAGGCGGAGCGTTCACGATCCTGCGCTTTCCGGAGTCCGACCTCTCGGACGTGGTCTATGTCGAGCAACTGTGGGGCGCCCTGTACCTGGACAAGCGTGAGGACATCGATCCATACCTCACGGCCATGGAACAGCTGTGCGTGGAGAGCACCACGCCGGGGCTCACCACAGAGATCCTCGACGCTCTTCTCGAAGGATTATGAAGTGACTACATATAACGGGATGCCTGCCACCGAACTCATCGGAGTCGCCTGGCGCAAGAGCGTCTACAGCAACTCGCAGGGCAACTGCGTGGAACTCGCGAAGCTTCCGGACGGCGGCGTCGCGGTCCGTAACTCGCGCTTCCCGGGCGGCCCGGCGCTCATCTACACCAGGGACGAGATCAAGGCCCTCATCCTCGGCGTCAAGGACGGCGAGTTCGACGGCCTGGTCGTCTGACCACGGTAAAAGGCACTATCCAGGACACCGTCGGGTAACAGCGCATTCGCCTCGGTTGCACGCGTGTAACCAGCGGACGCGGGAGGTGTAACACGGGTCCGGCAGATTGGGTACCTGCTAGTGAGTGAGAACTAGGGGGACCCACATGCTGGATCAGATGACTCTTTACCCGGTGGCCGATGACGTGCTTTTCGCGCCTGGTGGACGTGTGGTCATCCGCACGTACGGCGTTGCGTCGGCGGTCGCCCCGGGCGACGGGCAGCCCAGGCCCGTCGCTTACCGGACATGGGTGACAGGAGTCCGGGATCAGCCCCGTTACTGGCGCTGGGGGCATTTCGAAGACGCCCGGCGCGGACATCGCAAAGTGCTCGAATGGCTCACCGGACGGGGACCTCAACCCCGGGCCGCGGAGCCCGGCATCGCCTGACCTCTCCCATACCGATTCCCATACCGATCTCTCTGCTACCCTTGCCAACCAAGCATTCGCTTGGGTGACGGGAGACGGCGGCATGCGGCGTGGCATCTACCTCATCGAGGAAGTCGACTTCCGGCCGATGAACTCGCGCCGCCCGCTTGAATACCTCACCTGGCTGACCCGCTACAAGCGCGAAGACCAGGATCTGGCCGAACCAGAGTTGACCCGCGGCACGTCGATCAGATCGCGGGAGATCGACCTGGCCGGCGCGTTCTACGCCGTCGGCATCACCGGCCACCCGCAGTTCAAGGCCGTCACGTTGTGGGAGTGCCACGGCGGCTGGGACGGCGGGTGGCGGCAGATGATGGACATCTACGACGGCGTCGACGAGCGACTGTTCCTGTCCGACATCGACGACCTGCGGTTCTCGGCGTTCTCGCGGCCGCTGGGCGCGGTGCCCGGCTCGCCGGACCTGCCGGCGGTGACGCCCGCGCCGTTCTATCTCTTCGAGAGCGCGCGTGTGCGGCCCGGCGCCGCCTTCGACTATCTGGCCGCCGTGCGCGAGGAGCGCGCCCCCGTGCTGGCCGACCACGGCCACCAGTGCACGGGCCTCTACGAGGTGCTGTTCTGCGACACCGAGGTGGTCACCCTGTGGGGGACCACCGCCGACGCGCATCTGGCCATGCAACGCGCCCGCGACGCCGCACTCGGCCTCGACGACGAGGTCGAGGCCGACCATCGCCTGCTGGCCTGGGAGAAACGCGCGCGTGCCTTCCTCGAGGGCCCGCACCGCGAGACCCTGCTGACGCCCTTCCCCGGCTGCCGGCTCGCCCCGGTCAGACCGGGGCGTTCCACGCCAGAATGACGCGCTCGCCGTGCTCGAAGCCGAGCCGGCTGTAGGTGCCCGTGTCGAGCCGCAGCAGGCGGCCGTCCCTGGCCGGCAGGCCCAGCCAGCGGGCCGCGAGGATGCGCAGGTAGTGCCCGTGGGCGACCATCGCCGCCGACGCCTCGAGCGTGTCGAACGCCTCCACTTCCGGGTTTCTGGCCAGGGTGGCGAGGACGCGGGCGATCGCCCGGTCGGCGCGCAGCCCCACCTGCTCCACCGACTCACCGGGATGGGCGGCGTCGCCGGGAATCACGCCGTCGCGCCAGATGTACCACCCGGGCACGGTCTGGCGGATCTCCTGGGTGGTGATCCCCTCGTAGCCGCCGTAGTCCCACTCCCAGAGGTCCTCGTCGACCTCGAAATCCTCCATTCCGGCCAGCTCGGCCGTCTTCCGGGCCCGTTCGGCCGGGCTGACCAGCACGGCCGCGAAATCGTGGGATTTCACCACGGTCCGCAGCTGGCGGGCCTGCTCCTCGCCGCGCGGCAGCAGCGGCAGGTCGGTGCGGCCCGTGTGCCGGCCGTCCCTGCTCCACTCGGTCTCGCCATGGCGTAGCAGAAAGATGTCCATATGTCCCAGGATCTCAGGTGCCGGAAAGGGCCTCTACGACACGGTTGAACGGGTCGAGGTCGCGTTCGTTGTGCAGAACGTAGAAGGACAGGCCGTGGTCGTCGCGCCAGCGGCGCATTTTCTCGACGATCTCGTCGAGTGAGCCGAGCAGAACCTGCGGCGTGTCGGCCACCAGGCTCGAGTCGGCGGCGCTCCACGACTCCTCCGCCTTGTGCTCGCCGATCTGGAGGACGCTGGTGCCCAACTCGACCGCGCGGCCCTCGGCCGCACGCCGGACGATGTCGATCTTGGCGAGGAAGGCGGCCACACCCGTGTCGGTCTGGTCGGGCCCGGCCCCGTCGGCCCGTACGCGCTGGACGATGTGGACGACGTCGGCCTCGCGTCCGGCGAGGGTCAGCACCCGCGCGCCGCCACCGCCGAGCAGCAGGCGCGGCCCGATCGGCTTGGGCTGCAGGTCCAGCTCGGTGATCTGGTAGTGCTTGCCGGCGAAGGTGAACGGCCCGTCGGCCCACAACCCCTTCAGCACGGCCACCGACTCGGCCAGCCGGTCGACGCGCAGCCCCGGACGCTCGAGCGGCAGGCCCGCGGCCTGGTAGTCGGCGGCCATCCAGCCGGTGCCGAGGCCGAGGTCGAGGCGCCCTTCGGAGAGCACGTCGAGCGTGGCCGCCTCCTTGGCCAGCATGACCGGGTGCCGGAAGTCGTTGGCGAGGACCAGCGCGCCCACGCGGAGCCGGGTGGTGGCGCAGGCGGCGGCCGTCATCGCCGCGATCGGCGCGAACCGCGGCCCGACTATGTGATCGGAGATGTACACCGCGTCGTATCCCGCGTCTTCGAGCCGCCGCGCCTTGTCGGCCCACTCGCGGGCCGAGCCGGCGGATCGGATGACCGCCGCGAATCTGAACGTCGTCATGGCGCCCATTATGACCTTGACTACAACCAAGCGCTTGCTTCACGCCCGGGTCGGTCCGAGACTATGGGCATGGCACGAGACGTGACCGAGCACGAGGTCGCCTTCTTCAACGAGAACGGCTGGGTGAGGCTGCCCGGGCTGGTCGGCCCCGGCGAGGTCGCCACGCTCCGCGAACGCGCCGAAGGACACCTCGCCGAGCGGTCGAGGGCCAGGAAGACCCTCGTCGACCAGGCCTTCGGCCAATCCAGGGACGTCGCGGAGGTCGACGACGCGTTCCGCGCGCTGGCGTTCGCGCCGTCCATGGGGCGCGCCGCGACCCGGCTGCTCCGCGGGGTGCGGGGCGTGCGAATCCAGGTCACCAACCTGCTGATCAAGGAACCGGGCGGCGGGCACGGCGCGACCGAGTTCCACCAGGACTTCCCGTGGATGCCGATGGACCGCTCGGCCATGCTCACGATCTGGCTGGCCCTCGCCGACGTGCCGGCCGACATGGGCGCGCTGCGCTTCTACAACGGCTCACACCGGTTCGGCATCCTCGGCCGGAGCTTCACCCGCGACGGCGACGACCAGCTGAGCCAGCATCCGTGGATCAAGGAGCTGGAGCTGTCGCCCCCGCTCGACCTCGCCGCCGGGGACGCCACAGTCCATCACGCGCTCACCGTGCACGGCGCGCCCGCCAACCGCAGGGACCAGGCGCGGCTGTCGTTCACCGTCACCTACTTCGACGCGGACGCGCTCTATACGGGCACCCCTTACCGGCAGACCGACGACCTCGGGCTGGCCGTCAACCAGCCGTTCGACCATCCGAAGTTCCCCGTGGTCGCGGATGCCTGACACCTACCTGGGGCCGGTCGAGGACCTCGGCGCGACGCTCATGCACGAGCACGTCTTCGGGCTCAGCCCAGAGATCATCTGGAACTGGCCGGGCGAGTGGGACCAGCCGCGGCGGGTCGCCGAGGCCGTCGCCAAGCTCGACGCGCTGAAGGCGCACGGCATCGACTCCATCGTCGATCTGACCGTGATCGGGCTCGGCCGCTACGCCCCGGCGGTGCTCGAGGTGGCCGAGAAGAGCTCGATCCAGATCGTGGCGGCCACCGGCCTCTACACCTACGACGCGCTGCCGCCGTTCTTCGGCAACCGGGGTCCGGGCACGCTGTTCGGCGGCGAGGACCGGCTCGCCGAGTACTTCATCCGCGACATCACCCAGGGCATCGGCGAGAGCCTGGTCCGGGCCGCCATGCTGAAGTGCGCGTCCGATCACCACGGCATCACCGAGGGCTGCGAGCGCGTGTTCCGCGCCGTGGCCGATGCGCACCTGGCGACGGGCGTGCCGATCACCACGCACAGCGCGGCGCCGCAGGGCCTGGCCCAGCAGGAGCTGCTCGCCTCGTGCGGGGTCGACCTCGGGAAGGTGGTCATCGGGCACGCCGGCGACTCCACCGACCTCGCCTACCTGGAGGCCCTGATCGCCAACGGCTCCTACATCGGGATGGACCGCTTCGGCATCGAGATCACCTCGTTCGAGGATCGGGTGGCCACCGTCGGCGCCCTGTGCGAGCGCGGGCACTCCGGCCGGATGGTCCTCTCCCACGACTCCTACTGCTTCAACGACCGGTTCGACGAGGCCGTCGTCCGGGCCCGCCACCCCAACTATCACCTGCTCCACATCCCGCGCGACGTCCTCCCCGAGCTCCGCAGGCGCGGCGTCACGGAGGAGCAGATCCACGAGATGCTGGTCGTCAACCCCAGAAGGATCTTCAATGGCGACTGATTCCGGCGTCACCGACTTCGACGTCACAAGCGACTGGCACGTGGCGGCCCCCTACGACTTCCTGCGGACCCTGCGCCACGAGCGGCCCGTCTTCCGCAGCGAGCACCTCGGCGCGTACGTGCTGACCCGTTACGACGACGTCCGGGCCGCGTACGGCGACTCGCGCAGGTTCTCCTCGAAGGGCTCGCTCACGATCTCCCGCAGCCTCACCCAGGAGACGCGGGACCGGCTGGGGGAGCACGGCTCGTTCCTGTCCAGCTTCGTGGCCAACGTCGACCCGCCCGACCACACGCGGCTGCGCCGGTCGGTCTCGCGCGCCTTCACCCCGCGGGCCGTCGCCGCCATGGAGGCACCCTTCCGCGCGCTGAACGAGGACCTGCTCGACCGCCTGGCGGACCGGACGGGCGCCGACTTCGTCGCCGAGATCGCGCACGAGCCGTCGGCCAAGCTGACGGCCCGCTTCATCGGCGTGCCGGAGGCGGACGAGCAGTTCGTGAAGTCGCGGGTCAAGGACTGGTTCATGCTGTTCCTGTCGCCGCAGCCGCCCGAGCGCCAGCTGGAGCTGGCCGACAGCTTCCTCACCTACCTGGACTACGTCGACCGGCTGGTCGAGTCGCGGATCAAGGAACCCGCCGACGACTTCGTCTCGCTCATGGTCACCATCCCCGAGCTGAGCCGCCGCGAGGTGGTCGAGCTGATCTCCACGATCCTGCTCGGCGGCAACGACACGGTCCCCAACCAGCTCGGCAACAGCGTGCTCCGCCTGCTGCGCGAGGACGCCTGGCCGGTCCCCGGCGAGAAGATCCAGAACGCGGTCGAGGAGTGCATGCGGATCGACGGGTCGAGCCTCGGCTCCTTCCGCTACGCCCTCGCCGACATCGAACTGCGCGGCGAGACGATCCCCGCGGGGTCGCTGTGCCTGCTGTCCACGGATTCGGCCGCGCACGACGAGACGGTCTTCCCCGATCCGGAGACCTTCGTGATCGACCGGCCCAACGCCGACGGGCACATGACCCTCGGATACGGCATCCATTTCTGCGTGGGCGCGGCGCTGGCCCGGCTGCAGCTGCGCACGGCGTTCGAGGTACTCGGCCGCCGCCTTCCCGGGCTGCGCCTGGCCGATGGTCCGGTCGAGTTCCGCAAGTCGATCGTCGGCCGCGGCCTGTCCGCGCTGCCCGTCGAATGGACCTGACCGGCCGGGTCGCCCTGGTGACCGGCGGCGCCTCGGGCATCGGGGCGGCCACCGCGCGCCGCCTGGCCGCGGCCGGAGCCCGGGTGGGCGTGGCCGACCTGCGCGCCCGGGCCGCCGAGCGGGTGGCCGCCGAGATCGGCGGGCTGGCGCTGCCGTGCGACGTGTCCGACGAGGACGCCGTGCGCGCCGCGGTGGCCGCGCTGACCGGGCGCTTCGGGCGGCTCGACCTGGTCCACTCCAACGCGGCCGACCTGTCCCGCGAGGTGTACGGTCGCGACCAGGACCTCGCCGGCCTGTCCGCCGACGTCTGGGACCGGACCATGGCGGTCAACCTCAGGGGCGCCATGCTCGTGGTCAAGCACGCCGCCGCGCACCTGCCGAGCGGTGGGGCCATCGTCGTCACCTCCTCGGTCTCCGGGCTGGTCGGAGACGTCGACCACATCGCGTACGGCACCTCCAAGGCCGCGCTGATCGGCTTCGTCCGCTACGTGGCCACCATGTACGGCTCACGCGGCATCCGCTGCAACGCGGTCGCCCCCGGGCTCGTCCTCACCGACATGGCCAAGGCCGTCATGTCCGAGGAACGGCTCGCGGAGAAGGCCGCGGAACGCGTGCTGCCGTGGGCGGCCGAACCGGACGACGTGGCCGCGCTCGTCGCGTTCCTGCTGTCGGACGAGGCGAGGTGCGTCACCGGGCAGACCGTCGTGATCGACAGCGGGACCGTCGCTCACCGGCCCGAGCACGCGCTCCGGCAGTGGCGCGACATGCCGGGTTTGCCGATGGATGACCGCATATAGGTCGCATATAGACCGGATATAGGTCGCATATAGGCTGACGCGCATGGAGCCGGTGGCGGTGGGGTTGGTCGGGGCGGGCCCGTGGGCGGAGATGGCGCACGCGCCCGCGATCGCGGGCGGGCCGCACACGCGGCTGGCCGGCGTCTGGGCCCGGCGGCCCGAGGCCGCCGACGAGCTGGCGGGCCGATATCGCGCGCCGTCCTACGAGCGCGTCGAGGACCTGTTCGACGCGTGCGAGGCGGTGGCCTTCTGCGTGCCACCGGCCGTGCAGGCCGAGCTCGGCGTGCTGGCCGCCAAGGCCGGCAAGGCGCTGCTGCTGGAGAAGCCGCTCGCGGCCGACCTCGCCGGGGCGCGGCGGCTGGCCGACGCCATCGACGACGCGGGCGTGGCCTCGCAGATGGTCTTCACGTTCCGCTACTCGCCGGTCACGACGGCCTTCCTGGCCAGGGCCGAGGCGCTGGCGCCGTTCGGCGGTCACGCCTCCAACATCTCCGGCGCGCTGCACGGCGGGCCGTTCGCCACGCCGTGGCGGCTCGAGCGCGGCGCGGTCCTCGACATCGGGCCGCATGTGATCGACCTGCTGGACGCGGCGCTCGGCCGGGTGACCGGGGTCCGCGCGCACGGCAACCCGCTGGGATGGGTCGGCATGCTCCTGGAGCACGAGACGGGCGCGGTCAGCGAGGCCTCGGTGTGCATGGCCGCGGCCGGTGACATCCCGCCCGCCAGGATCGAGGTGTACGGCTCGGCGGGCAGCGCCGACCTGCGCGGCTTCGAATACGGCCAGGCCGTGTACGCCGAGATGGCCGCCCAGTTCGCGGCCACCGTGCGGGCCGGGGGAGGCCATCGGCTCGACGCGCGGCACGGGCTGCGCATCCAGCAGATCATCGACGAGGTCGAGCGTCAGCTCGCCTCCTGACGCTCCGCGACCGCCGGGCGATCGGGAAGTCCGGGGCGGCCTTCCGGGCCGTCCTGTAGGCCGCTCAGCCCCGCTCGGACGGCGCGTGGCCGTAGTCCTCCCGGGCCCCCGACGCGGTGATCGCGCCGGACTTCAGGTCGGCCTCGACGCTCTCGCGGGACCGCTCACTGGGGCGCCCGATTCCGCCGCCGCCCGTGGTCGCCACGATGAACGCCTCGCCGGTCCGGAACAGGGCATTGTTGATCTTCGAGGGCAGCCGTTCGACCGTCCCGTCAAGGTGCCGCCGGAAGAATCCCCCCACCCGCCCCGCCCCGCCACCGCTACGGCCTGGAGGCGCGATGCGCAGCCGGTCGCCCCGGGTCGTGACGTGCGCGTCTGCGAGGAAGCGGTAGACCGTGCGCGTTCCGAGCCCGCCGCGATACCGGCCGGGGCCGCCCGAGTCGGGGATCGTCTCGATCGACTCGATGATCAGCGGGCAGCGCGTCTCCACCGGTTCGACCTGGGGGATCGAGTTGCGGCCCACTCCGAAGTGGATCCCGGTCGCGTCCGGCCCGTCGAGCCCTTCCCGCGCGCCGACGCCGCCGAAGTCGTACGCGAGGTGGATCCAGTAAGGCGCGCCCACGGCGGCGACGCTGAACGGCTGCAGGATGCCGGACGCGGCGATGGCCCGCTCCGGCACCGCGTCCGACAGCGCCTGGAAGACGGCCTCCATCGCCGCGTAGATCGGCACGAACCGGCCGCCGCACGGGTGCGGCGGCGTGGCGTCGAGCAGCGAGCCCGGCTGCAGCCGCACGTCGATGGCGCGAAGGCAGCCGTCGTTCATTGGGATGGCCGGGTCGCCGAGGAAGCAGCGCACCGCGAACACGGCCGCGGCCAGCGACTGCGACGCCGACGCGTTGATCGCGGCCGGCACCTGCGGGTCGGTCCCGGCGAAGTCGAGCGTGACACCCGCCTGGCTGGACGCGGAGGGACCGCTTGCGGGTCCCGGGGACGTCGTGATCGCGACTCGGACCGTGTGGGACCGGCCGAGGTCGATGCCGTCGTCGTCGATGGGGTAGTCGGCGGTGAATCGTCCCGCGGGCAGCTCGGCGAGCGCCGCACGGGTGCGGGCCTCGGTGTAGTCGAGGTAGGCGTCGATCCCGCGCGCCAGGCCGTCCGGGCCGTGCTCGGCGATCAGCGCCTCAAGCCGCGCCGCCGCCACGGCCGTACCGGCCACGAGAGCCCGCACGTCGCCCATGACCTTGTCCGGCGTGCGGCTGTTGGCCCGGAGGATGGCCTCGATCGCCGGTTCGAGCCCGGCCGCGGTGGCCAGCCGCACCGGCGGAAGCTGCAGGCCCTCGAGGAAGATGTCGGTGGCCAGCGGGGCCATGCCGCCCGCCGACAGCCCGCCGAGGTCGGCTACGTGGATCATGGTCGCGGTCAGGTACGCCACGTGCGGGCCGACGAACACGGGCCGGTAGACCAGCAGGTCGTTGGTGTGCACGCCGCCCCGGTAGGCGTCGTTCAGCACGTACACCTCGCCCGGCCGCATGTTCACGGCCGGAACGTCGGCCAGCAGTGCCGGCAGCGCGACGGTCAGCGCCATGCTGTTCATGAGCGTGGTCGCCATCGACTGCGCGATGAGCCGTCCCCGCACGTCGAGAATGGCCGCCGAGGCGTCGGAGCCCTCGACGATGAACGTCGAGTAGGCCGAGCGCACCACGACGATGCTGGCCTCCTCGGCCGCCACCACGAGCGCGTGCCGCAGCACCTCCGCGGTCAGGTCACCGGTCACCACGGCCCTCCATCTGTGCCCCCATTAGCGTGACGCCCAAGAGCAGCGCCCCGGATCGGTCGAGCCGCGCCGACCAGCCGGGCGGCACGACGATCGTCGACTCGGGGTCCTCGACGATCGCCGGGCCGTCGACCGGGAGCCGCGCCCGGCCCACGACCGGGGTCTCGACGTAGCCGCCGAGCTCGGGGAACCAGGCGGGCCGCGACGTGGTCGGCCGGGTGTCGACCGGCGGGGGAAGGGTGGCCCGGTCGCCGGGACGGGTGGCCCGCACGTGGTAGCTCACCACTTCGATGGCCCCCCACTGATCAATCCCATACACCTGCCGATATTTCTGGAAAAAGCGGTCGGCCAGCACGTCGGAGTCCTCGCTCCACGGCACGGTCAGGTCGTGCGCCTGGCCGGCGAACCGCACCGACGCCGACCGCTCCATGACCAGCCCCTCGTCGAAACCGAGATCGAAACCGAGATCGAAGCCGGGATCGAAGCCGAGGTCGTCGGCCGCGGCCCGCTCCAGGCCGGCGAAGACCTCTTCGGGATCGGCCACGCCGAGCCGCGACAGCACGCGGTCCGTGGACAGGTCGCCGGACAGCAGGCCGGCCGCTGAGGCGACTCCGCAGTACGGAGGGACCACCACCGTCGTGATGCCGAACCGCGCCGCCACCCGGGCCGCGTGCATGGGCCCCGCCCCGCCGAACGCCACCAGCGCGAACCCCCGCGGGTCGATCCCGCGCTGCACGGTCACCACGTGCACGGCCGAGCCCATGGCCGCGTTGGCGATCTCGTGCACCGCGTACGCCGCCTCGGGCCGCGTCACCCCGAGCGGTCCGGCCAGCCGCTGGTCGATCGCCTTCTCGGCCGGCTCCGGGTGGAGCGGGATGGTGGCCGACCCGAGGTAGCCGAGCACGAGGTTGGCGTCGGTCACCGTGGGCTCGGCGCCGCCGAGGCCGTAGCAGGCCGGTCCCGGCTCGGAGCCGGCCGACCAGGGGCCGACCCGCAGCGCACCGCCCGCATCCACCCAGGCGATGCTGCCGCCGCCGGCCCCGACCTCCGCCAGGTCGATGGCGGGCGTCTTGATCGGCACGCCGGTGCCGGCCCGGCGCCCGCCGAAGCTGCCCTTGCCGCCCACGTAGAACTCGCGGGTGATCTCGGGGCGGCCGTCCCTGATCACGCAGGCCTTGGCGGTCGTGCCGCCCATGTCGAACGAGATCACGTCGGGACGCCCGGTCCGCGCCGCCGCCAGCACGCCCGCGGCCGGTCCCGACTCGATCGTGGCCACCGCGCGTCGCGCCGCGAGCTCGGCCGACAGCACCCCGCCGCCGGATTCCATCACGTGCAGCGGGGCGCCCACGCCTATCTCGCGCAAGCGGGCGCCGAGCCGTACGAGATAGGAGGCCATCAGCGGGCCGACCAGCGCCGACATGATCGTTGTGCTGGCCCGCTCGTATTCGCGCAGCTCGGGCCAGACCTCCGAGGAGGTGACCACGGTCGCGACGCCGTGCGCGCGGAGGATCTCGGCCACGCGGGCCTCGTGCTCCGGATTGGCGTACGCGTGGAGCAGGCAGACGGCGGCCGACGCGATCCCGCGGCCGGCGATCTCGGCCGCGACGCTCTCCACCACGGCCTCGTCCAGTGGGATCAGCACCTCGCCGCGCGGCCCGACCCGCTCGGGGACCTCGAAGCAGTCCGCGGCCGCGACCGGGGGAGGCGGCGGGGTGAACCGGAGGTCGTAGCGGTCCTCCTCGACCCGCGCGTAGCGGCCCAGCGTGACCACGCTGAGGAAGCCCTTGGTCGTCACGTACGCGACGCGGGGACCCTTGCGTTCGAGCACGGCGTTGGTGGCCAGCGTGGTCGCGTGCACCACCCGTGTGACGTCGGCGGGCGCGATCCCGGCCCGGTCGAGCGCGGTCGCGATCCCGAGGAGCACGCCGTCGGCCGGATCGTCGTGGGTGCTGAGCACCTTGGCGACCGCGGCCCCGCGCGGCCCGGCGACGACCACGTCGGTGAAGGTGCCGCCGACGTCCACTCCCACCGCGTAGCCCATGCTCACGACCCGGAGCCTAGCAAGCGTTTGGTTGCGCAGAGAAGGCCCGCACCCCTGGGGGCGCGGGCCCTGATTCACGACCGGCTAGTGATTCACGGCCGGCTCACGACGTGAAGGCCACCGACTGGGCCATGCTGTCGATGGTCGGCTGGTCGCACTTGCCCGGCGGGCAGAAGAACGCGATCAGCACGGCCTGACTGCCCGGACGGTTGACGACATAGGCCTGGATCTCCAGCTGCCCCTGCTGCTGCGGGTCGGAGGCGAATCCGGAGACCCGGAACGCCGGATAGGCGCCCGTGCCCATCGACACGCCCTCGACGGACGAGAACGTCACATTGCCGGGAAGCGAGTTCTGCACGGCCGACTCGAGGTCGACCGTCGACATCGACGCCGAGATCCCGTTGCTCACCTGCGCGAACACCCCGGCCGCCCGGTCTGCCGCGGTCCCCTTGATGATCGGGTTCACCTTGGTCCAGTCGGTGTTGCCCGGCACCGCGAACAGCTGGTTGAACTCCTGCACCGCCGGCGAGATGAGCACCGACTGGTCGGCGTTGGTGATCGGCGTCCAGGTCGACGGATAGGCCATCTTGAACGGCGCGGCCACCGAGCCCGGATAGGTCTTCCACGTGGCGGCGTTCTCCCCGCCGCGGGTCAGGATCAGCGCCGCGGCCACGGCCACCGCGACGAGGATCGCGACCCCGCCGATCAGCGGGCCCACCGGCAGCTTCCGCTTCGGCCTGGCGGCCGTCGAGGCCACGGTCGGCTGCAGCGAGACCCCGCCCGGCGCGTACGACCCGTAGGTCGCGTACGACGGCTGGGACACCGGCGGGTAGGACGCCGGCATCCGCGAGGTGTTCGACGGATGGGACGGGTGCGAGGGGTGCATCGGATGCTGCGACGGCTGCGACTGTGAAGCCTGCGAAGGGTGCGAAGGCTGGGACGGGTAGCCGACCCCCGGAACGCTCCCCGACGGGACGCCGGGCGGATAGGACCCGGGCTGCGCCGGATAGCCGACGGCCGGGCTCACCGGCCCCTCGTCCTGAGCCATGTCCGGAGTGCCGCTGATCGCGTCCCGCAGCGCCGCCACGAACTGCTGGCAGGTCGGGTAGCGCTCGGTCGGCGACTTGGCAAGCGCCCGCATCATCACCTGGTTGACCGCGTGCGGCAGGTCAGGCCGGTAAGGGGTCAGCGGCGGCGGGTCGTGCGAGACGTGCGCGTACAGCAGCGCGAGCTCGGTGTCGCGCTGGAACGGCGGCACCCCGCTCAGCGCCTCGTAGACGACGCAGGCGAAGGCATACAGGTCGCTGCGCCCGTCGACCGGCAGCCCGCGGATCTGCTCGGGGGCCACATAGCGCGGCGTCCCCATGAAGTGCCCGTGGCTGGTCAGCCCGGCCTCGGCCGAGGTGCTCTTGGTGAGCCCGAAGTCGGTCAGATAGACGTGATCGGTCTCGGTGACCAGGATGTTGGCGGGCTTCACGTCACGGTGGACCAGCCCGTTGTCGTGCGCCGCGTCGAGCGCCGAGGCGATCTGCGTGAACAGCCGGTTGGCGCGTGCCACTGGAAGCGGGCCCGTCGCCTGCACCAGCCGGCGCATGTCGCTGCCCTCGACATAGCGCATGGCGATGAACAGCAGGTCGTCCCGCTCGCCCGCTTCATAAATCGGGATGATGTTGGGATGGTCCAGGCTGGCGACCAGCCTGGACTCACGCACGAAGCGGTCCCGGAACCGATGGTCATGCGACAGCTGGGGGGCCAGCACCTTGAGCGCGACCGCGCGGCCGAGGCGCTGGTCGCGCGCACGGTAGACGGTCGCCATGCCGCCCTTCCCGACCACCGCCTCGATCACGTAGTCCCCGAGCTGGCGTCCGACCAGCTGGGGCATCGCCGGCCCGTCGGTCATGGCGTGTCCGACGGGTGGCCGCAGAAGCCGCAGAAGCGGTGCCCGTGGCCGAGGCGCATGCCGCACTGGGTGCAGAACTTGAGCTGGGGACGGCCCTGCGGCGGTGACGCGGGCGACCCCATCGACCCCATCGACGAGGGCGGCATGAGCTCGGGCATCCCGAGCGCGGGTGAGCCCAGCACGCCGTGCGGTGGCGAGTCGGGGCCCATCGCGCCCTGGTCGGGCGGCCGCGGGGCGCTGACGACCTGCGTGGCGGCGTGCGCCGGCCACGACGTGATGGCCATCGGCACGACCTCGACCGACTGCGGCTGCTGCTCCTCGTCGCGACGGCTCTGACGGCGGCGCAGCAGGATGGGCACGGCCCCGGCGATCAGCAGGCCGACCACCACGATGCCGCCGGTCACGTAGATCAGCGGAGAGATCGAGCCCTGCGTGGCGACCGGGGAGGCCGACACGATCGGCTTGTTCCCGGCGTCGGCCGCGCTGCCCTTCTGCGCCGTGGCCACCCGGAGGTGGTCCTGCGCGACCGCGTGGGCCGGCTGCAGCTTCAGCACCTGCTGAAGCACCGGGATCGCCGCCGCGTAGAACTTGTTGTGGTAGCTGGCCAGGGCGTTCTCGAAGACCACGTCGACCGGGCCGCGCCGCGGGGTGAATCCGGCGGACACCAGTGCCTGCCGCACGTCGTCGATCGGGGTGATCGTGGTGGCGGCGTCGCCGCCACCCGCGAGGAAGCCGACGACCTCGCTGGTCTTGTCGTCGATGAACGCGCCGCCGGCGCCGTCGGCGGACAGGACCTTGTCGAGCTTGGCACGGTCCTCTGGTTTGAACGTGCGGCTGCCGGGCGGGTCGAGGTGCGCCGTCTCCGTCTTCGGCGGCGCCTTGTCCGTAGGCCTGGCCGGCGTCGTCATCGAGTCGAGCGGCTCGATCGACGGCCCGAGCGTGGTGCCCAGCGGCACGGTCGGCAGGTTCTCGCTCTCGCCGCCCTTGGTCACCTTGAGGATGGCCGGAGCGGTGGAGGAGCTGCCGGTGCTGATGATCTGCGCGGGGAGGCCGTCGGGCGGCGGCGGGGACAGGTTGGGGAAGACGGTCACCTTTGTAGTGACGTTCGCAATGCAGGTCGAGTTCTGACCCTGCGGTGGATAACAAGCCTGTAGCCTGCGATTGAGATCAGGATTGTCGAGGCTGTGCCGGCTGAAGTCGGCCGGGATCTTGACTTTGAAATACTCCGCGAACACGCGGTTGGCGGCGTAGACCCGTGGGTCCTTGCTGGACTGGACGACCCCCGTGGCCGTCACGACCACGCCGTCCGGTGTCACCGTGAAACCGCTGCCGTTGGCCAGGGCCATGTCGTATTCGCGCACGACCTGCTGAATCACGCTTCGGTCGTCGAGCAGCGTGACGGTCACGTGCGAAGTCGACTCGATGCGGTCAGCACCGGGCGTCACCCGGTCTGTCGAACCGCTCGGGTGGGGGTGCATCGGCAGCGAGGGCATGGTTAACACGCCGAGGGCGCCTAGCCCCGCGACTAGGGAGTTCAGGCGGGGCATTCTCCGCCTCCGTTTCGGTTCGGAACAGACCAAGAGTCCCAGCGCGGAGAGTGGTGTTCAACCCTTCGTACCGTGACCGACATTGAGTTGATACAGGGCCACGATCTCGCGTCTGCTTGCAGTTTACTTGCCACCCGGTTGCCGGGCGTCTCGCGCCGGAGCCGCGTGACCTAGGCCACATGTCAGGATTGTGTATATTTTCCTGCAGAAGGGCTCAGAAACAGGAGATATTTCATGACAGCTTTCCCGAGCATCGCATTCGACGAGGCGCACAGCCAGGCGTGGACCATCCGGCGCGAGGTCGCCGAGGCCATGAACCCGGCGCACCCCGACGACAACAGCTACGCCCGCGCGGCGGCGCTGCTGCGGCGGCTCGGGCATTCGGTCGCCGCGCACGCCGACGGGCCGATCACCGAGGGCGTCCTCGCGGGCCACGACGTGTTCGTGATCGCGCACCCCTCCGACATCCGGTGGGAGCGCACGACCGGCAACGGCGCCCCCGTCTACACGGGCCATGAGATGGACGCCCTGGAGGCCTACGTCGCCGCGGGCGGCGGGCTGATCGTGCTGGCCGAGTGCGAGCAGGACAAATACGGAAGCAACCTTGACGCCCTGCTTGCCCGCTTCGGTGTGGGGATCGAGCACGCGACCGTGCAGGATCCGCGCCACGCGCACAACAAGGTCGCCACCTGGATCCGCGGCGTCCCCGACCCGGCGCTCGGCTGGCTGGGAGAGGCCTGCTTCTACCGCGCCGGCGTCCTCGTCGCCCCCGAAGGCGCGCAGGTCCTTTACACCACCTCGGAGACCGCCGACCCAGCGGATCGCCCGCTCGCCCTCGCCGTACGGCACGGCCGCGGCCGCGTGGTGGTGTTCGCCGACTCCGACCTGTTCGGCGACGACTCCATCGACGAATTCGGCCACGCCAAGCTCTGGGGCGACGTCGTGACCTGGGCCGCGCGGGTGCCCGTCTCCGCGGCCGCGGCCGGCCGCGCGCCGGAGGAGTTCGCCGCGCTCCGCGACGCCGTGGAGGAACTGCGGCCGCTGCAGGCCAAGGACGGCTCGATCGTCGATGATCACGACCGCGCCGCCGAGCTCGTGGCCGCGATCGTGGCGCAGATCGAACGGCTCGCGCCCCGCTTCCCGCACGACGCCGAATATCTGGACGCCGTTGTGGGCGACCTGCGGGGGTGGGTGGCGGGAGGACTCGGGGTGCCGGACTTCCTCGACTCGCTCAACGCGTTCCACCCTGACCGGCAGCGGATCGACGGCCTGGAGCACCTGGTGGTGTTCCCCATGTACACCCAGAACGGCAATCCCAACCGCAACATCGAGGCCGTCTGGCTCCGCACGGTCTGGCCCCCGTTCGTCGCCGGCCTGGAGGCGAACGGCTATGACAACCCGATGTTCGTGCCGATCTCGTTCATGGCCTTCACCTCGGGCTATGACACCAACTCGGCCGTGCTGTTCCCCGAGACCGTCGCGGTCCGCGCCACACCGCCCCGGTTCACCTGGGGCGGGATCTTCTGCGACCGCGAGGCGGCCCGATTCCGCACGGTGAGCTCGGCCGCGGCCGAGACCCTCAAGCTGGCCCTGCCGCCGGACGCCGAGCGGCTGCTGGCGTCCCAGGAGCTGGCCCAGGACACCTTCGTCATGTGGGACCTCATCCACGACAGGACCCACTCCCACGGCGACCTGCCGTTCGACCCGTTCATGATCAAGCAGCGGATGCCGTACTGGCTCTACTCGCTCGAGGAGCTGCGCTGCGACCTGACGGCGTTCGGCGAGGCCGTCAAGCTGGAGCGGGAGGGCGTGCCGCAGGCCCGCTACGTCCAGTTGGCCATCCTGTTCGACCGGCTGTTCCGCTTCCCGATCACCGGTGAGCGGGTCAGGAACTACGACGGTCTCGGCGGCCAGCTCCTGTTCGCCTACCTGCACAAGAACGACATCGTCCGGTGGACCGACAACCGGCTCACCGTCGACTGGCCCCGCGTCGCCGACGGCGTCGCCGACCTACGCGGCGAGGTCGACAAGCTCTACCGCGATGGCATCGACAGGTCCAAGCACGCCCACTGGCTGGCCGCCCACGACCTCGTCGCCGCCTACGTCGCGCCCAGCCCCCGCTCGCGGTGGGCCGCACGCGACCTGCCCGAGGAGCAGAAGGGCATGGTCGACGCCGTGCTCCCCGACGAGTTCCCCCTGAGCATGTTCTACGAGGCGCTGCGGCGTAAGCTCGCCGACGTCGTCGAGTCCACGAGGGGGATCCACTGATGAACAGAGTCATCCTGGTCACGGGCGGTGGGGGTCCGACCGGGCAGGCCGTGCGGGATCGCTTCGAGTCGCTCGGCGACACCGTCATCGCCATCGACAAGGACTCCACCGGGGCCGACGCGGTCGACCTGCTCGACCGCGCCGCCGTCGGCGCGCTCGCCGAGCGGATCGAGGCCGAGCACGGGCGGCTCGACGGATTGATCCATCTGGTCGGTGGCTGGCGCGGCTCCAAGACCTTCGGCGAGACCCGGCTCGAAGACTGGGACGACCTCCACGACCTGCTGATCCGGACGCTGCAGAACGTGTCGCTGGCGTTCGAGCCGCTGCTGCGCAAGAGCGGCGCCGCCCGGTTCGTCATCGTGTCGGCCAAGGCCGCCGGCAATCCGACGCAGGGCAACGCCGCCTACGCGGCCGCCAAAGCGGCGTCCGAGGCCTGGACGCTCTCGCTCGCCGACTCCCTGCGGGGCACGGGGTCGGCCGCCACCGTGCTGGTGGTCATGGCCCTGGTCAACGACCACATGCGGGCCGCGCAGCCGGACAAGGGGTTCAAGGGCTTCACCCACGTCAACGACCTCGCCGTGGCCATGAGCGACCTGTTCAACCTGCCGGCCGAGGAGGTCAACGGCACGCGGGTCGACCTGACATGAGGCACGACCCCGCGGTCCGCTCGTTCGCCAGCGACAACTACGCCGGCGTCCACCCGGAGGTCCTCGGCGCCATCGCCCGCGCCAACGGCGGCCACCAGATCTCCTACGGCGACGACGTCTACACCGAGGCGCTCCAGGAGATCTTCCGCGGCCACTTCGGCGAGCAGGCCGACGTGTGGCCCGTCTTCAACGGCACGGCCGCCAACGTGGTGTCGCTGCGCAGCATGTGCGCGCCGTGGGAGGCGGTCATCTGCGCCGACAGCGCGCACATCCACACCGACGAGGGCGGCGCGCCCGAAGTGGTCGCCGGGATCAAACTGCTCACCGTGCCCACACCCGACGGCAAGCTCACCCCCGAGCTGATCGACCGCCAGGCGTGGGGCTTCGGCGACGTCCACCGGGCCCAGCCGCGGGTCGTGTCGATCTCCAACGCCACCGAGCTCGGCACGGTCTACACACCGGACGAGATCAGGGCCGTCTGCACCCACGCGCACCAGCTCGGGCTCCTGGTGCATCTGGACGGGGCGCGCCTCGCCAACGCCGCCGTCTCGCTCGACGTGCCGCTCCGCGCGCTGACCACCGACGCCGGCGTCGACGTCCTGTCGTTCGGCGGCACCAAAATCGGCCTCCTCTACGGCGAGGCCGTGGTGGTCCTCAACCCGGACGCCGCCCACGGCGTGCCGTACATCAGGAAGACCGTCATGCAGCTGGCGTCCAAGATGCGCTTCGTGTCGGCGCAGTTCGAGGCCCTGCTCGCCGGAGACCTGTGGCAGCGCGGCGCCCGGCGGGCCAACGGGATGGCCGCCCGCCTCGCCGCCATCGTGCGTGACCTGCCGGGAGTCGAGATCACCCGCGCGGTCGAGGCCAACGCCGTCTTCGCCCGGCTGCCCCAGGACGTCGCCGACCGGCTGCGCAAGCGCTTCCGCTTCTACGACTGGGGCCCGCCGACCGGCGACGGCCGCGTCGAGGTCCGCTGGATGTGCGCCTTCGACACCACCGAACACGACGTCGACGCCTTCGCCAACGCCCTCGACGAGGAGCTGCGCGCCTGAGGCCGGCCCGAAGCCAGGCCCTTCCTAGGGCTGGCGGCCGGTCTCGTTCTCGAACTGGGTGAGCTGCTGCTCCAGGGCCTTCATCAGCTCGAAGACCTGCGCCGGCGGGATGCGGACGCGGCTGACGATCCTCGTCGGGTGGCTCATGTAGCGCTGCCCCGACGTAGGGTCTACGGCCAGGCCGGGAGGCCGGGTGAGCACCGCGAAATCCAGCACGAACCCGTCGGGCGTATGCCACACAGACGCGAAGTTGGCATACTGTCCGGCTTCGACCTCGGGCGAGATGCTCACCTCAAGGCGGCTCTCCGGCTCATCGCTCACGTCGCGAATCTACTTGAGAATCGAGGGCAATGGTTGGGCCCCGCGTTGAGCCAGCATGTCCTTCATTTGCTTGATCTCCGCGCCCTGTCCGTCGACGATGCTCTGCGCCATGGTCCTGACCTCGGGCCGATCAGAAAGTTTCAGCAGGCCCTGGGCCATTTGGATGCCGCCCTCGTGGTGCCGGACCATCAGCTGGAGGAACAGGACCTCGGCCGCCTGACCCTTCGGAAGGCCGTCCAATTGCGCGATCTGCTCCTTGGTCGCCATGCCCGGCATGACGGTGGTGGCCGGGGCCGAGTGCCCGTGGCCGGCCATCCAGGCCATCGCCGGGCGGCCGGAACTCTGGTCGAGCCCCCACTCCTGGAGCCAGCCCATGAAGATCCCGCGCTGCGCCGTTTGCGTGGTGATGATGTCTTCGGCCAGGTTGCGGACGTAGACGTCGTCGGAGCGGTCGCGGATGGCGAAGGCCATCTGGACGGCCTGGGCGTGGTGCACGCCCATGTCCCTGGCGAAGCCCGCCTCGGGGGAGGCGTCGCCGGGAGTGCCCGAACGGAACACGAAGAACAGCGCGACCACCACGGCCAGCAAGGCGACGATCGCGCCGGGGACCAACAAGGATCGGCGCTGTGGCGGGGTCACGGCGGGGGTCAGGGTTTCCATTTCCATCACAGGCTACTGGCAACGCCGTTAAGCGCGGGTCAAAGATCCTGGTATACCCACTATCCTCCATAACCAGACTTGCCAGGGCTATGGAGGATCGATGACCAAGGAAAAGGCGCAGGCGAGGCGCGAGCATCTGGCCCGCATGCGCGCCGAGCAGCAACGCAAGGAGCGCCGCGCCGCGTTCCTGATGTGGGGGGTCGGTGGCCTGGTCATCCTTGCGCTGGTGGGGGTCGTCGGCTATTACATCGTTCACGACCGCTCCCAGAAGTCGCTGGCCGACGTGAAGACTTATGACTACAAGGGCAGTGAGCACACCTTCGACAAGGTGACCTACAGCGAGACGCCGCCGGTCGGTGGCAAGCACAACTATCTGTGGCAGCAGTGTGGCGTCTATGACAAGCCGATCCACAACGAGCACGGCGTGCACGCCCTCGAGCACGGCGCCGTCTGGATCACCTACCAGCCGAATCTGCCCGCGGCCGAGGTCGCCAAGCTGAAGACGGTCGCCTCGTCCGACTACATGCTGCTCAGCCCCTATCCGGGCCTGCCCGGCAAGATCGTCCTCAGCTCGTGGAACCACCAGCTGACGGTCAACAGCGCCGACGACCCGCGGATCGCCGAGTACATCAAGAAGTACAAGAACAACGCGACCTACACCCCTGAGTTCGGCGCCGCCTGCGACGGCGAGAACTCGGTGCAGACCACGGCCGACGACCCGCTGCCGCCCACTCCCTCGGCCCAGCCGAGCCCGAGCGCCATGCCGAGCGCGGCCCCCAGCGCCCAGCCCAGCGCCGCCCCCGCGCCCTCTCCGTCAGCCTCCTAGGCCGTCGCCGGCCCCTGCTGGAAGTCGGGGGGTGTGTAGTCGAGCCCGTGCGCCTCGGCCACGGGCCGGCTCGTCAGATGCCCCTCGTGGGTGTTCAGGCCGAGCGCGAGCGCCGGGTCCTCGAAAAGGGCCCGGCGCCAGCCCTTGTCGGCGATCGCCAGCGCGTACGGGACCGTGACGTTGGTCAGCGCGAACGTGGACGTGTGCGGCACCGCGCCCGGCATGTTGGCGACGCAGTAGAACAGCGAGTTGTGCACCCGGTATACGGGGTCGTCGTGGGTGGTCGGACGGGAGTCCTCGAAGCAGCCGCCCTGGTCGATGGAGATGTCGACCAGCACCGACCCGTGCTTCATGCGGCTGACGAGCTCGTTGGTGACCAGCTTGGGGGCCTTCGCCCCGGCCACCAGGACCGCGCCGATCACCATGTCGGCGTCGAGCACGGCCCGCTCGACCTCGTACGCGTTGGACGCGATCGTCTGGCAGTGCCCCTGGTAGATCACGTCGGCCTGGCGCAGCTTGTCGATGTCCCGGTCGAGCAGCAGCACCTCGGCCTGCATGCCGAGCGCGATGGCCGCCGCGTTCATGCCGGACACCCCGGCCCCGATGACCACCACCTTCGCCGCGTAGACGCCGGAGACGCCGCCCATCAGCACGCCCCGCCCGCCGCCACTTCGCATGAGGTGGTACGCGCCGACCTGCGGCGCCAGCCGCCCGGCCACCTCGGACATGGGCGCCAGCAGCGGAAGCCGGCCGTCGGGCTTCTGCACGGTCTCGTAGGCGATGCCGGTGATCCCGGCGTCGAGCATGGCCCGGGTGCACGCCTCGGAGGCGGCCAGATGCAGGTAGGTGAACAGCACCTGACCCTTGCGCATCCGGTGGTACTCCTCCGGGATGGGCTCCTTGACCTTGAGCACGAGATCGCCCATGGCCCAGACGTCGTCGGCCGTGTCGAGCACGGTGGCGCCGGCCGCCACGAAGTCGTCGTCGGGGATGGCCGAGCCGACGCCCGCGCCCCGCTCGATGAGCACCTGATGGCCGTGCCGGACCAGCTCGTGCGCGCCGGCCGGAGTCAGCGCGACGCGATATTCGTTGTTCTTGATCTCTCGAGGAACCGCAACCTTCATGAAGGAGCCCTACCCGGGCTGGCGCGGGCAGTGTGACAGGAGTTAGCCGAGGTTTGTGACATTACGTAAACCCGGAGTTCTGATTACCGGACCTTGGGATACCTCGATAGGCTCGGCTTTGCCATGCATGGGATTGAGGTCGGGATGCAGCATTCACCGGCGCCGGGCGGCGACGAGCCCGGTCCGCCGGCCGGTGACGTGCCCGCGGCGCCGGACGAGCGGAAGGCCACCCGGACGACGACGATCATCCTCAGCGCCTCGCTCGCGCTGGTCGTGATCATGACGGGCGCGCTGGCCGCGGTCGCGGTGATCATGACCCGCAATCCCGACTCCCCGCCGCTGACCACGGCCCCCGTCAAGCGGCTCCTGACGCCCATCTTCCTCGCGCCCGTGACCGGCGTTAACGCGGCCCCCTGCCAGGCCGATCTGGTGCCCGACCAGGCCGCCGCCAAGTGCTACCAGCTCGACCCCGGCGAGACGGTCTCCACCGTGCAGGACATCGAGGAGCAGCCGGTCGGTGGCGGGAAGTACGCGCTGCGCGTCGTGCTGTCGCCGGGCGACCGCGCCAAGATCGGCGCCCTCACCCGCGACACGGTCAAGCAGCAGCTGGCCATCGTGGTCGCCGACAAGGTGGTCGCCGCTCCGCTGGTCGAGCAGGAGATCACCGAAGACAGCCTCAGCATCACCGGATTCAGCAAGTTCGAAGCCGACGCCCTGATCGCGGCCCTGCTCGGCGGGGCGGCGCCGGTCGCCCCCCAGAGCAGCCAGCCGGCCCCCACCGTCTCCCAGCCCGCCACGGTCCCGTCGTCAGGGGTCACCGGCACCCCCGATCTCTCCGGGACGACGGGCACCCCGGGCCTTTCGGGGACCACCGGCACCGGTCTTCCCGGGGCGACGGCCTCGCCCGCCGCCGCCGTCAGCACCGCCGTCAGCGCCGCCGGCACCGCGGTCCGCTACCAGACCTGCGCCGAAGCCGTGGCGCACGGCCTCGGGCCGTACTATCGCGACTCCCACCCCGAATACGCGTGGTATGTCGACAAGAACCACAACAACATCGCCTGCGACCGCGGCGACCTGTGATCCTCACCTGAAGAGGCCTTCGATGGCCTCGACCGCGAAGTAGCACACGAAGATCACCGACACGATCCACAGCAGCGGGCCGATCTCCCGGAACCTGCCGCGAGCCGCCTTCACCACCGTGTAAGCGATGACGCCCGCCCCCACGCCGTTGGTGATGCTGTAGGTGAACGGCATCAGCGCGATCGTCAGGAAGGCCGGGATGGCCATCTCCAGGTCCTGCCACGGCACGTTGCGGCTCTGCGTCATCATCAGCGCGCCGACCAGGACCAGCGCCGGCGCGGCGGCGGCCGCGGGCACCACCGTCGCGAGCGGCGACACCAGCAGCGCGCACGCGAACAGCACGCCGGTGACCAGGCTCGCCAAGCCCGT
Source organism: Streptosporangiaceae bacterium NEAU-GS5 (assembly GCA_017592665.1). GTDB lineage: Bacteria > Actinomycetota > Actinomycetes > Streptosporangiales > Streptosporangiaceae > NEAU-GS5. Next base: position 524,411 of record JAGFNW010000002.1, on the reverse strand, counting down.
GCGCGCGCCCTCGCCCACCCCGGCCGCCGACTCCACGAACACCGTGTTCGCCGACGAGCTGGTCAGGCCGCCGATCATCGCGGTCACGCCGTCCACCGTCAGGATGCGGCCGAGGTTGGGTACGCTGCCGTCCGCCCTGACCAGGCCGGCCTCGTCGCTCACCCCGATGATCGTGCCCATCGCGTCGAAGAACCCCGACAGCACGAGCGTGAACAGCACCACGGACGCCGTCACCACCCCCGCGCGCCCGAACCCGCCGAACACGTCGACGTGACCGACCAGCCCGAAGTCGGGGGCCGACACCACGCCGTCCGGGATGGCCGGGACGACCACGCCCCAGCTCTTCGGGTCGATCACGGCCACGCTGTTGACGATCACGGAGAGGGCGGCCGTGACGAGGATCGCGATCAGGATGGCGCCGGGGACCCGTCGCACGTACAGGATGATCATCAGGAGCAGGCCGAAGCAGAACAGCGCCACGGGCCAGGTGGTCAGATGGCCTGTGGCGCCGAGCTGTACGACCGTGCCGGCCCCTTTGGTGACGAACCCGGCGTCCACGAACCCGATGAGCGCGATGAACATCCCGATGCCCACGCTGATCGCGTGCTTCAGCGCCAGCGGGATCGCGTCCATGATGAGCCGCCGCAGCCCCGAGACCGCCAGCACGACGATTACGGCGCCTTCCAGCACCACGAGCCCCATCGCCTGCGCCCAGGTCATGTAGGGCGCGGCCTGGTAGGCGACCACCGCGTTCAGCCCGAGCCCCGCCGCGACGCCGAAAGGAGCGTTGCCGGCCAGGCCCATCAGGATCGTGCTGACCGCCGCCGACAGCGCCGTCGCCGTCGTCAGCTGGACGATCGAGAGCCTGGCGCCGGTGACGTCGGTGGCGCCGCCCAAGATGATCGGGTTGAGCAGCACGATGTACGCCATGGCCATGAACGTCGTGACACCGCCGCGCACCTCACGCGCCGGCGTCGTCCCCCGCGCCGCGAGCCCGAAGAACCTCTCCACAGTCCCCCCTGCGTGACCTGGGGGACTGCGGAGGTCTTACCCGCCTTACGCGAGCGCGATGTCTTGGGGCCGGATGGGAACGCGGGACAGGGGCAGCCCCGTCGCGTTCCGCACGGCCGCCGCGATCGCCGGAGTCGACGACAACGTGGGAGGCTCACCCGCGCCGCGCAGCCCGTACGGAGCGTTCGGATCCGGATTTTCCAGGATTTTCAGCTGCATGGGCGGCATGTCGAGAATCGTGGGGATCAGGTAATCGGTGAACGACGGGTTGAGCACCTTCCCATCGCGGACCTGGATCTCCTCCATCAACGCCAGCCCGAGACCCTGGGCCGTGCCACCGTGGATCTGGCCCTCCAGCGCGAGCGGATTGAGGATCTTGCCGACGTCCTGCACGGCCGCCAGCTCGACCACCTTGACCAGCCCGAGCTCCACGTCCACATCGACCACGGCCCGATGCACGCAGAGCGCCAGCTGCGTGTGCGAGTCGCCCTGCCCCGTCACCGGGTCCATCGGGAAGGTGCGCCGGTGCCGATATTCGCGGGTCTCCTCGATCGGCCCGTCCTGCAAAATCACCTCGAGCGGGCGCCCGTCCTTCTCGATCCGCTCCCGTACGGCTTCGCAGGCGGTCTTGACCGCGCCACCCGTCACATACGACTGACGAGACGCCGACGACGACCCCGACGAGCCCACCTGCGTGTCGGCCGGCGCGACCGTCACGTGGTCGATGCCCAGCTCGGTGCGGGCGATCTGGGCCTGGATGATGACCAGGCCCTGCCCGACCTCGGCCGCGGCCGTGTGGACCAGCACATGCGGCTCGCCGCCGAGCAGCTCGACCCGCACGCGGGCCGTCGAATAGTCGTCGAACCCCTCGGAGAAGCAGATGTTCTTGATGCCCACGCCGTAACCGACGCCGCGCCTGACCCCGTCCCCATGCGTCGTCTGCCCCACCCCACCCGGCAGATCCCGCAGGTCGCGGCTGACCGATTCGGGCAGCGGCATGGCGTCGAGGTCGCGCAACATCTCCGCCAGCGGCGCCGGCGTGTCGACCACCTGTCCGGTGGCCAGCCGCGACCCCTGGGAGACGGCGTTCCTGATCCGGATCTCGACCGGCGTCAGGCCACAGGCCGCCGCCAGCCGGTCCATCTGGGACTCGTACGCGTAACACGCCTGGACCGCGCCGAACCCCCGCATGGCGCCGCACGGCGGATTGTTGGTGAACGTGCCGTAGGCGTCGATGTGCACGTTGTCCACCTCGTACGGCCCGACACCCAGCGAGGCGGCGTTGCCGACCACGGCGGGGGAGGAGGAGGTGTAGGCGCCGCCGTCGAGCAGGATCTCGGCCTTGACGTAGACGAGCCTGCCGTCGAGCGTTGCACCGTGTTCGTAGCGCATCCAGGCCGGATGGCGGTGCACGTGCCCGAAGAACGACTCCTCACGGCCGTAGACCATTTTGACCGGCTTGCCGGTGCGCAACGCGAGCATCGACGCATGGATCTGCATCGACAGGTCCTCGCGCGCGCCGAACGCGCCACCGACCCCCGCCAGCGTCAGCCGCACCTTCTCCGGCGGCAGCCCCAGACACGGCGCGACCTGGCCCTGATCCACGTGTAGCCACTGGGTCGCGATATAAAGATCCACGCCCCCGTCCTCGGCCGGCACGGCCAGCCCCGACTCGGGGCCGAGGAAGGCCTGATCCTGCATGCCGACCTCATATTCGCCGGTCACGACGACGTCGGCGCTGAACGTGCTCCCCACGCGCACCGGCTGATGCCGTACGAGCATCCGCCGCTCCAACGCCACCCGCGGATCGGTGACGGCCTCCCGCTCGCCGTACGTGACGACGATCGCGTCCGCCGCCCGCCGGGCCGTCTCCGGATGGTCGGCGGCGACGAGCGCCACCGGCTCACCCTGGTAACGCACCTGGTCGATGGCGAGGACCGGCTGATCCTTGTTCTCCAGCCCGTAGAACTTCTCCCCGGGCACGTCCTCGTGAGTGAGCACCGCGTACACACCCGGCATCGCCAGCGCCGGCCCGATGTCGATCGACCGGATCCACGCCGAAGGATGCGGACTCCGCAGAGTGGCCCCCCAGAGCATCCCGTCCAGCCACAAATCCGACGAATACGCGAACTCCCCACTGACCTTCAGCGCCCCATCCGGCCGCAGGACGCTAGCCCCCACCCCCAAATTCTCCCGAGTCCGCGTCCCGACCCCCACAGCCCCACCAGCCCCGACGCCACCGACTGCTCCCGTCGTCATGGCATGGCCGCCCCCATGAACGGCGTCAGCCGCACGAGACGTGCCACCCGCAGTGGCGCTGGATGTGCTGTTCGCGGTGCCCGTGATACTCACAGTGGCAGTACACCAGCGCCGCGTGCCCGGGCCAACTGGCCCCGCCATGAATCCCACCCCACAGCCGCTGGAGGCAGTTGTAGGTTCATCCAAATATCCTGGTTAAGTGCACCTGAGCGACGTACTGGCGATCCAAGATCTCCGCCTGACCCTGCTCACAAACCCCCGCACCTCCACCCACGAAGCCACCCCCCGCACCTCCACCCCCCGCACCTCCACCCCCCGCACCTCCACCCCCCGCACCTCCACCCACGAAGCCGCCGCCCCCAGCGCCGCTACCCCCCGCATCTCCGCCTCCGGCGGCCCGGTCCCCGCCAGCCCCGCCCCCGCCAGCCCCGCCCCCGATCCGGAAATCACCGCCGCGATCACCACCGACCTGCCCGACCCGGGCCGTTACCTCTCCGGCGGCGAACTGGTCCTTACCGGCCTCATGTGGCGGCAGTCGCCGGCCGACTCCGCCGCCTTTGTCGACATCCTCGTCACTGCCGGGGTCGCGGCCTTGGCTGCCGGTAACGCCCGGCTCGGCCACATCCCAGAAGACCTCGTCGCCGCATGCCGTACGCGTCGACTGCCTCTCATCGAGGTGCCAGTGGAGGTGTCCTTCGGCGCGATCACGGACGCGGTGAATCGCCAACTGGCGGGACGACAGGCAGGAGAGCTACGCAGTGCCCTCGGCCGGCACCGTCGCATCGTGGCCGCAGTCGCCGAAGGAGCGGGCCTCGACCAGCTGTTCGCCCTGATGTCCAGCGAACTAGGCGTATCCGGCGCACTCATCTCCGCCACCGGCTCCATCATCGCGGGCCACCTGAGCACCCCACCCCAGTCGAGCACCCCCGACCACCTCACCCACCTCGAACAGGACCCCGAACAGGGACACAGCCAGAAACGCCGCACCAACCCCGAACAGGAACACGGCCGGAAGCGGCTCACGAACCCCAAACAGGGACACAGCCAGAAGCGCCTCGCCACCCCTGAACGCGGAGGCGGCCCCGAGCCCACCACCCCTCAACAGAGCGCTGACCCTCACCCTGAGGCCGAACCCATCCGGCTCGCCCGGGCCTTCCTGACCGCCACCCGGCTTCCCGCCGTCGTCGACGGTCCGTACACAATCTTCGCCGTCGATCGCTCGCACCGCGCCGCCGGCTGGGCACTCGTCTGCTCAGGCGAACTCGACGTCGAGATCGGCTATGAGCTGGCCTCATGTGTGGCCCTCGAACGTACGCGAACGGAGGAGGGCCGCCGGGTGGAGCGGCGCCTCGCCGAGCAACTCATCACCTTGGCATGCGCCCCCTTCGCAGACCCATCCGAGCTGGCAGCCAGGTTGCGCACCTGTGGCATCGAGCCCGCGGAGCCGTACGCCATAGTGGTCGCCTCCGTGACCAGTCCGGGCCCCACCACCCGCCCCAGCTTCTCCGCCGGGCCTGACGCGTCGACCCTGAGCGGCCAAGTCCTGGAAGAACTCCTCAATCGCCGCGCAGTCGCCACCCCAATGGCGCCGGCCTCCACCACACCCAGCTCCTCAATCGAATTCCCCCCTACATCCGCGACCCCCTCAACGAGCACCCCCACCCCACCCACCCCCACGCCAACCTCCACCCCGGCTCCGACCCCCAGGCCCACACCCACCTCCACCCCGGCTCCGACCCCCAGGCCCACACTCACCTCCGCACCCGCCCCGCCCGCCCCAACAGCCCCGTCCGCCCCGCTCGCCACGCCGGCCGCTTCCACCACCGCGCCTGCCGCGCCTGCCACGACCGCATCCACCGCCACGGCCATCTCCACCTCCCACGGCGCCGTCGCCCTGGTGCCCCTATCCACGGCCTCTGCCGCACGCTCCCTTGCCGAGTTGGTGGCGGTCCTGCGATCCCGTACGGCGCTGCTTGCCGCCTCGGCGTCCATCCGAGTAGCCGTGGGGATAAGCGCCGATTTGCGCGGGCCATCCGCGATCCGCGGTGGTGTCGAGGAGGCAGGTCATGCTCGGCGACTAGCCGAGGCACGCGGCGGGGGAGTGGTCACGAGCGACGAGATCTACACGCACGACCTTCTGCTGGCCACCGTCCCAGACAGTGTCCGGCGCTCCTACGCAGCGCGCCTTCTCGACCCCCTTCTCGACTACGACCGCCGCCACCAGGCCGAACTGGTCCACACCCTTAGTACTTTCCTCGACTGCGCCGGCTCCTGGAACACCTGCGCCGAGCGTCTGCACGTACACGTCAACACAGTCCGCTACCGCATTCGCCGAGTCGAAGATCTCACCGGCAAAGACCTCTCCGCCATGGCCGACCGCGTAGACCTCTTCCTCGCTCTACGCGCTTCCTAGGCCTCTGCCAGCCGGCGGGCAGATATCGAGCCAAAATATTGAGGTCGCATTTCTACATTCTTTCTAGACGCATTCTAATCGCCTCCTGACCAGCGACTATGCGAGAAGCGCCGTGCCGTTATCCGTGACCCATGCGAAGTTGGTTGACAACTAGAGTCTCAATTGGTGAATGCCTTGCGTCTGGAACTGCGGCCCATTAGCCTTCACTCATCTGCGCTGCTGCGCCATTCGCATATCAGCTGCCTTCGCAAAGTTGGAAGGCGAGGCTATGACTGCATTCTCAAATCTGCTCGCCGCGAACGCCATGGGGGCGCTGCGATGACTCTCGGGGAACTAATGACCCGCTTCCCGAAGTGGGAGATCTCTGACGCCGCCGGCGGCGGGTGGTACGCCGTCCGCCGAGCACTCATTTCGCCTACGTCGCAGGCAGCGTCCGAGCTATCCAACGTCCGCTGCGGCGACACCCTCGCCGAGCTCGCCCGTCACCTAGAAGAAGAAACCAAACTCGAAGCCCGCACCACAACCCGCCGCCCAAAGCAACCCGACTGATGCGGTTGCGGCACCTTATCGTGGGCGCTGGTGGAAGTGAGGAGCGTATGCATTGGTGACGATGCAAATTGCGTAGGAGTAGCGAGGTCTGCGGCGAGAGAGACTGCCGAGACGTGTTCCCATTTCACTGTGACGGCGGAGGCTGCAAGCGAGATCTAGTGTGAAGAAGATTGATTTCGCTTTCCCAGAACGATACTTCAGGGCCGTTGGTCAGTGTTGCACCTCAGACAACGAGCCGAGTATCAGCAAGATCGATGTAAGGGCGCAGATCGTCGAGGGCACCGATGTTTGGCCGCTGGCCTCGCCCATACAATGACGCCGTCATGAGTCTTTCTCACAGAGTCGTGATTCCTCTGCCCTAGACTGATGCCAGCCTAGTTAGCGAGTCCTGGGCAGGCTTCACCCAAGCTAGACGGAATCGCCTCTGTAGTTGCGAATCTGGAATGGGATAGATGTGGCGGAGTGCCACTCGGCGAGGATTGCTGTCTTCTCATCTGCCGCTTGCCTTGCCCATTGAAGATAACCCAGTGTCTTGGAAAGGGCCAAGGCCTCGTCCGCTTGACTGAGTGCGCTCTCGTAGTCGCCGATTAGCCGACAGCATTTTGCGAGGGAGACTAGGCACTCCGGTTGATCATAGCGGGCTTGCACTGTTCGCGCATGCGCAAGAGAAGCTTGGAGATGTTCTCTAGCGTCAGACAGTTTGCCGGTCTTTAGAAGTATTTTTCCGAGCTCCAGCTTAATTCCGGACATGTGGTACAGGTCTGATGCCCGTGCCGCCATTGTGAGTGCCTGCTCCTGGGAGAGAATCGCCAGATCGAAGTCTTCCAGAGCCAGATGGATGCAGCCCATTACGTATAAGGCGTGGCGTTCCCCAACATCTGAGCCGATCTCTCGGGCAAGATCGACTTGCTTCTTGGCGTATTTAAGAGCCTCATTATTGGACTCTCTGTTATGAAGGCTAATGGCTAGATTTCCTAAGGCTCGCATTTGTGCGAACCTGTTGCCGAGCTTCTGCTGGAGGCGGAGCTCCTCCTCTATGTAAGGGATGGATTCAGCGTGAAAACCTTGTCGCTCGAGCGATGTGGAGATTTGCCAAAGAGCGTTGGCTTCGAGAGATAGATCGCCAATGCGGCGTGCTGTAGAGAGAGTAAGATTACTTGCATCGTTGAGGTCGGAGCGATGGACCGCATAGAGTAGATACCAACTCATTGCAAATGCTAGACCGATTCCCAGCCGGGCGATTGTCTCATCTTCACTCTGCATTGCTTGTTGCGCTACAGCAAGGAGATTAGGCCTTTCTAGTTCCAACCAGTCGAATGCCACGTCCTCGGTCAAGGCCCGGGGGATCGCGTCTACATTTGGAATCGGCGGCGGCACTCGATGGGCGTCCATAAGGTGAGTTGCCAGTTGGGCCGTGGCGACATAGTAGCTAAGCAGGCGTCGGAACGCTGCTTGTCGCGCCGCAAGGGGAGTGTCGGCGAGCGCGCGCTCGATAGTGAAGAGGCGAACAAGGTCGTGAGGCCGGTATCTATTGTGATCAATTAGCTCTAGGAGGTGAACATCTACGAGGCGCTCAAGGGCCCGGCTAGCGATGTCATCTGAACAATTTATTGTTGTGCTTATCGTTTCAGAAGTAACGTCCGGAGTATTTAGCAGCCCCATGCTCACAAACGCCCTGGCGGCATCATTATCGACGGCTCGTTCGCTGAGGCGTAATGCTTCGTAGCTTGCGTTGAGGCTCGCGCGTACACCTAGGTCGCCTGATTCGAGTTCTGCTAGACGGTGCCTCTCTTCCTTGAGTCTTTCTATCATGTCACTCACGGTCCAGCTTGGCCGATCAGCAAGTCTCGCTCCGACAATGCGCAGAGCCAGGGGTAGGCGATCACAGAGATTGACGAGTGATGTGGTTCCTATAGGATCGGCCGCGAGCCTTTCGCCTCCCATCAGCTTTGCAAGCATTGTAATCGCCTCAGTGCGCGTGAGTGCGTCTAGACGTACCTGGGCACAGTCATCGATGCTTGACAAGCTCTCACGACTCGTGACCAAGGTTGCTGAGCCTTGTGGCAGGCTGCAGAGAAGGCGAATTTGATCTGCGCTGGCGACGTTGTCGAGCACAATCAATGCACGTCGCCCCGCGAGGCGATCACGAAGCAATGCTGCCGCCTCGTCCTCAGCTTGGGGGATGTGATCTGCTGATATCCCTAGCGTGCGGAGAAAGCGACTGAGTATTTCAGCTGGTGCTAGTGGACAGAGGTTGGCCGTCGCCCCGTGAAGATTGGCGTAGAGCAGAGCGTCAGGGAAACGGTCACGCAGGATATGTGATATATGAATGGCTGTAGCCGACTTGCCGATGCCGGCTTTGCCTATAATGGCGATCATTGGATGAGGCGGGCCGTCATTCCAAGGCGCCAGTAGGGATTTTAGTTTCACCAATTCTGCGGAACGACCAACAAAGGATATAGTGTCGCGTGGGAGTTGGCGGGGCTCAGAAACAGACAGGACCTTATGTCGCGTTATAGGTGCGTTCAGGTCCGGGTCGGCACGCAAGATACGTTCATATAAACGCTGGAGTCCTTCGCTGGGATCGATCCCGAGCTCCTGGTTCAGTATCCGCCGGGTGTCGTGATAAACTGCGAGGGCGTCACTCTGCCTCCCGGAGCGATATAGCGCGACCATCAGCAGTTCCCTTGCTTGTTCACGGAGTCGGTGCTCCTGCACAAACCCTGTGAGCGTCACCACAGCGTCCAGATGCCGGCCGAGCTGAATCTGAAGTTCGACCGACTGTTCCACCGCGTTGAGGCGCATTTCGTCCAGTTTGGCTCGCTCTCTAGCGGCAAATGGCCCTGGGATCCCTAAAAGAGCTGTCCCAGTCCATAGGGAAAGGGCTGCTTCCAGTTCATGAAGAGCCTCTTCTCGATCATTGTCGTGTGCGAGCTGGCCAGCAATCACGAGGTGTCGCTTGAAGCGCGCCACGTCGATGTTGGATGGATCAAGGTTGAGCGCGTAGCCGGTTGATTCGGTTACGATCAAGCGGCTTGCTTCGTGTCGCCCTCGATCCGGCTCTAGCGTTCTCCGAAGGTTCGCAACATACGTGTAGACACTTTGGTCAACTGTTTTTGGAGGAGCTTCGCCCCAGACCTTGTCGATCAGTCGCTGCCTACTTATCGGCTGGCCCGCCTCATATGCTAGGACGCATAGTGTCGCCCGTTGCCGAGGCGGTCCAAGAGAGATGCGCTGATCGTCGCGCCATCCTGCAACCGGCCCAAGCAACTGCAAGCGGACCGACGAAGTTGGGGAGCGGTCTTGCGTGGGCGCCATATCCAAGCCTTCGCCTCTGCCTACCGTGTCGGATTCAGCTCGTAAGGAGGCTAGATCTTAGTCAAGCTGCTTGACAAGGGTCTGACGGCGGCTCGTAGAAGCATCTAGAGAGTATCTAGGAAGGAGGGCGGCAACTTTGATAGGCGTAGGTCCCCCGGAAGCGCCTGAATCGGGGCGAAATCCTCTGCCGTGTGCGCCTACAAACGGTGTTGCCGCCCTTCGCATCAGCTGCTAAGGGAAAGCCAGGTCGTGGCTAGCAGCAGACGAAGTTGCCCGCTGTTATAGAGGCGGGTGAGCTCGCTGCCCCAGCAGTGCTGGTGGTCAGTGCGAGTCCGGCGGCGATGAGTAGCGCGATCACGTAGGTCGCTCGGCGACTCATGGTGTGCTCCTGTCTCGATGATTTGGTGATTGCCGTAGTGCGCAAGGTGGCGGGAGACGCGGGCGCCTGGGAGTTGGTGGCGCATGGGAGCCTTGATCCAGAAGCGTCGAGCTCGGGGCCGGGAGATATCGAAGCCGGCTACAGAGCGTGGCGAATGGACGGACTCGTCGGCGAATCGGTCAGCCGTTTTGCGCGTTGAGGTGCGGTAGAGCTTGACGTTTGGCGGTCTGGAGGTGATCTGCTCCGCGTCTGGATGGGTGGTGATCGAGGGGCAGATGTGGGGACGCCAACTGAATTGATATAGCGGTGGCGGATGATGTTTGAGCCGCGGATAATGCGCCGGCCCGCGTGAGAAGAATTCGGGCCAGTAGATGGGCTCGTCTGGTTGGAGCGGTCGTGCTGACGCGTGTCGGTGGCCGACGGAGCGTGCATGCCGGGAGTTTGTGGAGCTTGCATTTCCCGGGCCCGCAGAGGCTGGCCACACCCTTGGGAATGAAGCACACCAGAGTTGTACTCGTTGACGCATGTGAGAGTAACTAGCAAGAACGGTATGTATTCGTAGCGTTACAGATTGCTAGTTGCTAACTATGGGTAGTAGTTCGGTTCTGCTGAGTGTGGCGTGGGCGCGTCGGCCGGGTGGATTCGGAGCGGCCTCCGGCGACCCTGTAGGTGCCTGCGAGGGTCGTGTAGCCGTGCTCGGTGCAATGCAGTCATGCAGTGGGGTGGGCATCTCAGATTCGCTTGTCGCGAGCTTGAGGCGCGAGCTTGGGAATCGAGGCGTGCGAGGCCATTGCGAAATGACCTCAAGGCGGCCTGGACGGTCCAGTAGGTGCGCGGGCTTCCCTGGGGTTTGTGCAGGTCAGAACATAAGACCCCATTGGGAGCTGCGTATTTCCGGTGTCCCTCGCGTACGTCGGGCTCGTGGTGCTGCGGGATGCGCCAAGCGTGAGGCGCGCCGCGTGCTCCGATGCGTTGCAGGTTCTTGGTGCGCGCCTGTGTGCTTGACCGCCGCCGCGTCCGGTCGATCCGTGTCCCTGTAAAGGGTTCGCGGCTGTAAAGATCTCACTGGTGCTCGCAGTTGCCTGGCTGGTGCGGCGCGGTGATGCAGGGGGCGGTGAACGCGGCGGGTTAGTGGGTGTCGATGCTGGCAGATGTGTGTCAGGTCGGCTGGCTGTCGTCTGTTGGCGTCCAGGTCGGCTAGTGCGTCGGGCCGCTGGTGGCGGGGTGCCCGCGAAGGTGTGCGAGGTGCTGGTCGGTGGGGGTGCGGGGGTGCGGTGCTGGTAGGCGGGGGCGGTCGGCTGACAGGCGGTGCGGTGGCCTTTGGTGATGACGGCTGACCTCTTGGAGGTGGCCGGATGGGTGTTAGGCCAGGTGATGTGGTTTCTGGGGGTTGGCCGGTGTGGGGACGCCAGGTGGGGCGGGGTGGTCTTCGGCGGTTGGCCGGGGGTGGGGTCGCCGAGTGGGCGATGTGGTCGGCCGCGTGGAGTCGCCAGGATGCCGGAGGCGGATCGTCATGTGGGCCGGAGGCGGATCGCCACGTGGGCGGGCGTGGGTGTCGCGCGGGCCGGCGTGGTTGTCGCGTGGCCAGGGGTGATCGGCAAGGGCGACGGGTGGTGATCCTCAGATGGCCGACGCGGTCGGCGGGCGGCCGGGGTGGTCGGCCGAAGGTGCGGGAGGCGGTCCGTCAAGGTGGCCGGGGTTGTGGGCCAAGGTGGCGGAGGTGGCCGGGGTGGGCCGCCGAGGTGCCGGCAATAGTCCGCCGAGGTGGGCCGGGGTGGTCGGCCGAAGGTGCGGGAGGTGGTCCGTCAAGGTGGCCGGGGTGGGCGGCCACGGGTGGCCGGGAAGATCGGCCAAGGGTGATCGGGGGTGGTTGTCAGTGGAGCGCGGGGAGTTGTCAGGGGCTCGGTGTCAGGGGTGGTTGGTGCTTGATGTTGGGGAGTGACCTGGTGGATTAGATAATGATCAGGAGTCCGTGGAGTGGTGAGTGATCTCTGGCGGTCAAATTCGGTGTCCGCCTCTAGACGGGCGGGTCACTACCGAAAGACCCGCCCCTCCGAGGCACCCCATGAAGCGGACATTCCTACCCGCCCGCTTTTGCAAGTCCCCGTTGGACGCCTGTGCCCCCAGGCCAGCCATGCTCTGTGTCTCTGTTGAGTATCAACTCAGCAGCAGCCGATGTTGATTGCGGTCTTGTAAGGAGACGGCGCTGCTGTGACCGACGTAACATTGCCGATGAACGCCGTGCTGACTGCGATAAGTAGTGCGACTACACATGTCGCAAGGCGGCCCATGATGGACTCCTGTCTGTATGGTTGGGGCTATCAGTCTTTCAGATACGAGGTGGCGGATGGCAAGCCAGGATCTTGTCGGCGAGCGGATCAAGATGATGCGACGCCAGCGGGGCCTCTCTCAGGCGCAACTGGCACACCCGGAGTTGTCCGACAGCTACGTATCCTTGATCGAAAGTGGTAAGCGTACACCAACGCCAGCCGTTTTGGAGCTGCTTGCCGCAAAGCTGGACTGCTCCCTCACCTACCTCGTCAACGGCGTCACCGCCGAGCGAATGGAAGAGCTGGAGGTAGCGCTCCGGTTCGCGCGGCTCGCGCTGGAGAACGGCGATGTCGAAGAGGCCCGCCAATGCTACGGCGAGCTCATCCGAGATAAAAGCATGGCCGGTCTCGCCACGCTTCGCACAGAGGCCGAATTCGGTTACGCGCGCTCGTGCGAAGCGTGCGGTGACTTGGATGAAGCGATCACGGTGCTTACTCAGCTGCAGTCCTCATTGGAGGGCGCGCCAATCGATCAACGCATTCCTGTCGCACTCGCGCTCTGCAGGTGTTACCGCGATCACGGAGATCTGACTCTCGCCGTTCAGGTCGGAGAAGCGATCTTTGACGGGCCCGGCCGCGTTGAATGGTCGGATGATCTCGTGGAAATGGGGGCCACTCTGCTTATGGCCTACATCTTCCGCACCGACATGCTGCGCGCGCAGCAGTTCGCGACCGAATTGCTCGGGGCCGCCGAACTGCTCGGCACTCCCCGCGCCATCGTCGCCGCGCACTGGAACGCCGCGATCGTCGCCGACGCGTGCGGCCGGGTGCAGGAGGCGGCCGCTCTCGCGGAGCGGGCGCTCGCCGTGCAGTCCGAGAACGGAGAGCCGCGCAATCTCGCCCGGCTCCGGGCCGAATACGCGTGGCTGCGGCTCATCGCCAACCCGCTCGACGCCGAGGCCTGCCGAGACCTGCTCGTGCGCGCCTACCGAGAGATGGGCGAGTCGTCGTCCGGCAGGATCGACAAGGCGTCCTGCCTGCTCTACCTCGCCCAGGCGGAGCTCTGCATGGGCCGGCCCGAGCAGGTGGTCGACCTTCTTCTCCCGCTGGCCGACACCATGGACGACTCCCCGCCTCACGCGTCGGAGGTGCACCGGATCCTCGGGCAGGCGTACGCGCAGCTGGGCCGGGGCGAGGATGCGGCCTTCGAGCTGGCGAACGCGAGCCAGGATCTCGAGGTCTCTCCCAAAATGCGGAGCATGGCGCAGAACTGGGCGTCCGTCGCCACGTCGATGGAGAACGTGCACGAGTACGATAACGCGATCATGGCTTACCAGCAGGCTCTGGCCTGCGTTGGGTTCTGACCGCTTCTCAGCGGTTTACCGGGGGTTTGGGCCCCGGTAGCGGTAGGGACCTACAGAATCGGTGAGTAGCCTTGGGGGTGCCATGAAGACATCCCCAGTCGCGGTCGTGCTCGCGATCCTGGCCGCATTCGTGTTCGCGGCCCCGGCGCACGCGCACACCTCCCTCAAGAGCAGCGATCCCAAAACCGGCGCAGAGGTCACCGGCCTCGCCAAGGTGACGCTTATATATGAGGAGTCGGTGCGCTTCCCCGTCGTGGTGGTCAACGGCCCGGGCGGCAAGCGCTACGACGCCGGCAAACCACAGGTCGACGGGCCGAGGGTGACCCAGGCGGTGGCCGCGGGTCTGCCCGTCGGCAATTACGCGGTCGCCTGGCGGGTCGTGGCGCAGGATGGGCACCCGGTCGAGGGCGAGATCCCCTTCACCGTTCTCGGCACCGCTTCGTCAAACAGCGCCTCGCCGAAAACCGCCCCTTCAAACAGCGCCTCGTCAAACGGCTCCACCACGTCGAAGAACTCGACGTTGAGTCAGGTGAAGAACTCCGCGGACGGCGTCCCGGGCTGGGTGTGGATCGTGGTCTTCGGGCTGGCCGGCATCGGCATCGGCATGGCCTTCAGCCTGAGGAAGAAGTCGTGAAAGGCGCGGCCCGGCTGGTCGTCGCGGGGCTGTGCGTCGCGGTCGGTGCGCTGGTCGTCGGCATGATCGCGGGGGGCGCGGCGACGCCGCGCATCATTCCCGGGCTGCCCGACGAGGGCGCGCTCACCCGCTGGATGCTCCCCCTTTCCAAACTCGCCATGGACCTCGGCGGCGTGCTGACCGTCGGGCTGCTGCTCATGGGCGCCGTCCTGCTCCCCAGCGACAAGGGCCTGCTCGGCAAGTCCGCACAGGAATACGTGAAGGCGTCGTCCTGGACGGCCCTCGTGTGGGCGGCCGCCGCGGCGTCGACGCTCGTCTTCGGGCTGTCGGAAACCCTCGGCGCCCCCGTCGGCGACATTCTCGGCGGCGACGAGCTGACCAGCTACGCCAGCCAGACCCAGCAAGGCGTCGCGCTCACCCTCGTCGTATTGTTCGGCGTGGCCATCGCGCTGTTCGCGCGCGGGGCCATCACGGCGGGCACGGCCGGCGGGCTGCTGATCTTCGCGCTCGGCACGCTGCTGCCGCCGGCTCTCACCGGGCACTCGTCCAGCTCGCCGAATCACGGGCTCGCCACCACCTCCGTCGCCTTCCACCTGTTCTTCCTCGGCCTGTGGATGGGCGGGCTCGGCGTCCTGGTCGTGCACGCCGTACGCAAGCAGAAGCTCGACGTCGCCGTGCCGCGGTTCTCCCAGATGGCGTTGTGGTGCTTCATCGGGGTCGGCGTGTCAGGTCTGGCCAGTGTGCTGGCCCGGCTGGAGAGCTGGTCCGCCCTCTTCACCTCCGCGTACGGCCTGATGCTCCTGGCGAAGACGGCGGCCTTCGTGGGACTGGGGATCATCGGCTACCGCCACCGCACTCGCACGGTCCCGAAGATCGGTCAGCCGGGGGCGTTCCTGCGGCTGGCGCTGGGCGAGATCCTGCTGATGGGCGCGACGTTCGGGCTGGGCGTGGCGCTGTCGCGGACCGCGCCGCCGCCGATCGACGTGCCGCAGGATCGCGCGTTCGAGTTGCTCGGCTATCTCGTGCCGCCGCCGATCTCGCTCGGCAACCTGTTCACGCTCTGGTGGTTCGACCTGTTCTTCGCCGCGCTCGCCGCGACCCTCACCGGTCTGTACGCGGCCGGTGTCGTCCGCCTGACCAGGCGCGGCGATCGATGGCCGTGGGGCCGCACGATCTCGTGGGCGATCGGCATGGTGCTGCTCGTGCTGGCCACGCAGAGCGGCGTCGCCAAGTACGCCCCGGTGTTGTTCAGCGTGCACATGACCGAGCACATGATCATGTCCATGCTGGTGCCCATCTTCCTGGTCCTCGGCGCGCCGATCACGCTGGCGCTGCGCGCGCTCAAGCCCGCCCAGCGGCGTGGCGACCGAGGTCCGCGCGAGTGGCTGACGACGATCCTGCACAGCCGGGCCGCCAAGGTCATCGCGCACCCGGCCATCGCCACCGCGATCTTCATAGTCTCGACGTACGCCCTCTACTTCACGCCGCTGTTCGCCTCGGCCATGGAGGAGCACCTCGGGCACATCGTGATGACCCTGCACTTCCTGCTCAGCGGCTGCCTGTTCTTCTGGGTGATCGTGGGGGTCGATCCGGCGCCGACCAAGCTGCCCTACATCGGGCGGGTGCTGCTGCTCATGGTCACCATGCCCTTCCACGCCTTCTTCGGCCTGGCGCTGATGAGCATGGGCACGGTCCTCGCCTCCAGCTGGTATGAGCAGCTGGGCCGCACGTGGGGAGACACCCCCCTGGCCGATCAGCAGCTGGGTGGCGGCATCGCCTGGGCGTTCGGCGAGATCCCGACGCTGATCGTCCTGATCGCCCTCTCCGTGCAGTGGTGGCGCGACGACGACAGGATCGCGCGGCGGCGCGACCGGCGGGCCGACGCTCTCGCGGCGCGTACGGGCGGCACCGGCGACCCCGAATTGGACAGCTACAACGACTATCTGGCCAAGCTCAACCGGCGCGACGCCGGCTCGAAGGCCGACCGCACGTCTAACCCTGAGGGTTAGCGCCTCCTATCCTTTCGCAAAGTCCCCGCCCGGATCTGGGTAGCGTGACAAACCTGGAGAAGGGGAATCAACACTGGGGGAGTTGGCCACTCCCTGTGCTCCTGGTGGTCCCGCGGCAGCATCCGTCGGCGCCGGCATGACCGCCGTGCCCGCTCAGGGGAGGGTAGGGGAAGGTTGTCCAAGGAACTACCTGAAGTCACTCGGCTGGCCGAGTCACACTTCGCCCGCGCGCTCGAAGACCGTCTCATCGACTGGTCGGAGCGGACCGGCGTGGTGGTGGAGATCTGGGCGTTGCCGAAGGCCGACGTGCCGATTTCGGTGGCCGACGCCGTGCTCGCCACCGTGGCCGACGCGCTGGACAACGTCGAACGGCACAGCGGCGCCGGCCAGGTCTCGATCGCGGTGACCGTGAGCCGGAGCGGCCTTCGACTGACGGTCAGCGACGACGGCCGTGGCATGCCGGCCGGCGCCACAGGCGGTGGCCTGGCGCGGATGATGGCCAACTTCGCCGCCCTCGGCGGCTCGCTGTCGGTCAACGGAGTCCCTGGCGGGGGGACCACCGTCTCCGGCGCACTGCCCGATTAAGGAGATACGTCCTCGGTCGTGTCGTGGGGGTCATTGTGGCGGTGCGGTAGTTTCATGCACCGGTGACCCCGGATCAGCGCGGCACCGGCGGTCCTCAAAACCGCGTGACCGGAGGAGTCGATGCTGGGATGACGGCAGGGCGGCCGATGCCCACACAGGACGACGTGCTCGGATACTTCGACACGCTGTCGAACTGGGGGCGGTGGGGCGACGACGACGAGCTCGGCACGTTGAACCACATCACCGACGAGGTCCGGCTGGCGGCGGCGCGGGCCGTGCGCCACGGCAGGAGCGTGTCCTGCGCGTGGGAGGTCGCCGCACCGGAGGACATGGAGCGGTCGACGACGACGTGCCCGTGCGCCGCCGACATGCCGGGAGCCGAGAACATGCCGGTGGCCGCCTTCCACGCCGACCGGCGCTGGGGCTTCTCGTCCGAGCGGCTCGCCGTCACCTTCCACGGCAACACCCTCACCCACCTCGACTCGCCGTGCCACATCTTCTGGGACGGCACGATGTACAACGGGCGGTCGCACTCGCTGGTCGACGCCGCGACGGGCTCGGCCTGGGCGGCGGTCACGGCGGCGGCGAACGGGATCATCACGCGTGGTGTCCTGCTCGACATCGCCGGGGCGCGCGATGTGGCGTGGCTGGAATCGGGGCAGGGGGTGTTTCCCGACGATCTCGAGGAGGCCGAGCGTCGCCAGGGCGTGCGGGTGCGATCCGGCGATGCCGTACTCCTTCGGACCGGCTATGGCCGCGTCCGGCACGAGGCCGGTGACGCCGGTGGTTTCACGCAGGCCGGCTGGCACGCGTCCTGCCTGCCGTGGCTTCATGACCGCGGCGTCGCGCTGATCGGCGCCGACACCCCCCAGGACGTTCAGCCGTCGGGATACGACGACGTGTTGATGCCGGTGCACGCCGTGAGCCTCGTCGCGATGGGCCTGTGGCTGCTCGACAACTGCGACCTGGAGGCATGCGCGGCGACCGCTGCCGAGCTCGGCCAGTGGGACTTCCAGCTCGCGGTCGCGCCGGTCCGCTTCGCCGGCACGTCCGGCAGCCCGGTCAACCCGATCGCCACATTCTGACCTGGTGCCGCACTAGGGCAGTGTGAGGATCTCGTGGCCCGAGTCGGTCACGAGGATCGTGTGCTCGAACTGGGCCGTGCGCTTGCGGTCCTTGGTCACGGCCGTCCAGCCGTCGGGCCAGATGTCGTAGTCGATCGTGCCGAGCGTGAGCATGGGCTCGATGGTGAACGTCATGCCGGGCACCAGCGTGATCGAGAGGCTCGGATCCTCGTAGTGCGGCACGATCAGCCCCGAGTGGAACGACGCGCCGATGCCGTGGCCGGTGAAGTCGCGGACCACGCCGTAGCCGAATCGCTTGGCGTACGACTCGATGATCCGGCCGACGACGTTGAGCTGGCGGCCGGGGGCGACGGCCTTGATGGCGCGGTGGGTGGCCTCCCTCGTGCGCTCGACCAGCAGCCGCGACTCCTCGTCGACGTCGCCGACGAGGTAGGTCGCGTCGGTGTCGCCGTGCACGCCTCCGATGTAGGCCGTGATGTCGATGTTGACGATGTCGCCGTCGTTGAGGACCGTGTCGTCCGGGATCCCGTGGCAGATGACCTCGTTGATGGAGGTGCAGAGGGACTTCGGGTAGCCCTTGTAGCCGAGGGTCGAGGGGTAGGCCCCGTGCGCGATGAGGAACTCGTGGCCGATCCGGTCGAGCTCGTCGGTCGTCACACCAGGGGCGATGTGCCGGGCCACCTCTTCCATGGCCTGCGCCGCGATCCGGCCGGCGACCCTCATCTTCGCGATCGTCTCGGGCGTCTGGACGTCGCTGCCGCCCTTCTTCGGCTCCTTCTTCCCCACGTATTCGGGGCGCTCGATGCCCGGTGGCACCTTGCGCAGGGGGGAGATTCGTCCAGGGCGGAGCACGGTGGTCATGCGTACAAGTCTAGTTGCGCCGCGAGGGGGCAAGATTAGCGCCATGAGTGGTCACTGGTGGTTCTGCCTGACGCACAAGCGGGTCGAGGGCGACGACGGCTGCCCGAACAAGGACCGCATGGGACCTTATGAGACGGAGGAGGCCGCGGCGAACGCCCTGAAGACGGCAGCCGAGCGCAACAAGGCCTGGCAGGATCAGGACAAGGAGTGGGAAGGCGATTAACCGGTCAGCCGAAGATCCCTCACTGAGGGTGGATGAGCGGGCCAGGACCTTCTCCGCGGCCGAACTTCGCGTGGCCTGTTTCCTGGCGGCCGAAGGCCGTGAGATCGTCGCGGTCGGTTCAGGGCCTGTGCGGCCCGACGCCCTCGTCGATGGGCATCCGACCGACTTCGTGGTCCTCGACCCGCACGGCACGAGCGTCGCGGTCACCATGGCCCTGAGCCGGGCCGCCCGCCACGCCGAGCATGCGGTCATCGACGCGCGGGGGAGCGGCGTGAGCCTCGCTGCGGCCGACGCCGGGGTCAGGCGCTTCCGCCAGATCCCGCACGGCGCCCGGCTGCGCGACCTCCGGGTGATCGGCGACGGCTACGACGTGACCTATCCGTCGGCCTTGCGCACCGAGTAGCGGCCGATGGCGATCGCGCCTATCCCGCACCAGACCACGTTGAGGATGGCCGACGGCCAGGCCGAGTGATACGCGCTGTTGATCATCAGCGCGAACGCGCCGCCGAAATTGATGATCTGGTACGGCAGGCCCTTCCCCGGCATCTTCCCGGCCGACACCATGCCATAGCCGGCCAGCAGGACGAGCGCCCCCACCGTGCCGAGGATCGTGATGAACGTTGACACGTCCCCATGATTCCGTCGGCGCGATTTGTAGCGCAAATGAAGATATCTAAAGCTCGGCGTAAGCTCACCTGCATGGACATCGACCCCCGGCGCCTGCGGATATTGCACGAGGTGTCCCGCAGGGGCGGGGTCATGAAGGCCGCCACCGCACTCCACCTGACCCCTTCCGCGGTGTCTCAGCAGCTGGCCCAGCTGGAGCGCGAGGTGGGCATGGCGCTGATCGATCGCTCGCAGCGCCGGGCCACGCTCACTCCGGCCGGCCGGGTCCTCGCCGCGTACGCCGAGCGGATCGAGGAGCAGCTGGCCGAGGCGCGGCAGGAGCTCAACAGGTTTGCCGAGCGGCTGGCCGGGCCGGTGACGATCGCCGCCTTCCCGACCGTGATCCGCCACCTTGTGGTGCCGGCCATGCGGACCCTCGGCGAGACCCATCCGCGGATCACGCCGATCGTGCACGAGCTCTACGGGCAGCCCGCGCTGCAGGAGTTGCGCCTGGGCGGGGTCGACCTGATGGTGACCGAGCGCGACATGAGCCAGCCGGCCCCCACGCTGCCCTCGATGTCACGGCACGCCCTGTTCGATGACGAATATCACATCGTCTCCCCGCCGGCCTGGTCGCCGACACCCACCTCGGTGGACGACCTGGTCGGCCTGCCGTGGGTGGCCGGCCTGCCGGATCAGGCGTGCGGCCAGGCGCTCGAACGGCTGGCGCAGCTGCACGGGTTCGTCCCCAAGCGGGTGCACGTCATCGAGGAGTTCCCGCCGACGCTGGCGCTGGTGGGCGCTGGTTACGGGGTGGCCATCGTGCCGTCGCTGGCGCTGCTCGACGTGGCGCCCGGCGAAATCGTGGTCACGGGCATCGGCGGCGTCGGGTCGCGGCGGATCGAGGCCGTGACGCGCGTGGGCCGCACCAAGTCCGGCGAGCCCGACCCCATGCAGGGCGTGGTGATCGAGGCGCTCCGCGACTCGGCCGCGCAGATCTCCAAGCTGCTCGACCGCTGAACTCCGGCTGGGTCAGTCGCCGATCTGGGGGCCGCTCACACGGTCGGCCAGGCGTGCCAGCCGCTCGCGGAGGCCGGGCCGTCTGACCGGGCCGGCGGCCGGGGGTGCCTCTCCCGCCGCCGTGCTGACCAGGTGCTGCACGCCGTCGAAGGTGACCGCGTCGCCGTGCCGTACTGAGATGACGTCGTGGGCGAGCGAGGCGAGCTCGCCGTCGCCGCCGTCGAGGGCGAGCACGGTCGCCCCGATCCGGCGCGCGTCGCTGACCCGCTCCAGCAGGGGCACGGGTGCGGCCGACTCGGCCACCACGAACAGGGTCTCGCCGCGCCGCGCCGCCGCGACCCGGTCGATGCCGAC
Organism: Streptosporangiaceae bacterium NEAU-GS5; assembly: GCA_017592665.1. Taxonomy (GTDB): domain Bacteria; phylum Actinomycetota; class Actinomycetes; order Streptosporangiales; family Streptosporangiaceae; genus NEAU-GS5. The sequence continues at coordinate 503,471 of JAGFNW010000002.1, read as the reverse complement.
GCGGAGGTGCGGCGGCGCGTCCGGCGGCGGCGACCAGCGCACGAGCGTGGGCGCGAGCTGGGCCAGCCCCGACAGCCGGGACTCGTCGTCGAGGTGCGCGGCCAGATGCCAGGGCTCGTGCTCGGGATCGCCGACCAGCAGCAGCCCGCCCGGGGAGCGGGTGGCACGCAGCGCGCGCCCCAGCTCCCGGGTGCGCTCCAGCCATCCCGTCGAGGCGAGGATCTCGCGCAGCAAACCAACCGCTCCGGCGTCCACCTGCTCATCCTGCCCGAGGCCCGTCCGGCATTGGGGCTTGACCGGAATCTACTGCGGAGTAACCATCAGCTCACGGCGCCGTCCACCTCTCCCGAAGGGCGGATCCTCATGGGCTTACGCGTTCGGTTCGGCATGCTCGTAATCGGGGCGGTGATCGCGCCCTACTTGATGAGTGTCACCCCGGCCGCGGCGGCATCGCCAGGCGACGTCGTCGAGGCCACGCCCACCACGGTCTATCTCGCGCCGGGCAAGCTCCTCGAGGTGCCGGTCAAGGCCTGGCACCTCCTCTACCGCTCCACCTCGGCGACCGGCGGCGCCAACGTGGTGTCCGGGACGCTGCTCGTGCCGAAGACGCCCTATCTGCTCGGCAAGCGGCCCATCGCCGGATACGCCGTCGGCACGCACGGCCTGGGCGACCAGTGCGCCCCTTCCGTGGCCATGGCCAACGGGACCGAGGCCGAGCTGGCGTTCGTGAGCCTCATGCTGCTCAAGGGCTGGGCCGTCGCGGTGACCGACTACGAAGGCCTCGGCACGCCCGGCGAGCACACCTACATGGCCGGCATCTCGCAGGGCCACGCCGTGCTCGACTCGATCAGGGCCGCGACGCGCGTGCCGGCCGCCAAGCTGGCGAGCGGCGGGCCCGTCGTGGTCATGGGCTATTCGCAGGGCGGCTCGGCGGCCGCGTGGGCGGCGCAGCTGCAGTCCTCGTACGCGTCCGAGCTGAACCTGAAGGGCGTGGCCGCGGGCGGCGTGCCCGCAGATCTTCTCGCCGTGGCCGAGCACCTGGACGGCGGCGCCTCCGCCGGGCTCGCGGCGGCGGCCGGCATCGGCTTCGACGCCGCCTATCCGGAGCTCAACCTGAACGGCTATCTCACGGCCGAGGGCGCGGCCCTGTTCGGCGACGCGCGCGACGACTGCGTGGGCGACATCGAGTCGAAGTTCGCCGGGCGCACCCTGGCCGAGCTGACCACGACGGACGTGCTGGCCCTGCCGGACTGGCAGGCCCGCATGACCCAGAACCGGCTCGGCGCGGTCCGGCCCCGCGTGCCGGTGTTCGTCTACCACGCCACCGGCGACGAGGTCATCCCGATCGCGATCAGCCGGACACTGCGCCGCGACTGGTGCGGGCGCGGCGCCAACCTGCTCTGGACCAGCGTTCCCGCGTCCAGCCACGTGCTCGGCGCGGTGGAGGGCGGCCCGCTGGCCATCGCCTGGCTCGCGAGCCGGGTGCTGGGGCTGCCCACGCTGTCCAACTGCTGAACTGACATGATCTGAGGCCATGACGGATATAGCTGGCCTCTCCATCGCGATCCTCGGCGGCACCGGCGACCAAGGCAAAGGCCTTGCTCGCCGGTTCGCCGCGGCCGGACATCAGGTGCTGATCGGCTCGCGGAGCGCCGACCGCGCCGTGGCGGCCGCCGACGAGCTGGGTGTCGGGGGTGGCGAGAACGCGTGGGTCGCGGCGCGGGCGGACGTGGTGATCGTCGCCGTGCCGTACGAGGGGCATAGGGAGATCCTGGAAGCGCTGAAGGACGTGCTCGCCGGCAAGATCGTGGTCGACTGCGTGAATCCGCTGGGCTTCGACAAGCAGGGCGCGTTTCCCCTTGAGGTGCCGGAGGGAAGCGCGGCGCAGCAGGCCGCGGCCGTGCTCCCGGACAGCACGGTCGTCGCGGCGTTCCACCACGTGTCGGCGGTGCTGCTGCTCGACCCCGAGGTCGGCGAGATGGACCTCGACGTCCTCGTGCTCGGCGACGATCGCCAGGCGACCGATCTGGTCCAGGCGCTCGCGGCGCGCATCCCCGGCATGCGCGGCGTTTACGCGGGCCGGCTGCGGAACGCGCGCCAGATCGAGGCGCTGACGGCCAACCTCATCTCCATCAACCGCCGTTACAAGGCTCACGCGGGCTTCCGTGTAACGGACGTCTAGGGTTCACCGGCGCTTCACTCGCGTTCACTACGTTTCCGAGCGTTCGAGCATGAAATCTCCCCGTGATCCGTAGTGATTCGTAGTGAAAGGCACCTCGTGTTGCGTTCCGCCATCGCCGTCCTCGCCATCGCCGCCGCGGCGGTTCCCGCGTTGATTCCCGGTACGGCTTTCGCCGTGCCCAGCAAGCCGCCCGTGGTCGTCAAGGACGTGTCGATTCCGCCGGTGCCGCTGGCCGAGCTGCAGCGGTCGATCACCAACGACCGCCACATCAAGCTGGGCGGCGTCGGCAGCGGCCTGTTCCCGGCCGCACGCAAGGGCGACTACTGGATGGTCACCGACCGCGGCCCGAACGGCCAGCCCACGGTGAACGGCCAGAAGGTGCGCACATTCCCGATCCCCGAGTTCGACCCGGCGATCGTCCAGGTGGCCACCCGGCACGGCGTTGAGATCAAGAAGTACATCCCGCTGACCGGCCGCTCCGGCAAGCCGATCACGGGGCTGTCCAACCAGGCCGGCCACGACGAGGTTCCCTACACCTGGGACGGCAAGACCGTCCTGCCGTTCAACCCGAGCGGCCTCGACACCGAGGAGGTCGTGCGGACCTGGCGCGGCGACTTCTGGCTGGTCGACGAGTACAGCCCGTCGCTGGTGCACGTCTCGTCCCGCGGTCGCGTCCTCGAGCGATATGTGCCGAAGGGCCTCAACCTGACCGGAGCCGACTACACGGTCAAGGAGTCGCTTCCCGGCATCTACCTCACCCGCAAGCAGAACCGCGGCTTCGAGGGCCTGGCGATCAACGGAAACACGCTCTACATCGCGCTCCAGAGCCCGCTGCAGAACCCGGACAAGAAGACCGGTGACAAGTCCCGGATCACCCGCATCCTCACCTTCGACATCCGCTCCCGGAAGGTCACCGGCGAGTACGCCTACCAGTTCGAGGACGTCACGACCTTCGACCCCAAGGTCAACGGCGACCAGAGCGAGATGAAGGTCTCCGGACTGACCTTCGTCGGCCGCAAGAGGCTGCTGGTCGACGAGCGCACCGACAACGTCGCGCGGATCTACGAGATCGACCTGTCGAAGGCCACCAACCTGCTCGGAGGCAAGTACGACGACCTGGCCACCACGCCGTCCCTCGAGGCGCTGACCGACTTCTCGTCGGTCAAGCTCCCGTCCAAGTCGCTCGTGGCCGATCTGTCGGTGATCGTGCCCACCCTGCCGGGCAAGGTCGAGGGCATCGCCCTGCTCGACCGCCGCACGCTCGTGGTCGCCAACGACAACGACTTCGGGCTCGGCGACTTCGGCGCCGACGGCAACCTTGTCGACTCCGGCGTGCCGAGCCGCATCGTCACGATCCGCCTGCCGAAGCCGCTGGTCTAACGTGCTGCCGAGATCAGCCAGTCGGCCACTGATTCGGGGTCGATGACCTGGTGAAGATGGTCGCCGGGGATGCGCGTGACGGGCCACCCGCGCTCCCCGGCCTCCTTCGCGAGGACCGCGTAGGCCTCGCCGAACCACAGGTAGGCGCCGCGCACGTGATCCCAGCGCGACGGCACGGGGATCTCCCGCGTGTAGTAGTCGAGCGGCAGGCGCGGCTGCTCGGTGACGATGGTGCGGCGCTGCCGCTCGTCGGGGAGCAGCGCGGCCACGTCCTCCTCGGGCCACCAGTCGGTCCAGCGGGGGAGCATGCCGCTGTCGTCGGCCAGCCCGGTCAGGAACTCCAGGAACTCCGGCTCGGCCGCGCGTACCGTGCCCGTTTTCCGCGGCGGCAGCGCCGCGTCCACGAACAGCGCGGACGACACCTGGTAACGCAGCGCCTCCACGATCAGCGGCACGAACAGCCCCGCGTTGCTGTGCGCGACGATCGCCAACGGCCCGGTCGGTGTGCTCGCCGCGACCTCCGCCACCACCCTCGGCCAATATGGCCCTGGGCCCGCCGTCACATCGACCAGCGACGGCACCACAGCGGCGCGGCCGCGCGAACGTAAGATCTCCGCCACCGGCGTCCACGTCGACGGCCCGACGGACGGGCTGTGCACCAGCACGAAAGTGTCCATCGCCCCAGCATTCCCTACCAAAGCCCATTTCGGCGGGCTCTAGACCACCAGGGCGTGCAGGGAGGCGGGGCGGCGCGTGCCGTCGTATTCGCGCCAGGCCGCGGCCAGCCGCTTCACCGACTCGGTGAGCTCGGCCTCGGGGTGCAGGAACGGCAGCCGCAGGTAGTCGGCATGCCCGCCGGCGGGGTCGAAGGCCTGCCCGGGCGGCACGGCAACCCCGTGGCGGGCCGTCACCTGGGCGAAGGTTCCCGCGTCGCCGCGCGGGATGCGGATCCACATGGTCTGGCCGCCCTGCGCCGGCTCGAACGACCACTCCGGCAGCCGTTCGCGGAGCTCGGCGCAGAGATGGTCGTGGCGGGCCCGGAGGGTGGCCACACGCGAGAGCCGTACGGGATCGAGACGGGCCAGCAGCTCCGCGGCGGCGAGCTGGGCGACGATGTCGCCACCGAGGTCGTGAATGGCGCGCAGCCGGGCCAGCCGGGAGATCACCGGCGCGGCCGCCCGGACCCAGCCCACCCGGATCCCGCCCCAGACCAGCTTGCTCAGCGAGCCCACGGTGAGGACGTGCTCGCCCTTGCCGTAGCAGGCCAGCGGCGGCGGGGTGGACCCGTCGAAGCAGAGCTCGGCCGTGACCTCGTCGTCGATCAGCGGGACGTCGTTGTCGCAGGCCCAGGCGGCCAGTCGGCGGCGCACGGGCGCGGGCACGACGGCGCCGGTCGGGTTGTGCGCCGTCGAGATCATGTACGCCAGCCGGGCCTGGCCGCTCTCGGGCACGGTTCCCGCCGGGTGGGTCTCGATCAGCGCGCCGGCGTTGCGGAAGATCTCCGTCGCGCCCGGATAGGTCGGGACCTCGGTCCGCACCACGTCGCCCGGCGTGACGAGCAGGCAGGTGATCAGCGTGATCGCCTGCTGGCCGCCGTTGGTGACGAGGATCTCGTCCGGCTCGGTCGGCAGGCCGCGGGCCGTGTAGTAGGCCGCGAGCGCGGCGCGCAGGATCGGATGACCGGCCGGGTGATAGCCGATGTCGTCCCGGATCCGGGACAGCTGCGCCCCGGCCTTCTGATACGCCTCGATCAGCTCGGGTGGGGGCTCCAGCGGCGCGGCGCAGCTGAGCAGGGTGACGCCGTCGGGCCGGTCGAGGATGTGCATCAGCAGCGGGTTGGAGACGCCGTCGGTCGTGGTGCGCGTGGCGGGCAGCCCGGCCCCGGCCACCCGGGTGCCGCTGCCCTGGCGGCGCACCAGCTTGCCCTCCTGCTGGAGCAGTTCGTACGCGGCGATCACGGTTCCGCGGCCGACGGCGAGGCGGCGGGCCAGCGCGCGGTCGGGTGGAAGCGGCGTGCCGGGGGGAAGGATTCCGTCGTCGATGAGCGCGCGCAATCGGACGGCGAGCAGCAGGTAAAGCGGCCCGCGTCCGGACGCCCATCGGCCGAGGGATCCGATCAGCTCTTCCATATTGGCCCGATCCTAGAACCAATTTGCCGTGATTGGATCTGACATAGACCCATTTTTCGGGTCATCCTTGGCGTATGACTGAGCTTCGTCCTGAGACCAGGGCCGTTCACCTGCCCAAACCCGTGCTGAGCGGGAGCCGCCCGATCACTCAGCCGATCTATCAGACATCGGGGTTCGTCTTCGATGACCCGGCCGTGTTCGCGTCCGGGTTCGAGGCGCCGGACCGGCCGTTCGTCTACGGGCGGATGTCCAACCCGACCGTGCGCGCGCTTGAGGACGCGGTCGCCGACCTCGAAGGCGGGGTCGCGGCCATCGCCGCCGGATCCGGCATGGGCGCGATCAACACGGTCCTGTTCGCGCTGCTGCAGCCCGGCGATCACGTGATCGCCCAGACCGCCCTGTACGGCGGCACCGCCCACATGTTCCACGAGCTGGCGCGGCGGTTCGGCGTCGAGGTCACCTACGTGGGGGAGGCCGACGTCGAGGCGGCGCGCGCCGCGGTACGCCCCGAGACCAAGGTGATGTATCTGGAGACGATCGCCAACCCGATGACCCAGGTGTCCGACCTGCCGGCGATGTTCGCCGTGGCGCGAGAGGCCGGGATCGTCGGAATCGTCGACAACACCTTCGCCTCGCCCATCTTGTGCCGCCCGATCGAGCACGGGGCCGACATCGTCGTCCACTCCACGACCAAATATCTGTCGGGGCACGCCGACGTGGTGGGCGGGGTGGCCGTCTTCGCCTCGGAGGAGCTGCACGAGCGGGTGTGGCGGTTCGCCATCGAGCTCGGGACGACCTGCGACCCGTTCGCGGCGTGGCTGACCCTGCGCGGGATGCAGACGCTGCCGCTGCGCATGGCGCGGCACTGCGACAACGTGCGCGCGCTGGTCCCGCGCCTGGTGGAGCATCCCGCGGTGGCCGAGGTCCACTGGCCAGGGCTGCCCGGCCACCCGTCGTACGAGGTGGCGGCCAAGCTGCTGCCCGACTTCGGCGGGGTCTTCTCCTTCGAGCTGGTCGGCGGCCGGTCGGCGGGGGAGCGGTTCATGTCCTCGGTGCGGCTGGCCCTGATGGCCCCGTCGCTCGGCGGCGTCGTCACGCTCATGCTGCATCCGGCGACCACATCCCACCGCAAGCTGAACACGGAGCAGTTGGCGGCGGCGGGCATCGGCGAGGGCACGGTCCGCGTGGCCGTCGGCATCGAGCACCCCGACGACCTGTGGGCCGACTTCGAGCAGGCGCTCGCCAAAGCCGGTCAGTAGAGGTCAGTAGAGGTCGGCCGAGGTCAGTAGAGGCGTGTCCTGGACTGCTGGAGCTTCTCGGGGGCGAGCTTGACGCCCTTGACCACCGCGCGGTGGCCGCGCACATCGCTCACGCGGACGTTGAACGGCCCCGGTCCTGGATTGTCGGTGAGCCAGTAGTTGTAGTCGGTGCGCTTCAGCGGCAGCCAGCCGCTCCGCGTGTGGATCTCGACCGAGCGAAGGGGATTGCCGTGGTTGTAGACCAGCAGGCCCATCCACCAGCGCGAGGATCCGTCCTTGACGCGGAAGGCCAGGCGGCCCGCACGCGGGTTCTTGACGAGCCGGTAGGAGACCGCGACCTGGCCCTTGGCCGGATCGGCGATGCGCGCGAACGCCGTCGCGCTGAGGTCGATCCGGCCTTTCGGGCAGGGCGGGCAGCTGTCCACGATTTTCACGCGGACCTTGCCCTTGGGGCCGGTCACCTCGAGATAGGCCCCGCAGTAGGCGCCCCTGGCGTAGTCGGGGGTGGCCAGGGCGACGTAGAGCTTGTCGGCCGGCGCCGCGTAGGAGCAGTTGCCACGGTGTCCGGCCAGGTCGTAGAAGGTCGCGCTGTGCGGGACGTGCTGGGGGACGAGCAGAGTCGCCATGAGGGGGATGGCAAGCCGCATAGGGTCGAACGTAGCGGTGCATCCGAGGCGGGGTGGAGGAATCGTGCATATCACCGGTATCACGCGTAACGCGGTCGAACTCGCGGCTGACCGGATTTCCGGATATATCCGGAGGACGCCGGTGGTGGAGGTCGAGCCGGGCCTGTTGTTCAAGCTCGAAGGGCTGCAGCACGGGGGCTCGTTCAAGGTGCGTGGCGCGTTCAACCGGATCCTCGCGTCGGCGCCGCTTCCCGCCGCGGGGGTGATCGCGGCCAGCGGCGGGAACCACGGCCTCGCGGTCGCGTACGCGGCCCGGACCCTGGGCGTACGGGCCGAGATCTTCGTGCCGGAGGTCGCCGCGCCCGTGAAGATCGCCGGCCTGCGCGCGTTCGGCGCCGACGTGGTCATTACCGGGTCGATCTACGCCGAGGCGCTGGAGGCCGCGCAGAAGCGGGCCGCCGACACGGGCGCCCTCGAAATCCACGCCTACGACCAGCCGGAGGTCGCGGCCGGTCAGGGCACGATCGCCCTCGAGCTGCCGGAGGCCGACACCGTGCTGGTCGCGGTCGGCGGAGGCGGCCTGGTCGCCGGGGTCACGGCCGCCTTGGACGGCCGGGCGCGCGTGGTCGCCGTCGAGCCGGCGCGGATCCCCACCCTCAACGCGGCGCTGGCCGCCGGCCGGCCCGTCCGGGTCGAGGTCAGCGGGGTGGGCGCCGACGCCCTCGGGGCCAGCATCCTCGGCGAGGTGGCCTACCAGACCGTGGCGGGAAAGGTCGAGAGCGTCCTGATCACCGACGACGCGATCATCGAGGCCAGGCGCGCCATGTGGCGCGACTACCGGATCGCGACCGAATACGCCGGCGCCGCGGCGCTGGCCGCCCTGCGGTCGGGGGCCTACGTGCCGTCGCCCGGCGAGCGGGTCGTCGTGATCGTCTGCGGCGCCAACACCGACCCCGCCACCCTCGCCGACGGCTGACCCGGCCGCCGGCGGGGGGACGCCTCACATACCGGCGATGATCAGTGGTAGCTGTGCTCGGAGGTGGGGAAGCTGCCCGCGACGACCTCGTCGGCGAACGCGCGGACCGCGGTGCCCATGTAGTCGTGCAGGTCGGCGTACTTCTTCACGAACTTGGCCGGGTGCTGGGTGAGCCCCATGAGGTCCTGCCAGACCAGCACCTGCGCGTCGGTCGACGGACCGGCGCCGATGCCGATCGTGGGGATCGACAGCTGCGCCGTGACCCGGCGGGCGAGATCCTCGGGCACGCATTCGAGCACGACCGCGAACGCGCCGGCGTGCTCCAGCGACTTGGCGTCGGTCATGAGCTCGTCGCCCGACTGGCCGCGGCCCTGCACGCGATAGCCGCCGAAGGCGTTGACCGACTGCGGGGTCAGCCCCAGGTGGCCCATGACCGGGATGCCGGCCGAGACCAGGGTCTCGACCTGTGGCAGCACCCGGCGGCCGCCCTCGAGCTTGACCGCGTGCGCGCCCGCTTCCTTCATGAACCTCGCGGCCGCCGCCAGTGCCTGCTCGGGCGAGGCCTGGTAGGAGCCGAACGGCAGGTCGGCCACGACCATGGCGCGGGACGAGCCGCGCACCACGGCGGCGGTGAGCGGGATGAGATCGTCGACGGTGACCGGCAGCGTCGAGTCGTAGCCGTATACGACCATCGCGGCCGAGTCGCCCACCAGCATCACCGGGATGCCGGCCTCGTCGAAGACCCTCGCGGTCATCGCGTCGTACGCGGTGACCATGGGCCACTTCTCGTGGCGGCCCTTGGCTGCCGCGATGTCGCGGACGGTCACCCGGCGTCCGGCCTGGGTGCCCCCGTACAGCGTGGCGGTAGAAGAGGACATGGCTACCTCCTGGTCTCGTGGCGCCCCTCTGGCGTCCCCGGACAGACCGATCATTGCATGACGGCCCGAATGTTCAACACCCCAGTCGACTGCCCCGAGGCCGCGTGGACAGGCATGCGCTACTGCGCGTCGCCCAGGCACGCGCCTCGCCGCGTTCTCGTCGGTCGCCAGCCAACACCAGGCTGACTCCCTCCTCGGCCTTGCGATGCACGCACCTGACCGCCGCTCGCTACGCGCGGCCTGTCCACGCGGCCTCGTAATCCAGTACGGAAATGTCGGTGGCGCACGGCACAATGCTGTGCGGAGGTAAGTAACGACCATGGCTATTGATCCTTACCGGCGCGTGCTCGCGCTGCCGGGCGTGCGCATGTTGTTCATGGTGGCGGTGGTGGCGCGGATCCCGATGACCGCGACCGGGATCGCGCTGACCCTGCACGTGGTCAACGGCCTGCACCTCGGGTTCGCCCAGGCGGGGCTGGTCGGCGCGGCCAACACGATCGGCGTCGCGGTCGGCTCGCCCGTGATCGGGCGGTTCGTCGACCGCCGCGGGCTGCGGCCCGTGATGGCGGTCACCACGATCGTCCAATTGGTGTTCTGGACGCTGGCGCCGTGGCTGCCCTATGGGGCGCTGCTGGTGTCGGCCTTCATCTGCGGGCTGTTCTGCATGCCCGTCTGGGGGGCCGTGCGGCAGTGCCTGGGCGCGATGATCCCTCCGGAGAGCACCCGCACCGCGTTCGTCATGGATTCGATGCTGACCGAGGTGTCCTACATGATCGGCCCGGCCCTCGCGGTCGCGGCCGTGACCATGTTCGGCAGCCTCGCCACGATGACCGGCCTCGGCGTGGCGCTGGTCGGCGCGGGCGTGGCGATCTTCTCGCTGAATCCGCCGACCCGATCCCACGACGAGGAGGCGGGCGCCGAGCCCGTGGCGCGGCGCGCGTGGCTGCGCGGCGGGCTGGTGGCCTTGTTCGGCGGGGTGGCCGCGCTCACGTTCGTGCTGACCGCCACCGAGCTGGCCATCGTGGCCACGCTCAGGTCGAGCGGCGACACTGCCTGGAGCGGCCTGGTCATCGGCCTGTGGTGTGGCTACTCGATGTTCGGCGGGTTCGTCTACGGCGCGCTGTCGCGCGGCACGTCCCCGCTGCTGCTGATCGGCGGGCTGTGCGCGCTGACGGTGCCGGTGGGCCTGGTCGGCGGCGGCTGGTGGTGGCTGTGCCTGGCGCTGATCCCCTCCGGCGTGCTGTGCGCGCCGGCCATGTCGTCCATCGTCGACGCCATCAACAAGGTGGTCCCGGCCGCCGTGCGCGGCGAGGCCATGGGCCTCCACGGTACGGCGCTGACCGTCGGAATCGCCGTGGCCGCGCCGGTGGCCGGCGCCATCGTCGACAACGCCGGGCCGAGCTGGGCGTTCGCCTCCTGCGGCGTGATCGGCCTGCTCGCGGTCCTCGCCGCGATGACGCTGGCCAGGAGCAGCAGGGCGCGCGCCCTGGCGTTGAGCCAAGCCTGAGCAGGGAGAAGGTTTATGAAACGGAACCGTTGCGTATCGGAATGACATGCGCTACGGTTGCGTTGCGAAACTTGGTCGTATCGTAATTCCCTGGGGGATCCCGAAATGGACGCAAACGTAGGACATCCACGCAGGTGGCAAATCCTCGGCGTAATGGTGTTCAGCCTGCTCGCCGTGGTCCTCGACAACACCATCCTCAACGTAGCCATCAAGACCATCGCCGACCCGGTGCACGGCCTGGGCGCATCCCAGAGCCAGCTCGAGTGGGCGATGAACTCCTACACCCTGGTCTTCGCGGGCCTGCTGTTCACCTTCGGCGTCCTCGGCGACCGCTTCGGACGTAAGCGGATGCTGCTGTTCGGCATGGTCCTGTTCGGGCTGGCGTCGGTCGCCAGCGCGTACGCACAGGATCCGGGGCAGCTGATCGGGGCCCGCGCCCTGATGGGCCTCGGCGGCGCGGCCATCATGCCGGCCACCCTCGCCATCATCTCCAACGTCTTCCCGATCCAGGAGCGCGGCCGGGCCATCGGCATCTGGGCGGCCGGCGTCGGCATCGCCGTCGCCATCGGCCCCATCACCGGCGGCCTGCTGCTCGAGCACTTCTGGTGGGGCTCGGTCTTCCTGGTGAACGTGCCCATCGTGGTGCTGGCCATCGTGCTCAACGTGACGATCGTGCCGGACTCCAAGGACCCCAACCACACCAAGCTCGACCCGGTCGGCGTGCTGCTGTCGATCCTCGGCCTGGTCAGCCTGGTCTACGGAATCGTGCGGGTCAGCGACCTCGGCACGGTGGCCGACGTCTCGGTGATCGTCCCCTCGCTGATCGGCCTCGCCATCCTCGGCGGCTTCGTCTGGTACGAGAGCCGGATCGAGCACCCGGCCTTCGACGTGCGCAACTTCCGCAAGGCAGGCTTCTCCACGGCCATCGCCGCGGTCGGCCTCACCTTCTTCGCGGCCATGGGAATGATGTTCTTCATGGCGTTCTACTGGCAGATCGTGCGTGGCTTCACGCCGCTCCAGTCGGGCGCCCTGGTGCTGCCGTTCGCCGCGGCTCAGCTGATCTTCGCGCCGCAGAGCGCCAAGATGGTCCAGAAGTACGGTGCCAAGGCGGTCGGCACGGTCGCGATGCTGATCGTCGCGCTGGCGCTCGGAGCGTACGCGTTCGTCCAGGTGGACACGGCGGTGTGGGTGCTGCTGCTGCTCGGGTTCGTGCAGGGCGCGGCCATGGCCAACCTGCTGCCCCCGGCCACCACCGCCATCATGAACTCGCTGCCCAGGGAGAAGGCCGGCGTCGGCTCCTCGATGAGCAACGTCGTACGGCAGGTCGGCGGCACCCTCGGCATCGCCGCGCTCGGCGCGATCTTGTCGGCCGTCTACCAGAACGGCATGGAGGACAAGCTGCGCGGCCTCCCGCCGCAGGTGGCACAGATCGCGAACGAGTCCATCTCGGGCGCCGCGGGCGTGGCCGAACACCTCGGCGCACAGGGCACGGCGCTGCTCCGGGCGGCGGACGAGTCGTTCGTCAATGGAATGCACTGGTCGGCGGTGATCGCCAGCCTGATCGCCCTCGCCGGGGTGTTCGTGATGGCGCGCTGGATGCCGGGGAAGATCGCGGCGTCGACTGTTCCAGTGCGCGAGAAGGAAACGGCAAGTAGTGTGAGCTGACGATGACTACGCAGACGACGACCGGGGCCGCGAGGCCCGCAGGCCGGCCGCGGAGCGAGAAGGCGGAGAAGGCCATCATCGAGGCGACCCTCGACCTGATCGGAGAGGGCAACAGCGTCTCCGAGCTGTCCATCGAGGCCATCGCGGCGCGGGCGGGTGTCGGTAAGACCACCATCTACCGGCGTTGGTCCAACAAAGAGGACCTGGTCGTCGATGCGCTCAGCTCGCTGAAGGCGCCGCTGCCGCAGTTCGCCGGCCGGTCGGTGCGGGAGGATCTGATCACCTGGCTTCGGGTGATCAGCACCGAGTCCGCCGACCGCAGGGGCCGCTGTGTCATGAACATCCTGAACAGCGACCCCGGCCGGCACCCGCGGGTGATGGAGCGCTTCTATGAACTGGCGATCAAGCCGCGTCGCGAGGCCGTCCTGGCGGTCCTGCGGCGCGGCGTCGCCAACGGGGAGCTCCGCCCCGACCTCGACGTCGACCTCGCCATGACGATCCTCAACGGCGCCCTGGTCTGGGCGGGCAAGTGGCTCGACCACCCCGGCCAGATGGAGGGCATCCCCGACCGCATCGTCAACGAGGTCCTCCGCGGCTTCGCCCCCGCGTGATCTTGCACATTCTCCCAGCGCCCAGATCACGCGGTGGGGGGTGGGGATTCGCGCCAGCGGTTGGTGATGGGGAGGCGGCGGTCGCGGCCGAAGTTCTTCGGGGTGATCTTCGGGCCGGGAGGATACTGCCGCCGCTTGTATTCGGCCCGGTCGACCAGCCTGATGATCGTGGTGACCAGTCCAGGGTCGTGGCCCGCGGCGACAAGCTCGTCGCGGCCCATGTCGTTTTCGACGTAGTCGTCCAGCAGGCGGTCGAGCACCTCGTACGGCGGTAGCGAGTCGGTGTCGCGCTGGCCTGGGCGAAGCTCGGCGCTCGGCTCCTTTTCGATGGAGTTCTCGGGGATGACCGGGCCGACCGTGTTGCGCCAGCGGGCCAGCTCCCACACCAGGGTCTTCAGCACGTCCTTGATGGGCGCGAAGCCGCCGGCCGAGTCGCCGTAGAGGGTCGAATAACCGGCCGCGAGCTCGCTCTTGTTGCCGGTGGTCAGCACCAGGTGGCCGTGCTCGTTGGACAGCGACATCAGCAGCATCCCGCGCACCCGGGCCTGCAGATTCTCCGCGGCCAGCCCGTGCAGGCCGACCTCCTTGTCGAACGCGGTGACGATCTCCGCGATCGGGATGGTCCGCGCCTTCAGCCCCTGCCGCCGCACCAGCTCCTCGGCGTCGCTGATCGAATGGTCGGAGGAGTAGCGCGACGGCATCAGCACGACGTGCACGTTCTCCGGTCCGATGGCGTCGGCCGCGATGGTCGCGGTCAGCGCCGAGTCGATGCCGCCGGACAGCCCGAGGATGACCGAGCCGAACCCGTTCTTCACGACATAGTCGCGGACGCCGAGGACCAGGGCCTGATAGACCTCCGCCCGGTCGTCCAGCCGCGGAGTGATGACGGGCTCCCGCGCCTCGTACGACACCGGCTCCTCCGACAGCGCATACCGTTCGACCGTGATGGTCGTGCCGTCGCGGGCGTCCACCGTCTCGTTCTGGATCGGGGCGGTGGCGGCCGGCAGGTCGAGGTCGGCGATCATCAGTTCCTCGGTGAACTGACCGGCCCGGGCGATCAGCTCTCCGTCCGGGCCGACGATCAGTGAGTCGCCGTCGAAGATCAGCTCGTCCTGGCCGCCGACCTGGTTGACGTAGACCAGCGCGCATCCCGCCTCGCGCGCCCGGTCGGCGCAGAGCGCGAGCCGCACGTCGTCCTTGTTCCGCTCGTACGGCGAGGCGTTGGGCACCACGAGCAGCCCCGCGCCCGCCTCGCCGGCCGCCGACACGGGCCCGCCGTCCTGCCAGAGGTCCTCGCAGATGGCGATGGCCACATCCACCCCGTGCAACCGGAAGACCGGCAGCCGATCGCCGCGCACGAAATAGCGGTATTCGTCGAACACGCCGTAGTTGGGCAGGTGGTGCTTGGCCGTACGGACCACGACCCGGCCCTCGTGGAGCAGCGCCGCGGCGTCGAGCGGCGCGCCCTTCGGCTGGCCGACCCGGTGCACGAGGTTGGCGCGGTCGACGTAGCCGACCACGACCGGCAGCCCGCCGAGCCCCTCCTCGGCCAGCCGGCGCGCCACGTCGTCCAGCGTGGCGATCGACGCGTCCACGAACGACGCGCGCAGCACGAGGTCTTCGACCGGATAGCCGGTGAGGAACATCTCCGTGAACACGACGAGGTGCGCGTCTTCCCCGGCCGCGCGGCGGACCCAGGCGATGAGCTTGTCGGCGTTTCCGGCGAGGTCGCCGACGACGGGGTTGGTCTGGGCAAGGGCGATTCTCAGTTGGGCCACGTTCCCAACCCTACGATCCGCGATTTCTTGTCGTCAAATTGACGATAAGGCGCTAGCTCGACGACAGGGCGCTCTGGCGCCGGATGGCGGGGCCGATGGCCAGCAGCCCCGCGGCGGCGAGCAGGCCGAGCGCGCCGCACACCGGCCACAGCACGGCCTCGCTCACTTCGAGCAGGCGGCTGCCGAGCAGCGGCGCCAGCAACGCCGCGGCCGACCACGAGAGTCCGTAGAGGCCGGAGTAGCGTCCGCGCAGGTGCGCCGGCGCAAGGGCGGCCACGATGGCGCCCGGCATGCCCGCGGTGATCACCTCGCCGGAGGTCCACACGGCCACCGATATGGCGTAGCCGAGCGTCGTGGTCATGAACGTGGTCAGCGCGAAACCGATCCCGACCACCGCGAATCCGGCGGCCAGCACGCGCGTGTGGTCGTGCCGCGCCAGCCATCCGGTGGTCAGCGGCTGCGCGACCACGATCAGCAGTCCGTTGACCGCCATGGCCCAGCCGTACGCGCTGGCGGGCAGGCCGCGCCCGGTGACCGCGAGCGGCAGCACCGTGTAGGCCTGCAGGTAGACGAAGCTGAAGACCAGGTTGGCCAGGGCGAACGCGACCATCACCCGGTCGCGCAGCACCTCGCGGAAGCCGCCGCTCTCGGCCGCCGTCTTCGCCGGCCGGGTCTCCGGCACGGCCCGCCACACCAGCAGCCCGAAGATCGCGCAGGTCACCGCGTCGACCCAGAACAGCACCGTGAAGCCGGACTGGGCCATCCACCCGCCCGCCACCATCGCGATCGCGAAGCCCAGGTTGATGGCCCAGAACAGCAGCCCGTACGCCCTGGCCCGATCGGCCGGCCCGACCAGGTCGGCCACCAGGGCCTGGGAGGCCGGCCGGTAGGCGTCCACGACGACCCCGAGGATCAGCATCCCGGCCACGATGGCCGGCAGGCTCGTGCTGTAGCCGAGGAACAGCATGGTGACGGAGGTGGCGAGCATGCCGCCCGTGAGCGTGACCCGGCGGCCGAAGTGGTCGGCCAGCCAGCCCGCGACCGGCTGGGAGGCCAGCGAACCGACGCCGAAGACGGTCATCACGAGGCCGGCCGCGCCGATCGACATGCCGCGCGCCTGGGTGAGATAGACGCCGATGAACGGCTCGACCATGGTGCCCAGCCGGTTGACCAGAGTGCCGGAGAACAACACCCAGAAGGCGCGGGGGAGGCCCCCGACTTTGGCTCGCAGGAATCCTGGCCGGCTCACGGTCGCGCTGGTCACGAGTCAAGGCTTGGACATGCCTGTCCGGTGGGCGAATCATTTAGCGCTGGCTAAAATCTCCAGCGTGGCGGTCGAGTGGCGGTTCGCGCCGGACGACGTGGCGCGCTTGCGGTTCGCGTTCTCCCCGATATGGGAGCTGGTGACGAGCCTCCGCGTGCTGCGTCATCCCGGCCGGCATCCGCTGCACCTGCCGTGGGTGCGCGCCGTCCGGCCCCGCGTACGCGAACTGGATCTGGGCGAGCTGTTCGCCCTGGTCCCCATGAGCGGATATTTCCCTGACTTCCTGACCCCGCCGCCCGACACCACGCTGCCCGGATTCCACGCCGAACTCGAGCGCGTACGGGAGACCCCTCCCAAGACGGCCTTGGAAGAGCTGGACGAGGTGGCGCAGGCCGGGTCGCCCGACCCGGCGCGGCTCGCCGCGTTCGCGGCCGACCCGGCGGCCGGCATCCAGCGGGTCGCCGCCGCGCTCGAACGCTACTGGGAGCTGGGGCTCGCCGAGTTCTGGCCGCGCGTGCACGCCATGCTCGAGGCCGACGTCATGTGGCGCTCGCGCCGGCTGGCCGCGGGCGGCGTCCGGGAGCTGTTCGCCGACCTGCACGACGCCGTCACCTGGCACGGCGACCGCCTGCTGATCAGGCACCACTGCGACCACGTGAGCCCGATCACGGGAGACGGCCTGCTGCTCGTGCCGAGCGCGTTCCGCGGTCCCGAGGTCGCGCTCATGTGGGAGCCCTACCAGCAGACCCTCTGGTATCCGGCCCGCGGCATCGGCAACCTCTGGGCCGCCGGCGCGCCGTGCACGCCCAACGCCCTGGCCGCGCTCGTCGGCCGGACCCGCGCGCAGATCCTCGTCGCGCTGGAGGATCCGGCGACCACCACCGCGCTGGCGCGGCGCCTGGAGCTGACTCCGGGCGCCGTCAGCCAGCACCTGACGATCCTGTCCGACTCCGGCGTGGTGACCAGCCGCCGTCTCGGCCGCGAGGTCGTCTATCGCCGTACGGCGACCGGGGACGCCCTCACGCGCAGCGGTCTGTGACGCCCGGCGCGCGCTGCCAGGTGGGCGCGGGCACAGGCACGGGCGTGGCCATTGGCTCGGGCGTGCTCGCGGCCGACGTCGCGTAGAGGCGATGGGAGGTTCGCTGTGTCTCGCCCGGGCGCAGCCGGATGCCGTGGGCGACGGCCGAGTTTCCGTACACGTCGAGGACCCGGACCGTGAACGGCCCCGCGCCGAGCCCGCCGGCGACCCAGTAGTTGTCCCAGGAGCGGGTCAGCGGCTGCCAGGCGCCCTCCTGCTCGACCGATACGCCGCTGAGCGGGTTGCCGTGGTCGATGACCTGGACGCCCATCCAGAAGGAGGTCGAGCCCTGCTTCACCCGGAAGGAGAGCGGCCGGTCCATCTTCGGGTTGCGCACGAGGTGATAGGCGATCTGGGCGACGCCCTGGCCCTCGGCGGCGATGCGGGCGAAAGCCGTACGGGAAAGATCCAGATCGCCGCGGCGGCAGCCGGGGCAGCGGTCGACCACCTGCACGCGGACCGTGCCGCGCGGACCGGTGACGTCGAGATAGCCGCCGCACGCGGCCGAGTCGGCGTACTCCTCGGTGGAGACCGACACCACGAGGTCGCTGCGGACGTCGAGCGAGCAGTTGCCGTGCGTCCAGTCTTGGTAGAAGGCGGCCCTCCCGGTCTCCTTCGTGTCGGGCCTCGGCGCGTCCGCGCAGGCCTCCATCCGTGTCACCAGGATTGCCGTGGCCACTAAGAGGACCACGAGGCCCGCGATGACGATGCCGTGGCGCCGGCGTGGCTTGGCGTGTCTTCCGTTGTTGTTGTCCCCCACACTGAATTCATAGCGCAATCAAGCGATTACGTTACGTGGATTTGTAGCGGTCGGACTCCATCAGCCACTCCAGGTGCGCGCGGGGGAGCCCGAGGAGGGTGCGCACGACCTGAGCCACGTCGTCGCGGACCGAGCCGAGACCGGGCAACTCGTCCGGCAGGGCACGGGCCGCGTCGCGCATGTCTTCGGCCCGCTCGGCGACCCGGTCGGCCACCCAGTCGGCCGGGTCGGGCACGCCCAGCCCGGCGCCGGCGACCAGGACGTAGTTGTGCGGATCGCCCTGCTCCTTGCGGAGCGAGGCGACGTCGTTGCACCAGCAGAAGACGTCGGCGCAGGAGTCGACCAGCGTGCGCCAGATCGTGCCGGCCTTGACCTTGCCCGGCACCTCGGCCCGCAGGCAGGCCTCCACCAGGTCGAACAGGATCCCGCCACCGGCGGCGCGGCGCAGCGCCGGATATTCGCTGGGCGCGGGCGAGCGCCCGAAGGCGCGGTTGACGCTCTGGCGGCGGCAGGCCTCCAGCTGACCGGCCAGGCGCGCGCCGAACCTGCGGCACCACGCGGGGCTCATGCCCGGCGCGGTCGCCCGCCAGAGGTCGGCGAACCCGGAGGCCAGCGGCTCGGGCGTGGGCGCGTGGCCGGTGCGCAGCGCGGTCGTGAGCTGGACGCCCATCGCGTCGAGGACGTCCGGCGTGTGGCTGGCCGATCCCTCGTCGCACCAGTCGTCGAACGCGTAGATCCACGTGATCCACTTCGCGAACAGCGTCGGCGCCGCCACCGGGCCCTCGGGGAAGACCCGGGCCGCCAGGCGGTGGAACGCGGCGCCGTCGGGCAGCCGATAGCAGGCGGCCCAGGCCGCGACGGCCTCCCCGACCCGATCCGCCGACGGGTGGACCCCGCACGGTCCCGGGATCCGCTGGGTCAGCTCGTCTACTGTCACAATTACGCACTCTAGGCAGCTGCTGACGGATTGTCCGCGAGGCGCGACGGAGCGTTGTCGCACCCGGCCCGTAACCACGGCGAAACACGGAACGGGCAGACTGGAGACGACCAGACATGTCCATTCCGTGAGGTAGTGCCTTGGACCGTCAGCAGGAATTCGTTCTCCGCACGCTCGAGGAGCGCGACATCCGGTTCATCCGGCTCTGGTTCACGGACGTCCTCGGCTTCCTGAAGTCGGTCGCCATCGCCCCCGCCGAGCTCGAAGGCGCCTTCTCCGAGGGGATCGGCTTCGACGGCTCGGCCATCGAAGGCTTCTCCCGCGTGTACGAGTCGGACATGCTGGCCAAGCCCGACCCCTCGACGTTCCAGATCCTGCCGTGGCGCAGCGAGTCGCCGGGCGCGGGGCGCATGTTCTGCGACATCCTCATGCCGGACGGCTCGCCCTCGCACGCCGACCCGCGGTGGGTCCTCAAGCGGACCCTCGCCCGCGCCGCCGACATGGGCTTCACCTTCTACACCCACCCTGAGGTGGAGTTCTTCCTGCTGCGCGGACAGCCGGTGCCAGGCCAGAAGCCGGAGCCGATCGACGAAGGCGGCTACTTCGACCACACCCCGCACAGCGCCGGCCGCGACTTCCGGCGCAACGCGATCATGATGCTCGAGTCGATGGGCATCTCGGTCGAGTTCAGCCACCACGAGGGCGCGCCCGGCCAGCAGGAGATCGACCTGCGCTACGCCGACGCCCTCACCACGGCCGACAACATCATGACCTTCCGCCTGGTCATGAAGGAGGTCGCGCTCGAGCAGGGCGTGTGGGCGTCGTTCATGCCCAAGCCGTTCACCGACTATCCCGGGTCGGGCATGCACACGCACATGTCGCTGTTCGAAGGCGACCGCAACGCGTTCTATGAGCCGGGCGCCGACTACCAGCTGTCGAAGATCGGCCGCTCGTTCATCGGCGGGCTGCTGCGGCACGCGGCCGAGATCACCGCCGTGTGCAACCAGTGGGTCAACTCCTACAAGCGGCTGTGGGGCGGGGCCGAGGCCATCGCCGGCGCCGGAGGCGAGGCGCCCAGCTATATCTGCTGGGGGCACAACAACCGCTCGGCGCTGGTCCGCGTCCCGATGTACAAGCCGCACAAGGGCGGCTCGACGCGCATCGAATTCCGCTCGCTCGACTCGGCCTGCAATCCCTATCTGGCGTTCGCGCTCATCCTCGCCGCCGGGCTCAAGGGCATCGAGCAGGGGTACGAGATGCCGCCGGGCGCCGAAGACGACGTGTGGGCGCTGACCAGCGGGGAGCGGCGGGCGCTCGGCATTCAGCCGCTGCCGCAGTCGCTCGACGAGGCGATATCGGTCATGGAGCGCAGCGAGCTGGTCGCCGAAACCCTCGGCGAGCACGTCTTCGACTTCTTCCTGCGCAACAAGCGCGCCGAATGGCGCGACTACCGGCGCCAGGTCACCGAGTTCGAGCTGGGCCGCTATCTGCCCGTTCTGTGATCGCGCGCCGGGACGCCGACCGGGGGCGTTGAGTGGCCGCTGCGGGGTTCCGGACGGTACCATAAGGGCATATCGGTATTCGTAGGATGATCGGGGGTCTGGCGATGACGGCTGCGGCGGGTGTGCGGACGACGGTGACGGTCCCGGAGCGCTTCCGAGGTCCCGAAGGCACCGCCAACGGCGGCTGGATCGCCGGCACCCTGGCCGGGCCGGCCTCAGCGGGCTCCTGCGCGGTGGAGGTGACGTTGCGGCGGCCGGTACCGCTGGAGACGGAGCTCGCGGCCGAGCGCGTCGGGAACGCGGTCGTGCTGTCGCTCAACGGCGAGCACCTCGCCGAGGCCATCCCCGTCGCCATGAACGTGTCGCCGCCGCCGTTCCTGCCCTTCGCCGACGCGGCCCGCGCCGAGGAAGGCTTCGCCGGCTATCACGCCAGGCACTGGCAGGCCATCGCCGGCTGCTTCGCCTGCGGCCAGCGGTCGCCCGGCGACGGCCTGCGCATCTTCCCCGGCCCGGTCCCCGGCACGGACGGCCTGGTGGCGGCCGGCTGGCGGGTGCCCGTCAACGTCACCGACGACACCGGCGTCGTCCCCGACTCGATCGTGTGGGCCGCCCTCGACTGCGTCACCGGCTGGGCGCACGCCCCTTCCGGCGCCTTCCCCGCCTCCGCTCAGGGCGCCCGCCCGGCCCTGCTCGGACGCCTGACCGCCCAGGTCTTCGGCCGCGTCTACCCGCTCGGGACATACTCCGTCGTCGGGCGCGCCTGCGGACGCGACGGCCGCAAGCTGTACGGCGAGAGCGCCGTCTACGAATCCGACGGCACGCTCATCGCGGCCGCCCGGGCCATCTGGATCCTGCCCAGGTAATCCCGCTAAGCGACGGTCAGCCGCTCGACGACCCGGCGGACGCACCGTGGGTCGAACACCATCGTGTAGTGGTTGCAGTCGTCGAGGAGCTCGTCTTCGAGCGTGGGCAGCTGAGCCGTCCAGGCGGCGGCGACGTCGTTCGGGATCATGCCGACCGGCTGGTTCAGCAGCCCGCGCGGCGCGCGGATCAGCCGGATCGGCGCCGTGGTCCGCTTGAGCGCGTCGCCGACGGCCGCCGAGCCGGTCAGCAGCCACCGCCCGTCGACCCGGACGGCGTCGGCTCGCACGCGCGACCGCACGCCGTCGGGCGTCTCGACCGCGTCATACCGTACGTAATCCTCGATCGCCGGCGCCCACTCGGTCAGAGCGGGATGCGCCTTGAAGAAATCCACATACGCCGTGACATCGGCGAACGTCTGGTCGAGGCGGGCGATGGCCGGGCCGAGGCCGGCCTCGAGCACGGCGTCGACGTCCACATCCGGCGGAAGCGGCATCGGCAGGCCGCCGTCGATCAGCACCACCCGCTCGTAGGCGCGATCCGGCGCGTGCAGCGCCGCCACGTAGGCCCCCATCGAATGGCCGGCCAGCACCGCCGTCTCGCCGGCGCCCACGTGCTCGGCCACTCGCTCCACATCCGCCGCATGCGCGTCCAGCCCGTAGGGCCCCGGCACGCCGGCGCTGTGCCCGCGCCCGCGCAGATCCATGGCAACCAGCGTCCACTCCGGCGGCAGCGCCTCACCGATGGCCCGCCACGACATGAGCGACGCCGTGATCCCGTGCACGGCCACGATCAGCCGCGGCCCCGAGCCGAACCGCGCGATCCGCAGCCGCCCGCCCGGCACCTCGACCTCATCGAGAGCGCCAGGGGAAACACCGTCGAACTCCATGGATCACTCCGCTCAGCCGGCCCGACGTCCGACATCATCCCATGATGGCGGGCCCGCCTGCTGGACCGGGAGCCTGGGATGCCTAAGCTCGACGGCATGAAGGTCACGGTGGTGGAGCACGAGGCGGAGGCGCCGCTCGGGTTCCTGGCCGAGTGGATGGAAGGCGTCGAGTTCGAGGTCGTACGGCCCTATCTGGGGGATCCGGTTCCGGAGCGGGCGGCCGACGGGCTGATCGTGCTGGGCGGGGCGATGGCGGCCTGGGAGGACGAGGACAACCCGTGGCTGCCGGCCACGCGCGCGCTGATCGCGACAGCCGTACGGGACGGGGTCCCGACGCTGGGGATCTGCCTCGGCGCCCAGCTCATGGCGCTGGCCTGCGGCGGCGCGGCCGCGCGGGGCGGCAATGGGCTGGAGATCGGGGCCTGTGCGGTGAGGGCGCTGCCGGCCGCGGCCGACGACGCGATTTTCAGCTCGCTGACGACGGCCGTGACCGTGCACTATCACCAGGACGCGATCACCGCGCTGCCGGCGGGCGCCACGCTGCTGGCCACCGGCGCGCAGTATCCGATTCAGGCTTTTCGCCTCGGCGACACCGCCTGGGGCGTTCAGTTCCATCCTGAGGCGACGCCCGAGATCTTCGCTTCGTGGACGCCGGACGAAGAGCTGAATCTGCACGTGAGAAATGCCGAGCCAGAACTGCGCGCGGCTTGGCGCCCGGTCGCGGAGGCATTCGCGGCCCAGATTCACCACTCAATTCACGCCCATGTTCGCGGGCATTCCGCGTGATGACCTGATTACCGACTGAAACCGCTAACGACGCCGCACCAGCACCGGAGTTACCGTGTGCGAAATTTCCTGTTAAGGGGAAGAACTGTGCGCACAGCGGATATCGAGGTCGAGAAAGAAGTAGACGCTCTGAACGCCCAGCCACGGATGGAGAGCACGGCCGGACGACTGGCCCGGCTCGGCTTCGCGGACGGCGCGCGAGCCGAGCGGCTGCTCGACGAGCTCGGCCCCGAGGCCGTGGGCGACCTCGACCTGCTCGACGCGCTGCTGAAGGCGGCCGATCCCGACCTCGCGCTGCTCGCGCTCAACCGTGTGGTCGAACGCGACCCGAGTGTGCTCGGCCAACTGCGCGTCGACCCGGCCCTGCGGACCCGGCTGGTGTCGGTCGCCGGGTTGAGCGTGGCGCTCGGCGACCACCTGGCCCGCCACCCCGACCACGTCCCCCTGCTCGGCAACCCGGCCCGGCTGACCGATGGCGAGATGCGCGAGGAGCTGCTGCTCGAGGTCGGCGCGGACCCCGACGTCGGCGAGCCGGTGGCCGAGGCGCGGCGGCTGGACGCGCTCCGGGTGGCGTACCGGGGGAGGCTTCTGCAGATCGCCGGGCGCGACGCGGCCGGGGAGACGACGCTCGCCGAGACCGCGGGCGAGCTGGCCGACCTCGCCGGCGCCGCGCTCGAGGCCGCGCTCGCGATCGCGCGCGCCGAGACCGCCGACGCCCACGACGTGCGGCTCGCGGTGATCGGCATGGGCAAGTGCGGCGCGCGCGAGCTCAACTACATCTCGGACGTCGACGTGATCTTCGTGGCGGAGGCCAAGGAGGGCGTCGACGAGGCCAAGGCGCTGCAGATCGCGACCCGGCTGGCCCAGGCCATGATGCGGGCCTGCTCGACGAGCACCCCCGAGGGCTCGCTCTGGGAGGTCGACGCGGCGCTCCGCCCCGAAGGCAAGCTAGGGCCCCTGGTGCGCACGCTCGACAGCCACCTCGTCTACTACCGCCGCTGGGCCAAGACGTGGGAGTTCCAGGCGCTGCTGAAGGCCCGGCCGATCGCGGGCGACATGGATCTCGGCCGTCAGTACGCGTCGGCCGTCGACGACCTCGTCTGGCAGGCCTCCACACGGGAGAACTTCGTCGAAGACGTGCAGGCCATGCGCCGCCGCGTGGAGGCCCACGTCAAGATCGAAGGCGAGATCAAGCTCGGCCCCGGCGGGCTGCGCGACATCGAGTTCGCGGTCCAGCTGCTGCAGCTGGTCCACGGCAGATCCGATCCGCTGCTGCGGCGCCGGGCCACGCTCTCGGCGCTGGCCGCGCTGTCCCGCGGCGGTTACGTGGGGCGTGACGACGCCAAGGCGCTGGCCGAGGCGTATTCGTTCCTGCGCCAGGTCGAGCACCTGATCCAACTGCACCGGCTGCGCCGGACGCACACGGTGCCCACCGATGTCGCCGACCTGCGCAGGGTCGGCCGAGGGCTGGGGATGATCAGCGATCCGGTCGGCGAGTTCACCACCACCTGGAAGCGGCACGCGCTCGAGGTGCGGCGGCTGCACGAGAAGCTGTTCTACCGCCCGCTGCTGCAGGCCGTGGCACGGCTCTCGGGCGATGAGGCCCGGCTGTCGGCCGCCGCGGCGTCGGCCCGCCTCGAGGCGCTCGGGTTCGCCGACCCGGAGGGCGCGCTGCGCCACATCAGCGCGCTGACCACCGGCGTCTCGCGGCGAGCGGCGATCCAGCGGACGCTGCTGCCGGTCATGCTCGGCTGGTTCGCCGACGCCCCCGACCCGGACTCGGGCCTGCTCGGCTTCCGTCAGATCAGCGACAAGCTCGGCGCCACGCCCTGGTATCTGCGGCTGCTCCGCGACGAGACCGCGGTGGCCGAGCGGCTGGCGCGGACCCTCGGCACCAGCAGGTACGCCACGGGCCTGCTGCTGCACGCCCCGGAGGCGGTCGCCATGCTCGGCTCACGGACCGAGCTGATGCCGCGCACGGCGCCGGTGCTCGCGTCGGAGGCGGCGGCCACGGTGAGCCGCTACGGCGCCGACGCCGAGGGCGCGGTCGCGGCGCTCCGCGGGCTGCGCCGCCGCGAGCTGTTCCGGATCGCCTGCGGCGACCTGTCCGGACTGATCGACGTCGAGGCCGTCGGCCAGGCCCTGTCCACGCTGAACGACCTCACCCTCCAGTCGGCCCTCGACGCCGCCGTCAACAAGATCTCGCTGGAGCTGCGCGGCCCGTTCCCCACGCGGTTCGCGGTGATCGCCATGGGCCGGCTCGGCGGATTCGAGTCCTCGTACGCGAGCGACGCCGACGTCATGTTCGTGCACTCGCCCAATCCGGGGGTCGCGGAGAAGGAGGCGACCGACGCCGCCCATGCCGTGGCCGAGGAGCTACGCCGGCTGCTCGCCCTGCCGGCCCCCGACCCGCCGCTCGGCGTCGACGCCGACCTGCGGCCCGAAGGGCGCCAGGGCCCGCTCGTGCGCACGCTCGCCTCCTACCGCGCCTACTACGAGCGCTGGTCGTCCCACTGGGAGGCCCAGGCCCTGCTGCGGGCCCGGTTCTGCGCCGGAGACGCGGCCCTCGGCGCCGAGTTCGTCGAGCTGATCGACCCGATCCGCTACCCGTACGCCGGCATCTCGGCCGAGGCGGTGCTGCAGATCCGCAAGCTGAAGGCGCGGATGGAGGCCGAGCGGCTGCCCAGGGGCGCCGACCCGACCTTGCACACCAAGCTCGGCAGGGGAGGGCTGTCGGACGTCGAGTGGGTCGCCCAGCTGCTGCAGCTGCGCCACGCGGGCGCCGTGCCGGCCCTGCGGACCACCCGTACGCTCGACGCGCTCCGCGCGGCCGTCACCGAGGGCCTGCTGTCGGCCGCGGACGAGACGATTCTCGCCGACGCGTGGCTGTTCGCCTCCCGAATCCGTGACGCGATCATGCTGGTGCGAGGGCGGGCCGCCGACAGCATTCCCGGCCTGGTCAAGGAACGGGCGTTGATCTCCCGTGCGCTCGGTTACCCGCCCGACGGTTCCGAGGACTTCATCGACGACTATCGGCGGGCGACGCGGCGGGCACGGGGCGTGGTCGAGCGGGTGTTCTACGAAGGATGAGGAATCCGGCCACGACCAGCAAGGCGCCCGCGATCACGTCCAGCACGTAGTGGTTCGCGGTGGCGATCACGACGTACACCGTGATGGCCGGATAGAGGATCGCGATGGCGCGGGCCAGCAGCACGCGGGTGTGCAGCCAGATCGCGATGCCGCACCACAGCGCCCATCCCACGTGCATGGACGGCATGGCCGCGTATTGGTTCGTCATGGACGAGGCGAGCTT
Source organism: Streptosporangiaceae bacterium NEAU-GS5 (assembly GCA_017592665.1). Taxonomy (GTDB): domain Bacteria; phylum Actinomycetota; class Actinomycetes; order Streptosporangiales; family Streptosporangiaceae; genus NEAU-GS5. Next base: position 477,090 of record JAGFNW010000002.1, on the reverse strand, counting down.
GCCGTCGTACATCCACATCGTGGTCTGGGTGTCCAGATAGCCGGGCAGGAAGCGCGGCGGGGCCAGGGGGAACAGCCAGTAGCCCACCAGCGCCGCGGCGGTCGGGATCATCAGCCCGCGCCGCGCCCGCAGGTAGCCCTCGGGATGTTTCAGGTAGATCCAGGTCAGCACGATGACCGGGACGATCAGGTGGAACGCCGAGTAGAACAGGTTGGCCCCCTGCTCCAGGACGGCGATCCCGGCGGTCGCCGTGTTGACCGCGTGCTCGATGTCGAGGCCGGTCGCGTTCTCCCACCGCAGCACCCGGGTGGCGTTGCTGAAGGCCTCCGACCTGTCGCCCTGGATCTGCCAGCGGACGAGGTCGTACGCGAAATAGAAGGTCAGCACGAGCAACAGCTCACGCCACAGACGCGGGCGCACGACCGGGGCTGGAGGCGTGAGGGACGTCACATGAGGTGACGCGGAGGAAGACACAACGGAAATTCTTCTCCTATACCTAGTTAACGGACTCCACCGGGGGGCGGATATCGGCCCTCCGGCCGCAGGATGAGACCACAGACCGAGATTCGTCAGTCGCGTTGCGCGTTCGTGCGCCGCCGGTGTATCAACGGTGCGGGTGATCCATTTGATCTCGTTCTACGCTGACCTGGCCATCGGTCTCGTGCTGGCCTTTCTGCTGCTGTCCTTGCTGGTCAGCGGCATCAACGAAGGTGTCGTACGCATCCTCAGCATCCGCAGCAGGTTCTTATGGGCATATCTCAGGGACACGCTCGACGGCGGCGAGGTCGTCACGAAGATCCCGGGATATCTGAAGGCGCTCGAAAAGGGCCTACGGAAGATGGGCGCCATCGGACGGCGCCTGCTCGCGGCCCTGACCGACATCCTGCCGCCGCCCGACCTGATCCGGTCGCGGCTGCCCGCGACCATCATCGGGGTGTTCGCGAAGCTGCCGTTCGGCAAAGACCCGCGGCCCGACTTCGCGTCGGCGCCGGCGCCCATCGACAGCCCGCCGCTGGCCCCCGGGCCCGACGCGCCGGTCGCCGCGGCGGTGACCGAGGCCGCCGCCGTGGCGGCCGACGAGACCGTGGCCGACCCGGGACACGGCCCTGAGATGGCCGACCCGGGGGAGGTCGCGTCGCTGGGCATCGTGCCGCCCAGCGAGGGCAAGAGCATGAGCGAGCTGCTGCACGAGCGGCTGCAGGAGATCGACCACACAAAGCGCGGCAAGACGAGTATCGCGACGATCCCGCCCAACCGGTTCGCGGTGGCGCTCATGGAGATCGCCAGCGAGCGCGGCGGCGTCGCCAATCTCGTCAGCGACCTCAGCGAGCTGCAGAGCCCCCTCTACCGCCCGATCAAGGCCGTCTGGGATCGATCCGCCCTCGACATCGACGCCTTCCGCAAGGGCGTGGAGGATTGGTTCGACGGCGAGATGGAGCGGCTCACCCTGCTCTACCGCCGTTACGTGCGCTGGGTGATCGCCGTCGTCGGCCTGCTGCTCACGCTCGGGTTCGCGATGGACAGCCTCGAATACGGCAAGACCCTGCTCAACGACCAGGCCTACCGCAGCCAGGTCGCCGCCTTCGGGGCCCAGGGGGCGCAGGCGCTCGAGCCGCTGACCAAGCAGTGCGCGGCCGGCGAGGATCCCTACACGTGCGTCACCGACGTGCTCAGCACGCCCGCGTTCGTCAAGGTCTTCGCCTACGCGCCGGTCTCGGTCACCGTGGCGCCGGGCGGTTCGCCCAAGTGGCGGATGGATTGGGGCGGGTGGTGGGATCGAGTGCGGTCACCAGGGCACTGGCCGGGATTCCTGATCACCTTCTTCGCGCTGCTTTTCGGCGCGCCCTTCTGGTGGGACATCCTCCGCCGCGTCACCGGCATCCGTTCCCGCGTGGCCAAGACCCAGTAGGCCGATCGTTCGGCGGGGGCCGAACGCTCGGCCGGTTACCGTGTCGGCCATGAGCGACCTGTCCCCGTCCGAGGGCATCAACGTCATGGTCGACCACGTGCTGCGCCTGGCGGCCACCTGGACCACGTGGGACGGCACGCCGCACCACGTCGACGACCGCGTCTACACGCCGCACAAGGCCATCCGCAGGGTGGCCGACCACCTCCTCGACCACCTCGCCGAGATGGAGGCCCGGCTCGCCGGCCAGGAGTCCATCCCCGACCACTGGCACGCCTCGGCGATCACCACGCCCGCCGACCTCGCCCCGTTCACGCCGCAGGATCTCGACGAGGCGCACAGCCGGCTGCGCCGCCTCGCCCAGATCTGGACCGTACGGCTCGACGCGCTCACCCCAGCGCAGCTCGACCACTCGCCCGGCGACGGCTGGACCATCCGCGCCATCTCCGGCCACCTCGCCGAATCCACCTATTACGCAGATGCTCTAGGCGCCCTCAAATGAGCGGACCCGCCCCTATGCTCGCCTTGGTTCGGCCTGGCGATGGGGGTGTCCGTGGGCGGTGCGAAGGCTCACCAGATGGACATGGGGGAGCGCGGATTCGGCGAGACGGGCGACCGGGCGGTGTGCCTCGAGTGCGTGCTCGACAAAGGGCTCGGCGAGCAGATGGCCCGGCTTCTGACCAGAAACCGCTGCACCTTCTGCGGGCGTGAATCTCCCGGCGACCAGCCGATCGCGGCCGACTTCGAAGACGTCATGCACCTCGTCATGAACGCCATCAGATTCTTCTACCTGCGTTCGGCGGACAGCCTGTTCGGGAGCGACGACGTGACGCCGCGCTACGAGTCGGACGACGTGGTCTACACCGTGTGCGACGCCGCCGTCACCGGCGACGTGCTCGAGGCGATCCTGGAAGTGATCGACGCCGACGACTGGAACGAGGACCCGAGCGTGCTCCGCCCCGACGTCGCGTTACGCCACGCCTGGGACAACTTCCGCGAGAAGGTCAAACACCAGAGCAGGTTCGTCTTCCTCTCCGTGCCCGAGGAGCGCTCAGACCATCCGGACGAGTTCACCACCGCCGAGATCCTCGCGAAACTCGTCGAGATCATCGAGACGCGCCGGGCCCACATCGTCCTCCCGCCCGGGCATCTCCTCTACCGGGGGCGCATGTTCGACCGGGCGGAGCCGCTGTTCACCTACAGCTCGGATGTCCTCGGCGCGCCGCCACCCGACCGGGCCAGCGCCAACCGGATGAGCCCGGCCGGAATCTCGATGTTCTACGGATGCGACGACATCGCGACCGTCGTGGCGGAGATCGGTGCGCACAGCGTCAGCCGGTTCGCCGTGGTCGGCGCCTTCGAGACGACCCGGCCGCTACGCCTGGTCGACCTGGCCAACCTGGCGTCGCCGCCCAGCGTCTTCGATCCAGGGGCGCGCGAAGGCTATTACGAGTCGCGTTTCCTCCACGCGGTCGCGCGCGATCTCAGCGAGCCGGTCGACTTCGACGGACGCGAACACATCGAATATGTGCCAACCCAGGTCGTCATGGAATACCTGCGCTGGCTTCCGCATCCGTCCGTAGACGGCGTGATGTTCCGCAGCGCGCAGAACGGCGGCCGGTCCTGCGTCGTCTTCTGCGGGCCCGAAGGCTGCGCCGACGAAGGAGAGGAAACGCCCGAGACCATGCTCCGCCTTCTCAGCGGATCGGTCCGCGTCGTACGCGTCGTCTCCACCCCCGCCGATTTCTAGCTCGGCGCCGGCGGGCCCATGTGTATCACGATGGACACCAGGAACACGAATATCGCGAGCACGACCGCCATGAGGACCGACAGGAACACCCACACCCAAACACGCCGTTTCGGCCGGGGCGCGTTGTATCCGGGCCACTGGCCCTGCGGAGTGGTGTGCACGCCATGCACCGTACGCTGTCCGCCGCGCCGCTGACAGCCCCCGTTCGCCGCCGTCGAGGCGGTCATGCCCCGAAAGATCAAACCGCTGCGGACTCTGCGCGAATCGACCAGGAGGCCGGATCGTGAATGCGCAGGTCCGCAGCGGTCAGATCGTCACACGTCGTAGTAGAGCTCGAACTCGTGCGGGTGGGGGCGCAGGCGGATCGGGTCGATCTCGTTGAGCCGCTTGTAGTCCACCCAGGTCTCGATCAGGTCGGGCGTGAAGACGCCGCCCTCGAGCAGGTATTCGTGGTCGGACTCGAGCGAGTCGAGCACCTCGGACAGCGAGCCCGGCACCTGCGGCACCAGGCGGGCCTCCTCCGGCGGCAGCTCGTAGAGGTCCTTGTCGACCGGCTCCGGCGGCTCGATCTTGTTGCGGATGCCGTCCATGCCGGCCATCAGCATGGCCGCGAAGGCGAAGTAAGGGTTGCACGACGGGTCGGGCACCCGGAACTCGATGCGCTTGGCCTTCGGGTTGGAGCCGGTGATCGGGATGCGCACGCAGGCGGAGCGGTTGCGCTGCGAGTAGACCAGGTTGACCGGGGCCTCGTAGCCGGGCACCAGGCGGTGGTAGGAGTTCACCGTCGGGTTGGTGAAGGCCAGCAGCGACGGGGCGTGCTTGAGCAGGCCGCCGATGTAGTAGCGGGCGAGGTCGGACAGGCCCGCGTAGCCGACCTCGTCGTAGAAGAGCGGCTCGCCGTCCTTCCAGAGCGACTGGTGGCAGTGCATGCCGGAGCCGTTGTCACCGAAGATCGGCTTGGGCATGAACGTGACCGTGTGGCCGTACTTCAGGGCCGTGCTCTTGATGATGTACTTGTACAGCATCAGGTTGTCGGCCGTCTTCAACAGCGTGCCGAAGCGGAAGTCGATCTCGGCCTGGCCGGCGGTGCCCACCTCGTGGTGCTGCATCTCGGTCTCGATGCCGGCGTCGATGAGGTTGCGGACCATCTCGGAGCGCAGGTCCGTGAAGTGGTCCATCGGCGGCACCGGGAAGTAGCCGCCCTTGTAACGCGGCTTGTAGCCGAGGTTGCCGCCCTCGGACGCCTTGCCGGTGTTCCAGGCGCCCTCGATCGAGTCGATGTAGTAGTAGCCGGCGTTCTGGCGGGTCTCGAACCGGACGTCGTCGAAGATGTAGAACTCGGCCTCCGGGCCGAAATACACCGTGTCGGCGATGCCGGTGCCCTTGAGATATTCCTCGGCCTTGCGGGCCACGTTGCGCGGGTCGCGTGTGTACGCCTCGCCGGTCAGCGGGTCGTGCACGAAGAAGTTGATGTTGAGCGTCTTGTGCTGGCGGAACGGGTCGACCACGGCGGTGCTGGGATCGGGCAGCAGCAGCATGTCCGACTCGTGGATGGCCTGGAAACCGCGAATGGACGACCCGTCGAACATGAGGCCGTCAGAGAAGACGCTCGCGCCGAAATTCTCGGCCGGGAAGGTGAAGTGGTGCGTCGTGCCCGGCAGGTCGGTGAACCTGACATCGACGAACTGCACCCCTTCGTCCCGGATGAACTTCAGGACGTCGTCGGCGGAGTTGAACACTCTCGAAACCTCCCAGGGGCACGGGCTTAGCAGACTGAAAATAGGCCTCAGCCGTTTCCATGCCGTGTCTCGTTTGTTTCGCGCAGGTTAATGGAACCGCGTTTCCTCAGTTCGCCCGAAGATATGACCGGACGTGCCGGACGCTACCGTTGACGGCATGAGCAAGCAGCCCCGATGGACCCAGACGTGGCTCGGCGGCACCCGCGCCGCCGGCATCGACCTTGGCTATCCGGGAGAGCGGCTGGGCCTGCCGGAGACCGGCCCGAGTGCGGTCAGCGGCTGGGGCCGGCGCCTCGGCGCCCTGCTCCTCGACTGGTTCGCCTGCACCTGGCCCATCGCGACGTGGCTGCTGCGGGTCGACGTCAGGACCGAGAGCTGGGTCCCCCTTGCCGTCTTCGCCTCCGAAAACGTGCTGCTGGTCGGCACCCTCGGATTCACCCTCGGGATGCGGGTGTTCGGGATCAGGGTGGCCATGCTCGACGGGTCGCGGCCGCCGTTCCAGGCCGTGCTGATCCGTACGCTGCTGCTCTGCCTGGCCGTGCCGGCCCTCATCTGGGACCGCGACCGGCGCGGGCTGCACGACCGCGCCGCCAAGACGGTCGTGGTGAACCTCTGAGCCGCAGCCGACCTCAGTCGGGCTCCAGCACTTGTCGCATGGGCTTCAGCGCTTGTCGCAGGTGAAGATGGCCGTGCCGGGGAAGTGCCGGCCGCGCAGCGGCGACCAGCCGCCCCAGTCGCGCGTGTGCCCCTCCGGCCACTCGGGCTCGAGCAGGCCGCTGAGCGTCAGCCCGGCGCCGGTGATCGCCGCCACCCAGTCGCCCAGCGTCCGATGGTGTTCGGCGTACGAGACGGTCCCGTCGTCGTCGAGTTCCACGTACGGCGTGCGGTCGAAATAGGACCGGTCGGACGTCAGCCCGCGCGGCCCCGGATCGTCGGGAAAGGCCCACCGGATGGGGTGGCTGACGGCGAAGACGAACCGCCCGCCGGGCCGCAGCACCCGCCTGATCTCGCTGAGCACCGCGCCCGCGTCGGCCACGAACGGCAGCGCCCCGAACGCCGAGCACGCCAGGTCGAAGCTCTCATCCACGTACGGCACGGCCTCGGCGTCGGCCTGCACGACCGGGACATGCCCGTCGCGATCCAGGTCGATGCGGCGGGAATGCTGCAACTGCCGATAGGAAAGGTCGAACGCGGTGACCCGGGCGCCCTGCCCGGCCAGCCAGCGGGCGCACTGCGCCGCGCCACAGCCCACCTCGAGGACGTCACGGCCCTGGACGTCGCCGAGGAGGCGCGCCCCCGCCTCGTCGAGGCCTTCGGGACACCAGATGAACCCGTCGTCGCGCAGGAAGTCGCCGTGCTCCAGTTGATAGGCGTCGGCCGCGCCATCCCACCAGCCGCGATTGGCGCGCGCGGTCTCGGCCCTGCCCACTGTCTCCCGGCTCAACGGGGGCGGGGGCCCTTGGGCATCCGCACGCCCTTCGGGATGGGGCCCTTCGGCATGGGCATCACGGGGGTGAGCGCGCGCAGCCGATCCTTGACCTCGTTGACCGCGGGCTTCTTCAGGTTGCGTGGCAGCTTCATCAGGTGGCGCTGCAGCTTGGGCAGCGGCACCTGCCCCTCGCCGTCACCGCACTGGATGTCGTAGACCGGCACGTCGATGGCGACCCGCTGAACCCGCTTCTTCTCGGCCAGCAGCATCCGCTGGACGCGGTTGCCCGGCCCCTCGGACACGAGGATGACCCCCGGGAAGCCGACCACGCGGAACACCAGATCCTGCTCGCGGTTGACGGCCACCGGCTTGTCCTCGACGAACCAGTTGCCCCGCATGCTCGACAAGATCGCGTAGGCCGCGCCGGGCTGGCCCTGCAGCATCGAATACTGCGACTTCTGCGCCTTCCGGCTGAACAACAGCATGCCGCCGAGCAGCGCGAGCGGGATCCCGAGAATCAGGAAATAGATGAGATGGCCCGTGAGCAGGCCGATCACGACGGCGAGCACGAGGATGCCCGCGGCAGTGGCGTAAACGGCCAGCATCCCCCGCGGATTGGCCTGATTGATGATCTGGGCGACCATCCTGAGTTGCTTGAGACGGCCAGGTGTCTCGGGGCTCGCCGGGGTTTTCGCCATGGCATGAAGAATACAAAACCCCGGGACTCGTCACGCACGCCCGGCCACCCCGAGCACCCACTACGCCATGTGCGTGGCGCGGGCCTCCATCGCCTGCCGGTAAAGACGTCCGGCGCGGTAGGAGGAGCGCACCAGCGGCCCCGACATCACGCCACTGAAGCCGATCTCCTCGGCCTCCGTGGCCAGCTCGACGAACTCCTGCGGCTTGACCCAGCGGTCCACCGGGTGGTGCCGCGGCGTCGGCCGCAGATACTGCGTGATCGTGACCAGGTCGCAGCCGGCCTCGTGCAGGTCGCGCAGGGCCTGGGTGACCTCGTCGCGGGTCTCGCCCATGCCGAGGATCAGGTTGGACTTGGTGACCAGCCCGGCGTCGCGGGCCATCGTGATCACGCTCAGTGAGCGGTCGTAGCGGAACGCCGGGCGGATCCGCTTGAAGATCCGCGGCACGGTCTCGATGTTGTGCGCGAACACCTCGGGCCGGGACGAGAAGACCTCGTCCAGCAGCTCGGGAACGCCGTTGAAGTCGGGCGCCAGCAGCTCGACGCCGCAGCCGGGAAGCTGGGCGTGGATCTGCCGCACGGTCTCCGCATACAGCCAGGCGCCGCCGTCGGGCAGGTCGTCACGGGCGACGCCGGTGATCGTGGCGTAGCGCAGGCCCATCTGGACCACCGACTCGGCCACCCGGCGCGGCTCGTCCGTGTCGTAGTCGGCCGGCTTGCCGGTGTCGATCTGGCAGAAGTCGCACCGCCGGGTGCACTGGTCGCCGCCGATGAGGAACGTGGCCTCGCGGTCCTCCCAGCACTCGGATATGTTGGGACAGCCGGCTTCCTGGCAGACGGTATGCAACCCCTGATCTTTGACCAGCGACCGGATCTCGTTGAAGTTGGGGCCGTTGCGGAGTCTGGTTTTGATCCACTCGGGCTTCTTCTCGATGGGGGTCTGGCTGTTGCGCACCTCCAGGCGGAGGAGCCTTCGTCCATCCGGGGTTACCGTCACCGCTCCAGACTATGCGAGGTCTTCCTCGTACATGTCACGGGGCTGCGCCTCCAGCGCCTCGACCAGCCGCTTCTCGGCGAACGGCGTGACCTCTTCGGCGGTGATCCGCCGGCCGGTCTCCACCGAGAGCGACGTCACGGCCGCGCCCCGGATGCCACACGGCACGATCCGGTCATACCACCGCAGGTCGTTGGCGCAGTTGAGGGAGAACCCGTGCGTGGTCACGCCCTGGGTGACCCGTACGCCGATGGCGCCGATCATCCGGGCGGGACGGCCGAGCAGGTTGCGCACCCACACCCCGGGACGGCCCTCGATGCGGCTCGCGACGACGCCGAAGTCAGCGCAGATCTGGACGAGAACCCCCTCCAGGAGCCGCACATACGCCGTCGCGTCGCCGATCGCGATGATCGGATAGCCGACCAGCTGGCCAGGGCCGTGCCAGGTGATCTTGCCGCCGCGGTCGACGTCGATCACGGGTGTGCCGTCCTGCGGGCGCTCGTCGGGCTGGGTGCGCTTTCCCGCCGTGTAGACGGGGGCGTGCTCCAAGGTGAGCAGTATGTCGGGAATGCTGCCACTCACGCGCTTGGCGTGCGCCTTCCGCTGCAACGCCCACGCCTGCTCGTACGGAACATCGACACCCAGGCGGACAAGCGCCAGCTCACTCACGCATATCAGATTAGAGGAGTTCAGGGGGCGAGAAGGCGAGGTTCGACGCGGAACTCCTTGACTCCCGCGCCCTGCCGTTCGATCCGGTAGGCGCCCGCGTCGGCGTTGATCGAAACGGCCTGAATGAACTCGGTGCCGACATAGTGGAGGGCCACGCCCTCGTCGGCCGCGTAGCCGTCCGGGAGCTCCCCGGAGGAAATCGACGCATGCAGCAGAGCCCGCCGCTGGGGCTCGGAGTCGTAGTGCACGCCGCACGAGTAGGGCAGGAACGCCAGCCCCTCCGCCCACGGCCGCAGCGTCGGCCCGAAGGAGTCGGTGTTGCCTCCCACGTGCCAGCACAGCGCGCCCGCGCTCTGGCCGGAGAGCACCACGCCCGAGCGCCAGGCCTCGGCCAGCGCCTCGTCGAGGCCGTGCAGCCGCCACAGGGCGGCCAGGTTGGCCACGCTGCCCCCGGTCACGTAGATCGCGTCCTGGTCGAGCACCCACTCGCGGATGTCGTCCACGCTCGGCATCGGGAAGAGGGCCAGGTCGCTGACCTCCACATCCCACTGCTGGAAGGCGCCGAACATCTTCAGGCGGAACCCCGCATCGTCGCCGACCGCCGTGGCGATCAGGCCGAGCTTGGGCCGATCCTGGCCGGTCAGATCGAGCGCGTAGCGGAGCAGACCAGTGGCCTCCAGTGTGAAGCGCTCCGTCATCCGGAACGAACCGCCGCCAATGGCCACGATGTGCGACTGCCCCAGACGCCCCATCTCTTCCTCCCCGTCGCCGAAACAGGCTGCCTAGAGTACGGCCTTCAGGGCGTCTTCGACGGTGGGATGGGCGAACACATGCCCCGCGTCGAGCAGCCGCCGGGGCAGCACACGCTGCCCGATCAGCATGTCGTCGGCCAGTTCGCCGAGTGCGGCGCGCAGCACCGGGCCCGGCACGCCGAGCGGCCAGGTCGGGCGGTGCAGGGCGCGGCCGAGCGCCTTGGTGAACGCGGCGTTGGTGACCGGATTGGGCGCGGTCAGATTCACCGGTCCCGAAATATCGGTGTCCGTCATCAGGAATCGGACGGCGCTCACCCAGTCGGGGACGGAGATCCACGACCACCACTGACGGCCCGACCCCAAAGGCGCTCCGAGGCCCGCCTTGAAGATCGGCAGGACCTTGCCGAGCGCGCCGCCCTCGGCCGACTGGGCATGCCCGCTGCGCAGCCAGACGACCCTGATCCCGGCCTCGGCGGCAGGATCGGCCGCCGCCTCCCAATCTTGCACGACGGAGGTCAGGAAGCTGCCAGGGCCGCTCTTGGGGCCGCGTGAGCCGGATTCGTCGAGGGTCTCGTCGTGCCGGTCGCCGTAGAAGCCGATGGCCGAGCCGGACAGCAGCACGGCGGGCTTGCGCTTGAGCCCGGCCAGGGCGCGCGCCAGCGTGCGCGTGCCGAGCAGCCGGCTGTCTCTGATCTCCTTCTTGTACGCCTCGGACCACCGCCGGGCGCCGATCCCCGCTCCCGCCAGATGGACCACGGCGTCCGCGCCTTCCAGCTGAGCCGGGTCGAGATGGCCCTTCGCCGGGTCCCAGGAGACCTCTCCTGGACCGTTGGCCGACCGGCGCACAAGCCGTGTCACCTCAGTGCCGGACGCTTCGAGAGCCGTCACCAAAGCCGACCCCAGCAACCCCGAAGCCCCAGACACGACCACCCGCATACCCCCCACGCTAACCCCCCCGCGCGTGATCTTGCAGGATTTCCCTTCCGCGTCGTCCCGCCGTTCGTGATCATGCACGTCTTCCCTTTCCGCTGGCTGCTGGGCGGTTTTTCTTCCATTGGGGGTTTTTGCATTCACCCCGGCCCTATGACCAGCGACGTGGGAGGAAGTGCAAGATCACGGACGCGCTGAGCTGCGCGACGGGAATCTCTGCAAGATCACACCCGGGGTTAGGTGAGGCCGAGTTGGCCTTCGAAGCGGCCGTCTTCCAGGCGGTTCTTGATGGTGACGAGGAAGCGGGCCGCGTCGGCGCCGTCGACCAGGCGGTGGTCGTAGGTCAGGGCGAGGTAGACCGTCGACCGGATCGCGATGACCTCGCCCTCGGGCGAGGAGACCACGACCGGGCGCTTGACGACCGCGCCCGTGCCCAGCATGCCGACCTGCGGCTTGTTGAGGATCGGCGTGTCGAACAAGGCCCCACGGCTGCCGGTGTTGGTCAGCGTGAACGTGCCGCCGCCCAGCTCATCCGGGTTGACCTTGTTGGTCCGCGTCCGCTCGGCCAGGTCGGCGATCTTACGGGCCAGGCCGGCGATGTTGAGGTCGCCCGCGCCCTTCACGACCGGGACGATGAGGCCCTTCTCGGTGTCGACCGCGATGCCGAGGTTTTCGACGTCGTGGTAGGTGACCTCGCCGGTCTCGTCGTTGATCACCGCGTTGAGCTTCGGGTGCACCTTGAGCGCCTCGACCGCGGCCAGCGCGAAGAACGGCAGGAACGACAGCTTGACGCCCTCGCGGGCCTCGAAGGCGGCCTTGGCGCGGTCGCGGAGGCGGGCGATGCGGGTCACGTCGACCTCGACGACGGTCGTCAGCTGCGCCGTGGTGTGTAGCGACTCCATCATGCGGTCGGCGATGACCTTGCGCAGCCGGGTCATCTTCTCGGTCTTGCCACGCAGGGTGGTGTCGGCCTGGATCGGCTCGGGCGCGGCCGGAGCGGCGGCCGCCTGCGGGGCCGCCGCGGCGGGAGCAGCGGCTGGAGCGGCGGCCTGGGCGGCGGGCGCGGGGGCCTGCGCGGCGGCACGCTCACGCTGGACCCTGGCCGCCTCGATGACGTCCTGCTTGCGGATCCGCCCGCCCACACCGGTGCCGGTGAGCGCGTCGAGGTCGACGTTGTGCTCGGCCGCGAGCTTGCGGACCAGCGGGGTCACATACGGGCTCTCCGAGGCCGACGGCAGCGGCGTCGGCGCGCTCGCGGCGGGGGCCGGCGCGGCGGAGGGCTGCGGCGGCTGCGGCGGCGCGTACTGCGGAGCCGGCGGCGGCGTGGCCGCGCCGAACTGCGCCGGCGGCGCGGGCGTGGACGGGGCGGGCGGGGTGTAGGTCGTCTGCGGCGTGTACGTCGGCTGCGGGGCCGGCGTCTCGACGGCCTGCGGCGCGGGCGTCTCTTCAGCCTGTGGGGCGGGCGTCTCCACGGCCTGCGGAGCGGCCTCCGGCTCGGGGGCCGGCTCGGGCTCAGGCTGAGGCTCGGGCTGAGGCTCCGGCTGGGCGGCCGCCGGGGCGGACTCCGCGGGGGCGGACCCACCCTGGTCGATCACCGCGAGCTCGGCGCCGACCTCGACCGTCTCGTCCTCAGCGACGACGATCTTGGTCAGCACGCCGGCGGCGGGCGACGGGATCTCGGTGTCCACCTTGTCGGTGGACACCTCGAGGAGTGGCTCGTCGGCTTCGACCGAGTCGCCCTCTTTCTTGAGCCAGCGGGTGACGGTGCCCTCGGTAACGCTCTCGCCGAGCTGGGGCATGGTTACGGAGACAGGCATGGTGTGTCTTCCTTATGAGGGCTTGTCAGTTGTGTACGTGGAGCGGCTTGCCGGCGAGGGCCAGCATGGCCTCACCGAGGGCTTCGGACTGGGTGGGGTGCGGGTGGATCAGCTGGGCCACGTCACCCGGGGTCGCCTCCCAGTTGTAGATCAGCTGGGCCTCCGCGATCAGCTCGCCCACGCGGCTGCCCACCATGTGCACGCCGAGGACCCGGCCGTCGCGCTCGGCGACGACCTTGACCTCGCCCTGCGTCTGCAGGATCCGGCTGCGGCCGTTGCCGGCGAGGTTGTAGCTGAGCTCGACCACGTCGTGGCCGCGCTCGCGGGCCACGGCGGCGGTGACGCCCACCGAGGCCACCTCGGGCTCGGAGTAGGTGATGCGCGGCACGCCGTCGTAGTCGATCGCGACCGGGTTGAGCCCGCCGATGTGCTCGGCCACCATGATGCCTTCGGCGAAGCCGAGGTGGGCCAGCTGGAGGGTCGGGATCAGGTCTCCCACGGCGTACACACCGGGAACGCTGGTGCGGCAGTATTCGTCGACCGTGACATAGCCGCGGTCCATCGCGACCCCGGCCTCCTCATAGCCGAGGCCGGCCGAGACCGGGCCGCGGCCGACGGCCACCAGCATGATCTCCGCGTCCAGGGTGCGGCCGTTCTCCAGGGAGACGACGACCCCGGTGTCGGTGGACTTGACGCTCTCGAAGCGGGCGCCCAGCTCGTATTTGATCCCGCGGCGCCGGAACGCGCGCTCGAGCAGCTTGGAGCTGGCCTCGTCTTCGAGCGGCAGCAGGTGGGGGAGCGCCTCGACGATCGTCACCTCGGCCCCGAACGACCGCCACACGCTGGCGAACTCCACGCCGATCACACCGCCGCCGAGCACCACCACCGAGCTCGGCACCCGGTCGAGGACCAGCGCGTGGTCGCTGGTGATGACCTTGTCGCCGTCGATCTCGAGACCGGGCAGCGACTTCGGCTGCGAGCCCGTGGCGAGCACCACGTTGCGGCCGTCGAAGACCTGGTCGCCCACGGTCACCTGGTGAGGACCGGTCAGCCGGCCCTCACCCTCGACGTAGGTGATCTGCCTGCTCTTGACGAGCCCCTGGAGGCCCTTCCAGAGCGAGCCGATGACCTTGTCCTTATATGCGTGCACGCCCGGCACGTCGATCCCGTCGAAACGGGTCCTGACGCCGAACGACTCGCCCTCCTTGGCCTGGTCGGCCAGCTCCGCCGCGTGCAGCAGGGCCTTGGTCGGGATGCAGCCGCGATGCAGGCAGGTCCCGCCGACCTTGTCCTTCTCGATCAGGACGACGCTGAGCCCGAGCTCGGCCGCCCGCAAGGCACAGGCGTATCCGCCGCTACCGCCACCTAGGACGACGATGTCGAAGGGGCCGCTGCCATCAGCCACTGGGAAGCTCCTCATTGGGGAAGGTCAGATGCCGTCTCTATCGGCATCTTTTCACTTGTCGTGGAAGATCGTGGTTCAGTCGCGAGCGTAGGACTCGGCGATCCCGACCAGGGTGCGGGTGATCGCGCCGGTGCCGCCCTTGGGGGTGTAACCATGCGGTTCGCCCTTGTTGAAGGCCGGGCCCGCCATGTCGATATGCGCCCATTTGACCCCCGGCGGCACGAACTCGCGGAGGAAGACCCCCGCGGTCAGCATGCCTCCCCAGCGCTCAGGGTTGAGGTTGGCGATGTCGGCCACCGGCGAGTCGAGCCCCTTGCGTAGGTCGTCGGGGAGCGGCATGCCCCACGCGCCCTCGCCCTGCCGGCCCGCGATCTCCACCACCTGGTCGCGGAGGTCGTCGTCGTTGGCCATGACCCCCGCCGTACGCCAGCCGAGCGCGACGATCTGGGCGCCGGTGAGCGTGGCCACGTCGACGATCAGATCGGGGTTGTCCTGCGCGGCGCGCGCGATGCCGTCGATCAGCACCAGCCGGCCCTCGGCGTCGGTGTCCAGGACCTCGACCGTCTTGCCGCTGAAGGTGTGCAGCACGTCGGAGGGGCGGGTCGCGGTGCCGGACGGCATGTTCTCGGCCAGGCACATGTAGCCGACCGCGTTGATCGGCAGGCCCAGCCTGGCGACGGCGATCAGCGCGCCGAGCACCGCCGCCGCGCCGCCCATGTCGGACTTCATCCAGTCCATCTGGGCCGCGGGCTTCAGCGACAGGCCGCCGGAGTCGAAGGTGATGCCCTTGCCGACGAAGGCCACGGTCTTGGCGGCCTCCGGGTGGCTGTAGGCCAGGCGGACCAGGCGCGGCGGCCGGGCCGAGCCCTGGCCGACGCCGAGGATCCCGCCGTAACCACCCTCCTTCAGCGCGACCGCGTCGAGCACCTCGACGCCGATGCCGGCCTTGCCGCCGGTCTCCTCGGCCAGCTCGGCGAAGCGCGCTGGAAACAAGTCGGACGGCGGGGTGTTGACCAGGTCGCGCACGAGGTTGACGGCCTCGGCGAGCACGGTCGCGCGGGTGACCACGTCCTCCGTGCCTGCGGCCTCGGTCAGGATCGTGATCTCGCCGACCGGGGCCTTCTGCTCGCCGGTCGTGCGGTAGCGGGTGAACGCGTACGCCCCGAGGAGCGCGCCGAGCGCCACCGCCTCGACCTGCTCCGGAGATGACGCGGGGAACGCGATGGCGGCGGTGGCCGTCCCGGCCAGCACGCGGGTCGCCGCGCCCGCGGATCTCCGCAGGCTCTCGAGGTCGGGCTCTCCATCGGGTCTGTCACCGAGGCCGACCGCGACCACGAGCGGGGCGGGCAGCGCTCCGAAGGTGGGGAACTTCGCCACCTCCTCGGCCTTGCCGGCGAAACCTAGAGCGGCGAGCGTCGCCGCCAGACCGCCCGACAGGGCCTGGTCGAGTGCCTCCGCGCCGGTCGCGGCCTCGGGGCCGTCGGGCGTGGCATATATCCCTACAACTAGAGCATCGGTCTCGACCGAAGCCGATTGAGATGCGTTGACGCGCACTGTGGTCACGTAGGCCGATGCTAGCTGGGCTTTCACAGTACGCATAAACGAGGGTTCGTAGGACGAATGCTCGAGTTCCGCAGGGGGCGCGGCGTCTCCGTGCTCCGCGCCCCCGATCCTCACGCGGCCCTGATCGGCCACGTCCGCGAGCTGCTCGAAGAGGCCGCGCGCTACGGCCTGCGCCCCCTCGACGTCATCGACCTCATACAGACCAACTTCATTCAGACGGATTTCTCCCAGGACATGTCATGAAGGTGGGCGGGTGGGGATTTCGCGGTCAGGTCAGCGCGTAGGCCACGAGGGTGACCGTGGTGGCGGTCTCCACGAGCGCCCCGAGCACGTCTCCGGTGATCCCGCCCAGCCTGCGTACGGCGTGGCGGCGCAGCACCTCGGCCCCGGCCAATCCGGCGGTCATCGCGACCGGCGTCGCCCAGGCCGGGACGCCGATCGCGAAGGCGAGCGCCGAAACGAGCGCCAATCCGGAGACCGCCGCCAGCGCGGCCATCCTGGGACGCACCGAGCCCGCGACCATGCTTCCGAGGCCTTCGGGCCGGGCGGCGGCGATGCCTTCGCGGCAGGCCAAGGTCACGGCCAGGCGTCCGGTGACGCAGGCGGCGGCCAGCGCGAGCGGTGCCCGGTGGGCGTCCGTCTGGGTCAGCGCCGCCACCTGGGTCAGCAGCGCGAGGACCAGCGTCATCACACCGAACGGCCCGATGTCGCTCTTTTTCATGATGTCCAGGGACTGTGCGGCCGGGCGTCCACTGCCGAGTCCGTCGGCCAGGTCGGCCAGGCCGTCCAGATGCAGTCCTCTGGTCAGCCACGCCAGCGCCGCGACGGCGAGGACGGCGCCGAGCGGGCCGGGTCCCACGGCGTACAGGATCGCCGCCGCGACGGCTCCCAGCAGGCCACCGACGACCGGGGCCAGCGTCATGGCGCGCCCGGCGATCAGCGGATCCGGCCGGACCATCCGCACAGGGAGGATCGTCAGCGTGCCCACGGCCAGCCGCCAGCCGGACGCCCACGCGGTCACGGGAGCGCGACCACGCGTCCGGCGACGACCAGGGCCGCCTCCTCGGATTCCGCGGCGAGCCGCTGGTTGAGCCGGCCGAGCGCGTCGCGGAACATCAGCCCGCTCGCGGTCGCCGGGACGACGCCGAGCCCCACCTCGTCGCTGACCGCCACGACCCGGGCCCTGGTCTGCCGCCAGGCCGCCACCAGTGCGTCGCAGCGGGCCGCCACCAGGTCGGCGCGGCCGTTCCGCCAGGCGCCCAGCTCGTCGTAGACGGCGGCGAGCCACGTGCCGAGGCCGTCGATGAGCAGCGTGCCGGTTTCGGTCGCGAGCAGGCTTACGAGGTCGATGGTCTCTTCGGTGCGCCAATGGGCGGGCCGCCGCTCCTGGTGCGCCAGCACCCGGGCCTTCCACGCGGCGTCGTCGCCATCCCGGGAAGGGCCCGTCGCGACGTAGACGACCTCGGGCTCGCCGGCCAGGCGCAGCTCGGCCTCCTCCGACTTGCCCGAGCGTGATCCGCCGAGCAGCAGCGTCCGGCGCGGGGGAGGGGGCGCGGGATCCGCGCCGCTCCAGCCGTCGAGGACGGTCCCGTCCGGCACGGCCGTCACCCCCCAATGCGCGAGCCGCCTGCCGAGCTCGGCTTCGGAGGGCACGCGGTGGTCCAGCCCAATGGCCACCACACGCGTGCGCGGGCCGATCGCGCCGTCACGGCGCAGCGCCCCCAGCCGGTGCGGCCGGTCGAGCACGTCGATGAGCACCATGTCGTACGGCTCGGCGGCCGGATCAGTGACGGCGCCCGCGATGAGCAGCCGGCGGCCGTCCGATCCAGTGACGGACAGGCCGTCGGCGAGACCGGGAAGCCCGACGTCGTCGACGACGATCGAGGTGGGGCGGCGGGGGAGCGCCACGCGGGCGCACGAGGCGCATCCGCATCCGGGCTCCGGCCAGCCGCCGGGGCCGCCCGTCCCTTCCAGCACCACCTTCACCCGACGACTGTAGCCGCGCGGGCGGCGCGCCCGGTCATCCGGGACGCGCCGCCCGCGTGGTCGTACAGACGGTGAAGGAACCGGCCGTCAGGCCTTGGTACGGCGACGGGCCAGCAGGACGCCGGCTCCGGCGATCACGACGAGCGCGCCTGCGCCGCCGAGGATCAGCGGGAGCGACGAGCCGCCGCCGCTGTCGCCGCCGGACGCCGAGGCCGTGTCGGCCGCGACGGCGGTGCCGCTGTCCTTGGCCTTGGCCGGGTAGTCGGAGACCGCGAGCACGACGCCCTTGCCGTCGACGCGCGAGGCGCCGATCGTCGACAGGACCTGCAGGCTGGTCGCGGTGTCGGGCGCGACCACGCACTTGACCACGGCCTTGGGCGGGGTGTCGCCAGGGTAGGCGTCGACCTCGGCGTCACCGTAGTCGACGGCGAGCGCGATGCGCTTCTGGCCCGACTGGGCCTTGTCCTTGCCGCACACCTGGTCGAAGGCGACCATCTCGCGCGGCGAGTCGCCCTCGCCGGGAGCGTCCGGGCTGGCCGCGAAGCGCCAGCCGATGACCGCCCCGTCCTTGGGGGTGCTCTGCCCGTCAGGCCCCGCCGTCCAGGCGAGGCCGTCGCTCTGCCAGAACGTCCATGAGCGTGGTGCGTTGGGGTCGGGGTCGGTCGGCGACGCGTGCGCCGCGGTGAGGGGGGCGAGGATGAGGGCAACGGCAATGGTGCCGCAGGTGACGGATAGTGATCGGATGAAGGGCCGCATGGATGGCCTCCGTGCGTGAGGGATATAGGGTCTGCTCGACCCGGCGGGTCGTTCGGGTGCACCGGAAAGGGAGCGTATGGCATGACATGGCGCTGGCGTTACGAAAATGCGAATGGTGGTGAGGTATCCGATCGGCCACTGCCTCGCGAAGTTTTCTCCAGCCAGGCGGACGCCGAGTCGTGGCTCGGCGAGACGTGGCGCGATCTGCTCGAATCCGGTGTGGAAAAGGTCACTCTGCTCGAGGACGACCGCGTCGAGTACGCGGGCATGTCGCTGCGACCCGAGTAGGCCGGGAAAAGCGAAGGGACCCGCCGGGCATCCGATGGGTCCCTCAGGACGGCACTACAGTGGGATCAGGGCCGGCGCTTGGGGCTCTGCGTCCTGGCCGGATCGTTCACGACCACCGATCCGAGCGCGTCGTCGATCCGCTTCATGACCTCCGGCTCCAGCCGTACGCCGGCCGCCTTGACGTTGTCGCGGACCTGGTCGGGCCGGGTGGCGCCGATGATGGCCGACGACACGTTGGGGTTCTGCAGCACCCAGGCGACCGCGAGCTGCGCCATCGACAGGCCCACGTCGGCGGCGACCGGCTTGAGGTCCTGAACGCGCCGCAGCAGCTCCTCCGACATGAACTGGCCGATGCCGCCGCCCGGCTCGTCCTTGCCGCGCGTCCCCTCCGGAGGGGGCTGACCGGGCAGATATTTGCCGGTCAGGACGCCCTGGGCCATCGGCGACCAGACGATCTGGCCCACGCCCTCACGCTCGCTGAGCGGCACGACCTCCGGCTCGATGACCCGCCACAGCATCGAATACTGCGGCTGGTTGGACACGATCCGGTCGAAGCCCATCTTGTCGGCGATCTTCAGGGCCTGCTCGATCTGGCCGGCCGACCACTCGCTGACCCCGACGTAGAGGACCTTGCCCTGCCGTACGAGGTCGTCGAAGGCGCGCAGGGTCTCCTCGAGCGGGGTCTCGTGGTCGAAGCGGTGCGCCTGATAGAGGTCGACGTAGTCGGTCTGCAGCCGGCGCAGCGAGCCGTTGATCGACTCCATGATGTGCTTGCGGGACAGGCCCCGGTCGTTCTTGCCCTCTCCCGTCGGCCAGTAGACCTTCGTGAAGATCTCCAGCGACTCCCGGCGCACGCCTTTCAGCGCGCGGCCGAGCACCGCTTCGGCCTTGGTGCCCGCGTAGACGTCGGCGGTGTCGAAGGTCGTGACGCCCTCGTCGAGCGCCGTCCGGACGCACGTGTGAGCGGCCTCCTCCTCGACCTGCGATCCGTGTGTGATCCAGTTGCCGTAGCTGATCTCGCTGACCACGAGGCCGCTACGCCCGAGATGACGAAAATGCATACGTCAGAGGTTATTGGGTGGAGATCGGCTTCCCGCCGGGGAGGACCGTGGGCTTGGGGAAGCGCAGGCGGCGGATCTGCGAGGCGCGCATGGCCGCGTAGAAGCCGATGCCCTTGAGGTTTTCGCCGGGGAACTTCTCGGCGGCCTCGCGCTTGACCCGGCTGGACACCCAGAACGCGCTCCCGATGACGACGATCATGGTCACCGGCAGGGCGAGGGTGTAGATCGTCAGGATCACGCTGCGCATGCCGACCGGGCCGGGGATCATCGATGCCAGCATGACCAGCAGCACGGCCGGAAGGAAATACTGGCCGGGGAGGCGGCGCCGATCGACCCAGTCGCGGGCGAATCGGCGGGGTTTGCCCCGATCGCGGACCGGAAGATAGCGGTCTTCACCGCGCAGCATGCCCTCGCGGGCCTGCACACGTTCGCTCGCCTGCCTCTCGCGGGCCTGTTTGTAGGCCTCCTTGCGATTGGACGGAGCGGTGATGGGGGAGCGGCGGCGCCCCTGGGCGTCGCTACGCTTAGGGGTAGGACGGCCCTTCCCCGGAGTCATCCCAGGTTTAGGATCATCCAGAGGGACCAGGGCGTCCGGGGTGGTCTGGCTACGGCGTCGGAACACGACGTCAAGCCTACCGGGCCTGCAACTTAGTGACGCCTTCGAGCGTTATGCGTAGGGTGAATCTCACGGGGGAGCCCGGAGCACATAAGAAGGGGACGGCCGACGCGCATGAGCGTGATGAAGAGACTTTCGATGATCTTCAAGTCCAAGGCCAACAAGGCCCTGGACAAAATGGAGGATCCGCGCGAAACCCTGGACTACTCGTACCAGCGGCAGCTTGAGCTGCTGCAAAAGGTGCGCCGGGGGGTCGCCGACGTGGCCACCAGCCGCAAGCGGGTGGAGTTGCAGATCAACCAACTACAGCAGAGTTCTGACAAGTTGGAGGGCCAGAGCCGCCAGGCTCTGTCGGCCGGTCGTGAAGACCTCGCGCGTGAGGCGCTCACCCGCCGTAACGGTGTGCAGGCGCAGATCGCCGACCTGCGGTTGCAGTACAACAACCTGCAGGCCGAGGAGGAGAAGCTCACCACGGCCTCGCAGCGGCTGCAGACCAAGGTGGACGCTTTCCGCACCAAGAAGGAGACCCTCAAGGCCACTTACACGGCCGCCGAGGCGCAGACGCGGATCAACGAGGCGTTCTCCGGCATCTCCGAGGAGATGGGCGACGTCGGCCTGGCGATCCAGCGCGCCGAGGACAAGACCGCGCAGATGCAGGCCCGTGCAGGCGCCATCGACGAGCTGCTGGCCAGCGGCGCGCTCGACGACTTCACCGGTCAGCGTGACGACATCCAGTCCGAGCTCGACCGCATGGGCGGCGGCCAGGACATCGAGCTCGAGCTGGCGAAGATGAAGGCCGAACTGGGCCAGGGCCCGGCGCCGCAGCCTGCCATCGAATCGCAGCCGGGTCAGGCGCAGCCCGCCCAGCCGACGCAGCAGTACCGTCAGCCGGGGGAGGCCCAGTGATCGTCCGAATCATGGGTGAGGGCCAGGTCCAGATCGCCGATGGCGATCTCGACGTCCTCAACGCCCTCGACAGCGAGCTCGAGGCGGCGATCGCCGCCGACAACGAGGACGAGTTCCGCAGCAAGCTGCACGCGCTTTTGGACAAGGTCCGCCTGCTGGGCAAGTCCCTGCCGGACGACGCGCTCGAGCCTTCCGAGCTGATCCTGCCGCCCGCCGACGCCTCGATCGACGAGGTGCGCGAGATGCTGGGTGACTCGGGCCTCATCCCAGGATGACGCTCGCCGTGAGTGGAACGACCAGATGACCCGGTTCCAGCCGGACAAGGGCCTGACCACCCGCATGGTCACCACCATGTTCCTGCTCGGGCTCCTGTACGTCGTGTTCACAGCCGTCCTGATCGCCTTGGGCGTGCAGGCGATCGTCGTGCTCGTGATCGCCGCGGGCTTCCTGCTGGTGCAGTATTTCTTCTCCGACCGGATCGCGTTGTTCGCGATGCACGGCCGGGAAGTGACCCCGCAGGAAGCCCCGGAGCTGCACGGCATGATCGACCGGCTGACCGCCCTCGCCGACATGCCCAAGCCGCGGGTGGCGATCGCCGACACCGACGTGCCCAACGCGTTCGCGACCGGGCGCAACCAGAAGAACTCGGTGGTCTGCGTCACCACCGGCATCCTGCGGCGGCTCGAGCCGCAGGAGCTGGAAGGCGTGCTGGCCCACGAGATGTCGCATGTCGCCCACCGCGACGTCGCGGTGATGACGATCGCCTCGTTCCTCGGCATCGTGGCCGGCCTGATGACGCGCTTCGCCCTCTATGCCGGGCTCGGCGGGCGCGACCGCCGGGACGACAGCGGCGGCCTGCCGATCGGGCTGATCATCCTGGTCGTGTCCGCCGTCGTGTACGCCGTGAGCTTCCTGCTCACCCGTGCGCTGTCGCGCTATCGCGAGCTCGCCGCCGACCGGGCGGCCGCGCTGCTCACCCAGCGGCCGTCGGCGCTCGCCAGCGCCCTGACGAAGGTCAGCGGCGACATCGCCCGGATCCCCAGCCGCGACCTGCGCGAGGCCGAGCCGTTCAACGCGTTCTTCTTCGCCCCGGCCCTGTCCGGCAAGTCGATCACCAGCCTGTTCGCCACCCACCCGCCGCTGGAGCGGCGGCTGGAGCAACTGGCCCGCATCTCCGCCCAGCTGGGGCGCTGATGGGCTTCTGGGATTCGCTTCTCGGCCGATCCAAGACGGCCAAGCCCGATCTGGACGCGCTGTTCGCGCTGCCGTCGGCGGCCGTCACGCTGGAGGCGGCGACAGGCTTTCGGCCCACCGGAAGCGGCTCGGTCTGCTTCCGCGCGGCCGAGGGCGGCGCGTTCGCCACCATGCAGCACGACGTCCAGGCCCTGGTGGGCTCGGCCGAGGTCTCGACCGACTCCTACGGCTACACCTGGCTGGTCGAGCGCGATCCAGACGTGTCCAACCTCGTCACCGGCCTCCACGCGGTCAACTCGACGCTGGAGGCCAACGGCTTCGGGCCGTCGCTGCTGTGCTCCCTGGTGGGGTTCGGCGACGGCACGCGCCGCCTGGCCGTCGTCTACCTCTACAAACAGGGCACGTTCTACCCGTTCGCCCCCACCGGCGGCACCCAGCGCGACAGCGCGCTGGAGCTCCAGGTTCGGGGCGCGCTCCAGGGCGAACTCAAGATCGAGCCGGACCTCGCCCGCTGGTTCCCCCTCTGGAGCGCCCCCGGCCTATGAGCGGCCGGCACCGGAGGCGCCGGGCGAGGCCAAGCCGCGCCAATGGCGGACCGAGCGGTCCGCAATCTGATCGTCAAGGCGGTGCGGCGGTCACCGGCGCCCGGCCGGATCGTTGATCCGATGGCCGCATGATCACTCGTGCCTTGACCGTGGCCTGCGCCGTCGCGGGCCTGCTGTTCGCCTCGCCCGTCGCGGGGTATGCGTCAGTCGTGTCAGACGACGGATCGCGGATCACCGTGCTCGGTGAGGGCCGCATCTCCGCTGAGCCCGACGTGATGCGCCTTCGCGCCGGCGTGGAGACCAGCCGCGCCAACGCCGGTGAGGCGTTCGCCGCGGCCCGCGCCGCGGCCGCGCGGCTCACCAAGGCCCTGCGCGAGGCCGGGGTGGCCGAGGAGGATCTGACCACCACCGACCTGTCGCTCGGCCCCGAATACGACAACACCGGGAAGGTCGTCGGCTACCGGGCCGGCCAGGGCGTCGAGGCCATCGTGCGCGATCTCGACAACGCCGACCACGTCATCGACGTGATGGCCGCGGTGGGCGACGACGTGCGCTTCCACGGTGTCACATTCGAGCTGTCCAAGCCCGCGGAGGCGGTGATCGCGGCCCGCGAGGCCGCGTACAAGGACGCCGAGGCCAAGGCCCGGCAGTACGCCGCGCTGAGCGGCCGCAGGCTGGGCCGGGTCCTGACGATCAGCGAAGACTCGAACGGCATGCCCGGCCCCATCCCGTTCGGCGCCATGGCCCTGGTCGCCGACGGCAAGTCGATCTCGCCGGGCACGCAGCTCGTCACCGTCAACGCCCATGTGGTCTACGAGCTCAGATAAGCGTGCGCGACCTCAGATGAGGGTCAGCATCCGGTCGAGCGCGACCCGGGCCCAGTGGGCCGTGTCGGCGTCGACCGTGATCTGGTTGACCACCTGACCTGCCGCGAGGGACTCCAGCGCCCACACCAGGTGCGGCAGGTCGATCCTGTTCATGGTCGAGCAGTAGCAGACGGTCCGGTCGAGGAACGTCACGTTCTTGTCGGGGAACATCCCCGCCAGCCGCTTGACCAGGTTCAGCTCGGTGCCGACGGCCCACGACGAGCCGGCCGGAGCCGCCTCGAGCTTCTTGATGATGTATTCGGTCGAGCCCACGAAGTCGGCCTTCGTCACCACGTCGTGCCGGCATTCGGGGTGGACGAGCACGTTCACCCCGGGGATCCGGGCGCGTACGTCGTCGACGCACTGGGCCGTGAAACGGCCGTGCACCGAGCAGTGGCCCTTCCAGAGGATCATCTTCGCGTCCCGCAGCGCTTCAGGGGCGGGCGGCCGGTGCGGGTTGTAGACGACGCAGTCGTCGAGGCTCATCCCCATCTCAAGAACCGCCGTGTTGCGGCCGAGATGCTGGTCGGGCAGGAAGAGGACCTTCTCGCCCTGGCCGAACGCCCACTCCAGCGCGCGGCGCGCGTTCGACGAGGTGCAGACCGCCCCGCCGTGCCGGCCGCAGAAGGCCTTGATGTCGGCGCTGGAGTTCATGTACGTGATCGGGACCGTCACATCCGCGATTCCCGCGTCCTCGAGCGCCTCCCAGGCCTCCTCGACCTGGTTGAACGTCGCCATGTCGGCCATCGAGCAACCCGCCGCGAGGTCAGGGAGCACCACCTTCTGCGCGTCGGAGGTGAGGATGTCGGCCGACTCGGCCATGAAGTGGACCCCGCAGAACACGATGTACTCGGCCGACGGCCGGGCCGCTGCCTCCCGGGCCAGCTTGAACGAGTCGCCGGTCACGTCGGCGAACTGGATGACCTCGTCGCGCTGGTAGTGATGGCCGAGCACGAACAGCCGGTCGCCCAGCGCCTGCTTGGCGCGCCGCGCGCGGTCCACGAGCTCCGGATCGGAGGCGGGCGGCAGCTCGCCGGGACAGTCGACCCCGCGCTCGCTGCCCGGGTCCGTCCCCTGCCCCAGGATGAACAGCGGAAGGCTGGTGGTCGTCATGCCGACCCCCCCTTATCGTCGAAGTGACGACTAATCATGACATACGCGTGGGGAGCTTTATTCCGGGGGTGTGTCATCCTGGGAATGTGTAGTGGTCGGCAGCGGTTGGTAGCGTGTTAGTAGGAAGTCACAGCGCAACCCAGGAGTGTTCAATGACGGTTGAGAGCAGCGAGACCACGCGGCAGGGCCTGAACCTGACTGACGCGGCCGCCGCCAAGGTCAAGGGCCTGCTGGAGCAGCAGGGCGAGGAAGGGCTGCAGCTGCGCGTCGCCGTGCAGCCGGGCGGATGCTCGGGCCTGCGCTACCAGCTCTTCTTCGACGACCGTTCGATGGACGGCGACGTCGTGTCGGACTTCAGCGGGGTCGGCGTCGTCACCGACCGGATGAGCGCGCCATACCTGACGGGGGCCACGATCGACTTCGTCGACACGATCGAGAAGCAGGGTTTCACGATCGACAACCCCAATGCGACGGGCTCGTGCGCCTGCGGCGACTCGTTCCACTAAAGGCTTCATAACGCCCCGTACGGTCCGCACTGTGGCTCCGTACGGGGCGTTAGGCTTTGCAGGTTCCGCGTGCAGACAACGAGGAGAACACCCCGTGCGCATCGCCGTGACCGGCTCAATCGCCACCGACCAACTGATGACGTTTCCGGGCCGCTTCGGCGACCAACTGATCGCCGAGCAGCTCGACCGGGTGTCGCTGTCGTTCCTCGTGGACGATCTGCAGATCCGTCGTGGCGGTTGCGCGGCCAACATCGCGTTCGGCATGGCCTGCCTGGGCCTTCGGCCGATCCTCGTCGGCGCGGTCGGCGCCGACTTCGCCGATTACCGCTCCTGGCTGGAGCGGCACGGCGTCGACTGTGACTCGATCCACGTCTCCGAGCTGCGGCACACGGCGCGCTTCCTGTGCACGACGGACGAAGAGCACAACCAGATCGCCTCGTTCTACACGGGCGCCATGGCCGAGGCCCGCGAGATCGAGCTCGGCCCCATCGGCGACCGCATCGGGGGCATCGACCTCGTTCTGGTCAGCCCCAACGACCCCGACGCCATGCACCGGCACACCGACGAGGCCCGCGCGCGCGGCATCGCCTTCGCCGCCGACCCCAGCCAGCAGCTGGCCCGCATGCCCGGCGACGAGATCCGCCGGCTCATCGAAGGCGCGGCCTACCTGTTCAGCAACGACTATGAGAAGGGTCTCATCGAGCAGAAGACCGGCTGGTCCGACGAGGAGGTCCTCGACCGGGTCGGCGTCCGGGTCACCACGCTCGGCCCGAAGGGCGCCCGCATCGACCGCAAGGGCGAGCCCTCGCTGCACATCTCGCCGGCGCCCGAGCTCGGCAAGGCCGACCCGACCGGCGTCGGTGACGCCTTCCGCGCCGGGTTCCTGGCCGGCCTCGCCTGGGGTCTGCCGCTCGAGCGCTGCGCCCAGGTCGGCAATCTCGTCGCCACGCACGTGCTCGAGCAGGTCGGCGGCCAGGAGTACGAGCTCGGCCAGAGCGTCTTCCTCGACCGTTTCGCCGCCGCCTACGGCCCCGAATCCGCCGCCCAGGTCGCCGAGCACGTCCGCTGCTATTACCCCTGACCCGCGGTAACCGTTGAGCCACACTGCGCCCCTCGCCGTCACGCGGCGAGGGGCGCAGCGCTGCTCAGAACGGCGAGTAGATGCTGTGCACGAACTTCGACAGCCGCTCGTCGGGCAGGTGACGGGCCAGATCGGCTTCGGTGATCATGCCGATGATCCGGCCGTCCTCGATCACCGGGAGCCGGCGGATCTGGTTCGTCTCCATCTTCGCCAGCGCGTCCTCGACGCTCGCGTCGGCGTCCACCCAGACGAGGCCGGTGGCCAGGTCGGATGCGGTCATCGCCGCCGGATCGCGGCCTTCGGCCACGCATTTGAGGACGATGTCGCGGTCCGTGATGATCCCTTTGAGCCGGTCGTCGGGCCCGCAGATCGGCAGCGCGCCGACGTTCATGTCACGCATCATCTGCGCCGCCCGGTCGAGCGTCTCGTGTGCTTCGATGCAGGTCGCGCCCGCACTCATCAGATCACGCGCGGTCTCGTTGGCCATTGCTTCCCCCCGAAATGTGATGGCTTCAGGTGAAGTACCCGTTTAACTGCCACTGGTCACGGCCGCATGTGGTCCACTTCTAACCGGGGAAGTCCAGGCGCATCGATGGGGTGGTGAGGCGTGCCGCGGATCCTCAAGGTCGCGATCGCCGCCGTCGTGCCGGCGATCGCGGGCGCGGTCAGCTGGTGGTGGTGCGACGCGCGCGGCTTCGACCTCGGCATCACCGGCATCGTCGTCGGCCTGGTCGCCGTCGTCTGCGGCACCCCGCTCGGCATCTGGGCCGGCCAGGATCCCGCGCCCGCACTGGTCTCGCCGACGCCCCCCGAACCGCCACCGGATGCCATTCCGGCCCTCATCGGGACACTGCCGCGCGAGCCGAAGGCGTACCAGCCGCGGCCGGAGCTCGCGGGCGAGATCGCGCGCGTCGTCGCGTCCGGCCGGCGGGCCGTGGTGTGCGCCCTCGCCGGGGCGAGGGGAGTGGGCAAGAGCCCGAGCAGCTCCTCGGGGGTCTCGTCGCGCTCGCCCAGGACTTGGACATCCGCGACGAGGGCGACGACTCCGTCCAGACCGCCCGCCGGGTCCGCATGTGGCTGGAAGCCCGGCGGAAGCCGTACCTGGAAACGGTCCTGCTGTCCATCGAGCGGATCGGCGCCGAGGATCCCTCAGGCAAGGCGTTTGGGAGCGGGTCCTCGGCGTAGATCACCCGGCCACCCTGTTGTCACGCAGCAACCTCGCGATCGCCTACCGCCAGGCGGGACGGGTGCGGGAGGCGATCGGGCTGCACGAGAGAACGCTGGAGGATCGTGTCCGGGTGCTGGGAGCCGACGACCTCTCGGTGCTGACCTCGCGGCACAACCTGGCGCACGCCTACGAGTCGGCCGGCCGGATGTCCGAGGCGATGGCGCTCTACCGGCAGGTGCTGGCCGAACGGGAGGGGTGCTGGGCCCGCGTCATCCGGAGACCGGCAAGACCCGGCGCAGCCTGGAGAAGGCGCGGCAGGATCGGCTCAGCGGGCGGCGGGGCGCCGAGTAGTCAGTATTTGCGGCGGACCTGGATGGACCAGCCGCCCTCGGGGAGGTCGAGGCTGGACACGTGCTCGTGCGACTTCAGGCGGCACCAGGCGGGGATGTCGGTGAACGCGGCCGGGTCGTCGGCGAGGACGGAGACCACGGAGCCGGTGGGGATCTGGGAGATCTGGTCGGCGAGCATGATGATGGGGATGGGGCACTTGCGGCCGAGGGCGTCGATGGTGAGGGAGATGGGCTCTGACGGCGGCCGGCGCCCGGTCTGGTCGGCTGAGGCCTGGCCGGCTGAGGCGGGGGCCCCCGCGGGGGCGCTTGAGGAGGCACCGGAGGAAGGCTTCCTACGCCAGATCAAGGCACGAACTCCCACTCTGTCTCAGCAACGTCTGATCAACCGCCGACGCCCACGCTTGCCCGGATCCGCCGGACGATCTCCGGGAGGATACCGAGGAAACGATCGATGTCGCCTTCGGAAACTCCACGGGGCAGCGATACCCGGACATTCCCATGGGTAAGCACGCCCATGGCTTCCAGAACATGCGATGGTCGAAGCGTACTAGCAGTGCATGAACTTCCGGATGACACCGCGAAACCCGCCCTGTCGAGTTCCGTCAGAAGGGCCTCTCCTTCCACATAGAGGCACGAGAAGGTGACGATGTGCGGCAGCCGCTCGACCGGCTCGCCGACCACCTCGACGTCGGGGATGAGCCGCGGCACCTCCGCGCGGATCCGGTCGACGAGCGCCGACAGGCGGGCCCCCTCGGCCGCTTCCTCCGCGACGCGGGCGCGGAGGGCGGTGGCCGCGGCGACGATGGCGGGCACGTTCTCGAAGCCGGGCACCCGGCGCCGCTCCCGCTCGTCCTCTGGATACGGTGACCGCCACCGCGTGCCCTTCCGGGTGGCCAGCACGCCGACCCCCGGCGGCCCGCCCCACTTGTGCGCGCTGGCGGCCAGCACCGACCACCCCTGGGGAATGGGCAGCCGCCCGGCCGACTGGGCGGCGTCGACGAAGAGCGGAACTCCCGCGGCGCGGCAGGCGGCCGCCGCCTCCTCCACCGGCTGCAGTGTGCCGACCTCGTGGTTGGCCGTCTGGAGGCAGGCCAGGGCCGTGCCTGGATGGGAGACGGCCTCGGTGAACGCGGCCGGATCCACGCGCCCGGTCAGGGAGACGCCGACCGTCTCGACCGTGCCGCCGTCGCGCTCGTGCACACCGCCGGCGTGCAGGACGGCCGAGTGCTCGACAGCGCCGACGACGAGGTGACGCCCGGCCCGGCGGCGGCCGTAGAGGACCCCGAGCACCCCGAGGTGTACGGCCTGAGTCCCCGACGAGGTGAACGCGACCTCGTCCGGCCGGGCGCCGAGGATCTCGGCCACCTCGGTCCGCGCCTGTTCGAGCAACATCTGGGCGCGGCGGGCCGTGCCGTAGAGGCGGGCGGGGTCGGCCCAGCCCACGTCAAGGGCGGCGAGCAGCGCGTCGCGGGCCGCGGGATGGAGGGGCTCGGTCGATGCCGCGTCGAAGTACGCCACAGTTAGGACATTAACGGGGGCTGAGAAGAGGGGCGGCCGTGGTCCGCGCTAATGTGTCCCCCAGCGTTGAAGTGAATCAAGTAAAACCGGGTCATGTTCCCGGTGGCAATGTGGAAAACCGCCCAGGAGAGGTCTTCTGGGCTTCATCTCTGGGGTAGGCGATCCGTGAGTCCGACCCGCCGTACGTCACGGCGACCGTTGGCCCGCCGCCGGGTGACGCTCACCGCCGTGATGGGCGCCGTGCTTGCGGTGTCTTTGACGGCCTGCAGCGACGGTGTAGGCAGTTGGGGCACGCTCGGCATGCCGGTGAAGAAGGGCAGCGAGCAGGCCGGTGTCATGCAGTCCCTGTGGAACGGGGCCTGGATCGCCGCGCTGGCGACCGGGGTCGTGGTCTGGGGGCTGATCCTGTGGGCGTGCCTTTTCCATCGCAAGCGCCGCAACTCCGGCCCCGAGCTTCCGCCGCAGGTGCGCTACAACCTGCCGATCGAAATCCTGTACACCGTGGTGCCCGTCATCATGGTCGCGGTGTTCTTCTACTTCACCGCGCGTGACGAGACCGAGATCACCAAGGTCACCGGCACCGCGCCGGTGAAGGTGAAGGTCGAGGGCTTCCAGTGGAGCTGGCGCTTCACCACCGCCTATCAGGGCAAGACGGCCGTGGCCGCAGGCGTGCCGGTGGATCTCGCCAAGCAGAGCCTGCAGACGCCGCAGGGCCCGCAGCTGGTGCTGCCGCAGGGCTCCGAGGTCGAGTTCGACCTGGAGTCGCCCGACGTCATCCACTCGTTCTGGGTGCCGGGCTTCCTGTTCAAGCAGGACGTCATGCCGGGGGTGCACAACAGGTTCCAGTTGAAGACGCTGAACGAGTCCGGGGTCTTCTTCGGCCGGTGCGCCGAGCTCTGCGGTCAGGACCACAGCCGGATGCTGTTCTCGGTGAAGCTGGTGCCGCAGGCCGAATTCGATCAATACATCGCCGCACAGGCGGGGAGTGCGCAGTGACCGCCATCAACGAGCCGATTCCCGCCCTCAGGGCCGCCACCCGGCGGTCCCGCAAGGGCGCCGTCGTGGTCAGCTGGCTGACCACGACGGACCACAAGGTGATCGGCCACCTCTATCTGATCACGTCGTTCGTGTTCTTCATCATCGGCGGCGTGATGGCGCTGGTGATGCGCGCCGAGCTGGCCCAGCCGGGGCTGCAGTTCGTCACGAGCGACCAGTTCAACCAGCTGTTCACCATGCACGGCACGATCATGCTGCTGATGTTCGCGACGCCGCTGTTCGCGGGCTTCGCCAACGAGCTGATGCCGTTGCAGATCGGCGCGCCCGACGTGGCGTTCCCCCGGCTCAACATGGTGAGCTACTGGCTCTATCTGTTCGGCAGCATCATCGCCGTCGGCGGCTTCTTCACCCCGCAGGGCATGGCCGCGTTCGGCTGGACCGCGTACGCCCCGCTGTCGAACGCGGTGACCTCGCCCGGCCTCGGCAGCGACATGTGGGTCATGGGCCTGGCCATGTCGGGCCTCGGCACGATCCTTGGCGCCGTCAACTTCATCACCACGATCATCACGATGCGCGCGCCCGGCATGACCATGTTCCGGATGCCGATCTTCGTATGGAACATCCTGCTGACCAGCATCCTGGTGCTGCTGGCCTTCCCGGTGCTGGCGGCCGCGCTGCTGGTGCTCGAGGCCGACCGGAAACTCGGGGCGCACGTGTTCGACGCCGACTCGGGCGGCGCCATGCTGTGGCAGCACCTGTTCTGGTTCTTCGGCCACCCCGAGGTCTACATCATCGCGCTGCCGTTCTTCGGCATCATCACCGAGGTCCTGCCGGTCTTCAGCCGTAAGCCCATCTTCGGCTACATCGGCCTGGTCGGCGCGACCATCGCCATCGCCGGCCTGTCGGTGACCGTGTGGGCGCACCACATGTTCGTCACCGGCCAGGTGCTGCTGCCGTTCTTCTCGTTCATGACCTTCCTGATCGCGGTGCCCACCGGGGTGAAGTTCTTCAACTGGGTAGGCACCATCTGGCGCGGCCATCTGTCCTTCGAGTCACCCATGCTGTTCGCGCTCGGGTTCCTCGTGACGTTCCTGTTCGGTGGCCTGACCGGCGTCATCCTGGCCTCGCCGCCGCTCGACTTCCAGGTGTCGGACTCCTACTTCGTGGTGGCCCACTTCCACTACGTCGTGTTCGGCACGGTGGTGTTCGCCATGTTCGCGGGCTTCTACTTCTGGTGGCCCAAGTTCACCGGAAAGATGCTCAACGACAAGCTGGGCAAACTGCACTTCTGGACGCTGTTCATCGGGTTCCACACCACGTTCCTCGTGCAGCACTGGCTGGGCGCCATCGGCATGCCGCGCCGCTACGCCGACTACTCGGCCGCCGACGGCTTCACCGACCTCAACGTGGTCTCTTCGGCTGGCGCGTTCCTGCTCGGCGCCTCGATCCTGCCGTTCGTCTACAACGTCTGGCGTACGTGGCGGTTCGCGCCGAAGGTGACGGTCGACGACCCGTGGGGGTTCGGCGGGTCGCTGGAGTGGGCCACCTCGTGCCCGCCGCCGCGGCACAACTTCCACAGCCTGCCGCGCATCCGGTCGGAGCGTCCGGCATTCGACATCAAGTACCGGCATTTGACCCCTGCTGAGCTGGAGGAGGCCCGATGAAGGTCCAGGGATGGATGTTCCTGCTCTGCGGCGTCTTCTTCGCCGCGGCGGACGTCGTCTACTGGTACTGGTCGAAGGAGCCGACCGGCACCACGGCCATGGCCATCTCGGTCGGCCTCGCCTTCATGATCGGCTATTACCTGCTGTTCACGGCCCGCCGCATCGGCGACCAGCCGGAGGACGACAAGGAGGCCGAGATCTCCGATGGCGCCGGCGAGCTGGGCTTCTTCAGCCCCAGCAGCTGGTGGCCGCTGTTCGTGGTGCTGGCCGTCGCGCTCACGTTCTTCGGCTTCGTGATCGGCTGGTGGCTGTTCTTCATCGGCATGTTCGCGACGATCATGAGCGTGATCGGTTTCGTATTTCAGTACTACCGGGGGCACTTCTCCCACTAAGTACAGTCTTTTTGCCATCCAACTCGTCGCAACCGGGTAATACCTCTGAGTAGTGATCAACTGTGACTCAGGGGGGTTCATGGTGCGACGAGCGGGGGCGCTTGCCCTGGTCATAGCCGCGTCGACGACGGCGTGCTCTTCGTCGACGAACGCCGGCCCGCAGAAGGCGGCCGCTACCCCGGTGGCGGCCGTCAATCTGTCGGTCTATCCACTCGACGGCGCCACGAAGCTGCCGCCGGAGGCGCCCGTCTACGTCGCGGTCGCCAACGGCGAGCTCGCGTCGGTCACCCTGGAAGCCGCTGGAAAGCCCGTGGCGGGCCGCTACAGCGCCGACCGGTCCAAGTGGCGGCCCTCGAGGCCGCTGCTCCCCGGGACGGCGTACGAGGTCACCGCGCGGCTGCTGGACGGCACAGTGAAGACCAGTCACTTCAGCACGGTCAAGGCGAAGAAGACCTTCGCCATCCAGCACATCGTGCCGGACAAGCAGGAGACAGGCCTGACGGTCGGCGTCGGGATGCCGATCATGGTGACGTTCGACCAGGACGTCGCCGACCGCGTCTCGGTCGAGCGCAATCTGATCGTGCAGGCGTCCAAGCCGGTCGAGGGCGCCTGGCACTGGTTCGACAACCGCAATGTCTCTTTCCGCCCGAAGAACTACTGGCCGGCGTACACGAAGGTCAAGTTCATGGCGCGGCTCTCGGGGGTGCGCGGCGCCGACGGCATGTACGCCGCGAAGGACTACGCGCGCGAGTTCAAGATCGGCCGGTCCCAGATCAGCGTGGCCAACACCGACACCCACCACATGAGGATCCGGCGCAACGGGAAGTTCATCCGCGACGTGCCGATCAGCGCCGGCCGCGGCGGCGAGTGGAAGTACTACACGACCAACGGCATCCACCTGGCCATGTCCCGCGAACCGGTCACCATCATGACCTCGCCAGGGATCGGCCCCGGCAGCCCCGGCTACTACCAGGAGACGGTCTACAACACGGTCCGGATCTCCAACTCGGGGGAGTACGTCCACTCGGCGCCGTGGTCCGTGGGCTCCCAGGGCAACTCCAACGTCAGCCACGGCTGCGTGAACGTCAGCCCGGAGAACGCCCGGTGGTTCATCGACAACACGCTCATCGGCGATCCCATCATCGTGAAGGGCACGCCGCGGAACCTGGAGCCGACCAACGGCTGGGGACACTGGCAGGAGAACTGGAAGGAATGGCTCAAGTGGAGCCGCCTCCGCGCCGCCGACACCGACCCGCTGTCGAGTAAATAAGTCGAGTGAACAAGCGGTCAGGCGAACGCGACGAAGGCCCGGACGGAGATTCCGCCCGGGCCTTCGTCATGAACCGCTAGTGGAGCTCTTTCTGCTCCCCGGCGCCGACGGCGGCGTGCTCGCCATCGGCGTGGTGGCCGTTGCCGTGGCCGTCTTCGAGGGGAAGCACGGCCGAGGCGTACGTCTTGCTCATCATCGTGCGGAGCTTGCCGAGCGGGCCGCGTGCCGTCTTCGGCGGGATGCCGTCCGCGTCGGGCGCCGCGTCGATGGCCGGAATCGCCTTCCTGGCCCCCCGGATGTGCTCGGCGAGGTCGTGCGCGGGCGGGCTGTGCACCTCGATGTACTCACCGTGGGGCAGCCGCTTGATGACGCCGGACTCGACGCCGTGGGACAGCAGCTCGCCGTCCCTGCGCTGCAGCCCGATGCAGATCCGGTAGGTGATCCAGTAGGCCAGCACGGGGCCCAGGATGATCAGGAACCGGCCGACGATCGTGGTCACGTACAACGGGATCTTGAAGTTGGCGGAGATCTCGTCGTTCGCGCCGAGCAGCCACAGCAGGCCGTAGAAGGTGACGGCGGTGATGCCGATCGCGGTGCGGTGCGGGTTGTTGCGCGGCCGGTCGGCCATGTGGTGCTCGCGCCGGTCGCCGGTGACCCACTGTTCGAGGAACGGATAGAGCGCGAGGCCCGTCATCACGATCCCCAGCGGCACCAGGGCTGGGATCAGCACGCTCATGGGTAGGGTGTGGCCCCAGACGTTGATCTCCCAGGCCGGCATGAGCCGGAGCGAGCCTTCCAGGAAGCCCATGTAGAAGTCGGGCTGCGAACCCGCCGAGATGTCGGCCGGCGTATACGGCCCGAACAGCCAGATCGGGTTGATCTGGGCGAACGTCGCCAGCAGCGTGATCACCGCGAAGGTGAACAGGGTGTACGCCCCGGCCTTGGCCATGAACGCCGGGTAGAACGGCGCGCCCACCACGTTGTGCTCGGTGCGGCCGGGACCGGCCTGCTGGGTGTGCTTCTGCACCCACATGAGGATCAGGTGGGCCGTGATCAGCGCCAGCAGGATGCCCGGGATGAGCAGGATGTGGATCGTGTAGAAGCGCGAGATGATGTCGTCGCCCGGATACTCCCCGCCGAACAGGAACGTCATGATGTACGTCCCGACGAGCGGGATGGACAGGATGACGCCCTCGGTGATGCGGAGGCCGGCGCCGGACAGCAGGTCGTCCGGGAGCGAGTAGCCCGTCAGGCCCTCGAACAGGGCCAGCGTCAGCAGGATGACGCCGATCAGGTAGTTGAACTCGCGCGGCTTGCGGTAGGCGCCGGTGAAGAACACCCGGAGCGCGTGCGCCATCATGCCGGCGATGAACATGATCGCCGCCCAGTGGTGCATCTGCCGGATCAGCAGACCGCCCCGCACGTCGAAGCTGATGTGCAGGGTCGACGCGTACGCCTCGGACATCTCCACGCCCTGCAGCGGCGCGTAGGAGCCGTTGTAGACGACGTCGCCCATGCTCGGCCTGAACCAGAACGTCAGGAACGTGCCGGTGAGCAGCAGCAGGATGAACGAGTAGAGGGCGATCTCGCCGAGCAGGAACGACCAGTGGTCCGGGAAGATCTTCCGCAGGTTGCGCTTGAGGAACGGGCCGGCGCCGAGACGGTCGTCGACGAAGGTCGATGCGCCCGCGATGGCCTTCGGGGTCTCTGTCAGCGTCATGACGCCTTCTTCTCCCTAGCTTCCGCTTCCGCGTCTCCACGCTCCCAGAAACTGGGGCCGACGGGAACGTCGAAGTCGCTCTGCGCGACGAGGAAACCCTCGCCGTCGACCGCGATCGGCAGCTGCGGCAGCGGCCGGGCGGCGGGGCCGAAGATCACCTTCGCGCCGTCGGCGGCGTCGAACGTCGACTGGTGACACGGACACAGGATGTGGTGCGTGGTCTGCTCGTAGAGGGCCGCGGGGCAGCCCACGTGGGTGCAGATCTTCGAGTAGGCGATGATGCCGTCGTGCGTCCAGTTGAGGTTGGTGCCGGCCTTGATGTCCTGCGGACGCAGCTTGATGAGGATCAGCGTGGCCTTGGCCAGGGCGTTGAGGTCGTGCTCATAGCCCTCGGGCACCACCGAGAGGATGCCGCCGGGGGAGTCGAAGTCGGACGCGCGGATCGGCTGGCCGGTGCCCTCGACGGTGAGCCGCAGGCCCTTCTTCCACACGGTGTGCCGGAGCGAGACGCCCGGCATGGGGCCGAGGTCGCGGAGCAGGATGATCGGCAACAGGCCCAGCGGAGCGGCGGCGAGCAGCAGCGTCCGGCGCAGCATCTTGCGCTTGACGAAGCCGCTCTCATTGGCGCCCTGGACGAAGGTCTCCGACACATATTCCCGGTCGGCCGTCGAGGAGGCCATCGGGTGGCGCTCCTGGATCAGGTTGTACTTCGGCATGATCTGGCGCACCCAGACCACGATGCCGACGGCCAGCGCCAGCAGGGCCACCGACAGCGAGGTGCCGAGGGCCAGGTTGGAGGTGGCCGTCTTGTCGATGTCGCCGACCTGGAAGTACACGTACGACACGATGAAGGCGATGCCGGCCAGGAACGTGATCGTGAACAGCAGCGCGACGATCCGCTCGGCACGCCGCGCGCCGTCCTCGTCGGCGGCCTTCACTCCCGGATCGGGCGGCGCCTGCGTGGCCACGGGCGCCTCGCCGAGCGGGCTGGCGGGGGTCGTCGGTGTGCCGATGACCCGGCGCGGAACGCGCTCTTCGTTCTCGTTGGTCTCTGTCATGAGGTCTGTCGCTTCTTCGCGGTGATCCAGATGGCGGCCAGGATGAGCAGGCTGAGTCCGACGATCCAGCCGACCAGGCCCTCGGTCACCGGGCCGATGCGGCCGAGCCCGGAACCGCCCGGGTCGACCTGGCTGCGTACGCCGGTGATGTAGGCGATCATGTCGCGCTTCTCGTCCGGGGTGATCGTGGCGTCGTTGAACACCGGCATGGCCTGCGGGCCCGTGACCATCGCCTCGTAGATCTGGGCGTCGGTCGCCTCGTTCAGCGACGGGGCGTACTTGCCGTAGGTGAGCGCGCCGCCGGCGCCGACGAAGTTGTGACACTGGATGCAGTTGGCACGGAACAGCTCGCCGCCCTTGGCCGCATCGCCCATGGCCGGGTTGACCTGCTCCTTCGACGGCACTGTCGGACCGCCGCCGAGACTTTGAATATACGCCGCGAGCTGGGCGGTCGTCGCAGGGGTGACCCATGGGGCGAGCGGCTTGCGCGGAACCTGGGCCCCCGCGTCGGCTGCCGGCATGCGGCCGCTGCTCACCTGGAAGTCAACGGCGGCGGCGCCGACCCCGACCAGAGTGGGCGCCTTGGCGGTGCCTTCGGCGTTCCAGCCGTGGCAGCTCGCGCAGTGCGCCACGAACAGGTTTCGCCCCTCGGACACGTCGTCGGCCCGGCCCGACGCCACGGCCGCGTCGGCGGTCCCGCCCGTCGGCGTGGTCAGGGCGTACCCTCCGCCGAGGATGCCCAGCGCGAGCGCCACTACGGCGAAGCGCGCCAGGGGATGACGCCGCTTCGCGGTGATGGAGTTCACCGATATCCCCGTTCCGATCATTTGATGATGTAGATGGTCGCGAAAAGGCCGATCCAGACGACATCGACGAAGTGCCAGTAATAGGACACGACGATCGCGCTGGTGGCCTGCTCTCGGGTGAAGCTCTTCGCGGCGTACGTGCGTCCCAGCATGAACAGGAACGCGATCAGACCACCCGTCACGTGCATTCCGTGGAAGCCCGTGGTCAGGTAGAACACGGAACCGTAGGCGTCGGAGGACAGCGTCGTGCCCTCGCTCACCAGCGTGCGGTATTCGTTCAGCTGACCGGCGACGAAGACCGCGCCCATGATGAAGCTGATCAGATACCAGAACCGGAGCCGCCTGACCTGGCCCTTTTCCGCGGCCCACACCCCGAACTGGCAGGTCACACTGGACAGGACCAGGATGATCGTGTTGACCGTGGCGTACGGAATGTCGAGCTCGGCGCGGGGCCACTCCTGGTGGTGTCCGAGGCTCACCGAGCGGATGGTGAAGTACATCGCGAACAGCGCCGCGAAGAACATGAGCTCAGATGACAGCCAGACGATCGTCCCTACCTGGACCAGATTGGCCCGGCGGGCGCCGTGTGGTGCCGTCGTCGTGATTGCGGATGCTGTCGCCACGCCCAGCATTATTGCGGCTCATCAGGTCGGGTCGCCGCACGACCCCCCAATAAGTGCCGGGGATGCCGGACGTCGGGGGTCCCGATAGCATCCACTAGACCATATGCGGTGAGCTGGAGTGTGCGACATGAGGGTTCTCGTCTACAGCGACGACGCCAACACCCGTGAGAAGGTGCGGATGGCGATCGGCCGGCGGCCCGCCGCCGACCTTCCTCTCGTGGAGATCGTGGAGTCCGCCACCCAGCCGGCCGTGTTCAAGCATCTCGAATCCGGCACGATCGACGTGGCCGTGCTCGACGGGGAGGCCGTGCCCTCCGGGGGCATGGGCATCTGCCGGCAGGCCAAGGACGAGGTGCACGACTGCCCGCCGATCGTGCTGCTCATCGCGCGCCGCGACGATCGATGGCTGGCCAACTGGTCCCGCGCGGACGCGGTCGTACCGCAGCCGCTCGACCCGGTCGTTCTCGCCGAAACGGTGGCCACGATGATGCGCGGCCGCCACCTCCCCGTCAGGAGCTGAGATATGGACGCGCGCACCACTTGGCCATCGCTGCTCAACGCGCTGCTCCTCGGCGAGCATCTGACCGCCGACGAGACCGCGTGGGCGATGGACCAGATCATGTCGGGCTCGGCGACCGACGCGCAGATCGCCGCCTTCGCCATCGCGCTCCGGGCGAAGGGCGAGACGGTGGCCGAGGTGACGGGCCTGGCCCGGACCATGCTCGAGCGTGCGACCAAGCTGACGGTCGAGGGTCCGGTGGTCGACATCGTCGGCACCGGCGGCGACCGCGCACACACGGTCAACGTCTCGACCATGGCCGCCGTCGTGGCCGCCGCGGCCGGCGCCAAGGTCGTCAAGCACGGCAACCGCGCCGCCTCGTCGCTGTGCGGCGCCGCCGACGTGCTGGAGCACCTCGGCGTGGCGCTCGATCTCACGCCCGAGATGACGGCCCAGGTCGCGGCCGACGCCGGCATCGCGTTCTGCTTCGCGCCCGTCTATCACCCCGCGCTGCGCTTCGCCGGTCCGGCACGCGGCCAGATCGGCGTGCCCACGGTCTTCAACTTCCTCGGCCCGCTGACCAACCCGGCCCGGCCGTTCGCGCAGGCCATCGGCGTGTTCGACGCGCGCATGCTGCCGGTCGTGGCCGGCGTGTTCGCCGAGCGCGGGGCGTGGGCCCTGGTCTTCCGCGGCGACGACGGGCTCGATGAGCTGTCCACGGCCGCCACGTCCACGGTCTTCCTCGTACGCGACGGCGAGGCCAGGCAGACCACGTTCGACCCGGCCGACATCGGGGTGCCCCGGTCGCAGCCCGGCGACCTGCGGGGCGGCGACAAGGTCTTCAACGCGGCCGCCGTCCATGACCTGCTGGGCGGCAAGACCGGGCCGGTGCGCGACGCGGTCCTGCTCAACGCGGCCGCGGCTCTCGTGGCGCTCGACGGCCCCGGCGACGACCTGGTCACCGACCTCGGCGCCGCGTACGAGAAGGCGGCGGAGGCCGTCGACTCGGGGCGCGGCGCGGCCACCCTCGAAAAGTGGATCGAGGTCAGCAGCGCGCTGAAGGCACAGGCCTGAGGTGCGCACCGACCGGCTGGAGCTGGACGACCAGAATCTGCGCTCGTTCGACGCGGTCGTCCTCGCGGCCACGCCCGAGGGGATCGTGCTCGACCGCTCGGCGTTCTATCCGGGCGGGGGAGGCCAGCCGGCCGACCATGGCACGCTGCTGTGGCAGGGCGTCGAGACCCGGATCGTGGGCGCGCGCAAGGGCGACGACCTCTATCTCATCCCCGCCGAGGATGACCCGATCCCGCCCGTGGGCACCACGGTCCGCGCGGCCGTGGCCGACGAGCGCCGCTCGGCGCTGATGCGCACCCACTCCGGGCTGCACGTGCTGTGCGGTGTGGTGTTCCGCGACTACGGCTCGCTGGTCACGGGTGGAAACATGGAGCCGTTCTCGGCCCGGATGGACTTCAACCTGCCGGAGGTGCCGCCGGGCTTCAAGGAGGCGGTCGAGGCGGCCTGCAACGCCGAGATCGCCGCCGATCGGCGGATCGACGTGCGGGTGCTGCCCCGCGATGAGGCGTTCGCGATACCCGACATCATCAGGACGGCGACCAACCTGGTGCCGCCCGAGGTGAGCGAGGTCCGGATCGTCGACATCGTCGGCCTCGACACGCAGGCCGACGGCGGCACCCACGTCGCCTCGACCAAGCAGATCGGCCGCATCCGGGTCGCCAAGATCGAGAGCAAGGGCAAGGGCTTCCGCCGCCTGCGCATCGAGATCTCCGACTGACCGTCGCCCGGCCCGGGGCGGTCAGGTGATCGCCCACTCGCCCTTCTCGTCGGCGAAACCGCTGTTGAGAGCGAACTGGAACTTCACCAGTCTGACATCCGCGGGGATGTCGAACACGAGGACGCCCTTGCGCCGGTCGCCACTGGCGATCGAGGTGGTGGTCAACTGGACACCCTGCTTCACCTCGCCGTAGGTCGCCTGATACTGCTGATCCTCGTCGTCGATCAGCACCGCGCCGTTGCTCGGGCTGTCGGAGTAGGCGACCGAGCCGGTGTTGGCGAGTTCCACTTCGACGGCGACGTATCGGCCTTTCGGCGTGAGGAAGTCGTTCGCCGGAGTGGCGTTGAGGATCACCTTGGTGACGGTGACGTCCATCTGCAGGTTCTCGAAGCCGTGCAGGGTGATGGTCCCGCCGACGCCGGCCGCGGCCTGCGGAATGGGCTTCTCGGCGGGCGCGGTGACCGCCGGCACTGCCGGCAGGCTGCGATGGAAGGTGGCGCGGGCCTCCGGCGCGGCGGTCGCGCCGATGCCGCCGATGCCGGTCGCCACCCCGGCGAAGACGAGCGACCAGTAGACGACCCACAGTGCGGTGAGGATCCAGCCGAGGATGGCGCCGGCCAGCGCCATCCCATATCCGTCGGAGCCGTCACGGCGGATCTGATTCATCGCGACGTGTCCGAACACCACGGCGACGATGCTCGTTAGCCCGCAGGTGATGAACCCGGTCAGGCCGGTGATCAGGGAGGCCACCGCCAGGCCGTTGGTCTTCCGAGCCGGGGGAGCGCCGTAGCCCATCGGGCTATAGGCGGGTTGTGGCTGGTAGGCGCCGTAGCCGGGCTGGGTCTGCCAATGGCGCGGGTCTTGCGGATCCTGCGGGTACATCGTCGCTCCGAGGCCGTCAGGGGAGTGCGCGTTCGGACTCTGGACGGACAGTGTGAGCCGTGAAATGACAGAGCGGAACGGCGCGAGACCGGATCGTTAAGCAGTATCCGCATTCAGGGATGGATCCGGCCAGCCGGGTTCGATTTCGGGCTCAAGTCCTAGGGGTTTCCCTGAGACGGCCTCTGATTCGGCGCCTAGGCGAGGGATCAGAGGATGAAGTGCGAGCTTCAGCAACAGGGAAACGACTGGGGGCGATCATGCCAGAGAACGATGAGGCATTCCTGCGGGCCAATGCCGCGGCGAACGAGGTCTTCGAAAGGCTTCGGAGGGTGGCCGAAGACCGGACGGCTGCTGGGGAGATCCAGCTGTCGGTCCTCGAGGTCGCCCGGGAGGCGGGTCTCGAGTTGGACGACAAGGCGCTCGGAGAGGCGCAGATCCCGGAATTCATCCCGGTTCAGCGGTTCATTCCCTGGGACGTGT
Source organism: Streptosporangiaceae bacterium NEAU-GS5 (assembly GCA_017592665.1). Taxonomy (GTDB): domain Bacteria; phylum Actinomycetota; class Actinomycetes; order Streptosporangiales; family Streptosporangiaceae; genus NEAU-GS5. The sequence continues at coordinate 435,303 of JAGFNW010000002.1, read as the reverse complement.
GGTTCCCTTGGCGGCCGCTGTGGTGCTGGTGGTGGCGCATCTACTACCCCTGGCACCGGTGTTGCCCCTACTGGTGGCATCGGTGCCACTGGTACGCGGACTAGGCGACCGGATGACGCGTGGCAGGTGGCCGGCGCCTCATGCCGCGCAGGTGCCTGACGACGGCGTTCCGGACTCATTCGAACTGCGCGGGCAGGGGTTCGGCGGACTGGACGCCCTGCCGCGCGCGGAGGCGGAACGCCACTACGCCGACCTCATGCGCTACGCCAGGGCCTGTGGATGCGGCGCCGGCGCGATCGGGGCGGCTCTGGCAGGCGGCCTCTACCTGGTGGGGTTGCCCCCGATGCCGGCGATCGCGGCTGCGCTCGTGGGCGGCGTGGCAGGCAAATCCCTTGGGCTGTGGTGGGCGGGCCGGCGCTTCGCCGCCGCCGCCCGCAGCCTGGAGACGGCCTTGAACGGCCGGTCGGAGCGGTAGGCGACCATGGCGCTTTCGTGCCGCCAGCAGGCGGAGCGGATCGAAGAGACGGTTCTTCAACCCGTCGACCAGTGGGTGGAGCAGCAGGAACAACGATGCCGCGACGAGCCCTGCCACTGGTGGACGCTGTGCCTGAACAAGCTCTTCTGCTGGGTGGTCGCCTTCCTGGTGAAGGTGACGTTGTGGGTCGCCACCGTCGTGGTGCGCTGGGTGTACCGGACGGTCTGCACGCTGGTCACCCTCGTCGTCGGCGTGATCGCGCTCATTACCGGCAACACCGACCTGATCAAGCAGGCACTGGACGACCTCTGGTCTCTGGCCAAGGACGGGTTCTACGCGTTCACCGGGACGGTCATCTTCGTCGCGCTCAGAGTCGTGGATCTGGTGCAGACCGCGCTCGGCCTGCAGCCGGCCAAACGCCGGTTGACCAAGAGCGAGCGGGCGATCCTGTGGCCCATATTCCGGGAGTCGCTGAACTACGACGCGATCGAACTGGTGGTGGGCCCGGCCGGCATCCTCACCGGATCCGGCCGTGCCCTCACCATGGCTTTCACCATCTATCTGCCGTCTTACGCCGAGAGGACGCTGGTTCACGAGTGCGTGCACACGTGGCAGTTCCAGTTCGGCGGATTCTCCTACATCGGGAACTCGGCCTTCAATCAACTCGACGGCGCGCTCTTCGATCGCGACTACAACCCTTATGAATGGCGGTCGCGCATGGACGGCGGCGCGTCCTGGTACAGCCTGCGCAGCGTGGAAGCCCAGGCCATGTTCATTGAGGATGTGTACGTGTCGGGCGTCTTCGACTACAAGGACCCGGAGAGGATGGATGACACCGGGCCGGGCGCGTTCTTCCACGAAGACGAGGCGGGCATGCACAGGTTCTCGTTCGGCGGCGTCGACTACACCTCGCAGGCCGATGCCGCGTGGCACATCCTCCGTACGGGATAGATCCGGCTAGCCGGTCGTCACGTCGCGGCGGCGGAAGGCGTACAGGCCGACTACGAGGAACGCCGCGGCGACCGCGGTGAGCGTGATGAGCGGGGTCGCCGTGACCGTGCCGCCCGGCAGCTTCGGGACGTGCGTGAACGGCGAGATGTCCAGCGCGCCCTGACTGAGCTGCAGCAGCGCGCCCAGCTGCCCGAGGAACAGGCAGACGGCGAGCGCGCCCCAGGCGGCCGAGGTCAGCTTGGGCGCCAGCCCGAACAGGGCCACCGTGATCCCGGTCAGCACGAGCACGGCCGGCAGCTGCACGACGGCCGCGCCGAGCACGCGCGGCAGCTGGCCGCTCAGGTCGTGCACCGCCAGGCCGTACGTGAGGCCGGAGGCGAGGCCGGTCGCCGCGAGCGCGACCGCGGGGCCGAGCACGGCGAACACCAGGTGCGCGGCCGCCCACTTGATCCGGCCGACCGAGGTGGCGAGGACCGGCTCCATCCGCAGCCCGGTCTCCTCGGCGCGCATGCGCAGCGCCGCCTGAATCCCGTACGCGGCGGCGACGATGGCGCTGACCCCCATGATCTCGGCGAGATAGAGGTCGGTGACCGAGGATCCGCCGCTCAGCTTGGCGAGCAGGTCGGCCATCTCCTTGTTGGAGCTGAGCACGTCGGAGGCGGCCTTGGCGGCACCGCCGAACAGCAGGCCCGCGAGGGCGAATCCGGCCGTCCAGCCGGCCAGCAGCCCTCGGTGGAGCCGCCAGGCGAGCGCGAGCGGCGTGCTCAGCCGGGGCGCGGCCTCGGCCGGGCCGAGGCGGGCCGGGACCATGCCCGCGCCCACGTCGCGTGAGGCGGCCATCCGGTACGCGGGGACGGCGATGACGGCCGCGACGATCACGAACAGTGCCGCCACCCACCATTGGTCGCCCTCGTACGGCCGGCTGTGCTGCCCCCAGGCCAGCGGCGACGCCCACGACACGCTGGAGGCGGCCCCGTCGCCGGCCGCCTTGACCAGGAAGGCGGCGCCGAGGACGGCGATGCCGAGCCCGCGTGCCGCGCCCGCGCCTTCGGTGAGCTGCGCGACCAGGGCGCCGATCGCGGCGAACACCCAGCCGGTGCCCGCCAAGGTGAGGCCGATCAGCAGCGAGCCCGAGGAAGGCAGCCCCGTCTTGCTCAGCCCCGCCGCGGCGATGAGCCCGAGCAGCAGGTTCGCGGCGAACGTGACCGCCAGGACGGCCGTGAGCGGAGCGTGCCGGCTGATGGCGGTGGCCGCGACCAGTTCGCGCCGGCCGGCGTCCTCTTCGGTCCTCGTGTGCCGGATGACGGTGAGGAGGTTGACCAGGCCGACGATGGCGTACAGGAAGCCCACGCGCTGGGCGGTGAAGGCGCCGATGCTGCTGCCGTAGATCGGGCCGAGCATGGCCTCGACCGAGGGGTTGCTCGCCGTCGTGGCGGCGAAGGTGGCCCGTGCCGCGTCGTCGGGGAGCAGCTCGAAGAAACTCGTCGCGTACGTGCCGGGGAGCGCGCCGAGCAGGAGGACCCAGATCGGCAGCAGGATCCGGTCGCGGCGCAGGATGAGCCGCACGAGGTTCCAGGCGCCGGTCATCGCTCGGCTCCGGTCTGGTCGGGCTCGGCCTGGTAGTGGCGCATGAACAGCTCTTCGATGGTCGGCGGATGGCTGACCAGGCTGCGCACGCCGGCGTGGCTGAGATGCTTGAGCGCGTCGTCGATCTTTTCGGTGTCGACCTCGAAGCGGACCTTGGCGCCGTCGATGGCGAGGTTGTGCACGCCGGGGATGGTGCCGATCGGCGTGGCCAGCTCGGCGACGATCGAGGTGCGGGTGAGGTGGCGCAGCTGCTCCAGGGTGCCCGACTCGACGGTCTGGCCGTTCCTGATGATGCTCACCCGGTCGCAGAGGGCTTCGACCTCGGCGAGGATGTGGCTCGACAGCAGCACGGTGCGGCCGCGGCGCTTCTCGTCCTCGATGCACTCGCGGAAGACGCCTTCCATGAGCGGATCGAGCCCGGAGGTCGGCTCGTCGAGGATGAGCAGCTCGACGTCGGAGGCGAGGGCGGCGACCAGGGCGACCTTCTGCCGGTTGCCCTTGGAGTAGGTGCGGCCCTTCTTGCGCGGGTCGAGGTCGAAGCGCTCCAGCAGGTCTTTGCGGCGCTGCGGGTCGAGCCCGCCGCGGAGGCGGCCGAGCAGGTCGATGACCTCGCCGCCGGATAGGCCGGGCCAGAGGGTGACGTCGCCGGGGACGTACGCCAGGCGGCGGTGGAGGGTGGTGGCGTCCTTCCAGGGGTCGCCGCCGAGGAGTGTGGCGGTGCCCGAGTCGGCCTTGAGGAGGCCGAGGAGGACCCGGATCGTGGTGGATTTACCCGCCCCGTTAGGGCCCAGGAAGCCGTGCACCTCCCCAACCGCGACCTGTAGGTCGAGCCCGTTGAGGGCGTGTGTGCGGCCGAAGCTCTTGTGGAGGCCGGACACGGTGATGGCGTTCTCCATGTTCCGAACATACATGAGTTTCACAAACTTGTGAAAGGCGTATAATTTCTGTATGCGAGACGAGGCGGCGGCCAGGGACGTGACCGAGCGCATGGCGATGATGATGGCCGAGTGGGGCTTCCCGCGGATGCCGGCCCGCGTCCTGATGGCCGTGATGGCCGACGACGCCGAGGTGCTGACGGCCGGCGAGATCGGCGAGCGGCTGTCGGTCAGCCCCGCCGCGGTGTCAGGCGCCGTGCGCTATCTGATCCACCTGCGCATGCTGGAGAAGGTCCCGCTGCCCAAGTCGCGCCGGGACGGATATCGCATCCCTGAGGACGCCTGGTATGAGGGGACCGCGATCAAGACCGACATCTACCGGGCCGCCGCCCAGATGTCTGGTGAGGCGGCCAAGGCCCTCGGCGAGGAATCCCCCGCCGGCCGCCGGATGGTCGTCATGCGCGAATACTTCGAGTTCATCGAGGACCAGTTCCCCCGGATCCTCCAACTCTGGAAAGAACGCAAAACCACCCTCGACGCCCAAACCCAAGAGCCCCCCGCCTAGCCCGATCCCGGGTGGGAGGAGGGTCAGTCGGCGTCGGCCAGGCCGATGGAGAACGCGGCGTCGAGGTCGTGGCGGGAGTAGGCGCGGAAGGCGATGTGGGTCTCGGTGCTCTGGACGCCCGCGACCTTGTTGATCCGGCCGGGGACGACCTCGGCGATCTCTTCGTAGTGGGCCACGCGGACCATGGCCAGCAGATCGAACTCGCCGGTGATCGAATAGACCTCGCCCACGCCGTCGAGCTCCGCGATCGTCTCCGCGACCTCGGGAATGCGGTCGACATCCGCCTTGATGTGCACGATCGCGGTGACCATGGGCTCTCCCTCTGCGTTGAGTCGTGGTCCATCGTAGGGTCCGGCGTCGCCGGGTTTGACCGCGGTGCCGGGTCTCACCGCAATGGCCGGCCTTCGCGGGCCGAGCGGTCGGTGAGCGCCTGGTAGGCGCGGTCGATGCGGCCCTTCAACCGGCCGGCGCCCCGCGCCGGCAGGCTCCATGTGCCGCCCTCGACCCGGACTAAACGCACGCCGGAACCTTCGAGCCAGCGCAGGATGCACTCGGACTCCTCGGCCGTGGCCGCCGGGGTCGGCCCCGGGCCGGGGACCACGGTCTCGGCCGTGGCGACCAGCGCGTCGACGTAGGGGACCGGGTGGGCGCCCCGGGGCATCACGCCGGCCGCGGCCAGGCGGCCGTGCCGTACGACATGGATGTCCCAGCCGCCGTCGAAGGCCGGGCTGGCGGCGATCAGCTGGGGGATCGCGGTGAGCGCGCGCAGGCGCTGCATCCGCGCGGCGGCGCGGACGTAGGCGGCGAGCCGGTCGCGGTCGACGGCGGCCTCCTCGTAGCGCTGCTCGGAGGCGAGCCGGCTCATCCGCGCCTCCACCGCCGAGAACACCAGCGCGGCGTCGGAGTCGATGGCGTGTCTGGCCCGCTCCACATGCCGCGCGTACGCCTCCGGGGACTCGCGGCCCTCGCAGGGGGCGCCGCAGCGGCCGAGCTCGGCCAGCGTGCAGGCGCTGCGCTGGACGCGCGGCGAGAGGCGGTCGGCGCACTGGCGCAGCGGCAGGGCCTCGTGCATGGCCGTGCGGGCGTCGTCGGCCGAGCGGCCGTTTCCGAACGGCCCGAGATAGGTGCCGCCGTCGTCCTTGACCTCGCGGACGATGCTCAGCCGGGGGAACGGCTCGTCGGTCAGCTTCAGCCAGACCGCGCGCTCGGGGAAGCGCGACCGCTTGTTGTAGCGGGGCTTCGCGGACGCGATCAGCCGCAGCTCGCGGATCTCGGCCTCGAGGCCGGTGGCGCAGACGATGGTGCGCACGCTCTCGGCGATGCCGATCATCTCGCGCACCCGCGGCCGGGTCTCACTGGCGGTGAAGTAGCTGCGGACCCGGTTGCGCAGGTTTGAGCTCTTGCCCACGTAGAGCGGCTCTCCCCGGACGTCTTCGAACACATAGACCCCGGGAACGGCCGGCACCCCCTCGGACAGGTGGCGTTTGCGCTGCTGCTCCGGAGTGGGCATGCGGACGAAGCTCTTGAGCTCTTCCAGGGTGTGCACGCCGAGCGAGCCCACCCGGCCGATCAGCCCGTGGAGGACGTCGACCGTGGCGTTGGCGTCGGCGAGCGCGCGGTGGCACGGCTCGGTCGCGCTGCGGAAGAACCGCGCCAGCGTCGCCAGCCGGCAGTTGGGCGTCTCATCCCTGGTCAGCACGCGGCGGGCCAGGTCGGCCGTGTCGACCACCGGATTGGCCGGCGGGGGATAGCCGTTGGCCGCGCACGCCGCCTTGATGAACCCCACGTCGAACGGCGCGTTGTGGGCCACCAGCGTCGCCCCGCGCACGAACTCGAGGAAGGCCGGCAGCACCTGGGAGAACGGCGGCGCGGCCACCACCATGGCGTCGGTGATCCCGGTCAGGACCGAGATGAACGGTGGAATCGGCGACCCGGGATCGACGAGCGTGCCGAACTCGCCCAGCACCTCTCCGCTCCGCACCTTCACCGCGCCGATCTCGGTGATCGCGTGCTCCGCCGGCGAGCCGCCCGTCGTCTCCAGGTCGAAGACGACGAACGTCACGTCGCGGAGCGGAGTGCCGAGCTCGTCGAGAGCGCCCTGTACCGGTTCCACGCCGACGACCCTAGAGACGCCGACCGACAATTACGCGCTCACGCGCCCGAGGCGGCCCCCCATTCGCGCCGCAGCATGGCGTAGACGAGCTCGTCGGTCCACTCGCCCTTGACGAACTCGTTCTCCACCAGGTGGGCCTCGCGGCGCATGCCGAGGCGTTCCATCACCCGCCACGACGCGGTGTTCCTGCCGTCGCAGCGGGCGATCATGCGGTGCAGCCCGAGGCCGTCGAAGCCCAGTCTGAGCAGCTCACGCGCCGCCTCCGTGGCGTAGCCGCGGCCCTGGTAGCCGGGGTGGAAGACGTATCCCAGCTCGCCGACCTTGTGCTCGCGGCTGCGCCAGAAGAAGTACATGTCGCCGGCCAGCTCGCCGGTGTCCTTGAGCTCGACGGCCAGGCTGAGCATGTCGCCCTCGTCGCGGAGCGCCGTGCTCGCGACCTTCTCCTCGAGGATCTCCTTCGTACGTTCCAGGTCACGCGGATCCCAGTAGAGGTAACGCGCCACCTCGGGCTTCGAATGGAAGGCGTGCAGCGCTTCCAGGTCTCCATAGTCGAACGGCCGCAACAGCAACCGGGATGTCTCGATCGGATATGACGGCTTAAGCACCTTTCAAGCCTATGCACGCGCAACGAAACCGGGCGCGGCCGATCAGGGACGCCGGCCGGCCGCCATGAGCTGGGCCGCGAAGACCGTGAGCGAGATCCCCTCCTCGTCGAGCCGCTCGAAGGCGGTGTTCCAGCGGTCCAGGTCGTCCTGGGTCACCAGGCCTTCGGCCAGGAGCGCGTCGCGGGCCGCCCACGACGGCGGCCGCATTCCCGGCACGGTTTTGACGATCTGGTAGATCCCGCGGAACAGGACGGGCTCCAACCCGGCCGCGACCAGCAGCTCCTCCAGGCGCAGGCCGACCTGAAGGTCGTTGCCGCGCCGCCGGTGCAGCTCCCGGTAGGCCTCGTCGAGCTCCTCGAATTCGGGCATGCCCGGCCGGATCCGCAGTCCCGCGCCGTCGATGTCGAGCAGATAGACCGCGCCGCCGCCGGGCCGCGCCAGCGTGGCCAGATGGTCGACGATGGCCTGCTCGTCGCCGCCGTTGTGGGCCAGCACGTGGCGCATCATGACCACGTCCGCGCATCCCGGCTCGAGGCCGGTCTCGGTGGCCGTGCCCGTACGGAACTCCACGTTGGGGGCGGGCGCCACTACGCGGGCGGTGGCGATCGCCTCCGGGTCGCGGTCGACCGCCCAGACCCGCCCGGACGGCCCGACCAGATCGGACAGCGCCGCCGTGATGGCCCCTGGGCCCGACCCGATGTCGGCCACCTTCGCTCCGGGGACGATCCCCACGGCCGCCCACTCGTCCCGTTCGGCCTCGAGGGCCATCTCGGCCATCTTGCGGTAGCGGAAGATCTCGGCGTCACTCAGCTTCAGCGCGTACGTCATGCGTCCCATCGTGGCCGGGAAACGTCACGTCCGGATGAGTAGGGGGATACTCATGGCGCCGCCGTCCGGTCAAGCGAGCATGCGTTCCAGAGTCGGACGGTGAAGGACCAGGTCGTTGGGGTCGGGGGGCATGGTCTGCTCGCCGAAGTGGATCCGGCGGTGCCAGATGCGGGCCATGATGATGCCGTGCCGGAGCGCCGCGTACATCTCGTAGAAGTCCATGTCGCGCGGCTCGTGACCGGTCAGCTCGGTGTAGGTGGCGCAGACCTCGTCGCGGCGCATGAAGTCGGGCAGGCCGGGCAGCTCGATCGCCTCCGTGATGTCCTGGAAGAACCGGTGCAGGAAGATCATCCACCCGAGGTCGACCTCACGCGGGGCGAGGCCGGTCATCTCCCAGTCGAAGACCGCCACCGGCGTGAAGTCGCGGTACATGACGTTGCCGATGCGGGCGTCTCCCCAGTTCAGCACATCCGGGCCGGGGTCGGCGGGCCAGTGCTTCTCCAGCCACTCGAAGGCCTGCTCGAGGATGGGGACGCGCAGGGATCCGTGCGCCCACTCGTAGTAGGCGCGCTGCTCGTCGACGTGGCGGCGTAAGCCTCCTCCGCCGAGGAAGGCGGCCCGCTCGCGCGGGATGGCGTGCAGCCTGGCCAGGATCGCCACGGTCTCGCGCTGCAGCCGCGCCCTGTCCTCGGGAGAGGCCTCGAGGAGCCAGCCTTCGAAGGTGTACGGCATGACGTCCGGCGGCACCTGGCCCGTCTCGCGCTCCATGACGAAGAACGGCGTGCCGAGCGGCCCCGGATCGGGCTCGAACCAGAGGGCCCGGGGCGCGAGGACGCCGCCGTCCTCCCGGGCGACCCGCATCACCTCGAACTGCCGTCCCATGTCGTAGGAGGGGAATACGGGCACGGCCTCGTCGGTCGGGGCTAGCCTCGCGACGCAGGGGACGACCTTCCCGTCCATGTCGGCGTCGAACAGCAGGGTCTCGCTGGACAGCCCGTTGTCCGATGGTTTGCTGAGGTCGGAGATCCGCGTCCCGGATCCCGCCTTGCCGCGCAGCCAGCGTTCCAGCGGCTCGCGGAGGCCCGCCAGGTCGCGGGTCGAGGTCTGCATGTGCTCACGCTCGGGCATGGGCGCCTCCTGTTGGACGCAGTGATACCACCCAACCAAGCGCTTGTCCATACAGCGTTAACCTTGGGTTCACGACCCTGGCACGCATGCGACAGCCGTACCCTTGAAGGAAGCTGATATACGAGGAGCAGACGAGTAGGGGACCGATGAGCTCAGCTGGTGAGGGCCTGTCTCGCCCGCTGCCCGAGCAGGTCCGGTCCCATGTCGTGGAGCTGGCGGCGCAGGTGCTCGGCACCATGCCGCCGGCCACCGTGCCGCAGCCGTTGCGCGGCATCGCGCGTTTCGACCCGCGCAAGCGCGCCCGCCTGGGCAGCGCGCCCATCGCGGCCCAGCTGGAGAACGACAAGAAGTTCCGCGAGCTGGTCGCGGAGACCTTGCAGGCCGCCTGGCCTGAGCTGGTCGAAAGCCTGGCCGAGGGCACCATACCGCCGGCCGCCGAGCCGGTGCTGGTGGCCGCCGCGGCCTATCTGACCCGGCCGCCCGGCTGGCCGGAGATGGTCGAGCTGGCCCGCGCCGACCTCGAGGAGTCGGCGGCGCAGGACGGCCGCCACGTGGAGGCCGTGGGCCGCCTGAAGGAGCAGCTGGCCGCGCAGCGCCAGTCCGCCAAGGAGGAGGTCGACCGCGTCCGCGAGCAGCTCAGGGCGGCCCGCTCGGAGAACGCCGACCTCCGGCGGAAGCTCCACGACGCCCGTGAGCGCAGCCGGGCCGCCGAGCAGCGCATGCTCGACCTCGAGACCAACGCCAGCGAGGCGGTGGCCCGCGCGGCCAGCGCCAGCGGCACGGCCGAGACCGAGGTGCGGCGCCTGAAGGAGCGGCTGGCCGAGGCCGAGCGGCAGATCGAGGCGAGCCGCCGGGCCGCGCGCGAGGGCCGGAGCGTCGAGGACGCCCGCATCCGCGTGCTCATGGACGCGCTCGAGGACGCCGCGAAGGGCCTGCGCAAGGAGCTGGCGCTGCCGACGACCATCAGCCGCCCCGCCGACTACGTGACGGCCGTGTCGCCGGGCTCGCCGAGCGTGCGCGCCGTGCCTGCGCGCGCGCTGGCCGACGACGATCCCCAGCTGCTCGATCAGCTGCTCGCGATCCCCAACCTCCATCTGATCGTCGACGGTTACAACGTGACAAAGACCGGTTACCCGTCGCTCACCTTGGCCGATCAACGCACGCGGCTGCTCACGGGGCTCGGCGGGCTCGCCGTGCAGGCCCGCGTGGAGATCACGTGCGTGTTCGACGGGGCCGAGCTGGACGGCCCGGTCCAGGTGTCGGCGCCGCGCGGCGTGCGGGTGGTGTTCAGCGCTCCCGGGCAGATCGCCGACGACCTGATCCGCCAGCTCGTCCGGGCCGAGCCCGCCGGCCGGGCCATCGCGGTGGTGTCGTCCGACCGCGAGGTGGCCGAATCCGTGCGCCGGATGGGGGCCCGCCCGGTTCCCTCCATGCTCCTGCACAAGCGCCTCGGCCGCGCCTGAACCCCGCGCCGTCCGGCAGCGGCCCGTGATCAGGAACTGCGAAAATGGGCAAATACCTGCGAATAGGTTGTTAGTACAAGATCGCCTGAGTAAAGTCCCGGCCAGGTTTGTCTGTCTGGGTTTGGGGGTCTGGGTGTGCTCGGGCGAGTGATGGCGGCGGCCGGTTCGGTCGCGGTCCTCCTGGTACTGCCGGTAGCGGCGGCCCAGGCCGCACCCAAACCAACGGCCGCGGAGGCCAAGGCGAAGCTGAAGCGGCTGAGCGCGGCCATGGACAAGGCCGCCGACCGCTACAACAAGGCCAACGAGGGCTGGAAGAAGGCCAAGAAGCAGTTCGACACGTTGAACGCCACCTACAAGAAGCAGTTCGACAAGGTGGAGTCGCTTCGCGAGGGCCTCGTCAACGTGGCGATCAGCACATATCAGGTCGGCGACCTCACCTCTTGGGGCGCCATGTTCTCCAGCAACGACCCTGAGACCATGCTGAGCGGAATGGCCACGCTCAACCAGCTCAGCGTCGGCCGGGCCAACCGGCTCGTGACGTACGAGGACGCGATCAAGGGTTTGCGGACCCAGTGGGACCAGAAGAAGACGGTCCTCGCCGACGCTCGGAAGGTCAAGGACGACCTGCTGGACAAGAAGCGGGACGCCGACAAGCTGGTGACCCAGCAGACCGAGCTCATGAAGGACCTCGGGATCTTCAACACGGGCAACCCCGAGAGCGTGGGCCAGGTCTACACGGGCTCGGCGTCCGGCAACGCCCTCAACGCCCTCACGTTCGCTTACAAGCAGATCGGCAAGCCCTACCGCTATGGCGGCACCGGACCGGGCTCGTGGGACTGTTCAGGGCTCGTCCAGGCGTCCTGGGCGGCCGGCGGGGTGAGCCTGCCGCGTACGAGCTACGAGATGTGGTCGTGGGGGGCGAACCGGCGCGTGTCGCTGGACGCCCTGGAGCCGGGGGATCTGCTGTTCCACGCCGGTTACGGCCACGTCGGCCTGTACGCGGGCGACGGCAAGGTCGTCCACTCGCCGCAGACGGGCGACGTCGTCAAGGTCGTCTCCCTCAGCGAATACCACCCCATAGGCGCCGTACGCCCCTGACCAGCTTGGCGTCGCGTCGCGTTGCGCTGGGGGGGTGCGTGCGCTGGTGGTGCGTTGCGCTGCGACAGACGGACGGGCAGGCGCGTACGGTGCGGGTGCTGCCGGGGGCGTTGCGCTGCGACGGACGGACGGGCCGTCGCGCGTTGTGGCTGAGGACTGGTGTCCGGCCTTCGGCCGCTCCATCGGGCGCGTCTGGTTCCGCTGGGCTTTAAGCGCGACGTCCCGCCCGTCCGCCTCCGCTCCTCACTTTCCGCCCCCATCCCACCCCGAGGCGCGTAGCGCGTACCACGGGTTGTTGCCCTCTGCGGGCCGCCGTAGCGGTGGTCGGGGTCCGTAGGCGCGCCGGGGGTGGATGCTCCGGACGGCGCTGATGGTCGGGGTCTGGGGAACCGCGCAACCTCTCGGGCATGCCGGTGCGGGTAGCCGCCCTCCACACCCACCCCCGTTCACGCCCCGGTCCTCGCCATAGTCGGCGTCTCGAAAGGGCGCCGCAGGACTCGATGGGGCTGCCGATGTCCACGGGTACGGCGCGATCGGGGGCGTGAAGGGGGATGGGTGTGGAGGCCGGCCTACAGGACTATGCGCGCCTGGCGGCCAGGCCTGGTCCGTGGAACGCAACCACCACGCCGGCCGGAGCATCCAGCACCCGCAGCGCCTACGGACCCCGACCACGGCTACGGCCCGCCACACATGGGTGGTAGTGGCGACGTGCTACGGAGCCCGGCTGGGACGGGGCTGATGGCGAGGAGCGGAGGCGGACGGGCGGGACGTCGCGCTTAAAGCCCAGCGGAACCAGACGCGCCCGATGGAGCGGCCGAAGGCCGGACACCAGTCCTCAGCCACAACGCGCGACGTCCCGTCCGTCCGTCGCAGCGCAACGCCCCCGGCGGGGACAACGTGTGTGACCTATGTGACGGGTGTTACTTGGGGGGCCGCATTCAGGTTCTGTGCCGAAAAATGTGACCAGGGTCACATTTGGCCCGAGAGAGGCTGGGTATGCTGCGGTTTTCGTTTCGCCACCCAATGTTTATGATCTTGTTACTTGAGGCTCCCTTTGCCGTTCCATGACAAAAGTCGGTAGGTTCTGGCCCGCGGCGAGCACGCCAAGCCGTCGCGTCGTTACAAATTCATCCAAAGCCGAGTCCGTGTAGTCATGAGGCACGGAGCCGGGGAACCATCGGCCGCGCGGCAATCGCGCGGCAAGGGGTGAATCGGCGCGACGGGGGGAGTGCTCCCGTGGCTCCGTAGGGCGTCCTTCCCAGCCCGAACCCGTCAGCTAACCCGGTAGGCGCGAGCGGAAGACCCTAGGAGCAATCCTGTCTACCACCCCCGCATGTCTCCCCCGCATCGCCCGCCTGTCCCTGGGCGGCGTGGCACTTTCGGCCTCCTTCGGAGCCGTGGCCACCTCAGCGGCCGCGAGTGAGGCATCGACCCCGGCGACCACCCTCACAGGTGCCGCCACCACCGCCCAGACCGTCGCGGCGAAGACGGTCACCACGAAGAAGACGGCGAAGCGGCTTTCCCGGCGTGCTCTCCAGCAGGCTAAGGCAGCCCGGGCCGTCGCGGTGGCCAAGCAGCACGTCGGCGATCCCTATCGGTACGGAGCCACCGGACCGCATGCCTTCGACTGCTCCGGCCTGGTCCAGTTCGCCTGGCGCAAGGCCGGCGTGAAGCTTCCCCGCACGACGTGGTCTCAGCGCCGCGGCGTGAGGATCAAGGTATCGTGGCGCGACCTGCGCCCCGGCGACCTGATCTTCACAAGCGGTGGTGGCCACGTGGGAATGTACGTCGGTCACGGAAAGATGATCCACGCGCCGCACACCGGCACGCGGGTCAGGATCGACAAACTGAACATCTACCGCAAGCGCACCTTCGTGGGAGCGGTCCGCCCGGGTCTGTAACCCCCTGGGAACGCTCCATTCCTCGGCCCCGTCCGTCATTATGACGAGCGGGGCCGCGGCATTCGCAGGACGGAATCGTCGCCTGTCCTGAGGAAGACTCGTTGTTCGTCGTGGATGTAGCCGTATCGGATGACGGACGAGTTAGGGAGGAAACGTGCAGTATGTGCTGATGCTGTGCGCTGACCAAGCCGCCCCTGGTTCCTCCGACTGGGAGGAGGCCATGGCCGGGTGCATCTCCTGGGCCGTCGAGATGGAGGCGCGCGGGGTCCTGCTCGGCGGGATCGGCCTGCGGCCGTCCGCCGACGCCACCACCGTCCGGGTCCGCGACGCCGGCGTGCTGCTCGGCGACGGGCCGTTCACCGACACCAAGGAGCAGCTCGACGGGTTCAGCGTGATCGAGTGCGAGAACCTCGACGAAGCGATCGACATCGCGTCCCAGCACCCCTGGGCGCGCGTGGGCCTCATCGAGGTGCGCCCGGTCTGGGCGCCGTGATGGATGACGTGGCCGCGGCGTTCCGTGAGGAATGGGGGCGGGTCGTCGCGGCCGTCATCGGCCTGACGGGGGACTGGGATCTGGCGGAGGAGTGCGCGCAGGACGCGTTCGCGGCCGCGCTCGAGCGCTGGCCGCGCGACGGAGTGCCCGTACGGCCGGGAGCCTGGCTCACCACGGTCGCCCGTAACCGGGCCACCGACCGGCTGCGCCGCGCCGCCGTGGGCGCGGTGAAACTACGGGAGGCAGCCATGATCGCTTACGGACCCGAAGCCGAGGACGACCCGAGCGGGGTGCGGGACGACCGGTTGCGCCTGATGTTCACCTGCTGCCACCCCGCCCTCGCCTTCGAGTCGCAGGTCGCGCTCACGCTCCGGACACTGGGCGGGCTCACCACAGGGGAGATCGCCCGCGCGTTCCTGGTGCCGGAGCAGACGCTCGCCAAGCGGCTGGTGCGCGCCAAGCAGAAGATCCGCAACGCCGGGATCCCCTATCGGGTGCCGCCGGCCCACCTGCTGCCGGAGCGCACGGCGGCCGTGCTCGGGGTGCTCTACCTGTTGTTCAACGAGGGATATTCGGCGAGCGCGGGCGACGACCTGATCCGGCAGAGCCTCTGTGGCGAGGCGATCCGGCTGGCCCGCATCCTGGCCGCGCTGATGCCCGACGAGGCCGAGGCGGGCGGGCTGCTGGCGCTGATGCTGCTGCACGACGCCAGGCGGGCCACCCGCGTCGACGGGGAGGGGGAGCTGGTGCCGCTCGACGAGCAGGACCGCTCCGCCTGGGATGCGGCGGCCATCGCCGAGGCCGAGGCGGTCCTGGAGGCGGCGCTCCGGCGTGGCCGCCCCGGGCCCTATCAGATTCAGGCGGCCATCGCCGCCTGCCACGCCACGGCCGGGCGGGCCGACGACACCGACTGGGCGCAGATCGCCGGTCTCTACGGACGCCTGGCCAAGCTGGTGCCCTCACCGGTGGTGGCGCTGAATCGGGCCGTCGCCGTGGGCATGGCCGACGGACCGGCGGCCGGTCTGATGCTGGTCGAAGCGCTCGCGAAGGCGGGTGCGCTGGCCGGCTACCACCTGCTGCCGGCCACGCGCGCCGACCTGCTGCGGCGCATGGGCCGTACGGTCGAGGCCGCCACCGCCTATCAGGAGGCCCTGGAGCTGGCACCGACCGAGCCCGAGCGCCGGTTCCTGTCCCGCCGATTGACGGAGATGTCCCGCTAGCCTGGGCAGATGCTCCGCGTCCTCGTGTGCCTGCTGTGCCTGCTCACGGGTGCCGCGAGCCCGCAGGACACGCTGCTCGAGCGGGCGCGGGCGGTCATCCGCGAGCACCCGGAGATGTGGAGCGGCGCGGTCGTCGCACGCGGGGAGCGGTCCGTCGTGGTGGGCGGCACGCGCGCGCTCGCGGCCGAACTCGCGGCCCGGGCCGATCAGGCGGCCGTGGCCGTACGCGAGGTCTGGGGCCGGCCCGTGACGGCCGTGATCCTGATCCCGGCGACCGACGGCCAGGCGGCGACGCTGGCCGCGCCCGCGCGAGTCGACGGGTTCGCCGCGCTGGCCGGGCTCGACCGGGTGATCGTGGAGCCGGGCGGGTTCGCGCGGCTGTCGCCGCGTGGGCGGCAGGTCGTGCTCGCGCACGAGCTGACCCACGTCGCGACGGGGGCCGCCGCCGGAGGCGTGCCCATGTGGCTGTCGGAGGGGTTCGCCGACTACGTGGGTTATCGCGACAGTGGGATTCCCGTGCGGGACGCCGCGGCGGAACTCATCGCGGGCGGGCGGATTTCCGACCACCTTCCCGGCGCGGCCGACTTCCGTGATCGGGCTCCGCAGGCGTACGAGGAGGCCTGGCTGGCCTGCCGTTACGTGGCCGAGCGTTTCGGCGAGGCGCGGCTCGCCGCGCTCTACCGCGCGGCGCTTGACGGAGATCCGACAGCCGCACTGGTAGGAACGGTGGGGATGGGCGTCGCCGAGTTCACCGCCGCGTGGCGGGCGTATTTGGCAGATCTGGGGGTGGGAAACCGTGCATGATCAGCGGGTGGCCGACCAGAGCGTCGAGAGTTCGCGCAAGATCACGCGGGGGATGGCGGGGGCGGCGGGCGCGCTGGTGGCGCTGGGCGTGGCCCTCGGGATCGTCGTGGCCGTCACGACGCCGTGGGACGCGCTGCGCGGGATCACGCCGGAGGATCCGGCCAAGGACTTCACGGCGGCGCAGATCGCGCGGGCCGACGCGTTCGACGCGGCGACCGGCGTGCCGGGCTATCTCTCGCTGGCGATCACGCTGATCTTCGCGGGTCTGCTGGTGTTCACGCCGTTCGGGACCCGGGCGCTCGGACGGCTGCGCGGGCCCTGGTGGGCGCGGGCGCTGACCGGGACGATCGCCGTCTACGCGGTGTCGCTGGTGATCAAGTGGCCGCTGGCCATGTGGGCCGAGAAGATCCTCCGCCAGTACGGCCTGTCCACGCAGGACTGGGGCGAGTGGACGGCCGACCGGCTGAAGAACTTCGCGCTGCAGGCCGGGCTGTCGGCCGTGGTCGTCCTGGTCGTGGTCGCGCTGGCCAGGAAGTGGCCGGGCCGGTGGTGGATCCCGGCGTCGATCGGGGCGTTCCTGCTCACCGTGGTCCTGTCGTTCGCCTATCCGGTTCTCGTCGAGCCGGTGTTCAACGACTTCCGGCCGCTGCAGAGCGGGCAGCTGCGCAGTGATCTGCTCGCCATGGCCGCGCGGGACGGGGTGCCGGTCAAGGACGTGCTGGTCGCCGACGCCTCGCGGCGGACCACGGCGCTCAACGCCTACGTGTCGGGCTTCGGCGCCACACGCCGCATCGTCGTCTACGACAACCTGCTGCGCGAGCCGCCGAAGGAGACCGAGCTGATCGTCGCGCACGAGCTCGGGCACGCCAAGAACGACGACGTGCTGCACGGCACGCTCGTGGGCGGCCTCGGGGCGGCCTTCGGGACCTGCCTGCTGTTCATCGTGGGGAATCTGCTCCGGCGGCGCGCCGGGCTGGAGTCGCTGGGCGATCCGCGGGCGGTCGGCCTGCTGGTCGGGCTCATCTCGCTCGGCACGGTGCTGTCCGGCCCCGCCGAGAACGTCGTGAGCCGCCACATCGAGGCGCGCGCCGACCTGCACGCGCTCCAGCTGACCCGCGATCCCGCGACGTTCATCGCGATGCAGAAGAATCTAGCAATTCGCAACATTTCGGATCTATCGCCCGATGCGGTGGAATATATCCTCTATGCCTCGCACCCCAGCACGCCTGAGCGCATCGCCCTGGCCCGGTCATGGGCGGTAGCCGCACACTGATCGTCACCAACGACTTCCCACCCCGCCCTGGCGGCATCCAGGCGTTCGTGCACGCGCTCGCGGTCCGCCGCCCGCCGGGATCGGTGATCGTGTACGCGCCCCGGTGGAAGGGCAGCGCGGAGTTCGACGCGCGACAGCCGTACGAGACGGTCCGGCATCCGGCGACGCTGATGCTGCCGACGCGCGCGGTGGCCCGCCGGGCACGGGAGCTGGCCGAGGGGTGCGACGCGGTGGTCTTCGGCGCGGCGGCGCCTCTCGGGCTGCTGGCTCCCCAGCTCGGCGTACGCCACGTGGTCATGCTGACCCACGGCCACGAGGCCTCCTGGGCGCGGCTGCCGATGGCGCGGGACGTGCTGCGGAGGATCGGGTCGCACGCGGACGTGGTCACCTACCTCGGGGACTACACCCGAGGCCGGCTGGCCGGGGTCATCCCGCACGGCAAACTCACCCGCCTCGCGCCCGGAGTGGACACCGAGACGTTCCGGCCGGGCGCCGGCGGGGCCGAGATCAGGAAGGCGCTCGGCATCGGCACGCGCCCGGTCGTGGTGTGCGTGTCCCGGCTCGTGCCGCGCAAGGGCCAGGACATGCTGCTGCGCGCCTGGCCCCGGGTGCTCGCGGCCGTTCCCGGCGCGGTGCTGCTGCTGGTCGGCGGCGGGCCCTCGCGGCGGGCCCTGGAGCGGAACGCTCCCGACTCGGTGATCTTCGCCGGGTCGGTGCCGTGGTCGCTGCTGCCGGCCTACTACGACGCGGGCGACGTGTTCGCCATGCCGTGCCGCACCCGGCTGGCCGGGATCGACGTCGAAGGGCTCGGCATCGTCTACCTGGAGGCCGCCGCGACCGGCCTCCCCGTCGTGGCCGGCTCGTCCGGCGGCGCACCCGACGCCGTACGGCCCGGCGAGACCGGGAGCGTGGTCGACGGCCGCGACGTGCCGGCGATCGCCGGCGCGCTGATCGCCCTGCTGGCCGACCCGGACCGGGCGCGGGCCATGGGGCGGCGGGGACGCGACTGGATCGAACGCGAGTGGACGTGGGATCAGGTCGCGTCCCGCTTCGACCAGATCCTCACCCCAGCGGGAACGGGGTGGGCGGCGGAACCTCGCTGAGCAGCCGCCGGGTCGTGGCGAGGCCCCACTCGTCCAGCGCGGCGATCCGGTCGGACGACACGCGGAGGCCGCCGTAGCGCTCGACCACCTCGGCCCATTCCTCGCGGCGCTCGACCTCCGGCCGGACGATCAGGCAGTCGGGGTCGTTCACCCAGAACCTGCCGTGCTGCCAGGCCCGCCCGATGGTCGACATGATCGCGCCCTGCTGGCCCGGCAGCGACGGGTCGCCGAACCAGGGCTCGTACGCGGGGGCGGTGTCGGCCGACACGCGCATGGCGTCGACCAGGCCCACGCTGGGCAGGATCGGGGCGCCGCAGCCGAGCAGGTAGGAATCGGCGCCGATCGCGTCGCGAATCAGCTTGAGGCCTTCCTGGTAGGCGTCGAGGGGAGCGGCCCCGGAGTGGCGCGGCCCGTCGAGCGCCCCCGCGTACACGAAGTCGATCTTGAAGTAGTCGAAGCCGGCGGCGCGGAGGACGGTGAAGGTCTCGGTGAGATAGGCGGCGACGCCGGGATGGGTGATGTCGAGGCCGTAGAGGTCCTGATTCCAGTTGAAGCCGGCGCCGGGGATGAGCCAGTCGCCGTGCCTTTGCGCCGTCTGGCTGCGGGCTCCGGCCAAGAAGGGCGCGACCCAGATGCCGGCGCGCAGGCCCTGCGCGTGGATCCGCTTGGTCAGCTCCTCGAGCGAGGCGAACCGGTCGGACAGGTCGAGCCAGTCGCCGATCTCCGCCTCCCAGCCGTCGTCGATCTGCAGGACGTCGACCGGGAGCGCGTTGTCGCCGATGCCGTGGAGGTTTTCGTCGATGTCGGCTTCGGTGACGTTCTCGAAGTAGTGGTACCAGGAGCACCAGGCGGTCGGCGCGGTCCGGGGCGGCGGCGCCTGGACGCGCGTGGTGAAGCCGCCGGCCCAGGCGGCCAGGGCCTGGTCGAGCGACCCGGTGTGGGTTTCGGTGGTCACCGGGCCGTCCGCGCTGATCGTCAGCCGGTCGCCGGACAGCTCGGCCCTGATGGTGGCCACCGAGTGGACGCCGTCGGCGCAGCCGTACACGATGACCTGGCCGTCCTGCTCGACGGCGAGCAGGCCCTCGCCCTGGAAGCCCGTGGCCGGGCCGGGTTTGCCGGGCCGGTAGCCCATGGCCTGGGTGACCTCCCTGACCGGCCGCGGGCCGGTCCCGGTCACCGGATGTGCCGCCGACGGCGACCACGACTGCCAGCCGTGCTCGTAGACACGGGTGGTCGCGGGGTCGACGGTGAGGACGTCGATCTGCTCGTACACCAAAGCTCCTCGAAGGTTATGTCCGCACATTCAAACATGACCACTCAGCCAACCCAACATCGAGGCTGGGCTTTGGGGAATGTCTGTGTAATGATCTGTGCGAATATGTTGGATAAACAGGTCTCCCGGTTGGAGGCATGATGCTCGCCCCGCAGCGGCAGCAGGCGATCCTGGACCTCATCCGGGCCAACGGCGCCGTACGGGTCGGCGATCTGGTCCGCGAGTTCGGCGTGTCCGACATGACGATCCGGCGCGACCTCGAGGTGCTGAGCGATCGCGGCCTGGTCGCCAAGGTTCACGGCGGGGCCACCGCGATGAGCGCCGGCTCCACCCAGGAGCCCGGCTTCGCCGCCAAGTCGGTGCAGCAGCGGGCCGAGAAGGAGGCCATCGCCCGGCACGCCGCCGGTCTGGTCAGCCCCGGCACGGCCGTCGCCCTGTCGGCCGGCACCACCACCTGGACGCTGGCCCACCACCTGATCGACACGCCGGCCCTGACCGTGGTGACCAACTCGATCCGGGTGGCCGAGGTGTTCTACCGATCCGGCCGCGGCGACCAGACCGTGGTGCTGACCGGTGGCATCCGCACGCCGTCCGACGCGCTGGTGGGGCCGGTGGCGGTGGCCGCCATCCGGCTGCTCAACGTCGACCTGCTGCTGCTCGGGGTGCACGGCATGAGCACACACGCGGGATTCACCACGCCCAACCTGATGGAGGCCGAGACCGACCGGGCGCTGGTCGCCGCGGCGCGGCGGCTGGTCGTGCTGGCCGACCACACCAAGTGGGAGACGATCGGGATCAGCACCATCGCCGAACTGGGCGACGCCGACCTGCTGATCACCGACGCGGGGCTCGCCCCGCTCGCCCAGGACACCCTGGGCGAGCAGGTCGGCGAACTGGTCCTCGTCAGCCCTTAGTCGCCCCACCGGTGAGACCTTTGACGAAGTGCTTCTGCAGGAACAGGTAGAAGATCAGCACCGGGATCGTGCCCATGAACATGAGCGAGAAGATCGTCCCGTAGTCCGTGCGCCACACGCCGACCGAGCGGAAGATGCCCGTCGTGATCGTCGTCCCCTGGCTGGGGCCGAGGATGATCAGCGGGTCGATGAAGTCGTTCCAGATCCACACGCCCAGGAAGATCAGCACGCTGGCGGTGGCCGGGCGGAGCAGCGGGAACACGATCCGCCAGAAGATCTGGCCCCGGGTCGCGCCGTCGATCGCGGCCGCCTCCTCCAGTTCGCGTGGCACCGACCGCATGAATCCGGTGAAGACGAACACCCCGAAGGGCACGTAGTAGCCCACGTTGAACAGCACGAGGCCGGGCAGCGTGGACATCAGGCCCACGGCCCGCAGCACGAACGTGATGGGGGCGAGGATCACCTGCGGCGGGATCATCAGGCCGCAGAGCAGCAGGACCATCAGGGCGCGGCCCCACCGGCTGGCCGTACGGGCGAGGTAGTGGCCGAGCGTCGCGGACAGGACCGTGAGCACGACGATCGACAGGCCCGTCACCAGGATGCTGTTGGTCAGGCTGGCCCAGTAGAGGTTGTCGGGGCGGCTCAGCAGCGTGGTGATGTTCTTGAACGTGAGCGGCTCTGGGAAGGACAGCGGGTTGGTCCTGATCTGCTCGGGGTCCTTGAACGTGTTGATGATCCCGAGATAGAGCGGGACGAAGAAGAACCCGCCGATGACCAGCGCGACCACCGGCCGCAGCCACGGGACACTGCTTCTCACAGGTTCACCTCCCGCCTCCGCAGCACGGCCAGCGAGATCGTGGTGAGCACGGCGATCGTGACCAGCATGACGATGGCCTCCGCCGAGGCGTAGCCCTGGTGGTTGTCGACGAAGGCCGTCTGGATGGACAGGAACGCGATGGTCGCCGTCGACCCGGTGCCCGGGCCGCCCTGCGTGATCACCTGGATGTGGTCGAAGATCTTGAAGGCCGAGATCAGCAGCACGACCGTGTTCACGGTCAGCGCCGGGGCCAGCAACGGCCAGGTGACCTGCCGGAACCTCCTGATCGGGGTGGCGCCGTCGATCTCCGCCGCCTCCATCAGCTCCTTCGGCACGCCGGCCAGACCGGCCAGGTAGATGACCACGCAGAAGCCGAGCATCTGCCAGCACAGGATGAGCGCGATCGAGTAGATGGCGATGTCGGGATCGGACAGCCAGCCGGGCGGATCGTGCACGCCGACGGCCCGCAGGAAGTCGTTGATCGGCCCGTCGTCCTGCAGCATGCGCCGCCACAGCACGCTGATGACGACCGAGCTGAGGACCATGGGCGTGAAGAACACGCTGCGCAGCGCGTTGTAGAACCAGCCGCGCCGGTCGAGGAGCACGGCGATGCCGAGCCCCACGACGTTGGGGACGATCACCACGATCAGGGTCAGGATCGTGGTGATCCGCAGCGAGGTGAGGAAGGCGTCGTCGGACAGCATCGTCTTGTAGTTCTGCAGCCCGACGAACCGGGTGTTGACCCGGAAGGGGTTGTAGTTGGTGAGGCTGTAGCCGAAGCTCACCAGGATCGGCACCAGCACGAAGCAGACATAGATCAGCACCCCGGGTGCGCCGAAGCTCAGAAAGTGCCACACGCGCGGCCAAACCCTGGCCGATCGCCGCTGGCGCCGAGAACGTTTCACGACGGGACGCTTCCGAGGCCGAGCCGCGACGTCGGACAGCATGAGATCTCAGTTCCTTCACAAGAGTCCCGGCCGTGATCTTGCACGAATTCCCGCGCCGCAGGCAGCGGGATTCGTGATCATGCACGAATTCCCTTTCCGCAGGTCTCAGGCTTCGTGATCATGCAACTGCATGATCACGAAGCCGTGGAGCTGGGGTTTGGGGAAGAAGTGCAAGATCACGAACCCGGCGAGCCGCGGTTTGGGAAAACCTGCAAGATCACGCGCCTGGGGGTGGGGGGTTAGGCGGCTTTGTCCCATTCGGTGTCTAGGTATTTGAGGGCCTGTTCGGGGGTCTTCTTGCCGGTGATGATGTCCTGGGCGGTGAGGCCGAACTTGTCCGGCATGCCGGCCACCATGCCGTCGTCGCCCTGTTCCCAGCCGAAGGAGGGGAGCGTGGCGTTCTTCTGCACGGCCTGCTGGTAGAGGTCGTAGACGGCCTTGAAGACCGTGCCGTCCTTGGCCGGCAGGGTGTAGCCCTTGATCGCAGGGAAGAGGGCGTCGGCGACGGCCGAGGTGTCGAGGTAGTCCTTGTCGGTCTGCCAGGCCAGCGCGAACTTCTTGGCGATGTCCACGTTCGCCGACTTGGCGTTGACCGTCAGGCCGCCGCCGGTGAAGGCGGGCAGGTGGAAGGCGCCGTCGTCGGCGGGCCAGGCGAAGATGCCGATGTCGTCCTTGACCTTGGAGGCGTCGCTCGCCGCGGCGAACCAGCTGCCCATGTAGTACATGGCGCCCTTGCCGTCGAGGAAGGCGGCCTGCGAGGCGTCGTAGTTCTGGCCCAGATCCTTCTTGTTGACGTAGCCCTTGGCCGCGAGGTCGGCGAACTTCTGGGTGGCCGCGAGGAAGTCGGGGGTGTCGAACTTGACCTGGCCCTGCCGCCGCTGGTGCATCCACTCCGGGTTCTTGGCGTACACGTCGTTGAGCTCGGCGCTCCAGTTGAGCGAGGAGCCCCAGCTCGGGTCGCCGCCCACGACGAACGGCTGGACTCCCTTGGCCTTGAGCTTCTCGCTGTCGGCCATCAGATCGGCGTACGTCGCCGGCGCCTGCTTGATGCCGGCCTTGTCGAACAGGCTCTTGCGATAGAAGACCTGCCAGGTCTGGGTGTTGGCGGGCAGCTGGATCGTACGGCCGTTGATGGCGCTGCACTTGGGGCACAGGAACTGCGACAGCTCGTCGCCGGTGAACTCGGCCAGGTTGCCGCCCTCGTCGAAGGAGGGCAGATCCTGCAGGCCGATCTGGACGTCCGGGAATTGGCCGGACGCCAATAACTGCTTGGCGTACGCGGTGCGGTCGCCGGGTGCGACGATCTTCTTGACCGTGACGCCGACCTTCGCGCTCACCCGCGCGATGTTCTCGTCCCAGAACTGGGGCGTGAGGTTGTCGGTCTCGAACACCAGGAAGCTGATCTCCGGCTTGGTCCCGGCCTGGCTACCGCCCGCGCTGGGCGCGGCGCTGCTGCCGGAGTTGCTGGTGCCGACGCTGCATGCGCTCAGGCCGGCGGCGAGAGCGAGGGCCGCGCCGACGACAATGATCTTCTTCATTACTGCCACCTTCCTCGCCGATCCCTGACCGCGACGGCGAGTCGACGACCCTACTCATCGGACCACTTGGTGACATTGCAACAGTTGAAACCGGTTGCAGTCCCGCCTCGAGTCCGCCTTGTAGTGAATTGGTTTGACCACTGCTTACCTAGCCCCCGCAGGGCATGTCAAGATGATTAGGAAGCCTTCCTAACACTTGATATCGAGGTGTGACATGACCCGATATGTCAGCACCCGCCTCTCGACAGGTGTGCTCTACCCGTTGTACCTTCGGTCCGCAGTCCGGGACAACGTTCTACTACATGGAACCAGGCCTGGCGGTCCGGAGGGGGCGCGGACCACGCGGCCCCTACTCCGTCGCTGGAGGCACGGTGTACCAACAAGACTTCAACCCCACGGGTTCGCTCCTGCTGTCCGCGCTGCTGGCGGCCTTGCCGCTGGCGACCGTCCTGGTGCTGCTCGGCGCGCTGAAGTGGAAGGCGCACTGGGCGGGCCTCTCCGGCCTCGTGGTCGGCCTGGTCGTCGCCATCGCGGCGTACGGCATGCCGGTGGCGCAGGCGCTGGACGCGGGACTGTTCGGCGGGGCCCGCGCGGTCCTGCTGATCTTATGGATCACGTTCAACGCCATCTGGATCTACAACCTGACGGTCAAGACCGGCCACTTCGCCGTGCTGCAGCGGGCCTTCACCGGGATCAGCGACGACCAGCGGATCCAGGCCATCGTGATCGCCTTCTGCTTCGGCGCGCTGATCGAGGCCCTCGCCGGCGGCGGCTCGCCCATCGCCATCTGCGCGATCATGTTGATCGCGCTCGGGTTCAGCCCGCTCAAGGCCGCCGCGCTGGCGCTGGTGGCCAACACGGCGCCGGTCGCGTTCGGCGGAATGGGCAACCCCATCACGATCCTCGGCACGGTCACCGAATCCGACCCGAGCGTCTTCGGCGCCATGGCCGGACGCCAGACCGCCTTCGTGGCGATCTTCGTGCCGTTCATCCTGCTGTTCATCGCCGACGGGCGGCGCGGTCTGCGGCAGGCCTGGCCGGCCGCCCTGGTCGCCGGCCTGGCGTTCGGCGCCACCCAGATCGTGGTGTCCAGCACGTTCGACTACCGGCTCACCGACATCGCGGCGTCGCTGGTCTCCGCGGTCGTGCTGATCGCGTTCGGCAAGGTGTGGAAGCCGGGCGAGGTGGTCGCCCCGGCGCCGGTGATCGCCGGCGGCTCCGTGGACGACCCGGCGTTCGTCCGCAAGACCGGCGGCGCCGACACCACGGCCGACAAGATCCTCGCCTTCGCCCCGTACGCGATCATCATCGTCCTGTTCAGCCTGTCGGTGATCGAGCCCATCAAGACCTGGCTCACGCAGAGCTGGGCCACCGCCAAGTTCCTCTGGCCGGGATCCGACATCACGAACCCGGCCGGCAAACCGGTCAAAGTGGAATATGTCCTGAACTGGGCATCCGCGCCCGGCACGCTGCTGTTCCTGTCCGGCGTCGTCACCGTGCTGGTCCTCCGCATCCCGATCGGCACGGCCATCCGCACGTACGGCGAGACCCTGCGCCAGTTCGGCTGGGCCATCGTGACGATCCTCGCGGTGTTCGCGCTGGCCTTCGTCATGCAGTACTCGGGCCAGATCCAGACGCTGGGCCTCTTCCTGGCCGAGGCGGGCACGCTCTTCGCGTTCCTGTCGCCGGTCGTGGGCTGGTTCGGGGTGGCCATCACCGGCACGGACGCCGGGTCGAACGCGCTGTTCGGCGTCCTTCAGACGACGGCCGCCGGCAAGCTGGGGGAGGCCCCGGCCCTGTTCGGCGCGGCCAACAGCACGGGCGGCGTGATGGCCAAGATGATCTCACCGCAGAGCCTCGCCATCGGCGCGGCGGCCGTGGGCATCGTCGGCCAGGAAGGCGAGATGTTCCGCAAGGTGATCGGCTGGAGCGTGGTGCTGCTGCTGGCCGTGTGCGTGCTGGTCTTCCTCCAATCCACTCCTGTGCTCGGCTGGATGGTCCCGTAGATCCGACCAATTCGTCCGTACGGCACAGCCGACCCGTCCAGCTGTGCCGTACGCGCCGGCGATTGTCCGAATTGGTCGGACCAGAAGGGATAATCGATCCGTGAACGAGTCCCAGGTCGGGCGCACCACGGTGACCGAGCGAGCGATCCAGCGCATCAAGGACATGATCGCCGGCGGCCAGCTGATGCCGGGACAGCGGTTGCCGACCGAGCGCGAGTTCGCCGCCGACCTCGGACTTTCGCGCAGCTCCATGCGCGAGGCCATCCGCGCGCTGACCGTGCTCGGCGTCCTTGAGGCGCGCCATGGCGCCGGGGTCTACGTGACCTCGCTCGAGCCACGCGACCTGCTCGACACCTTCGGTGTGGTGGCCGAGATCTCCCGCGGGGAGAACCTGCTCCACCTGGTCCAGGTCCGCAAGATCCTGGAGCCGGCCGCCGCCGCGACCGCCGCCGCCCGGATCGGCGACGACGAGCTGGAGCGGATCAGGGCCGAGATGGTGGCCATGGAGCAGGGCGGCTCAGCCGAGGAGATCGTCGGCCACGACCTGGAGTTTCACCGGATCATCGTGGAGTCGGCCGGCAACCCGGTCTTGTCGGCCATCCTCGACGGGCTTTCCAGCCGCACCTTCCGGGCCCGGGTGTGGCGCGGCTACCGCGAGGAAGGCGTGTTCGAGCGGACGTTCTCCGAGCACGACCGCATCTACCGCGCTCTGGCCGAGCGCGATCCGGAAGGCGCGCGGACCGCGTCGGCCATCCACATCGCGGCCGTCGAAGACTGGCTGAGGACCCAGACCGGCGAAGATCAGGCGCCGTAGAGCTCGTCGATCTGCTTGGCGAAGTCGCGCATCACGATGTTGCGCTTGATCTTCAGGGACGGGGTCAGGTGACCCGTCTCCTCGGTCAGGTCGTGCTCCAGGATGACGAACTTCTTGATCTGCTCGGCGTGGGAGACCATCTTGTTGGCCGTGTCGATGGCGCTTTGCACCTCGGCCTGGATCTCGTGCTCCGACAGCGGCGTCTGGGCGAGCGCCTCCGGGTCGAGGGTGACCAGCGCGCCGATGAACGGCCGGTCGTCTCCGACCACCATGACCTGGCTGATCAGCCGGTGGGCGCGGATGTAGTCCTCGAGCGGCGCCGGGGCCACGTTCTTGCCGGCCGCGGTGACCAGGATCTCCTTCTTGCGGCCGGTGATGCGGAGATAGCCGTCGACGTCGAGCTCGCCGACGTCGCCCGTGTGGAACCAGCCCTCGGGGTCGATGGCCTCGCGGGTGGCCTTGTCGTTGTCCCAGTAGCCGTCGAAGACGTGCCGGCCCCTGACCAGGATCTCGCCGTCGTCGGCGATGCGGATGGACACGCCGGGGAACGGCTTGCCGACCGTGCCGATCTTGTTGGCGCCCGGGATGTTGACGGTCGAGGGCGCCGAGGTCTCGGTGAGGCCCCAGCCTTCGAACACCTCGATGCCGACCCCGCGGAAGAAGTGGCCGAGCCGCTCGCCGAGGGCGGAGCCACCGGACACGGCCGCGCTGAGCGCCCCTCCGGTGGCGGCGCGGATCTTGCCGTAGACCAGCTTGTCGAAGACCATGTGCCGCAGGCGCGTGCCGAGGCCCGCCCCGCCGGCGCCCTCCTGGCGGCTCCAGTCGACGGCGGCCCGCACGGCCGCCTGGAAGATCTTGCCCTTGCCGTCGGTCGTGGCCTTCTGCTCGGCCGAGTTGAAGACCTTCTCGAACACGCGCGGCACGCCAAGCAGGAACGTGGGCTTGAACTCCTGCAGGTCGGGCCCGACGTTCTTCATGTTGGGGGTGTGCGCGAGGACGGTGCCGGTCTCGATCAGCACCACCTCGATGATCCGGGCGAAGCTGTGCGCGAGCGGCAGGAACAGCAGGGCGGCCCGGCCGTCGACGTCGAACAGCCCTTCCAGGGGGCCGAGTGAGACGTTGCGCGCGGTGAACAGCAGATTGTCGTGGGTGATCCGGCAGCCCTTGGGCATGCCCGTGGTGCCGGAGGTGTAGATGATCGTGGCCAGGTCGTGGCCGCCGCGCTCGGCCCTGCGCTCGGCCAGCGTCTCGCCCGTGACGTCGGCGCCGAGGGCGGTGAGCTTGCCGACCGCGTCGTCCTCGATCTTCCAGACCTGCGCCAGGTCGGGCACGGCCTCGCGGACGGCCTGCTCGTGGTTGTCGAGCTCGACGAAGGCGGCGCGGGCGCCGCTGTTCTCGATGATCCACCGGACCTGGTCGGGCGAAGACGTCTCATAAATCGGCACGGTGACCGCGCCCGCCGCCCAGATCGCGTAGTCGAGGACCGTCCATTCGTAGCGCGTGCGCGACATCAGGGCCACCCGGTCGCCGGACTCCACGCCCGCCGCGATCAGGCCCTTGGCCACAGCGGCCACCTGGTCGCGCAGCTCGCGTGCGGTCACCGGCACCCAGGAGTCCTTCTCCTTCCGGCGGACGACGACGTGGTCGGGCTCGTCGACGCCGCGCTGGAACACCGTGTCGGTGCAGTTGGCCGACAGGGGCACGTCCACCAGCACGGGAACGCTGTACTCGCGCACTGCCACTCCTTTGTGCACGTCACTGGGCAGGTCTGACTGGACGTTACCCGCCGCTGTTACGCATGGGTAGATGCGTCACCCAGGCGTTATCCGGGCGTCCGCTGATCTCAGCCTACGATGTCCCTCGTGCGGATCCATGTCGTCAGCGACGTCCACGGCCGGGTCGACGCCCTGGCCGGGGCGGGTGACGGCGCCGACGCGCTGGTCTGCCTCGGCGACCTGGTGCTGTTCGTCGACTACGCCGACCACTCGCAGGGCATCTTCGCCGACCTGTTCGGCGCGGAGAAGGCGGCCGAGTTCATCGGGCTGCGCACCGAGGGCAGGTTCGACGAGGCGCGGGTCATGTCGGCCGAGCTCTGGTCGGCCCTTGGCGGCGACCCGCGCGCGCACGTGGAGGCCGCCGTGCGCGGCCAGTACGCGGCGATCTTCGCGGCGATGCCCGTCCCCGCCTATCTGACCTACGGCAACGTCGACCTGCCGGCCCTGTGGGCCGAATACGCCCGCCCGGGTCACCAGATCCTCGACGGTGAGACGGCCGAGATCGGCGGGCTCAGGTTCGGCTTCGTCGGCGGCGGCCTGCGCACGCCTTACCGCACGCCGTACGAGATCGACGACGCGGACTACGCGCGCAAGGTGGCCGCGGTCGGGCGGGTCGACGTGCTGTGCAGTCACATTCCGCCGGCCATCCCCGAGCTGCTGTACGACACGGTGGCGCGCCGCTTCGAGCGCGGCAGCGAGGCGCTGCTCGACGCGATCAAGCGCACCCAGCCGCGTTACGCGCTGTTCGGTCACGTTCACCAGCCGCTGTGGTCGCGCACCCGCGTGGGGCGCACGGAGTGCGTCAACGTCGGCCATTTCCGCGGCCGTGGCACCCCGTACGTGCTCGAGTGGTGAGCTACGGTTAGCCCATGGCTGATCGCACCACGTCGAGCATCCTGATCACCGCGGATCCCGCGGCCGTCATGGAGGTCATCGCCGACTTCCCGGCCTATCCAGAGTGGGCCGGCCAGGTGAAGGCCGCCGAGGTCCAGGAGACGGGCGACGGCGGCCAGGCGACCCGGGTGCGCTTCGTCCTCGACGCGGGCGTCATCAGCGACGACTACGTGCTCGGCTACGACTGGGCCGGCGACTCGGTCTCCTGGCACATCGTCGAGCCCGGCAAGATGGTCTCCCAGCTCAACGGCAGCTACCGGCTCGCCCCCGCAGGAGGCGGCACCGAGGTCGTCTACGAGCTCGCCGTCGACCTCAAGGTCCCCATGATCGGGATGATCAAGCGGAAGGCCGAGAAGGTCATCATCGACACGGCGCTTCGAGGTCTGAAGAAGCGCGTCGAGGGACGCGTTTGAAGCTGATGAGGGTTCTGCTGTTCACAGGAAAGGGCGGCGTCGGAAAGACGACCGCCGCGGCGGCCACGGCTACCCTCGCGGCCCAGCGCGGGCTGAAGACGCTCGTGGTGTCCACCGACACGGCCCACTCGCTCGCCGACGCGCTCGACACGACCGGCCACGCCGAGCCGGCCGAGGCCGCTCCCGGCCTCTATCTGCAGCAGATCGACACCCAGCGCTCGCTCGAAGAGCACTGGGGCGAGCTGCAGGATTACGCCCGGGGCGTGTTCACCGAGCTCGGCCTCGACGAGATCACCGCCGAGGAGATCACGGTCCTGCCCGGCGCCGAAGAGGTCATCGCCCTGCTCGAGCTGCGCGAGCAGGCCCGCACCGGCCGCTGGGACGTGATCGTGATCGACTGCGCGCCCACGGCCGAGACGCTGCGCCTGCTGGCCCTGCCCGAGGCCCTCGACTGGCACGTCAACCGGTTGCTGCCGATCGGCCGGCGGCTGATGCGGCTGGTCGGCCCGATGGTCCGCCGGGTCGCCAAGGTCACCGCTCCCGAGGAGCCGGTCATCTCGGCGGGCGAGCGGCTCCACCGCGGCCTGCTCGAGGTCCGCGAGCTGCTCACCGGCCCCGGCGCGAGCGTGCGCCTGGTGCTGACGCCCGAGTCCGTCGTGGTCGCCGAGGCCCGACGCACCCTGACCTCGCTCAGCCTCTACGGCTACCGCGTCGACGCGGTGATCGCCAACCGCGTCTTCCCCTCCGAGGGCGCCGACCCGTGGCGGGCCGGCTGGGTGGAGGCGCAGGCCAAGCAGCTGCAGACGGTGCACGAGTCGTTCGCGCCGCTGCCGGTGCTCACCGTGCCCTATCTGCCGGCCGAGCCGGTCGGCCCGGGCGCGCTCGCCGCGCTCGGCCATTCCCTCTACGGCTCTCGCGACCCCTTCGCCCGGCACTCGGGCGAGCCGCCCCTGCGCATCACGGCCGACGAGCTCATTCTCGAGCTGCCGCTGGCCGACCGCTCCGAGGTCGATCTGGCCCGCAAGGGAGACGACCTGATCGTCACCGCCGGGTCCTACCGGCGGGTGATCGCCCTTCCAGCGGCGCTGGCCCGCCGTACGGTCTCCGGCGCGGCGCTCTCGGACGGCCACCTCCGGGTAACGTTCGAGATATGACGGAAGAACAGGACAAGGATCCGCTGACCGCGGCGGCCGAGGAGGCCAGACGGCTCTTCGACGCCCTGCAGCGGCGGGTGGGCCGTGAGGTGGGCAAGGGATTCGTCCGGGGCGCGGGCTCGGCCTTCTCCGGCGGCAGATACGGCGGAGGCTACGGTGGCGGCCGTGCCGGCACGGATGTGTGGGAAGAGGCCGTTTCCGGGCATGACGACGACGAGTACATCTGCACGGCCTGTCCGGTCTGCCGGATGAAGGCGGCCCGCCGGGGGGCGCAGGGCGATGTCACCGACCACCTGATCTCCGCGGGCGGCGAGCTGATCGCGGCGTTCAGGCAGGTGGTCGACGCGTTCCAGCGACCGCCCGCACCGCGATCTCCGTCGGACGGGCCGCGCGATGGCCGGGTCGAACGCATTGACATCGGGCCGGAAAAGGGATCATAAAAGCTCCGGACCCACCGGCGCGCGGCTCGACAGGAGTTCGACGGACATGGCGTTGACCATCGGCGTGGACATCGGCGGCACCAAGATCGCCTCCGGGGTGGTGGACGAGCATGGCCGGATCATCGAGCGCGCGCTCCGGCACACCCCGGCCGACAATCCGGAGAAGGTCGCCGAGACGATCGCCGAAGCGGTCAACGAGCTGGCCGGGCGGCACGAGGTCGAGGCGGTCGGCCTCGGAGCCGCGGGTTTCGTCGACGAGACCCGGTCGGTCATCCGCTTCGCGCCCAACCTCGCCTGGCGCGAGGAGCCGATCCGCGAGAAGGTCGCCAAGCTCGTGGGATTGCCGGTCGTCGTGGAGAACGACGCCAACGCCATGGCGTGGGGGGAGTTCAGGTTCGGCGCCGGCAAGGGGGAGAGCCACGTCGTCTGCGTCACGGTCGGCACGGGCATCGGCGGCGGCATCGTGCTCGACGGCGCGCTCTATCGCGGCAAGTGGGGGATGGGCGCCGAGCTCGGCCACATGCAGGTGATGCCGGGCGGGCGGCCCTGCGGCTGCGGCAACGTCGGCTGCTGGGAGAGGTACGCCAGCGGCAGCGCCCTGCTCATGGACGCCAAGGAGAACGCGGCGGCCGATCCCTCGTCGGCCGGGTGCCTGCTGGCCCTGGCGGGGTCGGCCGGTGCGATGCTCGGCGAGCACGTCTCGGAGGCGGCCCGGCAGGGAGACGGGGCGGCGCTGGCCGCGTTCGCCTCGC
Source organism: Streptosporangiaceae bacterium NEAU-GS5 (assembly GCA_017592665.1). Taxonomy (GTDB): domain Bacteria; phylum Actinomycetota; class Actinomycetes; order Streptosporangiales; family Streptosporangiaceae; genus NEAU-GS5. Next base: position 403,084 of record JAGFNW010000002.1, on the reverse strand, counting down.
TCGCGGCCTGGCTGGCGCAGGGCATGGCCGACCTGGCCGCGATCCTCGATCCGAGCTGCTTCATCCTGGGCGGCGGAGTGTCGGGCGTGGCCGACCTGTGGGTCGACGCCGTGCGCGCCGGATACGCCGAGCGGCTGACCGGGCGTGGCCACCGGCCGCTCGCCGACATCCGGGTCGCCGAGCTCGGGCCGTCGGCGGGACTGGTAGGGGCCGCCGACCTGGCCAGAATCAGGTAGCCCGATCGATATGCGCATTTTGTGATGACGAAACGCGCCGAAGGCTAGCGTGAGCGCGTGATCAGGGTCGCCTCCTACAACGTGCGCTCGCTCTACGACAACCGCGAAGCGCTTGTGCGAATCATCAATGGGATGCGGCCGGACATCCTGTGCGTACAGGAGGCTCCCAAGCTCCTGTGCTGGCGGCGCCGGCGGCGCGAGCTCGCCCACGATGTGGGGATGACGGTGGCCGCGGGGGGACGCATCGGCGGGGTCGCGGTGTTCGTGGGGCCGGACGTGCGGCTGCTTTCGGTCGAGGCCCACCGGCTGCGCTGGTTCTTCTGGCTGGAATGGCGCGGCCTCGCCATCGCCATCGTGGAGAAGGACGGGCTGCGGCTGGCCGTCGCCTCGGTCCACCTCGACCTGATGGTGGGCGCCAGGCTCTGGCACGCCACCGAGATCGTCGAGCTGCTGCAGGCGGCGGCCGACCGGCACGGGGCCGTGCCCGTGCTGGGCGGCGACTTCAACGAGCAGCCGGGCGAACCGACCTGGCAGTATCTGTCCGCGCGTTTCACCGACGGCTACGTGGCGGCCCCGCGCGGCGACGGCAACACCTTCACCTCCAAGGATCCGAAGAAGCGCATCGACGCCGTCTTCTGCGGCGCCGGGGCGTGCGTGGTGTCCTGCGGCGGCGCCGAGGCGAGCGCGGACGACCTCGGAAAGGCCACCGACCATCGGCCGGTGATCGCGGAACTGGACGTCGCGGCGAGCTGACAATCGGTCGCCATCAGGGCTGGAAATCGTCATCCGCCACTCGGCGGCGCGACCGATCCCCGTACGATTTGGTCATGACCCGCCGCTTGAGGCGGCGCGCCGTGCCGTTGTGCGTGTTCTTCGCCAGCTGGATCGTGTGCTGGTCTTTCATCGCCACTTCAGTCGCGCGTGCCCAGACGTCCGCACCTTCGCAGGTGAGGCCGTCTTTCGAGGTGAGGCCGCCGCTTGAGGTGACAACGCCGAAGCTCGGCGTCGACGCGTCGCTGACGGACGTGGCCGCGCTGTCGGCGCGCGAGGCCTGGGCGGTGGGCCAGCAGGACGTCTGGAATCTGTGGACCAGCCGCAGCGTCATCACCCACTGGAACGGCACGGCCTGGACCCAGATCTCCGTGCGCGACGACCCCAACGGCTCGGGCAACCTCCGCTCGGTCGCCGTCGTCTCGCCGCATGAGGTGTGGGCGGTCGGCACGGGTCACGACGGCCTGCCGTACGTGGTGAAGGGCGACGTCAACGGCTTCGACCGGATCTCCGGGCCGCCCCTGCGGTCGGGGGTGCAGCTGGCCGCGGTCGCCGCGTCCGGCGGGCGCGTCACCACCGCGGGCGTGCGGGACGGCAGGGCGTTCGTCGCCACCTTCGCCGCCGGGAAGTGGACGCTCGGGGTCGGCCCCGACGGCGCGTCCCTCTACGGCGTGGCCCTCACCCCGAAGGACGGCTGGGCGGTCGGCGACGACGGCAACCGGCCGCTGATCATGCATCAGAGCGGGGGCGGGGGCGGCTGGAAGACGGTCAAGCTTCCCGCGGTCGACGGCGGCTACCTCCGCGACGTGTACGCGCAGGGCGCCAAGCACGTGGTCGCGGTCGGCGGCGTCTACAGCGGCGGCTCCATCGCTCCGCTGATCTTCACCTGGGACGGCAAGGACTGGACGAGGGCCGCGCTGCCGATCCAGAAGGCGGAGCTGTACGGCGTGACCGGCGACGGCCAGGGCCGCTATTGGGCGTCCGGATTCGACCCGGCCCACGCCGCGCAGCCGTTCCTGCTGGTATACGACGGGAAACGGTGGAGCGTGCTCCGCGGCACGCAGCCTGAAGCGGGCGACAAGGCCGTGCGGCTGCAGTCGGTCACGCGCGCCGGGCAGCTGACCATGGCCGTGGGACACGTGCTCGACGCCCGCGGCGACTACTCCGACTTCGTCGAGGGCTTCGGCCTGGACGCGACGCCCTGAACTCCGGTCAGTGCGGCACTAGACGACGGCGCCGTCGTCCCAGCCGCCGTCGTGCGGCGGGCCGTCGCCCATGCGGACCACCAGCGCCACGAACCCCCCGATGAACGCGGCGACCGCGAGGAACACGATCCACCCGTCCATCGGCCAGTCGAACAGCGCGGCGAGCAGCAGGTAGGCCGGACCGCCGAACAGCGCGAGCCAGGCCGCCTTGGTCAGTGAGTCGGCCTTGGGAAGCGGCGGGGGAGGCGGCGGGATGTAGTGGTCGGCCTCCTCCTCGGCGACGACCGCGGGCGCCTCGTCCTCGGCGTCCCTGGTCTCACCGGCGTCGGCTGTGGCCCGGCCGTCGGCGGCTTTGGCCTCGTCGGGTGCGGCCGTCCGGACGGGCGGGTCCTCGACGGCCACATTCTCACGATCGGGCCATGGCTGTTCGGCCGAGGGGTCCTCGGCCGGCTCGTTGAAGGAGGCGATGATCTGACGCCAGACCTCGTCCTCGTCACTCTGTGGCGTCACGGTTCTTCAAGGGTACAGAGCTGTGCGCCTGGATGAAGTCGAGGCTCCCCGCGAAGATCGAGACGGCATCGTTGTCAAGCGTGGCCACATGATAACTGTCTGGTAGTTCGCGCACTTCAAGGGTGGCGAGCCGGGCCCGCAGCAGAGCGATGCTCGCTGGTTTCACGACATGGTCGTTCGCGCTCCAGAAGGCGAGCACCGGCTGGGTCACCTTGTCGAGCTCCGACTGGACCAGCTTCCAGAGCCGGGGGAGCGTGGCCGCGGCCCGCACGGGCGTGCGGGTATAGGCCAGCTCGGTCGCGCCCTCGAGCTTGATGTCGTTGCCGACGCCCGGTGTGGACGGCAGGATCCACTTCAGCAGCGGGGCCAGCCGCAGCAGCGGAACGTCGAGCACGACCGACGGGTTGACCAGGACCACGCCGCGCACGTCGGCGCCGTGGACCTCGGCCAGGCGCAGCGCCATGCACCCCCCAAGCGACAGGCCCGCCACGAACACCTCGTCGCAGCGGCCGCGGAGGTCGACGAAGGACTTGTCGAACTCGGCATACCAGTCTTCCCAGCGGGTGCGGTTCATCTCCTGCCAGGTCGTGCCGTGACCGGGCAGTCGCGGCAGGGCGACCGTGAGCCCCGCGCCCGCGAGATATTCGCCCCAGGGGCGCAGCGACTGCGGCGTGCCGGTGAATCCGTGGCAGAGAAGGACGCCCACCCGGCCACCCTCATGGTGATACGGCTCGGCGCCCGGCAACAAAGGCATGCCCGATCGTCGCACGTTCGGCGGCCTTCGTGCGAGGCCCCCTGGCATGCGAAGATGGCACTGCGTCGAAGTGGCCTCGAGCTGAAGGAGAACCGAGTGTTCTACTGGGTGGTGAAGGCCATCCTCTGGCCGTTCCTCCATTTCGTGTTCCGCCCTTGGGCGGAGGGAGTGGACAACGTGCCGAAAGAGGGGCCGGTGATCCTGGCCGGCAATCACCTGTCCTTCGCCGACCACTTCTTCGGTTCGCTCTTCCTGCCGCGCAAGGTCATCTCTTTGGGCAAGGCCGAATATTTCACCGGCCGCGGCCTGAAGGGTCTGGCCAGCCGCGCGTTCTTCACCGGCGTCGGCACGGTCCCGATCGACCGGTCCGGCGGCAAGGCGAGTGAAGCGGCGCTCCGCACCGGCCTCCGCGTCCTGTCCGAGGGCAGCGTGCTCGGCATCTACCCCGAGGGCACCCGCTCGCCCGACGGCCGTCTCTACAAGGGCAAGACCGGGGTGGCCCGCCTGGCCCTCGAGTCCCGTGCGCCCGTCATCCCGTGGGCCATGGTCAACACCTTCGAGATGATGCCTCCCGGCCGCCCCATCCCCAAGCTCGGCATCCGTCCCGGCGTCCGCTACGGCAAGCCCCTCGACTTCTCCCGCTACTACGGCATGGAAAGCGACCGCCTCGTCCTCCGCGCCGTCACCGACGAGATCATGTATGCCCTCATGGAGCTCGGCGGCCAAGAATACGTCGACAAATACGCCGCCACCGCCAAGGTCGAAATGGTCCGCGCCGCCCGTAACCCTTCCTAGCGGGGCTTTACGCGTAGGGCGATCGGGCGGCTCTAACGCTTGCTCGTTTGTCGGTGGCTGGTACTAGCTTTACCTGTATGACGCAACAGCCGGTCACGGAACAGCACGACTACCTCCCCCATCGTCAGATCATGATCGTGCTGACCGGGGTCGCGGCCGGCATGCTTCTCGCGGCTCTCGATCAGAGCATCGTGGGCACCGCGCTGCCCCGCATCGTCAGCGAGCTCGGCGGCCTCGACAAGCTCTCCTGGGTCGTCACGGCCTATCTGCTGACGTCGACGGCGGCCACCCCGCTGTGGGGCAAGATCTCCGACCTCTACGGCCGGCGCGTCATCTTCCAGGCCGCGATCGGCATCTTCCTGATCGGCTCGGTGCTGTCGGCGCTGAGCCAGGACATCAGCATGCTGATCGGGTTCCGCGCGGTGCAGGGCCTCGGCGCGGGCGGCCTGATGGCGCTGGCGTTCAGCATCATCGGCGACGTCATCCCGCCGCGCGAGCGCGGCCGCTATCAAGGCTACTTCGGCGCGGTGTTCGGCATGTCGAGCGTGGCCGGCCCGCTGCTCGGCGGCTTCTTCACCGATGGCCCCGGCTGGCGCTGGATCTTCTGGATCAACCTGCCGATCGGCATCGTCTCGCTGCTGGTCACGTCGTGGGCGCTGCGGATCCCGACGGTCAAGCGCTCCCACAAGATCGACTATCTGGGTGCGGCGCTGATCGTCGCCGGCGTCGCGTGCTTCCTGCTCTACCTCGACTGGGCCGGCAACGAGATGGGCTGGACGGCTCCCGGGTCGCTGGCGCTGCTGTTCGGGTTCGTCGCGATCACGGCGCTGTTCGTGCTGGTGGAGCTGCGGGCATCGGAGCCGATCCTGCCCATGCGGCTGTTCCGCAACTCGGTGTTCAGCGTCGGCAACGCCTTCACGTTCCTTTCGGGTCTGGCGATGTTCGGAGGATTCATCTTCCTTCCGGTCTATCTGCAGGCCGTGCAGGGCTTCTCGCCCACGAAGTCGGGTCTGGCGCTGCTGCCCGTGGTGGCCGGCATCTTCTCGACCGCGATCTCCTCCGGCAACATCATGACCAGGACGGGCCGCTACAAGATCTTCCCGATCCTCGGCGCGGCCGTGATGCTCGTCGCGCTGGTGCTGATGGCGCGGATCGGCGCGACCACGCCCTACTGGCAGGTCGCGATTTACGGCTTCATCTTCGGCGCGGGTCTCGGGTTCACCATGCAGACGCTGGTCACGGCCGTGCAGAACGCGGTCGACCGGTCCGACATGGGCACCGCGACCAGCTCGACCACGTTCTTCCGCGCCATGGGCGCCGCCATCGGCACCGCGATCATGGGCGCCGTGCTCAACAACCGGCTCGCGACCTATCTGGCCGAGGAGTTCGGCGGCCGGGCGCCCACGGGCGCCGCCGACGCCAACAACGTGCAGGCCATCCAGCGCTTGCCGGAGCCGATCAAATCGCACGTCCTCGACGCGTTCTCGCGGGCGCTTGATGCCGTCTTCCTGACCGCCATCCCCTTCGTCGTGGTGGCGCTGATCGTGGCCTTCTTCCTCAAGGAGATCCCGCTGGCCACCCGCGCCTCCGAAGAGGAGCCGGTGGCCATGGGCGGAGGTCTCTAGCGCCTCCCAAACCGCCTGTCGCCGCGGTGAGTCAGGCGGAATGGCCGTTGGGCGTGATGCGGCGGAGGGCGGCGGTGAGGCTGGAAAGGCCGACCGGGCCGAGGGCCAGGGCTTGGCTGTGCCACTGCTTGAGGTCGAAGCCGGGCCGGGCCGCGGCTTCGGCGCGTGCGGCGAGCCAGGCGCGTTCGCCGAGCTTGTAGGAGATGGCCTGGCCGGGCCAGCCGAAATAGCGGACGGTCTCCGGGTGCACGTTGTGGGGCTCGCAGCGGCCCCGGTTGTAGAGCACGTCCTTGGCCACCTCGAAGGTCCAGGCCGGGCCGTGCCGTTCGGCCTCCTCGGGCGGGAGCGGCAGCCCCAGATGAACGCCGATGTCGATGACCACGCGGGCGGCGCGGAGCGCCGAGCCGCACAGCATGCCGAGCCGGGTGCCGCGCTCTTCGAACCAGCCGAGCTCGTCGGCCAGCCGTTCGGCATAGAGGGCCCAGCCTTCGCCGTGCCCGCTCACCCATGACACCTTGCCGAAGCGCGACAGGGAGTCTCCGGCCACCTTGGTGGCGCCGAGCTGCAGGTGGTGGCCGGGCACGCCCTCGTGGGCGACGGTGGTCAGCTCCGACCAGGTGGCGTAGCGCTCCCGCTGGCCGGCGGGCCACCAGGTGCGGCCGGGCCTGAGCAGGTCTTCGCTCGGCGGCGTGTAATAGGGCGCGCCGGCCTCGCCGGGCACGAGGACGACCTCGACCTGGCGCAGCGGCTCGGCGATGTCGAAGTGGACGCCGTGCAGCCGCTCCAGCGCCTCGTCGTGCCGGTCGCGCAGCCAGGCGAGATACGCCTCCGAGGAGGTGAGGAATTCGGTGTCCTCCAGCAGGGCGATCGCCTCGCTGACGGTGGCGCCCGGCTTGATCCGGTCGGCTTCGGCCTCCATCTCGCGTTCGATGCGGCGCAGCTCCTCCCAGCCCCAGGCGTACGCGTCGCGCAGGTCGACGTCGTCGCCCAGGTTGTAGCGCGCGCCGAGCGCGTAGCGTTCTTCGCCGGCCGCGTCCCGCTCGGTGGCGTTCGGCGCGTACTCCCCGCGGAGCCAGCGGCCCGTCTCGAGGTAGGCCTCGTGCGCGGCGGCCACGCCCGCGGCCAGGTCCCGGGCGACCGGCCCGTCCCCGTACGCGCCGATCAGGGCGGCGTGGGTGCCGGCGGTGCCATATCGGACGGCCTGGTCGCTCAGCTCGAGGGCCTGCCGGCGGGCGGCGACGACCCTGCGCTGCATGCCCAGCGTGAGGCTGGTGCGCCAGCCGGACAGCATGCCGGGGATGGCGGCGAGGCGGGCGGCGACGTCGCGCCACTCGTCGTCGTTGGACCGGGGGAGCAGGTCGACGCTGTCCCGCAGGAAGTTGATCATCCCGAAGGGCGCCGCCACCTCCCGGAACGGCTCGCCGTTGTCGTGCAGCGCGAGCGTGACCTCCAGCCGCTCGCGAAGGTGATCAGCGGCGCGCCGGTCGTTCTCGTCGCGGGCGTCCAGCCCGGCGAGCGCGTGCAGGGTCTCGCGGATCAGGTCGGCGCGCGACTCATGCCCGTCGGGGCTGAAATCGGTCGCGGGCGCGTACGCGCCGGTGATCCCTTCCGCGGTCGCGGCGACCGGGTCGAGCACGGCCCAGCGATTGATGTAGTCATCACAGAGCTGAAAGATCGGACTGTTGGTCACATGCGCCACTTTACGAGAGGCGCTGACGGATGTGCCGTATGTGGTCCGGTGTCGTGCGGCAGCATCCGCCCACGTGAGTGGCACCGAGGGCGCGCCACTCGACCGCCGCCGTGCCGAACTCGATCGCGTCGGGCGTCCCGAGCCAGCGGTAGTTCGCCGGGTCCCAGGTCTCGCCCGAGTTCGGATACGCCACGACCGCGCCGCGTTTGACCAGATCTGGGATGAAGTGCGGAGCGGTGCAGTTGACGCCGACGAGATGGTCCGGGAACAGGGCCGCGGCCTGCTCGAACGGCGTGCCGTCGTTGAGGTGGGCGCCGTCGCGGCAGGAGAAGCTGACCCATGCCCGGACCGGCGCCTCGTCGAGCAGCCGCCGGATGGCTCTGCCCTCCACATACGACGGGATGGTCTCGAAGGCCAGCAGATCGGCGTCCGACCCGGCCAGTAGCTGGAAGCGGGGGAGATGCCACTCGAAAAGCTCGTCCTCGCCGAGGCCGTAGTCGCCCGTGTATTCGGAGGCGTCGGCCCGATAGGCCCCGTACGGCCCGATGCTGGCCGCGACCAGCCCGTGCCCGGCCTCGTCTCTGGCCTCCATGGCCAAGGTCACCGACAGCAGCATGAGCGCCTCGGCCTCGGAGGCCGACAGCCCGCGCCGTTCGAAGCCCGGGAAGGACGCCTGGTAGCTCGCCGTCGTGGCCACATCCGCCCCCGCCTCGAAGTAGTCGCGGTGGGCCTGCCGGATCGCGCTGGGATCCTGGAACAGCAGCTTGGCCGACCAGAGGTCATCGGCGAGATCGCAGCCGAGCGTTTCGAGGTGGGTTGCCAGCCCGCCGTCCAGAATCAGGGAACTCATCTCGACAGGGTATGCGTTGGAGGTTCATGGGATTAAAAGGTGTCTTGCGTAGATTGCTCCGCCGACGCCGGCCTGTTCCCGCAGGTGGGCGCGATGATCGGCCCGACGCGGGTGGAGTGCGTGAACCGCGCCGTCCCCGCCCCACCCCGCCGTCCGACGTAATCCGCCTCCCCGAGCCGCGATGACGCTCACTTGTCGTCCCTCAGACACATGGAAAGCGCCTTCCGGGGCCCGTGGATGTGCCGTAGGGACGACAAGGGAGATATTTCTTTGAACTTTATGACCGCTTCCAGAAGGTCCGGCGGATCGGCTGCCCGGCTGTCCCGGTGAGGCGGCTCAGAAGTTCGGCCGTGCGCCGCCACAGAGCCTCGAGGTCGGTGGCGGCCCATTCCGCGCGGTCGAGCTCATCGGCCAGCGCGGTCAGATCGGCATGCCCGTCGATCATGTCGGCCAGCACCCGCAGGCGGCTGCCCAGATCGGCCAGGTAGCGGCGGCGGTCGCCCTCGGAAAGGCCTGCCGCCTGGCTCAGCCGGCTCAGCTCCTCCTCCAGCTGGGGGCGGACGCCGTCGAGCGTGGTCGCGGCCGGCTTCGGCCCCGGCGGGCTGGGCGGCATCGGCGCGCCCGCGAACCCGTGGGCCGGACGCCTGCGCGCCGCAGGACGTGCCACCGACACCTCGGACGCGGCGCCGCCCGCCTCCACGGTGGGCAGGGTCGTCGGCCCGAACGGCGGGGGCCCGCCGGGCGCCGGAGGCGCCATCGGATCGGCGCTCGTGAACGTCGCCATCTTCGCCATCATGGGCGCGGCGGCCGGAATGGCCGCCGGCATGGGCATCTCCCAGCCGCTGGGAAGCTCGACCGGCTGGCTCACCCGGTGCTCCGGCCCACCCTCGGCGACCACCCGCGTGTCGACCGCTACGAACGCCGTGAACCGGCACAGGACGCCGAATTTCAGCGACGCCGCGACGATGGCGCTTTCGAGCGAGGTGTCGCCGGCGGCGTAGCGGTCTTCGAGGGCGCGCAGGTGGGCGCGGGCCCACTGGGTGCGCGGCGCCGTGCTGTCGGTCCGTGTGGCCTGCGCGGTCGCCTCCCAGGGCCGGCCGTCGGCGGTCGTCCCCCGTACGGCCATGGTCCCCGCGGCCGGGCCGCTGAACCGCCCGGAGACCACCAGCGGGACACCCGGATAGACGGCGCCCAGGTGAGTGACCGTGCCGGCGATCACCTGGAGCCCCTCCGGGTGGAGGGAAAGATCGGTGACGAGCGGCGACCCGATCCTGCGGTGGATGTGCTCCATGGCCACATCGAGCCGATCTTCGGATTCGACCAGCTCGCAGCGTCCGGATCCGAGCATGGCCAGCCGTCCGAGGAAGCCGGCGTTGACGGCCCGGTCGATGCCCACCGAGTGGATGCGCACACCTCGGGCGGAGCCGGCGATCCGGTCGATGATCTGGTCTTCGTTGCCGACCTGGCCGTCGGTCACCAGGACCATCACACGGTCGCGCGTGGCGTCCGTCAGCAGCCGGAGCCCCTCCTCCATGGGAGCGAGCAGCTCCGTGCCGCCGCGCGCGTCCAGCCGCCCCAGATGCTCCACGGCGCGATAGCGATTGCGGTCGCTCGCCTCGACGAGGCCGCTGTCGAAGGCGCGCTCGACGACGCTGTCGAAGGCCAGCACGGCGAACCGATCCCGCGACGTCAGCGTGTCGACGATCCGGGCGGCCGCCCGCCGCGCCGCCACCATCTTCCAGCCGGTCATGCTGCCCGACCGGTCGAGCAGGAGCACCACGTCCCGCCCGCGCGCCGTGCCGTCCACATCCGAGGGCGGCACGACGGTCAGGGTGAACGTCCCTTCGGAGCCGTCGGCGGTATCCGGCGTGACGGCGAGCGCCGGCCGGTCGGTCGCCTCGTACGCCAGGCGGAGGATGAAGTCGCGGTCGAGGCGCTCGCCGGGCCGCAGCGCGACCGTGTCGCCCTCCTGGACGACCTCGTGCAGGCTGGAGCGAATCTCGCGGAGCGTCAGCCCGGCAGGGTCGATGGCGGCCGACAGCGAGAGCCGTACGGGATTGGGGAAGCCGGGGAGGAGGACGGGCGGGCTGATCCGGGAGGCGTCGGGCACGGCGTCGGTGTCCGGGGCCGTGCCGTCTCCGGCGGGCGTGCCGTCGAGAGGCTCGCCCGGGATGTAGCGCGGCGCCACGACCAGGGGAAAGCGGAATTCGGCCGCGTCGTCCTCATACGGCAGCGGCTGGCTGAGCGACAGCCGGATCGTGACCCGCTCGCCCGGCAGGATGTTGCCGACCCGGATGGCGAACACGTCGGGCCGATCCTCTTCGGCGATCGCGGCCCGGCGGCCTTCGGCCAGCGCCTGGTCATAGTCGGCGCGGGCCTGGCCGCGCTCCTTCAGCACGCCTTCGACGACGTGACCGTCGGCCTCCATCTGGAAGGCCGTCACCGCCGCTCGCGGCGGGAGCGGGAAGACGTACGTCGCCTCGAGGGTCACGTCGTAGGGGTTGCGATATCCCTGCACCACCTCCACGCCGGCGCTCAGGCCGGTGATCTTGGCGGTGACGCCGACGCTTTCCAGAGGGAGGTTGCCGCGGGGCGTTTCGAGCGCGCCGAGCCCGCCGCCGGGCAGCGGCCTGACTTCTTCCGGCTTCATGGGTGTGATCGCAATAGCCATGACATCACTTCCTTGTGCGCAGCAGCCGAAGCTCGGCCAGCCGGAGGAGGAGCGGTTCGGCGGCCTCGGCCAGTCGCCCGAGGTCGCCGTCGGTCGGGACGCGCGCGGCGTCGTCGAGAAGCAGCGTGACCCCCGGCGCGAGACGCACGCCGTGAACCCGGGCCACGGGTTCCACCGTTTTAGGAATGTCTTCCGTGGAACGGGCGGCCGCCGTCCAGAAGCGGGGCGCCGCCTCGGGCGGCGGCTCGGGGGAAGGGCTGGGAACGGTGGCGATGGCTTCGAGCGTGGCGTTGGGGGCGCCCGTGAGCTCGGCCTGGATGTCGGCGATGGAGGCGCCGGCGGCCTGGCGGCGTTTGACGGCCACGAGCTGGAGCAGGTGACGTGGACCGTAGAGCGCGATCCGGCCGCGGCGGGCCAGCGGGGGATCGAGCAGGCCGATCGTCACATACCACCGGATGAGCCGCTCGTTGGGCACGTCGCGCACCCGCCCGTTGGATTGCGTGGCGGAGCCGAGCAGCCGTGCCGCCTGCTCCGCGAGCTCACCGATGGTCCACGTGCCGTCCATGCTTTCGATACTGTCACTGTCACAGTGACACTGTCAATTTCAGAGAAGATCCGCGGCCAGCGAGGCGACCGAGGGCCCCGCGCCGAGCAGGGAGCGCAGCGCGTCATCGGCTGCCACCCCGGTCGCCGACTGGGCCGCCTGCCAGGCCTTCTCGTCCGAGCGGGCCGCGTCCTCGAGGCAGGCCAGCACGGTACGGCCCTGCCACTCGCGCACGAAGGCCGACAGCAGATGCGGCCAGCGGATCGCCAGCATGGCGAGCTTGGCCACCTCGGAGTCGGTGGCGCGGCCGGCCCCCGCGAGCGAACGGTTGAACGTGACGAACGAGTAGAACCGGAACACGTTCACGTAGCGCTTGATCTCGCGTGGGTTGGGCTGGGTCAGCGCCGGCAGCAGCGCGCTGATCGCCTCGTACGCCTTGCGGTCGGTGTAGAGCTCGTCGTAGACGCGTTCGGCCGCCAGGCGAAGGTGCGGCGCGAGCGCCTCGCCCGATCGTCCGGTCGACTCGGTCTGGAGCTGCCGCGCGATCCGGTCGAGGGAGGCGATGGTCGGCGCGCGCCGGCGCAGCTCCTCCTCGACCGTCGTGGCCGCGTCGTCGTCCGGATCGAGATCGGCCGAAGGCCGCTCCGCGGCGCCCTCTGGGACCTCGAGCAGCGCCCGCACATAGCCGCTGAGCGCCGGGCCGTCCTCGAGCCGCGGCACGCTGAGCGGCAACTGGACGATCTTCTCGAGGAACCGCCGCCCGAGCCCCGCGCCCTGTCCCGCCGGCAATATCCCGGCCAGCTCCCGATAGGCCACCTCGACGTGGGCCGCGACCACGTCCGGCTCCATGGCCAGCACGAACACGCAGTCGGGGAAGTCGCCCGCGAGAAACAGGTTGATCGCCTCGATGACCTGGGCGACCGTCGCGGACGAGCAGCGGTCGAGGTCGTCGACGAACACCACGAGCGGCCGCTCCTCGCTCGCCACCAGGTCGAGCACGTGCCGCATGTCGGTCTGCACGAGGTGCAGCAGGCCGGTCTTCCCGCCGTAGCCCAGGTCGGGCACGAGCAGGTCGGGCGGGCGGACGAGGGTCCCGAAGGCGGCGTCGGCCGGCTCGCGCAGGAACCGCCCGACCCGTACGGCCGCGGCCCCGAGGACGGCCAGCGCCCCCGCCGATCCCAGGGTCCCGGCCACGTCCCGCAGCAGAGGCAGGGCGAACGACGCCGTGGCGACCATCGCGACCGCGATCAGGCCGATCGCCACCGGCAGCAGCCGCGTGAGGATGGTGCGATAGGCCCGGCGGCGCACGGCCTCCCGGTCGACCCGGGCGAGGTTGAGCCGCAGCCAGAACCGCTCCCGCTCGACCACCGGCAGCCGGGCCGTCACCTGCGTGATGATCTCGTGGGCGAGCCCGGCCCAGACCTGCTCGCCGCTCTGGTACATCCACGGGTTGAACCACACGGTCGGACGCCATCCCGGCGACCGGTCCTCCAGCGGCGCGACGGGTTCGCCCGGCCTCCGCACCCGCCCGAGCACCTCGGCGTTGGTGACCGCGCCGCGGCCCTCGCCGTCCCGCGAGCCGCCCGGATCCAGGTTGTCCTGGATCATGCGCATCAGGGACGTCTTGCCGGTGCCCCACGGACCCGTGATGCCGATCGTGAGCGGCGGCCTGGTCTCGGGGTGGCGGATGAAGGCGGCCACGGCCTCGGCGTACACCTGGTGGCCGAGCCGGTCGTCGAGCGTCCAGCGGTCGGCCGTGAGCCGCGCCCGGGGCCGCGCCGGCCGCCGTCCGGCCCGCCACTCGCGGAGCGCCGGCTCGTACGTCTCGAGTTCGGCGGCGCTCAGCCGCACGGCGCCGAAGTCCTTGACGGCGGGATGGGCCGGCCGCCCCGCGGCGTCGAGCAGGCCCCACGGGGCGACGAGCTCGCCGAGCCCCGCCTCGGCCCCGAGCAGCCGGGCCACCTCGGGCGTCACCGCCTCGCCGTCGCGGAGCAGGCTCACGCGCCGCAGCAGGTCGCGGGCGGGCCCGGAGGCGTACGCGTCGTGGACGACCGCGACGACGCCGGCCGCGTCCGCGGGGGCGGCGGTGCCGCGTGCCGCGAGCTCCCGCAGCGCGTCCGTGAGCGGCAGATCGGCCGGCACGGCCCGGGCGTCGGCCAGGCGGATCAGGGCGCCCATCCGGTGCAGGCTCAGGTAGCAGCGCCGCGTGGTGGCCGTGAGCTCGGCGTCCACGGCGTCGCGCAGCGCGCCGACCGTGATGGGCGCGTCGCCCGCGTTCAGGATGCGGGTGACGGCCTCGGTGAGGGTGGGGCCGCTGCGGGCGTGACCGTCGCCCACCCTCAGCGAGGTGGTCAGCAGGGCCGCGTCTACCGGCGGGTCGCCGCGCACGCCGAGCCTGGTGGTCAGCGGGTCCGCGTCGGCGAGGTCGGGGGTCGCGATCCAGCCGAAGTCCGCGATCATCACCACGGCCGCCGTGTTCCGCTCGTCAAGCCGGGGGACGAACCCCGCCAGATCGGGCCGTACGTCGCCGGGCACGCGAATGACGAGCAATTCGTTCTCGCCGGCCTCCGGAAAGCCGGAAAGCGGATCGGGTGAAATTTCCACGGCGTATCCACGGGCGCTCAGCGCGGCGGCCAGAGCCCGGCCGGGGCCCGCGTCATCCTGGTCGAGGAAGATCAGGGCGCGGCGGCGGTGGATCTCACGGGGACGTTCGGGCAGCTCGACGACCGGTACGGCCATGTGGGGCTCCAGGGCGAAGGGACGACCCGGAGCAAGGTGGCACGGCGCGCGGCCACGGGGACCGCCATTTCCGCAAAGTTTGTACATCGGAGGCGCGCTGATTCCACTGGTGTTCATCGCGTTCCGATCGACTGTGCCGGTCCAGCGCGCGTAGCGTTCCGAGTAAGGGGTTACTCGATATCTGGGGGAGGGACCGATGCCGCATCGCACATTCGTCCGGCCGGGCACCCTCGTGACGCTGTCAGGATCGTTGTGGCACGCGGCCTGCGCCGACCGCGACGGGGGGCCGTACGGCGATCTCGCGCCGCCGGACGACAACGGCCTCGCCCTGCCCCACGGCTTCACGGGACGGGTGGTGGCCCGCTCCGGGCACCGGGTGGCGGGCCTGACCTGGCATTCCGCGCCGGCCGGCGGCGCCTGCCTGCCGCACCCCGATCCGGGCGACGGCGGCTGGATCTACGTGTCCAACTCGAACGTGCCGCTGGTGGGCGGGGTCTCCGCGCTCCAGTTCGCCCCGGACGGCGCCGTGCGCGCCGCCTACCGGATCCTGTCGGGCGCCAACCTCAACCGCGCCGGCGGCGCGACGCCGTGGCACACCTGGCTGTCGTGCGAGGAGACGGCGCGCGGCCGGGTGTTCGAGTGCGACCCGTACGGCAGACGCGCCGCGCTGCCGCGCCTCGCGATGGGCCGCTTCCGCCACGAGGCGGTCGCCATCGACGACCAGCGCCAGGTGGTCTACCTGACCGAAGACGAGCCGGACGGCTGCTTCTACCGCTTCCGCCCGGAAGATTGGGGCGACCTGACGACCGGCACGCTCGAGGTGCTGGTCGTGCACCGCGACCGCGCCCTGTGGCGCGAGGTGCCGCATCCGGCGGCGCTGGCCGAGCCGACCCGTGACCAGGTGCCCGGCGCCATGCGCTTCGACCGCGGCCGCGACTGCCACTACGTGGCCGGCCTCTGCTACTTCGAGACCAAGGGCGACAGCCGGATCTGGGCGTACGACGCCGTCAACGAGACGCTCACGGTGATTTACGACGCGGCGCACAGCGGGAGCGTGGTCCGCGCCGGCGACATGTATCTCGCCGAGGACGTCATGGAGATCAGCACGATCACCCCCGACGGCGCGGTCGCGCCCTTCGCCCGGATCTACGGGCACGACCGCTCGGAGTTGGCCGGCCTGGCCTTCTCCCCCTACGGCGATCGCCTCTACTTCTCCTCGCAGCGCGGCATGCGGGGAGCCGGGAGCGCCGGCATCACCTATGAGGTCAGCGGCCCGTTCCGGGCGTGAGGTCGAGCTCCCAGACCTGGTCGACGACCGTCACCGGCCCTTCGGCGCCGGGCTTGGACGACACGAGCTCGAACCCGGCCGCCTGGTAGATCTTGCGCGCGCTGCCGAGCACGTCGCGGGTCCACAGCATGATCTGCTTGTAGCCGGACTCCCGCGCGTAGCGCACGCACTCGGCCACGAGCCGCCCGCCGATGCCGAGCCCGCGCGCCGACGGCTCGACCAGCAGCAGCCGGAGCTGGGCCGTCGCGGCGTCTCGTCGCACGCAGAAGACGCAGCCCACCGGCTCGCCGTCGACCTCGGCGATCCAGCCGGACCGGTCTTCCGGCGCGGCCGCCGCGTAGTCGGCGAGGATCCGCGCGGTCAGCGCCTCGAACGTGGGACCCCAGCCGTAGTCCTGCTGGTAGATGACCCCGTGCCGGTGCAGCGCCCAGCCGAGGTCGCCGGACTTGAGCGGCCGGATCACCACATAGGGGCCCGGCACGTGGTCGCGGTCGAGCAGCTCGCGGATCCGCCGCATGCTCGCGACCAGTTTTTCCTGCTCCTCGGTCGTGAGGGGGGCGAGCAGGGCCTCGACCTCGGCCGCGGTCCGCTCGTCGAGCTTCTCGAAGGTGTCTCTGCCCTGGTCGGTCAGCGCGACGACCTGGCGGCGGCCGTCTTCGGCCGAGCGCTCCCGCTCGATGAGCCCGTCGGACTCCAGGCGGGCCAGTATCCGGCTGAGATATCCGGCGTCGAGCCCGAGCAGCCGCCGCACCTCGGCGACCTCGGTCTCGTGGGCCAGCTCACGGAGGACCCTCGCCTCGCTCAGTGAATAGGGAGTGCCGACCATGCCGGCCCGGAGCACCCCCACGACCTCGGTGTAGAACCGGTTGAACGCCCTGACTTCCGCTATCGCATCCATTGCCTTCCTCAACCAATCAGTTGACTGAGGCAACGATATCGCGATGTAACGCCCGGCGTCAGGTGGACGACAATTGTGAAGTGTTGATCGAGGCGCTTTTGGCCGCCCAATTAAGCGCGGGATGTCAGTTCCCCGCCCCCGCCTACGTGCAGGTGCAGACCCTGCTGCAGATCAGCGAGGTGGGGCACGACCGGCCCGAGGCGGTGGCCACGACCAGGATCACCGTGCCGCGCGATTGGCCGGGCGCCCAGAATCTGTACAGCGAGGGACCGCAGGCCCGGGCCGCGTTCGACTGCCTCGTGCCCGATCTGACCAGCCGCGGCGGCGTGGTCGGGCCGCCCCAGGTGCTGTCCCTGGGCCCGCAGATCCAGATCGTGAGCGTCGCCCAGCGCGCGCCACGGACCACCGACCCCATCGGCGGCCGGTTCGGCGGGCCGTCCGACGGCGTGCTCGGCCTGTGGGAGATCAAGGAGAAGGACGAGCGGTGGCAGGTCAGGCTGCTGCCCCCGCTCCCCACGGGACTGCGCAACGCCCAGTGGACCCAGGTCACGCTGCGGGCGCCGGACGCGCAGATCGGCGCGGTCTCGCCGACGCCGACCGACGTCGGCCCCGTGCACGTGTTCAACTGGCGCGGAATCAGCCAGCCCAAGGTGACGGCCGACCTGACGCTCAGCCCGCGGACGGCGTTCCAGGCCGACGTCGGCCATCTGAACCTGGCGGTCTACGCCGTGGGGCGGCTGATCGCCTTCACCCTCCCGTACGCGCTGCTCGCCTGGCTCCTGCTGTCGCTGATCCGGCGGCCCGTCAGCGGAACGGAGACGGGAGAGCGCCGGGCGGCGCTGCTCGCGACCCGCGTGGTCGCGTTCATCTTCCTGCTGCAGGCGGCCCGGCTGTTCGACCCGAACGACGCGGCCACCAAGATCCAGATCATCACCGGCGCCATCGACATCGTGTCCGCGATCGACCTGTCGCTGCTGGCGGTGGCGCTGCCGCTGGCCGCCTGGCCCGTCACCCGGGACCGGGCGCCCTGGGCCCGCGCCTCGCTCCGCGCGGGCTTCGTCATGGTCGCGGCCACCTGCGCGACGGCCGCGTGGGTGGCGCTGTTCACTCCGCCGGACGACCGGATCAGGACGATGGCCAACGTGATCGCCGCGGGCCTGCTCATCGGGCTGTCCTGGGCGGCCGCCGTACGCGCCACCAGGATCTCCGAGGGGCGCCTGCCCGAGCTGGTGCGCTGGCTGCTGGCCGTGGTGATCCCGGCCGCGGGCGCGCTGGTGGCGCTGCTGCTGTGGACCTACCGGCGTACGGCCGACCTGCAGCCGCAAAAGCTCGTCTACGCGTTCGTCGACCTGTTCTGGCCGCTGGTCCTGCTCCTGCTGCTCGTGCTGCTGCGGATGCACGCCCGGCACACGGTCGACCTGGCGGGCCGATCCCGCTGGCTGATCGTCTTCGTCTTCGCGATCGGGCTGATCCGCTGGCCGCACTACTACGCGCTGGTCCCGTTCCCGCTGGCCGAGCTGGTCGGCCTGGCGGTGCTGCCGCTGCTGCTCCGGCTGACCCGCCATCGGGTGCTGGACGTGCCCGAATCCTCACGCAGGCGGCTGGCCACGATCGTGCGCGAGTGCCGCGACCTGGAAAACCGCGAGGAGAAGCTGCGCCGCCGCTGGGCCTCGGGCGACCTGCGGGACGCCGACTACCAGGCCGAGAACGCCGGTGTCCAGGAGCGGATCCGCGTCCTGCGCGCCGAGATCGGGCTCGACCCCGCCCGAGAAGACGGGCTGAGCGCCCTCGACCTCGCGCTCAGCCGCGGACCCGGCGCGTCGTGGTGGGGCAACGCGCGGCTCGCCGCCCGCTACTCCGCTGCCGTCGGCGTGCCGGCCGCCGCCTTCCTCATCTGGGCCACCTGGCGCACCGACGACCTCGGCCGTGGCGGCTGGATCGAACGGCTCGCCACCGAACCGGCCACGCTCGCCGCCGACCTCGTTGCGGCGCTGCTCATCTGGCCCATCGCCGGTTTCGTGCTGGGCGCGCTGTGGCGTGAGCTGCCGGGACGGCGCGGCTACCTCAAGCCGGTCGTGCCCGTGCTCGCGTACGCGGCGGGCACGGGCGCCCACGGGATCCTCAACAACCTGCTCGACCAGGCGCCGGTCCGCGGCTCGGTCGTCCGGATCCTGCTGCTGTTCCTCGTGCTCACCGTGGTCGCCGTGCTGATGGACGCCCGCACGCTGCAGACCAGGCCGGGCTCGTGGACCTACCGCCTGGCCCCGCTGGCCGCGGTCTACCGGCTGGGCACGGCCGGCAGCGGGATCGCCCTGATCGTCGCCCAGGCCGCCGCGCTGGTCGGCCTGTGGTCGCAGCTGCGCAGCGGCATCCAGATCACCTCACAGGTGGAGCCGATCGCGCCCATCTCCGAGTCGCCGCCGCCTCCGCCGCCTACGGCCGCGCAGTGACCCGGCTCACGGCGCGCTTCCACTGGTCGTAGGCGGCCTCGTCGCGCTCGCCCGGCGTGAAGCGCCGGTCGAGCCGCCACGTCTTGCGCAGCTCGTCGGGTGAGGACCACACGCCCGTGCCGAGCCCCGCGAGGAAGGCCGCGCCGAGCGCCGTGGTCTCCTGGATCGCCGGGCGCTCCACGGGCACCCCGAGCTGGTCGGCCTGCAGCTGCATGAGCAGGTCGTTGGCGCTCGCCCCGCCGTCGACCTTGAGGACGGTCAGGCCCGGCATGGTCTCGGCGATGTCCCGCACCTCGTACGCGATGGCCTCCAGCGTGGCGCGCACGAGATGGGCCCGGGTGGTGCCGCGGGTGATCCCCGTGATCGCGCCGCGCGCCTCCGGATCCCAGTAGGGCGCGCCGAGCCCGGTCAGGGCCGGCACGAACACCACGCCGCCGCTGTCGGGCACGGTGCGCGCCAGGGCCTCCGACTCGGCCGCCGTGCCGATCACGCCGAGCCCGTCGCGCAGCCACTGCACGGCCGCACCGGTGACGAAGATCGCGCCTTCGAGGGCGTAGGTCAGCGCGCCGCCAGGATCCTGCCAGGCGACCGTGGTCAGCAGGCCCGCGTCCGACCTGACCGGCTCGCCGCCGGTGTTGACCAGGATGAACGAGCCCGTGCCGTACGTGCACTTGGTGTCGCCGGGGGACAGGCACGTCTGGCCGAACAGCGCCGACTGCTGGTCGCCGGCCAGGCCGCTGATCGGCAGGTCGAGGCCGAGAAACGAGCCGGGGTCGGTCCGTGCGATCTCCCCGTAGTTGGGCACCAGCTCGGGCAGCGCCGCCCGGGGCACGCCGAACAGCTCGCACATCTCATCGGACCAGCCGCCGGCCACGATGTCGTAGAGCAAGGTCCTGGACGCGTTCGACGGGTCGGTGACGTGCCGCGCGCCCCCGGTGAGCCGGGCGACCAGGTAGGAGTCGACCGTGCCGACGGCGACCTCGCCGGACAGCACGCCGGCCCACGCGTCGGAGTTCTCGGCCATCCAGGTCAGCTTGGTGCCGGTGAAGTAGGGGTCGAGGCGTAGCCCGGTCAGCTGCGACACGCGCGGCTCGTGCTCGCGCAGCCGGTCGCAGATGGCGGCCGTCCTCCGGTCCTGCCAGACTATGGCCGGGCGGGGCGCGGCCAGCGTCCGGCGGTCCCACAGCACCGCCGTCTCGCGCTGGTTGGTGATCCCGACGCAGCGCGGCGTGGCGCTCGCCCGGCCGAGCGCCGTACGGCACGCGGCCAGCGTGGCCTGCCAGATCTCCTCAGGTGCGTGCTCCACCCACCCGGGTTCGGGATAATGCTGCGGAAACTCCTCATAGCCGCGGGAGTCGATCCGGCCGTCCTCGGTGACCACGAGCGCGGTCACACCGGTCGTGCCTGCGTCTATGGAGAGCACGGAAATCTCAGCGGTCGGCATGAGATTTCACAAT
Organism: Streptosporangiaceae bacterium NEAU-GS5; assembly: GCA_017592665.1. Classification (GTDB taxonomy): domain Bacteria; phylum Actinomycetota; class Actinomycetes; order Streptosporangiales; family Streptosporangiaceae; genus NEAU-GS5. Next base: position 382,601 of record JAGFNW010000002.1, on the reverse strand, counting down.
ACAGACACGGCGTCGCTTGCATTGGTCTAGACCATTGTCGGCGCCTGGGGGCAGAATGCCTCCTGACATCGCCTCATACTGCTCCCAACTTAAAGGAACCCGCCATGCGTATTGGTGTCCTGACCGGCGGCGGAGACTGCCCCGGCCTGAACGCCGTCATCCGCGCCGTCATCCGCAAGGGGATCGGCGTCCACGGTCACGAGTTCGTCGGCTTCCGCGACGGCTGGCGCGGTCCCCTCGAGAACGACACCCGGACTCTGGACATCCAGGCCGTCCGGGGCATTCTGCCGCGCGGCGGCACGATCTTGGGGTCGTCCCGCACCAACCCCATCAAGATCGAGGGCGGCGTTGAGCGGATCAAGAAGAACCTCGCCGAAGGCGGCGTGGACGCGCTGATCGCGATCGGCGGTGAAGACACGCTCGGCGTGGCCAAGCAGTTGTTCGACCGCGGCGTCAACGTGGTCGGCGTGCCCAAGACGATCGACAACGATCTCAACGCCACCGACTACACCTTCGGCTTCGACACCGCGGTCAACATCGCGATGGAGGCCATCGACCGGCTGCACACCACGGCCGAGTCCCACCACCGCGCCCTGATCTGTGAGGTCATGGGCCGTCACGCGGGCTGGATCGCGCTGCACGCCGGCATGGCCGCCGGTGCCAACGTCATCCTCATCCCGGAGAAGCCGTTCGACATCGACCGGGTCTGCTCCTACGTGGAGTCCCGCTTCCAGATGCAGTACGCCCCGATCATCGTGGTCGCCGAGGGCGCCCACCCGGCCGAGGGCACGATGGAGCTGCAGACCGGCGAGCTGGACGCGTTCGGGCACGTGCGGCTCGGCGGCATCGGCGAGCGGCTGGCCCAGGAGATCGAGAAGCGGACCGGCAAGGAGGCCAGGACCACGGTCCTCGGCCACATCCAGCGCGGCGGCACCCCCACGGCGTACGACCGGGTGCTGGCCACCCGCTTCGGCCTGGGCGCCATCGACGCGGTGCACGAGGGCGACTACGGCAAGATGGTCGCCCTGCGCGGCACGGCCATCGAGCGCGTCCCGCTGGAGCAGGCGACCGCCGAGCTCAAGCTGGTCCCGGAGGAGCGTTATGCGGAGGCCGAGGTCTTCTTCGGCTGAGCCTCGGCTGTTCCGGCCGCGGCGGGGCCGTCACGTCAGGCCCCGCCCGCGGGCGGCATCAGTCGCGCCGCTTGGGCACGAAGAACGACTCGGTGCTCGGCTCGGCGCCGTGCCCGTTGCTGCCGTTGCCGTTTCCATTGAGGTAGCCGGGCGCGGCCTGGGACCGTTCCCGAAGGCGCGCGAGCATCTCGGCGTCCTCACGGAGCTCGCGCTCCGACGGCGACAGCAGGACCGCGAGCAGCAGGCCCATCGTGAGCAGGCTGATCCCCACCAGCAGAGGCAGCAGGAAGTCGATGGCCTCCGCGCCCGTCGGCACCGGAGCGCCGGGGGTGACCTTGACGCTCATCGAGAACATCCCCGTGTAGTGCATGCCCGTGACCGCGACGCCCATGATGAGCGCGGCTCCGGTCGTGGCGAGCGCCCCCTTGACCCGCACGGTGAACCACAGCGCGACGGTCGCGGCGACCACGGCGATCAGCACCGACAGCCCCACGACGATCGGGTCGTAGTTGACGCGGGCCGGCATGTTCATCGAGAACATGCCCATGTAGTGCATGCCCGCCACGCCGAGCCCGGCGAGCAGGCCGCCGCCCAGCAAGGAGGAGGGGCGGGCGTCGCCGCGGGAGACCAGCACGAGACCGCCGCCGACGACGAGCACGGCGATCACGAAGGACAGGGCGGTGAGCGCGACGTTGAATCGGATCTGTGCGCCGCTGACGTCAAAGCCCATCATTGCTATGAAGTGCATGACCCAGATGCCTGTGCCGCCGATGGCGATGGCCGCCCCGATCAGCCATCGGATCTGCGACGAGCCTTCGGCGGTGCGCGCCCTGGACGTGAGGAGCAACCCGAGCAGTGAGCCGATGGTCGACATCACATACGCGAGCACGGGCGTCACGAGCCCGTAGGAGAAGTGATCAATATGGGACAAAGGAGCCTCCCGGGCTCTGCGTGCTTCATGAGGATTATGGCAGGTCAGTGCAAATTGATGGTTAACGCCTGAATTGACGGCTTGTGAAGATCGAGGATTCGTTCTGGCGAGCCATCGCCGCCTTCCGTGCGGCCTCGCTCGTCTACGCCGCCGTCCTGCTGCTGCAGGCCGGGTCCTACTACGCGCATCCGGCCGCAGGATGGCTGGTCATCGCCGTGATGACGGTGTGGGCCGCGGCCGCCTCGGCCGCCTACCCGGTCAACGGGGGCTGGCGGCTGCTCGTGCTCGATCTCGTGGTCACCCTCTGCTGCCTGCTCGCCACGGTGTACGTGGAAGGGCCGCGGGTGGCGCCGAGCACGATGCCCATCACGGCCACGTGGGTGGCCGGTGTCGTGGTGGCCTGGGCCGTGGCCAGGGGCCGCCGCGCCGGACTGGCCGCGGCCGTGATCATGTCAGTGGCCGACTTCTACGTGCGCGGAGTGCGCGGGTTCGACCTGCAGACCGTGTCGGTCAACGGCGCCGTGCTGCTGCTGATGGCCGGATGGGTGGTCGGGCACGTCGCCCGGCTGGCCAAGCAGGCCGAGGCGCGGCTCCAGCGGGCCACCGAGATCGAGGCGGCCGGCCGGGAGCGCGAGCGGCTGGCGCGGGGCATCCACGACTCAGTGCTCCAGGTGCTCAGCCTCGTCCAGCGGCGCGGCCGTGAGCTCGGAGGCGAGGCGGCCGAGCTCGGCCGGCTGGCCGGTGAGCAGGAGGCGGTCCTTCGCGAGCTGGTCCGCTCGGCGCCGCCGGCCGATCCGCCGCCGCGTTCGCGCCGCACCCTCCGCGGCTCGCCGCTGCTGTTCAGCCGCCTGCTGACCGGAGGCGGTGGCGAGGTGGAGGAGGAGCGCCCGCCGGCGCCGAACGGGCGGCCCGAGGGCGAGGGCCTCGCCGATCTCTGCGCGCTCATCCGCCGCTACGGCGGCGCCTCGGTCAGCGTCGCGACCCCGGCCACCCCGGTGCTGCTCCAGGCCCACGTGGCCAACGAGGTCGCCGCGGCCGTCAGCGCCGCCCTCGACAACGTGCGGGCGCACTGCGGGCCGGCCGCCAGCGCCTGGATCCTCGCCGAGCAGGACGACGACCGGGTCATCGTGAGCGTGCGGGACGATGGGCCGGGCATCCCCGACGGACGCCTCGAGCAGGCCGTGGCCGAGGGTCGGCTGGGCCTGGCCCAGTCGATCCGCGGGCGGATCGCCGACCTCAAGGGCAGCGTGACCGTGACCTCGTCCCGCGACGGCACCGAAATCGAAATGTCCGTCCCCGCGGGCGGCGTGTGATTGGGTTGGGCGATGCGGGTCATGGTGGTGGACGATCATCCGATGTGGCGGGACGGAGTGGCCCGCGATCTCGCCGAGGCCGGCTACGACGTGGTGGCCACCACCGGTGAGGGCAGGCAGGCGCTGCGGATCGCCGCGGCCGTCCGGCCCGACCTCGTCATCCTCGATCTGCAACTGCCCGACCTGCCGGGCGTCGAGGTGGCGCGCGGGCTCGGCGCCTATGACCAGCCGCCGCGCGTGCTCGTCCTTTCGGCCAGCGGCGAGCACGAGGACGTGCTCGAAGCGGTCAAGGCAGGCGCGTCCGGATATCTGGTGAAATCAGCGAGCCGGGACGAGTTCCTCGAGGCCGTCCGGCGTACGGCCGAGGGCGATGCGGTATTCACCCCGGGGCTGGCCGGGCTGGTGCTGGGCGAATATCGGCGGCTCGCGGCCCGCCCGCCCGACGCCGACGACGGCCCGCGCCTGACCGACCGCGAGACCGAGGTGCTGCGCCTGGTCGCCAAGGGCCTGTCCTACAAGCAGATCGCCGAGCGCCTGGTCCTGTCGCATCGCACGGTCCAGAACCACGTCCAGAACACCCTCAGCAAGCTCCAGCTTCACAACCGGGTCGAACTCGTCCGTTACGCCATTGAGAACGGCTTGGCAGACCTGGACTAAAATTTTCCAGTGCCGACTAGCGAGATTGTCATGGGCGAGCCCTGCGTGCTGCTGAAGCTGGGCGAAGTGGTCCTTAAGGGTCGCAACCGGGAGATCTTCGAGCAGCGGCTGAGGTCTAACATCAAAGCCGCGCTCAAGGACCACCGGGTCGACATCCGGCAGCGCCACGGCGTGATCGCGCTGTTCCTTCCGGCCGGCGGCGGTGTCGAGGAGGCCGAGGCGATCGCGAGGCGCGTCACCGAGGTGCCCGGCATCGTCCTGGTCCACCTGGCCTGGCGGGTCGCCAAGGACGCCGAGGTGGTGACCCAGGCCGCGCTGGAGCTGGTCAAGGGGCACGCCGAGGCCATGCCGCGGTTCGCGGTCCGCGCGCGCCGCCGCGACAAGCGCTTCCCGCTCACCTCCAACCAGCTCGACTTCAAGGTCGGCGGGGCCATCAACGACGCCTACGGGTTCCCCGTCGATCTGTCGCGCCCCGAGCTGACCGTCTGGATCGAGGTCGACAAGGAAGAGGTCTTCCTGTTCACCGACGGCCGCCCCGGTCAGGGCGGCCTGCCGGTAGGGTCCAGCGGCCGGGCGCTGGTGCTCATGTCGGGCGGCATCGACTCGCCGGTCGCCGCCTACCGCATGATGCGCCGCGGCATGCACGTCGACTTCCTGCACTTCTCCGGCATCCCGTTCACCACCACCGAGTCGATCTACAAGGCCTATGCCCTGGTCAGGGAGCTGGACAAGTTCCAGGGCAAGTCCCGGCTGTGGGTGGTGCCGTTCGGCAAGGCCCAGCAGTCCATCCGCAACTCCGGGCAGGACCGGCTCGCCGTGATGACACAGCGGCGGCTGATGCTGAAGACGGCCGAGGAGGTCGCCCAGCGCATCCACGCCGGCGCGCTGATCACCGGAGACTCGCTCGGCCAGGTCGCCTCGCAGACCCTCGCCAACATCACCGCCCAGGACGGCGCGGTGGAGCTGCCGATCCTGCGGCCCCTCATCGGCCTCGACAAGACCGAGATCATCGCCGAGGCCCGCCGGATCGGCACGCTCGCCATCTCCGAACTGCCGGACGAGGACTGCTGCACGCTGCTGACCTCGCGGCACGCCGAGACGGCCGCCAAGATCGAAGACCTGAAGCAGATCGAGAAGCGCCTCGACGCCGAGGAGCTCGCCGTCCAGCTCGCCGACTCCATCCAGGCGTATTCGCTCGACGCCTGAACTACCCGATGAGCAGGTCGTCGGCCGACGCCGCCAGCGTGCGGCCGACCAGCGGCGGGAAGTCGCGCATCACCTTGGCCAGCTCCCGGAGGTCGCCGTCGACCAGCGCCTGCGGGCCGTCGACCAGGGCCTGCTCGGGGTGCGGGTGCACGTCGACGATCACGCCGTCCGCGCCCACGGCGATGGCGGCCCGGGTCAGCGGCAGGACCAGGTCGCGCCGGCCGCCCGAGTGCGACGGGTCGACGATGACCGGCAGGTGCGACAGCCGCTGAGCCACCGGCACGGCCGACACGTCGAGGGTGTTGCGGGTCGCCGTCTCGAACGTGCGGATGCCCCGCTCGCAGAGCACGATGTCGAGGTTGCCGCGCTGGGCGATGTATTCGGCCGACATCAGCCACTCCTCGATGGTGCCGCTCATGCCGCGCTTCAGCATGACCGGCTTGCCGGCCCGGCCGACCGCCTGCAGCAGCGCGAAGTTCTGCGTGTTGCGGGTGCCGACCTGCAGCATGTCCGCGTACGAGGCGACGAGCGGCACGTCGTGCGCGTCGACGACCTCGGTGACCACGGGAAGCCCCGTCTGCTCACGGACGTCCGCCAGAATGCGCAACCCCTCCTCGCCCAGCCCCTGGAACGCGTACGGGGACGTCCGGGGCTTGAACGCGCCGCCGCGCAGCAGCGTCGCGCCGGCCGCCTTGGCCATCTCGGCCGCTTCCAGCGTCTGCCGGGGAGTCTCCACGGCGCACGGCCCGGCGATCAGCGTGACCGTGCCGGGACCGATCGGCACGCCGCCCACCCGGATCACCGATCTTTCCGGATGATTCTCCCGGCTCACCAGCTTGTACGGCTGGGACACCCGCATGACGTCGGCGACGCCGGGCATGGCGCGCAGATTCAGGGCGGCGAACCGCTCGACGTCTCCGACCAGGCCGATGATCGTGCGGTTCACGCCCCGGCTGACGAAGGCCTCCCCACCGGCCGTGGAGACGACGTCGACGATCGCGGCGACGTCCACGGCGGTGGCGCCGGGGCTCATGACGATGACCATTGCTGCATCCCTTCTAAACGCAGAAAGCCCCGGGTCCAGTGGGACCCGGGGCTTCCTCTGTCGGCTGTCAGCGCAGCGTCTGGAGGCGATCGGCCCAGAGTCCGTCGCCATACCAAAACAGGAACGCTTCGCGCATGGCACGGAATATAGCGCATCGCCGCGTGTGGTGAACGTGCAGATATCCACTTACCGGCCGGGGTCTTGTTTCGTGCTCTGTCGCGGCTGGAAACCGGGTCGGGCTCCGCCGGATTTCCTCCGGATGGGAGGATGGCCTTCGTGCCGGAGATTCCAGAGGAGGACAGCCGACTACCCCCGGGTCAGTACATCCCACGCGGGCGGCCCGTGATCCACTACGGCAGGGTTCCCGCCTTCCGGCCCGCGACCTGGCGGTTCATGGTCTTCGGCGCGACCGCCACGGGGCAGCAGGAGGTCTTCGACTGGGAGGCGTTCTCGGCGCTGCCGCGGAAGTCGGTGGTGGCCGACTTCCACTGCGTCACCAAGTTCTCGATCATGGGCAACGAGTGGGGCGGGATCCCGGCGTCGGTGCTGCTCGAGAAGGTCCCTCCGGCGAGCGACGTGCGGCACGTGATGATCTGGGCCGAATACGGCTACAGCGCCAACCTGCGGATGGCCGATTTCGACCGGGAGACCACGCTGTTCGCCACCGAGCTCGACGACAAGCCGCTCTCGCCCGAGCGGGGCTTTCCCGTCCGGCTCGTGGTGCCTCACCTTTACGCGTGGAAGAGCGTCAAATGGGTGCGCGGCCTTGAATATCTGACCGAAGACAAGCGCGGCTTCTGGGAGGAGCGGGGCTATCACAACGTCGCCGATCCGTGGCGGGAGCAGCGCTACTCATACCAGGAGGAGCCGGGCGAGGGCCCGGCCTAGGACCTGTGACCCCATGTAGTCGCGTGATTACTGTCAGATGACCTGACCGCACCCGGCACGGTATGCCTATGCTCCACGTTCTCGCCGTCGACGACGACCAGTCCGCCCTTTCCGACCTGTCGAGCCTGCTGCGCGAGGACGACCGAATCGAGCGCGTGTCGACCGCGCCCGACGCCGTTGCGGCGCTGCGCGAGATGGTCCAGATGGCCGGCGCCGGAGAGCGGCTCGACGGCCTCTTCCTGGACATCCGGATGGACGGCCTCGACGGGCTCGACCGCGCCAGGTTCATCAGCGGCTTCCCGGTGCCGCCCAAGCTGGTGTTCGTCACGGCCCACGACCGCGGCGCGGTCCAGGCCTTCGACCTGCAGGCGGTCGACTACCTGCTGAAACCGATCCGGGCCGAGCGGCTGGCCGAGGCCGTGCGGCGGCTGGCGGCGCGGTCGCCGAAACCCGCGGCCGACGTCATCCCGGTCGAGCTCGGCGGGCGCACCCGCTTCGTGTCGCAGCAGGCCGTGCTGTACGCCGAGGCCCAGGGCGACTACGTGCGCCTGCACACGGCCGACGGCGGCTACCTGGTCCGGATGTCGCTCGGCGCGCTCGAGCGCCGCTGGGCCGCCTCCGGCTTCGTGCGCACCCACCGGAGCACGCTCGTCAACGCGCGCTACGTCAGCGAGCTGCGGCACGACGACGGGCGGGTGCTGCTGCTGGTCGGCGACGAGCAGGTGCCGGTCAGCCGCCGCCACACCCGCCTGGTCCGCGAGCAGCTGGTGCGCCACCTGAGCGGCCACCTGTGACGCGCCGGGCCGTTGACCGACCGTTCAGCGTGTGGCGGCGGCCGCTCGTCATCCGCGAAGTCCGCACGGCGCGGGCCGGATACCGCTCGGCCGAACCCGGTGTCACCGCCACGACTACAACGCGTAGGATTTTCACGTAGAGGGATTACTCATTGTAGCCAAGCTGCCGGCGGGCCCATACTCGGGGGGGTTGGGTCCGCCGGTCACCAGGTGTGGCGGGAGGCCGCCGACGCGATCCGGTCATACGGGGGTTGGCCGGATCGCCGTCAGGTCTCCCGCCACACCGCACCGCCCGGGGCTCAGCCGGCCCGCAGCTTCTTCAGCAGCTCGATGTCCTCGCGGTGCTTGTCGGCCTTGCCCGGGGTCTCGATGCAGATCGAGACCCCCGCGGCGACCGGGTGGGCCATCAGGTCGGCGAAGGCCTGGGCGCCGATGTGGCCCGCGCCGATGTTCTCGTGCCGATCCTTCTTCGAGCCGCACACGTCCTTGCAGTCGTTGGCGTGCACCAGCTTCAGCCGCCCGGGCGCGATCGCGTGCAGCGCGTCCAGCGTCTCCCGCACGCCTCCGGGGGCGGCCAGGTCATGGCCGGCGGCGAAGGCGTGGCACGTGTCGAGGCAGACGCCGAGGCGCGGATGCCAGTCGAGCGCCGCGAGGTAGGGCTCCAGATCCTGGACGGTGGCGCAGAGCATCTGACCCTGCCCGGCCATCGGCTCGAGCAGCAGGTCGGGCCCGTCGTCGGGGATCTCGTCGAGCAGCGGCAGCAGGCTCTCGCGCGTCTGGCGCAGCGCGTCCTCGCGCGTCTGGCTGACCGCCGACCCGGTGTGCGCGACCACGCCGAGCGCGCCGGTCTCGGCGCCGCGGCGCAGCGTGTGCCGCACGGTCGCGATCGAGCCCGCCAGCGTCGCCGGGGTCGGGGAGCCGAAATTGACAAGATAATTGCAGTGGATGAAGGCCGGCATGCCGGACTCGCGCAGCCGCGCGTCCTCGTCGGCGTTTCCCGGGGCCAGCGCCCAGCCCCGCGGGTTGGTCACGAAAACCTGGATCATCTCGGCGCCGATGTCGGCCGCGTACGCCAGGCCGCCCTTGGCCAGGCCGCCCGTGACCGGGACGTGCCCGCCGATGATGGGCTTCTTGCTCGTCATGATGGCCTCAGCCTATGCCGTACGCCGATTGGAGCTATCTACAAACGGCGGGCTCGGCGGCGCGTGCGGTTGTGAGGTCGCGCTGCTGGACCGGGGGCCGTCCGAAAAGGTCTACTTGCTGGCATGCGCGAACTGAGCCGGGCCGAATTGCGGGCCTGCTGCGCGTCCGCGGCCTGGGCGGACGCGGTGGCCGGCGCCGGGCCGTACGCCGGGCTCGAGGAGATGGCGCACGCGAGCGACCGGGTGATCGCCGAGCTGGCCTGGGCCGACGTCGAAGAGGCGCTGGCCGCGCACCCGCGCATCGGCGAGCGCGCCGCTGGAGACGCGCGTGAGGCCGCCTGGTCGCGTCAGGAGCAGTCCGGCGCCGCCGGGGCCGGACAGGCCGTCCTGGACGACCTCAGGAGCGGCAACGAGGCCTACGAGCGCCGCTTCGGCCACGTCTACCTCGTCTGCGCGACCGGGCGCGGCGCCGAGGAGATACGCGACATCCTGCTCGCGCGCCTGGACAACGACGCGGAGACCGAGCGGGCGGTGGTCCGCGCCGAGCTCGCCAAGATCGTGAAGATCCGTCTCGCGAAGATCGAGAACCTATGACCACCCTTTCCACGCACGTCCTGGACACCGCGCTCGGCCGCCCGGCCGCGGATGTCCCTGTCCGGCTGGCCTGTCGCGATCAAACCGGGTTCGCCCCGGTCGCCGAGGGCCGGACCGACGAGGACGGCCGGATCCGCTGGCACGGCGAGCACGACCCGGGCACCTACCGCCTGACCTTCGACGTGGCCGCCTATCTGGGTCCGGAGGCGTTCTTCCCGGAGGTGGCCGTGGTCTTCCAGATGGCCGACCACCACGCGCACTATCACGTGCCGCTGCTGCTCAGCCCGTACGGCTACTCGACCTACAGGGGGAGTTAGCGTGTTCGTCCTTGGCCCCAACCGCTACGGCAAGGCCGAAACCCGGCTCGTGCGCGTCACCAAGCACGGCGAGGCCCACCACCTGAAGGACCTCAACGTCAGCAGCTCGCTCTCGGGCGACATGGACGCGGTCCACCTGACCGGCGACAACGCGACCGTGCTGCCCACCGACACGCAGAAGAACACGGTCTACGCCTTCGCCAAGAAGCACGGCGTGGGCGCGTCGGAGGACTTCGCGCTGCTGCTGGCCCGCCACTTCGTGGACACCCAGCCGGCCGTGCGGCTCGCGCGGGTGGCCATCGAGGAGTACGCCTGGGAGCGCCGCGGCGGGCACTCCTTCGTCCGCTCGGGCCGCGAGACCCGCACCACCGTCGTCCACTACGACGGCACGAGCCAGTGGGTCGTCTCCGGCCTCCGCGACCTGGTGCTGCTCAACACGACGGACTCGGAGTTCTGGGGCTTCGCCACCGACGAATACACCACGCTCGCCGAAACCCGCGACCGCGTCCTCGCCACGGCCGTCAACGCGCAGTGGCGGCACACGGGGAGCTCCGACTGGGACAAATCCTATGAGCGGGCCAGGGAGGCGCTGATCGCCGCCTTCGCCGGCACCTACAGCCTGTCCCTGCAGCAGACCCTGTACGCCATGGGCTCGCGGGTGCTCACCGACTGCCCCGAGATCTGCGAGGTGCGGCTCTCGCTGCCCAACAAGCACCACTTCCTGGTCGACCTGTCGCCCTTCGGGCTCGACAACGACAACGAGGTGTACGTGGCGGCCGACCGGCCGTACGGGCTGATCGAGGGGACCGTGCTGCGGCCGGACGCGCCCGCCGCCGGACCGGCCTGGGAGTGACATGATGGACTTTCTACGCCCGCTGACCTGGGCCGAGGCCCTGGAGATGAAGGCCGAGCGACCGGATGCCACGCCCATACAGGGCGGCACCGACGTCATGGTCGAGATCAACCTGGACAAGGGCAGGCCCACCGCCCTGCTCGACCTCGCCGCCGTCGCCGAGCTGGCCGAGTGGACGCGCGACAACGGCACGGTCCGGCTCGGCGCGGGCGTGAGCTACACCCGCCTGATCGCCGAGCTCGCCGGCGACCTGCCGGGCCTCGCGCAGGCCTCACGCACGGTCGGCTCGCCGCAGATCCGCAACCGGGGCACGGTCGCCGGCAACCTCGGCGCCGCCTCCCCTGCGGGGGACAGCCACCCGCCGCTGCTGGCCACCGGGGCCGAGGTCGAGGCCGAGTCGGTCCGCGGCAGCCGGATGATCGCGATCACCGACTTCTACCGCGGAGTCAAGCGCAACGCCCTCGAGCCGGACGAGCTGATCCGCGCCGTCCGCATACCCGTCGCCACCGGCCCGCAGTACTTCTCGAAGATCGGCACGAGGAACGCCATGGTGATCGCGGTCAGCTCGTTCGCCATCGCGTTCGACGGGCGGCGGGTGGGCACCGGCATCGGCTCGGCCGCCCCCACACCGCGCCGGGCTCCCGAGGCCGAGGCCTTCCTGGAGTCCGCGCTCGACTGGTCCGGGCCGCTCGACGCCGACGTGGCCCGCCGCTTCGGCGAGCTCGTGCGGGACGCCGCCGCACCCATCGACGACGTGCGCGGCACCCGCGACTACCGCCTGCACTCGCTGGCCGTCATGGCCCGCCGTACGCTCACCTGGGCTTGGGAGGATCACCTGCGATGCGCGTGACCGTCACCGTCAACGGTGAAGAACGGATCGCCGACGACGTCTGGGAAGGCGAGAGCCTGCTTTACGTGCTGCGCGAGCGGCTCGGCCTGCCGGGCGCCAAAAACGCCTGCGAGCAGGGCGAATGCGGCTCGTGCACGGTCTACCTCGACGGGGTGCCGGTGTGCGCCTGCCTGGTCGCGGCCGGCCAGGCCGAGTCCAGGACCGTCGTGACCGTCGAAGGCCTCGCCTCGGACGAGGGGTTGCACCCCGTCCAGCAGGCCTTCGTCGAATGCGGCGCCGTCCAGTGCGGCTTCTGCACGCCCGGCCTGATCGTCCAGACGCACGCGCTGCTGGCCGCCTCCGAGGGCGTGCCGTCCGACCTGGAGATCCGCGAGGCGCTGGCCGGCAACCTCTGCCGCTGCACGGGCTACGAGAAGATCCTCGACGCCGTCCGCCAGGCCGCCGGGCGGGCCGATGGCTGATCTCGTCATCGAGAACGCCTACGTCGTCCCCGTCGTGGGCGAGGAGATCTCCGGCGGGCACGTGGCGATCCAGGACGGCCGGATCGCGGCCGTGGGGCCGGGGCCGTACGAGGGAGAGGGCGAGCGGGTGGACGCGGGCGGCTGCCTGGTCACGCCCGGGCTCGTGAACACCCACCACCACCTCTACCAGTGGGCGACCCAGGGCCTGGCGCCGGACGGGACGCTGTTCGAGTGGCTGGTCGCCAGCTACCGCGTCTGGGCGGGGATGGACGCCGAGGTCGTGCACGGCGCGGCCACGGCGGGCCTCGCGTGGCTGGCCAAGTCGGGCTGCACGACCACGACCGACCACCACTACGTGTTCCCACGCGGGCGCGGCGACCTGTTCGCGGCCGAGATCCAGGCCGCCGCCGAGGTCGGCCTGCGCTTCCACCCGTGCCGCGGCTCGATGGACCGCGGCCGGTCCCAGGGCGGGCTCCCGCCGGACGAGGTCGTGGAGCCGCTGGACGTGATCCTCGCCGAAACCGAGGCGGCGGTCCGGAAATATCATGATCCGTCTTTCGGCGCGATGGTGCGCGTCGCGGTCGCGCCCTGCTCCCCGTTCTCGGTGAGCGGCGACCTGATGGTGCAGGCCGCCGCCCTGGCCCGCGACCTCGGCGTGCGACTGCACACGCACGGGGCCGAGACCCTCGACGAGGACGAGCACTGCCGCGAGCAGTTCGGGATGCTTCCGGTCGAATACCTCGACTCGCTCGGCTGGCTCGGCCCTGACGTCTGGCTGGCCCACTGCGTGCATCTGAAGGACGCCGACATCGCCCGCGTCACGGCTACTGGGACGGGCATCGCGCACTGCCCCTCGTCGAACGCGCGGCTCGGCGCCGGCATCGCCCGCGTCAGCGAGTTGCTCAAGGCGGGCGCCACGGTCGGGCTCGGCGTCGACGGCGCGGGGTCGAGCGAGATGACCCCGCTCGCCGGGGAGATCCGGATGGCCATGCTCATGCAGCGCGCCAAGAACGGGCCGGACGCCCTGACCGCCCGGCAGGCCTTGCGGATGGCGACCATGGGCGGAGCCGCGTGCCTGGGCCGTGCCGACGAGATCGGATCCCTGGAGGCCGGCAAGGTGGCCGACGTGGCCGTGTGGGATCTTCGCGGCTATCACGCGGCGGCCGACGACCCGGTGGTCGCCTTCGCGTACGGGCAGACGCCGCCGCTCGCCCGGCTCCTGGTCGGCGGCCGGACCGTCGTCGAGGACGGGACCCTCCGCACTGTCGGCGACGAGGCCGCAGGGGCGGCCGGGGCGGCGGCTCATCGGAGGCTTGTGTCTAGTGTGACCCCATGAGGGATCACGTCGTCATCGCGCCGGACAAGTTCAAGGGGTCGCTGACCGCTCCGGAGGCCGCCGCGTGCATCGCGGCCGGCCTCGGTGACGACGTGCCGAGCGTGCTGCTGCCGGTCGCCGACGGCGGCGACGGCACGGTCGACGCGGTGGTGGCGGCCGGATTCTCGCGGGTCGAGACCGAGGTGTCCGGGCCGACGGGGGAGCCGGTCACGGCGGCCTACGCCGTGCGGGGCTCGACGGCGGTCGTCGAGCTGGCCGAGGCCTCGGGGCTGCGCCGCCTGCCCGCCGGCTTCGCGCCGCTCACCGCCGGCAGCCGTGGGACGGGCGAGCTGATCTCCCATGCCGTACGGCACGGCGCGACCCGCGTGGTCCTCGGCCTCGGCGGCAGCGCGTGCACGGACGGCGGCGCCGGCATGATCCAGGCCCTCGGCGCCCGCCTGCTCGACGCGGACGGCGACGAACTGCAGCCGGGCGGCGCCGCGCTGCGCGGCCTGGCCTCGGTCGACGCGTCCGGGCTGCTCGGCGGCGCCATCGGCGGCGTCGAGGTCATCGTGGCAAGCGACGTGAACAACCCGCTGCTCGGCCCGTCCGGCGCGGCGGCCGTCTACGCGCCGCAGAAGGGGGCGAGGCCGGAGGACGTCGCCATCCTGGAGGCGGGCCTGACCACGTTCGCCGGATTCGCCCCTGACGTGGTGGCCTGCCCGGGAGCGGGCGCGGCGGGTGGCGTGGGCTTCGCGGCCCTTGCCTACCTGCACGCCGAGATCCGGCCGGGCATCGACTACCTTCTCGACCTCGCCGGCTTCGGCGCCCACCTCGAGGGCGCCCGGATGGTGATCACGGGGGAGGGGTCGCTGGACGAGCAGTCGCTGCGCGGCAAGGCCCCGATGGGCGTGGCCGCCGCGGCGGCCGGGCACGGCGTGCCGGTCATCGCGGTCTGCGGACGCCGTACGGTCGGCGACGCCGCGTTGCTCGCCGTGGGGATCTCCGCCGCCTACGCCCTCACCGAGATCGAGGCCGACGCGACCCGATGCATGACCCATGCCGGCCCGCTGCTCGAACGCCTCGTCGCGATCCACGTGAGGAGCCACCTTGAGCGAGGCTGACCTGGTCGTGCGGTCGCGCCGTACGGTCACGCCCGGCGGGGTGGGGCCGGCGGCCGTGGCCGTGCGGGACGGGCGGATCGCCGGGCTGCACGCCTACGACGCCCGGTTCGAGGCCGAGCAGGTCGATCTCGGCGAGGTGGCCCTGCTGCCGGGCCTCGTCGACACGCACGTCCACGTCAACGAGCCCGGCCGGACGCATTGGGAGGGCTTCGCCACGGCCACCCGGGCGGCCGCGGCCGGGGGAGTGACGACCATCGTCGACATGCCGCTCAACTCCCTGCCGCCGACCGTCACGCCCGAGGCGCTGGAGATCAAGCGGACGACCGCGGCCGGGCAGTGCTGGGTCGACGTGGGCTTCTGGGGCGGCGCGATCCCGGAGAACCTGGGCGGGCTGCGCGCTCTCCACGAGGCCGGGGTGTTCGGGGTGAAGTGCTTCCTTTCCCCGTCAGGGGTGGAGGAGTTCCCCGCGCTCTCCGATGCCGAGCTCCGCGCGGCGCTGGCCGAACTGGCGCGCTTCGACGGCCTGCTGATCGTGCACGCCGAGGATCCCGGCTCGCTCATCGACCCCGTCGGCCCGACATATCCCGATTTCTTGGCATCGCGGCCGCAGGACGCCGAGCGCCGTGCCGTCGAGCGGGTCATCGACGCCGTACGCGAAACGGGCGCGCGTGCCCACATCGTCCATGTGTCGGCGGCGGCGTGCGTCGAGCCGCTGCGCGCCGCCCAGCGCGCGGGCCTGCGGATCACCGCGGAGACCTGCCCGCATTACCTGACGCTCGCGGCCGAGGCCGTCACCGGCCCCGCCTACAAGTGCTGCCCGCCCATCCGTGAGGCGGCCAACCAGGACGCCCTGTGGGCGGCGCTCGCGGAGGGCGTGCTGATGGGGATCGTGTCCGACCACTCGCCGTCCACGCCGGATCTCAAGACGCCCGACTTCGCGGCGGCCTGGGGCGGGATCGCCTCACTGCAGGTCGGGTTGCCGGCCGTGTGGACCTCGGCGCGCGAGCGCGGCCACGGCCTGGCCGACGTCGTCCGCTGGATGGCCGCCGGTCCGGCGGGCCTGGTCGGATTGGCGGGCAAAGGGGCCATCGAGCCGGGGCGGGACGCCGATCTCGTGGCCTTCGACCCAGAGGCATCATTTGTGGTGGATGTGGCGGAGCTGCACCACAAGAACCCGGTTTCGCCATATCACGGCGCGACGCTGACGGGCGTGGTCAGGCAGACGTGGCTGCGCGGGACACCGATAGGCGGCGCGCCGAGGGGAAGGCTACTGATGTGAACAGGCAGGATCATGAGAAGTGGCCCGATCTCGCGGCGCGGAACTGCGGGGGAAGCGTGATCGCGGCGAGCGACGAGTCGTTCGCCGAGAAAGAGGCGCTCATCCGGCCGGGCCGGCCGGTCTTCTCGCCCAAGACGTTCGGCGGGAAAGGCCAGGTCTACGACGGATGGGAGACGCGCCGCAGGCGCACCCCCGGCCACGACTGGGCCGTGGTGCGGCTGGGCATGCCCGGGGTCATCCACGGCGTCATCATCGACACGGCGTGGTTCAAGGGCAACTTCCCGCCGTACGCCTCGGTCGAGGCCTGCGCGGTCGACGGCCACCCGACGGCCGACGAGCTGACCGGCTGGGTGGAGATCGTCCCGCGCAGCCTGCTGAGCGGTGACGCCCACCACCACTTCGGCGTCAGCGACGAACGCCGGTTCACCCATGTGCGCCTGAACATCTACCCCGACGGCGGGGTGGCCCGGCTGCGCGTGCACGGAGATGTGATCCCCGATCCGGCGTATCTGAGCGGGCTCACGATCGATCTCGCGGCCCTGGAGAACGGTGGGCTGGTCACCGCCTGCTCCGACGAGTTCTATTCGGCGCCGAACAACGTGATCGCCTCCGGCGAGGCGCGCAACCAGGCCGAGGGCTGGGAGACCGCGCGCCGCCGCGACGACGGCAACGACTGGCTCGTCGTACGGCTCGCCGGAGCCGGCCGGATCCAGGTCGCCGAGCTCGACACCCGCAATCTCGTGCACAACGCCCCCGGCTGGGCCGCGCTCACCGGCATCGAGGCCGACGGGGGCGAATTCGCCCTGCTGGACAAGACCCGGCTGCACCCCGACACGCGGCACCGATTCCGCCTCGACAGTGATCGCGAGGCGGTCGCCGTCCGGCTCGACATCTATCCGGACGGCGGCCTGGCCCGCCTGCGCCTGCTCGGCACGCTCACGCCCGAGGCGGTGCAAAAGATCAATACCAGATGGTGATCTTGGAGCCCTGCGGCGCCTGACCCGTCGGGCGCTCGCCAACCACACGCTGGCCGCCGAACAGCTTGCGCGCCTTCACGCCGAACCCGGCGGCCTGTAACTCGCGCGTGGCGTCGCCCAAGGACTTCAGCCGCACGTCGGGCACGTTGACGAAGTCGGGCTGCGGCTGCGAGCCGTCGTTGTTGTCCCACGGCCACTGGAAGCCGGTCTCGGGACCGGTGGACACCGTCAGATGGACCGGAACGCCGGCCTCGACCGGGGTGCCGCCCGCCGGATCCTGCGCGATGACCGTGCCCGGCTCGTGGTCGTCGGTCACCTCGTCGATCGAGACCTGGAAGCCCTTGTCGCTCAGCAGCTTCTCGGCCTGATCGCGGGGCAGGCCGCTCATGTCGGGCATGACCAGGCCCATGCTGACGATCAGCTTGATCGCGGAGCCCTTCCTGACCCGCTTGCCGACGATCGGGTCGGTCTTGATGACCAGCCCGCGCGCGACCGTGTCGCTCGGCGACTTGCTGACCCGCGAGACCGTGAGGCCCGCGTCGGCGAGCTTCACCCGGGCGTCGGCCTCCGACAGATTCTCCACCTTGGGCACGGGGATGGTCTCCGGCCCGCCCGAGGGGATGAGCGTCAGCTGCGCGCCCTTCTCGACCTCACTGTTGGCGCTCGGAGAGATGTCGAGGACGAGGTCTTTGGCCACCTTCTCGTCAAAGCGGGCCTTGCCGACGACCACCTTGAAGCCGGACTTCAGCGCCTGCTGCTGCGCGGCCTTGATGTTCTGCCCGAGCAGGTCCGGCACCTGGATGTAGCGGCCCTGAGAGAACCACCATCCGCTGTAGACGATGCCGCCGACCATGGCGACCGCCAGGGCCACGATGAACCAGTGGCGGCGCAGCCGCTTGATGCCCGCCGCCACGGCAGGCGTGGTCGGGATCGCCCCGCGCGGCTGGATCAGGGTGTGACCGTACGGCGGGGGCGCTGTGTGCGCTCCCGACGTGGACGCGGTGGGCGGCAGCGCGGCGTGCGCCCCGGTGACCGGCATGGGGCCGAGACGGGCCAGCAGGCGGTGCGCCTCGACCGCGGCCACCAGCATGGCCTGCGCGTCGGGATAGCGCCCCGCGGGATCGCGGTCGGTGGCCGTCTGGACCAGCACGTCGAGCTGCTGCGGCGTTTCGGGCGCGAGCGCCGACGGGGCCGGCACCGAGTCGTGGACGTGCCGGTAGGCGACCGACATGGGCGTCTCGCCGTTGTAGGGCGGCTCGCCCGTCAGCATCTCGAACAGCATGATGCCGGCCGCGTAGACGTCGCTTCGGGCGTCGGCCGTGCCGGCCGTCACCTGCTCGGGCGACATGTAGCCGATGGTGCCGATCATCACGCCGGTCTTGGTCTGGTGTGACGCCTCCAGCGCCCGGGCCAGCCCGAAGTCGGCCACCTTCACCCGGCCGTCACCGGAGATCAGGATGTTCTCCGGCTTGACGTCGCGATGGATCAGCCCGGTCTGGTGGGCCGCGCCGAGCGCGGCCAGCACCGGGATCATGATCTCCAGCGCGTCGCGGGCCGGCAGCCGGCCCCGCTCGCGCATCAGGTCGCGCAGCGTCTGGCCGGGCACGTGCTCCATCGACAAGTAGACGTGATCCCCGTCGGTTCCCTGGTCGAACACGTGCACGACATTGGGATGCGACAGGGAGGCGACCGACTTCGCCTCGCCGATGAACCGCTGGACGAACTGCGGATCCTCGGCGAGCGATCGGTGCATCACCTTGAGGGCGACCGTGCGGTCGAGCCGGACGTCCAGAGCCAGGTATACGGAGGCCATGCCACCCCGGGCGATCCGGGACTCGACGCGGTAGCGCCCATCGAGCAACTGCCCTATGAGCGGGTCGGTTAGCGTCGTGTCCACCCGCCTGAGTTTACGGGTGATTTGCTATCCGCAAGGCCTGACAGTCCCAAACCGAGACCGATTCGGCCTGTTGGATCGCTCCTCCGTGATTCAGGGTGGCTCATGTGGCTCATGGGGCGGGTGAGGACGCCTGGGCGTAACGGCGGCGTGGGATCCGCCCCGCCATCCGCGCCGCCCGCCCGGCCTCGACCGCGCCGCGCATGGCGGCGGCCATCAGCTCCGGCCGGTGCGCCCGGGTGACGGCGGTGGCCAGCAGCACCGCGTCGCAGCCGAGCTCCATGGCCAGGGCCGCGTCGCTGGCCGTGCCGATGCCCGCGTCGAGGATGACCGGCACGCCGGCCTGCTCCACGATCAGCTCGATGCTGTGCGGATTGCGGATGCCGAGGCCCGAGCCGATGGGCGCGCCGAGCGGCATCACCGCCGCGCAGCCCGCCTGCTCCAGGCGTCGCGCCAGCGCCGGATCGTCGCCGATGTAGGGGAGGACCGTGAACCCGTCGGCCACCAGCCGCTCGGCCGCGTCGAACGTCTCGATGGGGTCGGGCAGCAGGGTCCGCTCGTCGGCGATGACCTCAAGCTTCACCCAGTCGGTCGACAGCGCTTCGCGCGCCAGGCGGGCCGTCAGCACGGCCTCACCGGCCGTGAAGCAGCCCGCGGTGTTGGGCAGGATCTTGATGCCGCGCCGGCGCAGCACGTCGAGGACCGAGCCGCGCGCGGCCGGGTCGAGGCGGCGCATGGCCACCGTCGTCATCTGCGTGCCCGACGCGGCCAGGGCCCGGTCGAGCACCTCCAGGGAAGGCGCGCCGCCGGTGCCCATGATGAGCCGCGAGCCGAACTTCTCTCCACCGATCACCAGCTCGTCGCCGGTCGTGTCGATGGTCTTGCCGATCTCAGCCACCTTGCACCGCCGTGAGCACCTCGACCCGGTCGCCGCTGGACAGCGCCGCCGCCTCCCAGCCGCCTCTGGGGACCACTTCGTCGTTGACCGCCACCGCGACGCCGCTGGTGAGCGCCGTCAGCGTGCGCACGGCCTCGGCGGCGGTGGCCCCATCGGGAAGCTCCACCCGCCCCCCGTTGATGGTGATTGTGATCACGCGAACCTCCCTGGATCGCACGGCCCGAGCCCGTCGCCTTCGCCGGCCAGTTGAGCGGCCACCGCCTCCGCTGTCACCGGAGCCATCAGCACGCCGCCCCGGTGGTGCCCCGTCGCCACATAGAGGCCCTTGACCTCGGTGAATCCTATGAGAGGCAGATTGTCGGGCGTGCCAGGGCGAAAACCGGTCGTCGTCTCGGCCAGCTCGAGCTCGGTCACGCCGGGCACCAGCTCACGCGCGTCGCGCAGCAGCTCGTAGACGCCGCCCGCGGTCACCCGGCCGTCGAACCCCAGCTCCTCGACCGTCGCCCCGACCGTGATCTCGCCGTCGCCGCGTGGCACGAGATAGGCGGGGGAGCCGTGCACGGTTCCACGCACGCACCGGGTGAGGAAGCCGGGAGCGCCGCGCAGGCGCAGGATCTGGCCCTTGACGGGCCGGATGGGAAGCTCGGGCACGAGCGTGGGCGACCAGGCCCCGGCCGCCACCACAACGGTCTCGGCGGCCACCACGGCGCCTTCCGTGCGCACGCCGGTGACCGCGCCGCCGGCCCGGATCAGGCCGGTCGCCCGGCCCCGCACGACCACGCCGGAGAAGGCGGTGAGCAGGGCGCGCACCACGCGGCGGGGGTTCACCCAGGCGTCGTCTCCGGCCAGCAGCCCGCCACGCACCAGAGGAGACAGCATCGGCTCATAGGCCCGGCACTCACGGCCCGTCAGCCGCTCCACCTTGAGGCCCAGGGCCTGTTCGAAGTCGGCGAGATCCGACAGATAGGCAAGGTCGTCGGGACCGTACGCGACGCTGAGCGTGCCGTCGGAGCGGTGGTCGAGGCTCTGCCGGCCGGCCTCCTCCAGCTCCTCGCGGAAGGCGGGCCACAGGCGCAGCGAGGCGAGGCCCAGCCGCAGCAGCGGCTCCTCGGTGTAGGTCACCTCGCTGACCGGGGCGAGCATCCCCGCGGAGGCGTGCGAGGCCCCACTGCCGGGATCGGGATCCACGAGGGCGACCGACAGGCCTCGCTGGGCCGTGCGCCACGCCACCGCGAGCCCGATCACTCCGCCGCCCACGACGGCCACGTCGTAAGCCATGCGTCGCTCCCTTCGCCGGCATGATCCGGATCAGGTCACCAACGGTCGAGAGCCGTGGACGCGCGAAACGCCCTGCACTCTCCTCTCAGCCCGGCTCGCCGGACTCCCGTGCGTTCTGTTTTTCCACTCTAGTGCCCGTCCGCCGATCTATGCCCCGGGCGAACCTTGTCGGTCGCGGCGATAGTCTTAATCTGAAGCATTTTGGTCGTGATATCGGGCGCGCCGCACAACACCCGGATGGGCTGTTGTGCGCCCTACTTCGCCAATTCGTAACCGAATCTCCATTGGCCTGAGGCGCTGTCGGTAATCTACGGTCAGTGCGTGGATCACGTCGTCGTGGCAGGAGCCGGGCTCGCGGGAGTCCGAAGCGTGGAGGCGCTACGCGCCCACGGGTTCGAGGGCCGGATCACACTCATCGGCGAGGAAACACATCGTCCCTATGATCGGCCACCTCTTTCCAAGGCCGTGCTGCTGGGAGGCGCCGATTCGACCGTCGTCGACTCCGATCTCGACGCCCTCGAGGTCGATCTGCTTCTCGGGGTCGCCGCGAAGGGCCTCAGAGATGGCGTGATCGAGACCACCGAAGGCGAGCTCGACTACGACGGGCTGGTCATCGCCACCGGCGCCCGCCCTATCCAGCTGCGTGGCGACGGTCCCCAGCACGTGCTGCGCACCATCGACGACGCGCTCGCGCTGCGCGCCCGGTTCATTCCCGGCGCCCGGGTCGTGATCGTCGGCGCGGGATGGATCGGGGCCGAGGTGGCCACCGCGGCGGCCAAGGCCGGCTGCGAGGTGACCGTCGTCGAGGCCGCCGACGCGCCGCTGGCGAACGCGCTGCCGGTCGGCCACCACACGATTCCCTGGTATGCGGAGGCCGGCATCGAGCTGCGGCTCGGCGCCATGGTCGGGACGGTCGACCCGGACGGCCTCACGCTGGTGACCGGCGAGAAGATCGCCGCCGACGTGGTGGTCAGCGGCGTCGGCGTGCGGCCCGCCGTCGAATGGCTGCGGGGCTCGGCGATCGCCCTCGACAACGGCGTGGTCGTCGACGAGCACCTGCGCACGACCCTGCCCAACGTCGTCGCCGTCGGCGACTGCGCCAACTGGTATTCGCGCCGATTCCGGCGGCGCATGCGGGTCGAGCACTGGGACACCGCGCTCGGCGCGCCCGACACGGCCGCGGCGGCTTTGCTGGGCGAGTCCGCCGTTTACGATCCCGTGCCGTATTTCTGGTCAGAACAATTCGACCGCATGGTGCAGTACGCCGGGCACCACGCCGACTCCTATCTTCTGCTGCGCGGCGACCCGCGTGGGGACAAGTGGTCGGCATGCTGGCTGACCAGCACCAATCGTCTTTCCGCAATCCTTACGGTCGACCGTCCGCGTGACCTTCTGCAGGGCCGCCGCCTCATCGAGGGCGGCCAGCGTGTCGATCCTGTACGGCTCGCGGATCCTGGTGTAACACTGCGTGACTGCACTGTGTCCTAATGGCCGTGTTTGGTGACGGGGGCCATGTGGTAATCCTGGATCCGTGACACTTTCTGTTGCGCAGATCGACCGAGAGACCGACCAGCTAGTGGGGGAATGGCTCTCGCTCTCGGAGGTGGCTGACCGCCTCGGTCTCAGCGCAGGACGCACCAAGCAGCTCATCAAGGACAAGAAGCTCGTCGGCGTTCGCAGGTCGAGCGGCGAGCCTCAGATCCCCGCGCTGTTCCTGGCCGGAAACGACGTGATCAAGGGTCTGCCCGGCACGCTCACCGTGCTGGCCGACTGCGGCTACGACGAGCTCGAGTCGATCCGCTGGCTGTTCACGCCCGACGAGTCCCTGCCAGGTTCGCCTATGGACGCCATCGTGGCCGGGCGGCACACCGAAGTGAAGCGGAGGGCGCAGGCCCTGGCATTCTGATGCCGTGAAACGGCTATCCGACGCCCGGCTGTATCTCTGCACCGACGGCCGGCGAGGTCGCGGTGACCTCACGGACTTCCTCGACGCGGTTCTCGCGAACGGTGTCGACATCGTCCAACTCCGGGATAAGGGCCTTGAGGCCCGCCAGGAGCTGGAGTTGCTGGAAGAGTTCCGTGCGGCCTGCGATCGGCACGGCGCACTGCTCGCGGTCAACGATCGCGCCGACATCGCGTACGCGAGCAGGGCGTCGGGGAGCCGTCCCGACATCCTTCACCTCGGGCAGGACGACCTGCCGGTGCCGGTCGCGCGCGCGATCCTCGGCCCGGACGTGCTCATCGGCCGATCCACGCACTCGGCCGACGAGGCGTCGCTCGCGGCCGTAGAGGAGGGCGTCGACTACTACTGTTGCGGGCCCATCTGGCCGACGCCCACGAAGGCCGGGCGTCCGGCCCCGGGCCCGCAACTGCTTCGCCACGCCGCCACCCTGGGCCCGCGCCCGTGGTTCGGGATCGGCGGCGTCGACCTGTCCAACCTGGACGAGGTCATCGCCTACGGCGTGCGCCGCGTCGTGGTCGTACGCGCCATCACCGACGCCTCCGACCCTGGCGCCGCCGCACGCGCCTTCGCCACCCGCCTCGCCGCCGTCTGAACGCCGCGAGGCCGGTTCAGGGACAAACGGAGACGCGGCCTCACGGGACCACGACGGGCGCCTGGATCAGGAATGGCGCGAGGTGGCGTGACACGGCTTCAGGGCCACGAAGGGGCGGCCTGGATCAGGAGCGGCGCGAGGTGGCGCGAGGCGGCTTCAGGAGCGGCGCGAGGTGGCGGCGACGGCGAGGGAGGCCAGCGCCGTGCGGGCCTCGATGGAGATCGGGGCGTGCTCGAGCGAGCGCAGCGCGTCGTCGAGATAGCGCTTGATCATCTCCTCGCACTCGCCCAGCGCGCCGGTCTCCAGCATCACCGAGCGCAGCAGGTCGACGCCCTTCTCGTCGAGCTCGGGGTCGCCCAGCCGGCTCCGCACGGCCTCGGCCTGGGCCGGCGTGGCCGCCGCCAGCGTGCGCTGCACGAGCATGGTCCGCTTGCCCTCGCGGAGGTCGTCGCCCGCGGGCTTGCCGGTCTCGGCCGGATCGCCGAACACCCCGAGCACGTCGTCGCGGAGCTGGAAGGCGATGCCGATCTTCTGGCCGTAGCGCGCGCAGAACCGGTCGATCCACGGGTGCTGCCCGCCCGCGCCGAGCACCAGGCCAAGCCGTAGAGGCTGCTCCACCGAGTATTTGCCGCTCTTGTAGAGCGCGACCCGAAGCGCGCTGTCGAACGTGGTGTCGTCGCCGTGGGCCTGCTCCAGCAGATCGAGGTATTGGCCGCACATCAGCTCGGTGCGCATGTGGTCGAACAGCGGCTGGGCCGCCCGCAGCGCCGGCAGGAGGCTGGAGTGCCACAGCTCGCCCGACCAGACCAGGAACAGGTTGCCGAGCAGCACGGCCGCGCCCTCGCCGAAGTGCCGGGCGGACCCGGTCCATCCGGCGGTCGCGTGCAGGGTCTCGAACCTCCGATGCGCGGCCGGCATGCCCCGGCGAAGGTCGCTCGCGTCCATCACGTCGTCGTGCACCAGCGCGCTCGCCTGCAGCAGCTCCAGGGCGGCGGCCGCGTGATAGAGGCCGGGCTCGTCGCTGCCGCTGGTGCCACGCCAGCCCCAGTAGCAGAACGCCGGGCGGAGCCGCTTTCCGGCCGCGATGAAATCCACCGCCGCCGTGTGGAGTGGCATCAGATCGGGATCCTCGAAGTGATACCGCTGGCGTTCCAGGAAGACCTGGAGCACGCGGTCCACCTCCGGGCGGACCTGATCGAGGGGGGAGGCCGGAGCGGTCATGCATCCGAGGGTATCCGGCCCCGAACCGGCCGCCGAGGTAGTGAGGTCCCTATGAGCTGGTATGCCAGGTAAATGAGGTCGGCCGCGATCCCCGTGGGCTGGACCTGTGGCCTGTAGTCTGACGGCATGGCTCTCGGTCTCCCGTCCCGACGTCCCGATCGCGTGCCGACCGTGCGCGAGTTGCTGGCCGTAGGGGAGCGTTCGTTCTCGTTCGAGTTCTTCCCGCCGAAGACCGAAGAGATGGAGCGCCAGCTGTGGCGGGCCATCCGGGAGCTGGAATCGCTCCGCCCCACGTTCGTCTCGGTGACCTATGGCGCGGGCGGCACCTTCCGCGACCGCACCGTCGACGTTGTCGAGCGGATCGCGCACGAGACCACGCTGACCCCGGTCGCCCATTTCACCGCGGTCAACCACTCGATCCGCGAGCTGCGCCACCTGGTCGGCCGGTTCGCCGACGCGGGCGTGCGCAACATCCTCGCCGTCCGCGGCGACCCGCCGGGCGACCCGATGGGCGAGTGGGTCCGCCACCCCGACGGGGTGCTCTACGCCGAGGATCTGGTCCGGCTGATTCGCCAGTCGGGCGAGTTCTGCGTGGGCGTGGCCGCGTTCCCGTACAAGCATCCGAGATCGACCACGGTCGAGTCAGACACGGAGTATTTCGTCCAGAAATGTCGGGCGGGCGCCGACTACGCGATCACCCAGATGTTCTTCCGCGCCGACGACTACCTGCGGTTGCGTGATCGCGTGGCCGCCGCCGGGTGCGACACGCCGATCATCCCGGGCATCATGCCGGTGACCCAGATCTCCACGATCGCCCGTTCGGAGCAGCTGTCAGGCGCGCCCTTCCCGGCCGACGTGGCGGCGCGCTTCGAGGCGGTCGCCGACGACCCGGTGGCCGTGCGCCGGCTCGGCATCGAGCACGCGGCCGAGCTGTGCCAGACGCTCCTCGACGAGGGCGCGCCCGGCATCCACTTCATCACCTTCAACCGGTCGAGCGCGACGCGCGAGGTGTTCCAGGCGCTTCAGGTGGACAGCGGCAGCCGGGCCCCGGCGATCGCGTAGTTCTCGTAGCCGCCGGGAAACACGAAGCCGGTCATCAGGTCCATGAATCCGACCGCCCGATAAAGGTGGCGCGCCGCGGTGGGTTCGTCGTGGGTCGACAGCACGGCGGTGCGTTCGTGGCGACCGGCGCAGATCTCGTGGATCATCCGGCGGCCGACGCCCTTGCTCTGATAGTTGGGGTGCACGTGGATCTCGGCGAGTTCGAGTGCATCGCCGAACCAGTCTTCCGCGACCCGTGGGCCGGCCCGATCCTGCAACGACCGCCGGACCACGTCATGCCACCACTGGCCGGGCGTACCGTGGAAACCGTACGCGAAACCCGCGATCAGCGGCGCGTTCGGAGTCTCCACGTCGAGGGCGAAGATGCACAGAAACCCTGGATATGACGCGTGGTTGCGCATGATCGCCAGCCGCCCCGAGAGCTGATCGTGCGGGGGGCGCATGGCGGCGGTGTAGATGTCCAGAACCGTTTCGAGGTTCTCGACGAACTCCTCGGGACCGGTCCGTCGCGTCTCGATCACTTTGCGCACACTACCCGACGTCGGCCGCCGTGCCACCGGTCATGCGCAGCAACTCGGCGTAGGTAGTGGGGAAGACCATGTGCGGGTGCCCGGCGGCCGCCCACACCTGCTCGTGGCCGTCGAGCCACTTGTCGACCAGCGTGCGGACGGGCGCCGGATGCCCGACGGGAGCCACCCCGCCGATCGGATAGCCCGTGTGCTCGCGTACGAACTCGGGGGTGGCGCGTCGCACCTTCTCCGCGCCGATCAGGCGGGCCACCGCGGCGGTGTCGACGCGGTGCGCGCCGCTGGTGAGCACCAGCAGGGGAGCGCCGTCGGCGTCGAATATCAGGCTGTTGGCGATCGCGCCGACCTCGCAGCCCACCTGTGCCGCGGCCGTGGCCGCGGTCGGAGCGGGGTCCTCGAGCACGACCACCTGTGCGGTCAGGCCGTGTTCGAGCAGGGCGTCGGCCACGCGCTGAGCGTTCGGATGCAACTTTTCAGGCACTGGATCACTCTAAAAGGGTTGGCGGGAACTTGGTGACCAATAAAGCGTCACATGGTCCACGCCCGGACCAGACGCCCCGTACGTTATGGTCCTTTGACCCACGCTTGAGAGTGAATGTCCCGAGGGGTTGGTTCGGATGGGGGTTAGGCGGCAGCTGGCCATAGCGGCGCTGCTCACGGTCGGATTCACGACGGCGGGCACGGCCGCCCAAGGCGCGTCGGCGAGCACGCGTACCGGCGCTTCGACACAAGTGAGCGCATCGGTTCACACATCAGTTGGCGCGGCGGCGTCGGTCCGCTCGGCGGCGTCGGTTCGCGCGGCAGCTTTCCACGCGCCCCACAAGACGTTGAAGCCCGGCATGCGCGGCGCTGCGGTCAAGGAACTGCAGACGCGGCTGCGCGCGCTCGGCTACGTGCCCGGCAAGATCGACGGCCGCTACGGCGGTAGCACGCAGGCGGCGGTGTGGGCCTTCCAGAAGGTCCAGGGCATCAGGCCGACCAGCACCGTGGCCGCCAAGACCTGGAACGCGCTGGAGAACCCGAAGGCGCCGAAGGTCCTGGTGCCCGGCGGCGCCGCGACCCGGGTCGAGATCAACCTGACCCGGCAGATCATGGTCTACTACGTCTCCGGCTCGGTGAAGCTGATCAGCCACATCTCGTCCGGGAGCGGCATTCCGTACGTGGAGTACGCCGTGTGGAACGGCAAGCGCCAGCGCTTCTCCGGCGGGGCCGTCACGCCGACCGGCGACTTCAAGACCTCGTGGCGGGTGAGCGGCTGGCACAGGTCCTATCTGGGCCAGCTGTACAACCCGATCTTCTTCAACGGCGGCATCGCGCTGCACGGCGCGCTGTCGGTGCCGCTCTATCCCGCCTCGCACGGCTGCGTACGGCTGCCGATGGCGGTCGCCGGTATCCTCCCCGGCATGCTCGGCACGGGCGTTCCGGTGCACGTCAGAGGCCATTTCAAGAGATAAGCCCGGACCGGAAACCCGAGCCCGGCGCCCGCTCTCCCAGTCCGGTCGTGATCGAACCTGTGTTCGGCGTTTTCGCTTGACTTTGACCTTGGTCGAAACTATGTTCGAGGCAGTGAGAGCCGGGACTCGCGGCCTGGCTCTCACCCCGGGCCACAGGCCTCCCGGCCGGGCGGGGAGAGGGGAAGCTCCTCGTCCGGTCGCCGGGGCGGAATTGTCGGTGGGGTCTGCAAGTGTGACCTCGTCGGCGACACCGTCGGTTGCCACGACTCGAGGAGACGGGCATGACTGGACAGCACCTGACCGGAGACCCCCGGGAGCAGGAGCACGAGGCCCCCGATCGCCACGCCTCAAATCGCCAGCCCTTTGATCACCAGGGCCCCGACCACCGGGCCTCCGATCACCAGCCCTCCGATCACCAGGGCCCTGACCACGGGACTTCCGATCACCAGGCCTTCGATCACCAGGTCTCATATGGCCAGGCCTTTGACCGGCAAGGCCCTGACCACCAGGTCTCCGATCGCCAGGCTTTTGACGGGCAAGGCCCTGACCGGCAGGCCTTCGATCAGCAGGGCTTTGACCGGCCGCGCCCTCGGGTCTCGCAGAGCGTTCTGGCGCATCTCGCCGATGCCAGGGCGTGCCTCGCCGAGGCGCCCTTGGGGCCCACGCCTGCGGATCGCTATGTCTCCGCCCACCTCGCGGCCCTCCGCGCCGCCGCCGCATTCCTGGCCGCACGCCCCCGCCCCATCGACGGCCGCCGCCGTCGCCTCCGCAGCGCCTGGGAGCTGCTCCCCGAGGTCGAGCCCCGCCTGGGCGAGTGGGCCGCCTACTTCGCCGTCAGCGCCACCAAGCGCGCCGCCGCCGAAGCCGGCATGCTCCGCGTCGTCACCCCCCGCGACGCCGAAGAACTCCTCGCCGAAGCCGACCGATTCGTCACTGAAATCGAATCCACCCTCGGCGTTCCCACCCAGCCCGCCCTCCCCATGGCCGGCTAACCCCCGCTCAACCAACGCCCCGGCCGCTCATCCCCCGGCCCAGCCAACGCCCCGCCGGACCTGCCCTGGCCCAGCCAACCCTCGACCGCCCAATTGCGCCCCTGGCGCCCAGCCTCTCGATTGGTCGCGTCTGGCCGGTCTCGCGTTGGCGGGCGAGCCGATCTGCACCATCACCTGGCGAATAGCCGGCTCGTTGAGAACTCCCCGGCACTCTCCCCTCACACGCCGCGCCGCCGCGCACCACCGGGCCTGCACGGTCTCGCGGCCCTAGAGCGCGCGGGCGGGCGGGCACGTTTTCGCTGTTCCGGGCCATGCTGGCAGGCACGTTTCGTGGTTCCGGGTTGTGCGGGCGGGCATGGTGTCGTGATTCCGGGTTGTGCGGGCTGGCATGGTTTTGCGGTCCCGGGCGATGCGGGTGGGCGCGTTCTCGTGGCCGCCCGGGCCGCGCGGGCCGGGCGGGTTGCCGAGCTGGCGGGTCCTGGGGTCTCTGAGCACGCGGGTGACCGCGGCACCGGCTCGTGGCGCTGGCTTGCGGCACCGGGTCGCGGTGCTGGCTTGCGGTGCTGGCTTGCGGCACCGGGTCGCGGTGCTGGCTTGCGGTGCTGGCTTGCGGTGCTGGGTCGTGGTGCTGGGTCGTGGTGCTGGCTTGCGGTGCTGGGTGGCGGTGCTGGGTGGCGGTGCTGGGTGGCGGTGCTGGGTGGCGGTGCTGGGTGGCGGTGCTGGGTGGCGGTGCTGGGTGGCGGTGCGGGCGGGCGTGGCTTCGTGGTGCTGGGTCGCGGCGGTGGCTTGGGGTGCTGGGTGGCGGTGCTGGGGCGCGGTGCTGGGGTGAGGTGGCTTGTGGTCTCGCAGGTGTCTCCGGGCAGCAGCTTTGGGGGCGTTCAAGGCAGGTGTGGGGAGGGGTCATTGTTTGGGAGGGCGGGGGAGGATCAGGACGGGGCAGGGGGCGGCGCGGAGGATTTTCAGCGACATGTCGCCGATGAAGACGCGGCGGATGGGGCCGGTGGGGCTCGAGCCGCAGATGAGGAGCTCGCCGGGGAGCCAGGTGGTTTGGGCGAGGGCTTCGGCGGCGTCGTGGCCTTCGATGACTTCGGCGGTGACGTCGGCGAGGGCGGCGCGGCGGCGGGGGCCGCGGGTGGCGGCGGCCAGGTCCTTTTCCAACTGGACGCGGATGCGTCCCATGAGCCGGTCCTCGGTCTGACTGGGCCGGGGGCCGTGGAGCATGACGGTGAGCAGGCGCAGCGGCACCACGAAGGAGGCGGCCGCCGAGGCGGCCAGTTTGGCCGCGGCGTCGGACACGGGTTCCTTGCGGTAGGCCACGGTGATCCGGTCCAGCGCGGTGGGATGCTGGTCGGCGTAGCAGGCGGGCACGACGGCCACCGGCACGTGGGAGCGGTGGAGCAGCTGGTCGGCCGCGCTGCCGATGACGATTTTGCCCCTTTCGCCGCCGGGAGCCGACCCGATCACGATCAGATCGGCCTCGATCTTTCCGGCCAGCTGGTCCAGGCCGCGGCCGCTGCCGCGGTGGGCGACCGTGGTGTAGGCGGGGTGCAGGCCCCTGAGCGCGGGGTGTGCGGCCGCGGCGCGGAGCGTTATCTCCGCCTGTTCGAGCAGGTAGGCCCGCCATTCGGGGTCGACCTTGGTCGGCCCGGGCGGCTGCGGCGGGGATGGGATCACGTGGGCGATGGTCACCCGGATGTCCCCGGTGCGGGCCAGCAGGCCGGCGAGGACCAGCGCGTCGTCGCCCCGCTGGTCGGCCTGGTATCCCACGAGGATGTGCGTGATCTTCATCGGGGCGTGCTCTCCAGGGCGAGGCGGGAGCGGCGGTAGCCGTACAGGAAGTAGACGACGAGGCCGATCACGGTCCAGGCGACGAACGTGACCTGGGCGGCCGTGCCCAAATAGAAGATCAGGTAGCCGCAGCCGAGCACGCCGAGGATGGGGGTCAGCGGATAGAGCGGCGTGTGGAACGAGCGGGGCAGGTCGGGCCGCTTCTGGCGCAGCACGATCACGCCGACGCCGACCAGCCCGAACGCGAACAGCGTGCCCATGCTCGTCAGATCGGTGAGCCGTTCGAGCGGCACGAACGCGGCCAGCAGCGCGATGAACGCCGCCACGATCAGCGTGTTGGCCACCGGCACCTGCCGTTCGCCGCTGATCTTCTGGAACGCCCGCGGGATCAGCCCGTCACGGGACATGGCGAACAGGATGCGGGTCTGGCCGTACATGACGCTCAGCACGACGCTGGCGATGGACACGATGGCGCCGAACGACAGCAGGGCGCTCGGCCAGCTCGCGCCCGTGACCCTCTCCAGGACCATCGCGAGGCTGGCCTCGGAGTTGTCGCCGAACTCGGTCCAGTGCATGGCGGCGGTCGCGGTGAGCGCGACGGCGACGTAGATCACGGTGACGATGAGCAGGGACAGCAGGATGGCCAGCGGCAGGTCGCGCCTGGGGTTCGTGGCCTCCTCGCCGGCGGTGGAGGCCGCGTCGAAGCCGATGTAGGAGAAGAACACCTTCGCCGCGGCCGCGTTGATCCCCGCGATGCCGTACGGAACGAAGTTCGACAGGTTGTCCGGGTTGAACGCGGTGGCCGCCACGACGCAGAAGAACACCAGCACCGCGATCTTGATGTACACCATGACGACGTTGACGGTCGCGCTCTCCGACGCCCCGCGGAGCAGCAGGAACGCGGCGAACAGGACCACGACCACGGCCGGGATGTTGAACACGCCGCCCGCGCCCGGCGGCGACGCGATCGACGCCGGCATGGTGAAGCCGAAGACCTGTTTGAAGAACTCGTTGAGGTACTGTCCCCAGCCGACCGAGACCGCGGCGACCGACACGGCGTATTCGAGCATGAGGCACCAGCCGCAGACCCAGGCCACGATCTCGCCGAGCGTCGCGTACGCGTAGGAGTACGACGACCCGGAGACCGGGATGGTGCCGGCCAGTTCCGCATACGACAGCGCCGAGAACAGGGCGGTGATGGCGGCGAAGACGAAGGCGACGGTCACGGCCGGCCCGGCGATGGGGACGGCCGAGCCGAGGATGACGAAGATGCCGGTGCCGAGGGTGGCGCCGACGCTGAACATGGTCAGCTGGGTCAGCCCCATGGTCCGCTTGAGCTCGCCGCCCTCGCCGTGCCCGCCCTCGGCGACGATCTCCTCCGTCGGTTTGGTGCGGAAGATCTGCCCGCCCACGCTCCTCGCGCTACACATCGAGCGGCCAGTGCCCACTGGGGGTGACGATGGTGCCCGCCTCGCCGCGCAGGATGCCGATGGCCTGGTCGAGCTTCCCGATGGCCGCCATGTCGCCGGTCGTCTCGACGAACCGGCAGACGGCCTCCACCTTCGGGCCCATCGACCCGGCCGGGAAGTCGATGGCGCGCAGCTGGTGCGGGGTGGTGTGGCCGATCTCCTGCTGTTTCGGCGTGCCGAATCCCCGCATCACCCGCGGCACGTCGGTGAGGATGAGGAACGCGTCGCATTCCAGCGATTCGGCCAGGATCGACCCGGTCAGATCCTTGTCGATGACGGCCTCTACGCCCTGCAGCCGGCCCTTCTCGTTACGGATGACCGGGATCCCGCCGCCGCCCGCGCAGACGCAGACCACGCCCGACTTCAGCAGCATGCGGATCAGCCGCGTCTCGACGACCCGCTGCGGCTTGGGGGAGGGCACGACCCGCCGCCAGTGTTCGCCGTCCGGTTTGACCGTCCAGTCGTTGGCCTTGGCCAGCTTCTCGGCCTCGTCCTCCGAGTAGATCTCGCCGACGAACTTGGTCGGATCGTCGAAGGCAGGGTCGACGGCCGACACAAGTGTCTGGTTGACCATGGACAGCACCTGGCGTCCCGGCAGCGCGTTCTGCAGCGCCTGCTGCAGCCAGTAGCCGATCATGCCCTGCGTCATGGCGCCGAGCGTGTCGAAAGGAAAGGGCCTGGTCAGCTTGGGGTCGTTGGCGGTTTCCAGGGCCAGCACGCCGACCTGCGGGCCGTTTCCATGCGTGATGATCAGCTCGTGCTCGCGCGCGACCTCGGCCAGGGACGCGGCCACGATCTCCACGTTCTCCCGCTGGACGTCGTCGTCCGGCCGCTGCCCGCGCCGAAGCAGCGCGTTGCCCCCGAGCCCGACCAATACGCGCATCAGTCCCCCAGCTGCGCCGACAGGTCGATCAGGTGCCTGAACTCGGCCGGCGTGAAGGCGAGCTCCTCGAGCAGGCTACGGCCCCGCAGGTTGAAGGCCATGGCTCAGATCCCGTCCCGCTCGAGGGGGCAGCTCATGCAGCGCGGCCCGCCGCGGCCCCGGCCGAGCTCGCTGCCCCGGATGGTGATGACCTCGATGCCCTGCCGGCGCAGATGGTTGTTGGTCGTGGTGTTGCGCTCGTACGCGACGACCACGCCCGGCTCGAGGGCCAGCACGTTGCAGCCGTCGTCCCACTGCTCGCGCTCGGCGGCCATGACGTCCTGCGTCGCGGTGAGCACCTTGATGTCGTCGAGGCCGATCGCGTGGGCGATGGCCTTGTGCATGTCGTCCGGCGCGTTGTCGGTGACCTTGAGCTCTTTGTCGTTGTCGCCGGGCTCGATCGTGTAGGAGGGGAGCATGCCGAGCCCCGCGTACTTGGTGAACACGCCCACGTCGACATTGGTCATGACGGTGTCGAGGTGCATGAAGGCGCGGGCCTTCGGCATCGCCAAAGTCACGATCTTGGTGGCCGACCCGGCCTTGAACAGGCGCTGCGCGAGCATCTCGATGGCCTGGGGCTGGGTGCGCTCGCTCATTCCGATCAGTACGGCGCCGCGGCCGATGACCAGGACGTCGCCGCCTTCGATGGTGGCCGGGGCCATCTTGGTGCCCTCGAACCACACGTGGTAGTCGCGGTCGTATCCCGGCGCGAAGGTCGGGTGGTACTTGTAGACCGCCTCCATGTTGACCGTCTCGCGCCTCCGCGCCTTCTTGCGCATGGAGTTGACGGAGACGCCGTCGTAGATCCAGCACGAGGTGTCGCGGGTGAACAGGTGGTTGGGCAGCGGCGGCAGGATGAAGTCGTCCATGGCGAGCGAGTGGAACGCGATCGACTTGGGGTCGCAGCCCAGCTCCATGATCTCCCGTTTGGTGATCCCGCCGGTGGAGAACAGGGCCAGCCGGGCGTCGTCGAGCGCTTCGAGGGCGTTCCTGACGGCGTCGGTGGCCAGCGGGCCGAACCAGCGCTCGTCGATGCTGCCGTCGAGGATGTGCTTCCTGGCCTCGGGGGTCGCGATGGTCTCGCGGAGCAGGTCGTGCAGCAGGTGGACCTCGACGCCGCGGTCGCGCAGCACCTGCCGCCACTCGTCGTGCTCCTCCATGGCCCGCTGCACCCAGAGGACGTCGTCGAAGAGCAGGTCGTCCTTGTTGGTGGGGGTGAGCCGCTTGAGCGCCAGCTCGGGCATGTGCAGCAGCACCTGGCGGAGCCTGCCCACCTCTGAGTCGACGTGGAAGGTCATGTGTCCATCCCCCGAATCGCGTGCAACCACGCGTGACAGTGGGTGACCTGCCCCTTACCGGAGGTGCCGAAACGATTCAGCGGTGCCCGAGCGCCTCGGCGCCGCCGACGATCTCGGTGAGCTCGGTGGTGATCTCGGCCTGCCGCGCCTCGTTGGCCTGGCGGGTGAGCATCGAGATCAGCTCCTGCGCGTTCTCCGTGGCGGCCGTCATCGCCGTACGGCGCGCGGCGTGCTCGGACGCGGCGGAGGTCAGCATCATGCGCCAGATCCGGCCCCGCACGTACTTGCGCAGCAGCGCGTCGAGCACGTCGGCCGCCGAGGGCTCGAACTCGTACGGCGAGCGCGGCGCGCCCTCCCCGGCAGGGGCCTCGCGCTCCTCGATCTCGAGCGGCAGGATCCTCCGGACCAGGGTGCGCTGGGTCAGCATGGTCTCGAACTCGGTGAAGATGACGTGGACCTCGCCCACGCCGCCCTCGCTCGTCTTGGTGTCGAAGGCGTCGATGAGCGTCTGCCCGATCTCGGCGGCCGTCTCGTACGTGGGCGCACCGCTGGACCCCGTCCACTCGCGGACCGTCGGGCGGCTGCGGAACCGGAACCAGTCGGACCCCTTGCGGCCCACCACGTAGAAGACGGGCTCCTTGCCCTGCGAGCGCAGCAGTTCGACCAGGGCCTGGCCGCGCCGGATCACGTTGTGGTTGTAGCCGCCGCAGAAGCCGCGGTCGCTGGTCATCGCCAGCACCGCGACGCGCGAGGCGTCCGGCCGCTGGTCGAGCAGCGGGTGGTCGATCCTCATGCCGTGGCCGACCAGCGCCATGACGGCCAGGACGAGCTCACGCGTGTAAGGCTCGGCGGCCTTGGCCCGGTCGCGGGCCTTCGCCACTCGCGAGGAGGCGATCAGCTCCTGGGCGCGCGTGATCTTCGCGGTCGATCTGACGGATCTGATCCGGGCGCGGATCTGACGGAGCTGTGCACCCATAGGTCCCCCCTGCGCGTCGCGTCACGGGGGGACGTCGGGAAAGAGGCTACTAGAAGGACTCCATCGCCCTGCGGGCCTCGGCGTCGAGGACGCCCCAGGTGATGAACTCCTCGGTCAGCTCGGTGGGCGACTTGTCGTAGATGACCGCGAGGGAGCGAAGGTCTTCCTGGCGGATCGACAGCACCTTGCCGTTGTAGTCGCCGCGCTGCGACTGGATGGTCGCGGCGTAGCGGGCCAGCGGGCCGGCCTTCTCCTTCGGCAGCTGCGACAGCCGCTCGAGGTCGATCACAAGCTTGGGCGCCGGGGCAAGCGGGCTGGGGGCCGCACCACCCGGCAGCAGCTCCGACACCGGCACGCCGTAGAAGTCGGCAAGCTCGGCGAGCTTCTGCACGGTCACGGCACGGTCGCCGCGCTCGTACGAGCCCACCACAACGGCCTTCCAGCGGCCGCGGGACTTCTCTTCAACCCCGTGCAGGGACAGGCCCTGCTGAGTGCGGATCGCACGCAAGCGTGCGCCGAGCGACTTGGCGTAGTCAGACGGCATCGTGTGGCCCCCGGTCTCTATGTCAGGTTTCTTACTCGATTGTGCGCGCCTGTCCCGAATGCACCAACCACCGGGTTGGCGCCTGGGGGCAGGCACCTTCGGTGACCACTGCGTCGGGTTTTACCCAGGTAGGTCGCGACTTGTGGTTACGGACAGTGACGGTAAAGCCGTGGCCGTCAAAGGTCAAGCTGATTGGAAAAAAGGTCGCGAAACAGTCGCTTGATCAGACCGAGCGTCGCTCGGCTTTTCGGTCCGCTTGTCCGGTTCGCAGAAGGGACGCATCGTCCCAGGCCGGACGGGGGACACGCGGCGAGGGCTGGTAGGGTGAGCCCGACCGACACCCTTTTAAGACCCGTCCCGTGAGGCGGGAAAGGCGGTGATTTTTTCATGTCTGCTGCCCAAAACTCGTCACGCAATCCGCACGAGGTTCCGCCGAGCCAGCGCGCGGTCCTCGAAGGGCCCGACATCCAGCGCGCGCTGACCCGGATCGCGCACGAGATCCTCGAGCGCACCAAGGGCGCCACCGACGTCGTCCTGCTCGGCATCCCCACCCGCGGCGCCACGCTCGCCGTACGGCTGGCCGAGCGAATCGCCGAATTCGAAGGCGTCAAAGTCCCGGTCGGGGCACTCGACATCACCATGTATCGCGACGATCTGCGGCTGCGCCCGGCGCGCCCGCTCGGCCACACCGAGCTGCCTCCCGGCGGCGTCGACGGCCGGGTCGTTGTCCTGGTCGACGACGTGCTGTTCTCCGGGCGCACGGTCCGCGCCGCGCTCGACGCGCTCAACGACGTCGGCCGCCCGCGCGCCGTGCAGCTGGCCACCCTCGTCGACCGCGGCCACCGGGAGCTGCCCATCCGCGCCGACTACGTCGGCAAGAACCTGCCGACGGCCAAGAGCGAGACGGTCAAGGTCTACCTGGCCGAAACCGACGGCCGCGACGCCGTCGTCCTGCTGAAGGAGGAGCAGCGGTGAAGCACCTGATCTCGGCCGCCGACCTGTCCCGCGACGAGGCCCTGCTGATCCTCGACACGGCCGAGGAGCTGTCCCAGGTCTCCGACCGGTCCATCAAGAAGCTCCCGACGCTCCGCGGCCGCACGGTCGTCAACCTGTTCTTCGAAGACTCGACCCGCACCCGCATCTCGTTCGAGGCGGCCGCCAAGCGGCTGTCGGCCGACGTCATCAACTTCTCCGCCAAGGGCTCCAGCGTCTCCAAGGGCGAGTCCCTGAAGGACACGGCGCTCACCCTGGAGGCCATGGGCGCCGACGCCGTCGTCATCCGGCACAGCGCCTCGGGTGCCCCGCACCGGCTCGCCACCTGGGTCCGGGGGAGCGTGCTCAACGCCGGCGACGGCACCCACGAGCACCCGACCCAGGCCCTGCTCGACGCGTTCAGCATGCGCCGCAGGCTGGGGCGCCTGGAGGGCCTGAAGGTGGCCATCGTCGGCGACGTGCTGCACAGCCGGGTCGCCCGCTCCAACGTCCTGCTGCTGCACACCCTGGGCGCCGAGGTCACGCTGGTCGCGCCGCCGACCCTGCTGCCGGTCGCGGTCGAGACCTGGCCCTGCCAGGTGTCGTACGACCTCGACGCGGTGCTGCCCAAGTCCGACGTGGTGATGATGCTGCGCGTCCAGCTCGAGCGGATGAGCGCCGCCTTCTTCCCGTCCGCCCGCGAGTACAGCCGTCGCTACGGCCTCGACCCCGACCGGTTCGCCCGGCTGCACGACGACGCGATCGTCATGCACCCCGGCCCGATGAACCGCGGCATGGAGATCTCCGCCGCGGTCGCCGACTCGCCGCGCTCGACCATCGTCGAGCAGGTCGCCAACGGGGTGACCGTCCGCATGGCCGTGCTGTATCTGCTGCTCGGAGGGGCGATCTGATGCTGATCAAGAATGTGCGGATCCTCGGCGGCGAGGCCGCCGACATCCGGATCGAGAACGGCGTGATCGCCGAGGTCGGCGCGCTGTCCGGTGAGGGTCTCGACGGGGGTGGGCTGATCGCCCTGCCCGGCCTGGTCGACCTGCACACTCATCTGCGCGAGCCCGGCCGGGAGGACGCCGAGACGGTCCAGACCGGCACCCAGGCGGCCGCCCGCGGCGGCTACACGGCCGTCCACGCGATGGCCAACACCTCTCCGGTGGCCGACACGGCCGGCGTCGTGGAGCAGGTCTGGCGGCTCGGCCAGGAGCACGGCCACTGCGACGTGCGCCCGGTCGGCGCGGTCACCAGCGGCCTCGAGGGCAAGCACCTCGCCGAGCTCGGCGCGATGGCCGATTCGGCGGCCCACGTCCGGGTCTTCTCCGACGACGGCAAGTGCGTGTCGGACGCGGTGCTCATGCGCCGCGCCCTGGAGTACGTGAAGGCGTTCGACGGGGTCGTCGCCCAGCACGCGCAGGAGCCGCGGCTGACCGAGGGCGCGCAGCTCAACGAGGGCGTCATCTCGGGTCGCCTGGGTCTGACCGGCTGGCCGGCGGTGGCCGAAGAGGCGGTCATCGCGCGCGACTGCCTGCTGGCCGCCCACGTCGGCTCCCGGCTGCACGTCTGCCACGTCTCGACGGCCGGTTCCGTGGAGATCATCCGCTGGGCCAAGTCGAAGGGCTGGGACGTGACCGCCGAGGTCACCCCGCACCACCTGCTGCTCACCGACGCGTGCGCCGAGGCCTCGCCGGTCGGGCCGTACAACCCGATCTACAAGGTCAATCCACCGCTGCGCACGGCCGAAGACGTGGCGGCGCTCCGCGCCGCGCTGGCCGACGGCACGATCGACGCGGTCGCCACCGACCACGCCCCCCACCCGGTGGAGGACAAGGAGACCGAGTGGGGCGCCGCGGCCATGGGCATGATCGGCCTTGAGACCGCGCTCTCGGTGGTCCACGAGGCCATGGTCGAGACGGGCCTGCTCGACTGGGCCGGCGTGGCCGACCGCATGTCCTACCGCCCGGCCCGGATCGGCCGCCTGCCCGGCCACGGCCAGCCGCTGGAGGCCGGCGCGCCCGCCAACATCACGCTCTACGACCCGTCCGCGCGGGCTGAGGTGGATCCGTCCGGCTTCGCCTCGCGCAGCCGCAACACCCCCTACGTCGGGATGACGCTGCCCGGGCGCGTGGTCGCCACGTTCCTGCGCGGCCGCCCGACCGTGCTCGAAGGGAAGCTGGTGTGACCGCTCTGCTGGTGCTCGAAGACGGGCGGATTTTCGAAGGCGTCGCCTTCGGCGCCGTGGGCGAGACGTACGGGGAGATGGTCTTCAACACCGGAATGACCGGCTACCAGGAGACCCTGACCGACCCCTCCTATCACCGGCAGATCGTCGCCATGACCGCGCCGCACATCGGGAACACCGGCGTCAACGCCGAAGACCCGGAGTCGGCGCGGATCTGGGTCGCCGGCTACGTCGTGCGTGAGCCGGCGCGTGTGGTGAGCAACTGGCGTGCCGCGGGATCGCTCGACGACTACCTGCGTGAGCAGGGCGTGGTCGGGATCGCCGTGCGCGGCACGCGGGCGCTCACCCGCCACCTGCGCGAGCGTGGGGCCATGCGGGCCGGGATCTTCTCCGGCCAGGCCGTGGCGCCCGCCGAGGAGCTGGTCGAGCGGGTCCGCAAGAGCCCGCAGATGATGGGCGCCGATCTGGCGGGCGAGGTCGCCACGGCCGAGCCGTACGTGATCCCGCCCATCGGCGCGAAGCTGTTCACGGTCGCGGCGGTCGACCTCGGCATCAAGGGGATGACGCCGCATCGCATGGCCGAGCGCGGCTGCGAGGTGCACGTGCTGCCGGCGACCGCCACGGCCGCCCAGATCCTCGCGCTACGCCCCGACGGGGTCTTCTTCTCCAACGGCCCCGGCGACCCGGCCACGGCCGATCTGGGCGCGCTGAAGGGCGTGCTCGACGCGGGCGTGCCGTTCTTCGGCATCTGCTTCGGCAATCAGCTGTTCGGGCGCGCGCTCGGGCTGTCCACCTACAAGCTGCGCTACGGCCATCGCGGGGTGAACCAGCCCGTGCAGGATCTGCGGACCGGCAAGGTCGAGATCTCCGCGCACAACCACGGGTTCGCCGTCGAGGCGCCGGTCGACGGGCCCTTCGACACTCCGTACGGCCCGGCCGAGGTCAGCCACGTCAACCTCAACGACGGCTGCGTCGAGGGCCTGCGGCTGCTCGAACGGCCGGCGTTCAGCGTCCAATACCACCCGGAGGCCGCCGCCGGCCCCCATGACGCCGCCTACCTTTTCGACGAGTTCTGCGAGGTCATGACCCGTGCCCAGGCGTGAGGACATCAAGTCGATCATGGTGATCGGCTCCGGGCCGATCGTGATCGGGCAGGCCTGCGAGTTCGACTATTCGGGCACGCAGGCGTGCCGGGTGCTGAAGGCCGAGGGATTCCGGGTGATCCTGGTCAACAGCAACCCGGCGACGATCATGACGGATCCCGAGTTCGCCGACGCCACGTACGTCGAGCCGATCACCACCGAGATCATCGAGAAGATCATCGCCAAGGAGCGCCCGGACGCGCTGCTGCCCACCCTGGGCGGCCAGACGGCGCTCAACGCCGCCGTGGCGCTGCACGACGCCGGCATCCTCGCCCGCTACGGCGTCGAGCTGATCGGCGCCGACGTGGCGGCCATCCAGGCGGGGGAGAACCGCGAGCGGTTCAAGGAGATCGTCGCCAAGGTCGCGGCCGAATACGGGCTGAACGCCGAGTCGGCAAGGAGCCGGATCTGCCACACCATGGACGACTGCCTGTCGGCCGCCGAGGCCCTCGGCTATCCGGTCGTGGTCAGGCCGTCGTTCACGATGGGCGGCGCCGGGTCCGGCTTCGCCTACGACGAGGAGGGCCTGCTCCGGATCGCCGGGGCCGGGCTCGACGCCTCGCCGACCACCGAGGTGCTCCTGGAGGAGTCGATCCTCGGCTGGAAGGAGTTCGAGCTCGAGGTCATGCGCGACCGGCGCGACAACGTCGTCATCGTGTGCTCGATCGAGAACCTCGACCCGATGGGCGTGCACACGGGCGACAGCATCACGGTCGCGCCGGCCATGACGCTGACCGACCGCGAATACCAGAACATGCGCGACGTCGCGATCGCCGTGATCCGCGAGGTCGGCGTCGACACGGGCGGCTGCAACATCCAGTTCGCCGTCAATCCGGACGACGGCCGGATGGTGGTCATCGAGATGAACCCGCGTGTGAGCCGCAGCTCCGCGCTGGCGTCGAAGGCCACCGGCTTCCCGATCGCCAAGATCGCCGCCAAGCTGGCCATCGGATACACCCTCGACGAGATCCCCAACGACATCACCAAGGAGACTCCGGCCTCCTTCGAGCCGTCGCTCGACTACGTGGTCGTCAAGGTGCCGCGGTTCGCGTTCGAGAAGTTCGCGGGCGCCGACCAGACGCTCACGACGCACATGAAGTCGGTGGGCGAGGCCATGGCGATCGGGCGGTCGTTCCCCGAAGCGCTCCAGAAGGCCCTGCGCTCGCTCGAGAAGAAGGACTCGTCCTTCACTTGGGGTGACGCCGTTGAGCCGCTGAGCGAGCTTCTGGAGGCCGTACGGACCCCTCACGACGGGCGGCTACGGTCCGCGATGCGGGCGATCCGCGCCGGAGCCACCCTCGAGCAGCTCTACGAGGCCACCCGGATCGACCCGTGGTTCCTCGACCAGCTGTACGCGATCGACGAGGCGGCCCGCTCCGGCGACCTCGCCACGCAGAAGCGCCACGGGTTCAGCGACGCCCAGATCGCCGAGATCCGGGGCGTGCCCGAGGAGGACGTCCGGCGACTGCGGCACGAGATGGGGCTGCGCCCGGTCTACAACACCGTCGACACCTGCGCCGCCGAGTTCGCGGCCCAGACGCCCTACCTCTACTCGACCTACGACGAGGAGACCGAGGTCCCTTACGGCGACCGGCCCAAGGTGATCATCCTCGGCAGCGGGCCCAACCGGATCGGGCAGGGCATCGAGTTCGACTACGCGTGCGTGCACGCCTCCTTCGAGCTGTCCCGGGCCGGCTACGAGACCGTCATGGTCAACTGCAACCCGGAGAC
This sequence comes from Streptosporangiaceae bacterium NEAU-GS5, assembly GCA_017592665.1. GTDB lineage: Bacteria > Actinomycetota > Actinomycetes > Streptosporangiales > Streptosporangiaceae > NEAU-GS5. Next base: position 340,811 of record JAGFNW010000002.1, on the reverse strand, counting down.
CGTCTCGACCGACTACGACACCTCCGACCGGCTCTACTTCGAGCCGCTCACCCTGGAGGACGTCCTCGAGGTCGTCCACGCCGAAACGGCGACGGGTCCAGTGGCCGGGGTCATCGTGCAGCTGGGGGGACAGACGCCGCTCGGCCTCGCCCAGGCGCTGAAGGAGGCCGGCGTGCCGATCGTCGGCACCTCGCCCGAGGCCATCCACCTGGCCGAGGAGCGCGGCGCGTTCGGTCGGGTGCTGGAGGAGGCCGGGCTGCCGGCGCCCAAGCACGGCACCGCGCTGACCGTGGAGGAGGCCGCGCGGATCGCCGCCGAGGTCGGCTACCCGGTCCTCGTCCGGCCCTCCTACGTGCTGGGCGGCGCCGGAATGGCCATCGTCTACGACGACGCCACGCTCGCCACGTACATGTCGCGTGCGGCCGCCGGCAAGCCCGACCACCCCGTGCTGATCGACAAGTTCCTCGACGACGCCATCGAGATCGACGTCGACGCGCTGTTCGACGGCGAGGAGCTCTACCTCGGCGGCGTCATGGAGCACATCGAGGAGGCCGGGATCCATTCCGGCGACTCGGCGTGCGCGCTGCCGCCGATCACCCTGGGCGGGGCCGACATCAAGCGGATCCGGGCCGCCACCGAGGCCATCGCCCGCGGAGTGGGCGTCCGCGGCCTGCTCAACGTCCAATACGGGATCGCCGCCGGCGTGCTGTACGTGCTGGAGGCCAATCCGCGTGCCAGCCGGACCGTGCCGTTCGTGTCCAAGGCGACCGCCGTGCCGCTGGCGAAGGCCGCCGCCCGGATCATGCTGGGCGCGACCGTGCGGGGGCTGCGCGAGGAGGGCATGCTGCCGCGCGAGGGCGACGGCGGCACCCTGCCGCTCGACGCCCCCATCGCGGTCAAGGAGGCCGTGCTGCCGTTCAATCGGTTCACCGGCGTCGACACCGTGCTCGGCCCGGAGATGCGCTCCACGGGCGAGGTCATGGGCATCGACGAGTTCTTCGGCACGGCGTACGCCAAGTCGCAGTCCGCGGCCTACGGCGACCTGCCCACCAAGGGACGGGCCTTCGTCTCCGTGGCGAACAAGGACAAGCGCGGCGCGATCTTCCCCGTGAAGGCGCTCGCCGACCTCGGCTTCGAGATCCTGGCCACGGAAGGTACGGCGGAGGTGCTGCGCCGTAACGGCGTCCATGCCAAGATCGTGCGAAAGCACAGCGACGGGACCGGGCCCGGCGGTGAGCCGACGATCGTGCGGCGCATCCTCGACGGCGAGGTGGATCTCATCGTCAACACGCCGTTCGGCAGTCCGGGCCAATCCGGGCCGCGCCTGGACGGATACGAGATCCGCACCGCCGCCGTGCTGCGCGGCATCCCGTGTATCACCACGGTCCAGGGGCTGGCCGCGGCGGTTCAAGGCATCCAGCACATCGTGCGCGGAGACGTTGGCGTACGGTCGCTCCAAGAACACGCCCAGAGTCTTCGGAGCGATTGACGGAGGTGGCGGTGGCCGTGACGCCGGTGCAGGTGACGGGCACGGTGCTGACCATCCGCCGGGTCGACGCCTACCATGCCCTGACGGTGGTGGCGCCGGCCGTCGCCGACCGGTTCCGCCCCGGCCACTTCGTGACGGTGTCGACCGGCGGCCCGGCCACGGCCACCCTGACCCGGCGCGCCTTCGCCGTGCACGACGTCAAGCCCGACTACGGCGGCACGGTCGAGTTCGTCTTCACGGTGCGCGGCGCCGGCACCTCGTGGCTGGCCGCCCGCCGCGCCCGGGACACCCTCGACCTCGTCGGGCCGCTTGGCCGGCCCTTCCCGCTGCCCCGCGATCCGTGCCGCTGCGTCCTGGTCGGCAGCGAGTACGGCTCGGCGTCGCTGTTCGCGCTGGCCGACGTGCTGCAGGGCCGCGGCTGCCGGATCGACTTCGTGCTCGGCGCGGCCTCGGCCGACCGGGTGTTCGGCGCGCTGCGGGCCCGGCGCATCGGCGAGACCACCACGCTGACCACCGAAGACGGCTCGCTCGGCATGCGCGGCCAGGTGGCCGACGTGCTGGCCGGCGTGATCGCCGACACCCGGGCCGACGTCGTCTACGCCTGCGGCCCGCGCGACATGCTGCGCGCCGTCACGGCGGTGGCCATCGAGCTCGACATCCCCGCGCAGGTCTCCGTAGAGGAGGCGATGGCCTGCGGCACCGGCCTCTGCATGACGTGCGTGCTGCCGGTCATCGGCGACGACGGCGTCACCCGCATGGTCCGGGCCTGCGCCGAGGGTCCCGTGTTCCGCGGAGAGCGGGTGAGGTTCGAGGACGTCGGCACCATCCCCTTCGACGCGCTCGGGGCGCCCCGAGGGCTCGGCGGGATGGGATGAGCGCCCAGATGAGCGGCTCATGACCACCACCGGCACGGTCGACCTGCGCGCCTACCTGGGACACGTCGAGCTGCCCAATCCGGTGCTGACGGCGTCGGGATGCGCGGGGATGGGACGTGAGCTGGCCCAGTTCGCCGACCTGACGCGCCTCGGCGCCTTCGCCACCCGGTCCATCACCATGGCCCCGCGTGCGGGCCGCCCCACTCCGCGCATGGCCGAGACTCCGTCGGGCCTGCTCAACTCCGTCGGCCTGCAGGGGCCGGGGATCGAGGCGTTCCTGGAGGAGGAGCTGCCGTGGCTGGCCGGGCACGGCGTCCGCACGATCGTGTCGATCGGCGGCGGCAGCGTCGCCGAGTTCGCGGCGCTGGCCAGGCGGCTCGCCGACGCCACCGGGGTCACCGCGATCGAGGTCAACCTGTCCTGCCCCAACATCGAGGACCGGGGCCGGCTGTTCGCCAGGGACGGCTCGTCCGCCGCCGAGGTCGTGGCCGCCGTGCGCGGCGCGACGCGCTACGACGTGCCCGTGATCGCCAAGCTGGCGCCGGACGTGGCCGACGTGGTGGCGGTGGCGCGCTCCTGCGTCGACGGCGGCGCCGACGCGCTCTCCATGATCAACACACCGCAGGGCATGGCCATCGACGTCGACGCCATGCGGCCCGCGCTCGCCGCCGGTTCCGGCGGCCTTTCCGGTCCCGCGGTGCGGCCGCTGGCCGTGCGCTGCGTCTGGCAGGTTCACGCGGCACTGCCCGGGGTGCCGATCATCGGCATGGGCGGCGTCCTGACCGGCCGCGACGCGCTCGAGCTCATCCTCGCGGGGGCATGCGCCGTCGCCGTGGGCACCGCCCTGTTCCACGACCCCAACGCGTGCCCGCGCATCCTGCGCGAGCTGGAAGACCTGCTGCACGAACGCGGCTTCGACCGGCTCGCCGACGCCGTCGGCCTCGCCCATCGGCCCGTACTAAGAAATGATCTTAAGGAGAGCTCGTTGTGACGCCCGCTCCCATCGCCGTCGCCCTCGACGCACCAGATCTGGAGACCGCGGCCCGCTGGGCATCGCTCGTCACCCCGCACGTCAGCACCGTCAAGGTGGGCCTCGAGCTCTACCTGCGCTATGGCCCCGACGTGATCGCCACCATCCGGGGCGCCAGTGGCGTACGGGTGTTCCTCGATCTGAAGCTGCACGACATCCCGAACACGGTAGCGGGAGCGGCGCGCGCCGTCGCCCGGTTGCGCCCGGCCATCCTCACCGTGCACGCCGCGGGCGGTCCCGCGATGATCCGGGCGGCCGTGGAGGCCGTGCCGCAGACGCAGATCGCCGCCGTGACGGTCCTCACGTCGCTCTCCGCCGCCGATCTCGCCACGATCGGCATCCAGGGACCCCCGGAGGACGCCGTGCGCCGCATGGCGGCCCAGGCGGTCGCCGCGGGCGCACCGGCGCTCGTGTGCTCGCCCCAGGAGGTCGCCGCCGTGCGCGCGGAGGTCGGGCCCGACATCACGCTCATCACCCCGGGCGTACGGCCGGCCGGATCCGACGCGCAGGATCAGGCTCGCGTGGCGACGCCCGAGCGCGCCATCGCGGACGGCGCGGATCTTCTCGTGATCGGCCGCCCGATCACCGCCTCGCCCGATCCTGGAGCGACCGCGGCCGCGATCGCGGCGGCCCTGCGGCGCGTCGGGGCGCCCGGACGCGGCCCCGGCGCGGCCGGCTCGGGGCGCCGCTGAAGCCCGGATTCCACGGCCTTCCGGGCCGTCGCCGCCGCTCTTGAACCGGGTTCTCCTTTCGCGCTGATGAGGCCCGTTTCATAGACGTACCGTGATATTTAGATCACAGAGAGTAATAGTCTTGACTTTCTGATGGGGAAAACAGGCCTTGACGTTGCCGGATAGGGCATAGACCAGCTAGTTTCCCCTCCCGTCCGAGTACATCGACAGAAATTCGAGGTGACCCGGCGTGGCTCTTCCTCCCCTGACCGACGAGCAGCGCAAGGCGGCTCTTGAGAAGGCCGCCAAGGCCCGCAAGGAGCGTGCCGAGGTCAAGAACCGGCTTAAGCACGGCGCGGTTTCTCTGGCCGAGGTCCTGAAGGATGGGCAGACCGACGACGTCATCGGCAAGATGAAGGTCTCGGCTCTGCTGGAGTCGCTCCCCGGCGTGGGCAAGGTCCGCGCAAAGCAGCTCATGGAGCGTCTGGGAATCGCGGAATCCCGCCGTGTGCGGGGTCTCGGCGCCAACCAGCGCGCCTCCCTGGAGCGCGAATTCGGCGGCGCCGAGAGCTGATCTCGGCGTCAACCACGCGCTTCGCGCGGAGGCGTCAGGCGCCTGGCAGGTCCATGGCCTCAGCTTGGCCGGCGACACGCTACGGTGACTGCATGCCTCCGATCCGCCGCCTGACGGTCCTGTCAGGGCCGTCCGGCGTCGGGAAGTCCACGGTTGTCGCCGAGCTCCGGCGGTCGCACCCCGAGGTGTGGCTGTCGGTCTCGGTGACCACCAGGAAACCCCGGCCCGGCGAGACCCACGGTGTGGAGTATTTCTTCACCACCGACGACGAGTTCGACCGGCTCATCGAGTCGGACGACCTGTTGGAGTGGGCCGAGTTCGCCGGCAACCGTTACGGCACGCCACGCGGTCCTGTGATGGAGCGCCTGGCGGCCGGAGCGCCGACGCTGCTGGAGATCGACCTCCAGGGCGCGCGGCAGGTGCGTGACACCATGCCCGGCGCACTGCTGGTCTTCCTCACCCCGCCCAGCTGGGCGGAGCTGGAGCGGCGGCTGCGCGGCCGGGGCACCGAGCCGCCCGAGGTGATCGCCCGCCGGCTCGAGGCCGCCCACGTGGAATTGGCGGCCGAAAAGGAGTTCGACGTGACTCTCGTGAACACGTCGGTCAACGAAGTGTGTCATCGGCTGATAGCCTTGATGACCGCACACCCTTCAGACTGAGAGGTCACCACGTTGGCGACCAGTTCCGCCTACGGCGACGGCATCACCAACCCGTCGATCGACTCGCTGCTCGACATCGTCGACAGCAAATACAGCTTGGTGATCATGGGCGCGAAGCGGGCGCGCCAGATCAACGCCTACTACTCGCAGCTCGGCGAGGGCCTTCTTGAGTATGTCGGGCCTCTGGTGGAGACGCACGCCCAGGAGAAGCCGCTGTCCATCGCGCTCCGCGAGGTCAGCGAGGGCCTGCTGACCGCCGAGCCCATCGAGGGCTGACCCGGGCCATCGCGCCGTGGGCAGCGACTCCGTGACGCGCCGTCCCCAGATCGTCCTGGGGGTGAGCGCGGGCATCGCCGTCTACAAGGCGTGCGAGCTTCTGCGGCTGTTCACCGAGTCGGGGCATGACGTGCGCGTCGTGCCCACGCGTGACGCGCTCCGCTTCGTGGGCGAGCCCATGTGGGCCGCCCTGTCCGGGCATCCGGTCACCTCTGAGGTGTGGGAGTCGGTCCACGAGGTGCCGCACGTCCGCATCGGCCAGAGCGCCGACCTCGTCGTGGTCGCGCCCGCCACCGCCGACGTGCTGGCCCGCGCCGCCCACGGCCTGGCCGGCGACCTGCTGACCAACACGCTGCTGACCGCGCGCTCCCCGGTGGTGTACGCGCCGGCCATGCACACCGAGATGTGGGAGCACCCGGCCACCCAGGCCAACGTCGCCACGCTGCGCTCGCGCGGGGCGATCGTGATCGAGCCCGCGGTCGGCCGTCTCACCGGCGCCGACACCGGCAAGGGCCGGCTGCCCGACCCGGCCGAGATCTTCCGTGTCTGCCTGCGCGCGCTGCTCCGCCGTGGCGCCTCCGACCTCGCCGGACGGCACGTCGTCATATCGGCCGGCGGCACCCGCGAAGCCATCGACCCGGTCAGGTTCATCGGCAACCGATCCTCGGGTTTGCAGGGGTACGCCCTGGCCCGCACCGCGGTCGCCCGCGGCGCCGAGGTCACGCTCGTGTCGGCCAACGTCGCGCTGCCGGATCCCGCCGGTGCGAAAGTGGTCCGGGTCGAGTCGACCCTGCAGATGCGCGACGCCGTGCTCGCGGCCGCGGCCCAGGCCGACGCGGTCGTCATGGCCGCCGCCGTCGCCGACTTCCGTCCCGTACGGGCGAGCGACACGAAGATCAAGAAGACGCCCGGCGAGCCCGACCCCATCCAGCTCACCAAAAACCCGGACATCCTCGCGGAGCTGGGGCGGGGCCGCCGCCCTGGACAGGTGATCGTCGGCTTCGCCGCCGAGACGCACGACGTCATCGCCAACGGCCAGGCCAAGCTCGCGCGCAAAGGCAGCGACCTGCTCGTGGTCAACCAGGTGGGGGAGAACCTCGCCTTCGGCACCCCGGACAATGCGGCCGTGGTCCTGGTCGCAGACGGAGATCCAGTTGAGATCCCCCGAGGCCCCAAAGAGGATCTCGCCGACGTAGTGTGGGATCTGGTGGCCGCCCGGCTGGCGTGAGCGCGGCGCTCGCATCCGCTTGGCGGGAGAGCGTGGCATATGTCTTCGTAGGCGACACCGCGGCGCATATGTGGCGTCTTTCGCGGGCACCCCAATGTGTGAGCACCCGCGCCGCAGTGAAGGAGCACAGCGATGCCGGTGTCCGGGGCGATCAGACAGCGCTGCCGAGCCCTGCTGCGCGCGGGCGAGGACATCAGATACGTGTTCCCCGCGCTCGCCCTCGGCCCGCCCCTCACCGCCCCGTTTCTGATCGTGGTCACCGACCGTTCGATCACCGTGCTGTCCACCAAGATGTTCGGCGCCAACGAGCCCGCGTCGGTGTGGGCGACCTATCCGCGGCGCACCCGGCTCGGCCCGGTCGAGTTCGGCAGCGGCCCCCAGATCCAGCTCGGCGGAATGGTTTTCGAAGTGGACGAGGAGTACGTGGCCGTCGTCGGGGCAGCGGACGCGGAAGCGTTCTCACCAGGTGATCTCCCCAGGGATCCCCTGCCTGATCTGTAGAATTCAAGACAGTTTCGCGACGCCAGCCCCCGTGCGGCTATGCTCTGCGAAGCTATTTGCCGCCAGCAGCCGCTGCATGAGGAGCCACGAGTTGTCACGTCGCCTTTTCACCTCTGAGTCGGTAACCGAAGGACACCCTGACAAGATCGCCGACCAGATCAGTGACTCCATCCTCGACGCCATGATCAAGGGCGATCCGAAGAGCCGGGTCGCCGTCGAGACTCTGATCACCACCGGCCAGGTTCACGTGGCCGGCGAGGTGACCACGGAAACCTACGTCGACATCCCGGGGCTGATCCGCGAGAAGATCCTCGAGATCGGATATGACGCGTCTCACAAGGGCTTCGACGGCGCCTCCTGCGGCGTCTCGGTGTCCATCGGCGCGCAGTCGCCCGACATCGCGCAGGGCGTCGACGACGCCTATGAGCACCGCGAGGGCGAGGGCATCGACGACCTCGACCGCCAGGGCGCCGGCGACCAGGGCCTCATGTTCGGCTACGCGTGCCGCGAGACCCCCGAGCTGATGCCCCTGCCGATCACGCTGGCCCACCGGATGGCCCGCCGGCTCTCCGAGGTGCGCAAGTCCGGGACCGTTCCTTATTTGCGGCCCGACGGAAAGACCCAGGTCACGATCGAGTATGACGGCGACCGCCCGGTCCGCCTCGACACGGTCGTGGTCTCCACCCAGCACGCTCCCGAGATCGACCTCAAGGAGATGCTGGCCCCCGACATCCGCGAGCACGTGGTGGAGCCGGTCCTCGCCGGGCTCGACATCGACATCACGGGCTACCGCCTTCTGGTCAACCCGACCGGCCGCTTCGAGATCGGCGGCCCCATGGGCGACGCCGGCCTCACCGGCCGCAAGATCATCGTCGACACCTACGGCGGCATGGCCCGGCACGGCGGCGGCGCCTTCTCCGGCAAGGACCCGTCGAAGGTGGACCGGTCCGCCGCGTACGCGATGCGCTGGGTCGCCAAGAACATCGTCGCCGCGGGCCTCGCCGACCGGGCCGAGGTCCAGGTGGCGTACGCGATCGGCAAGGCTCAGCCGGTCGGCGTGTTCGTCGAGACCTTCGGCACCGAGAAGGTCGAGGTGACCCGGATCCAGCAGGCCGTGCTCCAGGTCTTCGACCTGCGCCCGGCCGCGATCATCCGCGACCTCGACCTGCTCCGCCCGATCTACGCCGAGACCGCCGCCTACGGCCACTTCGGCCGCGAAGGCGTGTCCTGGGAGTCGACCGACCGCGCCGACGCCCTCCGCGAGGCCGCGGGGCTTTAACCCATCGTCGTGTGTACGGCGCGCCCGGTCGGTGATCGACCGGGCGCGCCGGTTAGTGTGCGGGCATGACCACCGACCCCGCCCTGACCGGCGTCCTTGAGGAGTTGAGCGCGCGAGAGCCGCTGTTCCATCACCCGGAGTTCGGCGTGGCCCGCGCGGACTTCGAGTCGATGATCACTGATGACTTCTGGGAGGTCGGCGCCTCAGGCCAGTGCTACAGCCGCGCGTTCGTCCTCGACGTGCTCGACGAGCGTTACTCGAAGGACTACGAGGAAGACTGGCAGGCCGACGACTTCGCGGTCCGTCTGCTCGGCCCGGGGGTCTATCTGCTGACCTACCGGCTTCTGCAGGGCAAGAAGCGGCTGACCCGCCGGATGACGATCTGGGACAACTCCACGGGCCTGTGGAAGGCCCGCTACCACCAGGGCACGATCATCCAGGATCCGAAGACGGGCAGCCAGCTGGACGAGCCCGCCTGCTGACGCGCCGGTCGGCGCGACGGACCGCGGCGCGTCACGAGAGGGTTGGAACCAGCGCGCCTGTCTCTACACGCGGAGGGCGAGACTCCCGGCGGCCATGAGTGGAGCGGCGGCGTCGCGGAGTTCCTGGCTGATCGGGGCAGGCCGAAGGGTCCGCGGATCGAGCTTCACGTTGACCCGCCGCCCTTCCGCGTGGAGGACGGACCGGTCCGCGGACAGCACGCGAAAGCCGTACACAGCGCTGGAGGTGCCCAGCTTCTCGATCCAGAACTCGACGGCGACCGGCCCGGGCTCGGTCACCGGAGCCTGATAAGTGATCGAGAACTCCTTCACCGCGAGGAACACGTCGTCGAACCGCGACTTGGCGATGTCGGGCGACCAGCCGAGCGGCGTCCAATAGGCGGTCACGGCCCGTTCGAACAACAGCGCATAGCGGGAGTTGTGCAACATGCCCATCGCGTCGAGATCGTCGAAGTGGACGTCGACCAGCTGGACGATGCTCATCTCAAGCCTCCGGTAGCAACGAGGGGTCAGGGCAGAGCGATCTCAACCGGTCGAGCACGGCCCGGCGAGCGTACCCAAAGACGGCATCCCGGCCGCCGACGAGCCGCGACTCGATGACGACGGCCTCGCCGATCGCGCCGATCTCGAACGCCAGCTGCGGCGGGCTGGTCTCAGGCACGAGCTCGCCGCAGGCGATCGCGTCGGAGACGACCGACTCGATCAGCTCCGACCAGCCGCGCTTGGCCTCCTTGACCGCGTCGCGCACGGGCCCCGGCCGGTCGTCGAACTCGGTCTGGGCGGCCACGAAGAAGCAGCCGCCGGGGAGCACGCCGTCGGCGTAGAACTTCAGCCGTTGCTCGTGCAGGGCGAAGACCCGGCGCACCCCGCGCGGCGCCTGCAGGCCCGGGCGGACGATGAGGTCGGTCCACATGCGCACGGCGCGCTCGACCGCGTCGAGCTGGAGTTGCTCCTTGTCGCGCCAGTGCGCGAACAGCCCCGACTTGCTCACGCCGAGCTCGCCCGCCAGGCGGCCCAGCGACAGCCCGTCGAGCCCGTCGACCGAGGCCAACGCCACGGCGGTGTCGAGGATGGCATCGCGCGTACGCTGCCCGCGCAACAGCCTGCCGTCCGTCATGCGCTCAACATAACATGAATAAGACCGATCGGTCGTTCTTTTTTATGTGAGTACGTTGACGGCCCGCGCGATGACCAGAACGACGATGATGACCGACAGAGTTGACTGGACGAGCATGGCCAGCTTGGCCCGTACCGTCATCGGCATCACGTCGGTCGGGCTGAACGCGGTGGCGTTGGTGAAGGCCAGATAGAGATAGTCGACGAAGGACGGCTTCCACTTCGGATGCACCAGCTTGGGCGGCGCGCTCATCTGCGCGAACGCGAAGTCCGGATAGGGCTCGCGGGCTTGCCGCCGGGCCACGGGACCGCCTCGGTCGAACTCCCAATACCAGAGGGCGAACAGCAGCACATTGATCAGCCACACGCCCCCGCCGACCGAGAGCATCCGCAGCGGATCGTGCTCGGTGCCCCGGATGAGCGCGTCCGCCTCCTGGATCACGATCCACGCGTTCGCCAGCCCGATCGCCGCGAGCAGGCCGAGGCTGATGCTGCGGATGAGCGGGTTCTCACGCCTCATGCGTACGGGATTGGCCGCGATCAGGGCGATCAGCAACCCGGTCTCGACCACGGGCATCACCTTGGCCAGGCCGATGCTCTGCTGCTCGGACAACCACAGGTGAAGCCCCACGATCACCAACGTCGCCGCGACGGCCGGCCACCGCCCCTCCGCCTCCCCCTCCCTCAACCACTCCGGCAACTCCTCATCCGCTTCCCGCCCCCCGCTTTCCCGCCCCCCAGTTCTTGGCCTCCCAGCGCCTGACCCCCCAGCTCTTGCCCCCTCAGCTCTTGCCCCCTCAGCTCTTGCCCCCTCAGCTCTTGGCCACCCAACCGTCCGCTTCACGGCCGCCCGCCCACCTGGTTTCCGACCCTCCGATCGCCTATCCCAGCGCAGCCCGCGACTCGGCTCCGCGCCCTCGCCTGCCTCGCCCTCTGGCTCCCCGCCCACGCCTGCTCCGCGCCTCGGGTTCCCGCCACAACCGGGCCCGCCATCCATCTGCGTGCCGCCACCCGGCTCAGCATCCTGCGACCTGTGGTCCTGCGCCGCCTTATCAGGCGGGGTCCTGTCAGGCGGGGTTTGGTCAGACGGGGTTTGGTCAGGCATCGAACCTCCACGGCGATTCCCCGGGCGACTTCGCGTCAGGTGATCTCTCCCTGGGCGACTTCCCACTGGCTTCTGCCGATCGGGCGGAATCCCGGCCGGTCGGGCCCAGGTGGTCGGTCCTGTCTGGTAGGACCTATCACATGCCCGACCCGAGCAGCGTCCCACCCGCCCAACAAGCCCCACCCATGCAAGAGGCGCTGCTCCCCACCTCCGCCGCTCAGCCCGCCGAGCCTGCCGAGCGCGGCGCATTCGGAAGGCCCGGGAGGTCCGAGAGGACAGCCAAGTCGCCTCAGTCGGGAGCCAGATCCGGTAGCGAGTACGGCACCGAGTCCGAGACCCAACCCGGGGGCAAGTCCGGAGCCAAACCTGGGGCCAAGCTCGAGACCAAGCCTGGCAAGGGGGCTCCTGAGCCTGCCGCCGACCGCCCTATTGCGCGCGTGATGGTAGACACACCACTGCCGCACCTGGACCGGCCGTTCGACTATCTGGTTCCAGCAGGAATGGCCGAGCAGGCTGTCCCGGGAAGCCGGATACGCGTGCGCTTCGCTGGGAAGCTGACGGACGGCTTCCTGCTGGAGCGATCCGACACCACCGAACACACCGGTCGGCTGGCCTTCCTCGACCGCGTCGTGTCGCCGGAGCCGGTACTCGCGCCCGAGATCGCAGCGCTCGCCCGCGCCGTCGCCGACCGCTACGCCGGCTCCATGTCCGACGTGCTCCGCCTTGCGATCCCTCCACGCCACGCCCGCACCGAGTCTGCCTCCACCCAGGCCCCCTCCACCCAGGCGGCCTCAGCAAGGTCATCCTCCGTCGAGCCATCCTCCGTCGAGTCGTCCTCCGCAGGGCTGTCCGCAGCTGACCCGTCGTCTGCCGAGCCGCCTTCCGGGGAGTTGACGCCCGCCGGGGCGTCCTCAGCCAAGCGACCCCCTGCCGCGCTGGCTGCCGCTGGTCCTGCCGCGCAGACGGTGGCGGGGCCCGGTGGGAGTGCGTGGGACGGCTATCCGGCGGGCGCGGCCTTCTTGACGGCGCTACGGGAGGGGCGCGCACCCCGAGCCATCTGGATGGCCCTGCCGGGCACGGACGCCGCCGGGATCACATGGGTGCGGGCCGTGGCCGAAGCCGTCCGTGCGACCCTTGAAGGCGGCAGAGGAGCCCTGGTGGTGGTGCCGGATGGCAAGGACGTCGCCCTGCTCGACGCCGCCCTGACAGAAGCCCTCAGCGCCGACCTCGCCCGTGGCGGCCCCCTCGGCGCGCGGCATGCCGAAGCGGGCCAGCAGGAGCATAGGGCGGCCAACTGGGAGCATGTGGCGCTGACGGCGGATTTGGGGCCGGCGGAGCGGTATCGGCGGTGGTTGCGCGTCTCGCGGGGGCAGGCGAGGGCGGTGGTGGGCACGCGGGGAGCCGCGTTCGCGCCGGTGGCCGGGCTGGGGCTGGCCGTGATCTGGGACGACGGCGACGACTTGCATGCCGAGAAGCTTGCGCCCTATCCGCATGCCCGCGAGGTCCTCGCGCTGCGAGCTCAGACCAGCGGATGCGGGTTGCTGGTCGGCGGCTACGCGCGGACGGCCGAGGCGACCCGGATGATCGCCACCGGCTGGGCCCGGCCGCTCGTGCCCGCTCGCGAGGTGATCCGGGCGCGGCAGCCCCGCGTCCGCCCTGCTGGGGATGACGCCGAGCAGGCGAGAGATGAGGCGGCGAGGGCGGCTCGGCTACCAAGCCTCGCCTGGCGGGCCCTCAAGCAAGGCCTAGAGGGCGGGCTGAGGAGCGGCGCCAAGGACGTGCAAAGGGACGGCCCGAAGGGCGGGCAAAGGGACGGCCTCAAGGATGGGCTGAGGGGCGGGCTGAAGGGCGGGCAAAGGGACGGCCTCAAGGATGGGCTGAGGGGCGAGCTGAACGATGGGCTGAGGGGCGAGCTGAGGGGCGGGTTGGAGAGCGGGCTCGCTAGTGGGCCGGTTTTGGTGCAGGTACCGCGCCGGGGCTATCTGCCCGCGATCGCCTGCCTGAATTGCCGCGCTCCGGCTCGCTGCACCGCCCCCGCAGGATCGCTCGCAGTTGTCGGCACCGGGCCGTCCGGCACCGGGACGTCCGGCGCCGGGACGTCCGGTGATGCGGCGGAGGGCGCGGGAGTGGGTGTGGCTGGGGGCGCGGCTGCTGGGGGGATGGTCGCGGGGGTCGGAGGGATGGCTGGGGTTTGCGGGGGGCCGTTGGCTTTGCGGTCGGGGCATGCCATGCCGTACTGCCGGTGGTGTGGGCGGATCGCGGGGGATTGGCGGTGCGGGTCATGCGGGAGCAACCGGGTGCGGGCGCTGGTGGTGGGGGCGCGGCGGACGGCCGAGGAATTGGGGCGGGCGTTTCCGTCGGTTCGGGTGAAGACCTCAGGGCGGGACGGTGTGCTGGCGACGGTCGGGCCGGCCCCGGCGCTGGTGGTGGCGACGCCGGGAGCCGAGCCGGTGGCCGAGGGGGGCTATGCGGCCGCGGTGCTGCTGGACGGGTGGGCGCTGCTGGGGCGGCCGGATCTGCGGTCCGCGGAGGAGGCGCTGCGCCGCTGGATGAACGCCGCCGCGCTGCTGCGTCCGGGCGCGGAGCTGATCGTGATGGCGGATTCGGCGGCGCCGGTGGTGCAGGCGCTCATCCGCTGGGATCCGGTGACGTTCGCCGAGCGCGAGCTCAGGGAGCGGCAGGAGCTCGGGTTCCCGCCGGCGATCAGGATCGCGACGTTGACCGGGCCCCCTTCGGGTGTACGGGAGACCTTGGAGACGCTTGATCTGCCGCCCGCGGCGCAGGTGCTGGGCCCGGTCGATATGGGGGAGGGGAACGAGCGGGCGATGATCCGGGTGCCGCCGGCCTTCGGCCCGGAGTTGGCACGGGTGTTGAAGGGCGCTAGCGGGGTGCGGTCGGCGCGTAAGGCAGGGGATCTCGTCAGGATCGTCATGGATCCGCTGGATCTGATCTGATCTGGCTGGAGCTGGAGCTGGAGCTGGAGCTGGAGCTGGAGCTGGCTGGATCCGATCTGGGCTGGGCCGGAGTGGGTGGGCGGGTGTGGGCTGGGTTGATCTGGCCGGGGTCTGGGCTGGCCCCGGGCTGGGTTGGGCTGGGCTGACAGTTGTGCTGATCTGGCTGGGCTGGCCCGGGTTGGGGTGGGCCTTGGCTGGGCTGCGCCGGGTGGGCTGGGGTGATCCGGCTGGGATGGGCTGGGGGCCGCTGATTCTGCTTCGTCGGGGGGCTTGCAAATTCGTCTGGAGGCTTCCGACTGCTTGAAGGTCGGGGCTCGGGCTCGGGCTCGGGATGGTCGGGGTGGGGGATTTCTTGCGCTCGGGGGCGGCGGGTCGTTCGTTCGAGGCGGGCGGGCGGGCGGGCGGTCCGGCGGGGCGGTCCGGCGGGGCGGTCCGGCGGGGCGGTCCGGCGGGGCGGTCCGGCGGGGCGGTCCGGCGGGGCGGAGGCTTCGCCTCGAAGGGGGACTCGAAGGGGCTGGGGACTGGTCCGAGTGGGTGGTGCTTTGGGGGAGAGAGATGGCCGTGTCGGGTGGGGCGGGGGGTGGGAGGTGTGCGTGGCGAGCTTGTGAATTCGCGATGGGGGCGGTATGCCGTTAGCGTCTCCCTGTGTCGATCGAATGGGTGAACCGGGCCATTGACGGTCTCCGGGCGTGGGGGCACGAGCGGGGCGTCGAGGTCGACGTAGACGAGATCCGCCTGTTGTGTGACTACGCCAGCGACTACCTTGAGGTCAACGAGCTGGGCGATTTCCGGTCCGGCACGTTCGAGGAGCTCCTGCTGGAGATCTACCCCCGGAAGGTCATCGCGCCACCGGAGACGGCGGTGGAGACGATCGCCGCCGCCCGGACGCTGGTCGACTTCCTGCTCGACACCGGCGAGGTGGGCACCAAGGCGGCCGCCCGGATGCGGGCCACGATCGACGACATCGAGCCGGAGATGCCGGGGGCGCTGGCCGACACCACCAAGTTCGGCATGGCCAAGAGCCTGTTCAGCGCCATCGGGGCGGATGCGCTCGACGTTCCCGAAGGGGATTCGCTCGGCGTTCCCGACCCCGACGTGGTCCGCGAGGCCGTCGAGGCGATGACCGGAGACGACGCCTGCGACTGCCCGGGCTGCGCTCCTCTGCCGCCCGTGCGCCTCGACCCGCCGGCCGAGATCGCCAGGGCCGTACGGGACGTGCCGTTGCTCATGGACGCGCACGCCGTGGCGGAGTGGATGGCCGAGAGCGAGCGGACCACGACGGCGCGTAAGTCGCTCCGCGTGCGCGACGCCCGCCTGATCGCGCAGCAGCTCGACGTCGAGAAGCCGGATCTGGCCTGGCGGCTGGCGCTCGATCTCGGGCTTGCCGAGCTGGTCGGCACGGCGATCCGGCTGGAAGACGGCTTCTGCCCGCTTGCCGAGCGTGCCGACGAGGATGTGCTCGACCTGTGGGCGGGCACGGTGGAGTTCCTCAGCGAGGCCGCCGTCGAGATCACGGGCGACGAGATCGTGGACGAGGAGCTCTACTCGCTGCACGATCTGCTCTACCGCCTCCAGACCCCCGTCCCGGCCGAAGCACTGGCCGAATACCTTGCCGAGGTGGCCGGCGGGGAGCCGATCGAAGATCTCGACATGGCGTTGGGGGCCCTCGCGTACGCCGGAACGGTCCAGCACACCGACGCCGGTCTCGGCCTGACGGCGCACGGGCTGTGGGGGCTCCGAGAGATGTATCTGTCCTCGGGCGCCGAGGCGCCGCTCGCCGCCGACCTCAGCGACGGCGACGCGAGCGGCCTGATCGCAGGCCTGCTCAACGACGCCCTCGCGCCGGACGCGGCCCAGCGCGACATCGACGCCTGGCTTTCCAGGCGCGCGCCGTGGGAGGCGGCCACGGAGCTGTTCGAGGCGGTCGCGGGCGCGCCCGCCGAGGTCCGCGGCATGGCCGTGAGCATCGTCGACCGGCTCGACGCCTCCGCCGAGTCGTCGGTACGACACGCGCTCGACGACCCCGAGCTCCGCCCCCACGCCATCCACTGGCTGCTGTCCCATGGACTGGACGCGCCCCCGCTGACCTCGGACGAGCTGCTGTGGGTCAGCGTCGACATGCTGGCCCTCGCGCTGCCCGCGGCCGAGGCCGACCCGGAGGGCTTCGCCGAGAACATGGCGGCCTCCGGTCCGCCGGCCCATCTCATCGAGGAGATGTGGCGGGTCGATCACCCCGATGTGGTCGAGGTTCTCGAGCTTCTTGGCAGCACTCTGCCCGACCGGGCGGCCGCCAAGGCGGCGCGGAAGGCGGCCTTCAAGGCCCGTTCGAGGGGCATCCGCTGACTGGTGTGGAGTAAGTTGCAGAAATGGCCGACAGCGATGCGCTCACCTTCCCGCCCGTTGAGCTGGCCCCGGACGCCGAGCTCGGCACGGCGGTCAGCGGTGTGCCGCTGCTCGCCGATGCCGCGCGTCTGGCCCGCTGGGCCGGCGTGCGCGCGGTGACCGACGAGGGGCATCTCACCTCCGAGGATGCGGTCGCCGCGGTCGCCGGGCTCGGGCTGCGCGCCGAGTGGCTGCGCCTGGTGTGGGTGGTCGCGGTCAACGGCCGCCTCGTCGAGATCACCGACGACGGCACCCGGCCGGGCCGCGGGATCGGCGAGCCCATGGAGCTGTGGGACGGAGCGGTCATGGACGTGCTCGACCGCACGGAGGAAGGCGGGCTGACCGGCTCGGCCGTGGTCGACGAGCATCTGACCGAGATCCTCGCCACGATGTATTCGGTGCGCGACGGGATGCGGCTGCCGGCGCTCGCCTCCGGCATCCTGCAGGCGCACGAGGTGGGCTGTGAGGCCCGCCCGGCCGAGCTGCGGCGCCTGCGGATGAGCCTGCCGGGCGAGCTGGACGCCGCCATGCGCCTGCTGGAGTATTGCGGCCTGGTCGAGGGTGTCGTCGACGGCCTCGCCGAGGGATTCGCCGATGGGTTCGGCGCCGACGGCGGCAGGGCGGGTCTGGTCAGGCTGACGCCCCTCGGGGTCTGGGCCGTGCGCCGCGACTTGTTGCGCGAGGGGCATGACGCGCCCTCCATGCACGAAGTGGCCGGCTTCGCCGAGTTGAGCGCGGCCGAGCTGGTCGACGCCATGCTCGCGGGACGGGCCTCGGCCAGTGCCGCCACCTTGTGGCTGGAGCGCCGCTCGCCCGAGGACGCGGCCCGTGACCTGGTGAAGATCGCCGCCTCGGGCAACGCGGCGCAACGCGGCACCGCGGGCACCGTGCTCGAGGAGCTGGGGCCGGAGGCGGAGACCGCGGTCCGCGAGTCGCTCGACGAGCCCATGATGTGGCGCTATGCCGCGGCCTGGCTCGGCGTGCGCGATCTGGCGGCGCCCGCGCTGAGCGAGGACGACGGCGCCTGGGTCGCGGTCGACACCCTCGCCGTGCTGCTCTACATCGGCTCGGCCTCGCCCCGGTTCGACATCCTGGGCGACGACCTGCCGAGCCTGGTGCCGGCCATGGGCCGCGTCGACCATCCCGACGCGCTGGCCGTGCTCGATCTGCTTGCCGAACACCATCCGGATCCGGTCGTCGCCAAGACGGCGCGGAAAACAGCGATGAAGGCGCGCTCTAAACTGGAGTGATCTGAGAGAGGGAGCCTTCAGTTGGCCATTCAGCCGATCCGCTTGTTCGGCGACCCGGTGTTGCGCACTCCCGCGGACCCGGTGGTGGATTTCGACAAGGAGCTGCGCAAGCTCGTCAAAGATCTCACCGACACGATGATGGACGCCCCGGGCGCCGGCCTCGCCGCGCCGCAGATCGGGGTGGGGCTGCGCGTGTTCACCTACTACGTGGACGAGCAGCTCGGGCATGTCGTCAACCCGGATCTCGACCTGGGCGAGGAGCTCGACGAGGAGGGCGAGGAGGGCTGCCTGTCCTTCCCCGGCCTGTCGTTCCCGACGCCGCGGTCGATCCGGGCGGTCGCCAAGGGCTTCGACATGCACGGCGAGCCGGTCGTGCTCGAGGGCACCGACCTCATGGCCCGCTGCTTCCAGCATGAGACCGACCACCTCGACGGCGTGCTGTTCATCGACCGCATGGATCGCAAGCAGCGCAAGCTCGCCATGCGCGCGATCCGCGAGGCCGAGTGGAGCGGCCTGTCGGCGCCGCCCCTGATCAAGGTCTCGCCGCACGCGACCCAAGGGAAGGCTCTCTGACCCGTGCGACTCGTCTTCGCCGGAACTCCGGAAACCGCGCTGCCGTCGTTGCGTGCGCTGCTGGATGCGTCCCGGCACGAGGTGGTGGCCGTGGTCACCCGGCCCGACGCCCAGGCGGGGCGCGGCCGCAAGGTCCATCCGAGCCCGGTGGCCCAGCTGGCCGAAGAGGCCGGCATCGAGGTGCTGCGCCCGGCCAAGGCCGGTGATCCGGAGTTCCTGGCCAGGCTGAAGGCGATCGGGCCCGACTGCTGCCCGGTCGTCGCGTACGGCGCGCTGCTGCCCCAGTCGGCGCTCGACATCCCCGCCCACGGGTGGATCAACCTGCACTTCTCGCTGCTGCCGGCGTGGCGGGGCGCGGCGCCGGTCCAGCACGCCATCCTCCACGGCGACGAGATCACCGGCGCGGCCACCTTCCAGATCGTCAAGGAGCTGGACGCCGGGCCTGTCTACGGTGTGGTCACCGAGGAGATCCGGCCCTCCGACACCAGCGGCGACCTGCTCGCCCGGCTCGCCGATTCGGGCGCGGGCCTGCTCGCGGCGACGCTCGACGGCGTCGAGGACGGCACGCTCGCGGCCCGGCCGCAGCCGCCCGACGGCGTCAGCTACGCGCCCAAGATCAACGTCGATGACGCCAGGGCCGACTGGTCGGCCCCGGCCATGCGCGTCGACCGGCTGGTCCGCGCCTGCGATCCCAATCCGGGCGCGTGGACGCAGTTCCGCGGTCAGCGGCTCAAACTCGGTCCCGTACGGCTCTCGCCCGACGCCGCACCGCTCGCCCCCGGCGAGATCCGGGCCGCCAAGGCCTCGGTCCACGTCGGCACGGCCACCCATCCCGTTGAGCTGACCGAGGTGCAGCCGCAGGGCAAGCGCCTGATGACGGCCCCCGAGTGGGCCAGGGGCGTGCGGGCCGGGGAAGGCGACCGCTTTGAATGACACCCGGTCACGCCGGCGGCCCCAGCCACCGCGGCCGGTGCGCGACGCCGCCCGCAACGCGGCCTACGACCTCATGCGCGCCGTCGACGAACGCGACGCCTACGCCAACCTGCTGATGCCGTCCCTGCTCCGCGACCGCGGTCTGACCGGGCGCGACGCGGCTCTCGCGACCGAGCTGGCCTACGGCACGCTCCGCGGGCTCGGCACCTACGACGAGATCATCGCGGCCTGCAGCGACCGGCCCCCCGAGGATGTGGATCCCGAGTTGCTCGACGCGATCCGCCTCGGCGTGCATCAGCTGCTGCGCACCCGCATCCCGCCGCACGCCGCCGTCGGCACGACCATCGATCTCGTCCGGCTCCGCGTCGGCGCCGGCCCCGCCAAGTTCGCCAACGCGGTTCTGCGCAAGATCTCCGGGCGGACGCTCGACGAGTGGCTGGCGATCGTCGCGCCCGACCCTGAGCGCGACCCGATCGGGAATCTCGCGGTGACCTACAGCCACCCGGCGTGGATCGTGAGCGCCTTCCGCGACGCGGTCGGCGGCGGCTTCGACGAGACGGCCGCCCTGCTGCGGGCCGACAACGACCGGCCGCGGGTGGCGCTCGTGGCGCGGCCCGGCCGGGCGAGCGTGGCCGAGCTGGTCGAGGCAGGGGCCGAGGCGGCCCCCTATTCGCCTGTGGGGGCCTATCTGCCCGAGGGCGACCCGGGAGCGCTCCAGGCGGTCGTGGCGGGCCGTGCGGGCGTTCAGGACGAGGCGAGCCAGCTCGTGGCGCTCGCGCTGACCCGCGTGCCGCTCGACTCCGATCACGCCTGGCTCGACATGTGCGCGGGCCCGGGGGGCAAGGCGGGGCTGCTCGCGGCCGTCGCCGACCTGGAGGGCAAGCGGCTGCTCGCCGCCGACCTGCAGGAGCACCGGGCCCGGCTGGTGCGGCGGGCGACCGACGACACGCCGGTGATCGTCGCCGACGGCACGGCGCCCGCCTGGCGGCCGGAGTCCTTCGACCGGGTCATGCTCGACGCCCCCTGCACCGGGCTGGGCGCGCTGCGCCGCCGCCCCGAGGCCCGCTGGCGGCGTGATCCGCGGAGCATCCCGCAGCTCACGGCGTTGCAGCGGCGGCTGCTCGGCTCCGCGCTCGACACGGTGCGCCCGGGTGGGGTGGTCGCCTATGTGACGTGCTCGCCGCACCTTGCCGAGACCAGGGCCGTGGTGGGCGATTTCGCGCATCGCGCCGAGATCCTCGACGCACGCGCCTTCCTGCCGGAGGTGCCCGACCTGGGCGACGGGCCGTACGCGCAGTTCTGGCCGCACCGCCACGGCACCGACGCCATGTTCCTGGCCCTGCTCAAAAAGAACTGACACCTGCTCAAAAAGAACTGACCGGGGCGGTGTCAGGCGTCCCGGCGCGCGAACAGGACGAAGGCGATCACCAGCACGACGGCCGTGTAGCCGGCGAAGACGGTGAAGCCCGTCCAGGGCGCGAGGGACGCCGGCAGTTCGCGGGTGGCGAGGATGGCGCCGCCCGCGTTCGACGGCAGGAGCTTCTGCACGGTGCGGCCCCAGCCGCCGGGCAGGAACGCGCCGAAGATCGGCAGCACGAACAGAACGCCGAGCACGGCCGTGATCGCCCCTGCCGTGTGCCGGAGGATGGCGCCCACGCCGAGCGAGAGCAGCGCGATGAGCGTCAGGTAGAGCCCGCCGCCGAGCACGGCCCGCAGCATGCCGGGGGCGCCGAGCGTCACGTCCAGGTCCTTCGTCGCGAAGATCGCCTGCGAGAGGAAGAACGACGCGAAGGACACGGCCTCTCCGACGACCAGGGTGATCAGTCCCAGGACGAGCGCCTTGGCCGCCAGCAGCCGGGATCGGCGTGGCACGGCGGCCAGCGAGGTCCTGATCATCCCGGTGGCGTATTCGGTGGAGATCACCAGCACGCCCAGCACCCCGAGGGTGATCACCCCGAAGTTCAGCCCGGCCAGGCCGTACGCTCCCGGGTCGAAGGACGGCCCGCGCGCCGCCGAGACCACGTACGCGATCGACAGCAGCGCCGACAGGCCGATCGTGACCACGACGGTGGCGAGCAGGCTCCAGAACGTGGACCGCACCGACCAGAGCTTGGTCCACTCGGACGCCACCGCGTCCCGGAACCTCGCCTTACGCCGGATGCGCATGCGCGTGGTATTCGACGCTGTCGGCGGTGAGCCGCATGAAGGCCTCCTCGAGGGAGGGCTGGACGACCGTCAGCTCGTGCAGCCGCGCCCCCGCGTGATAGGCGAGGTCGCCGATGGTCTCGGGGGCCACGCCGTACACCCGGATGGCCTGTCCCTCGTCGGCGCGTACGCTCCAGCCGCGCGCGGTCAGCAGCGGCGCGAGCCTGATCATGTCGGGGGAGCGGACCCGCACGTGGCTGTTGGCGTTGGCTCCAACGAACCCGCGCACCGTGGTCTCGGCGAGGATGCGGCCCCGGCCGATGACCACCAGGTGCTCCGCGGTCTGGGCCATCTCCGCCATCAGATGGCTGGACACGAAGACCGTGCGGCCCTCGGCGGCCAGGCTCCGCATGAGCCCCCTGATCCACACGATGCCCTCTGGGTCGAGCCCGTTGCCGGGCTCGTCGAACATCAGGATCGGCGGGTCGCCGAGCAGCGCGGCCGCGATGCCGAGGCGCTGGCCCATGCCGAGCGAGAACTCCCCGGCCCTGTTGCCGGCGACGTCGGTCAGCCCGACCTCGTCCAGCACGGCCGCGACCCGCTTGCGCGAGATGGCGTTGGATCTGGCCAGGCAGAGCAGATGCTGGTACGCCGAGCGGCCGCCGTGCACGGCCTTGGCGTCGAGCAGCGCGCCCACCTCGCGGAGCGGCGACGGCAGCCGGCGATAGGGCCGCCCGTTGACGGTGACCGTGCCCGCCGTGGGCCGGTCGAGACCGAGGATGAGCCGCATCGTGGTGGATTTCCCGGCCCCGTTGGGCCCGAGGAAGCCGGTGACGACACCCGGCCTGACCTCGAAGTCGGCGTGATCGACCGCGGTTCTCGCGCCGTACACCTTGGTCAGGCCGGTTGCCTGGATCATGACTTCGAGGCTAACCGCCGCGATCTTTGGGCAGGTCCGCCCTACGGCCATCTCCTGGCAAAGGCGGGGTCTGTTCAACTGGACCGGCGGCCGGGCCAATAGACTCCACAATCATGGCCATGCAGATCTCGCCCAGCATTTTGTCCGCTGATTTCGCCCGTCTGGCCGACGAGGCGAAGAAGGTCGAGGGTGTGGCCGACTGGCTGCACGTCGACGTCATGGACTACCACTTCGTGCCCAACCTGACGCTTGGGCTGCCGGTCGTGCAGGCGCTGCTCGCGGCCACCTCGATCCCGATCGACTGCCACCTGATGATCCAGGATCCCGACCGCTGGGCCGTGGGTTACGCGGAGGCGGGCGCCGGGTCCGTCACCATCCACGTGGAGGCGACCAAGGCCCCCGTGCGCACGCTGCGGGCCATCGGCGCGGCCGGCGCGCGCCGCGGGATCGCGCTCAACCCGGGCACCGCCATCGAGGCGTATGAGGATCTGCTGCCCGAGATCGACATGATTCTGCTGATGACCGTCGAGCCCGGCTTCGGTGGCCAGAAATTCCTCGACATGGTGATGCCGAAGGTGCGCAGGACCCGCGCCATGATCGACAAGTGGGACGGCGAGGTGTGGCTCCAGGTGGACGGCGGCGTGTCGGCCGAGACCATCGAGCGCTGCGCCGAGGCCGGGGCCGACGTCTTCGTCGCCGGCAACGCCGTATACGGCTCGGCCGACCCGGCCCAGGCCGTGCGGAACCTCAGAGCCCGGATATCACGCTAGCGCCGGGTCGAGCACCACGTCGTCGCCGTGTGTGGTGGGCTCCTCGGGGAAGTGACACGCGGTGAGGTGGCCCTCCCGGTTTCCGCTGATCTGCAGCAGCGGAGGGACCTCCTCGGCGCACTTGTCCTCCGCCTTCCAGCACCGGGTGCGGAAGCGGCAGCCCGACGGCGGGTCGATCGGCGAGGGCACATCGCCGGCGAGCCGGATCCGCTGGCGCTGCTCGGTCTCGACGGTCGCCTCCGGCACGGCCGACAACAGGGCGTGCGTGTAGGGGTGGCGCGGCCGCTCGTAGATCGACTCGCGGTCGCCGATCTCCACGATCCGGCCGAGATACATGACCGCGACCCGCTGCGAGAAGTGCCGGACCACGGCCAGGTCGTGCGCGATGAACAGGAACGCGATGCCGAGGTCGCGCTGCAGCTGCTGGAGCAGGTTGACCACCTGCGCCTGGATCGACACGTCGAGGGCCGACACCGGCTCGTCGGCGATGATCAGCTTTGGGTTGAGCGCGAGCGCCCGGGCCACCCCGATGCGCTGGCGCTGGCCGCCCGAGAACTCGTGGGGGAAGCGGTTGTAGTGCTCGGGGTTCAGGCCGACGATCTCCAGCAGCTCGCGGACCCGCTTCTCGACGCCACCCTCGGGATGGACGTCGTTGATCTCCATGGGCCCGCTGATGATCTTTCCGACGGTGTGCCGCGGATTCAGCGAGCTGTACGGATCCTGGAAGATCATCTGAATCTCTGAGCGGATGGGCGCCAGCTCACGGCGGGACAGGTGGCTGATGTCCCGGCCTTCGTACAGCACCTTGCCGGCCGTGGGCTCGTGCAGCCGGGCGGCGATGCGGCCGAGCGTCGACTTGCCGCAGCCGGACTCGCCGACCAGACCCAAGGTCTCGCCGCTCCCGACGACGAGGTCGACGCCGTCCACCGCGTGCACGTTGCCGATCTGCTTCTTCCAGACGAAGCCGCCCATGACGGGGAAGTACTTGGTCAGCCCGTCCAGCTCGAGGAGACTCATGACCGCGGCTCGCCTTCGGCTCGCCATCCCATGAGTTGGCTCCCGTGCTCATTGGCTCGCTCGCTGCGCTCGCTCACAGATTTTCCTTGATCTTCGCGAAGATTTCCTGCTTCTGCTTCAGCGTGAGATAGCACGCGTCGCCGTGGCCCGTTTCGGGGGACAGCTCGGGGCGGTCGTTGAAGCACAACTCGGGCCCGGCCAGCTGAGGGTAGTCGCAGCGGGGGTGGAACGGGCATCCGGAGGGCAGGTTCAGCAGGCTCGGCGGGGTGCCGCGCACGGGCTTGAGCGGCACGTCGACCGGCGAGCTGAGCCGGGGGATCGACGACAGCAGGCCCCAGGCGTACGGGTGCCGTGGCGTGCCCAGCACCTCCAGGGCCGTGCCGCGTTCCACGGCCCGCCCGGCGTACATCACCATCACGTTGTGCGCCGTGCGCGCGACCACGCCGAGGTCGTGCGTGATCAGGATGATCGAGGTGCCGAAGTCCTGCTGCAGGTCCTTCAGCAGGTCGAGGATCTGGGCCTGCACGGTCACGTCGAGCGCGGTGGTCGGCTCGTCGGCGATCAGCAGGTCGGGGTCGCACACGAGCGCCATCGCGATCATCGCGCGCTGCCGCATGCCCCCGGAGAAGTGGTGCGGGTAGTCGTCCACGCGCACCTTGGGGTTGGGGATGCCGACCCGCTGCAGCATCTCGATGGCCCGGTCACGCGACTCGTTCTTGGACGCGCCCTTGTGCTTGCGGTACACCTCGGAGATCTGCTTGCCGATGGTGTGATAGGGCGACAGCGCCGTCAGCGGATCCTGGAAGATCATGGCGATCCGGTTGCCGCGCAGCCGCTCCAGGGTCTTGCCGGGCGCCCCGACCAGCTCGGTGTCGCCGTACCAGATCTCGCCGCTGATCTCGGTGTGCTCTTTGCTGTGCAGACCCAGGATCGCGAGGTTGGTCACCGACTTGCCGGATCCGGACTCGCCGACGATGCCGAGCGTGGTGCCGCGCTCGACCTCGAACGACAGCCCGTTGACGGCCTTGACCACGCCGTCTTCGGTGCTGAACGAGACGTGCAGATCCTGGACGGAAAGGAAGGCGTCGCCCCGGCGCCCCGGGCTCCGCTCTGTCAGTGTTACCGCAGTCACATGGATTCCTAGGTGAGGCGGACGCGCGGGTCGATGACCGCGTAGAGCGCGTCCACGATGACGTTGAAGACCACGATGGCGGCGGCCGCCAGCACCACGGTCGCCATCAACATGGGCAGGTCGGAGTCGACCACCGCGGCGATGGACAACCGGCCGATCCCCTGCAGACTGAAGGTGGTCTCCGTGATGATCGCGCCGCCGATGAGGGTGGCCAGGTCGATGCCGAAGATGGTGACGATCGGGATGAGCGTGCCGCGCAGCGCGAACCGCAGGACCACGGTGCGGTTGGACATCCCCTTGGCCCGTGCCGTACGGACGAAGTCCTCGCTGAGCTGCTCGACCATGGTCGAGCGGGTCATGCGGGTGTAGTTGGCGGTGAAGATGACCGCCAGCACGATCCAGGGGATCAGCAGCCCGTACGCCCATTCCAGCGGATTCTCCGTGAACGGCACATAGCGCGGCCGCTCCACGACGTGCCACTGGAACACCAGGAAGTACACCGCGAGCGTGCCGATGAAGTAGATCTGAACAGACGCGCCGATCAGGGACGAGACACTCGCGATCTTGTCGAGCGGCTTGCCCTGCCGCAGGCCCGCGATGACCCCGGTGCCCACGCCGAACACCAGGAAGATGATCGCCGAGCCGATCGTCAGCGAGATCGTGACCGGCAGCCGGTCGACGATCGCCGCGAACACCGGCTCCTTGTTGACGAACGAGTAGCCGAGACACGGCGCCGGGCAGTGCCCGAGCGTCGGATAGTCGCGGCCCACGAAGATCCCCGCCAGCCACTGCACGAACTGTACGAAGATCGGATGGTCGAGCCCCAGGTTGTGCCGCGCCAAGACCAGGGACTCAGGCGGGCACACCTTGCCGCAGGACAGCCGGGCCGGATCCCCGGGCACGGCGAAGAACATGAAGAACGTGACCACCGCGATGATCAGCAGAGTGAACAGCGCGCCGATCGAACGGCGGGTCAGGAAGCGCAGCATGGCTCTCCCGTACGGGGGCGCCCCTCACGACGAGGGGCGCCCGGGTGACTACGAGTTCTTGAGGAAGATGGTGTTGGGCGAGATGACCCAGCTGATCGGGTCGTTCTCGGCGCCACCGATGAGCGAGCCGTGCAGTTGCAGCGCGAGGTTGTTCAGCGCCGGCACCAGCGGGGTGATCGTCTCCATGATCTTCTTGTCGAGCGCGGCCCAGGCCTGGTTGGCCTCGTTGGCGTCCGACAGGCCCATGATCCGCTTGATCTCCGCGGTGACGGCCGGGTCGTTCAGATGCGACTGGTTGTAGCCGCCGTCACGGACCGGGCCGAAGATGACGGGGAAGACGGTGGCCGCGGTCGGCCAGTCGGCGCCCCAGCCGCCCCAGTACATGTCGAGACCGTTGTCGACCTTGCTGGTCTGGTCGTACCAGGTCTTGGTGTCCATCGGCTTGGCGACGATGTTCACGCCGATCTTCGCCATCTGGTTCTTGATCGCGACGGTCTCGCGCTGCTGGGTCGGCGTGTTGTTGTAGCCGTAGACGATCGTGGGCTTGGGGTTGCTGGACTGCGCCAGCAGCGCCTTGGCCTTGGCGATGTCACCTTCGGGGTGGGCCTTGAAGCCGAAGATGTCGTAGTCCTGCCAGCCGGACACGCTCGGGTTGAGGATCGTGGTGTTGATCACCGAGGTGTCGGGGCCGCCGTTGACCGTCTGGATCTGCTTGGTCGGCCACGCGTACGCGATGGCCTGGCGGATCTTGATGTCCTTAACCCGGTCGAGGTTGAAGTAGTAGTAGTCGCCGTACGGCGAGGGCTGGCGCAGGATGCGGTCCTTGAGCGCCGGATCCTGCAGCACCTGCTGGGTGCGCTCGGCGGCGACGTTGGTGTAGAAGCTGAACGTCTTCTTGTCGTCACCGGCGTCCGCGATGAGCCGGTCGGTGACCGCCAGTGACTGGTAGCCGAACTCCAGGTGCCACTTGTCGGGATACGCGCCTCGGATCGGGTCGGTCGCCGGATCCCAGTTGGGGTTGCGCTCGAGATCCATCGACTTGTCGAGGACGTGCTTGGCGATGATGTAGGGACCGCTCGAGACCGGGTCCTTGTCGTACTTCTCCTTGGTGTCGTGCGCCTTCGGCACGATGTCGTAGCCGGTCATGGCGAACGCGTAGTTGGCGTCCGCGTGCGGCTCGTTGAACTTGAACACCACGGTCTTGTCGTCAGGAGTCTCGATGTTGCTGAGCTCCTTGCCGTCATAGGGGCCCTTGTAGGCCTTCTTGAAGTCCTCCTCCGTCAGCCACTGCTGGATGTACGGAGGGCCCTCGATGGGGAAGTCGGCGAACAGCCGCTCGATCGTCCACTTCACGTCGGCCGAGGTGATCGGCTCGCCGGTCTGCCACTTCACCCCGTCCTTCAGGGTGAACGTCCAGGTCTTGCCGCCGTCGGACACCGTGCCCGCGTCTGTGGCGAGATCGCCGACCACCTTGTATTCGCCGGTGGCGACCCGCTTGTAGCCGGTCAGACCACGGGAGATCATCAGGTGGAAGTTGGCCGTCACGTTGTCGTAGACCCGGCCCGGGTCGAGGTGGGGGTAGTCGTCACGGTCGATCATGTTGACCGTGCCGCCCTTGACCACGCCTTCCGGCGGGATGGCCGGCCCCTTGGAGTCGTCGGCGGTGCCGATCGTGATCTTCGGTGGGGCGAACAGCGCGGTGAGGTTGGTCGGCGACGCGCTGGCGCCGGGGCTGCCGCCGGCGGTGGTCCCGCCCGCGTTGCCCTTGGAGCACGCCGTGGCGAGCGTCAGGGCTCCGATAGCGAGAACGGCCAGGACGGACCGTGTTCTGGTGGACATTTCACTCCTGAACAGAGAGAGGTGGATCATCAACGCCTGATCTTGGGGTCGAAGGCGTCGCGTATGGAGTCGCCGAGCAGGTTGAAAGCGATGATGAAGATCAGCAGGGCGACACCAGGGAAGATCAGATAGGTGATGTCGTCGACATAGACCTCGGTGCCGCGCTGGAACATGCGGCCCCAGTCGGGCACCGGCTCGATCATGCCGACGCCGAGGTAGGAAAGGGCCGCCTCGGCCGCGACCAGCGCCGGCAGCAGCAGCGTCGACTGGATGAGGATCGGCGTCCAGAGGTTGGGCAGCAGCTCCTTGAACACGATCCGTCCCGGAGACGCGCCCGTGACCTTGGCCGCCTCGACGAACTCGCGCTCGCGCAGGGACAGCACGTTGCCGCGCAGGAGGCGGGCCAGCGACGGCCAGCCGAAGAAGGTCAGGAAGAAGATCAGCGCGAACGCGCGGAGCCAGGTCGGGGTCTCGGCGTCCGGCGCGACGAACTTGTTCTCGAGGACCGGCATGAAGGCGATGATGAACAGGGTGGACGGGAACGACAGCAGGATGTCGATGGCCCGACCCGTGAAGTAGTCGATCCGGCCGCCCGTGTAGCCGATCACGATGCCGATCACGACGCCGATCACGGTGGTCGCGACCGTCGCCGCCAGCGCCAGCAGCAGCGAGGTGCGGATGCCGTAGACGAGCTGCGTGAACACGTCGCGGCCGAGGCCGGGCTCGATGCCGAACCAGAAATCCGAGCTGATCCCGCCGTTGGGCAGGATCGGGAACCCGTACTGGTTGAGCAGGCCAGGGTTGTCGAGGCCATACGTCGTGTAGGGGTCCTTGCCGTACACGGCGGAGATCAGCGGGGCGGCCAGCGCGACGAGGATGAAGAACAGCACGATGATCGCGGAGATCACGCCGGTCTTGTCACGGCGGAACCGGCGCCACATGAGCTGGCCGGGGGACCGCCCGACCGGTGCCTGGCCTGCGCCCGACACGGCGATGGCCGCGTCCACAGCGTCAGAGGTGTGCTCGCTGGTGGTGGCCTGCAAGGGGGACGTCATGGCGCGAGGTGCTCCCGGAGTGCACTTTAAGGTCAGAGAAATCCCGACTTGAGGGAACCTTGGCAACTTATTTTCCGTTGGTCAATCAGCCAATCAGGTGGTTGCGGGTTTTGCCTACTTCGTTGTGCAAAATAAATCTTCTTGTGTCCTGAAGCCTGCTTGACCTTGGAGTATACGGCGCGAGAAGCTCGATATTACACATGCGCCTTTGTGTCACGTTTTCATGACACAACCACGACATTGCGCGGACATCGCCGATACGCCTGTGACTTCTGCCCGAAATGTCGGATGATCCCTTGAGCCGTTGACCAAGCGGTTGCTTGGTCCGTATGCTGGAGGGCGTCGTGTCCTGTTTGGCGGGACATGGCAGACTGGTGAGTAGCAGCGTGCTCCGGGGTCGGTGAAACTCCGAACCGGCGGTGACACTCCAGGGAGAGTGAAGTCCGCGACCCGGCCGAATCCATCGGCCGGTGGACCTGGTGAGACTCCAGGACCGACGGTCAAAGTCCGGATGGGAGGAAGCGCGCGAGCGGGCGGAAACGGCGTCCGCCCTGGCCGAGGCCGGTCAGGGTGCGGTGGCCGAGCCCGCGGGGCCGTCGCCGCGCCGGTGCGAAACCGGCACGGGTGGCGCGCGGCATCCGCGATACCGCCCGTATGGCAGGTGACGTCCTGCCCATTCCCCCGGAGCCCGCCTTGGCAGTCGAGGCGAGGTAGGAGGCCCGGGGTTGACCGACACACATCCGGACGCACATCACGACGCACGGGCCGACCCTAGCGTCATGCGGCGCGCGATCGGACTGGCCGCGCGCGGGCTGGGGACGACCAGTCCCAACCCCGTCGTCGGCTGCGTCATCCTCGACGCCGCCGGCCAGGTCGCCGGCGAGGGCTTCCACGCGTACGCCGGAGGGCCCCACGCCGAGGTCATGGCCCTTCGCGAGGCGGGGGAGCGGGCCCGGGGCGGCACCGCCTACGTCACGCTCGAGCCCTGCGACCACACCGGGCGCACCGGTCCCTGCTCGCTCGCCCTGCTGGACGCGGGCGTGGCCCGCGTCGTGATCGCCGTCGCCGACCCCAACCCGGTCGCGGCCGGCGGAGCCGCCCGGCTGCGCGCGCACGGCGTCGAGGTGATCACCGGGGTGCTCGCCGCCGAGGCCGAGCGCGGCAACGCCGCCTGGCTCACCACGATCAGGCTCGGCCGGCCGCACGTGACCTGGAAGTACGCGGCGACGCTCGACGGCAGGTCGGCCGCGTCCGACGGCACCAGCCAATGGATCACCTCCCCCGAGGCGCGGGCCGACGTGCACCGCCTGCGCGCCCGATCCGACGCCGTCGTCGCCGGGATCGGCACGGTCCTCGCCGACGACCCCCGGCTGACCGCGCGTGCGGGGGAGCGTGCAGGGGAGCGGGAGCCGCTGCGGGTCGTGGTCGACACCCATGCGCGCACGCCCGCGGGGGCCCGCGTTCTCGACGGCGAGGCCCCGGCGCTGATCGCGGTCGCCGACGACGCCGTCGTGCCCGCGCACCTTTCCGATCGGGCAGTCCGGCTGCCGCGCAAGCCGGACGGAATAGATCTCCACGCCCTCATGGCTGAGCTGCGAGGAAGGCAGGTGGTGAGCGTGTTCCTCGAAGGCGGGCCGACGCTGGCCGGCGCCTTCCTGCGGGAAGGGCTCGTGGACCGCGTGATCGGCTATCTGGCCCCCGCACTGCTCGGCTCGGGGCGTGCCGCGCTCGGCGAGGCCGGCGTGACCACCATCGCCGGCGCCGTGCGCCTGGAATTCGACGGCATCACCCCCATCGGGCCGGATCTGCGGCTCGAACTAAGGAGACCCAATGTTCACCGGGATAGTTGAGGAGCTGGGCGAGGTCGTCGCGGTCGAGCCTCACGCGGACGCGGCGCGGCTGACCGTGCGCGGAAAGAAGGTGACGTCCGACGCGGCGCACGGCGACTCGATCGCGGTCAACGGCGTCTGCCTGACCGTCGCCGACGTGACGGACGACGCGTTCACCGCCGACGTCATGCGGGAGACCCTGGTCCGCTCGTCCCTCGGCGCGCTCGTCCCCGGCAGCCCGGTCAACCTGGAGCGGGCCGTACGCGCCGATCAGCGCCTCGGCGGCCACATCGTGCAGGGCCACGTCGACGGCACCGGCGTGGTGCTGTCCCGCGAGCCGGCCGAGCACTGGGAGGTCGTACGGCTCTCGCTGCCCGAAGGGCTCGGCCGCTATGTCGTCGAGAAAGGTTCGATCACGGTCGACGGGGTCAGTCTGACGGTGGTCGAGGTCGATGACGTGAGCTTCGCGGTGAGCCTCATCCCGACCACGCTCGCGCTCACCACGCTCGGCCGCAAGCAGCCGGGCGACCCGGTGAACCTCGAGGTCGACGTCATCGCCAAGTATGTGGAGAAGCTGGTGAAGCAGTCATGAACTGGGCGCAGGCCGGGTTCGACGTCCTCGGCACGCACGTCCTGTGGACCGACCTGATCGGCAACATCTGCGCGCTCGCGACCGTCGTACTGGCCATCCGCACCTCGATCTGGACCTGGCCGGTGCAGCTCACCGGCTCCGTGCTGCTGTTCGTCGCGTCGATCAGCGCGCACATCACCGGCAACGCGCTGAAGCAGGCCATGTTCGCGATCCTGGCCGTCTACGGCTGGGTCAAGTGGTCGCGCGGCACGCGCGGCGGAGCCCCGCTGCCGATCCGGACGGCGAGCGTGCGGGAGCGCACGCTGCTGATCGGCGCCATGGTCGCCGGCACCGCCGCGATCGGCGTGATCTTCTGGGTGACCGGACTGTCGTGGGGCGCCGCGGTGCCGCCGCCGAAGGGCTACCTGCTGGTCGCCGCCGACGCCTACATCTTCGTCGGCAGCGCGGCCGCCACCTGGGCGCAGGGGCGGGCGTTGGTCGACTTCTGGATCATCTGGGTGGCGGTCGACCTGGTCGGCGTGCCGCTCGCGTTCACCTCGGGGCTCGTGGTCTCGGGGGCCGTCTACGGGGTGTTCTTCGTACTGGTGCTGATCGGATTCGCCGGCTGGCTGAAACAGGCCAACCGGGCGCGGGCCGGCACAACGACCATTGATCAGGGGGTGGCCACGGCATGAGCACGTTGGATCCGATCGAGCGCGCGATCGCCGACATTCGCGACGGGCGTCCGGTCGTGGTGGTCGACGACGAGAACCGCGAGAACGAGGGCGACATCATCTTCGCCGCGGCGAAGGCCACACCCGAGCTGCTGGCCTTCACCATCCGCTACACCAGCGGCGTCATCTGCGTGCCCATGCTCGGCCGCGATCTCGACCGGCTGGGGCTGCCGCTCATGGTCACCCAGAACCGGGAGCGGCTGCGCACCGCGTACACGATCAGCGTGGACGCCCGCGACGGCGTGACCACCGGCATCTCGGCGGCCGACCGCGCCCGCACGATCAGGACCTTGTGCGACTCGGCGACCGAGCCGTATGAGCTGGTCAGGCCGGGTCACATCTTCCCGCTGCGCTACCACGAGGGCGGCGTGCTGGTGCGGCGCGGGCACACCGAGGCGGCCGTCGACCTGGCCCGGCTGGCCGGGCTGTCGGAGGCCGGGGTGCTGGCCGAGGTGGTCAACGACGACGGCACCATGATGCGGCTGCCGCAGCTGCGCCGCTTCGCCGACGAGCACGAGCTGACGCTGATCTCGATCGAGCAGCTGGCCGAGTTCCGCCGGAGGACCGAGCGCGTGGTCAGCCGGGTCGCCGAGACCACGATCCCCAACCGCTACGGCGTGTGGCGCGCGTACGGCTACGCCAGCGCCCTCGACGGCGGCGAGCACCTGGCCCTGGTCTTCGGCGACCTGGGCGACGGGGAGAACGTGCTGGTCCGCGCCCACTCCGAGTGCCTGACCGGCGACGTGCTCGGCTCGCTGCGCTGCGACTGCGGGGTCCAGCTCGACCACGCCATGAGCGCCATCGCGGAGGAGGGCCGCGGCGTGGTGGTCTACCTGCGCGGCCACGAGGGGCGGGGGATCGGCCTGCTGGCCAAGCTCAGGGCCTACAGCCTCCAGGACAACGGCAGCGACACGGTCGACGCCAACCTCGAGCTGGGCCTGCCGGTGGACGCGCGCGAGTTCTCCAACGCCGGGCAGATGCTGGCCGATCTCGGCGTGAAGTCCGTGCGGCTGCTCACCAACAACCCGGCCAAACTGCGCGGCATGGACGGCTACGGCATCAAGGTGCTCGGCCGCGAGCCGATGCCGGTGGCGATGAACCCGTACAACGAGAAGTATCTGAAGGCCAAGCGCGACCGGCTCGGGCATGACATTCAAGACATCGAGGGCATTCGGGAAATTCGGGAGAGCGCATGAGTGGTTCGGGCAGGCCAGACGCCGTGTCCGACGCGGCGCGGGTCGACGCCGCCGGGCTGACGGTCGGCATCGTCGCCGCCCGCTGGCACGCCAAGATCACCGATCAGCTGCTGGCGCGGGCCGTCCAGGCCGCCGACGACTGTGGGGCGACGACGGTGACCGTACGCGTGGCGGGCTCCCTGGAGATCCCCGTGGTCGCCCAGGCCCTGGCCCGGACCTGCGACGCGGTGGTGGCGCTCGGCGTGGTCGTCCGCGGCGAGACGGCCCACTTCGACTACGTGTGCGACTCGGTGACGGCCGGGCTGACCCGGGTGGCGCTCGACGAGCGCACGCCTGTCGGCAACGGCGTGCTCACCTGCGAAACCGAGGACCAGGCGGTCGACCGGTCGGGCGTGCCGGGTTCACACGAGGACAAGGGCTACGAGGCGACGGTCGCGGCGCTCGAGACCGCCCTGGTGCTGCGCGACCTGAGCGTCCTGTGAGCCACGCGCCCGTCCCGGCCCCGCCGCTGCCGGTGGTGTGGCGTCCGCGTCGCGCCCGATTCGTCGCGTACGGCATGGCGGTCGTGGTGCTCGTCGGGGCGGTCGTGCTCGCGTCGATCCTGCCGCCGCAGTTCAAGGCGCCCGACCGGATCGGGATCGTGGCGTTCGGCGTCGCTTTGGCGGCCGGGCTGCATCTGTTCGGCCGCATTCGGGTCGCGGCCGACGAGCGGGGGCTGACCGTCGTCAACGCGCTGCGCACGCACCGCTACGAGTGGGCCGAGGTCCTCGGGGTCTCGCTGTACGAAGGGGATCCCTGGCCCAAGCTGGACCTGGCCGATGGCGACACCCTCGGGGCAATGGGGATCCAGGGCAACGAGCCGGAGCGGGCCCGGCGGGCCATCGGAGAGCTGCGCGCCCTGATCCACGCCCGCGGCGAAGCCCCTGAATGAGCTTCGCACCAAACGGAGAGGCCCCCGGCTGAGCCGGAGGCCTCTCGTGTTCGCGGACCTTGTTCAGGCCCGTCTTGCCTGCCTGGATGGCAGCGGGTCAGCGCCTAGTGCATCCAGCGCCTGTGCAGCCCGCGCACGTGGGGCACGTGGCCGTGCCCGCCGTGCTGCCGGCCCTGGTGCCGCCCCGGAAGGCGAGCGGGGCCGTGGCCCTGGCTGCGGTAGTGAGAATGCGGTTGCCGGCGCTGGTGCATGCCGACGGCGGCCGCTTGTGCCTGCTTCTGCAGCTTCTCGACGTTCAGCCGGTTCGGCGGCGGAGCGATCTGGGCGAACTTGGTGCACTTGGTGTTCGGGTCGAACGTGTTCGCCGGGTTGATGGTGCAGGTGGACTGCCAGATCCCCTGCGCACCCGCGGCGGTCCGGGTGAGGACCGTCACCTCCAGGTCGTTGCCGCGAATGGTGATGGAGACACAGACGACGTTGTCCGGAATGGGGTCTCCGCCCGCGGTCTGGAAGAACGCCTGCCAGTGCGGCGCAGGCTGCTGGTCCCAGATGTACAGCTGGTTGGCGCGCGGGACGTACGCAATGAGCTTGCGGTCGTTCCCCTGAGTCGTGCTGTCGAGGCAGGCGCCCGGTCCGGGCGGTCCGGGCGGGCCCTGCGCGCCGGGGTCGCCCTTGTCGCCCTTGGGTCCAGGCGGACCTTGCATTCCGGGCGGACCTTGCATGCCGGGAGGGCCCTGCATGCCGGGAGGGCCCTGCATGCCGGGGTCGCCCTTGTCGCCCTTGGGTCCGGGAGGCCCAGGAGGTCCGGGAGGCCCAGGAGGCCCGGGCTTGCAGTGGTCATGGCAGTGGTCGTGGCACCGGTTGTGGCACCGGTCGTGGTGGTGGTGCCGGTGGTGCCGGTGGTGACACCCGCCGAAGCCGTGGCAGCCGCCACCGCCGCCGCCACCGCCCCCGAACCCGCCGAAGCCGCCGGGACCGGTGTGAGGCCGCCTCTCCGGGACGGCCGGAACTCCGTCGGCCTTGCCGAAGGAGCTCATGGATTTCGTGGCATCGGCCACGCTCGCCGAGGCCGGCAACTGGATGCCCAGTGCCAATCCTGCCGCCACCGAAGCGGCGACCGCATATTTCAGGAAGCGGCGGCCCGTGCTGTCGGCCGCCCCTTTCCATTGAGGAATCATTGATGTCCTGTCATATCGATCGGATATGCACATCGCTGAGCGATGTGACGCGGAGATACCCGGGTGATAGGCGGAGAATCACCAAGATCGATATGGGAAAGGCAAACAATAATCGTGGACCGGCGAAATTCGATTAATCGGGCATTTGCGGGCGCATCGTGACTATGTTTGCGATTTCGGGGGGCAGGAGGGCGAGCGTGGCCGGCGCCGTGGGTCCGGTTCGGGACGCGGGCGCCGGCCGGGTGGTCATGCTGGTGCGGGCCGGCGGCTCGAGGACCTCATCCGCCGCCGTGCCTGGGCGCACGGTCCTGACCAGGGTGGAACGCCCTGATCAGGACCGCGTCAGCGCCTTGTCACTGACTTGTCACCACGGACGGGTCACCGGCCGGTGCCGGCTAGCTGCCGTGGTGGCGACCGTGGTGCTTGTGGTGCCGGTGGTGGGACATCGGCCCACGGCCCATGATCCCTTCCGGCATCATCCGCTCCGCCTCAGGCCTCAGCCGGGCGACCGGCAGTGAGATCGGAAAGAACGGGCTGCACCTGGTGTTCGGGTTGAACGGGTTGAGCGGGACGTTGGGCTCGGTGAAGCAGTTCGTCTGGAAGACGTTCTGCCGCCCCATGTCGTCCCGCGTCTGCACGGTGATGTGCAGGTCACCAGGCGGGAGCAGGCCCGCGCCGTCCGATGCCGTGGTCGGCGGCCCGCCGTCGCGGACGTTGAGGGTGACGCAGACGACGTTCGGCGGGATCGGCGTGCCATTGGACGTGGTGGTGAATCGCACCCACTTCTCGCCGGGCCGCTGCTCGTCCCAGACCCACAGCTCTCCGCGGTGCGGGACATATGCCACGAACTGCCGGAAGGGCTGCTTGAGCGTGGAATCGATACACGAGCCCGGCCGCGGAGGCGGAGGAGTGGGCCGGCAGTGGTGGTGGCAGCGGTGGTGGTGGCGATGATGGTGGCCGTGGCCGTGGCAGCCGCCGAAGCCGTGGCAACCGCCGCCACCACCGCCACCGAAGCCACCGGGACCGCCAGGCCGCCTCTCCGGGACGACCGGAACGCCGTCCGCCTGACCAGAGGCGTCCTGAGGCGCCTGCAGCGGCGTCCGGGCGAGGGACGAGGGCGCGTCGGCCGCGCTCGCCGCGACCGGCGCCTGGACACCCAGCGCCAGGCCCGCCACCGTCGAAGCGGCGGCCGCATATTTCAGGAAGCGACGGCCCGTGCTGTCGGCCGCCTCTTTCCATTGTGAAATCATTTATGTCCTGTCACATCGATCGGATATGCGCATCGCGGAGCGATGTAGTCGGGGGATACCCGGAGCGCGAACTCGAAATCTCGGAGATCGATGTAGGAAAGGCAAATAAACGCCTGTCGCGAAATTGATTAATCGGGCATTTCCCGGCTCATCACGATTATGTTTGTGATTTCGGGGCCGGGCGGTCTACGGCGCGCCCGGGACGCCCGGGAGGTCCGCAGGGGCTGGTGCTCCACTTCGGGGGTGCAAGGGACGTAACCTGACTGGTGTGTGGCAGCGGACAATCAGGGCGTCGGAGATCGAGTCACCGGGGAAGCTCGCTCGCCTGCTCGAACAGCGTGACTACCTCGCCGACGACGGCCTGGCGACAGCGGCCTTCCTGGCCCTTCGGATGGGCCGCCCGCTTTTCCTCGAGGGCGAGGCCGGCGTCGGCAAGACCGAGCTGGCCAAGACGCTCTCGGCCGTGCTCAAGGCCCCCCTCATCCGCCTCCAGTGCTACGAGGGGCTGGACGCGGCGCAGGCCCTCTACGACTGGGACTTCGCCCGCCAGCTGCTCCATCTGAAGGCCGCCGAGGCCGCCGGCATCACCGACCTGAAGGCCCTGGAAGGCGAGATCTACGATCGGCGCTTCCTGATCGCCAGGCCGCTGCTGAAGGCGCTGGAGACCCAGCCGAGCGTGCTGCTGGTCGACGAGATCGACCGGGCCGACGACGAGTTCGAGGCGTTCCTGCTCGAGGTGCTCTCCGATTTCACGATCTCGATCCCGGAGCTGGGCACGGTCAGCGCCGCCAGCCCGCCGGTGGTCGTGGTGACCTCCAACCGCACCAGGGAGGTGCACGACGCGCTCAAGCGGCGCTGCCTCTACCACTGGCTGGAGCACCCGGGCTTCGACCGCGAGGTGGCCATCCTGCTGCGCCGCCTGCCGGCCTGCACCGAGCGGCTGGCGACGAGCGTGGCCGCGGCGGCGGCCAGGCTGAGGAAGGCCGGGCTGGTCAAGCCGCCGGGCATCGCCGAGACCCTCGACTGGGCCGAGGCGCTGCTCACGCTCGGCGCGGCCGACCTCGACCCCGACCTCGCCGCACGGACGCTCGGCGCCGCCCTGAAGTACCGCGAGGACCAGGAAATCGTGATCGCCAACGGGCTGCTCCAGCATGAATGAGCTCGTGGCGACGCTGACCGGGTTCGCGCGGACACTTCGCGCGGCGGGCGTGCCGGCCGACCACGAGCGCACCCAGGGCATGCTGTCCGCCCTCGACCATCTCGACCCGGCCGTGATGACCGACGTCTACTGGGCCGGCCGTCTCACCCTGTGCGCGGGCCCTGACGACCTGCCCCGCTACGACCGCTGTTTCGAGGCGTACTTCTCCGGCTGGCGTCCCACCGCCCGCCGGCGGACCGTCGTCACCGTCACCCGCTACACACTGGCCGAACGCGACGAGGCCGAGGCCGGCGAGGAGGGCGAGGCCGACGGCACTCCGGCCACGGCCAGCAGGCTCGAGCTGCTGCGCCACCGCGACGTCGCGAGCCTCAGCTCGGCCGAGCGCCAGGAGGTCAACCAGCTCATCGCGCTCCTCCGCGCGGGCCGTGAGCAGCGCAGATCCCGCCGCTACGGCCCGGCCCACCGCGGCGCGCTCGACCCGCGCCGCACGGTCCGCGAGACGATCAGGCGGGGCGGCGAGCCGGCCCGGCTCCGGTTCAAGACGCGTAAGCACAAGCCCCGCCGGGTCGTCATGCTGGTGGACGTCAGCGGCTCGATGGCGTCGTACGCCGACTCGCTGCTGCGCTTCGCGCACGCCCTGATCAGGACCGAGCCCGCGGCGACCGAGGTGTTCAGCGCCGGCACCCGGCTGACCCGCGTCACGGCCGAACTGCGCCACCGCGACCCGGGCGTGGCCATGGCCGCCGTCTCGGCCGCCATCCCCGACTGGAGCGGCGGCACCCGCCTCGGCGACGAGCTGCGCGAGTTCCTGCGCGGCCACTACGCCAGGGGAGCGGTCGTGGTGATCGCGTCGGACGGTTGGGAGCGGGGTTCTCCCGAACTGCTCGGCCGCCAGATGGAGCGGCTGTCGCGGCTGGCGCATCGGGTGATCTGGGTGAACCCGCACAAGGGGCACCCGTCGTACGAACCGTTGACGGGCGGGATGAGGGCCGCCCTGCCGTACGTGAACGACCTGGTGGCCGGGCACAGCCTGGCCGCCTTCGAGGAACTGGCGGAAAGGCTGTCCCATGCGTGACGTGCTGTCGCAGATCATGCGCTGGTGGGAGTCGGGCGAGAGATTCGGGCTCGCGACGGTCGTGAGCACGTTCCGCAGCGCGCCCCGGCCCCCCGGCGCGGCCATGGCCGTGCTGCGGGAGGAGGCGGCGGGCAGCGTGTCCGGCGGCTGCGTGGAGGGCGCCGTCTACGAGCTGGCGACCGAGGTCGCCGAGTCCGGGGTCCCGGTGCTGCAGCGTTACGGCGTGTCCGACGACGACGCGTTCTCGGTCGGCCTGACCTGCGGCGGCATCATCGACGTGTACGTCGAGCCGGTCTCGCGCGCCGACTTCCCCGAGCTGGGGGAGATCGCCAAGGCGATCGAGGAGCGGCGGCCGGTGGCCGTCGCGACCGTCCTGCCCGGCCCCGGCAGGACCGGGGCGCGGCGGATCGTCTGGTCGTCCGGATCCAGCGGCTCGCTCGGCTCGGCGCGCCTCGACGCCGCCGTCGACGACGACGTCCGCGGCATGCTGGCGCAGGGCCTTACCGGGGTGCGCCGCTACGGTCCGGAGGGCGAGCGCCGCCTGGACGACCTGAGCGTGTTCGTCCAGTCGTACGCGCCGCCGCCCCGGATGCTGGTCTTCGGCGCCATCGACTTCGCCGCGGCGGTCGCCCGGGTCGGCAAGTTCCTGGGGTACTACGTGGTGGTCTGCGACGCCCGGCCGGTGTTCGCCACGGCCAAGCGCTTCCCGGATGCCGACGAGGTGGTGGTCAAATGGCCGCACGACTACCTGACGTCGATCGCCGTCGACGAGCGGACCGTGATCTGCGTGCTCACGCATGATCCGAAGTTCGACGTGCCGCTGCTGGAGGTGGCGCTTCGCACCCCCGCGGCGTACGTGGGGGCCATGGGCTCGCGCCGCACCCACGACGACCGGATCGACCGGCTGCGCGAGGCCGGGGTGGGCGAGGAGGAGCTCGATCGGCTGCGCTCGCCGATCGGCCTCGACCTCGGCGCGCGCACGCCGGAGGAGACCGCGGTGTCGATCGCGGCCGAGCTGATCCAGCTGCGCTGGGGCGGATCCGGCATGTCCCTCACGGCCACGTCCGGCCGCATCCATCATGATCGTGAGGATGCGCGTGAGTGAGATCGCCGGAGTGCTGCTCGCGGCCGGGGCCGGATACCGGATGGGCACCCCCAAGGCGCTCATCGAACTCGGCGGCGAGCGCCTGGTCGACCGCGGGATCAAACTGCTGGAGGAGGGCGGCTGCCATCCCGTGGTCGTGGTCCTCGGCGCGGCCGACGTCCCGGTGCGCGGGGCCGTGGCCGTACGCAATCCTGATTGGGAGACCGGGATGGCCTCCTCGCTCAAGGTCGGGCTGGCGGCCG
Organism: Streptosporangiaceae bacterium NEAU-GS5; assembly: GCA_017592665.1. Taxonomy (GTDB): domain Bacteria; phylum Actinomycetota; class Actinomycetes; order Streptosporangiales; family Streptosporangiaceae; genus NEAU-GS5. Next base: position 300,280 of record JAGFNW010000002.1, on the reverse strand, counting down.
TGCCCGGCGACGCGGCGGCCGTGGTGGTGGCGCTGGTCGACCAGCCGCTGATCCGGCCGGAGGCCGTGCGCCGGCTGGTCGAGGCGTTCCATGGCGGCGCGTCCATCGCGGTGGCGACGTATGGGGGTCGCCCGCGCAACCCGGTGCTGTTCTCCCGGGCGCATCTCGCGCCTGTCGGCGAGTCGGTGACCGGGGACGCCGGAGCGCGGGACTACCTGCGCACGACTGCTTTCACGGCGGTGCCGTGCGACGACGTGGGCGATCCGGCCGACGTCGACACCCCTGACGACCTCGCGGCCGTCGAGAAGGGTACGCTTCGACTGGAATAACATTCGGTCAGCGGCACGGAGGGTCGGGCATGCGCGTCGGGATGGCACTCAGCTACGCCGGAGGCTTCAAGGAGACGGTGGCCGAACTGGCCGACTACGAGAAGGCCGGGCTCGACATCGTCTTCGTCGCCGAGGCGTACAGCTTCGACGCCGTCAGCCAGATGGGCTACATCGCCGCCCGCACCGAGCGGCTCCAGATCGCCTCGGGCATCCTGCCCATCTACTCCAGGACGCCGACCCTGCTCGCCATGACCGCCGCCGGGCTGGACTACGTGTCGGACGGCCGGTTCACGCTGGGCATCGGGGCGTCCGGGCCGCAGGTCATCGAGGGCTTCCACGGGGTGCGCTACAACGCTCCGCTGGGCCGTACGCGAGAGGTCATCGAGATCTGCCGCAAGGTGTGGCGGCGCGAGCGCCTCGAGCACGACGGCAAGCACTACACGATGCCGCTGCCCGGCGGGCTGGGCAAGCCGCTCAAGCTCATCAACCACCCGGTGCGCGAGCGCATCCCGATCGTGGTCGCCGCGATCGGCCCGCAGAACGTGGAGCTGACGGCCGAACTGGCCGAGGGCTGGGAGCCGATCTTCTACGTCCCCGAGAAGGCCGGCGACGTGTGGGGCGCTTCGCTGGCGGCGGGCAAGGCTCGGCGCGACCCCTCGCTGGGCGAGCTCGACGTGATCGCCCAGGCCACGCTCGCCATCGGCGACGACGTGAGCGGGCTGCTCGAATTCGGCCGGCCGATGGCCGCCCTCTACATCGGCGGCATGGGCGCCCGCGGCAAGAACTTCTACAACGACCTGGCGCGACGCTATGGGTATGAGAAGGAGGCCGCGCTCATCCAGGACCTCTATCTCGACGGCAAGAAGGACGAGGCCGCCGCGGCCGTGCCGTACGAGCTGCTGGAGAAGATGTCGCTGGTCGGCTCGGAAGGCTTCGTGCGCGAGCGGCTGCAGGCCCTGCGGGAGTCGGGGGTCACGACCGTCAACGTGACCCCGATCGCGGGCACCCATGAGGATCGGGTGCGGCTGGTCGAGAAGGTCAAGGAGCTCGCCGCGTAGGGGTGGGTCAAGCTTCTGGAGGCCGCGTGGACAACCCGCGCGGCCTCGTGATTTTCTCGCCTCTTCCGCGGTTCTCGTGGCGGGCGATGTCGGCTGGACGTCCCGCGAGCGGCCGTCTGGGCTGCCGTTTGGATGGGATTTTGGTGGCGTTTTGGCCGAGGGTGCCATCTTCGCCGTTGCGGCTGTCGAGGCCGGCGTCGCCCAGCCATGGCCCGAGGTTTCGGCCGGGCCTGGCTTCTCCCGAGGAGTACCATGATCAAACGTATTGCCGCGGTCGTGCTGTCCGGCGCGATGAGCGGCTCATTGCTGTTCACGGGAAGCGCTTCCGCCACGCGGTCGGACGCCCCCACGTTGACCACGGTCCGAGCCCCGAACCACATCCTGATCGACGATCGGCCCGTCACCGTCACCAGCACGTTCATCAGTGACGGAGTGGACGTCACCCTGAGCATCCACCCGGAGTTCGAAACGACGGAAAAGCCGTCGAAGGTCTTTCACCACGGCCGGAAATGGACGTTCCAGACCACCTACCTGCCGACGGACACCCTCGGCCGATGGCTGGTCTCAGTCGAGGCCACCGGAGCGGACAACGCAAAGACCAAGTCCAGCTTCTTCCTGTTCCTGCAGCACCGCACACGCATCGTCGACTTCGCCGCCCGCCCGCGCCTGATCGTGGCGGGACACTCCACGACCATCTCCGGTCGCCTGCAGATCCGGCTCCACCACCGGTGGGTCGACCTGGCGGGCAAGAACATCTTCATCGTCCAAGATGCCAGGGATGGCACCCCGCCCATCAACCTTCCCCTGACCACCGATGAACACGGCGGATTCTCCCGTGTCAGCATGCTGGACAAGACCACGGGCTTTCAGGCCGTGTTCTCCGACAACTTCGACGACCGGGTGAACGCGACCGCTCTGTCGAAGACGATCGTCGTAAAGGTGATCAAACACCACCCTGGTGACCATCGTCACTGAGTGTTGCGCGTAGGGGCCGCTACCAGGCCGGACTCATAGGCGTAGACGACCAGCTGGGCGCGGTCTCGGGCGCCCAGCTTGGTCATGGCCCGGCTGACGTGGGTCTTGGCGGTGGCCGGGCTGATCACGAGGCGGGTGGCGATCTCGTCGTTGGTCAGCCCGCGGGCCACCAGCGCCGTCACCTCGCGCTCGCGGTTGGTGAGCGGCTCCAGCGCGGTGACGCGCGAGCCGAGCGGGCGGCTGACGAAATCGCTGATGAGCCGCGCCGTGACGGCGGGGGAGAGCAGGGCGTCGCCGCGTGCCGCCACCCGTACGGCGTGGATCAGGTCGGCCGGCTCGATGTCCTTCACGACGAAGCCGCAGGCCCCGGCGCGCAGCGCGTCGAAGACGTACTCGTCGAGGCCGAAGTTGGTGAGGATCACCACGTGGGTCTCGGCCAGCCGCTCGTCGGCCGCGATCCTGCGGGTCGCCTCGATGCCGTCCATGACCGGCATCTGCACGTCGAGCAGCACCACATCGGGTGCCGTCTCGGTGACCACGGTCACCCCCTGCAGGCCGTCACCGGCCTCCGCGATCACCTCGATGTCGTCCTCGGCGTCCAGCAACGCCCGGAACCCGGCTCGGATCAGCGCTTGGTCATCCACCAGCACGACCCGTATCACGCCCCCTCCCGGCCATTGGCGGGAAGCCTGGCGCCGTCCGTGGGAGGCGCGCCCGGCGCCGAGCCGTCTGTGGCCGCCTCCTCCGCGGGGAGCTCGGCGCGCACGGTGAAGCCGCCCTCGGGGCGGGGCTCGGTCAGCAGGCGCCCACCGAGCGCGACCACCCGTTCGCGCATGCCGCGTAACCCCACCCCAGGCTCAGGCGGCGCGTCGGGCCGGGCTTTCCCGTCGTCATCGACCTGTATGGCCAGCAGCCCTGGGAGGTAGTCGACCTTGACCCACACCGAGGCGGCCCCGGCATGCCTCGCGACATTCGTCAGGGCCTCCTGCACGATGCGATAGGAGGCCCGATCGACCTCGCCCGGCAGGTCTCGCCGGTCTCCCGTGACCGTCAAGGACGTGGCCAGCCCGGCCCCGCGCGTACGGCGCGCCAGCTCCTCGAGCCGGTCGAGCCCGCTCGACTCCTCGGCCGGGTCGCGCAAGACCTCCAGGGTCGCGCGCAGCTCCCGCATGGCCTCTCCGCCGGCCTCCTGGATCGCCAGGAGCGCCTCGGGCACCTGCTCACCGCGCTTGCGCGCCAGGTGGACGGCCACCCCCGCCTGCACCTTCACGATGGAGATGGTGTGCGTGAGCGAGTCGTGCAGCTCACGGGCGATCCGCAGCCGCTCCTCACCGGCCCGGCGCAGGGCCATCTCCTCGCGGGTGCGCTCGGCCTCCGCGGCACGCTCCTCGGCCTCACCCACCTGGATCTGCCGTATCCGGGCCATCTTGCCCGTCACGGCCGCCGCCACGAACCAGCCGACCGGCAGGATCGCGGCGGCCAGTGTGTCGCGTGCCGACTTCCCGTCGGCCTTGGCGAACTGGCCCACGATGCTGCCCACGATCAGCGGGGCGACGATTCCGACCGCGACCGCCGCATGCCCCGCCTTGACCGTCGTGTAGAGGGCGATCAGGAGCGGCAGGATCGCGGTAGGCCCTGGCTGAACGCGAACCAGATAGATCAGCAGGCACACCGCGATCACACCGAGGACGGCCCGCGGCCACCGCCGCCGCAGGGCCAGTGCCGCCGTGGTCAGCACGACCAGCGCGTAGTCGAGTAACCCGAGCCCGGGCGCCGGCCCCAGCAACCCGTCGACGATGACGGACCCGCCCACCACCACTGCCAGAGCGACATCGGCGACGCGCTCCTGCGCCGGCGTCAACTCACGCCCAGCCGTGCCAGGCGGCCGCGGAAGACGTTCGAAGGCGGTAGCAAGACCCACACGGGCAGCCTAAGCCGCGCCACCGACAGTCCGCCTCGTACGGGGGGAGTGCTTCTCACCTACTCCCGCCGTCGTACGTCCTCACGATCCGACGGGCCATGCGAAGGGATCCAGAAGCGGCACCGAGGCCCTGGCGAAGTCCTTGGTATTGCGCGTGACCAGCGTCCACCCGTACGCCAGCGCCGTGGCGGCCAGCAACCCGTCCACGACCGGCAGCGTGGCCTTGGCGTTGAGCAGACCCCATTGCCGCGCGACTTTCAGATCGACGGGCACGATCCGGTCGGCGAAGCCGTGCTCGAGGCGTGTCAGCCATGACTCGAAGACGGCGGCCTTGACGGGGTCGCGGTCGCGTACGCGTTCGATGCCCTGCCTGATCTCCCCGACGACGAGGACGGACAGATACAGCGCGGGCCCAGGCGCCGCCTCGAGCCAAGCGCTCACCGCTGGATGGGGACGGCTCTTGGTGAGCTCCGAGGCGACATTCGTGTCGAGGAGATAGGCCACGGATTCAGCCGAGTTCCAGGTCAACGGTGGGGGCGGGCTCGTCAGAACGGTGGATCTCGAGTTCACTCAGGTCCGGCCCGGAGCGCAGGAATTCCTTGAGGTCCTGCGGCGCCGTACGGAGACGGCGATACTCCTCGATGTCAATGACCACGGCGATTTCCTCGCCGTGCCGGGTGACGATCTGCGGTCCGTCGGTGTGGGCGTGCCGGAGAACTTCGCTGAAGCGTTGCTTGGCTTCCTGCACCTGCCACGAGGACATTCCCTCACCGCATTCTGTCTAGACCGTCTAGACAGAATGCTACCCACATGAACGTCGATTCGGCGGGTACTCCGGGGGGCGTAGGCGAGTGGGGGATGGGTGCCACTGGGAGGGTAGGGGGAAGAGCCTCCCGGGGGGCGACGACGCGGGGTGGGATGGTCGCAACGATCGGGGCATGACGTCGTATCGGCACATCACCCCCGTTTCGCGGCGGGCCGCCACGGGCACGGTCGCCGCCGTCTACCGGCAGTCGGCCTCCGAAGTGGGCCAGACCATCCTTCAGCTGGCCTCGCCGGCTCCGGACGTGCTGGCCGCCACCTGGGCGCTGTTACGGGAAAGCCTGCTGGTCGGCCGGGCGCCGCGCGCGGAGAAGGAACTGGTCGCGATCGGGGTGTCGCTCGCCAACCGCTGCCCGTTCTGCGTGGAGGCGCACACGGCCTTCACGCACGCGGCCGGGGAGCACGCGCTCGCCGAGGTCGTGCGGGCGGGCGGCACGCCCGACGATCCCCGCATGGCCGCGCTGCTGGCCTGGGCCAAGGCCACCCGCACCCCGGGCGCGCCCGAGCTCGCCGACCCGCCGTTCCCGAAGGAGCTCGCTCCCGAGTACGTGGGCACGGCGCTCGCCTTCCACTTCATCAACCGGATGATCTCGGCGCTCGGCGACGACAGCCTCCTGCCGGGGCACGCGGAGCGGTCGAAGACCGTACGGCGGCTGGCGGGGGCGATGCTCGCCCGGACCATGCGCAAGACGCGGCAGCCGGGCGCCTCCATCGGCCTGCTGGATCTCATCCGGGTCTCCAACCCGCCCGGCTGGGCCGCGGGCACCCCCATCGGGACCGCCTACGCGGCGCTGCGCGTCGCGGCGGGCTCGGGCGGGATGTTGCTGACCGGGGCCGGGACGGCGGCTCTACGTGACGCCATGAGGCACTGGGACGGCGCCCATCCACCCATGGCCGGCGCCTGGGTCGACGACCTGCTGTCCGAGGTCCCGGACTCCGACCGGCCCGGCACGCGGCTCGCCCTGCTGGCGGCCCTCGCGCCCTATCGGATCACCGACGCCGAGGTCGCCGCGTTCCGCGGGACCGACGCCTCACTCGTACGCGTGCTGGCCTTCGGCTCGATGGCCGCCGTCGAGCACGCGGAACGGTCGACCACTACCGCACTGATCGGAAGATAGCCATGCGCACCGTACATCTCGTCCTGCTCCGCGCCCTCGGAGTGGCGATCCTGCTGCAGTTCTACTTCGCCGGAGTGGGCGCGTTCGCCGCGCCACGCGACGACAAGTCGTTCGCGATCCACGAGGTCTTCGGCATGGCCGTGATCCCGCTGCTCATCCTGCTGGCCATCGGCGCGGCGGCGCTGGCCAGGCAGCCGGGCCGGGTGATCGGCTGGACCGCCGTCCCGCTGGGGCTGCTGGTCGTCCAGGTGCTGATCGTGGAGATCGGCAAGCGGATCGGGGGCGGCACCGAGGATCACACCACCACCGGCGGCCTGATCGTCCTCGGCCTGCACGCGGTCAACGCGCTGGTGATCATGTTCGCCGTGGGCCGCGCGTTCACCATGGCGCGCGCCGTGGAACCCGCGACCGCCGCCGCCTCGGCATGATGAGCGCGTCAAGCCTGATCACGTTCGACCTGGCCCTCCAGGCCGTCGCAGCGGCGGCCTGGATCGGGGCCGGTGTCCTCGCCCTGCGAGGCCGGCCTTCCTGGTGGGCGCTCGCGCCCGCACTGGCGCTGACCGTGGCACGGGCCGGGTCGGTGGCCCTGCTGTGGGGCCAGGGCTGGTGGTTCGCGCAGGAGAAGGTGACGGTGACCCTGCCGCTGGCGCTGGCCGCCGCCGTCATCGCGGTCGTGTTCCGGCGGTCGGGAGCGGGGGCGCTGACCGCCGGATACGCGGCGCTGACCGGATTGGGGGTCACGTTCCTCTCCGGCTATCCGGCCACGCCGTCCGTGGGGCTCATCGCCGTGGCCATCGTGGCCGGGGCGGGGCTGGTGACCTGGCAGGCGGTCGGCGGATCGCCGCTGAGGTCGCTGGGAATCGGGACCGCGGTGGCCGGGCTCGCCGGCATAGGGCTGGCGTTCCTGCCTCCATCCGCGTACGACTTCGGCGGCGGACCCGACGCCCACATGCACGGAATGACCATGGCCGGCGCGAGCGCGCCGGCAGGCGGGACGGTCCGGCGCTACACCCTGACGGCGCGCAAGGCGACCATCACGTTGCCCTCCGGGCGGCGCTTCCAGGCGTGGACCTTCGACGGGACCGCGCCCGGCCCGGCGATCACCGCCACGGTCGGCGACACGGTCGAGGTCACCTTGCGCAACGCCGACATCGAGCCCGGCGTGACGCTGCACTGGCACGGATACGACGTGCCCAACGCCGAGGACGGCGTCCCCGGCCTGACGCAGAAGGCCGTGCCGCCCGGAGGGTCGTTCGTCTATCGGTTCACCGCCGACCAGGCCGGGACGTACTGGTATCACACCCACGAGGTCTCCGACGAGGGCGTGCGGCTCGGCCTCTATGGGACGTTCGTGGTCACGCCGCGACCGGCGGCGGGCGTCGATCTGACGGTGCCGGCGCACACCTTCGGCGGCGAGCTCGTGACCGGCGCCGCCCCACCCGCCGCCCCACCCGGCACGCCGGTGAGGCTCCGGCTGGTCAACACCGACAGCGTGACCCGCCGGTTCGCGCTCGCCGGCACGCCGTACAAGATCATCGCGGTGGACGGGCGAGACCTGCACGGGCCCGGGACGGTCACCGGCGCATCGCTCAGGCTCCCCGCCGGCGGCCGCTACGACCTCGCTTTCACCATGCCGGCAGGTCCGGTGGCGCTGTACGCGGACGGCCGCCCGACCGCTGTCCGCTTCGGGCGCGGGCTCCCGCCGTACCAGGACGCCCCCGACCTCGACCTGACCACGTACGGCACGGCCGAGGCGACGCCGTTCGGCCTGCGCAGCCGCTTCGACCGGCGGTTCACGCTGGTCCTCGACCGCGGATTGGCCCTGGTCGACGGCATCCCCCAATACGCGCAGACCGTCAACGGGCTCGGCTATCCCCGGATCCCCGCCCAGGTCGTACGCGAGGGCGACCTCGTCATGTTCACGGTCGTCAACCGGAGCCTCGACACGCACCCGTGGCACCTGCACGGCCACCATGTGCTGGTCCTGTCGAAGGACGGCCGGGCTCCGACGGGCGCGCCGTTGTGGCTGGACACCTTCGAGGTACGCCCCGGGGAGGTGTGGCAGGTCGGATTCCGCGCCGACAACCCCGGCATGTGGATGAACCACTGCCACAACCTGGCCCACGCGGATCAGGGGATGATGCTGCACCTCATGTATGCGCCAGACATGCCGTGAACACCGCGGTGAGCCGGGCTTCCAGGACGTCGGGATCGGCGTCCTGGAAGGAGTCCTGACCGAGCAGGCGGCGCAGCGAGCCCGCCCCGAGCATGACCATGGCGGCCAGCGTGGCCCGCTCACGCGCGTGCGGGCCGTCGAGGCGCTCCTCGATGGCCTTGACCAGCGCCGACTCGACACGGGCGCGAAGGACGGCGCGGATCTCCGGGCTCATACCTGCGCGGTCGACGATGCGCACGATGGGGTCGCCGTCTCCGGCCGCCATCCGGCGGACCGTGCGCGCCGCGAGACGGGCGGGCAGCCGGGCCGGATCGCCGAGCAGGGCCGCGTCGACGGTCGACTCCGTGGCCACGACCTCGGCGAACAGGCCGGCCTTCGAGCCGAAGTAGCGGTTGACCAGCGCGACGTTGGCGTCCGCGGCGCGGGCGATGGTCCGCACGGTGACCTGGTCATATCCGTCCTCGGCGAACAGCTCGCGCGCCGCCGCGAGGATCCGGGCGTGCGTCGCCTGCCTGTCTCCCATTGGAGCAACCTAATTGACAGAGTAAACAAGCGTCTACTATGAAATATATGTAAATTGCATGCTTTGGGTGGGGGCCTTGTGACGCTGACGGAGACGCGCCGGACGTACACGCATCGCGAGGTCCTGGAGATCATGTCAGGTCTCCTCCTCGCGTTGTTCACCTCGATGATCTCCACGTCCGTCGTGGGCACCGCCCTGCCCACGATCGTGGGCGATCTCGGCGGCCAGGATCAGCTGTCGTGGGTCGCGAGCGCGACCCTGCTCACGATGACGGTCTCGACCCCGCTGTGGGCCAAGCTGTCGGACATCTTCGGGCGCAAGCGGCTCTTCCAGACGGCGCTCGTGGTGTTCGTGGTCTCCTCGATGCTCGCCGGGCTGTCGCAGAACATCGGCATGCTCATCGCCGCCCGCGCGCTGCAAGGATTGGGCACCGGCGGACTGTCGGCGCTGGTCCAGGTCATCCTCGGCGACGTGGTCCAGCCGCGTGAGCGGGGCCGCTACTCGGGCTACGTGGGCGCGGTCTTCGGCGTCTCGACCGTCATCGGCCCGCTGCTCGGCGGGTTCATCGTCGACACCTCGTGGCTCGGCTGGCGCTGGTGCTTCTACGTCTGCGTGCCGCTGGCGATCGCGGCGTCCGTGGTCATCCAGAAGGTGCTCCGCCTCGACCATCAGCCGGGCTCGGCGCCGGTCGACTGGTGGGGGGCCGCCACGATCACCGCCGGAGCCAGCGCGATCATGCTGCTGCTCTCGCTCGGCGGGGTCGAGTTCGCCTGGAACTCGCCGTGGACGTACGGCCTGGCCGTCTTGGGCGCGACGCTGATCGCGCTGGCCGTGCTGGCCGAACGGCGGGCCCACAGCCCCATCCTGCCGCCGCGGCTGTTCAGGAACCAGACGTTCGTGCTGGCCGGCCTGGCGTCGTTCCTCGTCGGCATCTCGCTGTTCGGGGTCATGATCTATCTGCCGCAGTATCTGCAGATCGTGAAGGGCCTGACCCCGGCGGTGTCCGGAGTGATGACGCTGCCGCTGGTCCTCGGGCTGTTCCTGGCCTCGGTGACATCTGGGCAGATCGTCACCCGCACCGGGCGCTGGAAGGCCTTCCCGGTGGCCGGAATGCTGCTGGTCGCCGTCGGGCTGCTCATCCTGTCGCGCCTGCACGCCGGGTCGAGCGAGCTGATCATCGGGGTGTCCATCGGGATCGTCGGCATCGGGCTCGGAATGAGCATGCAGATGCTGATCCTCGCCGTCCAGAACGCCGCCCAGGTCCGGGACATGGCGACCGGCACGGCCGGCGTATCGTTCTTCCGCAGCCTCGGCGGCGCGGTCGGCGTGGCCGCCTTCGGCGCGATCCTCACCAACCGGGTGGCGAGCGAGCTGGCCATGCGGCTGGCCGCGGCGCACATCCCGGCGACCGGCGCGACAGTCGACCTCGGCACGCCGGAGGCCATCGCGCACCTGCCGGCCGCGGTGCGGTCGATCGTGGTCGAGGCGTTCAGCCAGGCCATGGACACGGTCTTCCTCGCAGGGGTGCCCGCCGCGCTGCTCGGGTTCGTCGCGGTCCTGTTCCTGCGCGAGTTGCCGCTCCGGAGTTCAAAATAGTCCTCTATGGACGATCTGCTCGCGCGCTGGCGCGGCCTGCTGGTCGGCGCCGGGTATGACCCGGCGGCCGCGCCGTACAAGGGGCGGTTGAAGGCGGTCGGCACGCGGGCCGGGAAGCTCCGGACGGCCATGACCGTCGGCCCGGCCTCGTCGCTCTGGCCCGACCTGCCCATCGGCCACGACTCCGGGTCGATCACCGGCAGCTATCACCGGCTGCGCGACATGGCTCTCGCGTACGCCATGCCCGGCACCGGGCTGACCGGCGACGCCGGCCTCGCGGACGCGGTCAGGGCCGGGTTGCGGCACATTCACGCCAACGCCTACAACGACGCGGTGGCGCGGTACGCCAACTGGTGGGACTGGCAGATCGGCGCGCCCCAGCCGCTGCTGGACTGCTGCGTCCTTGTCGAGGACGACCAGCTGCCGGACTACCTGGACGCGGTCGACCACTTCGTGCCCTCGTCCGTGGTCGACGAGTATTCGGGGGTGAGCACCGGGGCCAACCGGGTCGACCTCTGCCGCGTGCTCGCCGTACGGGGAGCGCTCGGCCGGTCGCCGGACGTCGTCGCGCTCGCCGCCGACGCGCTGTCCCCCGTCTTCGCGTACGTCACCTCCGGAGACGGCCTGTACGCCGACGGGTCGTTCATCCAGCATCGGACGGTCCCCTACACCGGGTCGTACGGCGTGGTCCTCCTCGACGGCCTTGCGCGCATGCTGACCTGGCTGGGAGGGACTCCGTGGGAGATCACCGACCCGCAGGTCGCGAATGTCTTCACGTCGGTGGACCGGGCGTACGCGCCGTTCCTGCTGGACGGGTTCATGATGGACGGCCAATCCGGGCGCGCCGTCAGCCGCGGCCCCGACCAGAACGACCACACGCGCGGCGTCGAGACGATCGACGCGATCCTGCTGCTGGCCGGGCCGGCCTCCGCCGAGCAGTCCGCCCGCTGGCGTGGCCTGGCCAAAGGCTGGTTACGGCGGGGCGGCCGGCTGCCGGCCGACGTGCCGGGCCTGGCGCGCTGCCGCGCCGTGCTCGATGACGCGACGCTCGCGGAAGTGGCCGAGCCGACCGGCAGCCGCGTCTTCGCCGGAATGGACCGGGTGCTGCATCGGCGCCCGGGATGGACGCTGGCGCTGGCCATGTGCTCATCCCGGATCGCCTACTACGAGACCGGCAACGGCGAGAACCTCCGCGCCTGGCACTCCTCGGCCGGAATGACCTACTGGTGGACCTCCGACGATCCTTACGCCGACGGGTTCTGGCCGACCGCCGATCCCTATCGGCTGCCGGGGACGACCGTCTCGCGCAAGCCGCTGCCGAAGGCGGCCGGTGACACGTTCGGCAAGATCTGCCCGCCCACGCCGTGGGCGGGTGGCGTCACCGACGGGGCGGCCGTGGTCGCCGCCCAGCGCGTACGGGGCCTGCTGAGCACGCTGAGCGCCAGGAAGTCGTGGTTCTGCCTGGACGACGCCGTGGTCTGCCTGGGCGCCGAGATCACCAGCAGGGACGGCCGGCCCGTCGAGACGTCGGTCGAACACCGGATAGTGCCCGATTCGGCCCGGCTGACCGTCGACGGCGCCGAGGTGACGGACGGGTCTGGACTGACGGCGCACTGGATGGCCGTCGAAGGCGTCGGCGGCTACCTGTTCCCCGGCGGCGCCACCGTCTCCACGCGCGGCGAAGACCGGACGGGGACGTGGCAGGACATCAACTCCGCCCGCCCGGCCACTCCGGTGACCCGGCACTACCGGACCATCTGGATCGACAACACGGCCGTCGATTCCTACGCGTACGTGCTCCTGCCGGGCGCCACGGCCGACGACACGGCGGCGCGGGCCGCCGACGCCACCTGGCTCACGATCCTGGCCAACAACGCCCATCAGCAGGCCGTCCAGGCCGGTCCGGTCACCGGGGCCACCTTCTGGACGGCCGGGCAGGCCGGCCCGCTGACCGTGGATCACCCCTGCTGTGTGCTGTTGCGCATCACGGGCGACACGGCGGTGCTCAGCATCGCCGACCCGGCCCGAAGCGGCGGCGTGGTCGAACTGACCTGGGCCCACACCGCCGCCGCGGTGCACTCCAAGGCCAAGACCATAACCGTCGTGGAAACGTCGCCCGCCGTACGCCTGCGGATCGCCGTGGGCCGCCGCGGCGCCACCCACGCGATCAAACTCACGCTCTAAGGCTTGCGGCCGATGCCCCCGTGCGCGTCGATGTGCTCGGCCCGCTCGCCGGGGTCCAGATGCCAGGTCGAGATGGGGGCGAGGCCGGGCTCGACCATCTCCAGGCCCTCGAAGCACTCGGCGAGCTGGTCGAGCGTGCGGAGGTAGTAGGGGACCGCGCCGCTTTCCGCCAGCTTGTCGGCCCCCTCGCTCACCGCGTCGCCCGTGGACGTGCCGTCCCACATCACCAGGCGGCTGCCGGAGGGAAGCGGTTCGAGCGTCTGGGACACGATCGACTTCACCAGGGAGAGGTCCTCGACGTAGCCGAGCACGCCCATGAACATGACCGCGATCGGCTGGGTGAAGTCCAGCACGTTGCGGGCGTCGGCGATGATCTGGCCGGGGTCGTGGTAGTCGCCTTCGACGTACGTGGTCACGCCCTCAGGGGTGGTGTTGACCAGCAGCGCGCGGGCGTGGACCAGGACCAGCGGGTCGTTGTCGACGTAGAGGACGCGCGCGGACGGGATGATCGACTGGGCGATCTCGTGCGTGTTCTGCATGGTCGGCAGCCCGGTGCCGATGTCCAGATATTGGCTGACACCTGCCTCCGCTAAGTAGCGGACGGCCCGGATCAGGAACTTGCGCGACTGCTTGGCCATCGTGACGATGTCCGGATAGACGGCCGCCACGGCGTCGCCGGCCGCGCGATCGGCCTCGAAGTTGTCCTTGCCGCCCATCCAGTAGTTCCAGATACGGGCGGCATGTGGAACCTCGGGCTGGATCCTCGACGCGAGATCCGCACGCGGATTGTGTCCGTCAGCCATCATCGAGCCCCCTATGAAACGTTCATCCGAGTCGCCAAGATCGTACGCCCGGGGCGGGGTCAGGACTGGAGGGTCAGGGCATAGAGGGCGATGGCGGCGAAGTCGTCGGCGGGTTCGGAGGCCTGCCAGGAGCGGACGTCGTCGACGAAGCGGGACTTGTGGCCGGTGAAGGCGGCGAAGCGGTCCTTGCCGTTGGCGGGGCAGCGGGTCATGCCGTCTTCGTAGTCGCCGAGGCCGTCTTCGAAGAGGCTGACGTTGTTGGGGCCGTTCACCACGGCGCCGGTCGCCGGGCGGCCGGTGATGTTGGACATCTGGTAGTGCGGGCAGCGCACGTGATCGGCGCCCGCGCCGACCATGAAGGAGACGCCCCAGGGGTTGGCGCCGAACACCCAGTTGCGCTGCTGCGTGCCGAAGGCGTCGTAGGCGTTGTCGCCGGTGACGTCCCGGTAGAGCCGGGCGGTGGCGGCCAGGCCGAAGGCGTGAGGGACCGCGTCGAACTCGGCGTGATCGGCTCCGGCGCGGAACGGGTCCTTGGCCGCCCGGGCCGCGCCGATCTCCAGCTGGGCCTTCAGGTCGGCGATCAGGTCGTCGGAGGTCACGGCGAGGCCGCGGTCGCCGTCGAGGGCGCGCACGAGATCGCGGTGGGCGAGGGCGGACACGTCGTAGAGGTTCAGCGTGTCGCCGCCGGCCTCGTGCTCCAGGTATTGGGACGCCCAGTGGGCCGCCTGCTTCAGCCACGCCGACGCTCGCGGGTCGCCCAGGCGGGCCGCGGCCAGGGCGAGTTCGGTGGCGCCGAGCTCCATGTCGTCACGCCATGCCGTCTCCGGATAGAACGCGAACGGCAGCGACGTGACCAGCTGCTTCACGCCGGTCGTCTTGGCCATGCCGTACACCCCGGCGGCCTTGGCCAGAAGCGCGCGCGCCTTGGCGCGATCCTTGGTGACCTGGGAGGCGAGCGCGAAGGCGGCGGCCGTGCGCCCGGCGAGGTTGGGGCTGATCTTGCGACCGGGGGCGGCGGCGCGGAAGACCGGGCGATGGCGCAGGTAGGGATGCGGGGAGTGGTCGTCGCCCTCGGGCATGCGCCAGACGTCGTGGTCCCCGGTGATCTTGTCGTTGCCGGAGCCGATGCCCACCTGGATGTAGAGGGTCTTGGTCTTCTCGTCCCACATCTTGTCCAGATATTTCAGGCCATGTCGGGCCTCGGCGGTGAGCGCGCGACCGGCCTTTCCTCTGCCGTCCCGTTCGGAGGCGAAGATCAGCGTGTCCACGTACGCCAGGATGTGGGTGAACTTCAGATAGTCCCCGGCGTCGAACCAGCCGCCTTCGGCGTCGACCGGTCCGCCGATCTTCCGGAGCCTGCCCTTGATCTCGTCGGTGTCCGGCCCGGCGAAGGTCGGAAACGCGTACACGGACGCGGCCCGGTCGTTCAGGTGGCTCGGCTTGCGGTCGCCCACGACGTCCGCGCCGTCGCGCTGGCTCTGGAAGAACCGCACCGCCAACCCCGCGGTCCGGCGCAGCGGCGGCGCGATCGTGAACGCGGGCGAGGTGGTCTTCCCGACCTTGATCCGATATGTCCCGGGCGCGGTCAGCGAGCCGAAGTCGAGATCGAAGACATGCGGATAGGAGGCGTTCCAGGAGCCGCGGTCGGGTCCGGCGGCGCTGGAGAGCACGGTCTTCCCATGCGCGTCCACGACCGTGAATCCCGTGGCGCCGGCGGCGCCGGTCATGAAGTATGCGTGTTTGGCCTCATCGGAGCCGTAACCGACCTGGTCGACCCGGATGAATCCCTTGGCGGCCGCTGCCGTGGTCTGCGCCATCGCGGCGCTCCCTTCCACATTTCCCGTGGTCAAGGTCACAGCGACGGCCAATGCCGCGGCCACGCGCAAAGGTGATCTCATCGGACGCTCCCACGCTAGTTAGGAAAGCTTCCTAACCCATGGCCGGCGTATGGTCAAGCCCGTCGTACGATGCAGATCATGTCGTACGCCGACCGACGGGCCAAGGTCGCCGCCCTGCTCGCCGAGCACGGCGCGCCCGCGCTGCTCGTCACCCACCCGGTCAACGTCCGCTATCTCACCGGCCTGGCCAGCTCCAACGCGGCCGCGCTCATCCTCGGCGACGGCACCGGGATGCTCGCCACCGACGCACGCTACGCCGGAACGGCCGAGCGGCTCGTCCCTGACGTCGAGCTCGTGATCGAACGCGACGTGTCCGCCATCCTCCGGGCGTACGTCGACGCGGTGGCCGTCGAGGCCCAGCACATGTCCGTCGCCGAGCACAACCGCCTCGGCGGCGACCTGATCCCCGTCGACGGCCTTGTCGAGTCGGTCCGCACGGTCAAGGACGAAGACGAGATCGAGGCGCTGCGCCGCGCCTGCGCCATCACGGACGAGGCGTTCTCCCTGGTCATCGGGCGTGTCGCGCCCGGAGTGACGGAGCGCGAGATCGCCCGCTGGCTCGACTTCCGGATGATGGAGCTCGGCGCCGAGCGGCCCGCGTTCGAGACGATCGTGGCCAGCGGTCCCAACGGGGCCATTCCGCACCACTCGCCCTCGGCTCGGGAGGTCGAGCGCGGCGATCTGGTGACCATGGACTTCGGCGCGCTCGTCGACGGCTACCACGCCGACATGACCCGCACGGTCGCCGTGGGCGAGCCGGCCGGCTGGCAGCGCGACGTCTATGAGCTGGTCTGGCAGGCCCAGCGCGCCGGGCGCCACGCCGTGCGGGCGGGCAGCGCCGCCAGCGCCGTCGACGCGGCGGCGCGCGACGTGATCGCCGACGCGGGGCACGCCGACCATTTCGAGCACGGTCTCGGCCACGGCGTGGGCCTGGAGATCCACGAGCTTCCGTTCCTCGGCCCGGACAGGACCGGTAGACTTGAGGATCGAGTTCCAATCACCGTCGAGCCGGGGGTTTACCTGCCGGGCGAGGGCGGGGTGCGCATCGAGGACACGTTGGTGACGCGTTCCGACGGGCCGGAGCTCCTCACTCTGACGACCAAGGAGCTGCTCGTCATCTAGGGCAGCGAGCAGGAGAAACGAACGTGGCGACGACGAACGACCTGAAGAACGGCCTGGTGCTCAAGCTCGACGGTGGCGAACTGTGGGCCGTTGTCGAGTTCCAGCACGTCAAGCCTGGCAAGGGCGGCGCGTTCGTGCGCACCAAGCTGAAGAACGTGCGGTCCGGCAAAGTGGTCGACAAGACCTTCAACGCCGGCGTGAAGGTCGACGTGGCCAACGTCGACAAGCGGACCATGCAGTATTCGTATCTCGACGGCGACGACTTCGTCTTCATGGACACCGAGACGTACGACATGGTCAACGTGCCGCGCGCGATCGTGGGCGACGCCGCCAACTACATGCTGGAGAACATCGAGGCCACTGTGGCCTTCAACGAGGGCA
This sequence comes from Streptosporangiaceae bacterium NEAU-GS5, assembly GCA_017592665.1. Taxonomy (GTDB): domain Bacteria; phylum Actinomycetota; class Actinomycetes; order Streptosporangiales; family Streptosporangiaceae; genus NEAU-GS5. The sequence continues at coordinate 283,374 of JAGFNW010000002.1, read as the reverse complement.
ACGCCCTCTACGTCGATCTTCCCGCCGCGGTCGAGCTGACCATCGCCAACACCGAGCCCGGTCTGCAGGGCGACCGCTCGACCGGCGGCACCAAGCCGGCCACGCTGGAGACGGGCGCGGAGGTCAAGGTCCCGCTGTTCATCACCACCGGTGAAAAGGTCAAGGTCGACACTCGCACCGGCGAGTACCTCGGCCGCGCCTGATGTCGGCTCGGGGGAAGGCGCGCCGCCGGGCGCTCGACATCCTCTTCGAGGCGGAGTTCCGCGGCGAGGACGCGCTCAGGGTCCTCGCCGAGCGGGTGGAGCGGTCTGAGCCGCCCGTCAATGAGTACACCTCGTCGCTCGTCGAAGGCGTGGTGCGCAACAGCGCCCGGATCGACGAGCTCATCTCGACCTACGCCGAGGGCTGGACGCTGGAGCGGATGCCCGCGGTCGACCGCAACATATTGCGGGCCGGCACCTACGAGATGCTCTGGTCCGACGAGGTGCCCGAGGGCGTGGTCATCAGCGAGTGGGTGCATCTGGCGGGCGAGTTGTCCACCGACGAGTCGCCGCAGTTCGTCAACGGCCTGCTGGCCCGCTTCAAGCAGCTCAAACCATCCCTCACGCTTTAGGGTGCGCCGGGCGCGGCCCGGCGGGCCGGCCGTGGTCTGATGGTCGTTCAAGCGCGCACGGCGTTCGTAGGGAGGACGAGGGATGCGGGACGCGACTCGGCAAGGCGTTGTGTGGGACGCGCTGCGCGTCGTCCTTTCGGCGCTGACGGAGGCCACGGGGCGTCCGATTCTGGACATCGTCGACGCCGGAGGCGGCACAGGCGGGTTCGCCGTGCCCCTGGCCACGCTGGGCCACGGGGTGACCGTGGTCGACCCGACGCCCGACTCCCTGGCCGCGCTCGAGCGGCGCGCGGCCGAGTCCGGAGTGAGCGTCAAGGGCATCCAGGGCGACGCCGCCGACCTCGCCGGCCTGCTCGCGCCGCAGAGCGCCGACCTCGTGCTCTGCCACAGCATGCTCGAGTTCGTCGACGACCCGGCCGGCGCGCTCGCCGCGGTGGCCGGGCTGCTGCGCCCCGGGGGAGTGGTCAGCCTGCTGACCGCCAATCCGGTGGCCACCGCGATACACCGCGCCCAGGCGGGCTACTTCGACGAGGCGGCCCAGATCCTGTCCGACCCGCTCGGCCGGTGGGGGGCCAAGGATCCGACGCCGCGCCGGTTCACCACCACGGCCATGGCGGCGCTGCTGGCCGGCGCCGGCTTCGAGGTGCGGGAGACGCACGGCGTGCGGATCTTCGCCGACCTCGTGCCGAGCCGCCTGGCCGACTCCCACCCCGCGGCGCTGCTCGCCCTGGAGCAGGCGGCCGCGGCCCATCCCATGCTCCGGGAAATCGCCACCCAGCTGCACTATATCGCGGCGAAATCGAACTAGGATTCGAGCTAGACTCGGAGCATGTCGCGAAAGCAGCTGCTGCCATCGGGCTCGAGCGGGATGGATGCCGACGACACCGGCTGCGCCATCCTGCATGTCGACATGGACGCGTTCTTCGCCAGCGTCGAGCTGATCGACCGGCCCGAGCTTCGTGGCACGCCGGTCATCATCGGCCATCCCGGCGGCCGCGGGGTGGTGCTGAGCGCCACCTATGAGGCCCGCAAGTTCGGGGTCCACTCGGCCATGCCGATGACCCGGGCCAGGCGGCTGTGCCCGCAGGCCACGATCGTGCCGCCCTCCCACGGGAAGTATTACGAGATCTCCAAGCAGGTGATGGAGGTCTTCCAGCAGATCACGCCCGAGGTGGAGCCGCTCTCGGTCGACGAGGCCTTTCTCGACGTGGCCGGGGCGCGCCGGCTGTTCGGGTCGCCGGCGCGGATCGCCAAGCTGATCCGGTCGAGGGTCGCCGACGAGTTCTCGATCACCTGTTCGGTTGGGGTGGCGAGCACCAAGTTCGTCGCCAAGCTGGCCTCCACCCACTGCAAACCCGACGGCCTTCTGGTCATCCCGGCCGACGGGGTGGTCGCGTTCCTGCACCCGCTCCCGGTGGCCGCGCTGTGGGGCGTCGGCGAGCGCACTGAGCAGGCTCTCGTACGGCTCGGCATCCGCACCGTGGGGGATTTGGCCCGCGTCCCCGTTACGACGCTCCAGCGCGAATTCGGGGCCGTGGGGGCCCATCTGGCCGACCTCGCCTGGGGGCGCGACGAGCGCCGCGTCACGCCATACTCTCCGGACAAGAGCATCGGCAACGAGGAGACCTTCGCCCACGACGTCGACGACCCGGCGACGATCAAGCGGGAGCTGCTGCGGCTGTCGGAGCGGGTCGCGGCCCGGTTGCGCACAGCGGGTTACGTCGGGCGGACCGTGAGTGTGAAACTGCGCAGGTCCGATTTCACCACGATCAGTCGATCTCGGACGCTCCGCGAGCCGACCGACGTCGCCAAAGTGATTTACGCCACGGCGTGCGACCTCTACGACGCCTCGGGCTTGGCCCGGGTGCGGCTCCGCCTGGTCGGTGTCCGCATGGAGAATCTACGTTCCGCCGACCTCGCATCCCACCAGCTCAGCCTCGGTGAGCGGGAAATCGGCTGGCGGGAGGCCGAGCAGGCGGTCGATCGCGCCGTCCAGAGGTTCGGCGCCGATGCGGTCCGCCCGGCTTCACTGGTCCGCAGACCATTTGGTCCAATGGACGTATGAGGATCGGGAGTTCGTCACCTCCGGTTTGGACCGCGTTGGACGTTTTCTTTCGCCTACGTCTACGGACTCGTATTCTGGGGATAACCGACCGCGAGGTTCGGACACCCCGTGTCGTCCGTTGCCGTTTTCCCCGTAGTGGGGCTGTCCTTGGGAGGCGCCGTGCCGCTGTCTGAGCACGAGCAGCGCTTGCTCGACCAGATCGAGCAGGCCCTCTACGCCGAGGACCCGAAGTGGGCCAATGCCGTCCGGATCAGTGATCCGCGCAACCATTACAAACGCCGCCTGGTGAAGGCCTCCATTGGCTTCGCACTCGGCGTCGTCCTGTTGATGGTCGGCGCCGTCGCGCCTCAGATCCTGGTCGGCGTCGCCGGTTTCGTGGTCATGCTCGCCACGTGCCTGTGGGGGTTGTCCAGCTGGAAGCGGATGAGCGGGGCGGTCGACACCACCTCCTCGTCCGGCGCCAGTGGTGGAGGTGGCGGCGGCCGCCGTCGCGCCCACCGTCAATCCTTCATGGAGCGCATCGAAGAGCGCTGGCGCCGTCGCAACGACGAGCGCTGATCCTCGGAGCTTTACTCCACAGCCCGGGCCCGCCCGCGAGCCCGGGTCGTTTGACCCGACGAGCGTCCCCGTCGCGTGCTCAGAATCAAGGACTTCAGCCCCCATCCAGCGAACGACCAAGGACTTCAGGTCCTGTACAGCCGAACAGCCCGGGCGGCACGCCCGGGCTGTCGGCTTTCTGGATGCCCCGCTTTCCGGAGGCTCAGCGGCGGGAGCCGGTGAGGGTCTCCGATTCCATGCCGGGTGACGGCGTGGCCGCCTTGCCGTCGTCGTCGCGGCGCGGCCGGAGCCGGATGCCTTCCAGCAGATCGAACCCGTCGAGTACGCGCTCGCCGAGGCCCCGGATGCGCAGCAGCGTCGACATGGGCGTCACGACCGCGCCGATCCGCCGCCACCGCGAAACCGTCCCGGCCAGCGCCCGCTTGATCTGCCGCACGTCGGACGGCAGCGGCGTCTCGCGCGGCGGGATGGGGGCATACCGCAACTGCTCCTCCGCCGTCGCGATCGTCCCCACCGACCGTGTCGTGGCGGCGTCGAACTCGTAGCGCTCGACGAGCCGCCGCGCCAGCGCGCGCGGCGTCTCGCTGCCCGTCTTGGGCACGCCGTAGTCGATCAGCATGTCGCACAGCTCGGCCCAGCCGGCCTCGACGGCCGCCGGGGTGAGCCGTTCCGGCCGGGCCTGTGGAGGCGCCGCGGAGTCCATCGACTCGGCACGGCTCCACTCGTCCCGGATGACCGGTTCGTCGTCGGGCTCGTCGGGGATGTCGATCGCGGCGGCGCGCGTCAGGGCGCGGCGTCTGCCGTACGAGATGATGAGCCTGACCACGGCGGGGATGAGCGAGAGCAGCAGCAGTATCGCCAGGCCGATCCCGATCTTCGCGATCAGGGGGAGACCCTGGTCGACCGGTGTGCCCGCGGGGCCGGTCTCACGGTCGAGCTCGCGCAGGTTGCGCCGGGACGCGCTGTCCGGGCCGAGGTTGTCGGAGCCGGTGGAGGCGCCGGGCGACGGTCCCGCGCTCGGGTTGGTGGTGGGCGCGGACGGCAGGGAGTATGCGGGGACCCGCGCCGTGCCCTGACCGAGGCTTCCGGCCGGCGTCGGCTCGAAGCGCAGCCAGCCGACGCCCTGGAAGTAGAGCTCGGGCCAGGCGTGCGCGTCGTGCGTCCGCACGGTCCACAGCTTGTCGATCTTCGTGCCGCCCGTGTAGCCGATCGCGACCCGTGACGGGATGCCGAGCATCCGCGCCATGACCGCCATGGCGCTCGCGAACTGCTCGCAGTAGCCGGCCCGGTCGTTCAGGATGAACTGGGCCAGCGCGTCCGAGCCCGAGCCGCGCGTGGCGAGGTTGTAGGTGAAGCCGCCGTCCTTGGTGAACCACTTCTGCAGGAGGATGGCCTGCTCGTAAGGGTTGTTGGCGTCCCGGGTGACCTCGAGGGCCTTCTGGTAGACCTCCTGCGGCAGACCGGCCGGCAGGCTCAGATAGCGGGCCGCCTCCGGCAGCTGCGGCACGGCCTCCAGCTGGGCGCGGGTCGGCTGCGGCTCCCCGACGAGCGCCGTGTAGTGCAGCCCGGCCGCCTCGTCCTTCGTGGAGAACACCATCAGCGACTGCTCGTCGGCACGCCAGTCGCCGTCGACGTCGACCTGGACCGGCGCGTACGGCAACGGCAGGAACTGCAGCTTCTCGATCTTGTCGCTGATCGTGATGTTGGTCGTGACCCGCTTGACGGGAATGGCCGGGCCGAGGCCGGGCGTGAGCGGGAGCGGGCCGTCGGACGTGCGGTCCTCGGGCTTGCCCCGCAGCGGGCTGACCGTGAACTTCTGCCCGTCGAACACGTCGAGCGAGTAGATCCGCAGATAGCGCGGGGTGTCGTCGCTGACGGTGTAGGTGAGCACGGTCGCGTTGGACTGCTGGGTGAGCTGGCCGCTGAGCTTCGCGATCGCGTCCGGGATGCCGATGCTGTTGCCGCCCTTGCCGGTGCCGTTGCCCACGCCGAACCCGAACAGGGGCGCCGGGGTCAGCGCCGGGATCAGCGCCGGCAGCACGATGGCGAGCGCGATCGCGGTCAGCCCGACCCGCTTTCCGGACAGTGAGAGCCGCCCCGTGTCGGCCACCGCCGTGGTCGTCCTGGACCGCCGTACGAGAACGGCACGGCCCCAGTGGGTCAGCCGTTCACGGCCGTCGGCCAGCAGCAGGCCGACGAAGCCGAGCGAGCCGATCACGAACGCGGGCCAGGCGATGGGGTCGTTCAGCACGGCCGCGGGCACGGTGAACAGGGCGAGCAGGGGGAGCCCGCCGAGCGCCGCGCGGCGCATCCGCACCGCGAACAGGTCGACGAGGATCGCGATCAGGCCGACGCCGCCCGACGTGAGCAGGCTGATCCCCACGTTGTCGGGCACCGGAGCGGCGAACCGCTGAATGTCGTCGAAGCCCTGGAAGATCAGGTCGCTGAGACGGATCATGGAGTCCTTGGTCGGGACGATCCGCCACCAGGCCTTGTCTCCGGCGAACGCCGCCGACAGGAAGATCAGCAGCCCGGCCAGCTCCAGCAGCGGCGCCGACCATCGCGGCAGCCCGAAGCGGGTGACGGCGGCGGCCACCGCGGTGACCGTCAGCACCACGCCGAGGCAGGCCCAGAACCACGCGCCGCCGTTGAACAGCGAATACAGCGTCATCGCGACCGCGCCCGTGGACAGGCCCGCGTAGATGGGGAGTCTCACACCGTCACCCCTCTCTTGTACGCGGCGTCGGGCCAGATCGCGGCGAGCGATCCACCGGCCGGAAGCCGTAGCACGCGCCAGCCGGTCGCGGCCAGGATGCTCTCGGACTGGGCCAGCGGGTCGGTCTCCGGCGGCTCCTCGCCCGCCTGCGCCTCCCAGCTGCGCACGTCGAGCAGCACGGCCACGCCGGTCACCCCGCCGTGCCGCAGGCGGGACAGCTCCTGCGCCTCCTCCGGGCCGAGGTCGCCGAGGACGGCCACGATCAGGCCGTCGCCGCCGCCCTGGCGGAGTGCCGTCACCCCGTGCTCCAGCGTGCGCGAGGTGCTGTTGCGCACCACGGCCAGGGTGTCGAGCAGCGAGTACGAGACGCCGGAGTCGGCGAGATGCTGCGCGCCCTGGTCGGTGACCAGGCGGAGCCCGAGGCCCTCATGGGCCAGGTGGACGCCGATCGACGCCGCGGCCGACACCGCGACCTCGAACGAGGAGCGCGGCCCCTCGCCCCGGTGCGCGTGCCTTCGCGTGTCGAGCAGGAGCGCGCCGCGGCTCTGCCACTGTTGCTCCTCGCGCCGCACCATCAGCTCGCCGTGCCGCGCCGTGGACCGCCAGTGGACCCGGCGCAGATCGTCGCCATGCCGGTATTCGCGCGGGGCCACGTCGTCGTCGCCCGCCGCGGCCACCGACCTGGTACGGCTGTCGCCCCCGCCCGTCCACTCGCCCGACAGGCGCACATGGGGGAGGGGCACGACCTTCGGCGTGACCACCAGCGTGTCGGTGATCGTGAACGCCCTGCCCAGCTCGACCAGGCCGAACGGATCGGTGATCCGGATCGACAGGGGACCGATGGAATAGCGGCCCCGCAGATCGGAGCGGACCTTGTAGTCGATCTCCCGGATCCCGCGCGACTCGACCCGGTCGAGGACGAACCGCGGGCGGGTGCCCAGGGCGTACTGAAGCGTGTCCTCGATCAGCAGCAGCCCGGTGGGCAGCCGCGTGATGTTCTCCAGGCGGAGGGTGACGGTGGAGTCGCCACCGGCCTCGACCCGGGCGGGGTCGAGCCGCCGCGCGCAGCTCAGCCGGTAGCGGGTCCGGGCCACGACCATCGCCGACAGCAGGGGCATCGCCATTATCAGCACGGCGATGCGCAGCAGGTCGGACTCTCCGAGGAAGAACGCGCACAACAACGCCGCCACCCCGGAAGCGAGGAACGACCGCCCCCGGGATGTCAGCGCGCGCAACCCGGTCATCTCAGCTCCTCGCCTCGAAGCTCGGTCAACTCGTATATAAGGGACTCGGTCACGTGGACTCGGTCACTTGGAATCAGGTACCGGTACGCGCCTGACCAGATCTGCCATCACCTGCTCCGGGTGCCTACGCTGGCCCTGGGCCTCCAGGCTCGGCAGCAGGCGGTGCGAGAGCACCTGCCCGGCCAGCTCCTGCAGGTCGTCGGGGATCACGTAGTCGCGCCCCGTCATCGCCGCGTGCGCCCGCGCCGCGCGGATGAGGTGGAGCGTCGCGCGGGGCGACGCGCCGAGGCGCAGGTCGGGCGAGTTGCGGGTGGAGGTGACCAGATCGATCGCGTACCGCTTCACCGGCTGCGACACGTATACCTGGCGCACGGCGCGGATCAGCGAGCGCACCTCGGCCGTGGTGGCCACCGGCTCCAGCTTGTCGAGCGGCTGGGCGGCCCCGTGGTGGTCGAGCATGTCGAGCTCGGCGCCCGGCTCCGGGTAACCCATCGCGATCTTCGCGGTGAACCGGTCGCGCTGCGCCTCGGGAAGGGGGTAGGTGCCTTCCATCTCGATCGGGTTCTGGGTCGCGATCACCATGAACGGCGCCTCGAGCGGATAGGTGATCGCGTCGACGGTCACCTGGTGCTCTTCCATGCATTCCAGCAGCGCCGACTGCGTCTTCGGCGACGCCCGGTTGATCTCGTCGCCGACCACGATGTTCGCGAACACCGGTCCCGGCTTGAACTCGAACTCGTGCGTCTGCTGGTTGTACGCGCTCACCCCGGTGATGTCGCTGGGCAGCAGGTCAGGGGTGAACTGAACGCGATGGGCCGAAGAGTCGATGGATCGTGCCAGCGCCTTGGCCAGCATCGTCTTTCCGACTCCGGGCACGTCCTCTATCAGGAGGTGGCCCTCGGCGAGTAGGACGGTCAAGGTCATCCGCACCACGTCGCTCTTGCCCTCGATGACGGATTCGATCGCCTGCCGGATTCGGTGGGCGACGTCTACGAGATCTTCGAGCCGCTCGTCATCGTGGGTGACGTCGGGGGTTAGTGCCACCAGGCCTCCTGTTTGAGTGGGGGCGCTCGGAGAAATTGCGGTTTGTTGTCGATTGTCGGTACCGACCTTATGTCGCATTTGGTTCCCAGGGGCAGAGGTCATGCGAACAGGACGGTGCCGCCAGTGTGGCGTGACCGGTTCCCAGTCCCGTGTCACGTAGGTCCTGATCCTGTGACACGACGGATATGCGGGGCGTAATGCAGCTCCACTTTCCCCCACCTCTGTGTGTCGGCGCCGGATTTTCCCTGTCCGGCCCGCTGCGGAGGAGTTGTTGAAGGCCCGACACGCCCATCCGCGGGGCGTTGGCCCGCCATTGCGCACCACCCGCACTCCACCCCATCTGAACTGGGAAAACGCCGAACGATCGGAATGCCGGAAGGGTTTGAATCTGTTGACGGTGGAGAGAAGTGGAGTATGGTGGAGCGCAGTGGAGGACAGGGGCCGCAGGGTTGACAGGGATCAGATGGCTCGGTGCTTCACAAGGGGCGGGAGGTGGCGCCGATGTTCCTCGGCACCCATCAACCGCGCCTGGATGACAAAGGACGGCTGTTCCTGCCGGCGAAGTATCGCGAGGAGCTGGCGGAGGGTCTTGTGATCACCAAAGGCCAGGAGCGCTGCCTCTACGTCTTCCCCGTAGAGGAGTTCCAGCGCATCACCGAGGCCCTGCGCACCGCCCCGGTGACCGCCAAGGCGGTCCGCGACTACGGCCGTGTCTTCTTCGCCAGCGCGTCCGACGAGACGCCGGACAAGCAGGGCCGGATCACCATTCCAGCGACCCTCCGGGAGTACGCCCGGCTGGAGCGCGACTGCGTGGTCATCGGCGCCAACACCCGGCTCGAAATCTGGGACGCCCAGGCCTGGGAGGCCTATCTGGCCGAACAGGAGCAAGCCTTCTCGGATCTGTCTGAGGAGGTGCTGCCCGGAGTCCTGTGATTTGTAGACCCGTCGGTGACGTTCGGCGAGGTCTCCACCCGCGCGAAGTGCCCACCCGCGCCCACGGCGCGAGCACGGCGGCAGCTGATGCACCTTCCCCGGTGTCAGGTGCTCGGGGCACGAGTCTGCGGATGGGGACCTGGCCGGACGGGTGGGGACCTCTCGGAGATGTTCGGAGATATCGCCGGCGGGCGCCGCGTATCCGCGAGCTTAGAAAGCGGCAGCGAGTTCCCAGGCAGGCCCTGCGCGGCCTGATCCGGGAGCGGTTCTGGGGGTTGGACGATGGCTGAGGACGCCGGGCACGGCACTGGGCACGTCGAGCGGCCGGGCGGGCACGTCCCGGTGATGCTGGAGCGTGTCCTCGAACTGCTGGCTCCCGCATTCACCGGGCCTGACCCGGTGGTCGTCGACGCCAATCTCGGCCTCGGCGGCCACGCCGAGGCGCTGCTGGCCGCACATCCACGACTTCACCTGGTCGGCATCGACCGGGATCCGGCCGCCATCGCGTGGTCGGCCGAGCGCCTCGCCCGATTCGGCGAGCGGGTCACGATCGCGCGCGCCGTCTCCGACGAGCTGCCCGACGTGCTCGCGGCCGCCGGACGGCCCCGCGTCAACGGCGCCCTTTTCGACCTCGGCGTGTCATCGCCCCAGCTCGACGAGCCGGGGCGGGGCTTCGCCTACTCCTACGACGCGCCCCTCGACATGCGGATGGATCCGGAACAGGACCTCACCGCGGAATATGTGGTCAACACCTACGCTCCACGGGAGCTAACACGCATCCTCCGCGATTACGGCGAGGAACGGTTCGCACCGCGTGTCGCGGCTTTAATAGCCAAGGAAAGGGCCAAGGAGCCCATAACCTCAACTAAACGACTTGCTGATCTTGTTCGGTCGGCGATTCCCGCCGCCACGCGGCGGACCGGGGGCAACCCCGCCAAGAGGACCTTCCAGGCGTTGCGCATCGAGGTGAACGGAGAGTTGACGGCGTTGGAGCAGGCGCTGCCTGCCGCTCTCGACGCGCTGACGCTGGGCGGGCGAGTGGTCGTGCTCGCCTACCACTCCTTGGAGGACCGGCTCACGAAGCGGGTCCTCACGGCGCGAACCAGGGATGACAGCCCGCGGGGGCTGCCCGTCCTGCCGGAGGCGCACCAGCCCCGGTTCCGCCTGGTGACGAGGGGAGCAGAGCTCCCGGACGACACAGAGGTGACCCGCAACCCGCGGGCGGCCTCGGCCCGTTTGCGGGCGGCAGAGAGGATCCGCGAGGGATGAGGACAGACGACATGCGCGACATCGACACGGTCACCCGGCCCCGCCGCGACGGCGAGCCCGGCCGTGGAGACCTCCGCGCGCGCCGCGAAACCACCTCCGGCCGCCGCGACACCACTTCCGCGCTCCGCCAGTCCGAGCCGGGGGCCCGGACGCGGCGCGGCGCGGACGCCCCGCCTGCCAAGCGTCCCGCCGCCATCTCCTCCGCCGCCAGGGCCGCCACCGGCAGGACCGCCGTGCCCACCGCGCCCCAGGCGACGGGATCGGCGGCGGCCGCCACGGCGCAGACGCCCGGCCCGCAGAATCCCGGCCGCGGCCCGAGGAGGGCGCCCCGGGCGCCCTTCGTGCTGCTGGTCGTCGGACTCCTGTGCGGCGGCCTGGTCAGCCTGCTGCTGCTCAACACCGTTCTCGCGCAGGATTCGTTCGAGCTGGGCGACCTGCGCTCGAGCACCGAGCAGCTGCGGCAGGCCGCGGCCGAGATGGAGGGCCAGGTGCGGGTCATGACCCAGCCGGACGCGCTGGCCGAGCAGGCGCGCGGGCTCAACGTCCAGCCGGACACCTCCTCGCCCGGGTTCGTACGGGTCGCCCCGACCTCGAAGCCCGCGGGCGCCGACGCGGCCGGCTCGCAGCTGGAGGACCCGGTCCGGTGAGAGAAGGCGGCGGCCGGAGCGCGGGCCCCGGCCGCGGCGGGCGGCCTCCCAAGGGCCCAGGAGCAGGATCGGGCATCGGCCCGGGCACCGGACCCACCCAGTCGGCCGGTCCAGGCGGCACGGCCGGCCGCGGCGGCTCCCCCCGTCGCGGCACCGGCCCAGGCCCAGGCGCGGGCCCGGTCTCAGGCGGCGCGTCCGGCCGCGGCACCAGCGGCCGGCCGGCGACGTCGGCGGGCGGCCCGGCCGGCGGGCGGGCGGGAAGCGCGGCGGGAGGGTCGTCGAGCGGGCGGCCTGGGGCCTCGCCGGGAGGGACGGCGGGAGGTGGGACCGGTGGGCGGCCTCCGGGGGGAAAGCCTCCGGCGCGGCCGCCGGCCCGGCCTCCAGGGCGGACCCCGGCTCGGGCTCCGGTCAGGCCGCCGGCGCGACCGCCGGCCGTTCTTCGGCTGGGGAATCCCCGGCGGCGGCTGAACGCCGCCCTTGTCGTGATGGCCTTCGTGCTGTCGCTGTTCGCCGGGCGGCTGGTCCAGCTGCAGGGGCTGGACTCCAAGGTCCTGCAGGCGAAGGCGGCCCAGCAGCGCGTGCTGCTCGAAAGCCTGCCGGCCCGCCGAGGGACGATCACGGACGTCAAGGGGCATCCGCTCGCCATCACCGACGAGGCCAGGGAGATCTATCTCGACCCGGCCGACGTGACGCCCGCCCGGCGCGACCAGATCGCCACGACGCTCGCCAAGGAGCTCACGCTGCCCAAGGAGCAGATCGCGGGCATGCTGGCCAAGACCGACAAGCACTACCTCGTCGTCGTCCGCGACCTCGATCCCATGCGCGCCAAGAAGATCATGAGCTACGGCTTCAAGGGCGTCGGCTCGAAGCCGACCTACCGCCGGACCTACCCCGGCGGCAACCTCGCCGGCGGCCTGATCGGGTTCGTCGGCACCGAGGGCCGTGGCCTCACCGGGCTCGAGCGCGCGTACGACAAGGTCCTGGCGGGCCAGGACGGCCAGCAGAGCATCGAGATCGGCCGCGACGGCCAGCGCATCCCGATGACCCGGAGCACGCGTCAGTCACCCGTCTCGGGCCGGTCCGTACGGCTGACGATCGACCGCGACGTGCAGTGGGCGGCGCAGGAGGCCATCGACAAGCAGGTGCGCGCGACCCGGGCGCGCAGCGGCAGCGTCATCGTGATGGACATCCGCACGGGCCAGATCGTCGCCATGGCCAACTCGCCCGAAGTCGACCTCAACCACTGGGACGACTACGCGCCCTCGGATTGGGGCAACCGCGCGGCGGCCGAAGTCTTCGAGCCGGGCAGCACCAACAAGGTCATCACGGCGGCCGCGGCCATCGAGTCGGGCGCGGTGACGCCGGAGACGCGGTTCACCGTTGCGGACCACATCCGCTGCGCCGACCGCGTCCTGCGGGACGCGCACACGCACAAGACCGAGCCGATGACCTTCACCCAGGTCATCGGCGAGTCCAGCAACGTGGGCACGATCATGGCGGCGCAGCGCATCACCTCGCAGCGGCTCTACGACATGTTCCGCGCGTTCGGCTTCGGCGCGACGAGCGGCGGCCGGCTGCCCGGCGAGGAGGAGGGGTTGCTGCCCAAGTGGGAGACGTGGTCGGGCAGCCAGCGCTGCACCATCGCGTACGGGCAGGGCATCTCCGTCACCGCGCTCCAGGTCGCCAGCGTCTACCAGACGATCGCCAACGGAGGCGTGCGCATCACGCCGACGATCGTCGCGGGCGCCACCGACGAGCACGGCCGCATGATCGCGGCGCCGGCCCCCGCCCAGACCCGGGTGGTCAGCGCCACGACCGCGCAGGAGATCACCGGCATGCTGGAGGGGGCGGTGGAGGACCAGGGCGGCACGGGCAGCGAGGCGGCCATCACCGGCTACCGGGTCGCCGGCAAGACCGGCACGGCCATGCGTTATGACCAGAAGTGCATGGGCTACTGCGGCTACACCGCCACGTTCGTCGGCTTCACCCCGGCTCAGGCGCCCCGCCTGGTGGCGCTCGCCGTCATCCAGGATCCGAAGAACGGCCACTTCGGCGGCATGGTCGCGGCCCCCGTTTTCAAGGATGTCATGACGTTCGCGCTCAAGACGAGGAAGATCCCGCCGGACGGCTCATGACCCGACCCACTCGACCGAAGGGCACAGACCGGGCACGCCTCGCGCCGAGCGACGGCCAACACAGGTACGCTGCCGCCGTGCCACATCCCGCAAGTCCCGGCGCGATGCGTCCCGCGCTGGTATCCGCCCGCCCCCTGTCCGGGCTGGCCGCGCTGCTCGGCGTGCCCGCCGCCGCCCACGGCGTGGTCACCGGGCTCACCATCGACTCGCGCCGCGTCCAGCGCGGCGACCTCTACGTGGCGATGCCGGGCAAGACGGCGCACGGCGCCGCCTATTCGGCGGACGCGCAGGCCGCGGGCGCCGCCGCGATCCTCACCGACGACCGGGGACGCGACGACGCGGCCGCCACCGGCCTGCCCGTCTTCGCCGTCCCCGACCCGAGGGCCGTGCTGGGCCAGGTCGCCTCGTGGGTGTACGGGAATCCGTCCGCCGACATGATGCTCATCGGCGTGACGGGCACGAGCGGCAAGTCCACCTCGACCTACCTGCTCGATGCGGGCCTTCGCGCCGCCGGGCACCGCACCGGCCTGGTCGGCGGCGTCGAGGTCAGGGCGGGAGACCTGCGATTCGCTCCGGAGCTGACCACGCCCGAGGCGAGCGACCTGCAGGGCCTGTTCGCGGTCATGCGCGAGCAGGAGGTCACGGCCGTCGCCATGGAGGTCTCCAGCCACGCCCTGGCGCTCGGCCGGGTCGACGGCGTCTTCTACGACGTGGCGATCTTCACGAACCTGTCACAGGACCATCTCGACTTCCACCGCGACCTCGCCGACTACTTCGAGACCAAGACCCGGCTGTTCACGCCCGAGCGCGCCCGGATCGGCGTGGTCAACGTCGACGACGCGCACGGCAGGGAGCTGACCGGCCTCGCCAAGATCCCGATCATCACGTTCTCGGCGGAGGGCGCGCCGGACGCCGAGTGGCGGGCCGACGACGTGCGCCTCGGCGCCGCCGGCAGTTCGTTCCGCGTGGTCGGGCCCGGCGGCGTCGAGGCCGACGTGGCGGTGGCGCTGCCCGGGCCGTTCAACGTGGCCAACACCCTCGGCGTGCTGGTCGCCCTGGTCGAGGCGGGCGTGCCGCTGCAGACCGCGGTCGGCGGCGTGTCGGGTTTCGGCGGCGTGCCCGGGCGGATGGAGCGGGTCCCTGGTGGTGACGGCTTCGAGGTCATCGTCGACTACGCGCACAAACCGGGGGCGGTCGAGTCCGTCCTCGGCTCCCTGCGGTCGGTCACCGAGGGCCGCCTGACCGTCGTGATCGGCTGCGGCGGCGACCGCGACCGCGGCAAGCGCCCGCTCATGGGAGAGGCGGCGGCGCGGCTGGCCGACCTCGCGATCTTCACGAGCGACAATCCTCGGACCGAGGATCCGCTGGCCATCCTCTCCGCCATGATGGACGGGGCGCTCGGCGTGCCGGCCGCCGAGCGGGCCCACGTCGTCGTCGAGCCCGACCGCGCCGCCGCCATCGAACTCGCCGTTTCCCGGGCCCGTAACGGGGATGTGGTAGTTGTGGCCGGTAAGGGGCACGAGCAGGGCCAGTATGTCGCGGGCGAGGTCATCCCCTTCGACGACCGCGAGGTGGTCGCCGAGGCGCTCAGGAGAGGAAAAGCATGATCCCGTTGCCGTTGGGCCGGGTCGCCGAGATCACGTCGGGCGCCCTCACGGGCCTCGCGGACCCGAGCGCCGTGGTCGCCGGGCCCATCGTGATCGACTCGCGGGCCGTGGAGCCCGGCGCGTTGTTCGTGGCGATCAAGGGGGAGCGGGCCGACGGGCACGACTTCGCCGCCGCCGCGTGCGAGGCGGGCGCGGTGGCCGCGCTGGTCGCCCGTCCGGTCGAGGCGCCCGCCGTGATCGTGGGCGACGTCCTCGTCGCCATGGCCGACCTGGCCAGGGCCGTTGTCGCAGAACTGCCGGGGATCACGGTCCTCGGCGTGACCGGCTCCGCGGGCAAGACCTCGACCAAGGATCTGATGGCGCGCCTGGCCGCCCGGATGGGCCCGACGATCGCCCCGGCCGGCTCGCACAACAACGAGATCGGCCACCCGCTGACCGTGCTCAAGGCCGACGCGTCGACCCGCTTCCTGGTGCTGGAGCTGAGCGCGCGCGAGGTCGGGCACATCGCCTATCTGGCGAGCATCGCGACACCCAAGATCGGCGTCGTGCTCAACGTGGGCGAGGCGCACATCGGCGTGTTCGGCGGCAAGGAGCAGATCGCGCAGGCCAAGGGCGAGCTGGTGGAGGCCCTTCCCGACGACGGCGTCGCCGTGCTGAACTCCGACGACCCCCTCGTGCGGGCCATGGCCGACCGCACCAAGGCCCGCGTCACGCTGTTCGGCCGCTCGGTCGGCGCGCACATCCGCGCCGTCGACGAGACGCTCGACGAGCGCGGCCGCGCCTCCTTCACGCTCCGCACCCCTTCCGGCTCCGCGCCCGTCCAGATGCGTCTCTACGGCTCTCACGCGGTCTCCAACGCTCTCGCGGCCGCCGCCGCGGCCTACGAGCTCGGCATGCCCGTGGCGACCATCGCGGAGGAGCTGTCGCTCGCCGAGCCGCGCAGCCGGTGGCGGATGGAGGTCACCGACCGCGCCGACGGCCTGACGGTGGTCAACGACGCCTACAACGCCAGCCCCGACTCGATGCGGGCCGCCTTCGCGAGCCTCGCCGCGATGTCGAAGGGCCGCCGGCGGTTCGCCGTCATCGCCGCGATGCGCGAGCTGGGAGAGGAGAGCGGCCCGCTCAACGAGGCCGCGGGCCGGTCGGCGGCCGAGGCGGGGCTCGAGCGGCTCATCGTGGTCGGCCCTGACGCCGGCCCGATCCTCTCCGGAGCGTCCTCACGCGGAGGCACGGGCGACCGGGTGAGCCACGTCCCCGACGTGGCCGCGGCCGTCGAAGAGCTCCGCGGCCTGCTCGCCCCCGGCGACGTGGTCCTGGTCAAGGGCCCCCGGGCGGCAGGTCTCGAACGCGTCGCCGAGGCCCTCCTCGCCCCGGACACGCCGCGGCCACCGGGGGGCCCGGGTTCGGCCCCGGAAGGGCCGGGGCGCGCCGGGGGTGATGCCCGGTGAGGGATATCCTCCTCGCGGCCATCATCGCGCTGCTGCTGTCGATGGCCGGCACGCCGCTGGCGATCCGGCTGTTCTCCCGTCGCGGCTACGGCCAGAACATCCGCGAGGAAGGCCCGCAGGGCCACTACGACAAGCGCGGCACGCCCACCATGGGCGGCACGGTCATCGTCATCTCGGCCCTGCTCGGCTACTTCGGGGCCCACCTGACCACGCTGCTCGGCTCGCAGACCAGCCCGCCGACCATCTCGGCGCTGCTGGTGCTCTTCCTGATGACCGGGCTCGGCCTGGTCGGCTTCCTCGACGACTTCATCAAGATCTACAAGCAGCGCTCGCTCGGCCTGCGCAGTGGCGCCAAGGCGCTCGGCCAGCTGGTCGTCGGCGCGATCTTCGCGGTCCTCGCGGTCCAGTTCCCCAACGCATGGGACATCACCCCGGCCGACACGCAGATGTCCTTCCTGCGCGACTTCGGCCCGTCGATCGGGATCATCGGGTTCACGATCTGGGTGCTGTTCATCATCGTGGGCTTCTCCAACGCGGTTAACCTCACCGACGGACTCGACGGCCTCGCCTCCGGCGCGACCGCGGCCGTCCTCGGGTCGTACGTGCTGATCGGCAACTGGCAGCTGCGCAACAGCTGCACGACGGCGCTCGGCCCCAACTGCTACTGGGTGCGCGACCCGCTCGACCTGGCCGTGGTCGCGGCGGCGGTGCTCGGCGCGCTGGTGGGCTTCCTGTGGTGGAACGCGCCGCCCGCGAAGATCTTCATGGGCGACACGGGGTCGCTGGCGCTCGGCGGCGTGATCGCCGGGCTGGCCGTGACCACCCGCACCCAGCTGCTGCTGCTCATCCTCGCCGGACTGCCCGTGCTCATCACGGCGTCGGTCATCATCCAGGTCGGCTTCTTCAAGATGACCGGCAAACGCGTGTTCCGAATGGCCCCCCTTCAACACCACTTCGAGCTCAAGGGCTGGGCGGAGACCACGATCGTGGTCCGCTTCTGGCTGATCGCCGGTCTCTGCGCCGCCGCCGGGCTCGGCCTGTTCTACGTGGAATGGATGCCTAAACAGTGAGCTATGTGGTGGTCGCCGGGTTGGGGGTATCCGGCACCGCCGCCGCCCGCGCGCTCGCGCTCGGCGGCGAGCGTGTGATCGTGGTGGAGGAGCGCGAGCGGCCCATCCCGCCCGAGCTGGCCGGATTGGGAGTCGAGGTCCGCTTCGGTGAGCTCGCGCTGCCCGCCAAGACGGCGCTGGTCGTCACCTCGCCGGGCTGGCGGCCCGGGCATCCTCTGCTGGTGAGCGCCGCCGCGCAGGGCGTGGAGGTGATCGGCGAGGTCGAGCTGGCCTGGCGGCTGCGCTCCGCGGAGTCGGCGCCGTGGCTGGCGCTGACCGGCACGAACGGCAAGACGACGGCCGTGCGGATGCTCACGTCGATCCTGACCGCGGCCGGGCACCGGCCGCAGGCGGTCGGCAATGTGGGCGTTCCGATCGTCGAGGCGGTGCTGTCGCAGGATCACGACGTGCTCGCGGTCGAGCTGTCCAGCTTCCAGCTGCACTGGTCGTCCTCGCTCGAGCCGTACGCCGCGGCACTGCTCAACGTGGCGCCCGACCACATCGACTGGCACGGCTCCTTCGAGGAGTACGCCCGCGCCAAGGCGAAAATCTTCGACGGCGCCCGCGTCGTCGTCTACAACGCCGACGACGAGACCTCGGCCCGCCTGGCGGCCTCCTGCGGGCGGGGGGTGGGGTTCACCCTCGGAGTGCCGCGTGCGGGCCAGCTGGGCGTCGTGGAAGACCTTCTGGTGGACCGCGCGTTCGTGGCCGACCCCGCCAGTTCGGCCGAGGAGCTCGCCGGGCTCACCGACGTGCGCCCCTTCGCGCCCCACAACGTCGCCAACGCGCTCGCGGCGGCCGCCCTGGCCCGGGCCTTCGGCGTGCCCGCCGACGCCGTACGGCGCGGCCTGGCGGCCTTCACGCCCGACCCGCACCGGATCGCGCACGTGGCCACGATCGGCGACGTCGACTACGTGGACGACTCCAAGGCCACCAATCCTCACGCGGCGGGGGCGTCCCTGGCCGCCTACCGGTCGATCGTGTGGATCGCCGGCGGGCAGCTGAAGGGCGCCGACGTCGGAGACCTGGTCCGCCGGGCCGCGCCGCGGCTGCGGGGCGCGGTGCTCCTCGGCGCCGACCGCGCCCGGATTGCGGAGGCTCTGGCGCGACACGCCGCGAATGTGCCCGTGGTCGACGTGCCCGGGCAAGACACTGGGGTCATGGACCGCGTCGTCACCGAGGCCGCCCGGCTCGCCTCCCCAGGAGACACCGTGCTGCTCGCCCCCGCCGGGGCGTCGCTCGACATGTATCCCTCCTACGCCGCGCGTGGAGAGGCGTTCGCCGACGCCGTACGCCGGTTGGTCGTGGCGAACGCGTGATGACGGCCGACACCACCGCGCCGGGCCTGGCCCCCGAGGAGACGCAGGATTCGGCGGCCCAGCCGCCGAGCTGGGCGCGCCACCAGTTCCACGCGCTCCGCGAGCTCCTCGACCGGCCGCTGACCTCCTACTACCTGGTCCTCGGATGCAGCGCCCTGCTGCTCGCGCTCGGGCTGATGATGGTGCTGTCGGCGTCGAGCATCGAGGCCATCCAGAAGACCGGCAACCCGTTCTACTGGTTCCTCAACCAGGCGCGATCCGTGGCGCTCGGCATCCCGCTGATGTGGGTGTGCTCGCGGCTGCCGCAGCGGTTCTTCCGGCTGGCCGGCTATCCGCTGATGGCCATCTCGATCATCGGCCTGGTGATGGTGCTGTTCATCGGCACGAGCCAGCTGGGCGCGCAGCGTTGGATCGACCTCGGCCCGATCTACCTGCAGCCGTCGGAGCCGGCCAAGCTGGCGCTCGTGCTGTGGGGGGCCGACCTGCTGGCACGCAAGGCGCGTGGCGGCCGGATCGAGTGGCGGCATCTGCTGATCCCGCTCATGCCGGGGGTGGCCATCCTTGCCGTTCTCGTCATGCTGGGCCGCGACCTTGGCACCACGCTCGTGCTCGTGGTGGTCTTCCTCGCCCTGCTCTGGGTGGTGGGCGCGCCCGTGCGGCTGTTCGCCGGAATGCTGGCCCTGATCGCGCTGGCCACTGTGATCATGATCACGACAGAGGGCTACCGGTCCGACCGCATCGACGGCTGGCTCAACGTGTGGGCCAACGCCAAGGGGTCGGGCTACCAGGCCGCGCAGGGTCAGATCGCCATGGGATCGGGCGGCTGGTTCGGGCTGGGCCTCGGCAGCAGCCGGCAGAAATGGGACTGGGTGCCCCATGCCGAGTCCGACTTCATCTTCTCCATCCTGGGAGAGGAGCTCGGCCTGATGGGGACGCTTGTCGTCGTGGCGCTGTTCGGGCTGCTCGGCTACGCGGGGCTACGGATCGCCTCGCGGGTCAGCGATCCGTTCATCAGACTCGCGGCGGCGGCGACTGTCGCGTGGATCGCGGGGCAGGCCATTGTCAACATCGGAGCCGTCATCGGCGTCTTCCCTATCACCGGAATTCCGTTGCCTCTGGTGTCCTACGGCGGATCGGCCCTGTTGCCGACGCTCGCCGCGCTTGGCATGTTGTTGTCATTCGCCAAGCGCGAGCCGGGCGCGGCCCAGGCGTTGACCGCCCGTGGGCCGGGGCCGTTGGCCTGGGCCCTAAGCTGGCTTGGCCTTAAGTGATATAGGGAGTGACATGAGGGTGGTCCTCGCCGGTGGCGGGACGGCCGGCCATATCGAGCCGGCGCTCGCGCTGGCCGATGCGCTTCGTCTGCAGGACCCCGCGATCGGGATCACCTGCCTCGGCACCGAGCGGGGTCTTGAGACCCGCCTGGTGCCCGCCCGCGGCTACGACCTGCAGTTGGTGCCGGCGGTCCCGCTGCCGCGCGCCATCACGCCGCAGCTGCTCACCGTCCCCGGCCGGCTGGCCGGGGCGATCAACACGGCCGCCCAGATCCTGGACAAGGTGCGCGCCGACGTCCTGGTCGGATTCGGCGGCTATGTCGCCACCCCCGCCTACCTCGCCGCCCGAAGGCGCGGCGTCCCCATCGTGGTGCACGAGGCCAATCCACGGCCGGGCCTCGCCAACCGGCTCGGCGCGCGGCTGACCGACCACGTCTACACCGGCCATCCCGAGACCCCGCTGTCCGGCGCGCAGTACATCGGCATTCCGCTGCGCCGCCAGATCTCGACCCTCGACCGGTTCTCCTTCGGCGACAAGGCCAGGTCGTATTTCGGCCTGGAGTCCGACCGGCCGACGCTGCTGGTCTTCGGCGGGTCGCAGGGCGCCCGCTCGATCAACAAGGCCGCGCTCGACGCGGGCCCGGCGCTGCGCCGGGCCGGGGTCCAGGTGCTGCACGTGATCGGCCCGAAGAACGCGGTCGAGGAGGAGCCGCCCCCCGGCGACCCGCAGTACGTGATCCTGCCCTACGTCGACCGGATGGATCTCGCCTACGCCGCCGCCGACCTCGTGCTGTGCCGCGCGGGGGCGATGACGTGCGCGGAGCTGACCGCCATCGGGCTCCCCGCGGCGTACGTGCCGCTTCCGCACGGCAACGGCGAGCAGCGGCTGAACGCCGAGCCCATCGCGCGCGGAGGCGGCGGGCTGCTGGTCGAGGACTCGGATCTGACCGCCGACTGGATCATGCGTACGCTGGTCCCGATTCTGCACGACCCCGATCGCGTCGCCGCGATGTCCGAGGCCGCCGCCCGGCTCGGCCGCAAGGACGCCGACGTCGCGCTCGCCCGCAAGGTTTTGGAGATCGCTTCGCGATGAGTAAGAACAACCACGAGGAGCGGTGGTAGATCGATGAGCCTCGTGAAACTTGTCGAACCCATTCCCGCCGAGCAGCTGGGCCGGGTGCACTTCATCGGCATCGGCGGCGCCGGCATGTCGGGGATCGCCCGGATCCTGCTCAAGCGCGGGGTGGCCGTGTCGGGCAGCGACGCCCGCACCTCCGACATGCTGGGCGAGCTGCGCGAGCTGGGCGCGACCGTCCATGTGGGGCACGCGGCCTCGCACATCAAGGACGTGAACACCGTCGTCGTGTCGACCGCCATCCGCGACTCCAACCCCGAGCTGGGGGAGGCGCTGCGGCAGAACCTGCGGGTCATCCCACGCGCCGCGGCGCTCGCCGCGGTCATGGCCGGCCGGGTCGGGATCGCCGTCGCCGGCACTCACGGCAAGACCACGACCACGTCGATGCTCACCGTGGCGCTGCAGAAGTGCGGCGCCGACCCGTCGTATTGCGTGGGCGGCCAGCTGGTGACCACCGGGCTCGGCGCCGACGAGGGCGCCGGCGAGGTGTTCGTGGCCGAGGCCGACGAGAGCGACGGGTCGTTCCTCATGCTGGCCCCGCGCATCGCGGTGATCACCAATGTCGAGGCCGACCACCTCGACAACTACGGCGACACCCAGGCCGTGCACGACAGCTTCGCGCGGTTCGTGGAGCGGATCGGGTCGGTGCTCGTGCTCTGCGTCGACGACCCGGGCGCGGCCGCGCTCGCGCCGCTGGCCCGCGCGCGCGGCCTCAAGGTCGTCACGTACGGCGCGGCCGAAGGCGCCGACTACCGCGTGTCCGACATCGTGCCGCGCGGCCTCGGCGTCGAGTTCGCGGTCGAGGGGCGCGGCGTGGTGCGGCTGGCCGTGCCGGGCAGCCACAACGCGCTCAACGCGACCGCGGTGATCGCCGTGGCGCTCGAGCTGGGGTTCGGCTTCGACGACATCGCGGGCGGCCTGGCCGCCTTCACCGGGGCCAAGCGGCGGTTCGAGGCCAAGGGCGAGGCGGCCGGTGTGTCGGTGTTCGACAGCTACGCCCACCACCCGACCGAGCTGGCCGCCGACCTGCGCGCCGCACGCGACGTGGTGTCCGGGAGCGGCCGGGTGATCGCGATCTTCCAGCCGCATCTGTATTCGCGGACCAGGTTCTTCGCCACCGAGTTCGGGCAGGCCCTCGGCCTCGCGGACGAGGCGATCGTGCTCGACGTCTACGGCGCGCGCGAGGATCCCGAGCCCGGCGTGTCGGGCGCGCTCGTGGCGGGCAAGGTGACGCTGCCGCCCGGCCATGTGGTGTACGCCTCGGATCGGACGACCGTCCCCGCGCTGGTCGCGGAGCGGGCCAGGCCCGGCGACATCGTGCTGACCATGGGCGCGGGCGACGTCACCGAGCTCGGCCCCCGGATCGTCGCCCAGCTCGGCGAGGCTGCCGCCCAGTGACCCGCCAGAAGGCCGGGATCCCGCACGAGGCCGCCGCCGGCGCCCGTCAGGATGACGCGGCCGCCGCCCGGGCTCGGCAGGAAGGGGGCGCCGTCCGGCGGATGCCGATCCGGACGTCGATCGCCACCCTGCTCGCCGGTGCCCTGGTGGCCGGAGGCGGATACGTGGTGTTCTTCTCGCCCCTTCTCGGCGTGCGGGACGTACGCGTGTCCGGGGCGATCAGGCTCGACGACACGCAGGTGAGGCAGGCGGCCGGCGTCACGAGCGGGACCCCGCTGATCCGTGTCGACCTCGACGTCATCCGGGATAGGGTGGCGGCGCTGCGCGACGTCGAGCAGGTCACCGTGACCCGCTCCTGGCCGGACACGCTCCAGGTGTCGATCGTGGAGCGCACGCCGATCGCGGCCGCTCCGATGGGCGGCAAATCGGCCGTGATCGACCGCTTCGGAGTGGTCATCGACACGCCGACCGTGGCCCCGCCCAGCCTGCCCGTCCTCCGCGTGCAGCATCTCGCACGGGGCGACGAGGCGACCATGGCCGCGCTCGCGATCCTCTCCGGGCTTCCGGAGGATCTGCTGGCCCGGGTGCGCGAGGTGCGGGCGCCCTCGCCGTACGCGGTCTCGCTGCGGCTGTCGGACGGGCGCAGCGTGCTGTGGGGCGGCTCCGAGCGCACCGGCGACAAGGCGCGGATCCTGGCGAGCCTGCTGCCGCGCAAGGCCACGAGCTTCGACGTGAGTTCGGCCGACGTGGTGACGGTGAAGTGAGCCGCCGAAGCCGAATAGGACGGGGCGCGACACGCCGGGCGCGCTTGCGGCGCGGTTAGTTGACCCTGGGGGAGGCGCAACCCTACTGTCCGTATCAATCCTCAGGTTGACATAACTCTAAATCTCAACTTGAGGGTGAGAGTTGAGACGTGTCGGAGGGACCGTTCCCGCGGTCCCCGGAAGAAAACGAGCGGAAAGGCCCCTCGTCGTGGCAGCACCGCAGAACTACCTCGCGGTCATCAAGGTCGTCGGCATCGGCGGCGGCGGCGTGAACGCCGTCAACCGAATGATCGAGGAGGGCCTCAAGGGCGTCGAGTTCATCGCCATCAACACCGACGCCCAGGCGCTGCTGATGAGTGACGCCGATGTGAAGCTTGACGTCGGCCGTGAGCTCACCCGTGGATTGGGCGCCGGCGCCAACCCCGACGTCGGACGCAAGGCCGCAGAGGACCACCGCGAGGAGATCGAGGAGGTCATCAAGGGCGCCGACATGGTGTTCGTCACCGCCGGAGAGGGTGGCGGCACCGGCACCGGCGGCGCGCCCGTGGTGGCCAACATCGCACGCTCGCTCGGCGCGCTGACCATAGGCGTAGTGACCCGGCCGTTCAGCTTCGAGGGCAAGCGCCGGGCCATGCAGGCCGAGGCGGGCATCGAGACCCTGCGCGAAGAGGTCGACACGCTGATCGTGATTCCCAACGACCGGCTGCTGTCCATCTCCGACCGGCAGGTCAGCGTGCTCGACGCCTTCAAGGCGGCCGACCAGGTGCTGCTGTCCGGTGTTCAGGGCATCACCGACCTGATCACCACGCCCGGTCTGATCAACCTCGACTTCGCCGACGTGAAGTCGGTCATGTCCGGTGCGGGCTCCGCGCTCATGGGCATCGGCCACGCGCGCGGCGACGACCGCTCGGTCGCGGCCGCCGAGATGGCCGTGTCCAGCCCGCTGCTCGAGGCCTCGATCGACGGCGCCCATGGTGTGCTGCTGTCCATCGCGGGCGGCTCCGACCTCGGCCTCTTCGAGATCAACGAGGCGGCGCAGCTGGTCTCCAACGCGGCCGCGCCGGACGCCAACATCATCTTCGGCACGGTCATCGACGACGCGCTCGGCGACGAGGTCAGGGTCACGGTGATCGCCGCCGGCTTCGACGAGCCGGCCGTGACCAGGCCCGACCCGACGCCAGTGTCGCGCGGCCAGTCGTCTCGGCCGGCGTCCGCCGGCACCTCCGGCGGCTCGTCCTCGCCGCCCGCGCCACGCTCCGCGTCGGGCCGGCCTTCGCTGTCGTCGTTCGTGGCGCCGCCTACGACGCCCACGCAGGCGAGCGCCGGGTCCGCCGCCGCGTCGGGCTCGTCGGCTTCGGCCGCCTCCGCGCCGTCGCCGTCCGCACCGCCGGTCCGGCCGGCGCCCGTGCCGCAGCCGTCCGCCGCGAGCGCGCCGGCCGCCGAGAGCGCGCCGTTCGGAAAGGACGGCCCGCCCAAGGACGCGCGTGACCAGTTCGGGCGTGAGGGATCCGGCGGCGCCTTCAAGGAGTCGTTCAGCGGCAAGGACGCCAAGGACGACGCGCCTCGGCCTGAGGCCGTGCGGTCCGACGCCTCGCGGCCCGACGGCGCTCGTTCCGAGGCCTCCCGCTCCGACGCGAGCGGCCCGGCGTCCGGCCCGGTCGGCGTGCCGCGCCCGGCGCCCGAGCCGCCGACCCCGATCACCTCGCGCTCCGGCCAGCAGCCGCCGCAGCGGCCTCGCGTGGTCTTCGAGGAGCAGGAGGAGGAGCTCGACGTCCCCGACTTCCTGAAGTGAGACCCCTCAGGTGAGTCCCGACGTGACGGCCCGGCGCGCGCAGATCGCGGCGGGCCTCGCGGAGGTGGGGCGCCGGGTGACGGACGCCTGCCGGGCCGCCGGCCGGGCCGACTCCGAGATCACGCTCATCGCGGTGACCAAGACCTATCCGCTATCGGACGTGCGGCTTCTGGCCGAGCTCGGCGTGACCGACGTGGGGGAGAATCGCGACCAGGAAGCCGCACCGAAGGCGGCCGCCGCCGCTGATCTCCCGCTGACCTGGCATTTCGTCGGACAGCTGCAGACCAACAAGGCGAGATCCGTAGTCGGATACGCCGATCTGGTCCACTCGGTCGACCGGCCGCGGCTGGTCGAGGCGCTGTCCCATGAGGCCGTGCGCGCCGGGCGTGAGGTGGGATGCCTCATCCAGGTGTCCCTCGACGACCGGCCGGAGCGCGGCGGCGCGCTTCCTGGAGACGTGCTCGCGCTGGCCGGCCGGATCGCCGCCGCCGAAGGGCTGCGGCTCGGCGGGGTCATGGCCGTCGCCCCGTTCGGCGAGGCGCCCGGCCCCGCTTTCGCCCGTCTGCACGAGATAGCGCAAGCCGTACGGAAGGAACATCCCGGCGCGGAGATCATTTCGGCGGGCATGAGCGGAGACCTCGCGGAGGCCATCGCGAACGGCGCGACACACCTGAGAGTTGGTACGGCGTTGCTCGGCCGCCGAGCGCCCTTCGTCTAGTAATCTCCCCAAAGTGGACCTTGGTGTCCGCCGTTCACAAGGTCGACATCGGGTAGGGCTCGAGGAGGACGGCAACATGGCCGGCGCGATGCGCAAGATGGCGGTCTACCTCGGACTTGTGGAGGACGACCGCTACGTAGACAGCTATTCGTCCGACTATGGGCCGGACGACTACCCCGAGGACGACTACGGGTCGGCCCGGCGCGGCTTCGGCACGGCCTCTGTCGCGCCCCACGAGCGTGAGGAGGACGTCGACATGCCGGTGCCCGCCCCCCGCCCCTCGACCGCCGTCATCGAGCGCCGTACGACCGATCTGGCGCGTATCACGACCCTTCACCCGCGGACCTACAACGAGGCGCGGACGATAGGGGAGCACTTTCGCGAAGGCACCCCGGTCATCATGAACCTGACTGAGATGTCCGACAGCGACGCCAAGCGTCTGGTTGATTTCGCGGCAGGTCTCATCTTTGGCCTACACGGCAGCATTGAACGTGTTACCAACAAGGTGTTCCTGTTGTCCCCAGCCAATGTTGAGGTGACCGCCGAGGACAAGGCCCGAATCGCGGAACGCGGCTTCTTCAATCAGAGCTAGAGTTCCACCATGGACAGTGATCGAAGGCGGCAGGCCTGGACGGAGGCGGGGCGCGACCGTGGGGATCATTAGAGAGATCTTGGTCATCGCGCTCACCCTCTATCTGATCTTGCTGATCGGCCGGATGATCTTTGAGACGGTGCAGGCTTTCGCCCGTTCCTGGCACCCTACGGGGGTGATGCTGGTGCTGGCGGAGGCCATATACACGGTCACCGACCCACCTCTCAAGTTTCTCCGCCGTTTCATTCCTCCCCTGAGGTTGGGTACGGTGGCCTTTGACCTAAGCTTCACAGTGCTGTTCATTGTGGTCTTGGTCTTGATCCAAGTCGTGTCCGCGCTGCCGTCGTGATCGGGTACCTCCCTCCGGACAGACTCCAAGCGCGCCAAGGAGACCGAAATGCCGCTGACGCCCGCTGATGTGCGGAACAAGCAGTTCAGTACGACCAGGTTGCGGCCTGGGTATGACGAGGAAGAGGTTGACGCCTTCCTCGACGAGGTGGAGGCCGAGCTCGACCGCCTCATCCAGGAGAACGAGGAGCTCCGCGCCAAGCTGGCCGAGTGCCTGCGCGGCAAGGTGCCCGGGGGCGTCGGCATGGGCGGTTCCATGCAGATGGCTCCCGCGCCGGTCGCCGAGCCGGCGCCGGTCGCCGTGCCGGAGCCCGTCCGCCAGCCCGAGCCGGTCCGGCCCGAGCCCGTCCCGGTCGGCATGGGCATGCCCCCGGCCGAGGACAACATGGACACCGCGGCCCGCGTCCTCGCGCTGGCCCAGCAGACCGCCGACCAGGCGATCGCCGATGCCCGCCGGGAGGCGGACGAGACGGTGACCCGCGCCCGTCGCGAGGCCGACGACATCCTCGGCAAGGCCCGCCGCCAGGCCGAGCAGATCATCGGCGACGCCCGGGCCCGCGCCGAGACGCTGGAGCGCGACGCGCAGGAGCGGCACCGCCAGGCCATGGGCTCGCTGGTGCAGACGCGCGACGAGCTGGAGCGCAAGGTCGAGGAGCTGCGCAGCTTCGAGCGCGAGTATCGCAGCCGCCTCAAGCTCTACCTGGAGCAGCAGCTCGCCGATCTCAACGTGTCGGCCGAGGGCAGTGGTGGCTTCCCCATCGTCGGTGGCGGTCAGCCTCCGGCCATGGCGCACGCCGTCGCCCCTGGCGGCCCTCAGATGGCCGCGGCGCCCAACCCTTTCGGCGCCGAGCCCCAGCCCCACCCGGGCGGCTTCCCGGGGCCTGACGGCCCGCACGGCGACCGCCGCTAGGGTTCCACGCGTCGCCAGGGCCCTTCTGGTTCCCCCAAGCCAGGATCAGCCCATGGTCCGAAGTCCTTGCCCCCGAGCCAGGACCAGGACGTGTGGACCAGGCGCGCAGGCATAACCGACCAGGCACCATCAGACCAGGCATCACCGGGTCAGGCGCCCGGACCAGGGAGGACGGGCCCACCGGCCCGCGACGCTCGCCGCGAACCCCCCGCGGCGGGGCGTGAGCCGCCCGGTCACCGGAGCCGGCGCGGTCCAGACGTGGCAGGCTGTCAGGCCGTACGGCCAGGCAGCCACGTCCCGTTTCCGGGCCGTGCGCGCATGACCCGCACTATCGGAGAACCCCCGTGATCCTCATCAGCGCCGCACTGGTGCTCGCCGCGATCGTCCTGCTCATCGCGGGCGTGGTGCTCGCGAAGCCGTTCCTCGTGATGTGGTCGATCGTGATCAGCGTGCTGTCCGCGGTCAGCCTCCTCGTCGGGGCGCTGCTACGCCGCCACGAGCTGTTCCCCGCCGGGGGAAAGCCCGCGCGCGAGCCGGTCGACGCGATGAACCAGATGGCGGCCTCCGGGGCCTCCGCGTATACGGCGACAGGCCAGCATCCCGCGGCCGGCGCCATGGTGACGCAGACCATGCGCGCCCCCACGATGCCCCCTGGCATGGGCGGCATGCCCGGCCAGCCCCCCCACATGCATCCGTCCGGCCCGCCCGGCTGGGACGACCGCATCCCGCCCTCCACCCAGGTCATGCGGCCCGGCGCCGCCCCCGCCGCAGAGACCGGTCCGCCTTCGCCCGGTGCCGGCTACGGCTCCATGCCTTACACCTCTCCCGGGACGTCGGCTCCCGGGACGTCGGCCGCTGCCGCCGGCGCGGGCCGGCCGCCGGACGCGACGGGCCTGGCGCTCGACGCGATCGTCCTGGTCATCCCGGGCCGGCGCCGCTTCCACCTGGCGACCTGCCGCCAGCTGCTCAACCGCGACACCGAGGAGCTGACCCACGAGGAGGCGCGCGAGGAGGGCTTCACTCCTTGCAGCACCTGCCTCCCCGACGGCGCCCCGCCCCGCCCCGGCAGCAGCTCCTCCAGCTCCAGCTCCTCGACCGGCTCCAGCTCCTCGGCCAGCTCGTCGACCGGCACCAGTTCCCCGGCCAGCTCGTCGACCGGTGCCTTCCCCGAGACCACCACGACCTCCTCCCGCATGCCCTCCCCCCCGGCCCGCACCGCGCCACCCACCTCCGCGCCACCCACCTCCGCGCCACCCACCTCCGGGTCACCGACGCCCGGTTCGACGCCGTCCGGCTCCACGCCGTCCGGCGGGTCCGCGTCGGGCACGACGCTCTTCCCGGCCACCGGGTCCACCCCGACGGCCCCCACGGCCGCCCCAAGCACCGGGAGCTCTGCCGGCGGCGCTTTCACGACGGGCGCCGCCGCCGGAGCCGCCTCGGCGGCCGGGGCCTTCGCCGCCGGGACCTCCAAGGAGACGGAGGCGGAGTCCGACTCGACGTCTGAATCCAGGTCCGAGGGCCGTTCCGACGGCGGGCCCGACGACTCGGTGGAGTCGTCGCGGGCGACAAGCTGGTTCACGCCTACGCGTTCCGAGTCGGAGCGTCCAAGCGGCCTCAAGAAGCCGTATGAGGACTCGCGGCAGTCCCCAGAGAAGCCGGTGGAACCGGCCGTGAGCGGACCCGGGCGCGCCGGGTCCTCCTCGGCCGGTGACACCTCCCACTCAGGGACAGACGCGGACGAACCCTCCGACGGGGCCGCTGACTTCGACGCCTCCGAGGCCGGTCGCCGTACGCCCACGCCGCCTCACCGCGTGCGGGGCCTGCTCGACGATCTGATCGGCGACGACGATGACGCCGCCGATGACGACGATGACGTGGACGAGGTCGAGGACGCCGAGGTGGATGAACCGCCCGCCGCGGCGGCGGACGCAGAAGACGTCGCGGCAGGAGATGTCCGTGACGACGAGCGCCCGGCGTGGGCCTCAGGTGCGGCGTGGGCCACGGGTGGCGAGGGCCGTTCCGACGCCGACGCGACCGACGCCGATGCCGACCCCGACCCCGATGACGACGTCGGTGGCGCGGAGGACGCAGGAGACGTGAGCGACGTGAGCGACGGGGGCGACGTCACGCGAGCGGCCATGCGGCCGGGGATGGTGCGGGTCCTGGTGGGCACGCGCCGATACCACGGCCCCAACTGCCCGCTGCTCAGCGCCACGGACGACAGCGACATCGAGGTCATGACCCAGACCGCGGCCGAAGAGGCCGGGCTCACCCACTGCTCGGTCTGCGACCTGTCCTCCTGAAGGCCGGCCCCTGCTGGAGAGGGCCGGCCAGGGTCAGACACTTTCTAGGTGCGGATGAAGCCGTTCACCACTATGGGAAGTGAGGCGTCGAGGCCGGCGATGTTGAGGGTGTCAGGGTCGCCGGGGTCGCCGATGGAGTAGCCCGTGGCGGTCATCGCGGCGACGACGACCCGAGTGTGCGGGCTGACCGCGCGCCGGTAGGCGTTCAGAGCCTGCACGGGGTGGGAGTTGCCGGCCCAGGTCTCGTTGTCGGTGAAGACCACGATGCCGTCGGCGGCCATCTTCTTCTCGGTGGCCCAGGTGAACGGCAGCGCGAGGTTGGTGCCGCCGCCCGCCGGCGTCCAGGACGCGATCTCCCGCAGGTTGGTGCGCGGCGTCACACGCGACCGGTGAACGCTCAGGTCCACGTCGATGACGTGCACGTTGCCGCGCTCGATGCGGGCCAGCATGACGGCCATGGCACAGCCGACCTCGTACGCCGTGCCGAGCCGCGACCCGCCCGAGAACACGTGCTGGCCCATCGAGCCCGACGAGTCGACGGCCACCAGCAGCCGCTTGCCCGACGGCTGGACCGAGCCGAAGGAGAGCTCGTACGCCTCCTCGAGCGCGTCCACGATCTCCGGCACCGGGTCCCAGGTCTGGGCCACGGCCCGGCGGTTGGGCTGGGCGCTGCCGGAGCCGTACACACGAAGGGCGAGCCACGCGTCCATGGGGTGGATGCGCGCCTTGACCAGCGCCTCGCGGTCGGTGAGCCGGGCGGCCGCGCGGCGGGTCGCATCGGCCATCGGCTTCAGCGTTCCGAGGCGGGTCATCCGGGCCAGGTTCCGGATGAGGGCGGTCATGCCGATCGTGTCGACGAGGGCGTCCCAGACCTCCGGCTCCTTGAGCATGGCGTCGGGCAGGAACTCCCACGGCGCGTTGGCCTCGCGGACCACCCGCACGGCCTGCCCTACCGAGGTGACGGCCTTGGCCGTGAGGAACCGGTCGACCGTGGCCAGCTCGTCGCGGGCCTCGTCGTCGGAGACGTTGCCGGCGATCCAGCCGAGCAGGGCACGCCGGCGCGGGTCGGTGACGCTGGGCCGGGCCATGCGGAGCGCGTCGCGGAGCGCGAAGTCCTCGCCCTGCGGCGTCTTGCGCTGCATGGCCTTGCAGGCGCGGAAGGCGACCTCGTCGGGGTCGCCGGCCAGGAACCAGCTGCCCATCATGGTGCGGAACGAGCGGTTGAGGACGGGCATGGCGCCGCGCGGGCCGGGCTTGCCGTAGAGGTTCTTCCAGTAGCCGTAGAAGGTGGCCAGGTGATCGGTCGTGCGGGCCACCTTGTGCAGCGCGTTCTTGGCGGCCTGCCGGGTGGCGGGGTCGCCCTTGGCATGGGCGGCGGCCAGCGCGAACAGGGCGGGCCGCGGCTTGGGGGCGCGCGCCGGCCGCGCCGTGGAGATCTCCGTGAGCAGCGCGACGACCCGCGGGCCGTCCTCGGCGATCGCCTGGAACAGCACGCCGGCGTTGTCGGCGGTCAGGGCATGCTCGGTGACGTAGTAGGTGCCGCCCGTGGTGCCGAGGATCAGGAAGTCCTCCACGCGCCGCCACAGATCCTTGGCGAACACGTAGCCGCCCGCCGCGTTGGGAATCTGGTCGCTGCGGCCGGGAATCGGCTGCGACTGCGGCGTGGCCGTGGACGACAGGGACGCGAGCGGATCACGGGACATAGGTGTCCTCCAGGGGGACTTCGACCCGCCGGAGCGGATGTGGGTGCAGAGAGGGCGGATGTGGGGGACGCCGGCCGGAATCGGCGCTCTGCCACTGAGCTACGCCCGGCGTCGCCGCCGGGTCGGCGGGGATTCGAACCCCGCGACATCGACTCTTATGCGGTAACCGACCTGCTTCGACCCGCCCTCCCGAGCTGGGTCAGCAAGGGGGCACGGATGTGGTGTGTTCACCGGGGTTGGGGCTCTGCCATTTGAGCTACAGGTCCGAAGACCTCGCGGGATTCGAACCCGCACTCCCACCGTTCGTAGCGGTAACCGACGAACTTCAACCCGTGCCCCCCATTTGCTGATCGAAAGCGTACAACTCGATCACCGGCCGGCGCCTCAGGTTTATAGCGCGCGCAGGATGTCGCGGAGGGCGTCGGGCTGTTCGCGCCAGGGGTGATGGCCGGCGTCGGGCAGGAGATGGAAGCGGGCGTGGGGGAGGGCGTCGGCGACCGCGGCCGCCGAGGAGGCCGGTCGCGGGTCGCCCGCGCCGTGGACGACGGCGGCCGGCGCGATGATCCGCCGGCAGGCGGCGCGTACGGCGTCGGCCGTCCACGAGGCCGTCTCCATCGCCAGCTTGCGGTTGGCCGCGAAGTTGATCGGATAGGTCGTGGCGGTGGCGTCCTCTTCCGCCCACTGCCAGGCCCGCTCGCGGTCGGCGTGGTCGGTGAACCACGACAGCGTGCGGAACTCCCGCTCCTGGGAGGCCGAGCGGTGCGGTTTCGACTCGAGTTCGACGAGCCGGGCGCGCTGCCGCGCGGTCATGCGGCGGGCGCGCTCGGCGCGGTAGAACGGCCGCCAGTCGCCGATGCCGGTGCCGGACAGGTAGCACAGCGACGCGATCCGCTCGGGATGGGTCCAGGCGTACGCCAGGGCGTAGGAGGCGCCGAACGAGTGCCCGACGACCGTCCACTGGTCATAGGCCCAGTGACGGCGCAGGGTTTCCAGGTCGGCGATCAGGCGGTCGAGGCGCTGATCGTCAGAAGCGTCGGACTTGCCGCAGCCGCGTTGGTCGAAGCGGTGGACGATGGTGCGGTCGTCGAGCAGCCGGGCGACCGGGCGCAGGTAGTCCCACATGCCGGGGCCGCCGTGCAGCAGGACGACCGGCGGCGGCGACCCGGGCGCGCCCGTGGCCTGCGTCCACAGCCGGACCCCGTCATCCATCGCCACATAGCTCACCAGGACAGCCTAAGAAAACCGGCGCGCGACTACTCAGAAGGTTGAGTATTTCAGCGCTCCAACCGGGATCGGGCGAGCGGCGACCCTTCCTTTATGACCACTGAGATCATGACCACTGAAACATTCCGCCGCCGTTCTCCCATCGTGGCCGCGGTCGTGCTCGCTATCGCCGCCCCGATCGGCGTCTGGGGCCTCATCGGCCGGCTGGACTCGCCCGGCGTCCCGGTCGCCGAGCGGGACTACATCCTCCGGCCCTGGGACATCGCCCCGGATGTGGAGCACGCTCTGACCATCGGCTCCTGTGTGCTGGCCGTCCTCGCCACGGCCTATCTCACCGCGGCGGCCGTGCGCGGCGCCGTCGGCCGGCGCTGGCTGCTCTGGGTCCTGCTGCCGGTCGTGCTCGCGGGCGTGTCGGCGGCCGTGCTCCAGCGCATGGTGACGTCCGGCGGCGCCGGCGCCAACATCGGCGGCGGGTTCGCCATCCTCACGCTCATACCGTTCATCGCGGCGATGCTGGTCGTCGCGGTCGTGGACGCCCTGCGCCTGCGGTCGAGGGCCAGGGCCTGACGCAGGCGGCCCCCCACCCGTCGGGGCGAGGGGCCGGCCACCGTGATCAGGCGGGGTGGGCCGCCTTACGGAGGTGGAATGTCAGACCAAGGTCGGTGTCGGTGAATTCGGCCGCGCCGGCCTCGGCGGTGGGCGGGTGGGGGAGTTCGGTGAAGGACAGCGCGAGGACCTCGTCGGACAGGGCGTTTCCACCGGCGCGTAGCGCGTCGGCCAGGTCGGCGGCGGTGGTGGACCACCAGAGGTCGATCCTGTCGGTGATCTCCAGGCCGGAGGCCTTGCGGGCGTCCTGAACCAGGCGGATCACGTCGCGGACCAGCCCGGCCCGGCGCAGCTCGTCGGTCATGGCGAGGTCGAGCGCCACGGTCTCACCGGTGCCGGTGTCGACCGCGCCGGTTTCGACGGCCCAGCCCGACTTGGGCTGCTCGGTCACGATCACGTCGTCCGGCCCGAGCTCGACCACGCCCAGCTCGTCGACGGTGACCGTGGGAACCGTGCCCATGCGAAGGGCCTGGGCCAGGGCGGCCGGGTCGGCTTCCTGCACGGCCGCGGCCACGAGCTTGGTCTGCGGCCCGAATCGCTTGCCGAGCACCCGGAAGTTTGGCTTCACGGTGAACGTCACGAGGTCGGCCGAGAACCCGGACATGGCCTCCAGCGACTGGACGTTCAGCTCGTCGGCGATCAGGTCGCGCAGCTCGGCCGGCAGCAGGGCCCAGCCGGGCGCGCCGACGAGGGCGCGGCCGAGGGGCTGCCGCGTCTTCACGCCGGAGGACGCGCGGGCCGACCTGCCGAGCTCGACCAGCCGCCGGACCAGGGCCATCTGACCGCTCAGCGCCGGGTCGAGCGCCTCGGCCGACACCGTGGGCCAGGTCGCCAGGTGGACCGACGCGGGGGCGTCGGCCGTACGGAGGACATCCCACACGTAGTCGGTCACGAACGGCACGAGCGGGGCCATGAGCCGCGTGACGGTCTCCAGGCACTCGTAGAGAGTCTCGAAGGCGCCGGCCTCGCCCGCCCAGAAGCGCCGCCGCGAGCGGCGGACATACC
This sequence comes from Streptosporangiaceae bacterium NEAU-GS5, assembly GCA_017592665.1. Taxonomy (GTDB): domain Bacteria; phylum Actinomycetota; class Actinomycetes; order Streptosporangiales; family Streptosporangiaceae; genus NEAU-GS5. Next base: position 248,898 of record JAGFNW010000002.1, on the reverse strand, counting down.
AGTTGGACAGGTCGTCGAGGAACTCGGTGAGCCGCCGCCCGGCACGAGCCGTGTCGAAGCCGTCGAGCGCCGCCGTCACCTCGGTGACGGTTCGGTGCAGCTCGGCCAGGGCCCACCGGTCGAGGAGCGTGCGCTCGCTCTTGGTCGTGCCCGGGGTCCACGAGGCCGCACGCGCGTACAGCGTGAAGAACGACGCGGTGTTCCAGTAGGTCAGCAGGACCTTGCGGACGATCTCCTCGAGCGGGCCGTGCCCGACCCGGCGCGGCGACCACGGTGAGCCGTTGGTGGCCATGAACCAGCGCAGCGCGTCGGCGCCGTGCTCGTCCATCAGGGGCATCGGCTGGAGCACGTTGCCGAGGTGCTTGCTCATCTTCCGGCCGTCTTCGGCGAGGATGAGGCCGAGGCAGAGCACGTTCTCATACGACGACCGGTCGAACACGAGCGTGCCGACGGCCATCATCGAGTAGAACCAGCCGCGGGTCTGGTCGATGGCCTCGCAGATGAACTGGCCGGGATAGGCCTTGTCGAAGACGTCCTTGTTGGTCCAGGGCGCGCCCCACTGGGCGAACGGCATGGCGCCCGAGTCATACCAGACGTCGATCACGTCGGGCACCCGCTTGGCGACCTCGCCGCACGTCGGGCAGGGGAAGGTGACGTCGTCGACGTAGGGCCGGTGCGGGTCGAGCGCCGACAGGTCGTGACCGGCCAGGTGGCCGAGCTCGTGCAGCGAGCCGACGCACGTGACGTGCGACTCGTCGGCCGTGCAGATCCACAGCGGCAGCGGGGTGCCCCAGAAGCGCGATCGCGACAGCGCCCAGTCGACGTTGTTGCGCAGCCACTCCCCATAGCGGCCGTGCTTGATCGTCTCGGGGAACCAGCTGGTCTTCTCGTTCTCGGCGAGCAGCCGGTCCTTGAGGGCGGTGGTCCGGATGTACCACGAGGGGAGGGCGTAGTAGAGCAGCGGCGTGTGGCAGCGCCAGCAGTGCGGATAGCTGTGGTCGAAGTGGCCGCCGCGGAACAGCAGGCCGCGCTCGCGGAGGTCGGCCGTGAGCGGCTCGTCGGCGTCCTTGAAGAACATGCCGCCGACCAGCGGCACCTCCGGCAGGAACCGCCCGTCCGGCCCGATCGGGTTGACGATCGGCAGGCCGTAGCGCTTGCAGACGGTCATGTCGTCGGCGCCGAACGCCGGGGCCTGGTGGACCAGGCCGGTGCCGTCTTCGACGGTCACGTAGTCGCCGAGGACCACATAGTGCGCGCCGGGGATGTCGACCAGCTCGAACGGCCGCGCGTAGCGGGTGTGCTCCAGGTCGAGGCCCGCGTACGTGGCGACGACCTCGGCGTCCTCGCCGAGGACGGCGCGGAGCAGGGGTTCGGCCACGACCAGGACCTCGTCGCCGAGCCGGGCCGCGACGTAGGTCACGTCGGGGTGCACGGCGACCGCCGTGTTGGACACGAGCGTCCACGGGGTCGTCGTCCACACCAGCAGGGACGCGCCCTTGAGCGGGCCGTCGACCACCGGCATCCGCACGTACACCGACGGGCTGGACACCGTCTCGTAGCCGCCGGGCTGGCCGAGCTCGTGGTCGGACAGGCCCGTGCCGCAGCGCGGGCAGTAAGGAGTGATCCGGAAGTCGCGGAACAGGAGATCCTTGTCCCAGATGACCTTGAGCGACCACCAGACGGCCTCGACGTAGGCGGGATCCATCGTGCGGTAGGCCTGGGACATGTCGACCCAGTAGCCCATCCGCTCGGTCATCTCCTCGAACGCGTCGACGTGCCGCAGCACCGACTCGCGGCAGCGGGCGTTGAACTCGGCGATGCCGAACGCCTCGATCGCGGGCTTGCCGCCGGAAAGGCCGAGCTCCTTCTCGACGGCGACCTCGACCGGCAGGCCGTGACAGTCCCAGCCGGCCTTGCGGGGCACCTGGTAGCCCTGCATGGACTTGTAGCGGGGGAACACGTCCTTGAAGACGCGGGCCTCGATGTGGTGCACGCCGGGCATGCCGTTGGCCGTGGGCGGGCCTTCGTAGAAGACCCACGCGGGGCCTTCGGCGTTCTGTTCGAGCGACCGCTCGAAAACCTTGCCGTCGCGCCAGCGGCCGAGCACCTCGTGCTCGAGGGCCGGCAGGTCGACCTGGGCGGGCAGGGACCGGAAAGTCACGGGTGAAACCTCCACGCGTCATCACCATGATCATCGATAGTGCGCGCGGAGGGACGAGGCGGACTCCGCCCCGCGGTACCACCCTCCTTGACGGCCCCTCAGGACCATCCACTCATTGGCCGGCTGCCGGTTCTACTGAGCCTGGTGTGGCCGTTCTTCCGGCGGCTCCGGGGCGATGCCCCGCCTCGTCATCAAGCGGGTCCCCATCTAAGCCTTGCCCATAAAAACGATAACGCAGATCCGTTGGAACAGACGACGACGGGCAGGTGTTCCCTCGGTGTTCCCCGGTGGAACGGAGGGGGTAAATGCATCGGCGAGTCGTTTGCCGTTTTGTTATCAACGACCTATGCTGCCCGCACTGTAGCTGTGTTGAGGAGATCTGATGGCCACATCCGCGGCAAAGCCCGCCACCAGTGACGACCTGTGGTCCGACGAAGAGCTCGCGGAGGTGCGCGGGCGTCTTCTCGATGAGATCGCCGAGCTGAACGCCGACGTCGCGCGCGCCGAGGCGGGCCTGGCGGAGGGGGACGACAGCGAGGGCGCGGGAGACGACCCGGCCGACGCGGGGGCGAAGACCTATGAACGCGAGCGCGAGATCGCCCTTACCCTGAATGCGCGCGATCTGATCGCGCAGAACGAGCGGGCGATCGCCCGCATCGACGCAGGGACATATGGGGTGTGCGAATCGTGCCACAAGCCGATCGGCAAGGAGCGTCTTCAGGCGTTCCCGAGGGCGACGCTGTGCGTAGCGTGCAAGCAGCGGGAGGAGCGCCGCTGACCGAGGCGGATCCCCCCGGTCCGCCCGCGCCCACCGGCGGCGCGAGCGTCGGCGCCAAGGCCCGGCGGGTCGGCGTGCTGGTCATCGTCGCCGTCGTCGTCTACGCGCTGGATCTGCTCTCGAAGACCCTGGTGGTCAAATATCTCGAGGGCAAGGAGCCGGTCAGCCTGCTGTGGGATCAGCTGCGCATCAACGTGATCCGCAACCCGGGTGCCGCGTTCAGCATCGGCACGGGGATGACGATCGTGTTCACCGTCATCGCGGTGGCCGTGGTCGTCGCGATCATCCGTACGGCACGGCAGTTGCGCAGCCTGCCCTGGGCGATCACGCTGGGCCTGCTGCTGGGCGGCGCGCTGGGCAACCTCACCGACCGCCTCTTTCGCGCGCCCGGCCCCCTCGAAGGGCACGTGGTCGACTTCATCCAGGTCTTCCCGGCGACCAACTTCCCGGTGTTCAACGCGGCCGACTCGGCCATCGTGTGCGGCGGCATCCTCGCCGTCCTCCTCGCCTGGCGGGGCGTCCAGATCGACGGGACGCGCACGCATGGGTGACCAGCGGTCCCTGCCGGTCCCCGAGGGCCTGGAGGGAGAGCGGCTGGACGCGGCGCTGGCCCGGCTTTTCGGCTTCTCCCGCACCCGCGCCGCCGAGTTGATCGCCTCCGGCGACGTGCTGGTCGACGGGGCGGTCGCGGCCAAGTCCGACCGCGTCCGTGGCGGCGCCTGGCTCGACGTGACCGTTCCGCCCCCGCCCACCCTCCCCATGCCCGTCGCCGAGCCCGTGCCCGGCATGTCGATCGTCTACGAGGACGACGACATCGTGGTGGTGAACAAGCCGATCGGCGTCGCCGCCCACCCCACCGTGGGCTGGACCGGCCCGACCGTGATCGGCGGCCTGCTCGGCACCGGCCACCGCGTGTCGACGAGCGGCGCCGCGGAGCGGCAGGGCATCGTGCACCGGCTCGACGCCAACACCACGGGCGCGATGGTCGTGGCCAAGAGCGAGGTGGCCTACACGGCGCTCAAGCGCGCCTTCAAGGAGCGCACGGTCGACAAGCGCTATCACGCGCTGGTCCAGGGCCACATGGATCCGCTCCGCGGGACGATCGACGCGCCGATCGACCGGCATCCTTCGGGCGACGGCCGGTTCGCGGTGGTCGCGGGCGGCAAGGATTCGGTCACCCACTACGACACGCTCGAGGCGTTCCGCGCGGCCTCGCTGATCGGCGTGCAGCTGGAGACGGGCCGCACGCACCAGATCCGGGTGCACATGGCGGCGATGCGCCACCCGTGCGTGGGCGACCTCATGTACGGCGCCGATCCGACGCTCGCGGCCCGGCTGGGCCTCGGGCGGCAGTGGCTGCACGCCGTGTCGCTGGCGTTCGAGCATCCGACCTCGGGCGAGTGGATGACGTTCACCACTGATTACCCCGCTGACCTGGCGCGTGCCCTGGAGATCGTTACTGCCGAGTCGTGAAATATCTGGCGTGGACCATGTGATATTGCACTGTTAATCTCGGTGGATGACAACCCGGAAGACCTGGCACGGCGTCCATGTGGCCGCCGCGTTGCCGTTCGGCGACGACCTTTCCGTGGACTACGACGCCTTCGCCGAGCACGTGCGCTTTCTCGCCGCCGGCGGCTGCGACGGCGTCGTCCCCAACGGCTCCCTCGGGGAGTATCAGACGCTGACCGCCGACGAGCGGGCCCGCGTCGTCAGAACGGCCGTCGAGGCGTCTCCGGAGGGCTTCGGCGTGATGCCGGGGGTCGGCGCGTACGGCGCGCTGGAGGCCCGGCGGTGGGCCGACGAGGCGGCCGAGGCCGGGGCCCACTCGGTCCTGCTGCTGCCGCCCAACGCCTACCGCGCCGATCGGTCCGCCGTCGTCGCCCACTACCGGGAGGTCGCCAAGGCGGGGCTCCCGGTCGTCGCGTACAACAACCCCTTCGACACCAAGGTCGACCTCACCCCTGACCTGCTGGCCGAACTCTGGCACGAGGGGCTGATCGTGGCCGTCAAGGAGTTCAGCGGCGACGTCCGGAGGGCGTACGAGATCAGGGAGCAGGCACCGGGCCTCGACCTGCTGGCGGGCGCCGACGACGTGCTGCTGGAACTGGCGGTCGCGGGCGCGACCGGCTGGATCGCGGGCTACCCCAACGCCTTTCCCACGAGCACGTCCGAGCTGTATCGCCTGGCCGTGGCGGGTGACGTCGCCGGCGCGCTGCCGATCTACCGCGACCTGCACCCGCTGCTACGGTGGGATTCGAGGACGGAGTTCGTCCAGTCCATCAAGCTGTCCATGGACGTCGCCGGCCGCAAGGGCGGCGCCTGCCGGCCGCCGCGGCTCCCGCTGCCGCCCGACGTGGCCGCCCGGATCGCCGCCGACACCAAGGCCGTCCTGGCGAAGGGTTACCAGTGAGATCCACTCGTGTCCTCCACACCGTGGAGTCGCACACCGAGGGCATGCCGACCAGGGTCGTCGTGGGCGGCGTCGGCACGATCCCCGGCGCCACCATGGCCGAGCGGCGGCTGTGGTTCATGGAGAACGACGACGACCTGCGCAAGCTGCTGATGTACGAACCGCGGGGGCACGCCGCCATGAGCGGCGCCGTTCTGCAGCCCCCCACCCGCCCCGACGCCGACTACGGCGTCCTGTTCATCGAGGTCTCCGGCCTGCTTCCGATGTGCGGCCACGGCACCATCGGGGTGGCGACCGTGCTGGTCGAGACCGGCATGGTCGCCGTGACCGAGCCGGTCACCACGATCCGCCTCGACACACCGGCCGGGCTGGTCGTGGCCTCGGTCGCGGTCGAGGACGGCTCGGCGCGGTCGGTCACGATCGAGAACGTCCCGTCCTTCGCGTACGCCCTGGATCAGAAGGTGACGGTCCCCGGATTCGGGGAGATCGGCTACGACCTGGCCTTCGGCGGCAATTTCTACGCGATCGTCGAGCTGGACGCCCTGGGTCTGCCGTTCGAGCGGGCGCGCGGCGGCGACCTGATCGCGGCCGGGCTGGCGATCATGGACGCGGTGAACGAGGCCGACCGGCCCGTTCACCCCCTACGTCCCGATATTTCGGGATGTCATCATGTCTATCTGCAGGCGCCGGGTTCCACGGCCCGGCTGTCGCGGCATGCCATGGCCATCCACCCCGGCTGGTTCGACCGCTCGCCGTGCGGCACCGGCACCAGCGCTCGGATGGCCCAGCTCCACGCGCGCGGCGAGCTCGCCCTCGGCGCCGACTTCGTCAATGAATCTTTCATCGGGACGAGGTTCACCGGACGGCTGCTCGGCACGACCGAAGTGGGGCCCTACGAGGCGGTGCTGCCGTCGATCACCGGGCGCGCCTGGGTCACCGGGACCGCCCAATATCACCTCGACCCCGGCGACCCGTTCCCGGCGGGCTTCCTGCTGTGAGCGCCGACCTGGTCGTCGTCGGCGCCGGCGTGGTGGGCGCGGCGTGCGCCTACTTCGCCACGTCCGCCGGCCTCCGGGTGACCGTGGTCGAGCGGGGCGGCATCGCCGCCGGCACGTCCAGCGCGGGCGAGGGCAATCTGCTCGTCTCGGACAAGGAGCCCGGTCCCGAGCTGGACCTCGCGCTGCTGTCGCTCCGCGCGTGGCGCGAGGACCTCGGCGACCACGGCGGCCTGTGGGAATACGAGCAGAAGGGCGGCCTGGTCGTGGCCTCCTCGCCGGAGGGGGCGGCCGCGCTGCGCTCGCTGGCGGCCGCGCAGCGCGCGTGCGGGGTCGAGGTGGCCGAGGTCGCCGACCCGGTGGACTACGAGCCGAATCTCGCCCCCGGGCTCGCCGCGGGCGCGCACTACCCGCAGGACGCCCAGGTCCAGCCCATGCTGGCGGCCGCGCATCTGCTCAGGCTGGCCCGCGAGCGCGGCGCCGAGATCCGGCTGCGGACCGAGGTGACCGGCTTCCTGCGGGACGGCGACCAGGTGACCGGCGTGCGGACCGCTCACGCGGACATATCGGCGGGAGCGGTGCTCAACGCGGCCGGGACCTGGGCGGGGGAGGTGGCCGCCCTCGCGGAGGTGACGGTCCCCGTCCTGCCGAGGCGCGGGTTCGTGCTGGTCACCCAGCCCATGCCGGTCGGGACGATCCGCCACAAGGTCTACGCCGCCGAGTATGTGGGAAATGTCGCGAGCGGTGACGCGGAGCTCCAGACCTCGCCCGTGGTGGAGGGCACCCGGTCGGGGACCATCCTGATCGGCGCCACGCGGGAGCGGGTCGGCTTCGACCGCACGGTCTCGCCGGAGGCGCTCCGGCGCCTGGCCGGGCAGGCCGCGGCGCTGTTCCCCGTGCTCCGATCGGTCCGGGTGATGCGGTCCTACCTGGGCTTTCGGCCGTACTGTCCGGACCATCTGCCCGTCATCGGGCCCGACCCGCGCGCGCCCGGGCTGTGGCACGCGTGCGGCCACGAAGGCGCCGGCGTCGGCCTGTCCGCCGGGACGGGCCTGCTGCTGGCCCAGGCGTTGACGGGCGCGCCGGCCGCGCTCGACCTCGCACCGTTCGCCCCGGCCCGCTTCGAGGCGGCCGCATGACGTACACCATGACCTTCGAAGGGCGGCCCGTGCGGGCCGAGCCGGGGCAGAGCGTCGCGGCGGCCCTCGTGGCGTCGGGAGTCGTGTCCTGGCGCGTCACGCGCGGCCAGGGACGCCCGCGCGGCCTGTTCTGCGGGATCGGCCTGTGCCACGACTGCCTCATCACGATCGACGGCGTGCCCGACCAGCGCGCCTGTGTGGTCCCCGCGCGCGACGGCATGCGGCTGGGGGACCGCGATGACGCCTGAGCCTCACGACGTCGCCGTCGTGGGCGCGGGCCCGGCGGGCCTCGGCGCGGCGGCCGAGGCGGCCGGCGCCGGGCTCGACGTGGTCCTGATCGACGCCGGTCAGCGGCCGGGCGGCCAATACTGGCGGCACGCGGAGGGCGGGCGCGGGCAGCACTGGAAGGCTTACGAGGGGCTGTCGCGCCGGCTGGGACAGGTCCGCCGGATCCCGGGGACCCAGGTGTGGCTGATCACCCGTGACCAGGAGGGCTTCACGCTCCGGCTGACCGGTCATGATCCGGTGACGGCCCGGGCGGTGATCCTCTGCCCGGGTGGTTACGACCGGCAACTGCCCATTCCGGGGTGGGACCTGCCGGGGGTCATGGCCGCCGGAGGCGTACAGGCCCTGCTCAAGGAGCACGGCACGGCGCCCGGTCGGCGCGCTGTGGTGGCCGGGACCGGGCCGTTCCTGCTGCCCGTGGCCGTCGCGCTGGCCCGGGCCGGGGTCGCGGTCGCGGCCGTCGCCGAGGCCAACCCTGTCACCGGCTGGCTGCGCGACCCCTTCGGAGCGCTCGCCGCGCCGTCCAAGTCCGTCGAGGCCGTCCGGTACGCGGCGGCGATGACCGCGCGCCGCGTGCTCTACCGGACCAGGACCGTGATCACGGAGATCGTCGGCGACGGCCGGGCCGAGGCCGTCCGGCTGCGGCGGGCCGACGGGACGCAGGAGGAGATCGCCGCGGACCTGGTCGCGCTGGGCTGGGGGTTCACGCCCTCGCTGGAGCTGCCGATCATGCTCGGCGCCGAGACCCGGCTCGACGAGGACGGCTCGCTCGTCGCCGTCGTGGACGGGTCGCAGCGCAGCACGGCCGACGGCGTCTACATCGCGGGCGAGGCCACCGGCGTCGGCGGTGCGGCGCTCGCGCTGGCCGAGGGACGGCTCGCGGCGCTCACCCTCGCGGGATCGGGCAAGACCGCCCGCCTGCGCCGGGCCGTCCGGCGAGGTCGCCGATTCGCCGCGGCCATGCGCCGCGCCTGCCCGGTCCCCGCGGAGTGGACGGCCTGGCTCACCGAGAGCACGGTGGTCTGCCGCTGCGAGGAGGTCCCGTACGGCGAGCTGCGCCGGGCCTGCCACGACCTCGGAGCCGACGACGCCCGTGCGGTGAAGATGCTGGCGCGGCCCGGGATGGGGTGGTGCCAGGGCCGTATGTGCGGCTTCGCGACCGCCGCGATCGCGGCCCGCCTCAACGGACGCGTGGCGACCGCCGACGACCTCCGCGCCTTCGCCGCCCGGGTCCCGGCCTTCCCCGTAGCGCTGGAAGATCTAGCCGAGAACTAGCCCTTTGCCGCTCCCTTTGCCGCTTCCTTCGGCTTTGCCCTTGTGGTCGTCCACCACGGCCGCGCCGGGTTCGACCAGGCCGTCGCCCGCGTCGGCGGACTCGGAGCCGTCGCCCTGGTCGGCGCCCTCGGAGGACTTCGACGAGGGCTTGCCGCGATCGGAGGGCGACGCCTTGGGCGGCTTGGTCGGGCTCTTTCGCGGAGCCGGCGACTGCGCGTGCGTAGTGGGTCGGGACCCTGCCTGGGTCGGCGCCACGGCCGGTGCGGAGGTCGTCTCCGAGGGCGCGGCCGTCCGGTAGACGGTGACGGTCGGCGAGACGTTCTGCGACGTGCGTTGCGACATTCCGGTCAGATAGGCGATCCCGCCCGCGACGAGGCCGACGAGAACCGCGAGGCCGCCGATCCAGGCGGCGACGACGGCCGTGCGCGGCCCCCGCCGTACGAAGTCCTGGCGACTGGGCTGCGGCGCGGGAGCGGTGCCCGGAGCGCCGCCGTCCACGGGCCGTGCGACGGCCGGGGTCGCGGCGAGGGCGGCGGGGATCGCCGGGGTCGGCTCGGTCGCCGGGCCGCCGTCGAGGGCCGACGCGGTCCCGGTCAGGGCGGCGTGCAGATGGCGTTCGGCCTCGTCCGCGGTCATCCGCGCGTCCGGGTCCTTCAGCAGCAGGCCGTTGATGACCGCCCCGAGCGGGCCGGCCGAGTTCGGCGGAGGCGGCTGGTCGAACATGACCGCGCCGAGGGTGGCGAGCATCGTGCCCCGGTTGAACGGCGACACCCCTTCGACCGCGAAGTACATCGTGACGCCGAGCGACCACAGATCCGACGCGGTCGTCGCCAGCCCGCCCGAGGCGCGCTCCGGTGCGATGAAGGCGGGCGTGCCGATCAGCGCGCCCGTGCGCGTGACATGGGACTCGTCGTCGAGGGTGGCGATGCCGAAGTCGGTCAGCACGGCCCGGCCGTTCTCGCCGAGCAGCACGTTGTCGGGCTTGACGTCCCGGTGGAGGACTCCGGCGTGGTGCGCGGCGCGGAGCGCGTTCAGCACCTGCAGGCCGATCTGGGCCGTCGCGCGAGGCGACAGCGGGCCGTCCTCACGGATCACCGAGCCAAGGGTGCGGGAGGGCACGAGCTCGAGCACGATCCACGGGTGGCCGCCCTCTTCGAAGACGTCATAGACGGCCGCGACTCCGGGGTGGTTGAGCCGTCCCGCCGCCCTCGCCTCGCGGAACGTGCGGATAGAGAAGACCTCGCGCTCCGGTCCGGTCAGCTCGGGGGGTGCGATCAGCTCCTTGACCGCGACCTCGCGCTCCAGGACCTCGTCGCGCGCTCGCCAGACGGTGCCCATTCCGCCCCGCCCGAGCTCGCCGAGCAACCTGTAGCGTCCGGCGACGACTCGTTCGCTGGTTTTCGACTCCGCCATGGCGCGCCCGCTACCCAGAGCGGACGGGATCATGTCTGCTCAGAAGCCGGCCATTCGGACAAGTGCCGTCGCGATCGCGGCGACCGCCAAGACCACGAGGAACGGCGCGCGCAGCACCAGGGCCACCACCGCGGCCGCCAGTCCCGTCAGCCGGGCCCCGTCGAGTTGGATGGACTGCCCGTGGGCCAGCGTCTGCACGGCGATCAGCGCGGCCAGCAGCGCCACGGGGACCAGCTCGGCGAACCGCCTGACTTGCGGCTGGTCGAGCAGCCTCCGTGGCGCGGACAGGCCGGCGAACTTCAGCAGGTAGCAGCCCACCGCGGTGGCGATCACCGCCCACCAGATCGGGCTCATCGCGCATCCCCCGCCTCGACCGTGGCCGGGGAGCTGGTCCATCCGGCCAGTACGGCCAAGGCCGCCAGCAGCACCGGCACTCCCGGCGGCAGGAACGGCGTGGTCGCGAGCGCGATCGCCGCCCCGCATCCGGCCACCAGCCGCAGCCGCCGATCGGCCAGCCGCGGCCACAGGATCGCCAGGAACGTCGCGGGACCCACGACGTCCAGCCCGAACGCGGCCGGATCGGCCACCTGTGACGCCCCCACCGCGCCGACGAACGTGGTCAGATTCCACGCCACGTAGACCGCGGCGAACGTCACGTAGAACCCGGTGCGCGAGGAGTCCGGCGTGGGCTGCTTGAGCGCCACCGCGGTCGACTCGTCGATCACTCCTTGGGTGGTCACCAGCCGTCGCCACACCGATCCCGTGCGCAGCAGGTCGGCAAGGCGCAGGCCGTACATGCTGTTGCGCGCGCCGAGCAGCAGCGCGCCCGCGACGCCCGGGAGCAGGGCTCCGCCGCCCGCGATCACGCCTGTCAGCGCGAACTGCGAGGCGCCCGTGAACGCGAACAGGCTCAGCACGCACGCCTGCGCGACGGTCAGCCCGGCGGTGGCCGCCGCCGCGCCGAAGGCCAGCCCAGACACCCCGACCGCCACCCCCACGCCCAGGCCGTCGCGGATGGCCCCTCTGCGATGGTCCTCCATGCCGCAGACGCTATGGGCGGGTCTGTCAGGCGGTCTTGTACGTTCCTGCGGCCCGATAGGCGCCCGGCGGCACACCCATGACGCGCTTGAAGTGGCGGGTCAGATGGGCCTGGTCGGTGAAGCCGACCTCGGCCGCTACCTGGGCCGGAGGCAGCCCCAGCTGCAGCAGGTCGCGGGCCCGCCGCACGCGGACCGTGGTCAGATAGGCGTGCGGGGGCAGGCCCAGCTCCGCCTTGAACGCCCTGAGCAGGGGGAACGGCCGCGCCCCCACGGCCGCGGCCAGATCCTCCAGGGTCGGCGGGTCGGTCATCCGCGCGTGCAGGATGTCGCGGGCGAGCCGTACGGACCGGGAGCCCGCGTCGGGCTCACGCGGCGGCGCCACGGAGGCGTGCCGGGCCAGCAGCGTCGAGAAGGCCGTGCGCAGCAGCGTCGAGGTGGTCAGCGGATCGCCGCGCTCGGCCGCCACGTGCGCCGCCACCAGCAGCCGCGCGGCGCCCACATCCGAGACCACCGGCTCGGGAAAGTACGGCCGGGGCCCGGCCAGGTCGGCCAGCGTCTCGAGCGGCGGATACAGCATGCGGTAGGCCCAGCCGTGTGGCGTGCCCGCGTGGCCGGTGTGGTCGCTCTCGGGGTTGACCAGCACGATCTCGCCCGCCCCGGCCCGGTGGAGGCCGCCACGGTAGTCGAACTCCTCGACGCCGGCGACGATGACCCCGATCGCGTAGCCCTCGTGGGCGTGCCGGGCGTAGCGGTGCGTCACGAAGCGGGCGCGGAGCAGGTCGACGTCCGGGAAGCCCGGATGGCGGAAGAAGTGGGCGGCCTCGCTGGTCATGACGGCTGGAACGTCTGCGTGAACTGGGTGAAGTAGAGGCGCGTGGTGTCCCAGTCTTGGTCGGGCGTGTGCCAGTAGATCGCGAACTGGCGGCCGTCAGGCGTGCTGAACAGGCGGTCGCGGACATGGATCGTGATGCCGCTCGACAGCGTCCAGGTGAACTCCCAGTCGGCGGCGGGCCAGCCTCGGTAGTTGACCGTGTCGAGGGCGATCCGCCGATAGCCGGGCAGCAGATTCTTGGCGGTGGCCTGGCTTTCCACGTCCTTGGCCGCGTTCTCCGGGTCGGGGTCGACCCAGGGCGTCAGGTCGACCTGGAGGTAGGAGGGGCTGCCGGGGGAGCGGAAGACCACCCGCTGGGCCGTCATCACCTGGCGCGTCCAGCCGCGCGGCAGCGCGACAGTGAACCCGATCGGGTCGTGGTAGAGCCGCCATCCCTTGGGAAGCGCCACCGCGGGGCCGGTCGGGGACTCGGACGCGGGTGGCGACGACGGCGGCTCGGTCGAGGGCTCTTCGGACGGCTTCTTGGACGGCTTCTCTGACGGGCTGGTCGAAGGCCGGTGCGAAGGCGCCGTGGGCTGCTCCGAGGCGGCCGTCGAGATGGCCGGCGTGGCCGTGGCCGAGGTGCCGGCGCCGAGCGTGTGGAACCAGACATACCAGGCGGCGAGCGCCAGGAGCACCGCGCCGGCGGCGGACAGGCCCACGATGAGCCCCACGTTGCTCCTGCGCGGAGGCTCCGGCGGCCCACCTTCGAGCAGCGTCACCGTGCCCGCGGGTGGCTGCCCGCCCGGCGTGGTGCGCTGCCCGTAGATGACCGCCTGACCGTGCGGAGGGGTCGGGGCGCCGTAGCTCGCTCCGTGATTCGAAGGCGGCGGCGCGTTGCCGGGGGCCGCGGCGGCCTGGCGGAGCAGGCCGGACGCCTCGACCGCGTCGATCCGGCGCACCGGGTCGCGGCGCATCAGCCCCTCGATCACGGGGGCCAGGGGACCGGCGCGCCGCATCGGGTCAGGCTCGCCGTTGAGCACCGCGGCCATCGTGGCGATCGGCGTCCCCCGGTCGTACGGCGGGCGGCCCTCGACTGCCGTGTAGAGCGTGGCCCCGAGCGACCACAGGTCGGACTCGGGCGTCGCCGGCTGACCGCTCAGCCGCTCCGGCGGCAGATAGGCCGGCGTGCCGGTGAGCCCGGCCGTCATCGTCATCGACGTCTCCTCCGGCATGGTCGCGATGCCGAAGTCGGTCAGCACCACCCGGACGTCGTCGGACAGCAGGATGTTCTCCGGCTTGATGTCGCGGTGCAGCACCCCTGCCGCGTGCGCGGTGGCGAGCGCGTCGAGCACCTGCATGCCGATCACGGCCACCCGGTCGGGCACGAGCGGGCCGTGGTGGCGGATCACCTCACCCAGCGAACGGGCCCTGACCAGCTGCATCACGATCCAGGGACGGCCGTCCTCCTCGATGACGTCGTGGACGGTCACCACATTGGGGTGATCGATCCGCCCGGCCGCCCGGGCCTCCCGGATCACGCGTCGGTTGAACGCGTCCTTGTCGTCGTCGGTGGTCGGCACGTAAAGCACCTCTTTGACCGCGACGGTCCGGTCGAGCAGCGTGTCATGGGCGCGCCAGACGACGCCCATGCCGCCCCTGCCGATCGGCTCGAGCAGTTCGTATCTGCCCGCGACCCGATACCCCGCGTCCACGTTCGGCATTTTGACACAGCCTCCCGCTCAATCGGCGGGACGGAAGGTCGCCGTGAACGTCTCGAAATAGTGCAAGTCCTTGGACCACCGGTCGTCGGGCGCGCTCCAGTAGATGGCGTAGCCGTGATCCTTGCCGGTCACGAACCCGCGGTTGATCACGTGCTGGCGTCCGCCGCCCGAGCGGTAGGTGAACTCGGCGTCGGCGGCCTCGTCGAAGTAGTCGACGTGCTCGATCTTGATCCGCTTGTAGCCGGGGAAGCGGACCTTCCAGGACTTCTCCTGGTTCTTCCAGTCCTTGACGGCGTCCTTCTTGGGGCTGGAGGTCTGGTCGATCAGCAGGAAGCCGGAGGTGCCCGGACCCCGGAAGGTGACCGAGGTGCCCCGATGCTCGCGCGCGTCCCAGCCCTTGGGAAGCGCGATCGAGAAGCCGGACGAGTCCTTGTAGGTGTGCCAGCCTTCGGGCGCCCCGGCCGCCGACGACGGTTTGGACGAGGGCTTGTCCGACGGCTTCTCCGAGGGTTTCGACGTCGTGTCGTCGGTCGTGCCCTCAGACGGCTTGGGTTTGTCCTCCGAGGGCTCCGCCGTCGAGGCCTCGCCGCTCGACACGGCCGCTCCGGACGGCCCCCCGCCGGTCTCTCTGCTGGCCGCGCCCTGCTTCATCCCCAGCCACACCGCGACCCCGGCCACCACGAGCAGCGCGACGACGACGGCCGCGATGAGGGGGAGGCGGCTCGGCCGCGCCGGGTAGTCCCCGATCATCGTCGGCTGGGCCGGCGTGCTCGCCGGAGGGATGGTCTCGGCGGCCCGCTGTGGCTCCCGTTGGCGTGGCGGGGCCGGGTGCTGCCCCTGGGTCGGCTCAGGGCTCCGTACGGGCTCAGAGGCCCGTGTGGGCGCGCGGGGAGGGGCTTTACGGGGGAGGGGGATGGCGACCGGCGGGGTCAGGTCGCCATCCGCCGGCCGGCGTTCGGAGCTCGGCTCAGAACTCGGCTCGGGGGCCGGCTCCTCTTTCGTCTTGGGCGAGGAGCCGCCGGTCCACCAGTCGCGATCCTGAGCCTCGAACGGATCGGTGAGATCAGGAAGCCGCCTGGTCTGCTGGACGGGCTCCGGCTCCCGCTCCTGCTCCGGCTCGGGCCGGGGCTCGGGTTCCAGCGCGCGCCGCAGGGTCTGGGCGATCTCGTCGTGCGTCGGCCGGTCGGCCGGATCCTTGCGCAGCATGCGGTCGAGCAGCGGCCCGAGCCCTCCCGCGTGCGTGGCCGGCTCCGGATCATCGTTGAGCACGGCGTGCAGGGTGACCACGGGGATCCCGCGCTCGTGCGGCGCCTTGCCCTCGACCGCGGCGTACAGCGTCGCGCCCAGCGACCACAGGTCCGACTCGCGCCGCGCCGACTCGCCGCGCAGCCGCTCCGGCGCGATGAACGCGGGCGTCCCGGCGAGCCCCGTGCGGGTCATCGTCGTGTCGGCCTCGATCCGCGCGATGCCGAAGTCGGTCAGCACGACCCGGCCGTCGTCGGTCAGCAGCACGTTCTCCGGCTTGACGTCGCGGTGCAGCACGCCCTGGTCGTGCGCGGCGCGCAGCGCGTCGAGGACCTCGAGGCCGATCTGGGCGGTACGGCCCGGCGTAAGCCGGCCGCTCTCGCGCAGCACCTGGCCCAGCGACTTGGACTCGACCAGCTGCATGATGATCCACGGCCGGCCGTCCTCCTCGATCACGTCGTGGACCACCACCACGTTGGGATGGGTGAGCCTTCCGGCGGCCCTGGCCTCGCGCATGGTTCTCCGGTTGAGCTCTTCGAGCTCGTCCTCTTGGACGTCGTACCGGATCTCCTTGACCGCGATGGGGCGGTCGAGCAGCTGGTCGTAGGCGCGCCACACCGTTCCCATGCCACCGCGGCCGATGGGTTCGAGGAGCTGATAACGGCCTCCGATGAGGCGGCCCTGCGCGTTCGCCATCAAATGTGTGATCCCTCCCAAACCCAAGAATCGTCCCATGGATGACAAATGACTCCTGCCCTCACGACGGCTGTCGATCACGCGTAGGCTCTACTCGGTCGGTCGGAAGATGGGGGCCACATGGCGGATTCGTTTGTGCATCTGCACGTCCACACCGAGTATTCGATGCTCGACGGGGCGGCCCGGCTCAAGCAGATGTTCAAGCAGGTGGGCGATCAGGGGATGCCCGCCATCGCGATCACCGACCACGGCAACCTGCACGGGGCGTACGACTTCTATCGGCAGGCCCGCGACGCCGGCGTGAAGCCGATCATCGGCATCGAGGCCTACGTGGCGCCCGAGTCGCGGAGGCACAAAGGGCCCGTGCTGTGGGGCGAGCCCCACCAGAAGAGCGATGACGTGTCGGCGGGTGGCTACTACACCCACATGACGATCTGGGCCCGCAACCGCGCCGGCCTGCACAACCTGATGAAGCTGTCCTCGCGGGCCTACACCGAGGGCTTCGTGCGCAAATGGGCCCGGATGGACGCCGAGCTGCTCGCCGAGCACGCCGACGGCCTGATGGCCACCACCGGCTGCCCGTCCGGCGAGGTGCAGACCCGCCTCCGCCTCGGCCAATACGACGAGGCGCTCAAGGCCGCCGCCCGCTACCAGGATCTGTTCGGCCGGGAGAACTACTTCCTCGAGGTCATGGACCACGGCCTCGACATCGAAAGACGGGTCCGCGACGGGCTGACCAGGATCGCCAGGGAGCTGGAGATCCCGCCGGTCGTCACCAACGACTCCCACTACACCTATGAGGCCGACTCGGCCTCCCACGACGCGTTGCTGTGCATCCAGACCGGCAAGCAGCTGTCCGACCCCGACCGGTTCCGCTTCGACGGCTCCGGTTACTACATCAAGTCCGCGGACGAGATGCGCGCGGTCGACTCCTCAGACCTCTGGCAGGAGGGCTGCCGCAACACGCTGCTGGTCGCCGAGCGGGTCGACCCCGAGGGGTTCTTCCAGCACAAGAACCTCATGCCGACCTATCCGATCCCGGACGGCATGACCGAGGAGGCCTACTTCCGCCAGCAGGTGTGGGAGGGCATGGAGCGGCGCTTCCCCGACGGGGTCGACGACGAGCACCGCACCTGGGTCGAGAACGAGATCAACGTCATCCTGCAGATGGGGTTCCCGAGCTACTTCCTCGTGGTCTCCGACTTCATCATGTGGGCCAAGAACAACGGCATCCGGGTCGGCCCGGGCCGAGGCTCGGCCGCCGGCTCGCTCGCCGCGTACGCGCTGGGCATCACCGACCTCGACCCCATCCCGCACGGGCTGATCTTCGAGCGGTTCCTCAACCCCGAGCGCGTGTCGATGCCCGACGTCGACATCGACTTCGACGAGCGCCGGCGGGCCGACGTCATCCGTTACGTCACCGAGAAGTGGGGCGCCGACAAGGTCGCCATGATCGCCACGTTCGGCACGATCAAGGCGAAGGCGGCCGTGAAGGACGCCGGCCGCGTCCTCGGCTACCCGTACGCACTGGGCGACCGGATCTCCAAGGCCTTCCCGCCCGCCGTGATGGGCAAGGACATCCCGCTCTCCGGCATCTTCGACAAGGACCACCCGCGCTTCAACGAGGCCGGCGAGCTGCGCAAGATGTACGAGGAAGACGTCGACGTCAAGGCGACGGTCGACCTCGGGCGGGGCCTGGAGGGCCTGATCAGGCAGACCGGCGTGCACGCCGCCGGCGTGATCATGTCGGCCGAGCCGCTCACCGACTACATCCCGATCATGCGCAGGGACGCCGACGGCGCGATCATCACGCAGTTCGACTACCCGACCTGCGAGACGCTCGGCCTGCTCAAGATGGACTTCCTCGGGCTGCGCAACCTCACGATCATCGACGACTGCCTGAAGGCCATCGAGCTCAACACGGGCGAGGCCATCGATCTGCTGACCCTGCCGCTCGACGACGCGACGACGTATGAGCTGCTCAGCCGGGGCGACACGCTCGGCATCTTCCAGCTCGACGGCGGTGGCATGCGCACCCTGCTGCGGCTGATGAAGCCCGACAACTTCGAGGACATCTCCGCCGCCCTCGCGCTCTACCGGCCCGGTCCCATGGGCGCCAACTCGCACACCAACTACGCGCTGCGCAAGAACCGGCAGCAGGACATCGTGCCGATCCACAAGGAGCTGGCCGAGCCGCTCAAGGACATCCTCGACACCACCTATGGCCTGATCGTCTATCAGGAGCAGGTCATGGCCATCGCCCAGAAGGTGGCCAACTACTCCCTCGGCGGCGCCGACCTGCTGCGCCGCGCCATGGGCAAGAAGAAGAAGTCAGAGCTGGACAAGCAGTACGAGTTCTTCGAAAAGGGCATGCTGGACAACGGGTTCTCCAGCGAGGCGATCAAGTCCCTGTGGGACATCCTGCTGCCGTTCTCCGACTACGCCTTCAACAAGGCCCACACGGCCGGCTATGGCCTGGTCTCCTACTGGACCGCCTACCTCAAGGCCAACTACCAGGCCGAATACATGGCCGCCCTGCTGACCAGCGTCAAGGATGACAAGGACAAGTCCGCGCTCTACCTGAACGAATGCCGCAAGATGGGCATCAAGGTGCTGCCGCCGGACGTCAACGACTCCGACTTCGACTTCACCCCGCGCGGCGCCGACATCCGCTTCGGCCTGTCGGCCATCCGCAACGTGGGCGCCAACGTGGTCGACGGCATCCTCGGGGCGCGCCGGTCCAAGGGCAGGTTCGTCGACTTCAAGGAGTTCTTGCGCAAGGTGCCCGCGCTGGTCTGCAACAAGCGGGTCATCGAGTCGCTGATCAAGGCGGGCGCGTTCGACTCGCTCGGGCACGTGCGCAAGGGCCTCGCGATGATCCACGAGCAGGCCGTCGACGCGATCATCGACATCAAGAAGAACGAGGCCATCGGGCAGGATTCACTGTTCGGCGCGATCGAGGGCGTCGAGGATCAGACGTTCGACGTCCAGATCCCCGCGGGGGAGTGGGACAAGACGACCGTGCTCCAGTTCGAGCGCGAGATGCTGGGCCTCTACGTCTCCGACCACCCGCTGCTCGGCGTCGAGCACATCCTGTCGGCCGGAGCCGACTGCTCGATCGGCGCGCTGCAGGACGAGTCCCGGCCCGACGGCCAGATCGTCACGGTCGGCGGCCTGCTCAGCGGCGTCCAGCGCAAGGTCACCAAGAAGGGCGACACCTGGGTCCTCACGCAGCTGGAAGACCTGGAAGGCGCCATCGAGGTGATGATCTTCCCGTCGTCCTACCAGCTGTGCGCCCCGATCCTCGCCGAGGACGCGATCGTGTTCGTCAAGGGGCGGATCGACAAGCGCGAAGACGTCGCGAAGATCATTGCCATGGAGGTGACCGCGCCCGACCTCACCACGAGCTCCGGCGGCCCGCTCGTGGTCAGCATGCCGATCGCCAAGTGCACCCCGCCCGTGGTCACCCGCCTGAGGGATGTGCTCAACACCCACCCGGGCACCACCGAGGTCCACCTCCAGCTTCACAACGGCCCCCGGACCACCGTCATGCGCCTCGACGACCGCCTCCGCGTCACCCCCTCCCCAGCCCTCATGGGCGATCTGAAACAACTCCTGGGCCCCGCCTGCCTCGGCGCCTGACCCCCGCCCCGACCTCCCCCCCGCCTCGCCATGCCCCCGGGCTCGCCGGGCCGCACTGTGGTGCGGCGGGTGGCGGCGCGGGGCGAGGCGGTGGGGGCGGCGTAAGCGTTTAGTGGTGGGGGCGGTGCCAGGGGTTGCCGCGGCCGAAGTGGGGGCGGTTAGGACGGTTGGGGCGTTGCGGGTGCGGGCCCCAGGGGGCGTGGTGCCAGCCGCCTCCGAAGTGCGGCGGACGGGTGTGGCGGCCGTATACGCGATCCCACAGGCGTTTGTAGACGGCGGGTTCCATGCCGGGCGGGATGCGGCCTCCGCTGTGGGCGAGCTGCTTCTTGAGCTGGTCGGCCAGGTATTCCTTCAGGCCCGGTGTGAAGCCGCCACCGAAACGGCTCATGTCGGGCGCGGCGAAGTTGGTCGCCGGGGTGCCGCGGAGCGCGTGCTCCATGGTCTGCACCCAGATCGGCCCGGGCAGCGACGCCCCCTGGACCGAGCCGTAGTACTCGCCGCCGATCTCCACACCGGTCAGCGGATACTTGTACGACCCGCGGATGTCGCCCACGCTGACCGCGCCCGCCAGGTCAGGGGTGTATCCGGCGAACCACGCCGAGGTGTAGCTGTTGTTGGTGCCGGTCTTGCCGGCCGCCGGCCGCCCGATGGACTGGCCGTGCATGGTGCCCTGGCTGAACACTCCGCTCAGCACCCGGTTGACGGCGTCGGCCACGCCCGAGTCCAGCGCCGTCGAGCAGCTCGGCGAGATGTGCACGCGCTTGCCGTCGCGGTCGACGATGTCGGTGATGGCGATCGGCCTGCAGTAGCGCCCGCGCGCCGCGAACGTGGCGAACGCCGTGGCCACGGTCAGCGGATCCATCTCGTTGACACCGAGCGTGAAGGTCGGCACCTCGTGGAGCGGCTGCCCGTCCGCGCGCCTGATGCCGAGCGCCTTGGCCGTACGGACGACGCTGCAGAGCCCGACCTGGCGCTCCAGCATCATGTAGAAGATGTTGACCGACTTCCACGTGCCGAGCTCCAGGCTGTACGGCCCGCCGGTGCCCTCGCCGCTGGCGTTCAGGATCCGGGCCCGGGGGTCGTTGACGGGATGGCCGGAGCAGTCGCGATAGCCGCTCCGCGGCGAGAAGGACCCGGGCGTCATGAAACCCTGCCCGAACCGCCACCCCTTGTTCAGCGCCGTGGCCAGCGTGAACGCCTTGAAGGTGGATCCCGCCTGGAACCCGGCGCCGCCGCCGTGCGCCTCGTCGGCCGGCAGGTTGAAGGTGGTCCGGGGGCCGTTGTTCTTGTTGTGCGCGTTCAGGCCGTAGCGCTTGCTGGCGGCCAGCGCACGGATCCGGCCCGTGCCGGGTTCGACCAGCGCCTCCGATGCGACCTGCGAGTCGTTGGGCGACACGTGGGCGGCGATGGCCTGGTCGGCGGCCCGCTGGGCGACCGGGTCGAGCGTGGTGTGCAGGGTCAGGCCGCCGCGCTGCAGGCGACGCTCCCGGTCGCGCGCCGTGTAGCCGAAGGCCGGATTGGACAGGATCTCCCGCTGGACGTACACGCAGAAGAACGGATATTGGCTTTCGGCGCAGCCGCCCGGCACGGGCCGCAGGCGCAGCGCGAGCGCGCCCGCCTCGGCCGCCTGGGCCTGCGCCGGCGTGATCATATTGACCTGGGCCATCCGGTCGAGCACCAGGTTGCGCCGCTGCAGCAGCCGCGCCTGGTGGTCGCCGCCGAGCGCCGGGTCCGTCCCGTACGGCGTGCGCACGGCCCCCGCGAGGGTGGCCGCCTGCGGCAGCGAAAGCCGGGAGGCGTCGACGCCGAAGAACCGCTTGGCGGCCGCCTGGATGCCGAAGGCGCCCGCGCCGAAGTAGGCGATGTTGAGATAGCGCTCGAGGATCTGCTCCTTGGAGTACTTCTTCTCCAGCGCGAGCGCGTAGCGCACCTCGGTGAGCTTGCGGCGGATGTTCTGGCCGCGCGCCAGATTCCGCTCGCTGGCCGACTCGGCCTGGTTGACCAGGATGTTCTTGACCAGCTGCTGGGTCAGCGAGGAGCCGCCCTGCCGGATGCCACCCGCACGCGCGTTGGTGAGCAGGGCCCGGATCGTGCCGCGGATGTCGAGCCCCGCGTGCTCGTAGAAGCGCGCGTCCTCGATGGCGACGATGGCGTTGCGCATCACCGGCGCCACCTGGCCGAGCTTCACCGACTCGCGGTTCTGATAGTAGAACTGGGCGATCTGCTTGCCGTTCTTGTCGAGCAGCCGGGTCATCTCGGGGAGCGGATCCTCCCGCGGCGCCGCCGGCAACTCGGTGAACAGGCGCGATCCCTGCTTGGCCGTCAGCCCGGCCGCGCCGACGAACGGCAGCACGAGCGCCGCGGCCAGCGCCCCGCTCGCGGCCCCGCAAAGGCCGAGCCCGCCGGCCATCCGCAGCTTCGTCACCCGGCAATTCACGCATGCCGTACGCGCCGAAGAGGCGTGCGACATGCAAAAACGCCCGAAAGGATCAGTAGTCTGACAGCATTTGCGGCACAGGCGGCACTCGGCCTGTTCTGGTGGGAACGCGCGTGGAGCGCGGCTCGGCTCAGCCTCTGCTGATCTTCAATCCGAGCGAGGTGAACTGGTCGAACGGGCGGTGGTAGCCCCGCTCGATGTGGTTGACGCCGCGCAGCGTCGACGTGCCCTCCGCCGTGGCGGCGGCCAGCACGGCCGAGAACCCGGCCCTGATGTCGGGCAGCGTCACGTCGGCCCCGCTCAGCTTGGAGACCCCGCGCACGACCGCCGAGTGCTTGGCGTTGGTGTCGTGGTAGCGGCAGGCCGGGCCGCCGAGGCACTGGTTGAAGACCTCGATCTCGCAGCCCATCTTCTGCAGCGCCGGCACGTACACCAGGCGGTTCTCGAAGACCGTCTCGTGCAGCACGGACATGCCGTCGGCCTGGGTGAACAGCACCATCAGCGGGGTCTGCCAGTCGGTCATGAACCCGGGATGGGTGTCGGTCTGCACGGCCGCGGGCCGCAGCCCGTCGGGCGCGGACGCGGTCAGCCAGTCGTCGGTGATGTCGAACTGGGCGCCCATCCTGGCCAGCGTGGTGATCGCGGTGACCAGGCGATCCTGCGGGCAGCCGTGCACCCGCACCTCGCCCCGCGTGACCAGGCCCGCCACGAGGTAGGAGAACGCCTCGATGCGGTCGCCGGCGAGCCACGTGGACGCGCCGCGCAGGGACTCGACGCCCTCGATCACGATCCTGCGGTCGGGGCTGAGCTCGATCATCGCGCCCATCCGCTGCAGGAACAGGGCCAGCTCGACCACCTCGGGCTCGGTCGCGGCCCCCTTGATCACCGTCTTGCCCTCGGCCAGCACGGCGCTCATCAGGATGGTCTCGGTGGCGCCGACACTGGGATAGGGCAGCTGGATCCGGGTGCCGCGCAGCCGGGACGCCTTGGCCGTGATGCCGTTCTCATCCTCGATGATCTCTGCGCCCATGGAGCGGAGCGCGTCGAGGTGGAAGTTGACGGGCCGCCGCCCGATGGGGTCGCCGCCCACCATCGGCACGAACGCCTCGCCCGCCAGGTGCAGCAGCGGGCCCAGCATCAAAATGGGGATCCGATTGAGCCCCGTATATTGCTCCGGAACCCGGGGAAAGATCTCCGCGCCCCGCTCCAGGGTGATCTCGCCGGGGGATATCTCAACATTGATGCCGAGCGCGGACAACATCGCCGCGGTCAGCTGCACCTCGCCGACTTCAGGGGCGTTGTGCAGCGTGCTCGGGCCGGTGCCCAGCATCGCCGCGACCATGTGCTTGGAAACCGCGTTCTTCGACCCCCGCACCTCGACGTCGCCGCGCAGCGGACCCGACGGCTCGATACGCCATACCTCATCGCTCACGCAGCCAAGGGTAGCCGCGACTTGTCGCAAGACTGCCTATGTACCATCGGAACGGTGGGACCTTTGCGGGATCACGCGGCGTTGAGGGGCGCCGTGGCGACCTTCGCGGCGATCGTGGGCGGCTTGGCCGTCCTCGGCGCTGTCAGCGGCCTTGTCTGGTCCCATGTGGCCCCCCGCACGGCGTTCGTCATGACCCAGGCCGGTCCTTTGGCGGCCGACCCGGAAACCCAGTCCCTGATCGAGGCCGACGGCTGGTTCACGCTGCTCACGGGCGGGCTCGGCCTGCTCGCCGGCATCGCCGTCTACTGCCTCGCGCAGCGCCACCTGGTCGCCGGCGTCCTCGGGCTGGCCGGCGGCGGGATGCTGGCCTCGCTGCTGGCGCTCCGCGTCGGCTCGTCGGCCAGCGGTGTGGTGCAGGCGGCCGGGCCCGGCGGAATCCACACGTCCGCCACGCTCGGCCTGACCGCCACCGCCGCCATCGTCGCCTGCCCGCTGGTGGCCACCGGATCCGTGTGGCTGTTCGAGTTCGCCTCGTCGTATTGGATCCGGCCCGCCAAGGCCCCGCCGGAGGCTCCCCGCCCGGTCGAAAAGCCGGTCGCAAAGCCTCTCGGAAGGCCTGAAAAAGAGCCTAAAGCGGCGGCCGGACCGACCCATGGTTCGTTGCTGTCTCGAAGGCGTGGCCGGCACGCAAAACGTCGGCTTCCGCCCATGGGCGGCCGATGATCTGCAGCCCGACCGGCAGCCCATCAGAGGTGAAGCCGCACGGCACCGACAGCGCCGGGGCGTGCAGCACGCTCACCCAGTAGCACGAGCGCATCCAGGCCAGGTAGTCGGGCATCGGCTCGCCGTCGATCTCCGTGACGTACGGATGTTCGACGGGGAACGGCGGCACCTGGCTGACGGGGGCCACGAGGAAGTCGTAGTCGTCCCAGAACGCGTTCATCCGGTGATAGAGCGCCGTCCGCAGCCGCTCGGCCCTGGCCAGGTCGGCGCCGGTCACCGCGCGCCCCTGCTCGACGTTCCACGCCACGTTGGGCCCGACGCCCGGCAGGTCGCCGAACTGCGCCGCGTACGTCCAGGCCCGGTAGATCCGGAACGCGTCCTCGGCGTCCGACAGATCCACGTCGGCGTGCTCCACCTTCGCCCCGAGCTCGGCCAGCACCGGCACGGCCTCGGCCGTCACGCGCGCCGTCTCGGCGTCGACCGCCAGCCCGCCGAGGTCGGGGCTGAAGGCGATCCGCTTCCTCGCGAGGTCGCCGCCGAGCCGTACGGTGAACGGCTCCCGGATCGCGTACGGCGAGCACGGGTCGAACCCGGCGATGGCCGAAAGGAACAGCGCGAGGTCGCCCACCGTCCGGGCCATCGGACCCGGCACCGACAGCGTCAGCCAGGCCGCGACCGGCGACTTCTGCGGCACCCTGCCCGGCGTCGGGCGCAGCCCCGCGACGTTGCAGAACGACGCCGGATTGCGCAGCGAGCCGCCCATGTCGGAGCCGTCGGCCAGCGGGACCAGCCCGGCCGCCAGGGCCGCCGCCGCTCCGCCGCTGCTGCCGCCGGCCGACTTCGACAGGTCGTAGGGGTTGCGGGTGGCCCCGAACACCTCGTTGACCGTGTGGGACCCGGTGCCGAACTCGGGCGTGTTGGTCTTGCCGATCGTGATCCCGCCCGCCGCCCGCACCCGCCGTACCAGCAGATCATCCTCAACCGGGACGTGGTCGGCGAACAGCGCCGAGCCGAACGTGGTGCGGATCCCGGCCGTGGCGACCAGATCCTTGTGCGCCACCGGCAGGCCGTGCAGCGGACCTGGCTCGGCCCCGCGGGCCAGCGCCGCGTCGGCCGCGCGCGCCTGATCGAGCGCCTGGTCGGCGACGAGCGTCACGATCGCGTTGATCCGCGGATTGACCTCCTCGATCCGCCGCAGGTGCGCCTCCATGACCTCGGCCGCGCTCACCTCGCGCGAACGCAGGAGCCGGGACAGTTCCACGGCGGTCAGGTAGTGCATGTGATCATCCCGTCTTGGCGATGGCGGCGGTGACGGCCTGGGTGAGCTTGACCAGATTCTCGGGGGCGGTCTCGATCTGCAGGCCGCGGCGGCCGGCGGAGAAGTAGATCGTGGCGAAGCCCAGCGCCGACTCGTCGACCACGGTGGGCAGGCGTTTGCGCTGGCCGAGCGGGCTGATCCCGCCGACCACGTAGCCGGTGACCCGCTCGACCTTGGCCGCGTCGGCCATGGCGGCCCGTTTGCCGCCGAGCGCCGCCGCGAACGCCTTCAGGTCGAGCTTGCCCGCCACCGGCACCACCGCGACCGCGAGCCCCGCCTCGGTCTCGGCCACCAGCGTCTTGAAGATCCGCTCGTACGGCACGCCGAGCGCGTCGGCCGCCTCCTCCCCGTAGGCCTGCGCGCCGGCATCGTGCGCATAGGGGTGCAGTGTGAACTCCGCCTTGGCCTGGGTCAGCGCGACCGTGGCCGGGGTGCCGCCGGACGCCTTCTTCACCGCCATCCGGACGCCTTCTTCATAGCCATGACGGGAAGAGTAGCCGCCGATGCCATTCGGCGTAGGTGACCACGTCGGCCATCAGGATCGGCTGCAGCCACCAGAAGTTGGCGATCGCGAGCAGCGCGAACGCGCCGACGACGGCCGTGCCGACGGGGCGCCGCCGCGCCTCGGGCCCGCCGATGAGCAGCCCGCTCACCAGCGTGATCGCGAGGATCATGAACGGCAGCACCGGGGCCATGTAGAACAGGAACATGGTCCGGTGGTCGGCCAGCGCGAAGTAGAACCACGGCACCCAGCCGACCGCGTATCCGAGCAGCACGGTCCCGCCCCGCCAGTCGCGCGACCCGGTGTACCACGTGATCACCCCGATGATCGCCAGCAGCGCGCCGAACCAGATGACGGGGGAGCCGGCGCCGATGATGGCCCGGGTGCACTGCGCCGCGCCGCAGCCGGTGGGCGAGTCGTAGAAGAACGCCACGGGCCGCAGCAGGAACGGCCACGTCCACGGCTGCGACTGGTAGGCGTGATGGGCGTTCAGGCTGGTGGAGGAGTGCAACATCTCCACCTGGTACGACAGCCAGGAGCGGACCGAGTCGATCACGAAGTAGACCGGGCCGGCCGAGGTGGCCTGCTCCCAGTTGCGGCCCCATCCCTTGTCGGTCAGGAACCATCCCGTCCACGACACGAGGTAGACCGCGAGCGGCACGATGATCGCCCACGCCGCGGCGAGCGGCGCGTCCAGCCGGAGCGTGGTCACGTACGGCGTGCGCAGCCCGAGCCGCCGCCGGGCCCCGGCGTCCCAGAGCAGGCTGAGGATCGCGAACGCGACGACGAAGAAGATCCCGCTCCACTTGACGGCCGTCGCCGCCCCCAGGCACAGGCCCGCGCCGAGCCGCCACGGCCGCCAGCCCAGGCGTATCCCGGCGTCGGTGGCCGCCTCCAGCCGCGTACGCGCCCAGTCGCGGTCGACGACCAGGCAGGCGAACCCGGCCACCACCCAGA
Organism: Streptosporangiaceae bacterium NEAU-GS5; assembly: GCA_017592665.1. Classification (GTDB taxonomy): domain Bacteria; phylum Actinomycetota; class Actinomycetes; order Streptosporangiales; family Streptosporangiaceae; genus NEAU-GS5. The sequence goes on along the minus strand of JAGFNW010000002.1, from coordinate 221,912 downwards.
ACGCCAGGAACACGTCGAGCAGCGCCGTACGGGAGAGCACGACGTGCAGCGCGTCCACCGCCAGCAGGAGCCCGGCCAGGCAGCCGAGCAGGGTGGAGCGGGTCATCCGGCGCGCCGTCCTCGCCAGCACGAGCACCGTGAGCGTCCCTGTGATGGCGGCGACGATCCGCCACCCGAAGGGGTTGGGACCGAAGATCAGCTCCCCGAACGCGATCATCCACTTGCCGAGCGGCGGATGCACCACGAACTCCCCGCAACACGGCTTGAACAGGTCGAGGTTGCCGGAGATCAGGCGCTGCTTGGCGTCTTCGACGAAGTCGCGCTCGACGCCGAACTTCAGCAGTGACCAGGCGTCCTTGGCGTACCACTCCTCGTCGAACACCACCGCGTGCGGCTGGCTCAGCTGGACCAGCCGCAGGAAGGCGGCGAACAGCGTCACCGCCAGCGGACCTGCCCATCCCCAGAGGGCGTTGGCGGGGAGCGGGGGTACCAACCGGGGGCGAAGGTTCACGAACCGCATCGTAGAGGCTCGTAGATCCTCTATTCGTCCGCATGCTGGACAGAACGGGATCGCGGCCGGGTGGTCCGTAGACTGGGACGGTGATTGCCCGCATCGACCTGCGCGGGTCGCTCTCCGGCGACCTCCGCGACGTGTTGCCCCGCGCCGAGCTCGACGTGGAGGCCGCCCTCGTGCAGGTGCGGCCCCTCTGCGACGACGTGCGCCATCGCGGCGCCGCGGCCGTGCGGGAGCTGACCGAGCGATTCGACGGCGTCGACCTGCCGACCGCCAGGGTCCCGGCCGACGCGATCGCGCGGGCGCTCGCGGAGCTCGACCCGAAGGTGCGCGAGGCGCTCGAGGAGTCGATCAGGCGGGTCAGGATCGTCCATCGCGACCAGCGCCGCACCGACGTCGCCACGGGCGTGGTCCCCGGCGGCACGGTCACCGAGCGCTGGGTCCCGGTCCGGCGCGTCGGGCTCTACGCTCCGGGCGGCCTGGCCGTCTATCCGTCCAGCGTGGTCATGAACGTGGTGCCCGCCCAGGTGGCCGGGGTCGCGTCGATGGCCGTCGCGTCCCCGCCGCAGAAACCCGACGGGCTGCCGCATCCGGCCATCCTCGCCGCCTGCGCGCTGCTCGGCGTCGACGAGGTGTACGCCGTGGGAGGCGCGGTCGCGGTCGCCATGTTCGCCTACGGCACGGCCGACTGCCCGCCGGTCGACATGGTCACCGGTCCCGGGAACATCTGGGTGGCGGCGGCCAAGCGGCTGCTGAAGGGCCGCATCGGGATCGACGCCGAGGCCGGGCCCACCGAGATCGCCGTCCTCGCCGACGAGACGGCCGACCCGGTGCACGTCGCGGCCGACCTGATCAGCCAGGCCGAGCACGACACGCTGGCCGCCGCGGTGCTGGTCACCACCTCGGAGGAGCTGGCCGACGCGGTCGAGCGCGAGCTGCCGGTCCAGGTCGCGGCCACCAAGCACGGCGACCGGATCGCCGAGTCGCTCGGCGGCCGGCAGTCGGGCATCGTGCTCGTGTCGTCCATCGACGACGGGCTGCGGGTGGTCGACGCCTACGCGGCCGAGCACCTGGAGATCCAGACGGCCGACGCCGCCGCGGTCGCCGCGCGGGTGCGCAACGCCGGGGCGATCTTCGTGGGGCCCTATTCGCCGGTGTCGCTCGGCGACTACATGGCCGGATCCAACCACGTGCTGCCCACCGGGGGCTGCGCGTGCCATTCGTCCGGCCTGTCCGTGCAGACGTTCCTGCGCGGAATCCACGTGGTCGACTACAGCCGCGACGCCCTCGCCGGGGCGGCGCCGCTGGTCACCGCGCTGTCCGACGCCGAAGACCTGCCGGCCCACGGGGCGGCGGTCAGAGCGAGGTTCGACTGGGAGACGCCGACCGCATGACACTCGACGACCTGCCCCTGCGCGACGACCTGCGGGGCAAGACCCCCTATGGAGCCCCCCAGCTCAACGTGCCCGTCCAGCTCAACACCAACGAGAATCCGTACGCTCCGTCCGACGCACTGGTCGACGACCTGGCCCAGGCGGTGCGGCACGGTGCGGCCACGCTCAACCGCTATCCCGACCGCGACGCGGTCGAGCTGCGCAAGGATCTGGCCGACTACCTCGGCCACGGGCTGACCGCGGCCCAGCTGTGGGCGGCCAACGGGTCCAACGAGATCCTCCAGCAGATCCTGCAGGCTTTCGGCGGCCCCGGGCGCACCGCCATCGGCTTCGAGCCGTCGTATTCGATGCATCCGATCATCGCCTCCTGCACGGCCACCGGCTGGATAGAGGGCGGCCGCGAAGAAGACTTCTCCATCGACGTCGCGCGCGCGGTCGCGCTGATCGAGCGGCACAAGCCCGATGTGGTCTTCCTCACCTCGCCCAACAACCCGACCGGCACGTCGCTGCCGCTCTCGGTGATCGAGGGGATCGTGGCCGCCGCGCCCGGCATGGTCGTGGTCGACGAGGCGTACGCGGAGTTCGCCAGGACGGGCACGCCGTCGGCGCTGTCGCTACTGCCCGGCAACCCTCGGCTGATCGTCACGCGGACCATGTCGAAGGCGTTCGCCATGGCCGGGGCCAGGATCGGCTATCTGGCCGCAGACCCGGCCGTGATCGACGCGCTGCTGCTGGTCCGCCTGCCCTATCATCTGTCCACGCTCACCCAGGCGGCGGCGCGCGTGGCGCTGGCGCACCAGGAGGAGCTGCTCGGCACGGTCGACGCGCTCCGCGCGGCCCGCGACGAGACCGTCGAATGGCTGCGCGGGCTGGGGCTGGCGGTCGCCGACTCCGACGCCAACTTCGTGCTGTTCGGCACGTTCGACGACCGGCGCGCGGTCTGGCAGGCGATCCTCGACCGTGGCGTGCTGATCAGGGAGGTCGGCCCGCCGGGCTGGCTGCGCGTGTCGATCGGCACGCCGGCCGAGATGGCCGCCTTCCGCGTAGCGATGAGTGAGGTTCTGGGATGAGAGTGGGGCGCGTCGAGCGGGCCACCAAGGAGACGGCGGTCCTGGTCGAGGTCGACCTCGACGGCACCGGCAAGGTCGACGTGGCCACCGGGGTCGGGTTCTTCGACCACATGCTCAACCAGCTGGGCCGGCACGGATTGTTCGACCTGACCGTGAAGACCGACGGCGACCTGCACATCGACTCCCACCACACGATCGAGGACACCGCGCTGGCGCTCGGCGCGGCGTTCAAGCAGGCCCTCGGCGACAAGGCGGGCATCCGGCGCTGGGGCTTCGCGTCCTGCCCGCTGGACGAGTCGCTGGCGCAGGTCACGGTCGACCTGTCCGGGCGGCCCTATCTGATCCACAACGAGCCGGCCGGCATGGCCCCCATGATCGGGCCGGACTACGACACGACCCTGACACGGCACATCCTGGAGTCGTTCGTCGCCCAGGCCGCCATCTGCCTGCACGTGCACGTGCCGTACGGGAGGAATGCCCACCACATCGTGGAGGCGCAGTTCAAGGCGCTGGCCCGGGCGCTGCGCGAGGCGGCAGAGCCCGACCCGCGCGCCACCGGCGTGCCGTCGACGAAGGGTGTGCTGTGACCCTCGCATCGGGTGGGATGATCTTCATTGGCCTCTTCCTGATCGGCGGGGTCATCTCAGGGGTGCGTCAGGGAATGAAGGCGATGGCGGTGCTGGCCGGCCTCGGGGCCGCGCTGGCGATCACGGCGGGAGTGCTGTGGTGGCAGTGAAAAAGGTGGTCGTCCTCGACTACGGCTCGGGCAATCTGCGCAGCGCCGAGCGGGCCGTCGCCCGCGTGGGCGCCGACGTGACCGTCACGGCCGACCGCGACGCGGTCATGGACGCCGACGGGCTGGTCGTGCCGGGCGTGGGGGCGTTCGCCGCGTGCATGGCCGGGCTCAAGGGGGTCCACGGCGACCAGATCATCGGACGCCGCCTGGCCGGCGGGCGGCCCGTGCTCGGCATCTGCGTCGGCATGCAGATCCTCTTCGGCAAGGGCGTCGAGCACGGCGTGCACACCGAGGGCTGCGGCGAGTGGCCCGGCACGGTCGAGCGGCTCGATGCCCCCGTTCTGCCCCACATGGGGTGGAACACCGTCAGCGCTCCCTCCGGCAGCGTGCTGTTCCGTGGCATCGACGCGGGCACGCGCTTCTACTTCGTGCACTCCTTCGGCGTACGCAAATGGGAGCTGCAGGCCGGGCCGGGATTCGCCGAGCCGCTGGTCACCTGGGCCGAGCACGGCGTGCCGTTCGTGGCCGCCGCCGAAAACGGCCCGCTTATGGCCACCCAGTTCCATCCGGAGAAGTCCGGCGACGCCGGCGCCGCGCTGCTCGAGAACTGGCTCTCCACTCTGTGAAGGGGGCTCGGGCGCGGCGCAGGGCCGAGGAGGAGGCGCAGCGGCAGCGCCTCGCGGCCGAGCGCGCCGCCCGCGAGGCCCGGCTGGCCCGGCGGCGCGAAGCGCGCCGCAAGCTGACCGCGCTCGTGCCCAAGCCGATCAGGGTCGCCCGGCAGGGCGGCTACCTGGCTCGCCGGCGGCGCACCCAGAACGGCGTCGTCCTCATCCTGTGGCTGCTGGTCCAGGTGCTCGCCTGGATCCTGCTGTCGGGCTGGATGGCCCGGCTCGGGGTGTTCCTGCTGTCGATCATTGTGATCCCGGTGCTCGTCACCGTCGTCTTCGACCGGAGGTCGTGAACATGTCGCTCCAGCTGCTGCCCGCGGTGGACGTCGCGGACGGCCAGGCCGTACGCCTGGTGCAAGGGGAGGCGGGCTCCGAGACCTCGTACGGCGACCCGCTCGCCGCGGCGCTGGCCTGGCAGCGGTCCGGCGCTGAATGGGTGCATCTGGTCGATCTCGACGCGGCCTTCGGGCGGGGGAGCAACCGTGAGCTGCTCGCCGAGGTGGTGGGACGGCTCGACGTGCAGGTGGAGCTGTCGGGCGGGATCCGCGACGACGCCTCGCTCGAGGCGGCCCTCGCCACCGGCTGCCGTCGCGTCAACATCGGCACGGCCGCTCTGGAAGACCCGTCCTGGTGCTCGAAGATCATCGCTGAATATGGGGACCGGATCGCCGTCGGGCTCGACGTGCGCGGCACCACGCTGGCCGCCCGCGGCTGGACCAAGGAGGGCGGCGACCTCTGGGAGGTCCTCGATCGGCTCGAGGCCGACGGCTGCCCCCGCTATGTGGTGACCGACGTCACGAAGGACGGCACGCTCCGGGGTCCCAACCTCGACCTGCTGCGCGACGTGTGCGCGCGGACCGGCAAGCCGGTGATCGCCAGCGGCGGCGTGTCGTCACTCGACGACCTTCGCGCCATCGCGGGCGTGCCCGGGGTGGAGGGCGCCATCGTCGGCAAGGCCCTCTACGCGCGGGCGTTCACCCTCGAAGAGGCGCTGATGGCGGTGCGATCATGAGGGTGTTCTCGGGCGGGCCCTGGGAGGATCGCTACGGATACGCACGGGCCGTCGTGGCCGGGCCGCATGTGCTGGTCTCCGGATGTACGGCGACCGTTGACGGCGATGTCGTCCACGAGGGCGACCCCTATCGCCAGACGTTGACGGCGTTCCAGATCGCGCTGGACGCCCTGTCGAAAGCCGGCCTGTCTGCCGAAGACGTCGTGCGCACGCGCATGTTCGTGGTCGACCCGGGTCACGCCGACGCGGTGGGCCGGGCGCACGGCGAGCTGTTCGGCGAGGCGCGCCCGGCCGCCACCATGGTCGGGGTGGCCTGGCTGCTGGACCCCCGGATGCTGGTCGAGGTGGAAGTGGAGGCATACCGGCCATGACGGTCGCCGTACGGGTGATCCCCTGCCTGGACGTGGACGCCGGGCGGGTGGTCAAGGGCGTCAACTTCGAGAACCTCAGGGACGCCGGAGATCCGGTCGAACTGGCCCGCCGCTATGACGCCGAAGGCGCCGACGAGCTGACCTTCCTCGACATCACGGCCTCGTCGGGAGAGCGGGAGACCATGCTCGACGTGGTCCGCCGCACGGCCGAGCAGGTCTTCATCCCGCTGACCGTGGGCGGGGGAGTGCGCTCGGTCGACGACGTCGACCGGCTGCTGCGCGCCGGCGCCGACAAGGTCGGCATCAACACGGCGGCCATCGCCCGGCCCGAATTCCTCACGGAGGCCTCGCACCGCTTCGGCGCCCAGTGCATCGTCCTGTCCGTCGACGCCCGCCGGGCCCCGGGCACCGCGTCCGGGTTCGAGGTGACGACCCACGGCGGCCGCCGCGGCACCGGCATCGACGCCGTCGAGTGGGCGCGGCGTGGCCAGGAGCTGGGCGTGGGCGAGATCCTGCTGAACTCGATGGACGGCGACGGCACCAAGGACGGCTACGACCTGGAGATGATCCGCGCCGTCCGCGCCGTCGTCACCGTCCCCGTGATCGCCTCCGGCGGCGCGGGCCGCCTGGAAGACTTCCCCCCCGCCATCGAGGCCGGCGCCGACGCCGTCCTCGCGGCCTCCGTCTTCCACTTCGGCGAACTCAAAATCGCCGACGTCAAGGCAACCCTCCGCCAAACCCTCCCCCCCACCACCCACCCCGTCCGCTGACCCCCACCCCCCGCGCGCCGGCGTGACTTTGTGCAAGATCACGACCGGCGGGGAGGTGGGCGGGAGTGACTTATTGCAAGATCACGCGAGGGTGGTGGCGATTTTCAGGTGTTCGGAGACTTGGACGGCTTGGCCGCCTTCGTGGGCGTTGAAGGGGTAGACGCGGATGTCTTTGGGGCCGGCGTAGAGGTTGTAGGCGGCGAAGACGGTTGAGGCGGGGGTGATGCCGTCGCGGAGGCCGACGGAGAAGAGGGCGGGGGTTTGGTTGCGGGCGGCGAAGTTGAGGCCGTCGAAGTGGTCGAGGGTGGCGAACACGCGGTCGGTCAGGGTGCGGTTGACGCTGAGGAAGCGGCCGAGCTCCCCATAGGGGTCTTCGTCGGTGATCACGGCGGCGCGGCGGATGTGGGTCATGAACGGCACGTCGATGAACGCGTGGCGCAGCCCCGGGACGAGCGCGCTGACGGCCATGGAGAGGCCGCCGCCCTGGCTGCCGCCGCCGACGCTGAGGCGGTCGGGGTCGACCAGCGGGTGGGAGCGTGCCGCCTCGACGGCCCGGACGCCGTCGGTGTAGAGCCGCCGGTAGTAATAGTCGTCGGGGTCGAGGACGCCCACGGTCAGCTTGCCGCTGGTCTGCGGCCCCGTGCCGCCCACCGGGTCGGGGGTGTCGGAGGCCCGCCAGCCGCCGCCCTGGCCGCGCGAGTCCATGACGAACGTGGCCCACCCCGCCGACGGCCACAGCGTCCATTCATGCGGCAGGCCACGGCCGCCGTTGTAGCCGATGAACTCAACAATTGTCGGCAATGGGCCGGCGGCGTCACGCGGCGCAAGCAGCCAGGCCTTGATCGGGTGGCCGCCGAACCCATTGAACGTCACGTCATAGCAGCGGATGCGGGTCAGCCCTGTGTCGATCTCGGTGAAGACCGGATCGAGGTCGAACTTGCGCGCCTCGGCGAGCGTACGCGACCAGAAGCCATCAAAGTCAGCCGGTTCTGGGCGGTCGGGACGATACTCGCGGAGCTGGTCGAGCGGCATGTCGACGAACATGGGGCCTCCGTAGGGGGTTCAGCGATCTTTCGCATCCTACGGCCATGCCGGAATTAACACGCTTCCGGTGTCACCTCAGGACCTGGGTGAAGAAGGTCGCTAAACGAGTCGCTCCCGTGTTGACGGTATCGAAAACACCGTGAACGGCACCGGCCGCAGCGGAAGGCTGCGTGTAGAGGTAGAAGATAACGAACGCTATCCCCGCGTACGTCAGCACCTTCTTGACCTGCATTGGGGGGCCTCCTGCGGTCTGTATCCCGGCAGGTGTTTACCCTCCCCCGCAAGCGATCACTCTTGCCAACAGGCTATGAGCGGCTATCCCGTGACAAGTGAGTTCACGAATTTTGACAATTGCTCCGCCCCTGTGGTGATGCCGTTCATCACGCCCTTGATCGCGCCGGCCGCCGCGGCCGGCTGCGTGAAGAGGTAGAAGATCACAAATGCGACAGCCACATAAGTGATGACCTTTTTTGTATCCACGGGAGCTCCAACCCTAGACCGCTGCCACCATGTTCCCCCATAAAACCAGGGGTTGCGGGTGTTTCGTCAAGATCGTAATCCTCTGCGCCAGGCCGGCACATCGGCATCCAGTTCGAGTGTTTTCTCCAGGTGGCCGAGGCACTCGGCCGCGTACGCGAAGGGTCCGTCCGGCAGCACCGTCATCAGGCGCAACGCCACCAGGTCGCCCATGTCGATCTCCTCGACCAGGCACAGCCGCAGCTCGGTGATGTCCAGCCGCCGGTTGACGTCCTCGGCCGCGTTGCGCCAGTCGAGCAGGGCCCGCAGCAACGCCTGGTCCCGCTGCCCGCCGAGCACGCCCGAAATGAAGGTGGTGTCCACCGCGCTCAGCATCAGCCGGGGGTAGACCAGGCTCTGGCCCTGCCGTTCGGGGAAGAACCGGGGGTCGGCCAGCACCTCGCGGTTCTTGTCCAGCTCCCGGCCGAGCGCGGAGAGCATCTGCCGCCGCTGCTCGGCCGCGGCCGCCCACCGGTCGGCGGGTATGCCGGCGATGGCCGCCACGAGCGCCAGCGCCGTGCTGCTGGCATCCCACGGCCGCCACCCGAACAGGCCGGCGATCCCGGTCAGCAGCGCTCCGCCGAGCGCCGCGAACGTGATCAGCCGGATCGACAGGCGCAGCATTGCCGGACATCACCACCGTCATCCCAGCCGCATCGGCGGCACCGCTTGCGGCCCCCACACCTTGCCCAGCTTCGACTGCTGCTGCGCCTGTGGCTCGTACTTCAGCAGCATCAGCGCCAGCCCGAATCCGGTCGTCGTGGCGATCGTCGGGTCGTCGGTGCGGCGTGCCGTGCCTTCCACGGCGAGCTCCGACAGGTCGGCGTCGGCGAGGTGGGCGAGCAGGCCTTCGAGGAAGTACTTGCGGCCGAGCAGCACCCGGATGCCCTCGTCCGGCAGGTAAGGAATGGCCTCGCCGTTCGGCAGCATCATCATGATCGGCTGGCCGCTCTTGTTCACATAGCGGCCCTCGACCCGTACGGCGTGGCCGTCCTCGATGGACCCGCTGAACTCCAGCCAGTTAGTGTCGATCGACAGGTTGGTGTACATGCCGAGCGCGGCCGTCGCGAACTCCTTGTAGCTCCGGCTGACGTCGCGCTCCCGCGCCGCCTCGCCGGCCGTCGCCGCGTCCAGCCGATCGGTGGTCCCGACCTCGATCGCGAGCCGGTCCTGCGGGTTGAGCAGCATCGTGAGGTTGCGGGTGAACTCCAGATCCCGGTCGACGTTGCCCAGGGTGTTGCCGAGCAGGCTGAACAGGATCGGCTCGTCGCCCACGAGGCTGTCGAGCAGTTCGCGCAGCACCCGGATGCTGGCCGCGCCCTCGAAGTCGAGCTCGATCGGCAGCAGCCGGCCGGGCAGCCGCCGGCTGGTCTCCCGCGTGCCGAGGCGCAGCATGTGCGAGCTGATGTCGATGCCGAGGTAGAAGCGACCGGACCCGTCGAGGCCCAGCCGGTCGATCACATGCCGGTCCTTGTCGCCGTCGCCCACGCCGAGGCTCACATAGTGGTACGGCGTCTCGCTGTCGAGCGCGTCCTGGCACCGATCCCACAGACGGGCGAACGACTCCAGGCTGTCGTACATGACGGGGTAGGAGGGATCGCGGCAGCTCTGCAGCCACGCGATGGTGGGCCGCAGGCCGATGTAGCGGTGCCGGTTTTCGATCTTCTTCTCGCCCGAAGCCCCCTTCAGGCCCATGACCAGCTCGGATAAGAACTGGCGTGGGTCTTCGCCCTCCAGGTTCAGCGACCACCACCGGTCCTGCCGCCCGCGTTCCGCCAAAGTGCGCTCTAAGCGCACGAGCAGGCCTTCCGCCACCCGCGTCCCCCTTCCAAAGGCGTCCTTCGAACGCTCAACGCCCAAAAGGGTAACTAAGTTCGCGCGAAAACCCTCAGATGCCCAGCTTGGCGGTGCGAAGACTGGCGACCGCCTCGGCCGGCCCGTCGAGCGTGACCCGGGAGGCGCGCTGCCGTCCCGACGCGAACAGCAGCAACTCCGCCGGCTCGCCCGTCACGACCACGGCCGGCGAGGCGAGCTTGGCGCCCGCCTTGTGGCCCTCCGTGTCGCGCAGCACCACGCCGACCGGCGATTTGCGCACGTAGAGCCGAGCGCCGCGGGTCAGCCGCCGCCAGATCAGCTGGTTGAGGTCGCGGGGCAGCTCGCGGGGCTCCCATTCGGGCTGGGCGCGCCGCACGTCCTCGTGGTGGATCAGGAACTCGAACGTGTTGACCGCCGCGTCGGCCCCCGGGATGAACCCGAACGGCGACGAGCGCGGCGGGCCGTGCCGTACGAGATCGACGAGCTCGGGCCAGGAGTGCTCGGCCTTGAGCCGCTCCTGCACCATCCGCGTGCGCCCCGAGAACATCTTGATGGTGATCCCCGCGGCGGCCAGCGACCGCTCGCGCAGGACCAGGTGAGCGGCCAGGTCGGCGGTGGTCCACCCCTCGCACAGGGTGGGCGCGTCAGGGCCGAGCTGGTCGAGCAGGTCGCTGAGCTCGGCGCGTTCCGCCTGTGCATGATTCACACTCCGAGCGTAGCTCGCGTTATGAATGGGGAATAACTAGGCTCCTTGTCCGAGTTTGACTGGAGCGTTTCATCCTCCACTCGATCCCTTGTCGACCCCCCGGAGAGAGGACTCCCGCGCGTGCCGCCCAAGGTCTCCACCGCAGTCATGCGTCAGGGTCTCCGGGTCATCGGGCTTGCCGTCAAAGCCGAGAAGGGTGTGTTCGCCGCGGCCGTTGTGGCCAGCGGCATCTACGGCGTGATGACCGTCGCCTCGTCGTGGGCCCTCGGGTGGGCGACCGAGCACGCCATGCTCCCGGCCTTCGAATCCGGGCACGCCACGACCGGCGCCTTGGTGACGGCCGCGCTGCTCATCGTCGGCGCGGCGGCGTTCAAGGCGCTCGGCATCATGGGCCGCCGGATCCTGGCCGGGGTCATGCAGTTCCGCATGCAGGCCCGCTCACGCCGGGACGTGACCAAGCAGTATCTGCGGCTCCCGCTGGCCTGGCACCACCGCCACCCGACGGGGCAGCTGCTGTCCAACGCCAGCTCCGACGCCGAGGCCGCCTGGGCGCCGCTGGCCCCGCTGCCGATGGCCGTCGGCGTGATCGTAATGCTGGTCGCCGCCGCGGTGGCCATCCTGATCACCGATCCGGTGCTGGCCCTGGTCGGATTTCTGATCTTCCCGGCGATCGCGCTGCTCAACTTCGCCTATCAGCGCCGTCTGTCGCCGCTCGCCATGCGCGCGCAGCAACTGCGGGCCGAGGTCAGCGAGGTCGCCCACGAGAGCTTCGACGGGGCCCTGGTGGTCAAGACCCTCGGCCGCGAGGACGCCGAGGCGGCCCGCTTCCAGGTCCGCGCCGACGAGCTGCGCGACGCCAACATCGGGGTAGGGCGGGTCCGCGGTCTGTTCGACCCGCTGCTGGAGGCGCTGCCGACGCTCGGCGTGCTGGTCGTGCTGCTGGCCGGCTCGCTGCGGCTGGAGCAGGGCAGGCTGAGCGCCGGCGAGCTGGTCCAGGTCGCCTACCTGTTCACGCTGCTCGCCTTCCCCATCCGCGCGCTCGGCTGGGTCCTGTCCGAGCTGCCGCGAAGCGTCGTCGGCTGGACCCGCGTCAACGACGTCCTGCAGGCCACCGGCTCCATGACGTACGGCACGCACACCCTGACCAGCGCCGACCCCGCGCGGGTCGCGGTGTGGGACGTGACCTACGGCTACGACCCCGGCGCGCCCGTCCTCCACGACATGACGTTCGAGGCCCTGCCGGGCCGCACGCTGGCCGTGGTCGGGCCGACCGGGTCGGGCAAGTCCACGGTCACCCAGCTGATCGGCAGGCTGATCGACCCCGACCGCGGCGCGATCTACGTCGACGGCGCCGACCTCCGCGACCTCGCGCGCGGCCAGGTCAGCGACTCGGTCGCCGTCGTCGCGCAGCAGACGTTCCTGTTCGACGACACGGTCCGCGGCAACGTCACGCTCGGCCGGGACGTCTCCGACGAGCGGGTGTGGGCCGCGCTCCGGCTGGCGCAGGCCGAGGGGTTCGTCAGCGGGCTGCCCCAGGTCCTCGACACGCGCATCGGCGAGCGCGGCGCCACCCTTTCCGGTGGCCAGCGCCAGCGCCTGGCCCTGGCCCGCGCGCTGGTCCGCGAGCCGCGGCTGCTCATCCTCGACGACGCCACCTCCAGCGTCGACCCGCAGGTCGAAAAGCGCATCCTGTACGGCCTGCGCGACCAGCAGTCGACCGTGATCGTCGTGGCCTATCGGATGGCCACGATCGCGCTCGCCGACGACGTGGTCTACATCGAGCACGGCCGCGTGATCGACCGGGGAACCCATGAGCGGCTGCTGGAGCGCTGCGAGGGCTACCGCAACCTGGTCACCGCGTACGAAAGGGACGAGGCCGAGCGCGCCGCCCTGCTCGCCGACGAGGAGGACGAGGAGGTGGTCGCCCCATGAGCATGCAGGCGCTGGAAAGATCCGCCTGGCAGACCGTGCGCCACGGCTTCCGGCTGTCGCCGGAGTTCCGCCGGGGCCTGGCCGGCACCGCCGTGCTCGCCGTGCTCGCCACCGTCGGCAAGGTGATCGTGCCGGTCGCGGTCCAGCAGGTCATCGACCGTGGGCTGAGCGGCGGCACGCCGGACATCCCCTTCATCCGCGCCGCCGTGGTGCTGTGCGCCGCGGCCGTGCTGCTGACCGCCTTGTGCGGCTATGCGATGAACGTCCGGCTGTACAAGTCGACCGAGTCGGGCCTCGCCACCCTCCGCGGCAGAGCCTTCCGCCACGTGCACGACCTGTCGGTGCTCACCCAGAACACCGAGCGCCGGGGCGCCCTGGTCTCCCGGGTGACCGTCGACGTCGACCAGATCAGCGTGTTCATGCAGTGGGGCGGCATGATGGTGATCGTCGCCCTCGGGCAGCTGGTCGTCGCCACCGTGCTGATGGCCGTTTACTCCTGGCAGCTCACCCTGCTCGTGTGGCTGTGCTTCGCGCCGCTGATCTGGGCCCTGCCCCGCTTCCAGCGGCTCATCGCGGGCGCCTACACCCGGGTCAGGGAGCGCACCGGCGACGTGCTTGCCGCGGTCAGTGAGTCGGTCGTCGGCAGCGCCGTCATCAGGGCGTACGGCGCGGAGGATCGCACCGGCGAGCGGATCGACTCGGCGATCGACGCCCAGCGGGCGGCCCAGGTCCGGGCCATGCGGATGGTCGGTTTCACCTTCCCCACGACCGAGCTGGTGGCCTCGTTCGCCATCGCCGGAGTGGTCCTGCTCGGCGTGCGGCTCGGCCTGGACGGCACGATCACGGTCGGCCGCCTGATCGCGTTCCTCTTCCTGATCACGCTGTTCATCTCACCTCTGCAGACCGCCACCGAGGTGCTCAACGAGGCGCAGAACGCCATCGCCGGCTGGCGCCGGGTCCTCGGGGTCCTCGACACGCCGGCCGACGTCGGCGACCCGGGCGAGCAGGGCGTGACGCTGCCGCGCGGGCCGATCTCCCTGGTCTTCGAGGACGTCGGCTTCGCCTATCCGGGTGGGCCTCCGGTCCTCCACGAGGTGTCGGCGGCCTTCCCGCCGCGCAGCCGCGTGGCCGTGGTGGGGGAGACGGGATCGGGCAAGACGACGTTCGCCAAGCTGCTCACCCGGCTGATGGACCCGGTGGAAGGCCGCGTGCTGATCGACGGGGTCGACCTTCGGGACGTGCGGTTCTCCTCGCTCCGCGAGCGGATCGTGATGGTGCCGCAGGACGGCTTCCTGTTCGACGCCTCCCTTGAGGAGAACATCCGTTTCGGCCGCCCGTCGGCGACCCGCGAGGAGATCGCGCTCGCCCTGACCGAGCTGGGCCTCGCCGACTGGGTGGACGGCCTGCCCGCCGGCCTCGACACCCCGGTCGGGCAGCGCGGCGAGTCGCTGTCGGCGGGGGAGCGGCAGCTGGTCGCGCTCGCCCGCGCCTACCTCGCCGACCCCGACCTGCTGCTGCTCGACGAGGCCACCTCCGCGGTCGACCCGGCCACCGAGGTCCGGCTGGCCCGGGCCCTGGAAGGGGTGACCCGGGGGCGTACGGCGATCTCCATCGCGCACCGCCTGTCGACGGCCGAGGCGGCCGACGAGGTCGTGGTCTTCGAGCACGGGCGGATCGTGCAGCGGGGCCCGCACGCGGAGCTGGTCGCCCAGCCCGGGGTCTACGCCGATCTCTATGCCTCCTGGACCACGGCCACCAGATCCTGACGGCCGCCGCGTCCTGGTCCCTGCGTAGGCTGATCTCTATGCCTCTTGGACGTGCTGCCGGGCCGACCCTTGTCGCAGCAGCGTTATGCCTGGTGTCGGCGTGCGGCGGGGGGAGCGGCACGGTCGCGGCGACGCCGTCCGCCTCGGTCGCCGCCTCCGATGATTCGGCCATCCGCCCTGACTGTCTCAACGATGACGAGCGGTCGAAGGGCGACCCGCCCGGGCCGTTGGTGGCGCTGATGGGCTCGGGCCCCAAGGGGGTCGTGTTCGCCCCGCAGCTCGGCGACGACGCCTGCCAGTGGATCGAAAAGGCCCGTGAGCTGGCCGGCAAGGGTTATCACACGGCCACGTTCAGCTGGGGCGACCCGGCGCAGGACAGCCTTCCGGCCGCCGTCGCGCGGCTCCGCGCCGAGGGCGCCACCAAGATCGTGCTGGTGGGCGCGTCCGCCGGCGGCGGCGTCGTGCTGCAGGAGGCGGGTGGCCTCGAGGGCGTGGCCGGCGTGGTCGCGCTCAGCCCCGTCGACGTCTACGGCGGCATGCCCGGCCTGGCCGCCTACAAGGGCCCGCTGCTGCTGGTCACCGCGGAGGACGACACCAACCCGCCGCTCCAGATGGTGAAGCAGTATGCCGACCAGCATCCCGGGTCCGAGCAGTTCATCAAGATCCCCGGCAACGCGCACGGGGTCGTGCTGCTGGCCGGCGACGAGAAGCTGAACGCGACCATCGACGCGTTCATCACCGGGAATCTTGGCCCGTGAGGCGCTGCGCCAGATAGATCGGAATGACCGACAGCACGATCAGGGCGGCCGCCACCACATTGACCACGGGCGCCTGGTTGGGCCGGAACAGGTTCTCGAAGATCCAGATCGGCAGCGTGCGCACCCCGGCCCCGGACGTGAACGTGGTCACGATGATCTCGTCGAACGACAGCGCGAAGGCCAGCAGCCCGCCCGCGAGCAGCGCCGACCGCATCATCGGAAACGTGACCAGCCGGAACGTGGTGAACGTGTCGGCGCCGAGGTCGGCCGAGGCCTCCTCGGCGGACATGCCGAGCCGGCGCAGCCGGGCCAGCACGTTGTTGTAGACGGTCACCACGCAGAACGTGGCGTGCCCGATGATCACCGTCATCAGGCCCAGCTCGATCCCGAGCACGGCGCGGAAGGTGTTGCTGAGCGCGATGCCGGTCACGATGCCGGGCAGCGCGATGGGCAGCACGATCAGCAGCGAGACCGTGTCGCGGCCGAAGAACCGGTAGCGCTGCACGGCGAAGGCGGCCATCGTGCCGAGCGTCAGCGCGATGGCCGTCGCCACGAGGCCGGCCTGCACGGACGTCCACAGCGCGTCGCGTACGCCGGAGGACCGCCAGGCCGCGCTCCACCACTTGAGGGTGAAGCCCGGTGGCGGCCACCCGAACGTGCGGTCGGCGTTGAAGGAGTTGAGCACGACCACCAGCAGGGGCACGTAGATCACGCCGAGGCCCGCCGCCAGCGCCGCCCACAACCCGGTGCGTGCCGTACGCGACAAGTTCATAGGTTCTCCAACGCTCCGGTGCGGCGTACGGCGGTCAGGTAGAGCAGCATGACGATCACCGGCACGGTGGCCACGGCGGCGGCGAACGGCAGGTTGTTGGCCGCGCCGATGTTGTCGTAGACCACGTTGCCGATCAGCTGCGACTTGCCGCCGACGATCTTCACGGTGATGTAGTCGCCCAGCGACAGCGAGAACGTGAAGATCGACCCCGCCACCACGGCCGGGAACGCCAGCGGCCACACGACCGTGCGGAACGTGCGCCACCCGCGCGCGCCGAGGTCGCCCGCCGCCTCCAGCAGCGAGTCCGGCAGCCGCTCCAGCCCCGCGTAGATGGGCAGGATCATGTACGGCAGCCACAGATACGACAGCGTCAGGACGGTCGCGCCGAGGCCGTACCCCCAGCCGAGCAGCCCGTCCGACGACAGCAGCACCCGCCACGCGTACGCCTTGACGAGGTAGGACGCCCACAGCGGGGTGAGCACGAGAATGACCAGCCAGCGCTGGGCCCGCGGCGAGGCCAGCTTGGCCATGGCGAACGCCATCGGGAACGCGATGATCAGGTCGATCACGGTGACCGCCGCCGCCACCCAGACCGACCGCAGCGCGACCGTACGGTAGACGTCGATCGTCACAAGATCGCGAAAGTTGTCCCAGGTGAACGCCTTGACCAGGTCGCCGGTGAAGCTGTCGGTGGTCCAGAAGGCGGTGACGAAGAGCGCCGCCAGCGAGCCCAGGTAGGCGATGCCCAGCCAGGCCAGCGGCGCCGAGAGCAGCAGCGACAGGCGCAGCCGGCCGTGCCGGTGCAGTGTCGCCGCCGCGCTTCGCTTGAGACTCATCAGCCCTTGATCTCGGTCCAGGCGCGAGTCCACTCCGAATAGTCCTTGCAGGTCACGTTGGTGCGGCCGTCAAGGCACTTGGCGATGGGCGTGGTCCAGTAGTGGACCTTGGAGAAGTAGGCCTCGTCGGTGGCGTGGTAGGTGTCGCAGAAGGTCTTGTCCGAGGTCTCCGCGCACGCCTTGGAGTTGGACGGCGCCTCGCCGAACCACTCGGCCACCTGGGCGTTCACCTTCGGGGAGATGATCCAGTCGAGCCACTTGTAGGCGCAGTTGGGGTGCTTGGCGCCGGTGGCGACCATCCACGTGTCGGACCAGCCGGTCGCCCCCTCCTTCGGCAGCGTCGCCTCGACCGGGGCCTTGTCGGCCTGCGCGAGGTTGGCGATGACCTGCCAGGTCGTGCCGAGCACGCTGTCGCCGGACTTGAAGGCCTGGACCTCCTTGGTGTAGTCCGACCAGTATTCGCCGATCAGCGATTTCTGCTGCTTGAGCAGGTCGACCGAGGCCTGGAACTGGGCGTCGTCCAGCGCGTAGGGGTCCTTGATGCCGAGTTCGGGCTTGGTCGTCATCAGGTAGAGGGCCGCGTCGGCGATGTAGATCGGCGAGTCGTACGCCGTGACCTTCCCCTTGTACGGCGAGGCCGGGTCGAACACCGCGCTCCAGGAGTCGGGCGCCGGGTTCACCTTGTCGGTCCGCCACATCAGCAGGTTGGCCCCGCGCCCGTGCGGGATCCCGTAGGCGACGCCGTCGACCGAGTTCCAGGGCTTGAGCTTCAGGCCCTCGAAGACGTCCTTGTAGTTGGGGACGAGGTCGGTGTTGACCGGCGCGACCGTCTTGCCGGCGATGAGCCGGAGCGAGGCGTCGCCGGAGGCCGACACCGCGTCGTATTCGCCGGTCTTCATGAGGTTGACCATCTCGTCGGAGGTTCCGGCGGTCTTGGTGTTCACCTTGCAGCCGGTGGCCTGCTCGAACGGGTGGACCCAGTCGACCTTCGGGTCGTTGGAGCCGTCCTCCGCGTATCCGGCCCAGGCGACCAGGTTGACCGCGCCCTCGCCCGCGCCGAGCGTTTGCTGCGGCTTGGCCGACGGCGCCGAGGTCGTGGTGGACCCGCCGCCGCAGGCGGCCACGGCGAGTGCGAGTGCGGCGGTCGCTATGACGAATCGCATGGGGTGTCTCCTTAGCTATGCGATTTGCTATGCGATGTGGCTAGGCGATTTCGAATTCGTGCCTGCGCTGCCAGGCGAGGCGGACGCGGCTGCCGCGCAGCCCGAGCACGTCCATGGACGAGGTCTGCTGGTTCTGCTGCAGGGCGATCAGCCGCCCGCCGGCGTCGAGGTCGACCACGAACCGGGTCGCCGGTCCCGCGTACACGACCTCGCTGACCGTCCCGGTGGCGCTGTGCTGGTCGTCGGGCACCTCCTCGGCCTCGCCGAGCAGGCGCAGCTTCTCCGGCCTGATGCTGAACGTGCCCTCCCGGCCGATGACGGCGGTGGAGGCCTCGCCCGAGATGAGGTTGGACGTGCCGACGAACCCGGCCACGAAGACCGACGCCGGGCGCTCGTAGACCTCGGAGGGGGAGCCCACCTGCTCGACCCGGCCCTGGTTGAAGACCGCGACCCGGTCGCTCATGGTCAGCGCCTCCTCCTGGTCGTGGGTGACGAACAGGAAGGTGATGCCGACCTCGCGCTGGATGGCCTTCAGCTCGACCTGCATCTCCTCCCGGAGCTTCAGGTCGAGCGCGCCGAGCGGCTCGTCGAGCAGCAGCACGCGCGGCCGATTGACCAGGGCCCGGGCCAGGGCGACGCGCTGGCGCTGGCCACCCGACAGCTGGCCCGGTCGGCGTTTCTCCATGCCGGCCAGCCGTACGGACTCCAAGGCCTCGAGAGCCTTCTCGCGGCGCTTGGGGATCTTCTTGACCCGCAGGCCGTATTCGACGTTCTCGAGCACGGACATGTGCGGGAACAGCGCGTAGTCCTGGAAGACGGTGTTGACGTCGCGCTCGAAGGGCGCGAGCCGGGTCACCTCGCGCCCGCCCAGCAGGACCGAGCCCTCGGTCGGCGATTCGAACCCGGCTATCATCCGCAGCACCGTGGTCTTCCCCGACCCGGACGGGCCGAGCATGGCGAAGAACTCCCCGTCGGCGATGTCGAGGTCCACCCCCGCGACCGCTTCGACGCTCCCGAAGCTCTTGCGCAGCCCTCGGAGGCTCACCGCGTGGTCTGGCATGAACGGAAACATATGAGGTTAAATGTTTCCGGTAAAGACCTGATCGGTAACTATTCGGGGCGACGTTACGCATAGGGAGGCGCGGTGGTGTCGAGCGGTGCCCGGCTGGCCGTCTTCTCGCCCGTGGACAGCACGGCGCGGGTCGAGGCGGTGGTCCGGCGGCTGGCCGACGCCATCGTGCTCGGGCTGCTCACTGACGGCGAGCAGCTGCCGAGCGAGGCCGAGCTGGCCGCGCGCCTCGGCGTCTCCACGGTGACCCTGCGCGAGGCGCTCATGGCCCTGCGCCAGCGCGGCCTGGTCGAGACCAGGCGCGGGCGCGGCGGCGGCAGCTTCGTCCGGGTCCCGCCCGACTCGGGCCTCGAGGGACGGCTTCGCGGGCTGACCGTGGCCGAGCTTCGCGACGTCAGCGACCACTACGCGGCCATCGCCGGCGCCGCGGCCCGGCTGGCCGCCGGGCGGTCGCTCCCCTCCGACCTCGCCCCGCTGCGGCGGTCGCTGGACGAGATGGCCGGCTGCCCCTCGCCCCGCCTGGACGGCCGCTTCCACATCGAGGTGGCCGCCGCCTCGCAGTCGGCGCGCCTCACCCAGGAGGAGATCCGGTTACAGGCCGACATCGGACCGCTGCTCTGGCTTTCCCGTGACACGCCGGAGGGGCAGGATGAGATGGCGAAACAGCATCAGGCCATCGTCGAGGCGATCGAGCGGGGCGACGGCGACCAGGCGCGCCTGGTCGCGGAGCGGCACGTGCTCGACGCCACCGACCACCTCATCGAGCTACGGCTGCGGCTCCAGGACTAGTGCCGTGACCGCCAATCTTTCGAGGCACTCGGACATGATCACTTCTGCGGCTCCCGCGCTATCTCGGGTCCACGACGTCACCGAAGAGGTGTTCGCCGCGATCCGGGAGGTCCGGGACGCCACGGTCGCCGCTCTGGCGCCCGAGCGGCCGCTCGTGGCCGACCTCGCGGCGCTCCGGCCCCTGCTGTGGTCGCGCCTGACCACAGGGCCGCTCGCCGCGCTCATCGCCGGGATCGGGTTCATCGCCGCGCCCGGGCTGCTGGCCGACGCGCCCTGGTATCTGGAGTGGTGGCAGCAGCACCCGTCCGGGCAGCCCCGGCAGCTGCTGCGCGACCTCGACCCGGCCAGCAGCGCGTTCTACGACTACACCCACTGGGAGTGGTTCACCGGGCCGCGGGTCGGCCGGGAGCGCACCATCTGCGGGCCCTACGTCGACTACCTGTGCACCGACGAGTACAGCCTGACGCTGTCGGTGCCGGTGACCGTCGGCGGCGCGTTCGCCGGGGCCGCCGCGGCCGACGTCTTCGTCCGGAACTTCGAGGCGGCCGTCGCGCCCGCGCTGCGCGAGCTGCCCAAGCCGGCTTTCCTGATCAACGCGGAGGGGCGGGTCGTCGCGTCCAACTCGGCGCGCTGGCTGTCGGGGTCGGTCTACCGGGGCGGGCTCGCCGTGACGCCGGTGCCCGGACTCGATTTGTCGCTGGTCCAGGGACCTGCGGCAGAATGACGGCATGCCTCTCGACCCGAAGATCGCCGCGCGGCTGAAGCACACGCCCGACGGGCTGGTGCCCGCGGTCGTCCAGCAGCACGACACCGGAGAGGTGCTCATGCTCGCCTGGATGGACGATGAGGCGCTGCACCGCACGCTCACCACGGGCCGGGCCACCTACTGGTCGCGCAGCCGCGGCGAATATTGGGTGAAGGGCGACACCTCCGGGCACGTCCAGCACGTCCGCGAGGTCGCGCTCGACTGCGACGGCGACACGATCCTGCTCAAGGTCGACCAGGTCGGCGCGGCCTGCCACACGGGCGATCGCACCTGCTTCGACGCGGACGTCCTGGCGCTCCTGTGAGCCCGCGCGCCCGCCTGGTCTGCTGGCTCGCCGTCTGCGTGGCGGCCGCCGGCGCCGTCCTGATCGCGTCCGGGCAGGTCTGGCACCATGCGGCGGGCCGCGCGGCGCCCGGGAGCACCGGAAGCGACGTCGCGCCCGCGCTCGGCCCCCTCG
The DNA here is from genome assembly GCA_017592665.1 of Streptosporangiaceae bacterium NEAU-GS5. Taxonomy (GTDB): domain Bacteria; phylum Actinomycetota; class Actinomycetes; order Streptosporangiales; family Streptosporangiaceae; genus NEAU-GS5. Next base: position 200,988 of record JAGFNW010000002.1, on the reverse strand, counting down.
CCTGGGCCGCCCTGGCCGGCGCCGCCGCGCTCCTGGCCGCGCGCGGCGTGGCCCGGCGCCTGGTGGGGGCCGTCGTGGCCGTCTGCGGCGCCGGCATACTCGCCGCCGCCTGGACGGCCTCCGCCGAAGGTACGGCCTGGCGGGGGATCGCGCTGGGCGGAGGGGCGCTGCTAGTCTTCGCGGGGGTCGTGGCGGTGGCCCTTTCTGGTGATTGGCCCGGAATGTCGGGGCGCTATGAGCGGGGCGGAAGCCGCACGCGGACGGGAGGGCCGGCTGATGAGCGGTCCTTGTGGGACGCGATAGACGACGGGGACGACCCGACCGCCTGAAGCAGATCACAAATTGTCCACAAAAGGGACATCTGCCCGCTCTTACGATTCCGGCTCACTACGCTGCCCATGCACGTTTTTGACCTTGTGGGAGTCATTCGATGAGTTACGGAAACCAGCCGGGAGGCCCGGGGGACTACGGGTCGCAGCCACCCGGCGGGGGCTACCCGCCGCCCGGAGGCGGCGGCTACGGCGGCGGTTACGGCCCTCCCGGTGGCGGCTATCCGCCGCCCGGCGGCTACGGACCGCCCGGCGGTTACGGCGGCGGCCCGACGCCCCCCAACAACCACCTGGTCATGGCGATCCTCACCACCATCTTCTGCTGCCAGGTCTTCGGGATCGTGTCGATCGTGTACGCCAGCCAGGTCAACTCGAAGTGGGCCGCGGGCGACTACCAGGGCGCGCTGAGCTCCTCCGAGTCGGCCAAGAAGTGGTGGCTCGCCGGGGTGCTCTCGGGTGTCGGCGTCTGGGTGATCGTGGTCATCGTGGCCGCCACCACCAGCGTCTTCAGCCTCAACTCGTTCAACGGCACGTCGTACTGACCGATCGCGCATACTGAAGCCGTGGCGGCCATCGAACCTGAGCGGCGCGCGAGCGCGCGGATGAAGTCCGTGCTCGCGCCCCTCGGGGTGGCGGCGGCCGCGGGCGCGGTCACCGCCTATGTGGGCGCCGTCGACCCCAATCAGGCCGGGCACTATCCGACCTGCCCGTTCCTGCTGCTGACGGGCTACTACTGCCCCGGCTGCGGCACGCTTCGCGCCATCCACGCCCTCGCCCATGCCGACCCGCTGACCGCGCTCGGGTTGAATCCGCTCATGGTCGCCGTGCTGCCCTTCCTGCTGTTCTGGTGGGGCCGCTGGATGGCGCGCTCCTGGCAGGGGCGGCCGTTGCGCACCAAGCTCGCCCATCCGGTGATCCTGCACGCCTTCACCGCCGTGGTGATCCTCTTCTGGATAGCCAGGAATATGCCTTTTGGGCGGTTTCTAGCTCCTTAGTCCGCCCCCAATGGCCGGGCAGCGGCGGACGGGCCGATACCATCGGCATCCAGGGCGCTCGCGCCCCGAAACGGCAGTCAACCGGAGGGACCCCGATCCCGTGAGTGTGCTGGACGACATCATCGAGGGCGTGCGGGAGGATCTCGCGGAGCGGCAGAATGCCGTGCCGCTCGACGACCTCAAGCGACGCGCGGAGCGCGCCCCCGGGCCGAAGGACGCCTACGCGGCGCTCTCCGGGCCCGAGGTCTCGGTGATCGCCGAGGTCAAGAGATCCAGCCCATCGAAGGGTGCGCTCGCGGCCATCGCCGATCCAGCGGCCCTGGCCGCCGACTACGAGGCCGGCGGCGCGCATGTGATCAGCGTGCTCACCGAGCGGCGCAGGTTCGGCGGCACGCTCGACGACCTCGCGGCCGTCCGCGCCGCCGTCGACATCCCCATCCTGCGCAAGGACTTCATCGTCACCTCCTACCAGCTCTGGGAGGCCAGGGCGTACGGCGCCGACCTCGCGCTGCTGATCGTGGCCGCGCTCGACCAGCCGGCCCTGGTCTCGCTGATCGAGCGGGCCGAGTCCATCGGCCTCACGCCGCTGGTCGAGGTGCACACCGAAGAGGAGCTCGACCGCGCGCTCACCGCCGGGGCGAGGATCGTCGGCGTCAACGCCCGCGACCTGAAGACCCTCGAGGTCGACCGCGAGGTCTTCGGCAAGCTCGCGCCCAAGTTCACCGGCGACGGCGTGATCAAGGTGGCCGAGTCCGGCGTGCGCGGCCCCCACGACCTGCTCGCCTACGCGCGCGCCGGCGCCGACGCCGTGCTGGTGGGTGAGAGCCTGGTCACCGGGAAAGACCCGAGGGCGGCCGTCAACGACCTGGTGACGGCCGGCGCCCACCCGTCGTCTCGTCAGGAGAGGCCACAGTGATCATCAAGCCGGAGGATCTGGCCGGGAGCGGGCCGGGCGGCGACGACCCCGATCCCCGCGGCAAGTTCGGCGTGTTCGGCGGCCGGTTCGTGCCCGAGGCGCTGATCCCCGCGCTCGACGAGCTGGCCATGGCCTATGACAAGGCCAAGCACGACGAGGAGTTCCTGCGGGAGTTCGACCACCTCCTGCGGACGTACGCGGGCCGGCCCACGATCATCACCGAGGTCCCGCGCTTCGGCGAGCACGCCGGCGGGGCGCGGATCATCCTCAAGCGCGAGGATCTGACCCACACCGGCGCCCACAAGATCAACAACGTGCTCGGGCAGGCCCTGCTGACCCGGCGACTCGGCAAGACCCGGGTCATCGCCGAGACCGGCGCCGGCCAGCACGGCGTGGCCACGGCCACCGCCGCGGCCCTCATGGGCCTGGAATGCGTGATCTACATGGGCGCCGTCGACTGCGAGCGGCAGGCGCTCAACGTGGCCCGCATGAAGTTGCTGGGCGCCACCGTGATCCCGGTCCACAACGGAAGCCGGACGCTCAAGGACGCCATCAACGAGGCGTTCCGCGACTGGGTCACCAACGTCGACCACACGCACTACGTCTTCGGCACGGTCGCCGGGCCGCACCCCTTCCCGATGATGGTCCGCGACTTCGCCCGGATCATCGGCGTCGAGGCGCGCCGCCAGGTGATCGACCTGATCGGCCGGCTGCCCGACGCCGTCTGCGCGGCCGTCGGCGGCGGCTCCAACGCCATCGGCATCATGCACGCCTTCATCGGCGACGGCGACGTCCAGCTGCACGGCTACGAGGCCGGCGGGCGCGGCCTGGAGAGCGGCGAGCACGCGCTCACCCTCACCGCGGGCAGCATCGGCGTGCTCCACGCCGCCAGGACGTACGTGCTGCAGGACGAGGAGGGCCAGACCATCGAGTCGCACTCGATCTCGGCCGGCCTCGACTACCCCGGCGTCGGCCCCGAGCACTCCTGGCTCAAGGACATCGGCCGCGCCACCTACCACGGGATCACCGACGCCGAGGCCATGGACGCGTTCGCGCTGCTGGCCAAGACCGAGGGGATCATCCCGGCGATCGAGTCGGCGCACGCCCTCGCCGGTGCGCTCAAGCTCGGGCGCGAGCTCGGCTCGGACGCCACCATCCTCGTCAACCTTTCCGGCCGCGGTGACAAGGACATGGGCACCGCCATGACGTACTTCGGGCTGTGATCATGCTGCAGAGCGTCTTCGACAGGACGCGCTCGGAGAAGCGCGCCGCCCTGATCGGCTACCTGCCGGCCGGGTTCCCCAGCAAGGACGGCGCGGTCCGGGTGGCCGCCGCCATGGTCGACGCGGGATGCGACGTCATCGAGATCGGCCTGCCCTACTCCGATCCGCTCATGGACGGCCCCACCATCCAGGACGCCGTTCACCGGTCGCTGGTCAACGGCACGAGGATCGCCGACGTCATGCGCACGGTCGAGGGCGTCGCCAAGACGGGCGCCGCCACGCTCGTCATGACCTACTGGAACCCGGTCGACCAATACGGGGCCGAGCGGTTCGCCCGCGACCTCGCGAGCGCGGGCGGCGTCGGCACGATCACGCCCGACCTGATCCCCGAAGAGGCCGAGCCGTGGGAGGCCGCCAGCAAGGCCGCCGGCATCGACACGGTCTTCCTGGTCGCGCCGAGCTCGACCGAAGAGCGCATCGCGCGGGTGGCGGCCTGCTGCACGGGCTTCGTCTACGCGGCCTCGCTCATGGGCATCACCGGCGCGCGCGACACGGTCAACGCCGCGGCCGAAGACCTGGTAAGGCGCACCAGGCCGCACACCGGCCTGCCCGTCTGCGTGGGCCTCGGCATCGGCACGGGCGCCCAGGCCGCCGAGGTCGCCGCGTACGCCGACGGCGTGATCGTCGGATCGGCCTTCATCCGCCGCATGCTCGACGCCCCCGACGAGACGACCGGCGTCGCCGCCGTCCGCGCCCTCGCCACCGAACTCGCCGGAGGCGTCCGCCGCTAGGTCATGTGCCGCACTAGATCATCGAGCCCTGGCCTGGGCGTGCCCTGACGCGCGGCTTATCGCGGATGTGATGAGCTGGACCAGTAGGGTGTCCGAACGCGGCGGGTGTGCCGCGTCACGGGGAACCCGATCTGGGACGAGGGGACGATGGCGAAGGTGGCGGGCGCGCCGGACTGGTCACGCGGCGCGCATTCGGCGATACCCTGGGTGACGACGGTCGCCCGGTGCCTGCTGGGCGGCGTGCTCATCGTGGCCGGCTGGCTGAAGATGAGCGCTCCCGCGCTGTCGGTGGAGGCCGTCAAGGCTTATCGCCTGCTGCCGGACGGGGTCGCCTCGGCCGTGGGCTATGGCCTGCCGGTTGTCGAAATCGTGGTTGGGGTGTTGCTTGTCCTCGGTCTGCTCACGCGCGCCGCGGCGATCATCGGAGGGCTGCTCATGCTGGCCTTCGTCATCGGCATCGCCTCGGCGTGGGCGCGCGGGCTGCGCATCGACTGCGGCTGCTTCGGCGGCGGTGGCGCGCTCGGCGCCGACCAGGACCCGGGTTACCTGTGGGAGATCCTGCGTGACGTGGGCCTGGTGGCCGTCGCGCTGTGGACCGTCCGCTTCGGGCCCGGGCGCCTCGCGCTCGACTCGGCCCTCGGCCTCACGCGACCGGCTTCCGACGCGGGTTACGACGACCCGGGCGACCCAGGCGACGACACGGACGACGACCCGGGCCGGGCACACGCGGCCACCCGGGATGGAGCGTAAGGAGAACCACTGATGGGTAGGGCCGAGCACGCCACCGCCCGTGAGCGCGTGGCCGCGCAGCGGGAGGCGGTGCGCAAGCAGGAGCAGCGCAAGCGCCTGATGACGATCGTGACCGTCGTGCTGGTGGCGGTGGCCGCCGTCGGCGGCGTCGCATGGTATTCGGCCTCGCGCAGCCAGTCGGAGGTGGCCAGCGGCGCCGGCCTGGCGCCCATCACCGTCGACCCCGAGGGCTCGGTGACCATGGCCAAGGCGGGGGTGACCAAGCCCGTCCTCGACGTCTACGAGGATTTCCAGTGCCCCGTCTGCAAGTCGATGGAGGAGACCAGCGGCCAGACCATCAAGAACCTGGCCTCCGAGGGCAAGGTCAAGGTGATCTACCACCCGCTGACGATTTTCCGTGACGAGCCGCGCAGGGGCAATTCGATGCGCGCCGGCGCGGCCTCCCGCTGCGTCACCGACGGCGCCAAGTGGTCGGCCTACCACGACAAGCTGTTCGCCGACCAGCCCGATGAGAGCGTGACCGGCTTCGCCCTCGACGATCTGGTGGCCTGGGGCCACGAGGTGGGCGTCACCGGCGCCGACTTCGAATCCTGCGTCACCTCCCAGAAGTACGCGGCGGCCCAGCAGAGCTACTCGGCGTCGGTTCTTTCCACAGGCAAGCTCAGGGGCACGCCCACCGTGCTGCTGAACGGCACGGAAATCTCCAACAACGTGGTGTTCGTGCCTGCCAAGCTTCGCCAGGCCGTTCTCGACGCCGCCAAATAGGCGGTAACGTCAGTGACCATGCCCCTCGCGTCTATTCCGAGCCCGTCGCAGGGGGTGTGGTACCTCGGTCCCATTCCCCTCCGGGCCTACGCCTTGTGCATCGTGCTCGGCGTCATCGTCGCCGTCTGGATCGGCGAGCGCCGCTGGCGCGCCCGCGGTGGCGCGCCCGGCACGATCACCGACCTCGCCGTCTGGGCCGTGCCGTTCGGCCTGGTCGGCGGTCGGCTTTATCACGTCATGACCGACTGGCAGCTCTACTTCGGCGCCTCCGCCGAGAAGCGGCCGATCGACGTGCTCTATATCTGGGAGGGCGGCCTCGGCATCTGGGGCGCCATCGCCCTGGGCGCGGTCGGCGTGTGGATCGCCTGTCGCCGCAAGGGCATCTCCTTCACCGCGGTGGCCGACACTCTGGCGCCCGCGGTCGCGGTGGCGCAGGCGATCGGCCGCTGGGGCAACTACTTCAACCAGGAGTTGTTCGGCGGCCCGACCGACCTGCCGTGGGGCCTGGAGATCGATCCGGGCCGCCCCGGCACCATCCCCGGGGTCAGCCTCTATCACCCGACGTTCCTCTACGAGTCCCTGTGGGATCTGGCGCTGGCCGGGGTGCTCATCCTCGCCGGCCGCCGGTTCAGCCTGCGGCACGGCCGCCTCTTCGCGCTGTACGTCGCGGGTTACACAGTCGGCCGGTTCTGGATCGAGGGCCTGCGGGTCGATCCGGCCCACCACATCTGGGGGCTGCGCCTCAACCAGTGGACGTCGATCGTCATCTTCGTGCTGGCCGTGGCGTACATCTGGATCACGCGAAACCGGCAGGGCGAGGAGCCGCTCGGGGTGCCCGTCGCGGACGGCGAGCCGCCTTCCGAACAGGCCGCCTCCGGCGAGGCGGAGTCCGGCGAGGCCGGTGACGGGGAGATCGAGCCGCACGAGCCCGCGACGGACGAAGAGTCAGAAGAGAGAACGGCCGAGCAGGAAGACCAGGAGGCCCGGCCGCGATGAGCGACGGCGTCGGGGGGACGCCGGGGCCTGACCAGGCTCGGGCTCGCGCCGAGGTTCATCACCAGCACCGCGACGTGACAGGCGGCTGGCTCAGGCCGGCCGTCTTCGGCGCCATGGATGGGCTCGTGTCCAACTTCGCGCTCATCGCGGGCGTGGCGGGCGGCACGTCCGACACGACCGTCATCTCGCTGGCCGGTGCGGCCGGCCTCGCGGCCGGCGCGTTCTCCATGGCCGGCGGCGAATACGTCTCGGTCGCCAGCCAGCGTGAGCTGGCGCAGGCCGAGATCGACGTCGAGCGCCGCGAACTGGCCCGCAATCCCGAGGACGAGGAAGACGAGCTGGCCCAGCTCTACGTCAGCCGCGGCGTCGACCCCGAGACGGCCAAGGAGGTGGCGCGGCAGATCTCGCGCGACCCCGACCAGGCATTGCAGGTGCACACCATGGCCGAGCTCGGAGTGTCGCCGGGCGGCCTGCCGTCGCCGGTGCTGGCCGCGGGGTCGTCGTTCCTGTCGTTCGCGGTGGGGGCGCTCATCCCGCTGCTGCCCTACCTGCTCGGCGTGCGCGGCCTGTGGCTGTCGGCCGGGCTGTCGGCGGCGGCCCTGTTCTCGGCGGGCGTGGTGGTGGCCAGGGTCACGGCGCGGCCGTGGTGGTTCAGCGGGCTCCGGCAGCTGGTCGTGGGCCTGGTCGCGGCCGGGTTGACCTGGGGCCTCGGCTCCCTGATCGGCGCGAGCGGCCTATGACGAGCACCGGCACGGGCACCGGCGTGAGCACGGCCGCCAAGCGCAAGCGGCGGTCCTCGTGGAGCAGCGACACGCTGTCCGAGCTCGGCCTGTCCGGAGGACAGCAGCGGATCGTCGTCGTGATCGGCGTCGTCGTCGCCGTGCTGGCCGCGGCGTTCGGGCTCACGCTCGTGGTCAACTGGATCGGCGGTTCCAACCCGCCGGCCGGGCTGCCCGAGAACGACGTGCTCGGCCATCCTCGCCCGGTCACCTATCAGGGATGGCCGTCGTTGAAGGAGTTCGGGCCGATCGCCGACCGCAAGGCCGACGCGCCGGCGCTGACCGTCGCCGAGATCTTCGGCGCGAAGAGCCTGCGCGTCGTCTCGCCCGTCCGGCAGCCCGCCGCCTCGCCGTCGCCGCAGCCGACCGCGACCGCGTCGCCGGCGGTCGCGCAGCAGCCGCTCACGCTCCGCCGGGTGGCGACCAAGCTCGACACGTCCTGCGCCTCGGCCGTCTGGGGCGAGGGCCTGATCGAGCTGCTGTCCGACGGCGGCTGCACCCAGGCCGTGCGCGGCCTCTACGCGAGCGTCGACGGCACCTACGTCGCCCAATACACCCTGTTCAACCTGGCCGACCAGCAGTCGGCCGACGAGGTCGTCCACGAGCTCGCGACGCTGCACCGCGGGGCCTGGACGGTGCCGCTGACCTCGGACAAGGCCGCGTTCAATGGTTACAGCGAGGCGAGCGGGCAGGCCATGGGCCACTACGCCGGGCTGGTGTGGGTGGGCCGGGTCGACGGCGCCGAGCCGACCGCGGCCGACGACTTCGTCTCGGTCACGCTCGCCATGCGCGACGTGGAGAAGGCGCTGTTCAAGCGGATCGTCACGGTCAGCGGCGTGCAGCCCATCCGGGTCGCGCCCGCGCCGTCCGGCCAGTCCACGGCGCAGCCCTCGGAGGCGCCGCCCACCTCGCCCAAGCCCTCCATCAGCCCTTGATCCAGCGGAGGTAGGCTCGGGGCAGGAGGGGCCGCGATGGACGACGCGACAGTTCCGGCCGGGTGGCCGAGCCGAGCGGTGCTGGATGTCGTCAGCGGCCAGATTCTGCTTTTCGGCGGGCTGGTCGTGTGCGTGGCCCTGGTCCCGGCCGGGCTCGGCGCGAACAAGGGGTTCAGCTTCTTCGGCATCCACTGGCTGACCGTCGTTCCCTATGCCGTGGGCGTGCTCGGGTGCGCGCTGTTCACCCGGCGGGCGCTACGCGCGGCGGCCCCCGCGACCCCGGCACCGGCCCGCGCACGGCAGGCGGCCGACGCGTTCGGGTTGCTCACAGCCGGTCTCGTGGTCACACCCGACTACGCGGAAAATGTGCTGGCGTGGACTCACCGCGCGCTTGGAGCGTCGCTGTTCGTCATCCAGCTCGTGCTGGCCGCCCGGCTCGTGGCGTGGGCCGGCGGCGACCCCCTGTCGGCCGCGTTCTGGCTGTTCCAGCTGGGCGGAGGGGTCATCTGCGCGATCTACGTGCTGCGGGCCGAAGGGTTCCTGTTGCAGGGGCAGGTGCTCTTCCAACTGGCGTTCGGCGTCGTCCTCGCCCGTACGCTGCCGAGACTCCCGGCCCCCATCCGAAATATCTAACCGCTCAGCGTGGCCTCCACGGATGCCTGGAGGCCTTCCAGGCGGTGCTCTGGCAGCTCCAGGACGGCCGCTGCGGCCCACTCGGGCACGAGGGCCCTGGCCTGGTTCTTCGTCAGTCCACGGGCCGATGTGAGCCCTTCACGCCAGGTGTTGGCCGCCTTGCCGTGCGCGTTGTCGAGGATCTTCCGGACGAGGTCGCCGGGGGCGGGCGGGCGGCGGGACGCCTCGATCGTGGTTCCTTTGACGGTCAGGGCGTAGACGGTGGACAGGTAGGCGGGCGGGGTGGGCGGGGGGGCCTGCGTGCAGGCCGTGATGTGGCGGGCCCGGGTGGCCAGCAGGAGGCGGGGGATGGCCGTCTCCAATCCGGCCGGCACGGCTATGGCCACCCGCTCGGGGTCGCTCGCGTACGGCTTGGCGAGCCAGGTCGACAGCCGGACCCGGGGGACCCTCGGCAGCGTGTCGCGTGCCCAGTCGCCGACCAGCAGGTCGTATTCGGCGTCTTCCGGCAGGCGGTGCTCGGCCGCGGGAGCTGATTCGACGGCCTGGGGGCCCTGCGTGTAGATGGCGGTGGCCAGGCCGTCGATCCTGGCGGCCACGGCGGGCCATGTCTTGGCGGTGGGCCGCAGGACGTAGAGGTCGGCCGCGCTTCCGATGGCCTCGGCCCCGTAGTAGCGGTTGAAGTCCGGAAATATGGCCTCATTCAGCAGGTTGAGGTCATGGAGCGCCGACTGGACCTTCAGCGCCAGCGCCGGGGTCCGCTCGGAGGCTCCGTACGCGAGGAGGATCCGGCCCTGGTCGCGGTCGCGGAGACCTTCGGCGGCGCGGCCCGTGAACAGGCCGACCCCGGCCGCGGTATAGGGCGGATCGGTGATGGCCAGATCGGCCCAGCCGCGCGCGGAGGGCGCCAGACCGAGTCGTAGGTCGGCCCATAGCGTGCGCACACCGAGGCCGGCGGCGTCGATGTGGGCCAGGATCCGCTCGTCGACGTCGACGACGGTGACCTCGACGTGGGGGTGGATCATCCGGACGGCGAGCGAGGTGAGATCATGGTCTCCGACGCACAGCAGCCGGGCCCCGTCGAGCCGGAAGCGGGCGCCGAGCAGCAGCGCCCGGCGCAGGACCGTGTCGGGGGTGGCCGCGACGTGGTCGAGGGCCTGCCGGCCACGCGGTCCGGCCGCGATGAGCCCGTCGAGGCGTTTCAGGGCTTCCGCGTAGTCCGGTGTGAGATGTGCCACCGGATCCGAAATATCGGCTAGCGTCCCGGTGTTGTACTCTCTAGCCTGATCTGGTGGGATTCTGAAACGCTCGCCGCGATGCTCGAGGGGGAGTTCCCGCAGCAGCGACTCGATGGTCCTGCGAGACGTCGCCGTCTCGCGCACCAGATCCGCGAGCGTCCACCACCGGCCGTCCGACAACAGGACGGACGCGCGGAGGAGGCGAACGCCGTCCACGCCTGCTTGCCGCACCGACTCCAGATCCATTCGTCACACTGTAACGACGGTGTGAACGGGCTTGGGTTCGCGACGCCGGCCGGTGGGGACCATTCCGGCACGGTGCGGTAATGTCGTAACACCCACAACTGCAGCAGGGCCAACGTCGTCCCTCTGTCCTACGCAGAAGATGACGACGGGAGTGAATACATGCCTGCTGCCCGCCTTGGTCTCAATGGGGATCTCCCCGCGCCTCAGGGCCTCTACCACCCCGCGAACGAGCACGACGCCTGTGGCGTCGCAATGGTGGCCGACGTCCATGGGCGCCGCAGTCACGACATCGTCGCGAAGGCACTGACCGCGCTTATCAACCTCGACCATCGGGGCGCACGGGGGAGCGAACCGGACACCGGAGACGGCGCCGGCATCCTGACCCAGATCCCGGACGCCTTCTACCGCGCCGTCGCAGAGTTCGACCTTCCCGAGGCGCCCGGCGCGTACGCCACCGGCATCGCGTTCCTGCCGATGGACGAACAGGCCCGCGCCTCGGCGCGAGCGCTGATCGAGGAGATCGCCGATGAGGAGGGCGTCACCGTCCTCGGCTGGCGCGAGGTCCCGATCGGCACGGCCAACGCCGGCCCCAGCGCCAAGGCCGTGATGCCGCACTTCACCCAGCTCTTCGTCACCGTCCCGGAGAAGACCGGCATCGAGCTCGACCAGGCCGTCTATCCGTTCAGGAAGCGGGCCGAGCACGAAGCCGACGTCTACTTCGCCTCCCTGTCCGCGCGGACCGTGGTCTACAAGGGCATGCTCACCCCGCAGCAGGTCGAGCCGTTCTTCCCCGACCTGTCCGACGAGCGCTACGTGAGCGCGATCGCGCTGGTCCACTCGCGGTTCTCCACCAACACCTTCCCGTCGTGGCCGCTGGCCCACCCCTATCGCTACGTCGCGCACAACGGCGAGATCAACACCGTCAAGGGCAACCGCAACTGGATGCGCGCCCGCGAGGCGCTGCTCAAGACCGGCCTGATCGGCGGCGACATGGAGCGCCTGTTCCCGATCTGCGACCCGGACGCCTCCGACACCGCCTCCTTCGACGAGTGCCTGGAGCTGCTTCACCTCGGCGGCCGCTCGCTGCCGCACGCGGTGCTCATGATGATCCCGGAGGCCTGGGAGAACCACACCGAGATGGAGCCGGCGCGGCGCGCCTTCTACGAGTTCCACTCGACCCTGATGGAGGCCTGGGACGGCCCGGCGTCCATCTCGTTCTCCGACGGCACGCTGGTCGGCGCGGTCCTCGACCGCAACGGCCTGCGGCCCGGCCGGTTCTGGGTGACCGACGAGGGCCTGGTCGTGCTGGCGTCCGAGGCCGGCGTGCTCTCTTCCGACATCGACCCCGAGCGCGTGGTGCGCAAGGGCCGCCTGCAGCCCGGCAAGATGTTCCTCGTCGACACGGCCCGCGGCCGGATCATCGAGGACGACGAGATCAAGGCCGACCTCGCCGCCGCCCAGCCGTACGAGGAGTGGCTGCACGCCGGGCTGGTCCGTTTCGAGGAGCTGCCGGAGCGCTCGCGCGAGATCCCGACGCACGAGGCCCTGGTCAAGCGGCAGCAGACATTCGGCTACACCGAAGAGGAACTGCGGATCATCCTCGGCCCGATGGCCACCACCGGCGTCGAGCCGATCGGCTCCATGGGCACCGACTCGCCCGTCGCGGCCCTGTCGGCCAAGCCACGGCTGCTGTTCGACTACTTCAGCCAGCTGTTCGCGCAGGTCACCAACCCGCCCCTGGACGCGATCCGGGAAGAGCTGGTCACCTCGCTGCAGACCACCATCGGCCCCGAGGTCAACCTGCTCGACCCGGGCCCGGCCTCGTGCCGCCGCCTGGTCCTGCCCAAGCCGGTGCTCGACAACGCCGAGCTCGCCAAGATCATCCACATAAACGACGAGGGCGCGCTGCCCGGCTTCCAGCCGTACGTGGTCTCCGGCCTGTTCCACGTCGGAGGCGGCGGCGACGCGCTCACCCGGCGGCTGCAGGAGATCCGCGAGGAGGTCTCCCGGGCCATCGCGGACGGCGCGCGGATCATCGTGCTGTCCGACCGCGGCTCCAACGCCGAGAAGGCCCCGATCCCGTCGCTGCTGCTGACGGGCGCGGTGCACCACCACCTCATCCGCGAGAAGTCGCGGACCAGGGTCGGCCTGGTGATCGAGACGGGCGAGGCACGCGAGTGCCACCACATGGCGCTGCTCATCGGCTACGGCGCGAGCGCCGTCAACCCTTACCTCGCCATCGAGACGGTCGAGGACATGGGCTTCGGCGCCAAGGGCGTGCGCCACCTGCTCAAGGCGTACGGCAAGGGTGTGCTGAAGGTCATGTCCAAGATGGGGGTGTCCACGGTCGCCTCCTACACGGGCGCGCAGATCTTCGAGGCGCTCGGCCTCGGGCCCGAGGTGATCGACCAGTGCTTCACCGGGACGACCTCCCGGCTCGGCGGCGTCGGCTTCGACGTGCTGGCGCGCGAGTGCCGCGAACGGCACCTCAAGGCCTACCCGCGGGCCGAGAACGCGCACCGGAGGCTCGAGGTCGGCGGCGAATACCAGTGGCGGCGCGAGGGCGAGCCGCACCTGTTCAACCCGACGACCGTGTTCAAGCTGCAGCACGCCACCCGGACCCGGCGATACGAGATCTTCAAGGAGTACACCTCCCTGATCGACGGCCAGTCCGAGACGCTGATGACCCTGCGCGGCCTGTTCAAGCTGCGCGCCGGCGCCGCCCCGATCCCGATCGATGAGGTCGAGCCGGTGTCCGAGATCGTCAAGCGGTTCTCGACCGGCGCCATGTCGTACGGGTCGATCTCCATGGAGGCGCACGAGACGCTGGCCATCGCCATGAACCAGCTGGGCGCCAAGTCCAACACCGGTGAGGGCGGCGAGGACCCCGAGCGGCTCTACGACCCCTCTCGCCGGTCGGCCATCAAGCAGGTGGCCAGCGGCCGCTTCGGCGTGACCAGCGAATACCTGGTCAACGCCGACGACCTGCAGATCAAGATGGCGCAGGGCGCCAAGCCCGGCGAGGGCGGCCAGCTGCCCGGCCACAAGGTCTACCCGTGGATCGCCAAGACCCGGCACTCCACCCCCGGCGTCGGCCTCATCTCGCCGCCGCCGCACCACGACATCTACTCGATCGAAGACCTGGCCCAGCTCATCCACGACCTGAAGAACGCCAACCCGCGGGCCCGCGTCCACGTGAAGCTGGTCTCCGAGGTCGGCGTCGGCACGGTCGCGGCCGGCGTGTCCAAGGCCCACGCCGACGTGGTGCTCATCTCCGGCCACGACGGCGGCACCGGCGCCTCGCCGCTCACCTCGCTCAAGCACGCCGGCACGCCGTGGGAGCTCGGCCTGGCCGAGACCCAGCAGACGCTGCTGCTCAACGGCCTACGCGACCGGATCGTCGTGCAGACCGACGGCCAGCTCAAGACCGGCCGCGACGTGGTCGTGGCGGCGCTGCTCGGCGCCGAGGAGTTCGGCTTCGCCACCGCGCCGCTGGTCGTCTCTGGCTGCGTCATGATGCGGGTCTGCCACCTCGACACCTGCCCCGTCGGCGTGGCGACGCAGAACCCCGAACTGCGCAAGCGGTTCGCCGGCAAGCCCGAGTTCGTGGTCAACTTCTTCGAGTTCATCGCGCAGGAGGTCCGCGAATACCTGGCCGAGCTGGGGATGCGCTCGCTCGACGAGGCCATCGGCCGGGCCGACATGCTCGACGTGACCGCCGCGGTCGACCACTGGAAGGCCGAGGGCCTCGACCTGTCGCCGATCCTCTACCGGCCCGAACTGCCCGAGGGCACGCCCATGCACCGGGTCGTCGAGCAGGACCACGGCCTGGACAAGGCGCTCGACAACACGCTGATCCAGCTGGCCGAGGGCGCGCTGGAGCTGGGCGACCGGGTGACCCTGGACGTCCCGATCCGCAACGTGAACCGTACGGTCGGTACCATGCTGGGCCACCACGTGACCCGCAAGTGGGGCGGCAAGGGGCTGCCGGACAACACGATCGACGTGACGTTCACCGGCACGGGCGGCAACTCCTTCGGCGCCTTCGTGCCGCGCGGGGTGACCCTGCGGCTGGTCGGCGACGCCAACGACTACCTGGGCAAGGGCCTGTCCGGCGGCCGGATCACGCTGCGCCCGCAGAACGACCGCCTGGACGGCCACATCGTCTCCGGAAACGTCGGCCTCTACGGCGCCACCTCCGGCGAGGCGTTCATCCGCGGCACCGTCGGTGAGCGGTTCTGCGTGCGCAACTCCGGCGCCACCGCGATCGTCGAGGGCGTCGGCGACCACGGCTGCGAATACATGACCGGCGGACGCGTGGTCGTGCTCGGCCCGATCGGGCGCAACTTCGCGGCCGGCATGTCGGGCGGCATCGCGTACGTGCTGGATCTCGCCCCCGAGCGGGTCAACCGCGAGATGGTCGAGATCGAGCCGCTGTCCGGCGAGGACACCGACTTCGTGCGCGACCTGGTGGAGAGGCACCTGTCCGAGACCGGCTCGCCGGTCGCCAAGGATCTGCTGATCTCCTTCGACGCCGCCCGCTTCAGCAAGATCATGCCCACCGACTACAAGCGGGTCCTGCGGGCCAGGGCCGCCGCCGAAGCCGAGGGCCGCGACGTCAACGAGGCCATCATGGCCGCTTCGAACGGTTAGGAAGGGAGGCTCCGATGGCCGACCCCAAGGGGTTCATGACGCACGAGCGCGAGCTGCCGGCGCGCCGCCCGGTCGACGTGCGGATCCGCGACTGGCATGAGGTCTACGAGACCTTCCCGCGTGAGGCTCTCACCAAGCAGGCGGCCCGCTGTATGGACTGCGGCATCCCGTTCTGCCACAACGGCTGCCCGCTGGGCAACCTCATCCCCGAGTGGAACGACCTGGTCTACCGGGACGACTGGCGTGAGGCGATCGACCGCCTGCACGCCACGAACAACTTCCCCGAGTTCACCGGCCGGCTCTGCCCGGCGCCGTGCGAGGCGGCCTGCGTGCTCGGCATCAACTCCGACCCGGTCGCGATCAAGCGGGTCGAGGTCGAGATCATCGACCGCGCCTTCGCCGAGGGCTGGGTCACCCCGCAGATCCCGGCCACGAAGACGGGCAAGCGGGTCGCCGTCGTCGGCTCGGGTCCGTCGGGACTGGCCGCCGCGCAGCAGCTCACCCGCGCCGGGCACGACGTCGTCGTGTTCGAGCGGGCCGACAAGATCGGCGGCCTGCTCCGGTACGGGATCCCCGAGTTCAAGATGGAGAAGCGGAACATCGACCGCCGTCTGGAGCAGATGCGCGCCGAGGGCACCGAGTTCCGCACCGGCGTCAACGTCGGCGTCGACGTGACCGCGGCCGAGCTGCGGGCCGAGTTCGACGCGATCGTGCTGGCCGGCGGCGCCACCGCGTGGCGCGACCTGCCGGCGACCGGCCGCGAGCTCAACGGGGTCTACCAGGCCATGGAGTATCTGCCACCGGCCAACCGCGGCCTCGCCGACTCGCCCATCAACGCGCGTGGCAAGCACGTCGTGGTGATCGGCGGCGGTGACACGGGGGCCGACTGCATCGGTACGGCGATCCGGCAGGGGGCCGCCTCGGTCACCCAGCTGGAGATCATGCCGAAGCCGCCGGCCGAGCGGCCCGGCTCGCAGCCGTGGCCGACGTACCCCATGCTGTTCAAGATGGAGAGCGCCCACGAGGAGCTCGCCGAGATGGGCGGCGACCGGGTCTACGCGGTCTCGACCACCGAGTTCGTGGGCGACGCCGACGGCAACCTGACGGCGCTCCGGCTGGTCGGCGTCGAGGGCCCGGGTGCCGGGTTCAAGCCCGTCCCCGGCACCGAGCGGGAGATCCCCGCCGGGCTGGTCACCCTCGCGATGGGCTTCGTCGGCCCGGAGAAGGGCGCCCTGCTCACCGACCTCGGCGTGGACTACGACCCGCGCGGCAACGTGGCGAGAAACGGCTCGTACGCCACGTCCGTCGACGGCGTCTACGTCGCCGGCGACATGGGCCGCGGCCAGTCCCTGATCGTCTGGGCCATCGCCGAGGGCCGCTCCGCCGCCGCCGCCGTAGACGAATACCTGACCGGCCGCACCGCCCTCCCCACCCCCATCCCCCCCACCGCCCGCCCCCTCACCTAACCCCCCCTCCCCCCGTGATCTTGCAGGAAGTCCCGCCGCCCCGCTCAGCCCGTCCGTGATCTTGCAGGAATTCCCGAGCCGCTGGCAGGCGTGTTGCTGATCATGCACTTGCATGATCAGCGATGCTCTGACCAGGCTCTTGGGAAACCTGCATGATCACGCGGGGGGTGGGGTGGGGGGATGGGGGAATATGCGGATATGGGGGGCTAGGTTGCGTTCGCTTGCGGGGGCAAGAAGGATGCGACAGGGGCTTGAATGGGGAGGATTCGCGTGAAGAAGCTGGCCGCTGCAGTGGTCTCGATCGTTTTGGCCGGCACGGCCTGTTCAACGGCCGGTTCTTCACCGCCACCCGAAGCCAAGCCGGCGCTCAAGGCAGGGCTCAACGCAGGGCTCAAGGCAGGCCCGGTCCAGCGATTCCTCGTCTTCTACGCCGACGGCCAGTCCAGCGCGGCGCTCCGCGCCGTCACCGACGCCGGCGGCGTGCTCAAAGGGCAGGACGCCCGCCTCGGCTACCTCCTGGTCAGCGCGACCGACCTGGGGCGGATCAGCGCCAACCCCGCCATCGTCGGCGTCACCCCCGACCGCAAGATCGGCCGGGCCCTGGCCGACACCGACGGCTCGCTCCCCGTTCCCCTCGGCGACGCCTCCGTCAAGCGGCCCCGCCACATCCGGGCCGAGCCGCTGGCCTACCGCCAGTGGGACATGCGCATGATCGGCGCCACCCCCAAGGGCTCCTACGCCCGGGCCACCGGCCGGAAGGTCCTGGTCGGCGTCATCGACACCGGCATCGACGGCAAGCACCCCGACATCGCGCCCAACTTCAACCGCAAGCTGAGCCGCAACTTCGTGACCGACCGGCCGAAGGACCCGAACGGCAAGACCTTCGACGGCAAGTGCGAGTTCAAGAACTGCAAGGACCCGGCCGACTGGGACGACGACGGCCACGGCACCCACGTGGCCAGCACCATCGGCTCCCCGATCAACGGCATCGGCATCGCGGGCGTGGCCCCCAACGTCTCGCTGGTCAACCTGCGGGCCGGCACCGACTCCGGCTACTTCTTCCTCAAGCCCACGCTCGACGCGCTCACCTACGCCGCCGACCACGGCATCAACGTGGTCAACATGTCCTTCTACGTCGACCCGTGGACGTACAACTGCCCGGCCAACCCCGCCGACTCGCCGGCCGAGCAGGCCGAGCAGCGCGCCATCCTGGTCGGCATGCAGCGGGCCGTGAACTACGCCCGCAGCCACGGCGTCACGCTCATCTCCGCGATCGGCAACAGCAGCACCGACCTCGGCAAGGTGACCAAGGACAGCGCCAGCCCCGACTATCCGCTGGGCAGCGAGCGCGCCCGCACCATCGACAACACCTGCAAGGACGCCCCGGCCGAGCTCGACGGCGTCATCTCCGTCACCGCGGTCGGCCCGAGCGGGCTCAAGGCCAGCTACTCCGACTACGGGCTGGAGCAGGCCGACCTGTCCGCGCCCGGCGGCGACAGCGGCGACAAGGCCAGCAAGCTGTCATCGGTCCGGCGTGAGATCCTCGCCGCCGCCCCGCTGCACGTCCTGAAGGCCGGCGGCACGCTGACCAGCGACACGGTGGTCAAGGACTGCCACACCGGCAAGTGCTCGTACTACCAGTACCTCGACGGCACCTCCATGGCCTCCCCGCACGCCGTCGGCGTCGCCGCGATCATCATCGGCCGCTTCGGCAAGCGCCTGTCGAACGGCCGCCTCTACATGGATCCCGCCGAGGTCGAGCGCCTGCTGAACGCCACGTCCGTGCAGAAGTCCTGCCCCACCCCGCCGGCCCACGCCTACAGCAAGACGGACGTGCAGCTCTGCGAGGGCTCGAAGGCGAAGAACGGCTTCTACGGCCGCGGCGTCGTCAACGCCATGCGGGCCGCGACCATCAAGCGGCCGGGGGTGACGCCCTAGGTGTTCTACCGGGTCGCCTGGGAGACCACGATGGTGGTCCACTTCCTCGTCCTCGCGTTCATGGTCGTGGGAGGATTCCTGGCGTGGCGCTGGCGGCGGCTGATCTGGCTGCACCTGGCGCTGTGCGCCTGGGCGATCGTCCAGCTCGCCGATCTCGTCGAGTGCCCGTTGACGGCCGTGGAGAACTGGGGGCGGCGCATGGCGGGCGCGCGGGCCCTGGCCCCCGGCGGTTTCATCGACACCTACATCGAGGGCGTCGTCTATCCGCAGCAGTACATCTGGGATGTGCGGGCCGCCGCCCTCGTTCTCGTCCTCGCGTCGTGGGCCGGATTCCTGCTGCGCCGCCACCGGAATCGCGCGGCCGTGAGCAGGACCACGCCGACCGCCTCTGAGATCGGCACGACGAGGTCGTGAGCGCGCCGTACTGTCCGACGGGACATCGGAGACCGGCGTGGGCGGGACTCGTCACGTCGTGATGCCGCAGGCCTTCTCGGCGTAGGCAAGGAAGGCGGCCTTGAGCTGAGCGTCCGGCGTGATGATCATCCAGAAGAGCTTGCCGTCGCCGATGCGCCCCCAGACCGGGAAGATGTACGCCTTCTTGGCCTCGCCGAAGGCGTGGGGGTCGCAGCGGGCCGGCCGCACCTCGACCGGGATCTGCAGCGTCGCCTGATCGGCGGCCAGCACGGCCACCGGGTGATGCTTGCCCGAATGGGGCAGCAGGCTGAAATGCGTGGTGTTTCCCAGCTCGTCCACGGTGAACGGTTCATCGCCCTTTTTGCGGGTTACGGTCAGCGAGCCGTAGAGGACGCCGCCCTTGCCGCCTTCCTGCCGCCAGGACGAGTCGAACGTCACGTCGGCGGCCTGGCGCAGGATGAAGCCGCCGCACTCGGCCTCGATCATCCGCTGGAGCGTCGCGGACGTGGCCCCGGCGGCGGCGAACTTGACTTCGCGCAGCGCGCCCCCGCCGACTTGGACATGCGCGACCACGGTCACCGGCGTCGGCGCGGGGATCTTGTCGGGGTCGCAGCGCGCCTCGCCGTACGGAATGCGGAGGTCGGTGCGCGGCGTCCGGCTCAGCGTGGTGTCGACGCGCGCGGGCGGGATCGTCCGGAACGACGCCGTCACCACCTGCACGTCCTGGAAAAGAATCGGTGTCGCCGAGGTGCTCGTGACCGAGACCTCGACGGTGTGCTCGGCCTCGTCGGTACGCCACTGGTTCAAGGCCACCGAAACTCCGGGTGGGGGAGCCGTCGATTCGATAGCGTCGTGTTGCGCGCATCCCGTGGCCACAACGATGAGTGAAATCGCCACCCATGTCCTGACATGCCCCATGCGGGGCAACGCTATGACATGGCGGAGATCACGTGAAGTCTCATCGACATTTAGGCCACACCTGTGGGGGCCGTCACATTCAAGTGGTCTGTACCAATTAGGCTAGGACTTGTGAGTCGTCGAGCAAAGATCGTCTGCACCCTGGGGCCTGCGACCTCGTCCCCCGAGCGGCTCCGCGAAATCATCGCGGCCGGCATGGACGTGGCCCGTTTCAACCTCTCGCACGGCAGCCACGCGCTGCACAAGGAGGTGTACGACCGGGTGCGGGCCGCCGCCGCGGAGGTCGGCCGCAGTGTCGGGCTCCTCGCCGACCTCCAGGGCCCCAAGATCCGCGTGGGCAAGTTCGCCTCCGGGCCGGTGCGCCTCGGCGCCGGCGACGTCTTCTCCATCACCACCGACGACGTCCCGGGCGACCGCGACCTCGTCTCCACGACGTACGACGGCCTGCCGGGCGATGTGAAGCCCGGCGACACGATCCTCGTCGACGACGGGCGCCTCAACCTCGAGGTCCTCGAGGTCGAGGGCAACCGCGTGGTGACCCGGGTGATCATCGGCGGCATGATCTCCGACAACAAGGGCCTCAACCTGCCCGGGGTGGCCGTCAGCGCGCCCGCCATGACCGAGAAGGACGAGCAGGATCTGCGCTGGGCGCTGCGCACCGGCTTCGACATGATCGCGCTGTCGTTCGTGCGCAGCCCCGACGACGCCGCCCTGGTTCACGCGATCATGGAGGAGGAGGGCGTCCGCCTCCCGCTGCTGGCCAAGGTCGAGAAGCCGCAGGCGGTCGAGCGCCTCGAAGAGATCGTCGACGTGTTCGACGGCGTGATGGTGGCCCGCGGCGACCTCGGCGTCGAGCTGCCGCTGGAGCAGGTGCCGATCGTCCAGCGCCGGATCATCCAGCTGTGCATGGAGAAGGCCCACCCCGTCATCGTGGCCACCCAGATGCTCGACTCGATGATGGGCGCCCCGCGCCCGACCCGGGCCGAGACCTCCGACGTCGCCTACGCGGTGATGGACGGCGCCGACGCGGTGATGCTGTCCGGCGAGACGTCGGTCGGCAGCTATCCGGTCGAGTCCGTCTCGACCATGGCCCGCATCGCCACCGCGGCCGAGACCACCTCGTTGCACCTCCGGCACAACCTCGACCGGCTGCCCGAGACCACGGGCGGCGCCATCGCCAAGGCCGCGGCCGAGGTGGGCGCCATCGTCGGGGCCAAGGCGCTGGTCGCCTACACCATGTCGGGAGAGACGGCGCGCCGCCTGGCCCGCTACCGCTCGCCCATCCCCCTGCTGGCCTTCACCTCCAACCCCGGAGTGCGCGGCCAGCTGGCGCTGACCTGGGGCGTGCAGACGTTCGAGGTGCCGTTCGTCCACCACACCGACGACATGGTCCGCCAGGTCGAGGCCTCCCTGCTGCAGCTCGGCCAGTTCGAGAAGGGCGACAAGGTCGTCATCGTGGCCGGCTCCCCGCCCGGCAGCACCGGCTCGACCAACGCCCTCCGCGTGCACACCATCGGCTCCGCGGTGGCCCACCAGCCCACCTGATGCCTGCCTGATGCCTCTCCGATGACGACAGAGCACGCCGAGGGGGAGGATCTACGCTTCGCGGTCTTCGGCGGCGTGCGCGCCTGGCGTGACGGCCAGGAGGTCGAGCTCGGCCCGGCCAAGCAGCGCGCGTTGCTGGCGGCGCTGCTGCTGGCCGACGGCCGTCCGGTGCCGTCGCGCGGGCTGGAGGCGTTCGTCTGGACGGCCCCTCCGCTCAACGCGACGTCCCTGATCCAGACCTACGTGAGCCGGTTGCGCAAGATCGTCGGCAGGGCCTGCCTGGTCCTGGATCCGGGTGGCTACCGGCTGCGGCACGACCCGGCGCGGGTCGATCTGCACCGCTTCCGGACCCTGCGGGACCGGGCCGAGCTCGGCCCGGCCTTCGCCGTCGTCGCGGGCGCGCCCTGTGCCGACCTCGGCGCGGCCACGCGCGCCCACCCGGCGATCGTCGCGGTCGAACGTGAGCTGGTGGAGGCGGCGATCGCCTACGCCGTCGCGGATCACGCCGACCTGGACGACGTCACGCGCGTCCTGGAGTGGGTGGCCACGATGGCGCCGCTGGACGAGGCCCTGTTCGCCCGGCTGATCCGCGTCTACGCCGAGAGCGGGCGCGGATCGGACGCCCTGCTCACCTACGACCGCATCCGCCGCCGGCTCCGCGACGAGCTGGGCGTGCTTCCCGGGCCCGAGCTGACCGACGCCCACCGGACGGCCCTGGACGCGCCATCGCCGCAGCCCGCCGAGACCACCCCACTGGTCGGCCGCCGCCGCGAGCTCCAGGCGCTGGCCGAGACCGTGCGCGACAGCCGGGTCACGACCCTCGTGGGCCCGCCGGGCGTGGGCAAGACCGCGGTCGCCCTCGCCCTGGCCGCGCGCGCCGAGGACGCCGTGGTGGTCCGGCTGGGGGAGCTGGCGGAGGACGGCGACGTCGCAGCGGCCCTGCTGGCCTCCGTGGGCGTGGCCGCCGCCGACCCCGTCGCCGCCGTCCCGGCCGCGTTACGCGACCGCCGGGCGCTGCTGGTGCTCGACGGCGCCGAGCGGGTCGTGGCCGCCTGCGCGGCGCTGGCCGGAGTGATCGCCTACGAATGCCCCGACGTGACGGTCCTGGTCACCTCCCGTCGGCCGCTCGGCCTGCCGGGGGAGGAGGTGCGCGAGCTCGCCCCGCTCGACATGTCCGACGCGGCCGGGCTTTTCCTGCGCGGCGCCCGGCGAAGTCCCACCGATCGCGACGTCGCCGAGCTGTGCCGCCGCCTCGACGGGCTTCCGCTGGCGATCCTGCGGGCCGCGGCCGGGCCCACGGGCGCGTCTCTCGGCGCGCTCGCCGATCGGGCCCTCGACTCCATGGCCGAGCCGGTGGGGCGCAGCCTGGCCCTGCTCACGCCGGATCAGCGGACGCTGCTGGCCAGGCTCGCGCTCATCGACGGGCCGTTCACCCTCGCCGACGTCGAATGGGCGGCGCGGGAAATTCCGGAGCCGGTCACCGTGCTGGGCGACCTGATCGAGCATTCGCTCGTGCATCGCGCCTCTGATATCGAAGACGGGTATCGCATTCTCGGCGTTATTCGAAAGTTCGGTCTCGCCGACCACGCCGCGTAACCCGACGCAATAGTTTTTATGGCATGCCGGCAAGTTCGCCATTACGAGTCCAGCTGCTCGGAGCGTTACAGGCGCAGCGCGACGACGTCGAGCTGGATCTCGGGCCGCCCATGCAGCAGGCGGTGTTCTCGGCCGTATTGCTCCACGTGGGCGGTTTCGTATCGGTCGACGACATCGCCGAATTCCTGTGGGGCGACGATCTTCCGGCCTCCGCGCCCAACATCATCCAGACGTACGTGCACCGCCTTCGCAGCGTGCTCGACCCCGATCGGGCCCGCAAGTCGAGAAGCGGATGGCTGACCACGGCCGGCAGCGGCTACGTCTCGCGGGTCACGGCCGATGAGCTGGATCTGCTCAGATTCCGGGCGCTGGCGGGCGACGCGCGGCGCGAGCAGTCCCTGTCCGTCATGCTCGAGGCGCTCGACCTGTGGCGCGGCCCGTGTCTTGCCGGTTCGGAGCCGCGCGTGCGCACCCACCCATGGGTCCGCGCGGTCGATCAGGAGCGGGTGAGCGCGGTGCTGGCCGCCGCGACGATGGCACGCGAGTCGGCCCGCTCCGCCGACGTGGTCGGCCACCTTCGCGTCGTGGCGGCCCAGGAGCCGCTGAACGAGCCCGTGCACGCCCATCTGATCCGGATCCTCGCCGAGTCAGGGGCCACGGAGGAGGCCATGGCCTGCTACGACGGCATCAGGCACCGGCTCGCCGAGAACCTCGGCGTCGATCCGTCGCCGCTGCTGCGCAACGCCTACCGGGCCGCGATCCGGCCGATGGCCTCGCCCTCCGAGGCGCCCTCCTGGAAGGGCCCGCGCCCCGTGCTGGGCGGCCTGGTGGGCCGGGCGGAGGATCTGCGCAGCCTGGCGGAGCTGGCCAGGCGGACCCGGCTGCTCACCCTCACCGGCCCCGGCGGCGTCGGCAAGACCTCGCTCGCGCTCAGCCTGGCCGACGTCCTCGCCGACGACTATCGGGACGGGGTCGTCGTCGCGGAGCTGGGAGCGCTTCCGCCGGAGCCGGCGGAGGCCCCGGATCCCGAGAAGGCCGAGTTCGTCGCGGGCGCCGTCTGCGCCCTGCTGGGCGTCGAGCCGGTCGCGCCAGGGGCGCTCGAGGGCCTGCTCGCCGCCGCGCGGGAGCGGTCCTTGCTGCTGATCCTCGACAACGCCGAGCATCTGTCGGCCGCGGTGGCCGAGGTCGCGCAGAGCCTCGGGCGGGCGGCCGACGCCATCTTGGTGATCACCACGTCGCGGCACCCGCTCGGCGTGCCCGGCGAGACGGTCTGGGAGGTCGAGCCGCTCGTCGTGCCGGACGAGCACGACGAGGAGGACCCGCGCGAGGCCACGGCCGTCGAGCTCTTCCTGCGCCGGGCCGGTCAGCACTGCCCGACCCTCGACCTGTCCGGCGATCTCCCCGTGGTGGCGGAGCTGTGCCGGCGCGTCGACGGGCTGCCGCTCGGCATCGAGCTGGCCGCCTCGCGGCTGCGGTCCATGTCGCCCGCCACCCTGCTCGAGCGGATCACCGGTCACCTCGGCGTCCTGCGGCGGCCGAGCCCGTACGGCCTGCCGCACCAGCAGACCCTCAGCCAGACCGTGCGGTGGAGCGTCGATCTGCTCGACCCGCCGGAGCGGCGGCTGCTCGGCCGGTTGACGGTCTTCGCCGGCACCTTCGACCTCGAGTCGGCCGAGCGGGTCGCCGGTTTCGGGGAGATCGCGCCCGAGCGGGTGGCCGAGTTGCTGACCGGGCTGATCGACCACTCCCTCGTGCAGACCATCCGGGGCGCGCTGTATCGCTATCGGCTGCTCGTGCCGATCCGGGAGTGCTGCGTCGAGACGGCCGACGCCGCCGACCTGTCCCAGGCGCGCGACGCCCACCTCCGCTTCTGCCGCGAGCTCGGCGCCGAACTCGAGGAAAGGCAGGACCCCGCCCTCCTCGTACGGCTGCGCGGCGACATCGCCGACGTCAGCGCCGCCATCGACTGGGGCCTTCGGCCGGAGGCCACACCGGCCGCGGTCGCCGACGGCATCACGCTCCTGACCTCCTGCCGGCCGCTGTGGGATCACCTGCTGGGCCACATGGGGGTGCTGCGCCGCTGGACGGCCATGGGCCTCGCGCACCAGAGCGGGCTGCCGGCCTTGCTGCGGGCCCGGATGCTGCACTGGGCGGGCCGGCTGGCCTACGTCGGGGCCGATTTGGAGCAGGCGCGCGACCACCTCGGCGACGCGCTCGCCCTGCTCGACCCAGGCCTTCCCGAGGTGCGCCGCCGCCGCGCCGACATCCTGCTCGGGCTGGCCGCGATCGCCGACATGCTGCTGGCGCCGGACGCCGTCCCGCTGGCGCGGAGCGCTCTCGCCGCGGCGCTTTCGTCGCGTGACCCGGCCAGGATCGTGCTGACGCACGCGGGCGTGGCGGTGATCCTGGCCTGGCGGAGCCTCGACCGGGAGGCCGCCGCCTGCGTCCGGCAGGCGTACGTCTCGGCCGGAGACGATGAGACCTTGCGCGGGATCTGCCGCTGGTATGACGCCCTCGTGGCGTTGCGCGGCGGGCGCGTGGCCGAGGCGGCCAAGGCCGCCGAGCTGGTCCTCGCCCGGGGCCCTGAGGCTCCGCAGGACGCGCTGGCCTCGGCGCAGCTGTGCCTGGCGTGGGCCCGCATCCTGGAGGACCGCCCCGAGGAGGCCGAGGTGATGCTGGCCGAGGCGCTCGAGATGTGCGAGCAGGCGCAGCGGGAGCTGCTGGTGCCCGAGATCACCGAGGCCGGGGCGCACGCCGCCTGGCACCGGCGCGATCTACCGGCGGCGCGGCGGCTGCTGGTCCAGAGCCTCGAGGTGGCGCTCGACCGGAGCAACCTCGCGGCCGTGCTGCGCGCCCTGCATCTCGCGACCGACATCGCGGTCCACACCGGCGATTCGCGCGCGTACGCGCTGGTGGCGGCGGTGACCCGGATCCGGTCGGTGACGGGCTACGGCTCCTGGCCGTTCACGGAGGCCGACCGCGCGGCCTGGGCGGCCATCGCCCCGGACGTCGGCGACGAGGTCACGGCGGCCGAGGCCCCGGCCGCCAGACAGCTGGTGACCGGGGCCGCGACCGTGGTTCTGGAGATCATGCGGGCGCGCTGACGATCACGGCCACGCGATGGGATTGAGGCATTTGGTGATTCCAGAGCACGGGTTCCGGAGCCACAAGACGAACCCGTCCAAGGTCATCCAATGGGTCCCCGACGGGCTGGGCGCCTCCAGGAAGAGATCGTTCCCGGTCCGCGCCACGATGTATATGTCCCGTACGCACATGCCCGCGCGCCAGCCGTCGGGCGCGGGCTCGAATTCGTTGTGCGCCGACAGGCTTAGTTCGTGAACCGTCTGTTGGCATTTGTCCTTAAGATCATCCGCCGAGCTAGGTGTCGGGAATATGGCGATTCCTAGTGCGACGATCAGAGCGATCGCGAGTTTGCGCATGGTGCACCCCCAAGATTTCGCCTGCGGCGGGCCGTCAGGGGCCCCGCCTCACCTGATCATCGGGCATCGGCCTTGAATTTCTCTTTACCGCCGGTCAGCCCCGGATCGTTCGCAGCCATCCCCGGCACCGCCCGCGAGCGCGGCCACGGTGCGCCGGACCAGGACCTCGACGAGATGGCGCTGGTAGTCGCCGGGGACGTCGGCTTCGGTGGGCATCGCGCCCTCGTCGAGCGCGTCTTCGGTCGTGGTCAGGCGCCGGGGGGTGATTGGCGGGCCCCGCGATCGACGCGGCGGCCTGACGCAACACGGCCGGCAGGGCTGGGTCGGCGGCGACCTCGGCCAGAGTGACGGCCGCGCCGAACGACCCCGGCCCCCGCTCTCTGAATTCGCGCACCCGCGACAGGCAGATCACCGGCCCCTGCGGCCCGCCGAGCGGCCATCGGGGGACCGGCAGCGTCCCGCCGCCCAGCACGAGCGCGTCCGGATGGCGGGCCGGCGCGTCGCGGAGCTCATCGGCCGTACGCGGCACGAGAACGTGGGGACCGGTCATCGCCGCCTCGGCTTCCGCCCCATGCCCGTCCTCCAAGTGATCCAGGACCAACGTGGTTACGAAGCTAGGGGCGGTCTCTGGAACAAAACTGAACCGCCGCTGGACGCGCCACGGGCGGGCATGTGGCCCCGGCGTGTGAGAGTGCAGGTGGGTGCGCGAGCGCCGCGGCGGCGATCGGGTGGTGGTGCCGGAAGCGGGATTCGAACCCGCACGCCCTTTCAGGCAGACGCTTTTGAGGCGTCCGTGTATGCCATTTCACCATTCCGGCAGGTATGTCCGGTTGAGCAGCCTGGGGGCGGCCTGGCGGCGTGACCCCGGGCGTGGATCCAATCTAGCGGATCTCGGTAGGCTCTTGTGCGTGACAGGAACGCAGCGGCGAGTGGTGATCGCGGAAGACGAGGCGCTCATCCGCCTCGATCTCAAGGAGATGCTGGAGGAAGAGGGCTACGCGGTCGTCGGCGAGGCAGGAGACGGAGAGGCCGCGGTCAAGCAGGCCACCGAGCTCCGGCCCGACCTCGTCATCCTCGACGTGAAGATGCCGGTCCTCGATGGGATCTCGGCGGCCGAGAAGATCGTCTCAGAGCGGATCGCGCCCTGCCTGATTTTGACCGCGTTCTCGCAGCGCGACCTGGTCGAGCGGGCCAGGGACGCGGGCGCCATGGCCTATCTCGTCAAGCCGTTCACCAAGAGCGACCTCGTTCCCGCGATCGAGATGGCGGTCAGCCGCCACGAGGAGATCGTGACGCTGGAGAAAGAGGTCACCACCCTTTCCGAGCGGCTGGAGACGCGCAAGTTGGTGGAGCGGGCGAAGGGTCTGCTGATGGCCCGCCACGGTTGGACCGAACCGCAGGCGTTCCGGTGGATTCAGAAGGCGTCCATGGATCAGCGGCTGTCCATGCGCCAGGTCGCCCAGATCGTCGTCGCGGAGGCCACATCGGGCGAAGCCTCTGACAACAAGTAGTTCACAATGCGAGACTGGGCAGGTCGGGGCAGGTTGAGGAGTTATTACGACTCCGCATCCAAGCGTCCACAGTTCTGATGCATACCTGGTAGTAGCCCTTCCCGTTATGTACGTTTCCAGCATTCGATCGGGACGGGTCGGCGGTGCTGACGCTTCCCGGCCTGGAGAAGGAGACACTTCATGATCCGCATTGCCCCCTTGGGGCGCGCGCTGGCGGTCGCCGCGGCCGCCGGTCTTGCCCTGACGGCCTGTGGTGGTGGCACGGAGAGCGCTGCGCCGTCCTCGGCGCCGGCTGCCCCCGCGTCCTCGGCGGCGGCTCCCGCCGCCAACGCGGGCGACGGCACGTTCACCGTCGGCACGCTGCTTCCGCAGACCGGCTCCCTCGCGTTCCTCGGCCCGCCCGAGTTCGCGGGTGTGAAGCTGGCCGTCCAGGAGATCAACGCGGCGGGTGGCGTGCTGGGCAAGCCGGCCGTCGAGATCGACACCGACTCCGGTGACACCTCGACCAACATTGCCTCGCAGTCCGTTGACAAGCTGCTGCAGCAGAAGGCCGACGTCGTGGTCGGCGCCGCCTCTTCGTCGGTGTCGCTGTCGGTCATCGACAAGATCACCGGTGCCGGGGTCGTGCAGATCTCGCCTGCGAACACCTCCGACCAGCTGACCACGTACAACGACAAGGGCCTGTACTTCCGCACCGCCCCGCCGGACGTGCTGCAGGGCCGTGTGCTCGGCGACCTCATCGTGGCCGACGGCAATGACACGGTGGGCATCCTCGCCCTCCAGGACGCCTACGGCACGGGTCTCGCCGACAACACCGAGAAGGCCGTGACCGGCGGTGGCGGCGAGGTCGTCGCGAAGGTCATCTACGACCCGAAGGCCCCCGACTTCTCCGCCGACGTGGCGAAGATCAAGGCCGCCAACCCCAAGGCGATCGCGCTCATCGGCTTCGACGAGACCAAGAAGATCGTTCCTGAGCTGGTCAAGCAGGGCCTGACCGCGCAGAAGGTCCACTGGTACTTCGTCGACGGAAACCTGTCCAACTACGGCACCGGCAAGGACGGCTTCCCCAAGGGCACCCTTGACGGCGTCAAGGGCACCCAGCCGGGCGCCGAGGTCAGCGACGACTTCAAGCAGAAGATGCTGGCGACCGACCCGAGCCTGCACGACTTCAACTACGGCCCCGAGTCCTACGACGCCACGATCGTGACCGCTCTCGCGGCGCTCGCGGCCAAGAGCGACGCCGGCGTCGACATCGCCAAGAAGCTGCAGGAGGTCTCCTCCGGCGGCACCAAGTGCAAGGCGTTCAAGGAGTGCGCCGACCTGATCGCGGCCGGCACCGACGTCGACTACGACGGTGTCAGCGGCCCGATCGAGTTCAACGCGGCCGGCGACCCGGCCGAGGCGACGATCGGCGTCTACCAGTACGGCGCCGACAACAAGAACAAGAACGTCTCCTACAACACCGGCAAGATCTCCGGCTGACGTAGGACGCTTGACAGCAGCACCCAAGGGCCCGGTCCGGTGCGGACCGGGCCCTGCTGTCGTCCGGGCGGTTGTCCGGCGTCGTTCCAGGCGGGCCTGAGTGGTCCTGTGCGGGGCCGACCGGCCGCGCCCTCACATCTTCCCCCGCAGTCACCCGCGCGAGCGGCAGTCACGCGCGTACGGCCTGGCAGGGCGACGCCTGGCCGGCGGTCAGTCGCAGGTCACGCCTGCTTGCAGGTTTTGGTGACCTTGCCCGAGGCCCTGCGGTATTCGCGGAGATAGCCGGGACGGCTGCCGGGAGTGGTGGCCGGCGAGGACAGGATGTGCGCGATCCGGTTCATGGTGTCGGTCGCGGGCTTGAGCGTGTCCGGCAGGTGCGCGCCGTACATGGCGATGGTGCCCTCGAGGTAGCCGAAGCGGCCCCGGAGGTTGGTGTCGAACGGCTGGACGTCCTCCTGCCCGGCGGGCAGCAGGTCGAGCTCGATGTAGCCGATCGCGGACACGACGCGCGTGCAGGCGTTGTCGTCGGACCTGGCGCCGGTCACGTACACGGGGCCGGTGTCCTTCACCGTCGGCGGCGCGGACCGGGCGGGCGCCGCGGACGGCGCCGAAGAGCAGGCGGCCGCCAGGGACGTCACGAGGGTCGCTGTGACGGCGATGACGGCGGGTAGGGGGCTTCGCGTCATTAAGTCATTGTGCATTGCCGCGAAAGCCCCCAAAACCCCCTTATGCCTGGGCGAGGGTGCCGAGGTAGAGCTCGATCACCTTCGGGTCGTGGATCAGGTCGCGCCCGCTGGCCATGTAGGCGTTGCGGCCCTGGTCCAGGACGTAGCCGCGGTGGCAGATCTGCAGGCAGCGCCGCGCGTTCTGCTCCACCATGATCACGGTGACGCCGGCCTTGTTGATCTGCTGGGCCTGGATGAAGACCAGGTCCTGCAGCTTGGGCGACAGGCCCGCGGACGGCTCGTCGAGCAGCAGCACGGACGGCTCGGTCATCAGGGCGCGGCCCATGGCGACCATCTGCCGCTCGCCGCCCGACAGAGAGCCGGCGCGCTGCTTCCTGCGCTCCTTCAGGGCCGGGAAGATCTCGCAGACGAACTCGAAGCGCTCGCGGAACTTGCCCGGCACCTGGAAGGCGCCCATCTCCAGGTTCTCCTCGATGGTGAGCGAGGGGAACACGTTGTTGGTCTGCGGGACATAGCCGACCCCGCGGGCGACCAGGGTGTGCGCCTTGAGGTTGGTGATGTCCTCGCCGTTCAGGGTCACCTTGCCGGTGCGCACGTTGACCAGCCCGAACAGGGACTTGAGCAGGGTCGACTTGCCGGCCCCGTTGGGGCCGATGATGCCGATCAGCTCGCCCTGCTTCACGTACAGGTCACAGCCGTTGAGGATGTTGACGCCCGGCACGTATCCGGCGTAGATCTCGTCCGCGCGGAGCACCGCGTCCTCGGCCCCCGACAGGTGCTCGGTGCGGTCGGTGACCGCGGCCGACGACGACGCGCTCATGATTCCCCCTCGCCTGAGCACTCGGGGGCGCGCTCGCGCGGCGCCCTGTGCCCGTCCGCTCGCTCGCTCACGCCTTCTCCTCGATTTCCAGCTCGGCCTCGGCCTCCTGGAGCTGCTCCTCGGCCTCCTCCGCCGACAGCGGGGCGTCGTGGTGCGCGCCCAGGTAGGCGTCGATCACGCGGGAGTCCGACATGATCTTGTCGGGCGGGCCCTCGGCGATGACGTTGCCCATCGCCATGACGACCACCCAGTCGCTGATCTCGCGGACCATGTCCATGTCGTGCTCGACGAACAGCACGGTCATGCCCTCGTCGCGGAGCCCCTTGACGTGGCCGAGCAGCGATTGCGTGAGCGCCGGGTTGACGCCCGCCATGGGCTCGTCGAGCATGACCAGCTCGGGGCCGACCATCAGAGCGCGGGCCATCTCCAGGAGCTTGCGCTGGCCGCCGGACAGGGATCCGGCGAAGTCGTCGCGCTTGGCGTCGAGCTTGAAGCGCTCGAGCAGCTCCTCGGCCCGCTCGGTGATCTGGTCCTCCTGGCGCCGCCACAGGCTGGGGATCAGCGAGCGGAAGAAGTTCTCCCCGCGCTGATCCTGCGCGCCGAGCCGCATGTTCTCGAGGACGGTGAGCTTGGTCAGCGCCTTGGTGAGCTGGAACGTGCGGACCATGCCCGAGCGCGCCACCCGGTGCGCCGGCACGCCGGCGAGCGAGTTGCCGTTGAACGTCCACGAGCCGGCGTCGGCCGTGTCGAAGCCGGTCAGCTGGTTGAAGAACGTCGTCTTGCCGGCGCCGTTGGGGCCGATCAGGGCCGTGATCGAGCCCCGCTGCACTTCCAGGTGGGCGACGTCGACGGCGGTGAGGCCGCCGAAGCGGCGGACCACGCCGTCGGCGACCAGGATCGGGTCGGGCTTGGGCACGCCGGGCTCGCCCGGCAGGCCCTCGAAGGCCGCCAGCGCGACGGCCTTCTTCGATGTGGTCTCAGCGTGCATCGAGCGCGATCTCCCTCTTGTCACCGAAGATGCCCTGCGGCCGGAAGATGAGCAGCAGCATGAGGCCGAGGCCCACAAGCATGAAGCGCACCGCGCCGACCTGGTTCACCGTCATGATCGACGAGGGGATCACCCCGGCCGCCACCGCCTCCGACAGGGTGTTGCCGATGAACACCAGCAATACCCAGAAGATCGAGGCGCCTACCACCGGGCTGAACACGCGTGCCGCGCCGCCGAGGATCACGATGGTGTACGCGTAGAAGGTGAAGTCCGTGCTGAACAGGTCGGGCTGCACCGAGGCCTGGCCGAGCGCGAAGATGAAGCCGCCGAGACAGCCGATCAGGCCGCCGAGGACCAGGGCCTGCATCTTGTACGAGAAGACGTTCTTGCCGAGGCTGCGCACGGCGTCCTCGTCCTCCCGGATGGCCTTCAGCACCCGTCCCCACGGGCTCTTCATCAGCAGGTAGACCAGCGCGCACGACAGGGCCACCAGGACCCAGCCGACGGTCAGCACCCACAGGACCCGTTCGTTGAACGTGATCGGGCCGATGCCGTACTGCCCGGGGCCGTACGGATTGAGGGCGAAGAAGTCGCCGGAGAAGTTCTGCCGGCCGTCCGAGCCGCCGAAGATGTCCTTGAACGCGACCGACCGGAAGATATTTCGGACGATCTCGGCCGCGGCGATGGTGACGATCGCCAGGTAGTCGGCCCGAAGCCGGAGCGTGGGGATGCCCAGCAACAGCGCGAGCACGACGGTCGCGGCCAATCCGATCAGGATGCCCAGCCAGAACGGCAGGTGGAAGGTGGACACCGTGACGGCCAGGCCGTACGCGGCGACGCCGAGGAACGCGGCGTGGCCGAAGTTGAGCAGCCCGGCGTAGCCGAACTGCACGTTGAGCCCGATGGCCGCGAGCGCGTAGACGACGGTCTCGAAGCCGATGGCGGCTTTGACCGTGGTGACGAAGATCGTGTTCCAATCCATGACGATCAGCCGATCCGTTCGCGGCGGCCGAGGATGCCCTGCGGCCGGATGAGCATGACGAGGATGAGCACGACCAGCGAGCCGCTGAACTTCAGCTCGGTCGGGATGACCAGCGTGGACAGCTGCGTGAACAGGCCCACCACGATCGAGCCGACCAGCGCGCCGAACGCGCTGCCGAGACCGCCGAGCGTCACGCCCGCGAACATGCCGAGCAGGATCTGGAAGCCCATCTGGTAGCCGACGTTCTGGGCGAGGCCCAGCATCACGCCTCCGAGCGCGGCCGTGGCGCCTCCGACGGTCCAGATGATCCGGATCACCCGGTCGACGTTGATGCCGGACGAGGCGGCCAGCGCCGGATTGTCCGAGATGGCCCGTGCGGCCTTGCCCGTACGTGTCTTCAGCAGGGCCATGCTGACCAGGACGAGCACGGCGAGCTCGATGGCCATGGCGATGAAGTTCTTCGGAGCGGCCGTGATCGGGCCGACCTGGATGCCCGGCTGGGCGTTGTAGTCCAGGAACGCCTTGCTCTCACCGCCGAACAGGAACAGGAACAGGTAACGCATGAAAAGCGCAAGGCCGATCGAAATGATCATCATGGCGAGCAGGCTGCTGCCCCGTGCGCGCAGCCTGCCCCAGAACCATCGATCTTGCGCGTAGCCGAACAACGCGCCGACGGCGACCGAGATCACGGCCGCGAAGATCAGCGGGACGCCGAAGGACACGTTGAACAGGAAGGCCACCATGGCGCCGAGGGTGAGCAACTCGCCGTGCGCGAAGTTGGTCAATCCTGTCGTCCCGAAGACCAGGGAGATGCCCATCGCGCCGAGCGCGATGATCAACCCCAGGTTGAAGCCCTCGAAGATGAGCTGCGCGACCCGTTCGAAGTACGAGCTCTCCGCCGAGGGCCCGCTGTCGCCGCCGCCCGATCCCGACGAGAGCGCGAACAGGACGTTGCGCTGCATGCCGTCGTAGACCTGGACGCTGAGCGTGCCCCGATCCTTGAACTTGAGCGTGACGCCGGCGGGCAGTGTCTTCTGGTCGAGAGTGACCTTGTATTGGCCGGACTTGGGCACGGGGACGTTCCACGTGCCGTCCGACCCAGTCGTCGCCTGGCCGACGGGTTGACCGTCCTCCGAGGTGACGCTGATCTTAACGCCGCTCACTGGCTTGCCTTGGTTTTGGATTGTGCCCTTCAAGGCCTCGTTGTCCGCCCACGCGGGGGCGGCGAGAAGAAGGACGAGTCCGCCCAGGAAGGCCGTGATGGCGATCACGGCTCTGCGCAATGGTGCTCCCTCTGATCGGTCATGACAGGGTTGTGCCCCCTATCCCGCCGGAGCATAATCCTGGCACGCCCGATTCCAGCCTCCCCGTCACCAATCGGTAACCATGGTGTTTCACTGGCGTGAGCAAACTCCCAGGTCAGAACGGCGATTGTGAGGCCTGGGTGATCGTCTGTCGGCGCGTCGCGCAGGTGTCCGGGTCGTGGTCCGCAATCCGCTTAAGTTGCGTCCGTAAGGTTGCGGGAGATCGGCGGGGGATGGGCCCTGGCAAGCGGCGAGCCCGCGGAGTGGACCTTTGGGTCCGTATCCCGCTTCCCCGGCGCGATACGTTGTCTACTCGGTCGTCCACGGGCTCTGGGGTCATAACGCTAGCGACCCTCGGGTCCTGTGTGCATCCAGTCGGCGATATGCGTTACCTGAATGGTGTTCACCGAGCGTCGCGGATCATGCAGGTCAGGCGCGAGGTGCACACCCGGCGTCCCTCGTCGTCGACGATCTCGATGGCGTACGTGGCCAGGTTGCGGCCCCGGTGAAGGGGGGTGGCGACGCCTGTGACGTGACCCGAGGTGGCCGACCTGTGGTGGGTGGCGCTGATCTCGATGCCGACCGCGATCCGGCCCTCTCCGGCGTGCAGCGCCGCTGCGGTCGACCCGAGTGTTTCGGCCAGCACCGCCGACGCCCCGCCGTGCAGCAGGCCATACGGCTGGGTGTTGCCCTCGACCGGCATTCGCCCCTCTACCCGATCCACGTCCGCCGACAGGATCTCGATGCCCATGCGGTCGGGCAGATGTCCCCTGGCGATCTCGTTCATGAACGTGCTGAACTCGTCAGGCTTGCTCAGGGTCAAGGCTCGTCCTTTCCGCAGGCTTTCTGTCGTACAGGCAGACTAGGCTGCCCGTGTGGCGAAGACCGATGACACCCCCCGCTTGTTGCTGCTCGACGGGCACTCCCTGGCATATCGGGCGTTTTTCGCGTTGAAGGACGCGAATCTGATGACGACCGACGGCCAGCACACGGAGGCGGTGTACGGCTTCACCTCGATGCTGACCAACATGATCCGCGACGAGCAGCCCACGCACATCGTCGTCTGCTTCGACCGCAGCGAGCCGACCTTCCGGCACGAGGCCTACGCGGATTACAAGGCCAACCGGTCGGAGACCCCCGAAGACTTCCGCGGCCAGATGCAGCTGATCTTCGAGCTGCTCGACACCCTGCGCGTCCCGCACCTGTCGCTCGCCGGGTTCGAGGCCGACGACCTGATCGCCACGCTGGCCACCAGGGCCGCCGCCGAGGGCATGCAGGTCCTCATCGTCACCGGCGACCGCGACGCGCTCCAGCTGGTCGAGCCGAAGGTCACGGTGCTGATGACCCGCCGCGGCATCAGCGACCTCACCCGCTTCACCCCCGAGGCCGTCGTCGAGAAGTACGGCCTGACCCCCGCGCAGTATCCCGACTTCGCGGCCCTGCGCGGCGACCCCAGCGACAACCTGCCGAGCATTCCGTCGGTGGGGGAGAAGACGGCGACCAAGTGGATCGCCGAGTTCGGCTCGCTCGACGAGCTGGTCCGCCGCGCCGACGAGGTGAAGGGCAAGGTCGGCGACAAGCTCCGCGAGCACCTCGGCCAGGTGATCCACAACCGGATGCTCACCGAGCTCCGCCGCGACGTCGACCTCGACGTGGATCCGGCCGAGCTCCGGATGGGCCTTTGGGATCGCGAGGAGGTCAACAAGCTGCTCGACTCGCTGCAGATCCGCGGTGAGCTCCGCGAGCGGCTGTTCAAGACGCTCGGCACGGCCGAGGTCGAGGTCGAGGCGGGCATCGAGGTCGACACCACGGTCCTCGCCCCCGGCGAGGTGGCCGGCTGGCTCGCCGCCCTGCCGGGCACCCGGGTCGGCATGGCCTTCCAGGGCGCGTCGGGCAGCGGCACGGGCCGCATCGACGGCCTCGCGATCGCCGCCGACACCGGCGCCGCCTACATCGACTCCACCCAGCTCACGCCCGACGACGAGGCGGCGCTTCGGGCCTGGCTGCTCGACGCCGACCGGCCGAAGGTCATCCACGATGCCAAGGGGTGGCTGCTCGCGCTCTGGGCGCACGGCTTCGACCTCGGCGGGCTCACCTGCGACACGGCGCTCGCGGCGTATCTGGCGCTGCCCGGCCAGCGCTCGTTCCCGCTCGACGACCTAGTCCTGCGCTATCTCCACCGGGAGCTGCGCCCCGAGTCGGCCGCCAACGGCCAGACCACCCTGTTCGACGAGGAGGACGCGGCCGCCCGCGACCTCGCCCTGGCCGCCCAGGCGGTGAAGGATCTCGCCGACTCCCTGGAGGAACACCTGGCCGACCGCGGCGGCACGCGCCTGCTGACCGAGGTCGAGCTGCCGCTCATCCGCGTGATCGCCGAAGTCGAGCGGGCCGGCATCGCCGCCGACCGGGAGTATTTCGCCGCCCTCGAAGCCGAGTTCGGCGCCGCCGTCAAACAGGCCACCGAGGCGGCCCACGCCGTCGTGGGCGACCAGTTCAACCTGGGCTCGCCCAAACAGTTGCAGGAGATCCTGTTCGTCCGGCTCAACCTGCCGAAGACCAAGCGCATCAAGACGGGCTACACCACCGACGCCGACGCGCTCACCTGGCTGGCCGGCCAGACCGAGCACGAGCTGCCGGTCATCCTGCTGCGCCACCGCGACCAGACCAAGCTCCGCGTCACGGTCGAGGGCCTGATCAAGGAGATCGGCGCCGACGGCCGGATCCACACCACCTTCAACCAGATCGTCGCCGCCACCGGCCGGCTGTCCAGCGAGAAGCCCAATCTGCAGAACATCCCGATCCGGACGGCCGAGGGCCGCCGGATCCGCAAGGGCTTCGTCGTCGGCGAGGGATACGAGACGCTGCTGACGGCCGACTACAGTCAGATCGAGCTCCGGATCATGGCTCACCTGTCCGGCGACGAGTCGCTGATCGCGGCCTTCGAGTCCGGCCACGACTTCCACCAGGCGACCGCGTCCCGCGTCTTCGACCTGCCGCCCGAGCAGGTCGACGGCGAGCTGCGGGCCCGCATCAAGGCCATGAACTACGGCCTGGCCTACGGCCTTTCCGACTTCGGCCTCGCCGGCCAGCTCACCATCCCGGTGGCCGAGGCCAGGGCGCTGAAAGACGGCTACTTCGAGGAGTTCGGCGGCGTCCGCGACTACCTCGACGCCGTCGTCGCCCAGGCGCGTAAGGACGGCTACACCGAGACCATCCTCGGCCGACGGCGCTATCTGCCCGACCTGACCAGCGACAACCGCCAGCGCCGCGAGATGGCCGAGCGGATGGCGCTCAACGCGCCCATCCAGGGCTCGGCCGCCGACATCATCAAGGTCGCCATGCTCAACGTGCAGCGGGCCATCGCCGACATGGGCTCGCGCATGCTGCTCCAGGTCCACGACGAGCTCGTCTTCGAGGTCGCCCCCGGCGAGCTCGAGCTGCTCAAGACCGTCGTCAGGGCCCAGATGGCGGGCGCCTACGACCTCCGCGTCCCGCTGGACGTCTCGGTAGGCGTAGGCCCCACCTGGGAGGACGCCGGTCACTGACGCTCGCGGGCGTCAGCCGGCACCGCTGACCCGGCCCTGTGGGGCCGGCTCAGCCGTGGGTAGAGGCATGGCCATGACTCGACGCGTGGCCGGACAGCTGAGCGCGGACGGCGGCGGCCTCGACCTCCATGAGACCGGCCTCGTGCCGCTCGGCCTCGTGGGCCGCATGCCCGCCGCGCAGCCCGAACAGCCGTTTGCTGAGCAGGATGTACAGCACGGCCGCGACGTTGATGAGCAGGATCACGATCCTGACCCAGGTCACCTTCTCGACCAGCTCGTAGATCTCGACCGGGACGAACAGCGACGTCGCGACCACCGCGAAGTACTCTCCCCAGCGTTTGAGCAGCCAGAGCCCGACGCCCTCGGTGATCAGCAGCGCGCCGAAGACCGTCAGCCCGAGCACGATCCAGGTGAGCGTGCGCGTCTCGGCCGAGAGGACGGTCCGCAGCGTGTGCACCACGCCCGACTCCTCCAGGTTCCACCCGATCTTGTCGGCGAGCGGCTTGAGCAGGGGCAGGTCTTCGTCGAAGGCCCGGGCCACCGCGTCGTGATGCGCGCGGAAGCGCCAGACCCCGAAGGCCGCTCCCAGCACCAGCAGGCCCTTCCCCCACCGGAACAGGGCCAGCAGGCGCAGGATCGTCGCGTCGCGAAGCGCCTGGCCGCGCAGCACGAGCGGCGCGTCCTGCGCCGGGCCGGAGCCGTGCGGCTCTCCCAGCGTGAAGTCGCCGCAGCGCAGGCAGCGCCACGCCTCGCCGAGCGCGGTCCGGGCGTGCAGCCGCTCGCGCAGTGCCGGCTCGTCCGGCGCGTACGTTATGTGGCCATGCCGCCCGCAGGCCCGCAGACTCCAGTTCACAAGTCAGATTTCAGCACACAGACCGATTCATCTGACCGAGACTAGGCTCCGATGACTGTGCGGAACGTTGCTCGGGTCACCGCCATCGCCAATGTCGTGGTGGTTTCGGTGGGTTTGGTCGCCTTAGCCCTGCTGCCAAAGACGGGGGACGACGGCCGGGCTTCGCGTACGGTCGTTCACCCGAGCAAGCAGGCGTTACCCGCGGCCACCAAGCCGGCGCCGGTGACGGCGACCGTCGAGTCGGCGCGCAAGATCAAGGCCAACGAGCTGGGCGTGGTGCCCGTGATCATGTATCACCGGATCCTCGCGCACCGCATCTCCTCGCTGGACCGCACGCCCGAGCAGCTGCGCACCGAGTTGGAGCGGCTGGCCAGGGACCACTACGTGCCGATCACGGCGGCCGAGTTCGTCCGGGGCGACATCGACATCCCCGCGGGCACCCACCCGGTCGTGCTCACCTTCGACGACGGCTGGCCCAGCCATTTCGCCGCGGACTCGCAGGGAATGCCCCGCAACGACACGGCCGTGTCGATTATTTACCAAGTCGCAATGAAGTACCCGTCGTTCCGGCCCGTCGCCACCTTCTGGGTGAACCATCACCCGTTCGGGCTGAAGGACGAGGCCGACCAGACGCGGGCAGTGAAGTGGCTGATCGATCACGGCTTCGAGGTGGCCAACCACACGTGGACCCACGCTGACCTGCACGTGTTGAAGACGAAGCAGGTCAAGGAGCAGATCGTCCGTGAGGGCCGGTTGCTCAAGCGGATCGGGGCTCCGGAGTCGGAGACGTTCGCCCTGCCGTACGGGTCGGAGCCGAAGAAGCTGAGCGTGGCGCACGACGGATCCTGGGACGGGACTTCATATCATTTCGACGGCGTTTTCCTGGCCGGGGCCGAGCCTTCGGTGTCGCCGTACGCCAAGACTTTCAAGCGCTACGCGATCCCGCGAATACAGTCGAACGGGACGAAAGGCGAGTGCAAACGCTGGTGCTCTACGTACTGGCTTGGATGGCTCGACAAACATCCTGCTGAGCGCTATACAGCGGATGGGGATCCCAACCACGTCTCCCTACCGAAGGCGCTCCAAGGTAATATCACCCCAAAGCGGGCTAAAATGGTCATCGCCTACTAGGCATGCCCGTGGATTGACCTCGCCCTCCAGGTCTCATATGCTGATCGCTGCGCTGTGGGCTCGTGCGCGCCTCTAGGGAGCGGGCTCGCGCTCGGTCATCTCACACCTCCGGGTTGATTGAAACAGGGCCTGCCGCGCTTCGACACAACGACATCTGTCCGGTTCGGAGCAATTCCACACATGACGAGCAGCACTGAGGCCACCTCTAACACTCCGCAGGTAGCGGTCAACGACATCGGTTCGGAGGAGGCCTTCCTCGCCGCGATCGACGAGACCATCAAGTACTTCAACGACGGTGACATCGTTGAGGGCACCGTCGTCAAGGTCGATCGAGACGAGGTCTTGCTCGACATCGGTTACAAAACCGAAGGTGTCATCCCCTCTCGCGAACTTTCGATCAAGCACGACGTCGATCCTGCTGACGTCGTCGAGGTCGGAGAGCACGTCGAGGCCCTGGTTCTCCAGAAGGAGGACAAGGAAGGCCGTCTGATCCTGTCCAAGAAGCGCGCCCAGTACGAGCGCGCCTGGGGCACGATCGAGAAGATCAAGGACGAAGACGGCATTGTCACCGGCACGGTCATCGAGGTCGTCAAGGGCGGCCTCATCCTCGACATCGGCCTGCGCGGCTTCTTGCCGGCATCGCTGGTCGAGATGCGCCGGGTCCGCGATCTGCAGCCGTATGTCGGCCGCGAGCTCGAGGCGAAGATCATAGAGCTCGACAAGAACCGCAACAACGTGGTTCTTTCGCGCCGCGCCTGGCTCGAGCAGACCCAGTCCGAGGTTCGCCAGACTTTCCTCAACACCCTGCAGAAGGGCCAGGTCCGCAAGGGCGTCGTGTCCTCGATCGTCAACTTCGGCGCCTTCGTCGACCTCGGCGGCGTCGACGGCCTGGTGCACGTGTCCGAGCTGTCCTGGAAGCACATCGATCACCCTTCCGAGGTGGTCGAGGTGGGCCAGGAGGTCACGGTCGAGGTCCTCGACGTCGACATGGAGCGCGAGC
The DNA here is from genome assembly GCA_017592665.1 of Streptosporangiaceae bacterium NEAU-GS5. Taxonomy (GTDB): domain Bacteria; phylum Actinomycetota; class Actinomycetes; order Streptosporangiales; family Streptosporangiaceae; genus NEAU-GS5. The sequence continues at coordinate 160,123 of JAGFNW010000002.1, read as the reverse complement.
GCGTCTCCCTGTCGCTGAAGGCGACCCAGGAAGACCCGTGGCAGCAGTTCGCCCGGACGCACCAGATCGGCCAGGTCGTTCCCGGCCGGGTCACCAAGCTCGTTCCCTTCGGCGCGTTCGTCCGCGTCGAGGAGGGCATCGAGGGCCTGGTGCACATCTCCGAGCTGGCCGAGCGCCACGTGGAGATCCCCGAGCAGGTCGTCCAGGTCGGCGACGAGATCTTCGTGAAGATCATCGACATCGACCTCGACCGGCGCCGGATCAGCCTGTCGCTCAAGCAGGCCAACGAGGGCGCCATCGGAGCGGACGTCGAGTTCGACCCGACCCTCTACGGCATGGCCGCCTCGTACGACTCCGAGGGCAACTACATCTACCCCGAAGGCTTCGACGCCGAGACCGGCGAGTGGCTCGAGGGCTTCGACAAGCAGCGCGAGGAGTGGGAGCGGCAGTACGCCGAGGCCCAGGCCCGCTTCGAGGCCCACAAGAGCCAGGTCGAGAAGGCGCGCGCCGAGGAGGCCGAGGCCAGCGAGGCCGCGCCGTCCTCCTACAGCGGCGAGTCGCAGCCCCAGGCTCCTTCCCAGGGCGCCCTGGCCTCCGACGAGGCCCTCGCCGCCCTCCGGGAGAAGCTGGCCGGTGGTCAGAGCTGACCCGTTCAGCCCTGCAAGCGTGACCGAGAGCCCCGCCCCTTTCCGGGCGGGGCTCTCGCCTTGTCAAGGAATGGTCCGCGATGAACGATTCACGGCTTCCTTCGCGTTTCTCGGCCGGTGCAGCGGCGGCGCGCCGTCCCCATCGCGGGCTGGGCCGTGGGATGGATCTACCAGCACGGTGAGTCGGTCCTCTCCGTGTCGGGCGCCGTGCCGCTCCCGCACATCGCCATCGTCGGCGCGTACGCCTTCGGGAACACATCCTGGAACGGCAACCTCGCACCAGGGGCCACCGCCACGTTCAGCCTCATGGGCACCGCGCCTGGCTTCCCCGCCCCCGAGCCCCATCGGCTGCTCCCCGCGCTGACCGGGCGACCATGAGAACAGGCCTCGGCGGCCAGTAGGGTTGCCCGGTGGAGACCGTGGAAGTCCTGAGGGCCGTCCCGCCGGATGCCGGGGAGATCCTCACCGTGCAGCGCGCCGCTTATGTGAGCGAGGCCCAGCTCTACGGGGATCCGTTCATTCCGCCGCTGGTGGAGTCGCTCGATCAGATGCGACGGGCGATCGAGGCCTCGACCGTGCTCAAGGCCGTGCTGGACGGCCGGATCGTGGGCGCGGTGCGCGCGCAGATGTCGGAGAAGGCCTGTCTGGTCGGGCGGCTCGTGGTGGCGCCCGACCTGCAGGGCCGGGGGATCGGCACCGCCCTGTTAACCGCCGTGCACGAGGAGATCCCCCGGAGATTCCCGGAAATCGGCGCGTTCGACCTGTTCACGGGCCATCTCTCGGAGGGCAACCTGCGGCTTTACCGGCGGCACGGCTATCGGGAGACCCGGCGTGACCGGGCTCTCGACCATTTGACCATCGTCCACCTGCGCCGGTCCCGGTAGGCTGCGAGCGTGCTGAAGGTCGGGCTGACCGGCGGAATCGGGTCGGGGAAGAGCGAGGTTTCGGGCCGTCTGGCCGCGCTGGGAGCGGCGGTCATCGACGCCGACAAGATCGCTCGAGAGGTGGTGGAGCCGGGCACGCCAGGGCTGGCGGCGATCGTCGAGGCGTTCGGCCGGTCGGTGTTGCGCGGTGACGGTTCGCTCAACCGGGAGAAACTGGGGTCGATCGTATTCCCCGACAAACAGCGGCTCGCGGTGCTCAACGGCATCGTCCATCCGCGGGTCGGCGCGCGTGTGGCCGAGCTGCAGGAGGCGGTCGCCGACGGGGCCATCGTCGTCTACGACGTGCCGCTGCTCGTAGAGAACAAGCTCTCCTCGCTTTATGACGTGGTGATCGTGGTCGACGCCGCCGATGACGTGCGGCTCGACCGGCTCGTCCGCATTCGCGGCATGTCGGAGGAGGACGCGAAGGCCAGGATCGCGGCCCAGGCCGGCCGCGAGGAGCGCCTCGCGGTGGCCGACATCGTGGTCGACAACAACGGGCCGCTCGCCGATCTCGACGCCAAGGTCGGCGAGGTCTGGTCGCGGCTGCAGGCCGACAACGCCGCCTGATCGCGCTTGCGGTGGAGCGCGCTCCACGTTCTAGGTTGATGTGTATGCGTACAGTCAATCTTGGAAGTCAGGGTCTCGTCGTCTCCCAGCAGGGGCTCGGCTGCATGGGCATGAGCCAGTCGTACGGCCCGGCCGACGACACGCAGTCGATCGCCACCCTCGAGCGGGCCATCGATCTCGGCGTCACCCTCATCGACACCGCGGACGTGTACGGCGAAACCGGCATCTACGGATTCGGGACCAACGAGAAGCTCCTTGGATACGCGCTGCGCCGGCGGCGCGAGGAGATCGTGCTGGCCAGCAAGTGCGGTATCACCGGCATTCCGACGCCCGGCAGCATCCGGTTCAACCTGCGCGCCGACCCCGACTACATCCGGCAGGCCTGCGACGCCTCCCTGCAGCGGCTCAAGACCGACCGGATCGACCTCTACTACCTGCACCGGGTCGACCCCAAGACGCCCATCGAGGAGTCGATCGGCGCGATGGCCGAGCTCGTACAGGCCGGGAAGGTGCGCTACCTCGGCGTGTCCGAGGTCGACGCGGACGAGCTGACCCGGGCGAACTCGGTGCACCCGATCACCGCCCTGCAGAGCGAGTGGTCGCTGTGGACGCGCGACATCGAGGATTCGGTGCTGCCCACGGCGCGGCGGCTCGGCGTCGGCATCGTCCCGTTCTCGCCGCTCGGCCGGGGCTTCCTGACCGGCGCGGTCACCACGGTGGACACCCTGGCGCCCGAAGACGTGCGGCGCCGGTTCCCGCGGTTCGCCGAAGGCGCCTTCGACACCAACCAGCGGGTCGTCGACGTGGTCCGCGAGATCGCCGCCGACCGTGGGGTGTTGGCGGGCCAGGTCGCGCTGGCCTGGGTCCACGCGCAGGGCGACGACGTCGTGCCCATTCCCGGCACCAAGCGGGTGGCGTATCTGGAGCAGAACGTGGGCGCGGCCGGCATCGAGCTGGCGAAGGAGGAGCTGGAGCGGCTCGACGCGCTGGCCGGCCGGTTCGCCGGGGAGCGTTACTAGGTCTGCGGGGCCGCGGCGGAAATGTCGGTGGGGGCGCGTAGGTTAGGGAAGCGTGAGGCCTGTATCAGAAATTGAGCGCAGGGCGGCCCCGATCAAGGTCGTCACCGATATGACGCCGTCGGGAGACCAGCCCGCCGCGATCGCCGACCTGGAGCGCCGCGTGAAGGCGGGCGACAAGGATTCGGTCCTGCTCGGTGCCACCGGCACCGGCAAGACCGCGTCCATCGCCTGGCTCATCGAGAAGTTGCAGCGGCCCACGCTCGTGATGCAGCCCAACAAGACGCTGGCCGCGCAGTTCGCCAACGAGCTGCGGGAGATGATGCCCGACAACGCGGTCGAATACTTCGTCTCCTACTACGACTACTACCAGCCTGAGGCTTACATCGCCCAGACTGACACCTATATCGAGAAGGACTCCTCGATCAACGAGGAGGTCGAGCGGCTGCGCCACTCGGCCACCTGGTCGCTGGTGTCCCGCCGCGACGTGATCGTCGTGGCCTCCGTCTCCTGCATCTACGGCCTCGGCACCCCGCAGGAGTATGTCGACCGCATGGTCCGTCTCCGGATCGGCCAGCAGGTCGAGCGCGACAAGCTGCTGCGCCGGCTCGTCGACATGCAGTATGCGCGCAACGACCTCGCCTTCACGCGCGGCACGTTCCGTGTGCGCGGCGACACGATCGAGGTCATCCCCGTCTATCAGGAGCTGGCCGTACGCATCGAGATGTTCGGCGACGAGATCGAGAAGCTGACCACCCTCCACCCGCTCACCGGCGAGGTCATCTCCGAAGACCAGGAGCTGGCCATCTTCCCCGCCACGCACTATGTGGCCGGTCCCGAGCGGATGGAGCGGGCGATCAACGGCATCGAGGCCGAGCTCGCCGAGCGGCTGGCCGAGCTGGAGCGGCAGGGCAAGCTCCTCGAGGCCCAGCGGCTGCGCATGCGCACGACGTACGACATCGAGATGATGCGGCAGATCGGCACCTGCGCCGGCATCGAGAACTACTCGCGGCACATCGACGGCCGCGAGGCCGGGTCGCCGCCGCACACCCTGCTCGACTTCTTCCCCGACGACTTCCTGCTGGTGCTCGACGAGTCGCACCAGACCGTCCCGCAGATCGGCGCCATGTACGAGGGCGACGCCTCGCGCAAGCGAGCCCTGGTCGAGCACGGCTTCCGGCTGCCGTCCGCGATGGACAACCGGCCGCTGAAGTGGGAGGAGTTCCTGGGGCGGATCGGCCAGACCGTCTACCTGTCGGCCACCCCAGGGCCGTATGAGCTGGGCCGCACCCACGGTGACGTGGTCGAGCAGGTCATCCGCCCGACCGGGCTGGTCGACCCCGAGGTCGTGGTCAAGCCCACGAAGGGCCAGATCGACGACCTCATGGAAGAGATCAGGACGCGCGCCGCGAAGGACGAGCGGGTCTTGGTCACCACGCTGACCAAGAAGATGGCCGAAGACCTCACCGACTATCTGCTCGAGAACGGCATCCGCGTGCGCTATCTGCACAGCGAGGTCGACACCCTGCGCCGCATCGAGCTGCTCCGCGAGCTCCGGATGGGCGAGTTCGACGTCCTGGTGGGCATCAACCTGCTCCGGGAGGGCCTCGACCTGCCCGAGGTGTCGCTGGTCGCCATCCTCGACGCCGACAAGGAGGGATTCCTCCGCTCGGAGACCTCGCTGATCCAGACCATCGGCCGTGCCGCCCGAAACGTGTCCGGCGAGGTCCACATGTATGCCGACGCCGTCACGCCGAGCATGCAGCGCGCCATCGACGAGACCAACCGGCGCCGGGCCAAGCAGGTCGCCTACAACGAGGCCAACGGCATCGACCCGCAGCCCCTGCGGAAGCGGATCGCCGACATCCTCGACTCGCTGGTCCGCGAGGACGCCGACACCGAGCAGCTCATGGGCGGCGGCCGCCGTCAGTCCCGCGGCAAGGCGCCCGTCCCCGGCTTCGCCGCCAACCGGCAGACCGGCCAGCACGCCAAGGCCATCGTCGGCGAGATGCCCCGTGCCCAGCTCGAGGCCCTGATCGAGTCCCTGACCGAGCAGATGCACGCCGCCGCCGCCGACCTCCAATTCGAAGTCGCCGCCCGCCTCCGCGACGAGATCAAAGAGCTCAAACGCGAAGTCCGCGACATGCGCGAAGCCGGCGTCCAATAACCCACCCCGCCTTCTCCCGCCCCGCCTCGTCGCCCTGCCACTGCCCCTGCCACTGTCTCCTGCCGGCCAGCCCACCCCCCGCCTTCTGCCCACCTCGGCTCGTACGACGTCTGGCGTGCTCGATGAGCGCATCGGAAGGCAGCCGCTGGCGAGGACATCGGAACGGTTCTAAGCGCGATTGAGTAAGAATTGCTCACTTAATTTCGCGGGTGGCAGCGGAGCATTGGAGGGGCGGGCTGGTCACACTCTTCGTCTCGTGTGGTGTGGCGCACGACCGTAGGGGACCCGCAGCGGGCACGCATTGCAGCGGGCGTGACTGGCTCGCATCCCAGCAGGCTCGCGACCGGCCCGCTGTCGGAAGGTTTGTGACCGGCCTCCCGACAGCGGGTTTGTGACCCGCTCGCCAGCGACGGACGCATGACCCGGCTCGCCGTCGGCGGGCGAAGGTTGCTGGTCTGCTGGGCACCCCGCCCGCACGTGGACGTCGGCTCCACGTGCGGGCGGCCTGCCGTCGTGAGATCCACTTTGCGGAGCGTCCGGTGGCAGGGTTTGGGGGTCGTGCCCCCGTCGGCGGCTCATTGTTTGTTGCGCCCGGTTTGTTGCGCCCGGTTTGTTGCGCCCGGTTTGTTGCGCCCGACGGTGCCTCCCGCGGGGGCGAGTGGCGATGCCGGCGGCCGAGGCCGGTAGCTGGCGGGTTCCTGCGGCCGGGCCTGTTAGCGGGGGAGTTGCCTCCGGCGGGTGGGCAGTGGTGGCACATCCCCTGTAAGCGGTCCTTGAGTGATATTTCCTGTCCGGGAGTGGCTGCCTGTCGTGGGCGTCGCCAGCTGCAACCTAGACGCCGGATGCGCTCACCCGTGCGCGGTGGGTGTCGTGGTGGTGTGGCGGGATGTCGGTCGGCTGCGCGGGCGCGGGCTGTGGGCGACAGGGTGCGGTGGCCGCGGTGGCCGCGGTGGCTGTGAGCGGGGTGGCCTCGGAATTGGCGGCGGTGGGGGCGGGGTCCTGCAGGATGGGGCAGGTCGGGGCGGGGTCCGGCCGCGAGATGGCGTGGTCTCGGGCTGGGGCCGGGGGCGGCTGCGGGGGTGGGGTGGTGGCGTTGGGCCTGGGCGTTGGGGGTTGGCCTGCGTTGGGTGTTGGTCTCGGGGACGGGCGGTGGGGGCCTGGCTTGGGGATGGGGGAGCGGGGTGGGAATGGCGGTGGTGGGGGGTGGGTGGCGTCAGGGTGTAAAAGTACGTGGCCGGGTGAGGTGGCGGGTGAATTCAATACTCCCGCGAGTCGTCGGATTCCTCATAGGCGTGTATAGGCGGTGTCCCGCAGATGACCGAGGCGGGGTACGAGTACGTACCTGAAGTCATGCTGGGAAGCTGCGCGGGGGTTGTGGATCCGGTCTCGGTCTGGCCGCTGGAAGGGCGAGACAGAGAGCTGGACGCATGGAGCCGCGCGTGGTCGGACCAGCGCTGTCGAAGTGCCGTGATCTTCGGCTCGACGGGGGTGGGGAAGTCGCGGCTGGCCGAGGAGTTCCTCAGCCGGGCCGTGGATGAGGGCGCAGGGGCTGTGCGGGCTGTGCGGGCTGTGCGGGCTGTGCGGGCTGTGCGGGCGGCGGCGACGGCCGCCGCGGCCACGGTGCCGTTGGGGGCCATCGCGCACTTGATCCCTGCGTGGGTGGACATGTCCGATCCCGTGACGGGCTTCGCGGCGATCACCGAGGCCATGGCCGGCCATCGGCCCGACCGCGAGTGGACGGTCCTGATCGATGATCTGCACCTCCTGGACGCGGCGTCCGCCATGCTCCTGCGGCAGCTGCTGGACTCGGGCGGCATCCGGCTGATCGCCACGGTGCGTACGGACGAACCGATGGGCGAAGCCGTGGCCGCGCTGACCCGCGGCGACGCGGTCCATCGGGTCAACCTGCGGCGCTTCAGCCAAGATCAGGTGGAACGGCTGCTGCGCGCCGCGCTGGGCGGTCCCGTGGACCGCCGGACCTTGCACAGGCTGTTCGCGGCGTCCACCGGCAATGCCCTCTACCTGCGCGAGCTGGTCCACGGCGCGCTGGACAGCGGCACACTGTCCTGCAACGGGGAGATCTGGGAGCTGGCCGACGGAGCGCTCGCCACGACGCCACGGCTGACCGAGCTCATCAGCGCCCGGCTTGCCGCGGCCGCGCCCGCCGCCCGCCCCGTCCTCGAGCTTCTCGCGCTCTGCGAGCCCATCTCGCTTGCCGACGCGCGTGCGGCCTCCTCGCTCGAGGTGATGCTCGATCTCGAGGATGCCGGCCTGATCCGCGTACGCCAGGATCGCCGGCGCACAACCGTCACGCTGGCCCATTCCTTGTACGGCGAGGCGTTGCGACCGAGCCTTTCCGGCGGCCTGCGTGCCAGGAAACTGCTGCTGGAGCACATCGAACGCGTCGAAGCCTACGGCGCCCGCCGTCACGAGGACACGCTTCACCTCGCGACCTGGCGGCTGGCCGCCACCGGCACGGCCGATCCCGCGCTGCTCATCCGCGCAGCCGCCCTGGCCGGGCATGCGCACGACTACGAGCAGGTCGTGGCCCTACTCGATGCGCTGCCCAGCCATGAGGTCACGTGCGCCATCCAGACGCTCTACGGCGGCTCGCTCGTACAGCTGGGCCGGTGGCAGCTGGCCGACAAGATCCTCGCCGAGGCGCAGGCGCTGGCGCGCACCGACTCCGAGAGGGTCACCGCGACGCTGGTGCGCTCCTGCAACCTGTTCTGGATCGCGGCCCGCACCAGCGAGGCGCTGCAGGTCAACGCGAGCGGGCGTGAGAGTGTCACCGACCCGGCGGGGCGTCGCGTCCTGGCGATGATCGAGGCCGGGTTCCACGCCGTCTCGGGCCGGCCCGCGCGCAGCCTGCCTCTGCTCGAAGAGCTCGAACACGACGTGCTTCAGGCGCCCGACCCGGGCGCCTGGGTGGTCGCCGCCATGTGCAAGACGGCGGCGTTGGCCCTGGTCGGCCGTACGGAGGAGGCGATCGACTGGGCGCGCCTCGCCTACGCCGGCCACATACGCGTCGTCGACAAGGCGGTGGGGGCGCCACATCCCACCTCGCAGCACAGCCCCTTGATCCTCGCTCTGGCCGACGCGGGCCGCCTGGCCGACGCGCGGAAGGTGGCGGAGAACGCCCTCACCGAAATGGTGGTCGCGGACATCGCCCAGACGCGCGTCTGGGCGGCCGTCTTCCGGGGTCGGGTGGAATGGCTCGCCGGGAACGTGTCGGCTGCCCGCCGCTGGTACGCCGAAGCCATAGCGCAGGGCCGGGCCGGCGACTTCATGCGGCCCATGCATCTCGCGTGGGCCGGCCTCGCCGCCTCCGCGGCGGTGCTCGGAGATCTGCGCGCCGCTCACGCGGCCCTCGCCGAGGTACGGGTGCACCCGCCCATGGGCCTGGCCACGGGCGAGGAATGCCTGGGCGAGGCGTGGACCCATGCCGCCTCGGGCCGCCTGGCGAAGGCCCGGGCCGTACTCACCGATGCCGCGGCACGGGCGCGCGACACGGGCCATGTCACCTCTGAAATGCTTATTTTGACCGACATCGCCCGCCTGGGCGGGGCAAAGCAGGTCGCCGGGCGGCTTGGCGCGTTGGCGCAGCGCTGTGACGGCGCCTTCGCGTCGGCTCGGGTGAGCCTGGCTGCGGCTCTGGCCGAGAACGATCCCGAAGAGCTGATGTACGCCGCCGACGACCTGGAGGTCATCGGTGCCGACCTGCTCGCCGCGGAAGCGGCCGCCGCGGCCGCGGCCGCGTGGCGGCACCGGGGTCGGCCGCGAAGCGCGCACGCCGCCACCGCCCGGGCGGAGGCGTGCGCCGCACGTTGTGAGGGCGCGCGTACGCCACTTCTGGCCACCGTCCAGGCCACCGCCGCGTTCACCGACATCACGGCGAGGGAGCGGGAGATCGCTCTGCTCGCCGCGACCAACGCCCGGAGCAAGGAGATCGCTGAGACTCTGCAGTTGTCGGTGCGTACGGTCAACAATCACCTACAGCGGGTGTACGCCAAGCTGGGCGTCAGCACTCGGCGCGAACTCGCCGACGCCCTTGGCCGACCGGCCGCCTATCCCGTCCGGTCAGGAGCAGGTGGCGCCATTGAGGGTGAAGGCGGCTGGGGGTGAGTTGGCGCCGCTGTAGGAGGCGTTGAAGCCGATCTGCGTGTTCTGGCCGGGATTGAGGACCTGGTTCCAGCTGAGGTTGGTGGCGGTCACCTGGCCGCCGGTCTGGGCCCAGGTGGCCGACCAGCCGGGCTGGATGATCTGTTGATTGCCGGTGAAGGCGAAGCGCAGCGTCCAGCCGTTGACCGCGGTCGTGCCGGTGTTCGTGATGGCGATGTTGGCCGTGAACGTGCCGCCTCCGCCGCCGCTGATGGCGTATGTGACCTTGCAGGGGCGGCCCATCGACGGACTGGGCGACGGGCTAGGAGACGGCGACGGCGACGGGCTTGGCGAGGGCGACGGGCTGGGTGAAGGGGATGGGCTCGGGGAAGGCGAGGGGCTGGGGCTGGGCGAGGGACTGGGGCTGGGCGAGGGACTGGGCGAGGGGCTAGGTGAGGGACTGGGGGAGGAGCCGGTGGGTGGGGCGCCCCAGAGGAGGGTGGTGCCGTCGAAGACGGGGATGTTCCTGGCGCCTTGGGCCGACCAGTCGTTGGCCGGATTCCAGGCGCCGCTGGGCACCGAGATGCGCAGCTGCGTGCTCCGCCGATAGGCCTGGGAGTCGCCCGGATAGAGCGGCCGGCCGGTGCAGTTGACCTCGGCGTAGTAGGTGGCGCCGCTGAACTGCGTGGGGCCGCTCACCGAACACCCGTTGGCGTCGCCGCCGCTCACCGTGACCTGCGCCGGGGTGGTCGAGCCGTCGAGGGTGAAGTAGTAGCGGGCCTTCCCGTTGGTGAGCACGCGCGGCGGCCAGCCCGAGCGGTTGGTGATGGACACCGTCATGGAGGTGCCGTCGGAGCCGCTGAAGACGTTGGCCGTTTCGGAGAAGATCTCGTCGTACTTCGTCTCGGCGGCCGGGAAGCCGGTCAGGGCCGTGCCGCCGTATTCCTTGGTCAGCCGGGCAAGGGAGTTGGTGATGGCGGCGTTGTAGTCGATCGCGACCTCGTTGCGCACGAAGTCGGTGCGGCTGTCCTCGTAGGCGTCGTTCTGGTCGGGGCCGCCGGCCAGGGCCCCATAGAGCGTGTGCAGGTTGGGGCCGGTCGTGTCGCTCATGTAGCCGAGATATTGGCCGCTGGCGGCCCGATGGTGGACGTGCGTGGGCGGGTTGGCGCCGAAACCGACCATATAGCTGGAGTTGCGCGGATTCTGGCCGAGGGCGTAGTCGACCTGGCGTTTGGCGAAGTCGTGATAGCGCGCGTACAGCGGGTCGGCCGGGCCCAGATAGTCGGCGTAGACGAGGGCCGCCCAGGCCGTGCCGATGGCCATCCGCAGCGACGCCCAGTAGAAGATGAACGCCAGGCCACCGGGTGTGTAGGTGCCGCGTTTGCCCTTGTATCCGACCGTCCAGTAGTCCAGATATCGCTGCGCGTCGGTCTTGAACTGCTGTTCGCCCGTGAGCTTGGCCATCAGGACGTAGACGCCGTATTCCTTGTCGTTCCAGGCCAGGCCGAAGCTGTAGGCGGGGACCACGGCCCCGCCGGCGCCCTGGCCGACGTCGGGCTCGCTGCCCATCTTCGGATAGAACTCGCGGGCCTTGGTCAGGTAGCTCGCGGTGCCCGTGGCACGGTAGAGCCACACGGAGGCCCAGGCCAGCTCATCCCAATACATCTTGGTCGCGCCTGGATTGCCCGACCCGCCCTCGAACGTGGAGTTGTAGTAACCGGTGATGCCCGGCACACAGTTCGTATAGGCCGTGTCCTGGCCGTTGGTCCCCTTGGTCGAGTCGGCGAAGGTGAACAGCTGCGTCGCGTGCGTCAGCAGCGTGTCGGCATAGGCGGGGTCGCTCGGGCGGAACGCCATCGAGGCGGCCGCCATCGCCGCCGCCGTCTCCGCCACCACCTCCGTGCCCTTGCAGGTCGGGGTGATCTTGTACGTCGGACGGGACATGCCCTTGATGTCGATGACCTCCGGCGGCCCCCAATAGGCGTGATCCACGCTCCCGTCGCCTACCTGGACGTAAAGCGTGTTGGCGTCGGGGTGGGCGGCGATCAGGTAGTCGGTGGCCCATCTGAGGTTGTCGAGCATCGGCGTGAGCTGCGCCGAGCCCGCGTAACCATCCCGGTTTTCCACCAGGCCCCACGCCAGCATGGTCGTCGTGAACGCCATCGGGAAGCCGAATTTGACGTGGTCGCCCGCGTCATACCACCCGCCGGACAGGTCGGGCCCGGAGGGCTTGCCGTCGTTGAGCGTGCGCTCGCCACGCCACTCGACCCGGTTCCACGAGGGTTTGCGCCCCGACTGCTGCGCCTCGTAGAAGAAGATCGATTTCTGCAGGGCCTCGGCGTAGTTGAAGGTGGGGGCCGCCTTGGCGGCCGGCATCGGGCCCATGATGAGCGTCGCCGCGAGCGCGGTCGCCACCAGCCGTGCCACGCGTCGCCGCCCAACGGGTCGTCGCATTGGGGCCGCCCTCCCTCGGTCGTCTCGCTGGCGATGGTCCGCGTGCCCGTCCAGCCAGGTCAAGGCGCATCCGGCCGGCGCACCGTCACCCCAGGTCGGCCTGGCCATGCGGAGAAAATTTCAGCCGCGTCATGCTTGATGACCCCGCCTCGACGGCGTGGCGCTCGAATCGGAGCGACCTAGGTGGGAGGCGCGTTGAGGCGGGTGAGGCGCCGGGCGGCGCGGACGCGTTTTATGCGGCGGATGAGGCGCCAGAGGATGAAGGCGAGCAGGGCGAGCGCGACGATGACCAGCAACGGGAGGAATATCGCGACGAGGGACAGGCTGAGGGAGCCGGCGTCTTCCATGGTGCTGACGACGGGGGCGCCTGTGCCCACGGTGGTGGCGTTGACGACGGGCCGGGCGCCCGCCTTGATCAGGTGCACGATGAGCGCGGTGACGATGCCGAGGGCCCAGCCGACCCCGGGGTGATCGGCCATCCACGTCGAGTTGTCGATGGCGGCCGCGGCCTGGGTGGCGCTGAAGACGACGCCGCCCGCCAGCGGCCGCACGGCCGTCTGGATGACGTCGTTGACGTGGTCGACCACGGGGATCTTGTCGAGCACGATCTCGGCGAGCAGCAGCACGCCGACCACGGCCAGCACGGCCGGGTTGGCCAGCCAGTCATAGCCCGCCGGCAGGTGGATCTTGTCGGTGAAGTGCGCGAGCACGCCGACGACCATCAGCGGGATATACGCGTTGAGCCCCGCCGCGGTCGACAGCCCGAGCCCGGTCAGCATCGCGAACACGCCCTCACTCTAAGCGCCCCGCGACCACCCCTCGCGCACTTATCCACAGCCCCTAAACAACGATTTATGCGGGATAAGGAAGGACATTGGGGGCCTGCCAGCCGTCGCCCGGAGCGTACTGACGGACGATTTTGCCGGGCACTCCGGCGATCACGCAGTGGTCGGGGAACTCGCCGCGCACGACCGCGCCTCCGGCCACCACCGACTGGCGGCCGATCCTCGTGCCCGGCAGGATGATCGCCCCGGCGCCGAGCCATGATCCCGACCCGATCGAGACGGGGTTGTTGCGCGGCCACTGGCGGCCGATGGGCTGCTCTGGGTCGTCGTAGACGTGGTTCTGGTCAGTGATGTACACATACGGGCCTGTGTAGACGTCGTCGCCGATGTCGATCGACTGGTGGCCCACGATGTGCGTGCCGCGTCCGATGGAGCAGCCCGACCCGATCCGTACGATCGACGACGGCCCAAGGTCCAGGCCGGGCCCCATCCCCGCCGTGATCGACACCCGTTCGGCGAACAGCGTGTGCGCCCCGATCTCGATCCATGCCTCACCGAAAATCGCGCCGATCGGGAATGACAAGCACGCGCCCTCGCCCAGCCGCCGGAACCGGTAGGCGCCGGGCGTGGCCGGCGTCACCGCTCCGTTCGCGCGTACGAACTCCCACCCACGGTGGACCAGGCGCGAGGCCAGACGTTTCACCATTGACATACCGCCACAAGTTACTCTTCAGTCGCCCCGGTCGGGCAGTTGCCCGGTCATGCTCGGCGCGTAAGGTTCGCGCACGTGGGCGGCACGGTTTGATATTCTGAGAGCCCGTGGAGCAAGGCGGCCGTTTTCCCCGGTCGCCCGACATCGACCACGGGGAGCGCTCTTTGCGAAACGCCGCACACACCAAACACCTGTTCGTAACCGGCGGCGTCGCCTCCAGTCTTGGCAAGGGGCTCACCGCCTCCAGCCTTGGGCGCCTCCTCAAGCTCCGCGGCCTGCGGGTCACCATGCAGAAGCTCGATCCTTATCTCAACGTCGACCCCGGCACCATGAACCCGTTCCAGCACGGCGAGGTGTTCGTGACCGACGACGGGGCCGAGACCGACCTCGACATCGGCCACTACGAGCGCTTCCTCGACACCGAGCTGCACGGCTCGGCCAATGTGACGACCGGCCAGATCTACTCCAACGTGATCGCCAAGGAGCGGCGCGGGGAGTATCTCGGCGACACGGTCCAGGTCATCCCGCACATCACCAACGAGATCAAGGACCGCATCCGGGGCATGGCCGCCCCGGGCGTCGACGTGGTGATCACCGAGGTGGGCGGCACGGTCGGCGACATCGAGTCCCTGCCGTTCCTCGAGGCGGTCCGGCAGGTCCGCCACGAGGTGGGCCGCGACAACGTGTTCTTCCTGCACGTCTCGCTGCTGCCCTACATCGGGCCCTCCGGAGAGCTGAAGACCAAGCCGACCCAGCACAGCGTCGCCGCGCTGCGCAGCATCGGCATCCAGCCCGACGCGATCGTGCTGCGCTCCGACCGCCCGGTCGCCGGAAACATCAAGCGCAAGATCAGCCTCATGTGCGACGTCGACGAAGACGCCGTGGTCAGCGCCATCGACGCGCCCAGCATCTACGACATCCCCAAGGTCCTGCACTCCGAGGGCCTGGACGCCTATGTCGTACGCCGGCTCGGCCTGCCGTTCCGCGACGTCGACTGGACCGAGTGGGATCAGCTCCTGCGGCGGGTCCACCGCCCCGCCAAAGAGGTAACGATCGGCCTGGTCGGCAAATACATCGACCTGCCCGACGCCTACCTGTCGGTCGTCGAGGCGCTCCGCGCCGGCGGCTTCGCCAACGACGCCCGGGTCAACATCCGCTGGATCAAGAGCGACGACTGCGAGACGCCCGACGGCGCCGCGCGCGAGCTCGACGGGGTCGACGGCGTCGTGATCCCCGGAGGGTTCGGCATCCGCGGCATCGAGGGCAAGCTCGGCGCCGTGCGTCACGCGAGAGAGAACAAGATCCCGCTGCTCGGGCTGTGCCTGGGCATGCAGTGCATGGTCATCGAGGCGGCCCGCAACCTGGCCGGCATCGAGGGCGCTGGAAGCACCGAGTTCGACCCCGAGACGAAGGAGGCCGTCATCTCCACCATGCCCGATCAGCAGGACGTGGTTTCCGGCGAGCGCGACATGGGCGGCACCATGCGGCTCGGCCTCTACACGGCCAAGCTCGGCGACGGCACGCTCGCCCGCCAGCTGTACGGCAAGGCCAAGACCGAGGAGCGGCACCGCCACCGCTACGAGGTCAACAACGCCTACCGCGAGCGGCTCGAGAAGGTCGGCATGGTGTTCTCCGGGCTGTCACCGGACGGCCGCCTTGTCGAATACTCCGAGCTCCCGCCGGAGCAGCATCCGTTCTTCATCGGCACCCAGGCCCACCCAGAGCTCCGCTCCCGGCCGACCCGGCCACATCCCCTGTTCAAGGGGCTGGTCGGCGCCGCCCTCGCCTACGCCGAGGCCCGGGAAGCCTCCGCCCGCGCCGCTCGCGGAGGCTCCCGATGACGGACATCGAGACGCATCAGGTGGCCCGCGCGAGCGGGCTGGAGATCCGCGACGTGCCCGAGTCGTGGGAGGTGGTCCATTCCTCGACGCCGTGGGGCGCCCGGGTGATCTCCGTTCGGACCGACGGCGTCCGCATGCCGGAGGACGACGTGGTCGACCGCGACTACGTGGTCCATCCCGGCTCGGTCGGGGTGGTCGCGCTGGACGAGGAAGGCCGGGTCCTGCTGCTGCGCCAATACCGCCATGCCGTACGGCGCCTGCTCTGGGAGATCCCGGCGGGCCTCCGTGACGTGCAGGGGGAGCCGCTGCTGGCCAACGCCGAGCGCGAGCTGGCAGAGGAGGCCGGATATCGCGCCGACACCTGGCACACCCTGCTCGACACCTATGTCTCGCCGGGCGCGTCCAACGAGCGCATCCGGATCTTCCTGGCCCGCGACCTGACGCCGATCTCCGACAACGGCTTCCAGCGCAGCCACGAGGAGATCGACATGCCGATCGAATGGGTCGAGATGACCGAGGCGATCGGCCACGCCATGGCTGGAATGATCCACAACGCCACGGCCATAGTGGGTATTCTCGCCGCGTACACGGCCTCCGCTCACGGATTCACGGGTCTTCGCCCCGCCGACGCGCCGGAGGAATGACGCGCCAGCAGTGACGCGCCGGCAGGAACGAGGATGGCGACAGGGGTGAGGTCCTGAGCGAAGCCGAGGCGGTGCTGTCCAGCTATCTCGCGCACCTGGCGGTGGAGCGCGGGCTGGCCGCCAACACGCTCGCGTCCTACCGGCGTGACCTGCGTCGCTACCTCGACCACCTGAAGTCGCGCGGGCTGGTCGCGCTCGGCCAGGTGGGTGAGGCGGACGTGGTCGCCTTCCTCGCGGCGCTCCGCGAGGGCGACGCCGAGCACCCGGCCCTGGTCGCGAGCTCGGCCGCCCGCGCCGTCTCGGCCGTACGCGGGCTGCACCGCTTCGCGCTGCGCGAGGGCGTGTCGGGGCACGACCCGGCGCACGAGGTCAGGCCGCCGCGACAGTTGCGGCGGCTGCCCAAGGCGATCAATGTGGCCGAGGTCGAGCGGCTGCTGGCCGCCGCGGGCCCCGCCGACGCGCCGCTCACCCTCCGCAACCGCGCCCTCCTCGAGGTCCTCTACGGCACCGGCGCCCGCATCTCCGAGGCCGTCGGTCTGTCCGCCGACGACCTCTCCGAAACCGAGGTGCGGCTGCGCGGCAAGGGCGGCCGCACGCGGATCGTTCCGCTCGGGCGCTATGCCAGGCAGGCGCTCGACGCCTACATGGTTCGCGCGCGCCCCCAGATCGCCGCACACGGCCGCGGCACCCCGGCGCTGTTCCTCAACGCCAGGGGCGGGCGGCTGACCCGTCAGGGCGCCTGGGAGGTGTTGCAGGCCGCCGCGCTCCGGGCCGGGCTCGACGGTGTCTCGCCCCACATGTTGCGTCATTCGTTCGCAACACACCTCCTTGACGGAGGCGCCGACGTTAGGGTTGTGCAAGAACTGCTCGGCCACGCTTCGGTGACCACCACGCAGGTGTACACCTTGGTGACGGTCGACCGGCTCCGCGAGGTGTACGCGGCGGCGCATCCCCGTGCTCGAGAATGATTTCGCTCCTTGGGCGCGTCGCCTTGCCGCATAGGTGGTAACCCTCTAGATTCGGTCCGGTTCGGGGACCGTCAGGGAGGTTCAATAGGTGACTGCGACCACAGACGCTACGTGGGCCGCGCAGACCCCCGGCGGCACGTTGGGGCCTACGGGCCGACCCCGTCCCGTCTTTCCTGATCCGCTGGTGCCGGAGCGGCACGGCCCGGCCCGAATCGTGGCGATGGTCAACCAGAAGGGCGGCGTCGGCAAGACGACGACCACCATCAACCTCGGCGCGGCTCTTGCCGAGGTGGGCCAGCGCGTGCTGCTCGTCGACTTCGACCCGCAGGGCGCCCTGTCGGTCGGCCTCGGCATCGACCCCCGCCCGCTCGACGCCACGGTCTACGACCTGTTGATGGAGGAGCCCGACGTCACCGTCGACGAGGTCCTGCTCAGCACCTCGGTCGAGGACATGGATCTGCTGCCCAGCAACATCTTCCTGTCGGGCGCCGAGATCCGGCTGGTCAACGAGGTGGCCAGGGAGTATGCGCTGCAGCGCATCCTGGAGCCGCTCGTCGACGGCTACGACATCGTCCTGATCGACTGCCAGCCGTCCCTCGGCCTGCTCACGGTCAATGCCCTGACCTGCGCGCAGAGCGTGATCATCCCGCTGGAGTGCGAGTTCTTCGCACTGCGCGGCGTGGCCCTGCTGATGGAATCCATCACCAAGGTCCAGGAGCGGCTCAACCGCAAGCTGGAGATCGACGGCCTGCTCGCCACCATGTACGACCCGCGCACGCTGCACGCACGCGAAGTGCTGCAGACGATCATGCAGGGGTTCGGCGACAAGGTGTTCCACACGGTCATCAACCGGACTGTCCGTTTCCCCGACGCGACCCTCGCCGGTGAGCCGATCACGCAGTTCGACCCCACGTCGATGGGCGCCACGGCCTATCGCGACCTGGCCCGCGAACTTCTCGCCCGCTGGCCCGCGCGCGTTTGACCGTCGACAATGGAGCGGTGGGCGAAGAGACCACCGGTGGCGGATTCCACGTGCACCTCGAGGTTTTCGAGGGGCCGTTCGACCTGCTGCTCGGTCTGATCTCCAAGCACAAGCTCGACATCACCGAGGTGGCCCTGCACAAGGTCACCGACGAGTTCATCGCCTACATCCGGTCGCGGGGCCCGGAGTGGGATCTCGACCAGACCAGCCACTTCCTGCTGGTCGCCGCGACCTTGCTCGACTTGAAGGCGGCCCGGCTGCTGCCCACCGGCGAGGTCGAGGACGAGGAGGATCTAGCCCTTCTCGAGGCCCGCGACCTGCTGTTCGCCCGTCTGCTGCAGTATCGGGCGTACAAGGAGGTGGCGAAGATCTTCTCGGGCCGGATGGCCGAGGAGGCGCTGCGCTTCCCGCGCACGGTTCCCATGGAGCCACAGTTCGCCAACCTGCTGCCGGAGCTGGTGCTCGGCATCGGCCCCGAGCAGTTCGCGAAGATCGCGGCCGGGGCGTTCGTGCCGAAGCTGCCGCCGTCGGTTTCGACCACGCACATCTATCAACCGCTCGCCAACGTGCGCGAGCAGGCCGTTATCCTGGTCGAACGGCTCCGGCGGATGAAGACGGCCACATTCAGGTCGCTGACCGCCGACTGCGCGGGCGTTTATGAGGTGGTCGCCCGCTTCCTGGCCGTCCTGGAGCTCTATCGGGAGGCCGCGGTCTCCTTCGAGCAGCTCGAGGCGCTCGGAGATCTGTATGTGACGTGGACCGGAGCCGCCGACGGCGAGGTGACGGTCGGCGACGACTACGACGCCGCCTCCCGCCCCGCCGCCGAAGGAGAAAGCGCAGATGACAGCGGACATGACCCCGCGGACGAGTGACGAGCCGACACTCCGCGCCGCACTGGAGGCTATCCTTCTCGTAGTCGACGAACCGGTCCCCGAGGTGACCCTCGCTCAGGTGCTGGAACGCCCGACCAACGAGGTCGCGGCCACCCTCCGTGACCTGTCCGCGGAATACTCGGCCGCTGGAAGGGGTTTTGACCTGCGAGAGGTCGCCGGCGGCTGGCGGTATTACACGCGAGCCGACTGCGCCCAGCTGGTCGAGCGGTTCGTGCGCGACGGACAGCAGGCGCGGCTCACCCAGGCCGCACTGGAGACCCTCGCCGTGGTCGCCTACCGGCAGCCGGTGAGCCGGGCAAGGGTGGCGGCCATCCGCGGCGTGAACAGCGACGGCGTCATGCGCACGCTGGTCGCGCGCGGCCTGGTCGAGGAGGCCGGGACGGATCCGGAGAGCCAAGCCGTGCTCTACCGGACGACAAGCTACTTCCTGGAGAGGCTGGGGTTGCGGGGGCTCGACGAGCTCCCTGAGCTGGCCCCGTTCCTCCCGGACGACGTAGAAACGATCGAGGAGCAGAAGTGAACAAGCGCAGCACCCCGTCCGGTGATGGACGCGGTCGCACCTCCCGCAACGCCCCCAGCCGCGGCGCCTCAGGCCGCGATTCCGGCCGGTCGTCCTTCGGCCGCTCATCTTCTTCCGGCCGCTCATCTTCTTCGGGTTCGTCCGGCCGTCCTTCTTTCGGCCGTACGCCTTCGGGCCGCGACGCCTCGGGCCGTGACGGATCCGGCCGCGGCCGTTCGGCCGACACCTTCCGCGCCGACCGCGGCGGCTCCCGCTCCCGCTTCGACGCCCCTCGCCGCGATGACCGCCGGGACGACCGCCGCGACGACCGGCGCACCGACGGCCGTGGTGACAGCCGCGGCGGCTACCGAGGCGACGGCCGTGGCGCCTACCGCGGCGGCGGCCGAGACGGCTCCCGCAGCGACACCCGCCCCGACAGCCGTGGTGACAGCCGTGGCGGCTACCGGGGCGACGACCGTGGCGGTTACCGCAGCGGTGGCCGTGAGGGCTTCCGTGCCGACAGCCGCCCCGACAGCCGTGGTGGCAGTCGTAGTGGCAGTCGCGCCGACAGCCGTGGTGGCAGCGGCGATGGTCGTGGTGACAGCCGTGGTGGTTATCGGGGCGATGACCGTGGCGGTTACCGCAGCGGTGGCCGTGAAGGCTTCCGCGCCGACACCCGCCCCGACAGCCGTGGTGGCAGTCGTGGTGATAGCCGCGGCGATGGTCGTGGTGACACCCGTGGCGGCTACCGGGGCGATGACCGTGGCGGATACGGCAGCGGTCGCAGTGGCGGCAGTGGTGGCAGCGGTGGTTTCCGCAGCGGTGCCAGCGGTGGCAGTGGCGGGTTCCGTAGCGGTGGCCGTGAGGGGTTCCGCGGCGGCAGCCGAGATGGACAGAACGACCGCCGCGACTTCCGCAGTGACCGCGGCCCCGACCGGCGCGAGGAGCGCGGAAGCGGCTTCGGCGGCGCGTTCAGGGCCGACCGGGGCGGGGCTCGGCGCGGGGACGGCGTGGAGACCATCGGCCAAAGCGGCGACTCCGGTAGCGGCTCACGTGCCCGCTACGGCCGCCACGACAGCTCCCGCAGCGAACTGCGCGGCCCCCGCCGCGACGAGCGCGGCCAGGGCGTGCGCGATGACCGGCGTGGTGACCGCCGCGACGACCGGCGTGGTGACCGCGCCCAGGGCGTGCGTGATGACCGTGGCGGCGATCGCCGCGATGACCGGCGCGACGACCGGCGTGATGACCGGGGCGGTGAGCGCCGGGATGAGCGATACGGCGAGCGGCGGGCGAGTCGTGAGAGCGACGCGCCGCGCAGGTCGGGTCGGGAGGCTCCGGAGGCGTACAAGCCGAGGCCGAGCCGGGCGACCGGGCCGCAGGTGGACGCGTTCAAGACGAGCCGTCAGCCGCAGCGCGACCCCGATTTCTACGACGCCGACTACGAGGACGAGCGCGACACCACCGAGGTTCCCGGCGGCGAGAAGCTGCAGAAGGTCCTCGCCCAAGCAGGTGTCGCCAGCCGGCGTGCCTGCGAGGAGATGATCGGCGAAGGCCGGGTGACCGTCGACGGCCAGGTGGTCCGCCGCTTCGGCGCCCGCGTGGATCCGTCCAAGCAGGTCATCCACGTCGACGGCAAGCGCATCCCCACCGCGCCCGAGCTCGTCTACTACGCGCTCAACAAGCCCATCGGCGTGGTCAGCACCATGGAAGACCCGCAGGGCCGTCCGAGCCTCGCCGACTACGTCCAGGATCTGACCGCGTTGCGGCTGTTCCACGTCGGCCGGCTCGACACCGAGACCGAGGGCCTGTTGCTGTTCACCAACGACGGCGAGCTGGCCCACCGGCTGACGCATCCGAGCTTCGGCGTGCAGAAGAAGTACTGGGCGAAGGTGCCCGGCCCGATCGCGCGTGGCCTGCACCGCGTCCTGCAGAAGGGCGTGGATCTGGAAGACGGCCTCGCCCGGGTCGACGAGTTCCGCGTCGTCCAGGAGCATGGACAGCAGGCGCTGGTGGAGGTCGTCCTGCATGAGGGGCGGACCCACATCGTGCGGCGGATCATGGAGCAGGTCGGCCACCCGGTGATCGACCTGGCCAGGATCGAGTTCGGGCCGGTCAAGCTCGGGCGGCTCAAGCCCGGCACGATCCGGGCCCTGTCGCTGAAGGAAGTCGGCGACCTGTACGCCGCCGTGGGCATGTAGCCTTTCCCGGCAGACTGACAAAGGGGTATGACATGGTGCGGGCGGTTCGTGGGGCGATCCAGGTCGAAAGTGACGACCGTGAGTCGATCCTCGCCGGAACGACCGAGCTGGTCTCCGCGGTCATGGAGCGCAACCGGCTCACGACCGACGACGTGATCAGTGTGTTCTTCACCGCGACGCCCGACCTCACCGCGGAGTTCCCCGCCCTGGCCGCGCGCAAGCTCGGCTTTCACGACGTGCCGTTGCTGTGCGCCGCCGAGATCGACGTCCCTGGGGCGCTGCCCCGGGTCGTCCGCCTCATGGCGCACATCAACACCGAGCGGTCGCGGCAGGACATCGAGCACGTCTACCTGCGGGGCGCGGTCGCGCTCCGGGTGGACATCGCCCAATAGGGCCCGTCAGGAAACAGTGGGTAACTTCCGATGATCGAGGGTGGCACGATCCGCAGCGTGGTCGTCGTGGGGGCCGGCCTGATCGGCACCTCCATCGCGCTCGCCCTGCGCCAGCGCGGCCTGGACGTCTACCTGGCCGATCGCGACCCCTCGGTCGTACGGCTCGCGCGCGAGCTGGGCGCGGGCGCCGCCTGGACGCCGGGCGTCAAGACCGACGTGGCGGTGGTCGCGGTGCCGCCGCACGCGGTCGCCCAGCAGCTGCTCGAGCTGCAAAAGCACGACGCGGCAGCGTTCTACACGGACGTGGCGAGCGTCAAGGCGCTTCCGCTCGAGCAGGCGGGGCGGCTCGGCTGCGACCTGACGACGTACGTGCCCTCGCATCCGCTCGCGGGCCGGGAGCGGTCCGGGCCGGCGGCGGCGCGGGCCGACCTGTTCCTCGGCCGGCCGTGGGCGCTGTGCCCAGGCCCTGACGCGTCGCCTGCGGCCGTTCAGACGATTCTGGAGCTGGTGGCCCTCTGCGGCGGCAACGCGGTCACGCTGGACGCGGTCGAGCACGACCGCGCGGTCGCGGTGATCTCGCATGCCCCGCATGTGGCGGCGGCGGCCGTGGCGGCCCGGCTGGCCGACGCCTCGGCGACCACGCTCGGGCTTTCCGGCCAGGGCGTGCGCGACGTGACTCGGATCGCCGCGGGCGACCCGAGCCTTTGGACGGGCATCCTGTCGGGCAACGCGGGCGCGGTGGCCGAGGTGCTCGAGGAGGTCGCGGTCGACCTGGCGCTTGCGGCCCGCTCGTTGCGCGAGTTCTCTGCGGGCGCGAGCCCGATCGACCCGGTCACCGATCTCCTTCGGCGCGGCAACGCCGGACGCGGCCGGATCCCCGGCAAGCACGGCGGCCCGGCCCGCACCTACGAGGTCGTCCAGGTGGTCATCGGCGACCGGCCGGGCGAGCTGGCCCGCCTGTTCCAGGTGGCCGAGCAGGTCGGGGTCAGCATCGAGGACGTCCAGCTGGAGCACGTGCCCGGCCTGCCGCTCGGCGCGGTCGAGCTGTCGGTCCAGCCGGAGGCGGTGGCGGTGCTGTCGGAGGCCCTGCGCGGCCACGGCTGGGACGTCCCTGACCCGGCCTGACCGCCGGTAACCTTGACCGGGTGCGTGCCGACCACCGGCGGCAGGCGCCCGGGCACCGCGGCAGCGCCCTCCACAGCCCCAAAGCGGGAGCGCGCACCGAGAAGCCGGGCACATGTCAACAGAGGGAGTGGCCGTGACGTTGGTCGTGGCGATGGACGGGCCGTCGGGGTCGGGCAAGTCGAGTGTCTCGCGAGGGGTCGCTCGCGCCCTCGGCCTGCGCTATCTCGACACCGGCGCCATGTATCGGGCGGTCACCTGGTGGATGCTCCAGCAGGGCGTCGACCTGGCCGATCCGGCGGCGATAGCCGTACGGGCGAAGGAGCCCGAGCTCGGCGTGGGCACCGACCCGGATGAGCCGGCGATCGCGGTCGACGGGCACGACGTGCGCGGCCCGATCAGGTCGCAGGAGGTGACCGCGGCGGTGTCGGCGGTGAGCGCGGTGCCCGAGGTGCGGGCGCGGCTGGTCGCCCTGCAGCGGGAGATCATCGAGGCGAGCGGAGGGATCGTGGTCGAGGGCCGTGACATCGGCACGGTCGTCTCACCTGACGCGCCGACGAAGGTCTACCTGACCGCGAGCGCCGACGCGCGGGCCGCCCGCCGCAGCGCCGAGGTGGCCGGCACGACCGTGGAGGCTCAGCGGGCGGCCCTCGAACGGCGCGACGCGCTCGACTCGACGAGGAAGGCCGACCCGCTGGCCAAGGCCGCTGACGCGGTGGAGCTCGACACCACGGCGCTGACCCTCGACGAGGTGATCGCCGCAGTGCTGGATCTTGTGAAGGAGCGAGCGAGCTCGTGACGGGGGAAGAAGAGACCATGGACGACGGCGTCTGGACCGAGCTGCCCGATGAGGCGGAGCCGTCCGACGACGCCGATCTCCTAGAGACCGACGACGAGCCGGACACCGGCCCGCTGCCGGTCGTGGCCGTCGTCGGCCGGCCCAACGTGGGCAAGTCGACGCTGGTCAACCGCATCATCGGCCGCCGCGAGGCGGTCGTGGAAGACGTTCCCGGCGTGACCCGCGACCGGGTGACCTACGAGGGCAACTGGCGCGGCCGGCGCTTCACGCTGGTCGACACCGGCGGGTGGGATCCGGACGCCACCGGCATGGCGCAGCGGATCGCGGCGCAGGCCCAGATCGCGGCCGAGCTCGCCGACGTGGTCGTGTTCGTGGTCGACGCGACCGTGGGCGTGACCGACTCCGACGAGGCGGTCGGCTCGGTGCTGCGCCGGGCCGGCAAGCCCGTCATCCTGGCCGCCAACAAGGTCGACAACCAGCAGCTCGAGCTGGAGACGGCCGGGCTGTGGTCGCTGGGGCTGGGCGAGCCGCTGCCGGTTTCCGCGCTGCACGGCCGGTCCAGTGGCGACCTGCTCGACGCGGTCTTGGAGGCGCTGCCGGAGGCGCCGGCGGTGAGGTTCGGCGAGCGCCGCGGCCCGCGCCGGATCGCGCTGCTCGGCAAGCCGAATGTCGGCAAGTCGTCGCTGCTCAACCGCGTGGCGGGGGAGGAGCGCGTGCTGGTCGACCCGGTGGCGGGCACCACCCGCGACCCGGTCGACGAGCTGGTGACGCTGGGCGGGAAGACCTACCGGTTCATCGACACGGCCGGCATCAGGCGCCGCGATCGCGAGTTGAAGGGCGCCGACTTCTACGCCGCCATGCGGACCAGGGCCGCCCTGGAGCGGGCCGAGGTGGCGGTCGTCCTGATCGACGCCTCCGACGTGCTGACCGAGCAGGATCTGCGGATCATCTCGCTGGTCATCGAGTCGGGCCGGGCCATGGTCGTCGCGTTCAACAAGTGGGATCTGGTCGACGAGGACCGCCGCTACTACCTGGAGAAGGAGATCGAGCGCCAGCTCGTGCGCACTCCGTGGGCGCTGCGCGTGAACATCTCCGCCAAGACGGGCCGGCACGTCGAGCGGCTCGTCCCGGCCATCGAGCGGGCCCTGGATTCGTGGGGCACGCGGGTGTCGACGGGCCGGCTCAACCAGTTCCTCACCGAGCTGGTGCAGGCCACGCCGCCGCCCGTGCGCAGCGGCAAGCAGCCGAAGATCCTGTTCGCCACCCAGCCGTCGGTCGAGCCGCCCAAGTTCGTGCTGTTCACGTCGGGCTTCCTGGAGGAGACCTATCGGCGGTTCATCGAGCGGCGGCTGCGCGAGGAGTTCGGGTTCGCCGGGTCGCCGGTCGAGGTGGCCATGAAGATTCGGGAGAAGCGGAAGAAGTGACGGGGGGTTTTCCCTACCTCTGACCGGAGTGCGCGCGGGATCGCTCGCCACGAACCGCGACAATAGCGTTGTGGCCATGAGACCCATGTTGCGCCGGCTGCTGGCCGCCTCCGCTTACACACTGGTGGGCTTCCCCCTCGCGATGATCTCGTTCGTGCTGCTCGTCACTGGGTTGTCGGTGGGCATCGGCACTGTCGTGATCTGGGTCGGGGTGCCTCTTCTGACCGTCACGCTGCTGGTGGCGCGTGGGATGGCCGACGTCGAGCGGCGGCGCATCGCGATGCTGCTCGAGCGGCCTCCGGCGCGGCCGCGCTACCGGCGCGCGCCGGACGGCGCGCACTGGTTCCGCCGCCTGGTCAACCCGATGGCCGTCGGGCAGTACTGGCTGGACACGCTGCACGGCATCGTCACCTATCCGGTTTCGGTCGTCTCGTTCTGCCTGACCATCACCTGGTGGGGAGGCATCCTCGGCGGCTTCACCTATCCCCTCTACGGCTGGATCGACGGGGTCAACCGCGGCAACGAGCAGCTGCCCGAGCTGCTCGGCTTCGGCTCGGGCTACGTGGAGACCAGCATCTTCTACGTGCTGACCGGCTGCCTGTTCGCCCTGACGATCTATCCCGTGGTCCGGGGGTCGGCCATGCTGCAGGCGGCGCTCGGCCGTTCGCTGCTGACCGGCGTGGCCGAGCTGCACGAGCGGATCGAGGATCTCACCGAGGGCCGCCACGCGGCCGCGAGCGCCGAGGCGGACGCCCTGCGCCGCCTGGAGCGGGACATCCACGACGGCCCGCAGCAGCGGCTCGTGCACCTGGCCATGGAGCTGTCGCGGGCGCAGCGCGAGCTCGAGCGGGACGCGTCGGCCGCGAGCCGTACCATCGGGGATGCCATCACCGCGACCCGTGAGACGCTCGACGAGCTGCGCGCGCTGTCGCGCGGCATCGCGCCGCCGATCCTGGCCGACCGCGGTCTCGCGCCCGCCCTGGCGGCGCTGGCGAGCCGCTGCACGATCCCGGTCGAGCTCGACGTGCAGACGGTCGAGCGCTTTCCGGCGCTGGTGGAGAACACGGTCTACTTCGTGACGGCCGAGACGCTGACGAACGTGGCCAAGCACAGCCGCGCCGAGCTCTGTTCGGTCACGCTGACGCGGATCGGCGACACCTTATTGCTGACAATCGGGGATGATGGGGTCGGCGGCGCGCATGTCGCCAAGGGCCACGGCCTGGCCGGGCTCGCCGACCGGCTGCGTGCGGTCGACGGCGAGCTGTCCGTCCAGTCCCCGGCCGGAGGACCGACCTTGATCGTTGCGGAGGTTCCGTGCGGGTAGTAGTCGCCGACGACGCGGCTCTGATCAGAGAGGGCCTGGTCCGGCTGCTGGAGGAGTTCGGCTGCGAGGTCGTGGCGCAGGTCGGCACCGGCACGGCCCTGGTGGAGTCGGTCGTGGCGCTGCGCCCCGACGTGTCGGTGGTCGACGTGCGGATGCCGCCCAGCTTCACCGACGAGGGCCTCAAGGCCGCCGTCGAGGCCCGGCAGAAGGTCCCCGGCGCGCCCGTGCTCATCCTGTCGCAGTACGTCGAGGTCTCCTACGCCGACGACCTGCTGGCCGACGCCCGCGGCGCGGTCGGATATCTGCTGAAGGACCGAGTCGTCGACGTCGAGGAGTTCATGGAGGGGCTGCGCCGGGTGGCGGCCGGTGGCACGGTCTTCGACCCGCAGGTGGTCGCCCAGCTCATGGTCCGCAGGAGGCGCGACGACCCACTTGCTTCGCTGACCCCGCGCGAGCGCGACGTGCTCGGGCTCATGGCCGAGGGCCGTTCGAACCCCGCCATCGGCCGCCAGCTGGTCATCACCGAAGGCGCCGTCGAGAAGCACATCCGCAGCATCTTCGTGAAACTCGGCCTTTACGCCGAAGACGGCGACCAGCACCGGCGCGTTCAAGCCGTTCTGGCGTATCTGAGATCGTGAGGCAGACGTGGACCCAGAGGTGACCACATGCGGCAGACGGGGTTAGGGCCGGCGCTGATCGCGCTGGCCCTCACGGCCTTCCTGGCCGCCTGCGGCGCCGCGCCCAAGCTGGCGTCCGTGCTGCGCTCGCCCCTGCCCGTCGCCAGTCCGAGTTCGAGCCCGAGTCCGAGCTCTGGGGCGCCCGTCTCCGCGGCCCCCGCCAAGCAGTTGCGCGCCGCGTGGCCCGGAGCCTTCTTCTCGGTACGCCTCCCGGACGACAAGAGCGCCTACGCCCTCGACGACGCACTTGACGCCACCCACCTCGTCGTGACCGCGTGGCCCGCCAAGAGAGCCGACAAGGCCTCGATCGACGTGCTGGACACCGAGACCGGCAAGCTCCGGAAGGTCGCCACCATGCCCGAAGCCGGCATGCTGACGCGCGTCTGGGTGAGCGACCGCTACGCCGTGCTGGTGACGCTGCCGTCCGGCGCCGAGTCCCAGCGGATCTGGGCCGTGTCCCTGGATGACGGCCACGTCACCGAGGTCAAGGGCGTCGGCGACGCCATGGGGTCGCCGGCCGCGATCCTCGGCGACACGCTCTACTACGCCTCGGCCGTCCGTGGCGGCGTCTTCCGGGTCGGCCTGCCCGGCGGCGGGACGCCGGAGCCGGTCGAAGGGAGCCAGGGCCTGTTCCTCGTCTCCTGGCCGTGGGCCGCCGACCAATCGCCCGCCAACGTGTCGCCGAGCGACGTCTCGTCCGACGTGATGACCAAATACCTGGCCGAGGTCCTCGGCAATCCGCTCAGCGACCTCAGCATCGACGCCAAGGTCAACCAGACGCGGCTGATCAATCTGGAGACGGGCGAAGTCCGGCCCGTGGTCCCGGCGCCGGGTGTGACCCATCTGCGGTGCGGGCCCGAGTGGTGCCGCGGCCGCGACGCCGCCGGGCGCGATGTGGTGCAGCGCCCCAACGGCACGGCGCTCGCCCTGCTGCCGGGGCGGCCGGTGGGCGGCGACGGCCCCATCGACCGCTTCTTCATCGTCCTGCGGCCCGCGTCGACCGCCCAGGAGTGGGACACCCTCGTATACGACGCGCGCACGGGGACGACCGGGCTCGGCCCCACGTCCCAGGTGATCGACGCCGGCGGTGCGCCCACGTCGGGGCTGGCCCGGGCGCCCTATCTGATCTCCTGCTCCGACGGCTGCGACGCCCCGCTGTCCGGGGTGAACCTGCGCGCCGTCCGCTGATCACGCCGGATGGTTGGCCTCCGTCACGTCGAACGGGGTCGTGATCCCCTCGTACGCCAGGTGGAACTCCATCCCGCGGGCCGCGTGCGCGAGGTCATGGCAGTGCGACATCCACATCCCGGGATTGTCGGCTTTCAGGGCGACCACCCAGACCTCGCCGGGGGCCACGTCGAAGGTGTCCATCCACAGTCCGTTCGCGGGGTGCCCGTTTCTGGACAGGATCCGCACGTGGTGGCCGTGCGGGTGCATGGGGTGGTCCTCCCGGCCGCGGTTCACCACGGTGATCTCGATGGTCTCGCCGCGCCTGACCGTGGGCGTGGGGATGTTGGGCCAGGCCTTGCCGTTCACGGTCTGGGCGAGCTTGGGCAGGCCGCCGGAGAAGGCCACATCCTGGTCGAGGACCCAGGTCACGTTCTTGTCGAAGCGGGTGGGCGCGGCGGTGGCCGTGCCGTAGCGGGTGATGTCGAGGATGGGCCCGGCCGGCGGCGGGAGCGGCGCCGGGCCGCCGGCCAGCAGCCCGGGATGGCCGTCCACGTGCAGGCGCACCGGGCCGGACGGCATGGTGAAGGCCAGGTCGTAGCGGCCGCCCGCGGCCAGTGACAGCCGCTGCCCGCTGAGCGCCGTCGCGCCCGGCACATCGGTGCCGTCGACGGCCGC
Source organism: Streptosporangiaceae bacterium NEAU-GS5 (assembly GCA_017592665.1). GTDB lineage: Bacteria > Actinomycetota > Actinomycetes > Streptosporangiales > Streptosporangiaceae > NEAU-GS5. The sequence continues at coordinate 131,140 of JAGFNW010000002.1, read as the reverse complement.
CAGGGTGTACGGCACGCCGGCGAGGCCGATCGTCCGCGACACACTGTCGGTGTTGACGATCCGCAGCCGCACCGGCCCGCCGGGCGGGATGGACGCCGGGATGAGCTCGTCGGACGGCCCGGCCCCGTCGAGCGACATCGTGAGCTTCCCGGCGAAGGTGTGCAGCGCGACCGTGTGATCCTGCTCGATCGGCTCGGCCGGATCGACGACGAGCAGGCCGAACAGCCCGCGCGGCACGGCGACGGAAGGGTCCTGGTGGGAGTGATACCAATATGTCCCGGCCTGCGCGGCGCGGAACCGGTAGACGTGGGTCTCGCCGGGCTTGACGGCGTTCTGGGTGACTCCCGGCACGCCGTCCTCCCCGGAGGGGACGTCGTAGCCGTGCCAGTGGATGGTGACCCCCTCGTCCGGCAGCTCGTTGCGGAGTGTCACCTCGACCAGGTCGCCCTGCCGTACGCGGAGGGTGGGGCCGGGGACCTGGCCGTTGAAGGCCCAGGCGGCGGCGCTCAGCCCGGAGGGCAGCCGGACGGCGGCCTCGCGGGCCGTCAGCGTGAACCGCTTGGCGTCCGGAGCCGACGGGCCGAGCAGGCGGCTGACCGGCACGCCGGCCGCCGCGACCCCGTGGCCGGCGTGCACCGTGCCGCCGCCCGACCAGCTGCCCGCGAGGGCCCACACCAGGGCCAGCGCGAGCACGGCCACACCCGCGACGCGCGTGCGGTCCAGCCGCCGCCCGGTCAGGACGGCCCACGTGATGGCGCAGGCGCCGGCGAACAGCGCCACGATGCCGGTCACCCCGGCCGCGGTCACCGGATAGGACATCACGGTGGTGGCGAGGACGCCCGCCAGGGCGCCGTACGCGGCGGCGAACGGCGGCAGCGCGGCGGGCTCGCGGCCCCGCTGCAGGCGGGGGAGCGTGACGACGGCCGTCGCCAGCGCGGGAACGACGGTGAGCGGCAGGGCGACGGTGATCTTCTCGGCGGCGAACCACCATCCCGCGGTCGCCAGCGCGATCGCGGTGGCGACCCGGGCGCCGGTCGCGAGGATCGCCGCCGCGACGAGGGCCGTGGCGATCAGGGCGGTCCGGCGGATCCCGGGCCGCCGGATGACGGCCGTGCAGAATCCGGCCGCCGCCCCCCACACCGCCACGACCAGGACGGACAGGATCTGATCGACGGCGATCAGCTGAGCGGTGGACACGGGTTCTGGATCACACTCCTGCGGTGACGCCCGCCCGTGCCGCGGTCTCCTCGTTCACAAGGGAACGGGCCCGGCGCGCCAGAGCGACGGAAACCCACAATAGGGCGACCCCGACGATGGCGTGGAAACCCAGGACGAACAGGCTGGCCGTGTTCGTCTTTTCCTCGGTCCCTCCGGCCAGCCCGGCCAGCGGGAAGATCACGAACAGCTGGACGATGACCAGGCCGAGCGGGGCGGCGGCCAGGCCGATGGTGCGCCCGCCGACCTTGGCCAGCGCGCCGATGATGGTGGTGAGCAGCGAGACCAACGGGATGATCATGGTGCCGTTCATGGCGTGGTAGCCGATCATGGCGCTGTCGTCGCCCGGTGCCGGGTGCGGCGTCTGGAACGCGCCGAATGTGGCCAGGTAGAACTGCGCGAGCACGGCGATCAGCAGCACGACCGTGGCCCCGAAGAAGACCTTGCGCATGGGAGGCTCCTCATTGTCGATTTACCGGCCATGGTTGATGAGGAGCCATCCCTGCGCATGAGTAGGCCCTACTCACACATGCGCGGCGACGAAGGCGTCCGTGATCCTTTCGGCGTTGGCGGTGATGGTGAGCGACGGGTTGGCAAGGCAGGCGGAGCCGGGCAGCACCGACCCGTCGACGCAGTAGAGGTTGGGGTAGCCGAGCACCCGGCCGTCGAAGTCGGTGGCCTTGCCGTGCACCATCCCGCCGAGCGGGTGCCAGGTCCCGGCGAAGCCGAAGCCGGGCCCCGTGCCCTCGTCGTAGTCGGGCAGCCCGTTGAACAGATAGCCTTTGCTGCCCTCGGTCGCCCACCAGAAGCGGGTCGCGAGGTCGCGGCCGGCCTTCTCGCCCTTGGTCTCCATGAGTCCGTACGGCCAGTAGACCTTTCCGGCGCCGGAGGCCGCGTCGTAGCGGATCTCGCCGCGCTCGGGGGTCATCGTGGTGATCAGATGCGCGGTCGTCTTCGGCACCCATGTCGGCACGGGCGCCGCCTCCCAGGCCATCGCGGCCCTGCAGTAGGGGTTGGCGTCGTCGAAGAACTTCACGTTGCCCGGGCCGCCCTGCGCGTATCCGACGTCCTTGCGCAGGCTGAGCCGCGACATCAGGAAGTCGCCGTTGTTGCCCCAGCCCTTGCCGGCCTGGTCGTTGAGCCGCGTGAGCGTGCCGTCGTGCCGCGCCGTCACCAGCAGCGAGGTGGTGTAGAGCGAACCCGCCGCCATGAACAGGTAGTCGCAGGCGAGGGTCCTGGTGGCCAGCGTCTCGCCGCTTCGCTCATGGATGTTCTTGGCCACCACCTCGAACCTGTCCTGGCCGGAGACCTCGCGGATGGCCGTGACGACGTGCAGCGACAGCACCGTGCACCGGCCGGTCTCCTCGGCCCAGCGCAGGTAGTTCTTGTCGACGCTGTTCTTGGCGCCGGAGTTGCTGCCGTGCGGGCCCTCGCCGATGATGTGGCAGGCGGGCGCCGTGCCGGCCAGCTCGGCGCGGACGCGGTCCCAGTCCACCGCAAATGGGATCTTGACCGGCGTCCCGCCGAACTCCGCGACATATTGCAGCCACGCCCGCGCCCCTTTGTACTGCGGTGCGGCCAGGATGTCGTCCGGGAGCGGCGTCACCCCGAGGTTCTGCCGGGCCCGCGGCCAGTAGACGCCGTCGAACAGGTCGTAGGGCAGCTGGGGCGGGTAGACCGTGTCCCACTCGCTCTTGCGCGGCTGCGGCATGAACATGCCGATCACCAGCGAGCCGCCGCCGACCGCCGTGCCCGACAGCACGTTGATGCCGTCGCCGAAGTGCTTGGCGACCAGGCCGGCGCCCTTCTCGATGGTGGTCAGCGTGGGGGCGAGGCCGAGGTGCGGGTGGTCGGAGAACCAGGCGGCCCGCCAGTCGGGGTTGCTGATCGTGCAGAACGTGCCGCCTTGGGGCGTGACCGTCCAGCGCCGCCCGCGCTCGATGACGGTGACCTGCATGCCGGCCTGGGCCAGGCGGTACGCCGTGACGGCCCCGCTGAACCCGCTTCCGATGACGATGGCTGTCTTTCCCTGCAGGGACGGTACGGCCGTGCCGTAGGCGGCGAGCGCGCGTTCGCGGCCCATGAGGCCGGAGGCGACGGCGGCCCCGGTGCCGACCGCTGTGATCTTCAGGGCGTGGCGTCGGGTGATGGCGCCCATCGGCGCGTCCTTTCGCAGGGGGCCTCGCGCCGAGCCCGGTTGACATCACGTCATCAGGAAGAATGAGCCTCCGCCGCCGGACTGTCAAGCAAGCGCTTGGTGCCGATCCGGGGGAGCAGGAGCGCCGTGACCGCCCCCAGCACGCACAGCCCGGCCGTCAGCAGGAAGATCTCCGAGTATTCGGTGTGCAGGGCCGCCTTGACCTTGTCGGTGTACGCGGCGAGCTCCTGGGTGTACTCGGGGGTGATGCCGTTGACCGGCAGGGGGGTGTCGAGGTCGGCGGTGAGGGACTGGAAGCGGTGGAAGCCCCACGCCGACAGCGCCGCCACGCCGAGCAGCATGCCCATCATGCGGGCCACCACCACGGCCGCCGAGGCCACGCCGTGCTGCGCGGCCGGGACCACGCGAAGCGCCGCCGCCGAGACGGGCGCGATGACGAGGCCCAGGCCGAGCCCGGCCACGACCAGGTCGAGGTCGATCCGCAGGCCGCTCACGTCGGCCGGCCACCCGGAGATCCTGAAATATCCGGCGGCGGCCACGAGCAGCCCGGCGCACGCCACCGCGCGCTCGCCGAACCGCCGCGCCGCCAGGCCGCCCAGCAGGGCCGCCAGCGCGAGCGCGATCAGGAACCGGCTCAGCACCAGCGCCCCGCCCACCGTGTCCTCGTCGAGCAGCGTCTGCGCCGTGAACTGCACGTCGACCAGCGTCACCAGCAGGGCGGCGCCGGCCAGGAAGCTCACCCCGAGGGTGCCGAGCAGCGGCCGCTTGGCGAGGCCCGTGAGATCGAGCAGCCGCACCGGCGAGCGGATCTCCCACCAGGCGAACAGCCCCACCAGCACGACGCCCGCCACCACGCACGGCAGACCCCAGGGCGGCAGCACGGATTTGTCCGGCGTCGGGTTGTACAGGCCCACGACCAGCAGTCCCAGCCCCAGCGCGAGCAGCGCGCCGCCCACCACGTCGACGCGGGCCCCGGCCGACCGGGTCCGCGATCCGGGCACGGTCCGTTGTACGGCGATCGCGGCCAGCACCGCCAGCGGCAGGTTCACCCAGAAGATCAAACGCCAGCCGCCGACGACGGCCACCGTGGCCGGAATGATCGACGCCAGGCCCACGCCGTACAAGGGTCCGAGGACGCTGCCGAGCTCCTGCGCCGCGCCGACCGCGCCGAGCGCCACCGGGCGGGCGTGCTCGTCCCACAGGTCGCCGATGAGCGCCATCGTGATGGGCAGCAGCGCGCCGCCCGCGATCCCCTGCAGCGCGCGGCCGGTCACCAGCAGCGGCACGCTCGACGCGAGCGCCGTCACGAGCGAGCCCGCGGCGAACCCGGCCAGGCAGAGCTGGATCAGCGGACGCCTGCCGTAGCGGTCGGACAGCTGGCCGAGCAGCGGCATGGCGGCCACGTAGCCGAGCAGGAACCCCGTCACGATCGGCGTGGCCCGCTCCAGGTGGTTCAGCGGGACGCCGGCGTCCTTGGCCACGTCGATCAGGACGGTGACCACGACGTACGCGTCGAGGGCCGCGAGCAGAACGACCGCGCCGCCGACGCCGAGCGCCAGTCTGCGGCTCACGAGACCGGCGGGGCGACGGTCACGGGCGCGTCGTAGTCGTTCAGCAGGACCGTCACGGTGCCGCCCGACAGCGGCAGCTCGATCTTGGCCAGCCGGCTGTCGGCCTTGGCCACCCAGACCGTGCCGTTGACGCCCTGGTTCACGCCGGGCACGAGCTTGGACAGGACCTGCTGGGACAGGGTCACGCCCACCTTGTAGGCGTCGGCCTCGCCGACCTTCTCGGCGGCCTCGGTGTGGGCGTCGACGGCCGTGGAAAGCAGCTGGGGGACCCCGGTGAGGACGGTCGAGGGGTCGTAGATCGCCAGCACCTGCTGGCGCGTCCACTTCTGGAATCCGCCGGTCGCGCCCTTGACGTAGGCGGCGTCCTTCAGCAGCACGAACTCGAACTCCTGCAGGTTGCCCAGGACCTCGATCTGCAGCGATCCCTTGGCCTCGGCCGCGGAGGTGAGGTCGCCCTCGGCCCGCTTCACCGGCACGGCCGGCTTGCCTTCGGTGCCGATGGTGAAGTGGACCGTCTTGACCGCCTTCATGGCGGTGGCGGATTTCGACAGCAGGTCAGGCGCGCCCGGCAGGGCGGTATCGGAAGCCCCGCCGCCGCATCCGGTGATGATCAGTGAGAACACCGACAGGAGCAGGGGGACGAATCTCTTCACACGCGGATCGTAGCCATGGTTGACCGGCCAGTAGGAGGCCTGGGCCATATCGTTTTGGAGGTAGCGGGGACTGGCCGCCTACCCGCGCCACCTCACGGCTGCTTGCCCTGGAGGTGGGCCACGATGGGGGCGTAGATCTCTTCGATCTCCTTGACCTGCCCGGGGGTCAGGCGGTCGATGAAGTGGCGGCGGACGCTGGCCACGTGGTCGGGGGCGACCTTGGCGATCGTCTCCCAGCCCTGGGCCGTGAGCACGGCGTACGTGCCGCGCCGGTCGTCCTCGCAGTTCTCGCGGGCGACCAGCCCGGCCGACTCCATCCGGGAGATCTGGTGGGACAGCCGGCTCCGCGACTGGACCGTGGCGTCGGCGAGGTCGCTCATCCGCATCCGCTTCTCGGAGCTCTCCGAGAGGTTGACCAGGATCTCGTAGTCGTTGATCGACAGGCCGGTGTCCTGCAGCTCCCGGTCCAGCTGGTGCATCAGCAGGCGATGCGCCGTGAGGTGGGCGCGCCAGGCGCGCTGCTGCTGCGGTGTGAGCCAGCGGGGGTCGTCCATACTTCAAGCATATGATCGGGTGGTGGCTGATCAGGAGAACGGCGGCGGCAACGGGCAGCAGACCGAAAGCCTGGCGACCGTCCTCGTGGCCGGAGTCGCCAATCTCGCGATCGCCCTGGCCAAGCTCGCGGCGGGGCTGATCAGCTCATCGTCGGCCATGCTGTCGGAGGCGGCGCACTCGGCCGCCGACACCGTCACCGAACTGCTGCTGTTCACCGCGATCCGGAGCGGCTCGCGCCCGGCCGACGACCGCCACCCGCTCGGGCACGGCCAGGCCAGCTATCTCTGGGCCCTGCTCGCGGCCGGATTCACCCTGGTCGTGGGGGCCGGCTTCTCGATCGTGCACGGCTGGGACACGTTCATGCACGGCGAGGAGCTGACCGACTTCCTCGTGTCCTACATCGTCCTCGTCATCTCCTTCGGCATCGAGACGGTGTCGCTGTGGCGGGGGCTCAGCCAGCTTCGCGGCGAGGCCCGCCGGTGGGACACCTCGCCGAAGCGGCTGCTGCGGCACACGAGCGACACCATGCTGAAGGCCGTGGTCCTCGAAGACGTCGCGGCGCTGGCCGGGATCGTCATCGCCGCGACCGGGCTCGCGCTCGCCCAGCTCACCGGGTCGGCGCGGTGGGACGGCGCGGCGTCGATCGCCATCGGCCTGCTGCTGCTCGTCGTCGCGGTCGTCCTGATCAGGAACAACGCCTCGCTGCTCATCGGGCGGGCCGTGCCGTCGCGCGTGCAGGACGGCATCCGCGAGACCATGCTGGCCCAGCCCGAGGTCGAAGGCGTCGTGCGGCTGGTTGCGCTGTCCATCGGCCCGGGTCAGATCATGGTGGCCGCGAAGATCGACTTCGTCGACGAGACCACGGGCGCGTCCCTCGAGGTCGCCTCGGATCAGGTCGAGCGCCGCCTGGTCGAGCGGTTCCCGGAGATCACGCAGGTCTTCCTTGACCCCACTCCCGGCTCCCAAGGAGACGCAGCCGGGCCGGTTCGTCGGTGATCGCCGTGGCGAGGACGGTGCCCGCGCTCCACTCCAGGAAGTGCCGCCCCTCCCACTGACTCGTCGGCGCGTCGAACGGCAGCTTCGAAAGGTCGGCCTCACGCAGCCGGTCGAGGGCCAGCTCGCCCCGCTTGACCAGCGCCTCCTTACGCACCCACTGCCGGATCAGCTTGTGGTTGTCGGTGCCCACGAGCGCCGCCTCCGCCGGGGTGAGCGCCAGCGCGACCAGGCTGGCGTCGGCGGGACCGGTCGTGACGTGCTCGGCGTCGACGCCGACCTTCCCGTACGAGGCGGCCGCGCACACATAGCCCGAGGTGTGCGACAAGGTCACCACCAACTCGGGCGCCTCGGCGATCGAAGGGCGGCCGTGCGGCTGCTCGCAGCGCTCGCACCGCTGCACCAGGGTCAGCATGGCGACCGGGATCGCGAGCACGTCGGCCGCGCACTGCCGGACCAGCAGGTGGGCCGCGACGAAGTCGAGCCGATCCTGACGGCGGGTGAAGCGCTCGGCGCGCGAGCGTTCTTCGGGTGTGAGAGCGCCGCCTGCGATGTCGAGGATCTCGCCGGTGTGCCCGGCCAGGACCAGCGCCCCATGCATGTCCCCATTTTATGGGAGGCATGTGAAGATCAAGTAAACTACTGGCCGTCACCTGTGCCCGGGCTCGCCGTCGCCGACGGGACGACCTGGCCGTTCTTGTCGGTCATCACCTCGTCGCCGCCGATCGCGGACACCTCGTCGACCAGCCAGCGGCCCTTCTTCAGGCTGAGACTCTCCTTCAGATAGGTGTCGAGCATCCGGCGGGTGCCCGAGTCGCTGGTCACCAGCGCGTCGCACACCACGATGGCACTGGCCGTGCCCTCGTCGACCTCGCCCACGTAGACCTCGCGGCAGGTCGCCACGGCGCTCGCGTTCAACTTGGTGATCACGCCTTCGAGGCCGCCGGTGAACGCCTCGTCGTAGGTCTTGGCGAAGTCGGCGCCGGCCAGGCCCAGCACGCGGTCGCGGGCCGCCTGCAGGTTGCGGTGGTCGTAGCTGAGCAGGGCCGTGCCGAACCGGTTGGCCGCCGCGGCCACCTCGATCCGCACGTCCTTCTCCTGCTGCAGGGCGCTCGCCTGCCGCCACTCCAGCACGGCCGCGGTCCCGGCCGCCGCCAGCGCCATCGCCACCACCGCGCCGATCACCCGCGTCCGCACGTTGCCCCCGGCACGGGCCGGCTCGGCGGGCGGCGTCACCGGGGCCTGCTCGGTGACCTCTTCGCCGGCTGTCTCGGTGACCTGTTCTGTGACCTCGGTCACGGACGCTCCTTTCCGCGAGCCATCCGGCCCGCCGCTATCCAGCCGATGACGCCGCCCGCGAGCACCACCGCGGCGAAGGCCACGAGCAGCACGGGCACGCTCGAACCGCCGTCGCCCGCGCCGCCCGCGCCGCCCGCGTCCGGGGCGGCCGCGGAGGGTGTCGCGGAGGCCGCCGAGGCGCCGGGCGACGCCGTGGCGGCCCCCTGGTCGTCGTCGGACCCCGAACCTGAGGTTCCGTCGTCGATCCCGGGGACCTTGGCCGGTCCCACGGGCAGTGTGTACGCCGGTTTCCAGGACTGGCCCGGCTTCGGGCACTCCCGGAGCGCCGGCACCTTCGGCGGCCCGATCGGGTTCTGGTACTCCTCGGCGACCTTCGGTCCGCCGGGGACGCTGAAGATGAACGCCGCCCGGGCGTAGGTGCCCTCGGAGCGGACCACGCTGATGTCGTCGGCGAGCGCGAGGGCGGTCGGCACGATGCTCAGCATGTGGTGGATGTACTGCTCGTTCTGCGGCGTGAACACGATCCCCGGCTTGGCTCCGAGGCCGGTCAGCAGGCACGACAGGCCCGGCCGCGCCGTGTGGATCAGGTAGTCGATCTGCTGGAACGTCTTCGGCCCCTCGTCCAGGAACCTCAGCAGATCCTGCCGCGATCGGCGCAGCGAGGAGGTCACGGTGTGGAAGTCGGTCACGCCGGAGGCGATCTTGTCGCGTTTCCCGGCGATGGTGTGGGCGAGCCGGGTGACCTCGTCGGCCAGCTGGTCGAGCACGGCCGAGTTGGCCGCGAGCGTACGGGTGACGTCGTGCGCGTCGTCCACGATGCCCCGCAGCGAGTCGGCCCGGCCGTCCAGCCCGGTGGCCAGCTCGTGCACGATGATCTGGGCGTCACGCGGCGGCACGGCGTTGAGCAGCCGGCCGAGGCCCTCGAACAGTTTCTTGTAGTCGAGCGGCACCGACGTGCGGCCCAGCGGGATGACCTCGCCCTCGGCCATCGTGCGGCCCGTCTCCTTGGCCGGCGGCGACAGCTCCACGTACGGCTCGCCGATCGCCGACTTGCGCCTGACCTCGGCCGTGATCCCCTGCGGGAGGGTCACGCCGTGGTCGATGTCGAGGCCGACGACGACCTTCCCGGGCGCCAGCCGTACGGCGCCGATCTTGCCGACGCGGACGCCCAGGTAGGCCACGTCGAACTGCTCGACCAGGCCCGGAGAGGAGACGAACTCGGCCGAGATCCGATAGGGGTGCGTCAGCACGTCGAGCCTGATGACGCTGGTGAACGCCCAGATGGTCATCACGACCCCGAGGGCCGCGAAGAACGCCAGGTTGATCAGGATCCGCGGTTTCATTTCGGCGGCTCCAGCAGGTTCAGCAGCGACGGCGTCTTGGCCGGGGTGTCGGTGATGAGGCCCTTCAGCCACACGTAGATGAGCAGCTGGCCGTTGGCGGTGATCGGCGGCGCGTCGATCCAGCGCTGGAGCTGCGCGATGAGCGCCTTCAGGTCGTCCTTGCCGCGGACCATCGAGTTGGTGATCGCGTCCAGCCGGGTCAGCAGCGTGCGGAGCCGGGCCGCGTGCCGCGGATAGAAGATCTTGTTACCGGCCCGGGCGAAGTCGGTGAGCGAGACGAGCGTCTGCTTTATGTGATGGCGGCCGTGCACCAGGCGGGTCGTGGCGCGGTCGAGCGTGACCGGCAGCGCGTCCAGCTGCGGGCTGCCCTTGGCCAGGTCGTGGCCCAGCCGGGCGAGGTTGTCGATCGTCGTGGCGATGTCCTCGCGCGAGCGGTCGTAGGTGGAGGTGATCTCGGTGGTGTCCCGTATGAGCTTGTTCAGCTCGGCGCCGCGGCCGCCGAAGGCGTTGGCCGCCGCGTCCAGCACGGCGTTGACGTCCTGTGCGCTGAGCGCGTCGATGAGGGGCCCGGCCTTCTCGGTGACCTGCTCGATGTCGGGCTCGACCGAGGTCCGGGCGATCGTGGCGCCGTTCGGCAGGAACGGGCCCGAGGTCATGCCGCGGCCGGGCGGCAGGATGAGCGACACGTAGTTCTCGCCGAGGATCGAGGTCTTGGCGATCTTGGCGGTCGTGCCGTCCGGGATCCGACGCTGCAGCGACATCGTCACCTTGGCCCGGTAGCCCTGCAGCCGCACGTCGGTCACGGTGCCGATGCGCACGTCGGCCACCTGCACGCTGTGCCCGGCCACCAGGCTCTGCACGTCGTCGAAGGTGGCGTTGAGCGTCACGTCCCCGGTGGGCGCGCCCACGGTCTGCAGCGTGCAGGCGCCCGTGGTGAGGACGACGGCGAGCAGTACGGCGGCGAGCGGGAGCAGTCGTCTCATCACTTCTCCCACGGACAGTTGGCCAGCTCGCCGGGCAGGCACTGCACCTTGCCGAGGCCGAGCGTGTCGTACAGGGGCTGCAGCCAGGCCCGCGTCATGGCGTTCAGCACGATGCGGATCTTCAGCAGGTGGTTCTTCTTGTCCCACGAGTTGATCATCACGTCGGCGAACTTCGAGGCGCCCGCGATGGCCTCGGCCGTCGACTCGCTGTTGGCCTTCAGCGTGAGCACCAGCTCGGCCATCGAGGCCACGCCCTGCGGAAGCCGTTCCTGGTAGGCCTGGATCAGCACGTCGCCCTTGTGCACGAAGTCGGCCAAGCCCTTCAGGAAGTACTGGATGCGCGCGCGCTCCTCGGCGAGCGTGGCGCTGGCGTCGGCGAACGCGTCGATCGTCGACTTCACCTGCGTTTCCCGCTTGTTCAGGCTCGCGGCCAGGTCGCGGAGGCCGCCGGCCAGCTTGACCAGCTCCTCGTCCTGGCCCGCGAGCGTGCGGGTGAGATCGGCGGTGTCGGCCAGCGCCTTGTTGATCTGCTTGCCGCGGCCGTCGAGGCTGGTGGCGAAGTTGCCGGCGACGTCGCCCAGCTTGTCGGGGTCGAGGGCGTCGGTCAGCTTGGTGAACGCCTCCAGGGCGTCGTCGATCTCGACCGGCAGATCGGTCCGCTCGATCGGGATCACGGCTCCCGGCCGGAGCCGCGCGTCGCCGGGCTTCCAGGGCGGGTAGAGCACGATGACGCGTTCGCCCAGGGTGTTCAGCGGGGCGATGACGGCCTTCACATCGGCCGGCAGCGGCACCTGGCCTTGCACGGTCAGGTCGACCCGCACCCGGCGGCCGTCGACGCGGATGCGGTCGACCGTGCCCGCGTCGAGGCCCAGGACCTTCACCTTCGCCTGCTCGTACAGCGCCGGCGCGGCGGCGAAGTAGGCCGTCACGTGGTAGTCCGCGGACTCGCTCGAGCACCCCGTGGCCGCCGCCGGCAGCAGCAGCGCGAGGATCAGCCGTGCCCGGGCCAAGCGCCTCATTTCTTCAGCGCCCCCAGGACCTCGGGGTTGATCGGGCCGAGGCCGCTCGCGATGGCCTCGATCCACGGGCCGTTGCCGCCGAGCGTGGACAGCCCCGAGAAGGTCGGGCCCACCCAGGCGAGGGTCGAGTTGAGCCCCTTGCTCTCCTTCTGCAGCTCGCCGCCGATCGCGCTCACGTCGTCGATCACCTGGATCAGGCTCTTCTCATGCTTGTCGATCAGATCGGACATGGTCATGACCAGATGGCTGCCGTCGCCGAGGATGGTGCGTAGCTCGTCGCGGCGCTTGCGCAGCTCGGCCAGCATGACCTGGATCGAGTCGATCAGCCGGGTCAGTTCCTTGTCCTTGCGCTGGACGAGGCTCATGATCCGGTTGCCGTTGTCGAGCAGCTTGCGCAGCTCGGGCTCGCTCTTGCTGATGGTGTCGGCGAGCTGGCCGAGGTCGTCGAGCAGCCGCGTGACCTGGCCCTTCTTCGACGGCTTGAGCTTGGCCAGCTCGTCGAGCAGCTTGTCGACGGCGTCGGTGTCGAGCCTTTGGACGACCCGGGTGGCGTCCTTTATGGCGTCGTTGATCAGGACGGGCGTCCCGGTCCGGTCCAGCGGCACCACCCGCTGGGACTCCGGCAGATCCGCCATGTACGGCTGGGCCACCGGCCCGGTCAGCCGGACGTACCGGCCGCCGAGCAGATTGGACAGCGAGACCTCGGCCCGGGTCTGCACCCCGAGATGGACATCGTCGTTCATCTTCCACGTGGCGATCACCAGGCCGCGCGTGTAGTCGGCGCGGACCTCGGTGACCTTGCCGACCGGCACCCCGGCCATCCGCACGTCGTCGCCGCTCTTCAGCCCGCCCGAGTCGGCGAAGACTCCGGACATGACGTAGCCGCCCTCGAAGACGCCGAGCGTGCCGACCAGGAACGTGGCGAGCAGCACCGCGCCGATCACGCCGAGCGACACGAGCCCCACGGCGATCTTGTTCCGGTCGCGGAACGACTTCAGTGCCATAGCAGCTTCCGCAGTTCGGTGGCGGTCAGCTTGGTGTCGCCGCGGAGCGGTGGCGGGGTGGACATTCCGTACGGGCAGGGGAAGGGGCTGAGCGCGAGGCAGGGGACCGCGGTGGTGAGGAAGTGGCCGCGGTTCGTGGCCGAATAGGCGCGGGCGAACAGCGGCTGGATGGTCGTCATGGCCGACTTGATCTCCTCGACGTGCCGGCGCAGTCCGGAGGTGAGCCCGCTGAGGTCGTCGACCACCTGGCCCAGCTGCTGCTCGTTGGAGCCGAGGATCAGGTCGGAGGTGTGCAGCGTCTTCGACAGCTCGACCAGCGCGTCATCGACGACCTGCTGGTTCTCCGTGAACGCGTCGCTCAGCGTGAGCAGGTTGTCGACCAGGTCGCCGATCTCCTTGTCGCGGCGGGCGATCACTCCGGAGACGGTCGCGTAGTCGGCCAGCATCTGCTGGATGATCTTCTTGCGGTCCGCGACCGTCGCGGTCAGGTCGCCGACGTTGTCGACCAGCCGCGGGATGTTCTCCTGGTTGCCGTCGAGCGCCTGCCCTGCGGCCGTGAGCAGCTGGTTGATCTGCTCGGGGTCGAGGCTGCGGGTCAGCGGCCCGATGTCCTGCACGAGGGCGCCGATGTCGACCACGCTGGTGGTGTGCCCGATCCGCGCGCCGTCCTGGAGGAAGCCGGGGGCCGAGCCGGGGGTCAGGTAGATCACCCGCTGGCCGATGGCGTTGCGCCAGCGTACGGAGGCCTCGGTGTCGAGCGGGACGCGTACGGACTGCTGGACCTCGAGCGCGACCTCCGCGCGGCCGTCGACCACCTTGATCGTGGCGACCTGGCCGACCGGCGCCCCGGCGATCTTCACCTGGTCGCCCTCGCGCAACCCGGAGACGTCGTCGAAGGTCGCCACGAGCGTGTAGGTCCGGCCCGTCTGCAGCCGCGCGATCTGCGAGCCGATCAGCGCGATCAGCGCCAGCGCGACCGCCGCGAAGATGCCGAACTTGACCAGCGTCACCGGCACACCCCCACGAACGTCTGGCAGAGGTCGGTGATCAGGAACGCCTGCGTGTCCAGCAGCTGGTTGCCGTCCGGGCCGGGCGCCTTGATCAGATCGTTGAGCTGGTCGACGATCGAGGTCAGGCCGCGTACGGCGGTGCCGGCGACACCCAGCTGGCGGTAGATGATGCCGACGGCGCGCTCGCCCGAGGTCACCCCGGTCCGCAGGTCGCCGGCGTGCTTGCGCAGCCCGTGCGCGGCGAGGTCGCTGATCGAGCCGAACTCCTGCAGCAGCACGCGTACGGCGTCGGCGCGCGCCTGCAGCTGGGGGAGGGTGTTGTCGACGTCGTCGGCGATGCCCACGATGTCGCCGCCCTTGTCCTTCAGGCTCGTGGACAGGGCCGCGGTGTCGCGCAGGAACTGGGTGGCGTCCGCCTGGTGCCTTTTGGCCACCCCGACGAGGGTCGAGGTGTCGTCGATGATCCCGCCCAGCTCGTCGCCCTTGCCGTCGAGGCCGCGGCCGAGGGTGTGCACGATGATCGCGACCTCCTCCGGGTCGACCGCGTTCACGGCCCGGTAGGCGGCGCCGAGGGAGTCGGACAGGTCGCGCGGATCTTCGGTGCGCGTGATCTGGGCGCCGTCGGACAGGAAGGGCCCCGTGCTCTCGTGGGCGCCCGGGATGAGGTTGACGAACTTCGGCCCGAAGACCGAGGCCGGTTCGATGGCCGCGACCACCGTGTCGGGGATCTTCACCTCGGGGTCGACGTGCAGGTCGAGTACGGCGCGGCCCTGGCCGTTCAGCGTGACGGAGGAGACGCCGCCGATCGTGATGCCGCGGATCTTCACGGGGGACAGCGTGTCGAGCCCCTGGCCGGCGTGGCCGAACACGGCCGTCAGGCGGGTGCCGGCGGTCTTGGTCACCTGGTGGATCAGCACGACGACGGCCGCCACGAGCGTGAGCAGTACCACGAAACCCACCAGACGGCGCCTCATGACGTGAGCCTCACTCCCTGGCCGTTGCCCCAGAACAGGACCGACAGCAGCAGGTTGAGCAGGACGATCGTGATGATCGACTGCCGGATCGCGCGCCCGGCCGCCACCCCGACGCCGACCGGGCCGCCCTTGGCGTGGAAGCCGTAGTAGCAGTGGATGACGATCACGACGAAGGCGAAGACGGCCACCTTCGAGACGCTCTTGATGATGTCGCTCACCGGGAGATACAGGTGGAAGTAGTAGTCGTAGCCGCCGGGGGCCATCCCGAAGACGTAGATGCACATGAAGCGGGTGGCGAAGAAGCTGGCGAACAGGGCGATCAGATAGAGGGGGATGAGCGCGGCGAGCGCGGCCACGACGCGGGTGCAGACGAGGTAGGTGAAGGCGTTGATGCCCATCACCTCCAGCGCGTCGATCTCATCGGAGATCCGCATTGCCCCGAGCTCGGCCGTATATGCCGACCCGACCTGGGCGGCAAGCGCGGTCGCCGCGATGATCGGGGTGATCTCGCGGACGTTCGCGAACGCGCCGACCAGGCCCATGAACGACTCGGCCCCGATGGCCTGCAGCCCCTGGTAGCCCTGCAGGCCGACGGTCGCGCCCACGAAGAAGGCCATGGTGAACACCACGAACACCATGCCGCCGCCGATGATCGTGGCCCCGACCCCGACCACGACGTCGGAGATCTGGCGCAGCACGACCTTGAAGAACTTCAGGCGTAACACGATGTCGCGGAGCGAGTAGAACACGACCTTGCCCACGAACAGGGGGACGTCGACGAGCGTTTCCATCAGTACGCCCTGGGCGGGTAGGCGAGGAAGTACACGGTCGAGATCACGTAGTTGAGGGTGAAGACCAGCAGGAACGTGGTCACGGTCGCCTTGTTGACCGCGCGCCCCACCCCGACCGGGCTGGCGTCGCAGGTCATGCCCATGTAGCAGGAGACGACGGCGGCCACGAACCCGAAGATCCAGGCCTTGAACAGGGTCACGATCAGGTCGCTGAGCTGGAGCAACTGGGTGGCGCCGTCGAAGTACGCGCCCGGGGTGACGCCTTGGACGATCACGTTGAAGAAGTAGCCGCCGGCCCCGGCGGACAAGATGACCAGCGGCACCAGCAGGACGGCGACGGTGCTCGCCGCCCACAGGCGGGGCGTGACCAGCCGGTGGATCGGGTTGACCGCCATGACCTCCATGGCCGCGAGCTCGTCGCGGATGTGCCGGGCGCCGATGTCCGAGGTCATGGCCGACCCACCGGCGCCCGCGATCAGCAGGGCCGAGGCCATCGGCGCGACCTCGCGCACGGTGCCGGTGAAGACCGCGCCGCCGGTCGCGGAGGACGCGCCGAGCTGCCAGGCGAGGTCGCCCACCTGAAGAGCCACGGTGGCGCCGAGCGGCAGCGAGACGAGCAGGACCGGCACGCTCGTCACGCGGCTGAGAAACCAGCACTGCTCGACGAACTCCCAGAACCAGGTTCTGACATCCCAGGTGCGGCGGAACCCTTCCAGGGCGATCACGAAGAGATCTCCGACCTGGCCAAGGCCCTTGGAGACCCTTTGGGTAACCGCCATAGACCACCCCGGTAGAAGCGCTATGAAGCACCGACACTACTGACGGTGCGTCCAGTAAGTCGACGCTTTCTCCGAATTTTGATGGAACAGGATGAGACCCGGGTCACTCTTGCTCATTTGCCGCGCTCTGACCGTGGTATGACCCAACCCCTCTTGACGTGCTGCATTACTCAATGTTGCCTGGAGAGACGGCAAGAAGGGTGGTGTCGATTGCTCATCAGTACGATCTTGCAGAGCAAGGGGACCAGTGTCGCGACTGTGCGGCCGGACGCCTCGGTGTCCGAACTGCTGGCCGTTCTGGCGGACCTCAACATCGGGGCCGTCGTCGTATCCGACGACGGGATCGGCATCTCGGGCATCGTCTCCGAACGAGACGTGGTCCGGAAACTTCGAGAGCGGGGAGCGAGCATCCTCGACGACCCCGTCTCATCGATCATGACAGCCGAGGTGCGCACCGCTGCTCCTGATTCCAACGTGGAAGAGCTGCGCCGCACCATGACCAACCACCGCATCCGGCACGTCCCGGTCGTCCGCGACGGCCGCCTGGTCGGCATCGTCAGCATCGGTGACGTCGTCAAGAGCGCCATCGAAGAGCTGGAAACCGAAAAAGAAGCCCTGGTCGGCTATCTCCAAACCAACCCGGCGTGATCTTGCACGTTCTCCCGGGGCGCAGGCCAGAAGTTTCGTGATCTTGCACTAACTCACACTGACGCAGGTCGCAGGCTCGGTGATCATGCCATTGCATGATCACCGAGCCTGCTGCCTTTGGTTCGGGAATTAGTGCAAGATCACCGACCGCGTGACCTGCACGTTGGGAGAACGTGCAAGATCACGCGGGCGGTTGGGGGGTTAGGTGACGTTGATGTGGTCGACTTCTACGGTGATGCCGCGGACTTCAGGGGTCGAGGTCGCGGTGGTGACGGTGCCGTCGCCTCTCGAGGCGCCCTTCACCTTCATGGTGTAGGTGAGGGTGCCGCCGGGCGCACCCGGGGTGCTGGAGACGCGGTAGTCCGTCGTCGGGCCGTTGGCGTTGAAGCCCGGCTGGTCGGCCTCGGTGATCTGGTCGCCCGCCGTGCCTTCGGCGTTCTCGGCGCCCACGGTGAGGCCGAAGCCCGCGCCGGGGTTGCCGGGCAGGTTGGCCCCGTCGTAGGCGTACGTGATGTCCTCGGTGCCGTTGACGCCGATCCACATCTGGAACACCTTCGTGTCGGACGTGCCGAACAGGTGCAGTCGCCATTCGACGACGATCCAGTCGCTCACGCCGTCCGTCAGGACCGTGGCGAAGATGCCTGGGGCGCCCTCACCTGTGAGGTCGGTCCAGAACGGGGCCAGTTCGTTGTTCGGTGGTGCGACGTCGGGCAGTGTCTGCGGCTGGAAGTTGATGTCCGCCGCGCCGTTGCTGCCGCCCGCGATCGCGTAGCCGTCCGAGGTGACGCCGAGCCGGTTGTAGGTGATCCCGTGGTAGAGGAAGGACGGCACGTTGAAGTTGACGGCCTGCTCGTCGCCGACCGGGATCGCGCTGGTGAAGCCGTCGAGCGGGATGTAGCCGAACAGACCGCCCGGCGCGATGCCCGGCCTGTCAGGCTGCTTTGCCGCCAGCGTCTTCCTGGTGGTCGCGATCTGGGTGCCGACCTTCGTGGCGCCCGTCACGCTGTTGAGCCGAAGGTGCGAGTCGAGCGTGCTCAGCGCCGTCACGTCGGCGTCGTTCAGCGTGTTGTTCTGCACGGTGACCGTACAGGTCGACTCGCCGGTGTTCCGCGCGATGGACGACGGCGTGCAGGTCTGGTCGACCGGCACGGCGCCCTCCCGGCGGAAGAACGCCACCGGCAGGTGCTGCTGGCGGGAGCCGCCCACCTGCTTGAGGTTGACCTGGCCGAAGTACTGGCCTTCAGGCACGTCGGGCGCGGTGATGATGACGGTCAGCGTGACGCTCTTGCCCGCCTTCACCGTGAACAGCGGCGGCAGCACCGTGATGTTGGCGCCGGAGACCGTGGTGCCGGAGGCGTTGTACGTCAGCGAGCCGCTGGTGGTGTTCACGAACGTCCGCTTGGCCGTGATGACGCCGGGCATGGTCGGCGCGTTGATCGACGGGATGTTCAGGTCGATCCGGTTCAGCGGGTCGACCGCGGACGCGGCGAACCTGGCGGCGGTCTCGTCGAGCGTCAGGCCCGGGTCGCCCGCCTTGGTCAGGTCGATCCGGCCGCCGCCGGTGTCGAACGGGTCGGCCGGTGTGGTGCCGTCCGACTTGGTGACCGCGGTCTTCGCCGTGGTCTCCAGGGCGGACTTGACCTGGCCCGGTGTCCAGTTCGGGTGCAGCGCGAAGATCAGCGCCGCGGAGCCGGTGACGTGCGGCGCCGACATCGAGGTGCCCTGGATGATCTGGTAGAGGTTGCCGGGAGGGCCCTCCGCCGGGCTTTCCGGCGTCGGGGTCTGACCGGCGAGGATCTGGATGCCGGGGGCGGTGACGTCCGGCTTGAGGAAGTCGCCGCCGGGGCCGCGCGAGGAGAAGAACCCGATGCGGTCGCCCTGGTCGGGGCCCTTCACGCTCTGCGGCCAGGACGCCGTCGCGCCCGGGTGGGCGGTCAGGAACGCCTGCAGCGTGGTGAACGCGGGGGTGTTGATGTGCACGGCCGGGATCCAGTACGGGTCCGCGAACGTGTCGGCCGGCGCCGGGTTGTACAGCACCATGGCCGTGCCGCCGCCGTTCTTGACGTTGAAGCTCTTCAGCACGCGTCCCGGCGTGAGCTGGCAGAGCACCACCTTGCCGGTGGCCGCGCCGGCCGGAATCGGCGTGTTGCAGGTGGCGTCGGTGTAGCCGGGCAGGTTCTGGGCGAAGACGATCGGCGTCGCCGTCGTCAGCCCGGCCGTGCTGGACGATCCGCTGACCGTGGCGGTCGCGCCACCGCCGCTCAGCGTGATCGTCGTGGTGAACGCCCTGGCCTGGGTGGAGGCGGCCACGGTGGTCACCCACGGGCTTCGGTGGTCGGTCGTGCCGGCGCCGGGGCCCGCGTTGCCGGCCGAGGCCGACACGAAGATGCCCGCGGCGTACGCGTCGAGGAACGCGAGTTCGACCGGGTCGCTGTACGGGTCGGTGCCGCCGGAGATCGAGAAGTTGATCACGCGGGCGCCGTCCACGATCGCCTGGGCGACCGCGGCGGCCGAGTCGGACTGGAAGCAGCCCTCGGCGCCGCACACCTTGTAAACCGCCACGTACGCCGCGGGGGCGATGCCGTGGATGGCGCCACGGTCGATGCCGAGCGGGTTGGCGTGCGCGACCGGTCCGCCCGCGGCCGTCGTGGCCGTGTGCGTGCCGTGCCCGTTGGAGTCGCGGGCGCTGGTCGGGTAGACCTCGCCGCCGACGAGCGCGTTGTACGTCGCGAGGAACGGCTGACCGGAGATCAGCTTCTTGTTGCAGACGAACGGGTCGCTGGCCGGGGTCAGCGGATTGTCGCCGAAGTTACAGGTGCGCGGGGTGCCGTCGGCCTTGGCCGGGGGAGCGGGCAGGCCAGGGTCGGCGAACTGCGGATGCTCCGGCCAGGCTCCCGAGTCCAGGTCGGCGACGATCACGCCCTTGCCGGAGTTGTTGGCTCCGCCGAGCTTGCTGTAGATCGTGGGAGCACCGATGAAATCAGGGCTCGAGTCGGTCAGCGGCTGGGCCAGCTCGTCCTTCTGGACGGCCGCCACACCGGGGAGCTTGAGCAGCTCGGCCGCCTTGTTGCCGGGCACCTGCAGGGCCACGCCACCGTAGACGGTGCGCAGCTTCTGGCCGACCTTGGCGGACGGGACCTGCCGGGAAAGCGCGCCGAGGAAGTTGTTCTCCACGGCCTCGATGTGCTTTGAGTACTTGGTCGCGTCGGCGCTCTTGACGTCCAGAGCCTTGCCGGTGACCGATGGGCTGGTTGCGGGCAGTCCGGAAAGACCGCCCTTGTACGCGGCGAGCGAGTCGTAGTCGAGCTTCACGACCACGTTCACCGGGGTGGCGCTCTGCGTCCGCAATAACGCGGCGTCGCTCTCGGCGAGCTTCCCGGTGAACGACTTGGCCCCGAAGACCTGGTTGTCGGGGGTCAGCGGCTTCGCCGTGAGGCTGGGTTTGGATGGGCTCGGAGTAGGGTCCGCGGCTGCGGATCCGCCCGGGAACGCCCCTACGACCAGGCCGGATGCGGCAATGGCCGCGACCAGGCGCAGCGAGCGATGTAACCGTGGCTTCCTTGGCACGACACCTCCAGTGGGAGCTGCGGGGAGGTCGCCGAGCAGGGAGGAGCCGGTCACCCGGACATGCGGAACAGAGGACCGACCCCTCCCCGCAGGGTGACTGACACGGAGTCTAACTAGAGCACATTTCTCCGGAAAGAGTGGAACGTCACATAAGTACAATTGCCCAGGTGAAGCTGAAACTCGATCTGCACCCGATCTACAACCGCGGGGGCGAGATTGACAAGGCCCTGCGGGACATCATCGACGAGGCCATCCGCACCAAGGCCACCGAGGTCGAGATCATCCCCGGCAAGGGATCCGGCCAGCTCAAGAAGAAGGTCCTGCGCTTCCTCGACCAGAAGGAGATCAAGGCCCTCTACCACCGCATCGACAAGGACGCCAAGAACCACGGCCGCCTGTTCGTCTACTTCCGGCACAAGTGACGCCGGGCTCCCCTGGGAGGCGCAGCCGGCCGGGATGAGCATTGATTGCTCATGCCCGTGGCCGCCCCGTCGCTGAACCCTGTCTTCCGAGGGGGCGACGTCCGCCCCCTCCTTTTCGAAGGAGGACAGGTGTTACATCGCAGAATGCGAACCACGGCCCTCGCTGGGCTGGCGTTCGCCGCGGTGCTGGGGAGCACCGCCACGGGGGTCACTGCGGCGCACGCGAGCGCCCCGAACAACGGCCCGACCGCGGTCGTCAGCCTGGGTGACAGCTACATGGCCGGAGAGGGTGGCCGGCGCAGAGGCAACATCCGGCTGGGAGGGTTCAACGACGACGCGAAAGAGGCGTCGGTGTCACGCGGCACCTTCCAGGCCGTCTACGGATCGACCTGGCATTTCATCGACAACGGCACGGATGTCGGCGGCTGTCACCGCTCGGACGTCCCGGAGATCAACGGGATCCCCGGCATCGACGTCGCCCTGAACCTCGCCTGCTCGGGCGCCCTCACGAATCACGTGTGGAACGTTCTCGACGGCGGATCGGCCTTCAAGGGCGAGCAGCCGCAGGCCGACCAGCTGAAGGCGGTGGCCCAGACCAAGCGGGTCAAGGCGGTCGTGCTCTCGGTCGGCGGCAACGACATGGGGTTCGGCCCCATCATCCAGGCCTGCACGCAGGCGTTCGTCAACGGCACCCAGTGCAAGGACGCGCAGGAGGCCGCGACGGTCTCCAAGGTGTGGGAGGTCGAGCAGCACGTCATCAAGGCGCTTCACGACATCAAGACCACGATGTCCGGCCTCGGTTACGTGCCGTCCGACTATCAGCTCATCGTGCAGAGCTATCCCACCCCGATCGCCGACACCGATCACGACATGGACGGCGACCGGTGGCTGCTCGGGTGCCCCATCCAGCCGCAGGACACCGACTGGGTGGTCCGCCGGCTCATGCCGCGGTTGGAGGGCATGGTCCAGCACGCGGCCGCGGCCGAGGGCGCGCGGTTCCTGAACCTGCGCGAGGCGTTCAAGGGGCACGAGCTGTGCGCCGCCGGCCGCGGCCGGAGCCCCATGTCCGGGAACCCGTACGACCTCAACCCGCAGCCGCCGGCCGCCGCACAGGCCGAGTGGGTCAACCAGTTTCCCGCCTGGATGGGGCCGTTATGGCAGTACAACCACGAGGTGAACCGGCTCAACGAGTCCTTCCATCCCAACTCCTTCGGCCAGAAGGCACTCCAGAAGTGCCTGGAACTGATGTACGGCCAGGCGGGCGACCAGGCGTGCGTCAACACGCCGGGCGCGGAGGGCCCCGAGGGCACGGCGGGCATTTCCCTACGGCCCAGCGCCACGCCGTCCGGGCCGGACATCATCAACGAGGGTGCCTGGATGCCGAAGGGCTTCTGCAAGGACTCGGTCAACGGGTACACGCACTTCTGCTTCGAGGCCGACGGGAACCTGCGGCTCTACGCCGGCCCCAACCGGGAGCTGGTCTGGGGCACCGAACTCCCGGCGAACGTGGGCAACGAGCTCCACATGCAGTCCGACGGGCAGCTCGTGATCTACGGTCCAGGGCGCTGGCTGCCTGGCCCGCCGGACCACAACGCGAAGTGGGCGTCGGGCAACTGGGGCAACCCCGCCTCCTTCCTCCAGGTCGGCGGCCGGGGGGCGATCACCATCTTCAACCCGGCCGGCTTCGGCACCTGGAGCCAGGGCCATCTGGCGGTTCCCCCTCGTGAGGGCCCGCCTGGCTCGTAATCCGCACGTCAGAACTCAATGAGGGTCCCTCCGGCCGGAGGGACCCTCATTGGCAACCAACCGACAATTGTTCTGTGTTTCCCGAGTGCTTACCATTCCTTCGGAGCGCGGGCCGCCGCATCGACGGTGGGCGTACGAGCGGGGCCGCCGCGCGGATGGGGTGTCATGAGCACGCGCTGTCCGACGGATCGCTGGCCGCTCACGGGCCGCGAGATCGAGGTGGAGACCTTCACCCAGGCATGGGCCGGCCGCGGCTTCCACGCGCTGATGATCGCCGGTCGGCCCGGAGTGGGCAAGTCCCGGCTGGCGGAGGAATGCCTGGCCCACGCCGCCCGGCAGGGCTGGCGCACGGGCCGGGCCACCGCGACCGCGGTCGCCGCGGCCGTCCCGCTGGGCGCGATCGCGCACCTGCTGCCCGAGGGCGTCGATCTGTCGGATCCCGTGAAGGGGTTCTCCGAGGTCGCCGCGGTGCTGACCCAGGGGAAGCGGCCGCGCTCGGCGATATTCGTGGACGACCTGCACCTGCTCGACGCGGCCTCCGCGGTGCTGCTGCGCCAGCTGCTCGACGCGGGCCTCATCCGGCTGATCGCGACCACGCGTACGGGTGACGTCCCCGCGGTGGAGGCGCTGAGCGGCGGCGACGGGGTGCTCCGGATGACGCTGGACACGCTGCGCCCGGAGCAGGCCGGCCGCCTCCTGGCGGCGGCGCTCGGCGGCCCCGTCTCGCGGCACGCCCAGCACAGGTTCTACGCGGCCTCCGGCGGCAACGTCCTGTTCCTGCGCGAGCTCGTGCTCGGCGCGCTCGCCGCCGGCACGCTGACCGGCGACGGCGAGATCTGGCAGCTCGAGGAGGACTGGCGCGGGGGGACGCCGCGGCTGGCCGAGCTGATCGGCGCCCGGCTCGCCGCCGCTCCCGAACGCACCCGTCCCGTGCTCGACCTGCTGGCCCTCACCGAGCCGCTCCCGCTCGCCGACGCGCAGGCCGTGGCCTCCCTCGACATCCTCGCCGACCTCGAGGCGACCGGGCTCATCCGCGTCCTCGACGACGAGGACTCGGTCGCGCTCGCGCACCCCCTGTACGCCGAAGGCCTGCGCGAGCAGATCCCCACGCTCCGCCGCCGCAAGCTGCTGCTGGAGCAGATCGCCCGCACGCACGCCCATCCCACCCGCCGTCCGGACGACGCGATGCGGATGGCCACCTGGCAGTTGGCGGCCACCGGCACGGCCGACCCCGCCCTGCTGGCACAGGCCGTGACCATCGCGCGCCACGCCAGGGACTACCGGCAGGTCGTGGCGCTGCTGCGGGCCATGCCCGAGGAGACGCGCACCACCGACACGTGGTTCCTCATGGGGGAGTGCCACTTCGCGTTCCTGGAGTTCACGCCCGCGGACGAGGCCTTCGCCCGCGCGCAGGAGCTCGCGACGACCAGGGACCAGTTCATCTCGGCCGTGAAGGAGCGCACGCACAGCCTGCTGGCGGCGACCAGGTACGACGAGGCGCTCGAGGTGAACGCCAAGGCGCTCGCCACGAGCACCGACCCCGTGGTCGTGGAGGCGCTGACCATGAACGACACCTGCCTCCGCGGATTCGGCGTCCTTCCGGCGATCACCTTGGCGGCCATGACGGACGTCGACAAGGTGGTCAGCCCGCGCGTCCGGATATCGGCGGCCACCTTGAAGACGGTCGCGCTCGAGGCCGTCGGGCGCGCGCAGGAAGCCGAGGAACTGTGCCTTCGCACGTATGAGGAACACCTGCGCACGCCCATCGACACCGTCATCGAGCCGCCGATCTGGCAGCTGATCTTCCTGTCGATGGCCCATTGCGGCGCCGGTCACCTGGCCGAGGCGCGCGCCGTGGCGCTGCGGTCGGCGGCCGCGGCCACCGAGGCCAACGTGCCCTACATGCGCGCGCACGCCGCGTACGCGCTGGGCCTCGCCGACCTGTCGAGCGGCCGCCCGGTCGACGCGCGATCCGCCTTCGCCGAGGCGGTGGCGGTCAGCAGCACCAGCGATCTGATGCTCGGCGCGCGGGCGATCGCCGCCGGCCTGCTCGCCTCCTGCGCCATCCTCGGCGACCTCGGCGCTGCCGACGAAGCGCTGCAGATCATCGAGTCACTACCGATCCTGGAGATGTGGGAAGGACGGGTGCAGTCGGCCCGCGCGTGGCGGGAAGCGGCGCACGGGCGGCTCGCCTCGGCCAGGACGATGCTGCTGGAGACGGCCGCGCTGGTCCGCGCGGCCGGCGCGCTCTCGGAGGAGAGCGCCTTGCTGACGGACGCGGCGCGGCTCGGCGGCGCGGCCGACGTGGCCGACCGGCTGGCCGAGCTCGCCGAGGTGTGCCAGGGGCCGTTCGCGCCGGCGCGTGCGCGTTTCGCCCGTGCCCTGGCCGCACAGGATCCTGATCTGCTGGCCCAGGTCGCGGCCGAGCTGGAAAGGCTCGGGGCCGACCTGCTCGCGGCGGAGGCGGTGGCGGCCGCCGCCGCGGTGATCCGCCAGCGGGGCGACAACCGCCGCGCCGCGGCCGCCGAAGCGGTGACCGCCACCTACGCGGCCCGCTGCCAGGGCGCCCGCACCCCGCTCCTCGCGACGGCCCGGGCCGCCGCGCCCCTCACGGCCCGCGAGAGGGAGATCGCCCTGCTCGCCGCGAACGGCGTCACCAGCAAGGACATCGCCGCTTCGCTCACCGTGTCGGTCCGTACCGTCAATAACCACATCCAGCACATCTACGGCAAGCTCGGCGTCACCACCCGCCGCGAACTCGCGCGGACCCTCGACGTCCCGCGCGCCGGCCAGGCCGGCTGAACGGATCCCGCGGCCTCATTTCCACTGGGGTTGCCCCCGAACTGGGCGCCGGGCCGGCCGGGCAACGAGCTGTTCAGCGGGGCCGAGGTCACCGTGGGCGTGACGCGCTTGGTCTTGTGGAGCGGCTGGTCCTTCGCCGGCGGCCGGTCGGACGTCTGCGCGGCCTGGTCGGGCCCCCGGCCGTCGCGTACTTCGCCGGGGGTCAGCAGCACGTCCGCGTCGAGGTAGTCCTCATGCGCTTCGTCGGCGTCCGCCACGTCCTGGTCCAGCTCAGGCAGGTGGGGCATCGACGGCGGGGAGGTCGGCGCCTCCTGGCTGGAGGCGTATCCCGTCTGGTTGGTGCCGTACGCCGACTCGGCCGCGTAGATGGCGGCGGCAAGCGCGGGCCATTGCTCCTCGTCGAGAAGCGCGTCAGCGACGCTCTTCGGAAGCTGGTTCTTGCCGTAGCCGCGGAACAGCTTCGCCAGGCCGTCGCCCGAGGCGAGCAGGCGCAGCGGCGGCCACGGAAAGGTCTTCGAATGCGTGGCCAGGGTGCGGTTGAAAACGCCTCGATAGATCTTCTGCAACATCAGCCAGCACTTGAGGCAGCAGAGTTTGGCCACGCCGAGTTTGGCGCCCGGGTGCTGTATCCCGATGGTCAGGGCCAGCATCTCCGCGTGGAGTTCCTGTCGCTTTCCCTCTACTACGGGAAGCGCTGTTGTACGAGACGACGCGGATGCGCCCGTTGACCCGCTCGAGTTCGCGTAGGTAGGCGATGGCCTTGCGGAGCCGGATTTCGGCGCGGTCCTTCGAGGCCTGGTTCAGGTGGTCACGGCCCGGGCGGTTCCTGATGGTCCGCAGCAGGTTCTGGATCTTGTTTTCGGCATCGGCGCCCACCGCGCGTGAGGCGTCGAGCATGCCCTCGAGGTCGGCGCCCATGCGGTCGTCGGGGCGATTGGCGCAGATCCCGATCTCGCGCCCGTTGTGCAGGAGCGAGACGCACTTGCGGGTGCCCTGGAATGTGGTGAGCACGTCGGCCAGCCGGTCGAGCGACCGTTCGTCCTTGAGGGCCGGATCCGCGGCGAGACGTTCCACCCAGGCTTTGTGGGTTTTCTGCCGGCCCAGGATGTCGAGCTGCCAGTCGGATATGAGCTTGTTCAGCCACGTCGTGGCATCGGCTTTGAGGTCGTCGAGGTCGGTCTGTGTTTCGGCCACCTCGATGGGGAACGTGCCGGGCAGTTTCTGGTTCTTCCGCAGGTAGGCGAGCTTGGCCTCGAAGGCGTTACCGATGGGCTTGCCTCGCAGACCCTGGCGCACAAGCTGCAGATCAAGCGTTTGGCGCCGGTGCACCAGCAGAGTTCGGCCAGGACCTCGGCACGGGCCGTCGACTTCAGCCGAAGGGCCTTGCCGAAGACCTTCCAGAGGGTGGGCGAGGACGTCTCCACGTGGTTCACCAGCTCGGCCGGCGAACTGCCGACCACCTTGCGGACTTCGGCGAGCCAGACGCGGGCAACCGGGTCATCCGGATTTTCCAGGAAATACTTTGTTAAGTCCTCATTTTGGCTGGTGAACTGGACGAGATCCTGGAGACGGCCGAAGGAGAGCCCCTGGAGTTCGCGATAGCCGCGTGGCAGGGGGCGCGTCGGCACGTTCGAGGTCGCGGCCACGGTCGGTGCCGGGATGTCGGCGTCGGCGACCATGGTGGTGTCGATGGTGGTGTCCATCGTGGCGTCCATGGCGGTGTGAATGGTGGTGACCGTCGTCGTGGTCGTCGGGAACTCGTCGTCCTGGATCGGGAGATCGTCGTCCTGGCCTAGCTGGGAGGTGACGAACCCCTCGAGGTCCTCGCGGTCCTGGAGCTCCTGCAGGTGCCGCGCATACCGCAGGTCCTGGGCCTCCTGGTCGTCGGTCGTGGTCGTCGTCTCCTCGTCCTCGGAGTCCGAGGAGATGACGATGACGGTCCTTTCCTGTCTCTGCGGCGGTGCGGTCGCGCCGCGCTGGGGCGCCGGAACGTTGCGCGGCGGCACGGGACGGGTGGCCGCCTCGACCTGCAGCGGGACCTTCCTCGGGATCTGCCGGCGCTGAAACCGGAATCGCCGGGGAGCAGCGTTCGTACAGGATCAGGTCTTGCGGTAGGCGCGGGCCTCCTCGGCGGCGGCCAGGACGGCGTCCAACGGGGATCCCGCGCCCGAGGCCACGACGGCGGCGATGGCGCCCTCCACGAACGGCACGTCGGCGATGACCACCGAGCCGGGTTTCTCCAGCAGACGGGCCGTCAGCACGGAGCTGCCCAGGTCGGGGATGAGGATCACGCCGTCTCCCTGGTTCACCTCCTTGATGGCGGCCGTCACGCGGTCGGGACTGGTGCCGAGGCCGCCGTCGTCGGCGCCGCCCGCCGCCGCGACCGGCACGCCGGCGCCGCCGATGCCGACGGCCAGCGCGGCCGTCTCGGCGGCCAGCCCGGCACTGTGTGAGACGAGAACGATGCCCACCATCTGAACTCCGTTCGGCATAATCGAATAGTGATCCAGTCCGTGTGGCGCGCAGGGCTCATCCTCCGCACCCTGGGGTCGGGCGCTCCCCGGCTAGGGGTCACCGAGATCGCCGAGCGGGTCGGCCTCGCCAAGCCGACCGTGCACGGGCTGTTGCGCACCCTCGAGTCCTGCGAGCTGGTCGTCCAGGATCTGGAGACCGGCAAGTACGCCCTCGGCCCGGCCGTGCTCCAGCTCGGCAACGCCTACCTCGACGGGTCGGAGCTGCGCGCGCGGAGCCTGATCTGGGCCGACGCCCTCGCCCAGCGGGCCAACGAGGCCGTGTGGGTGGCCACGTTGTCGGGCACGCGGGTGATCGTCCTGCACCACGTGTTCCGTCCGGACGACGTGGTGCAGATCCTGGAGGTCGGCGCGGCCGTGCCGTGGCACGCCTGCGCCCTCGGCCACGCCATCGTGGCCCACCACCCGCACCGCGAGGAGCTGCTGGACGACGAGCTGCCCCCGCTGACCGGCCAGACCAGGACCGGCCGCGCCGACCTGTCCGCCGCCCTCGATCTCGTACGCGCGACGGGTTACGCGGTCGAGGATCAGGAGGCGGCGCTCGGCGACGCCGGGCTTGCCGCCCCCGTGTTCGGCAGGGACGGGTCGGTCGCGGGCGCGATCGGCGTGGTCGGGCCCACCGAGCGGCTCCTGGAGGACCGGCTCGAGGAGATCGCCCAGGCCGTGCGCGAGACCGCGAGGGCCGTGTCGCGCGACCTCGGCGCGCCCCGCGGCACAGCCTGAGCTCATCGGACGGCGTTCATACGGACGGCGTTCATAAGGACGGCGCTCATCGGCCGCCCGCCGCCTGGAGGGCGGCGAACATGAGCGCGGTGGAGGCGGCTCCCGGGTCTTCGTGGCCGACGCTGCGCGGGCCGAGGTAGCTGGCCCGGCCCTTGCGCGCCTGCAGCGGCACGGTCGCCTGCGCGCCCTCCTCCGCCGCACGCGCCGCCGCCGCGAACGCCTCCTCGGGGCCTTCCTGCATGCCCTCCGTCAGCGCGCGCACGGCCGGCGCGAGCGCGTCGACCAGGGTTTTGTCGCCTTCGACGGCGGCGCCCAGCTTCTGCACGGCCGACAGGGCCGCGTCGAGCGCCGCCGCGAAGTCGCCCAAGGCCACGTCGGCCGTCTCGGCGCCGAGCGTCTTGCCGAGCTGCCGGAACACCGTTCCGTACAGAGGGCCGGACGCCCCGCCGACCTTGCGGATCAGGGTGGAGCCGACCAGCACGAACAGCGCGCCGGGGGTCTCCGGCGGCGAGGCGGCGAGCGCCTCGCGCACGGCGGCGAATCCCCGGTCGAGGTTGGCCCCGTGGTCGGCGTCGCCGATGGCCGCGTCCAGCTGGGTCAGATGATCCTTCTGGTCGCGCACGGCTGTCGCGATCTCCTCGATCCACGCGGCGAAGAACGACGTGTCCAAGAGAACTCCCTCGATCGTCAGCGGCCCCAGCGCAGCCCGGGCGTCTCCACGGGAGCATCCCAGAGCCGGGCCAGTTCGTCGGTGAGCCGGCACACGGTGACCGAGAAGCCCTGCATCTCCAGGCTGGTCACGTAGTTGCCGACCAGGCTGCGCGCCGGTGTCGCCCCTTTCTCCGCGAGGTAGGCCGCGACCTCGGCGAACACGATGTACTGCTCGAGAAGCGGGGTGCCGCCCATGCCGTTGACCATGACGAGCGTCTCGCCGGACAGCGGCATGTCGTCGTTGATGGCGTCCATGGCGATGCGGACGATCTCGCGGGCCTCGGCGTGGGGCGCGCGGGTCCGGCCCGGCTCGCCGTGGATGCCGATGCCGAGCTCGATCTCGTTGTCGTTCAGCTCGAACGTGGGTTTTCCGGCCGCGGGCACGGTGCAGGCGCTCAGCGCCACGCCGAACGAGCGGCTGCGCGCGTTGACGTCCGTCGCGATCTGGGCCACCTCGCTCAGCGGCGCGCCGCTCTCGGCCAGCGCCCCGGCGATCTTCTCGACGAACAGGGTGGCCCCGGTGCCGCGCCGGCCGGCCGTGTAGAGCGAATCCTGAACCGCGACGTCGTCGTTGATCAGCACGCTCGTGACCTCGACGCCCTCGTCCTCGCAGAGCTCGGCGGCCATCTGGAAGTTGAGCACGTCACCCGTGTAGTTCTTGACGATGTGCAGCACGCCGGCCCCGCCGTCGACGCCCTTGGTGGCCTCGATCATCTGGTCGGGGACGGGCGAGGTGAACACCTCGCCGGGGCAGGCCGCGTCGAGCATGCCGTAGCCGACGAAGCCGCCGTGCAGCGGCTCGTGGCCGGAGCCGCCGCCGGAGACCAGGCCGACCTTGCCCGGCCGCGGCCCGGAGGCCCGGAACACGATCCGGTTTTCGATGTCCACACGCAGGCCGGGGTGGGCCGCCGCCATTCCGCGCAGGGCGTCCGCGACGACGGTGTCGGTGCCGTTGATGAGCTTCTTCACGGAGCGGTCCTCACTGTGGGTGCTGCGTTCTCTACCCCTGCCCCGCGCCGGCTGGTGGCAAGCGCGGTCCACGCGAGCGCGCCGAGCACGCCGCCGACGAAGTCTCCGATCAGGTACGCGGGCAGCTGATCCCAGCCGACCGTGCCGCCGAATACCGCGGTGACGAGGAACGGCCCGAGGTAACGCGCCGGGTTGATGGCCGCGCCGGTGGCGGGGCCGACGATGATGATGATCGCGAACACGATCGAGCCGATCGCCATCGGCGCCCAGCCGGGGGTGGCTCTGCGGTCGATCACCCCGAAGATGACGAAGACCAGCATGAACGTGCCGATGGCCTCGATCAGGCTGCCCCGCCCGAAGCCCACCGAGGCCGCGTACTTGGTGACGCCGCCCCCGGCGGCCTTGGCCCCGTCGGCGCCGAGGGTGACGAAGATGGCCAGCGCGCCCACGATCGCTCCGGCCACCTGGGAGATGATGTAGCCCGGGACCTCGCGCCAGGCGAACTTGCCGGTGGCGGCCAGCGCGACGGTGACCGCCGGGTTGATGTGGCCGCCCGAGATGTGGCCGATGGCGTACACCGTGCCGACGATCACCAGCATGAAGGCGAAGCTGATGACGCCGAGCTGGGCCATGCTGAACGGGACGTTGGTGCCGGCGGCGATGAAGCCGGTGGCGGCGGCCGAGCCGGCGCCGACATAGACGAGGAACGCGGTGCCCAGCAGCTCGGCGAGCCACTTCTGGGCGGTAGAGGGGGAGTCGTTCATGGCACCATCCAGGTGTGAACAACGTTCGACATCGTCGAACAGGGCGATTTCATTGACGTTAAATCCACCCGAATCGGGCGTCAAGAGGGCTTTGCGGACCGAGCACGATGGGAGACGATCGGCCGGTGCCCCTAACCAAAGGAGCCGCAGTGGGGGATCTCGAGTTCAGCCCGTTCGACAGAGCGATCCATGAGGACCCGTTCTCCGTCTATACCCGCCTGCGGGCGGAGGCCCCGATCTACCACAACCCGGATCTCGACTTCTGGGCGCTGTCCCGGCACGCCGACGTGACCGCCGCGCTTCCCGACAGCGCCCTGTACTCCAACGCGTACGGACCGACCCTCGACAAGGAGGTCTGGGGATCGGACGCGGAACGGGTCCTGTCGATCGTGGCCATGGATCCGCCCCGGCACACGGCCCTGCGCGCGCTGATCAACAAGTGGTTCACCCCGCGCCGGGTGGCGCTGCTGGAGGACCGGATCCGCGAGATCGCGCTCGGCCATCTCGAGCCGGCGCTGGAGCGCGGCGCGTTCGACTTCGCGACCGACTTCTCCGGGCCGCTGCCCCTCGACGTCATCTCCGAGATGATCGGCGTGCCCGACGTCGACAAGGCCTTCGTACGCAACTACGGCTCGACCATGATGATCCGGCGAGCCGGCGAAGGCGTGTCCGACGAACAGGCGCAGGCCGGCATGACCCTGATCGAGTACTACTCGGCCTTCATCGCCGAGCGGCGCAAGGGCCCGCTGGGCGACGACCTGCTGTCGGTGCTGATGACCGAGCTCGGCGACGGCGAGATCGTCGCGTTCCTGCTCCTGCTGATCGGCGCGGGCAGCGAGACCACCACCCATCTGCTGGGCAGCGCCTGGTATTGGGCCTGGCGCTTCCCGGACGAGCGCGAGAAGGCCTTCTCCGGCCGGATCAAGGACTGGGTCGAGGAGACCCTGCGCTACGACTCGCCGGCCGCGGGCGTGGCCCGGCGGCTCACGGCCGACCACGAACTGCACGGCACGAAGATCCCGGCGGGCGCGCGGATGTGGCTGCTGCTCACCTCGGCCAACCGCGACGAGCGGGTCTTCCCCGATCCCGACCGCTTCGACCTCGACCGCGACACCACTGCCATGGTGACCTTCGGCGTCGGGCGGCACTACTGCGTCGGGTCGGCGCTCGGCCGGCTGGAGGCCAAGGTGGCGCTGGAGGCGCTCGTGGCGCGGGTGTCCAGCGCGTACGAGATCGACCCGGCCGGGATCCGGCGCCTGCGCAGCAGCAACGTGCGAGGGTTCGCGAGCCTCCCCACTGTGGTCGAAGCAAGGTCGTTGTAGGAAGATCGGGACATGTCTGTACTTGCTGATCTCGTCGCCGGCATTCGCGGCGGAACCATTGAGGTCGTCGACCTGACGGCGCCGCTCACGGCGACCACGCCCATCCTCATGCTGCCCGAGCCGTTCGGGAACACCGTGCCCTTCGGGCTCCAGGAGATCAGCCGCTACGACGACCGCGGCCCGGCGTGGTACTGGAACAACATCACGACGGGCGAGCACACCGGCACCCACTTGGACGCGCCCATCCACTGGGTCACCGCGCGCGACGGCGAGGACGTGTCCCAGATCCCGCTCGGCAAGCTGGTCGCGCCCGCGGTCGTGCTCGACTTCGCCGGATCCGACCCCGACTTCCTGCTCGAGGTCGATCACGTCACGGCCTGGGAGAAGGAGCACGGCCCGCTGCCCGAGGGCGGCTGGCTGCTTTACCGCACCGGCTGGGACGTGCGCGCCCACGACCAGGCCGAGTTCCTCAACGCCGACGAGACCGGCCCGCACACCCCTGGCGTCTCCGTGGAATGCGCCCGCTACCTCGCCGAGCAGACGCCGATCGCCGGGCTCGGCGTGGAGACGGTCGGCACGGACGCGGGCGCGGCGCACTCGTTCGACCCGCCGTTCCCCTGCCACTCGTTCCTGCTGGGATCCGGCAAGTACGGCCTGACCCAGCTGCGCAACCTCGACCGCCTGCCGGCGACCGGCGCCGTGGTCGTCGCGCCGCCGCTGCCCATCATCGGCGGCTCCGGCAGCCCCGTCCGGGTTCTGGCCCTGGTCGAGCGGTGAACGTCGCCGAGGCGGTGGGCCGGGCCGTCGCCTCGGCCGGGGTGACCACCGCGTTCGGCGTGGTCGGCAGCGGCAACTTCCACGTCACCAACGCCCTCGTGCGGCATGGCGCGCGCTTCGTCGCGGCCCGCCACGAGGGCGGCGCGATCACCATGGCCGATGGATACGCCCGCATGTCGGGCCAGACGGGCGTGGTCACCGTCCACCAGGGGCCGGGGCTGACCAACGCCATGACGGGCCTGGCCGAGGCGGCCAAGAGCCGCACCCCGCTCGTGGTGCTGGCGGGCGAGGTCACCTCGCCGCGCTCCAACTTCTACGTCGACCAGGCCGCCCTCGCGTCCGCGGTCGGCGCCGTCCCGTTCCGGGTCCAATCGGCCCGTACGGCTCTCGCCGACGTCGCCGAGGCCCTCCACACGGCCTGGCACGACCGCCGCGCCGTGGTCCTGAACCTCCCGCTGGACGTCCAGGCGCAGCCGGTGGACGACGCCGAGATGTCCCTGGAGCCGGCGCCCTCTTCGAAAGCGGCGGACACGGAAGACCTGGCCCGCTTCGCGGAGATCCTCAATGCCGCCGAACGCCCGGTGTTCGTGGCCGGGCGCGGGGCCCGGGACGCCCGCCCCGAGCTCGAAGCGCTGGCCGGCCGCACGGGCGCGCTGCTGGCGACGTCGGCCGTGGCCCGCGGGCTGTTCAACGGCAGCCCCTGGAACCTCGACGTGAGCGGCGGGTTCGCCACGCCGCTGGCGGCCGAGCTGATCCGCGCCGCCGACCTCGTCGTCGGGTGGGGCTGTGCGCTCAACATGTGGACCATGCGGCACGGCGCGCTGATCGGCCCGTCGGCCACGGTGGTCCAGGTCGATCTGGAGGCCGCCGCGCTCGGCGCGCACCGCCCGATCGACCTCGGCGTGACCGGAGACGTCGCCGCCACCGCTGCCGCGCTGCTCCCGCAGGTCCCCGAGCGAACGGGTTACCGGTCGCCCGAGGTGGCCACCCGGATCTCGGGGGAGGGCCGCTGGCGGGACGTTCCGTACGAGGACGAAGGCGGCGAGACGGTGATCGACGCCCGGACGCTGACCATCGCGCTCGACGACCTGCTCCCGGCCGAGCGAATCGTCTCGATCGACTCGGGCAACTTCATGGGCTACCCGTCGATGTTCCTGTCCGTCCCGGACGAATATGGTTTCTGCTTCACCCAGGCGTACCAGTCGATCGGGCTGGGGCTGGCCACGGCGATCGGGGCGGCGCTCGCGCGGCCCGATCGGCTGCCGGTCGCCGCGCTCGGCGACGGCGGCGCGCTGATGGGCGTGGCCGAACTGGAGACCGTGGTCCGGCTCGGCCTGCCGATGGTGGTCGTGGTCTACGACGACGAGGCGTACGGCGCCGAGGTGCACCACTTCGGCCCGGACGGCCACCCGCTCGACACGGTCGTCTTCCCGCCCGCCGACATCGCGGCCATCGCCCGGGGGTTCGGCTTCGAGGCCCTGACCGTACGCGACCCGGACGACCTGGCCCCCGTCGCCGACTGGGTCAAGGGCCCGCGCGACCGCCCGCTCCTGATCGACGCCAAGGTCACCCGCGACCACGGCTCCTGGTGGCTGGAGGAGGCGTTCCGCGGCCACTGAGCCCTTGCCCCCCGGGCGCGCGGCTCACGAGCCGGGCGGACCCTCCCTCGGGGGCTCGGCGAAGCCGCCCCTGCTCCAGGTGCTGTAGCCGGCCGCGTTGAAGATGTCGACTCCTCTGCCGCCGACCTGGACGTAGGAGGCGGGGTTGCCCCAGTTGCCGGACTGCCACTTCACGTTGTGGGCGGGCGCGTCGGGCAGCCAGCCGCCCGGGCCGTAGATCACGAGCTGGCCGTCGGATTGCAGGATCAGCACGTTGCCCGGGTTGTACGCGACGGCGGTGGACCACTTCTCCTGCCAGCCGGAGCCGGCGTAGATCCGCAGGTTTCCGTCGGGCTCGAAGCACAGGTGGGTGTAACCGTTGGCGGACGCCTTGCAGAAGCCCGTCTGATACCACCGGTTCTCGTTGATGATGTCCGGGCCGGTCGGCGTGGCATTGGGACGCAGCGCGATCCCGTCCGTGCCGCTCGGCCCCTCGGCGCCCAGCGTGTTGACGCACGCCTGGTCGCCGGTGGTGGCCAGCATCAGGTTCAGACACTTCTGGAGCACCTGCTGGCCGTACCAGTTGGGGTAGAACGACTCGTTGAGCCGGTTCACGTTGTCGTCCTGGATCCAGGCGATCCCCTTTCTCGTGGGGAAGCCGTTGACCCATTCCGCGGTCGCGATGGGCGCCGGCTGCGGGTTGGGATCGGACGGATTGCCGGACACGGGGCTTCTGCTGCGCCCGGCGGCGCAGAGCTCATGCCCCTTGAAGGCGTCGCGCAGGTTGAGGAAGCGGGCGCCCTGGGCCTGGGCCGCGTGCTGGATCAGGCCTTCCAGCCGCGGCATCAGCCGGCGGACCATCCAGTCGGCGTCCGACAGGCGGAAGGGGCAGCCCAGATGCCACGCGTCGCCCGGCATGGTGTGCGTGATGTCGGCGATCGGCGTGGGGTAGCTCTGCACGATGAGCTGGTAGTCGGACGCGCTGTAGCCCTGGGCCGCCATCGTGGCCTTGACGCGGCCGAGGACGTCGCCGACGGCCGTCTCGACGCCGCCTGCCACGCGCCCGGCCGTGTCGGGCTCCTGCGTCTCCATGCAGAACCGGTTGTTCTTGTAGGCGTCGATGCAGGCCGTCATGATCCGGTCGTAGCCGAGGTCGCCGGCCCCGACCGTCACGACGATGGCCTTCACCTGGGACCATTGGGCATGGGTCGCGAGCCGGCCGAGCTGCGGATCCTCTCCGTGGAACGTTTCGCCGATCAGCGCGGGAGTGCCGGCGCGCGAGCAGGCGAGGTTGAGGTGGATGGGGACGGCCACGCCGTTGATCTCCGCCGAGTCCGACCGGTGGCAGCCACCCCGAAAAAGCACGTTCTCCAGGTAGTTCAAGGTCTGGCCGTAGACCTCGCCCTGGCGGGTCACCGAGTATTCGTTGCGGTCGTCGGTGTGCGAGTCGCCGCTCAGCCAGATGTTGCCCGCGCGCCGGCCGCCTTCCCCGGAGATGAAGCCGTCGCCCAGGGCGATGATCGAGGCCGGTCCGTTGTTCGGCGGGGTCGCCTGCGCCGCGGTGACCCCCGTGGCGGTGCTCGCGAGCACCGTGGCGAACGTCAGCCCTGCCAGCGCCGCGATTCGCGTCCTGCGATGTGACACCTGTCCTCCTCAGAAAGGGGAGGGGCGAGTCCCCTCGGAAGACAGGTTTGAACGCGACCGCGGCCGGCGGCATGAGCAATCGATGCTCATCCTGGGGGGCGCTCGGCCTTGAGGGCGGCGGCGGCGGCGCGGCTGACTTCGTTGACGGTGGCGGTGAGGCCGAGGAGCATGCGGAGGTCTTCTTCGGAGAGCTTGGACAGAGCCTCCGTCAGACCGCCGGCGAGCCGCCCGAACATGGGGGCGATCTCGGCGAGGGTCTTCTCCTGGTCCAGCTCCACGATCACCTTGCGGCGGTCGTGGTCGTCGCGGCGGCGGTGGGCGAACCCGGCCCGCTCGAGCCGGTCGATGACCGCCGTGATCGCGCCGCCCTTGGTCAGCCCGGTCACCTCGGCGAGCTCGCCGGGTGTCATCGGGCCGAGCAAGGACAGCGCGTTGACGCAGGTGAAATCGGTGATGTTGAGGCCGACCCGCTCCGCTATCGCCGTGTGCAGGGTGAACGCGCGCATGATGCTCATGCGTTGCTGACGCTGCCACTGGTCGATCAACTCGGCGCGGTCGGCCACACTCTCTCCTTTTTCGAGTCTTTCGGGCCTGCTCGCAGGATAGCGCTCAGGCGATGTTCGTCGGGTCGGCGACGGTCGGCGTGCGCCCCTCGCGGTGCGCCGCGCGCGCCTCGGCCACGAACTCCCGGGAGAAGATGGCGGTCAGGACGGCCACGCCGCCGCGGTTGACGCGGATCTCGCCGTGCCTGATCTCGCCGGTGACGCGGACCACGCGGCCGCCGTCGCCGGCGGGGGCGAGCGAGTCCTTCACCTTGCCCCGGCCGACCCACCGCAGGTCCCAGTGGTCGACGCGGGCGTCGTCGGGCAGCAGCAGCTTCAGCGCCGACCGGTCGAGGTCGACGTGGATCTCGATGTCGCCCTCGGGGATCCGCAGGGAGCGAAGGTCGAGCACGGTGTAGCCGTGCCGCGAGCGGACCTCGAACGATCGGGCGGTGGTCCAGTGGCCGAGCTTCTTGATGGTCTCGCCGTGGTTGTGGATCTGCTGGGTGTCCATCGTTGGTTCCTTTCGAGTGGGGCAACGACCCTCTGATTGAGAGCTACTCGGATTTCGTATCTCTCGATATAAGAGAGAATAGCAGTCGTTCGGCTGCCGTCAAGGGGGTATTTGTTCGCCGTGGGGTGCTAGCGGTGTAAGGATGTAATCGGAGGCGATGACATGAAACTTGGTCTGCAGATCCCCGACTTCACCTTCCCTGGAGGCCCGGCGACGCTGGGCTCGGATCTGGCCGCCATCGCGCGCGCGGCCGACCAGGGCGGCTTCGAGATGATCGCGGTGATGGACCACTTCTTCCAGATCAGAGGCGTCGGCCCGGCCGACCACGACATGCTGGAGGCCTACACGACGCTTGGCTACCTGGCCGCGCACACCGAGCGCGCCAAGCTGCTCACCCTGGTCACGGGCACCGTCTATCGGCAGCCGGGCCTGCTCGGAAAGATCATCAGCACCCTCGACGTGCTCTCCGGCGGCCGGGCGTGGCTGGGCATCGGCGCCGCCTGGAACGAGGAGGAGTCACGCGGTCTCGGCTTCCCGTTCCCGCCGGTGGCCGAGCGCTTCGAGCGGCTGGAGGAGACCATCCAGATCTGCCTGCAGATGTTCTCCGGCGACGACAAGCCGTACAACGGCACGCATTACCAGTTGGAGCGCACGCTCAACGTGCCGCGGCCGTTGACCACGCCGCACCCGCCGCTCATGATCGGCGGCGGCGGCGAGAAGAAGACCCTGCGGCTGGTGGCGCGCTACGCGCAGGCCTGCAACCTGTTCCCGTCCCCCGAGCTGGCGCGAAAGCTCGACGTGCTGCGCGAGCACTGCGCGGCGGAGGGCCGGTCGTACGACGAGATCGAGAAGACGGTCTACTACATCTACGACACGTCCCAGGGCGCCCAGAAGATCATCGACGACCTCGGCGAGCTGGCCCGGCTCGGGTTCACCACCGCCATCGGCGGCGTGCGGGACGTGCATGAGATCACGCCGCTGGAGACCATCGCCACCGAGGTCATCCCGGTCGCGGCGAATCTTTAGGAGAGCATGAGACAGGCCCGGGCGGTCCCGAAACCCGGGCCTGCGCTCATGAAAGCCGGTTACTTCAAGGCGTCCCGGATCGCGAAGTAGGCCGGCTTCGGCTCCAGGTTGAGGCCCCACGGGTGGGCCGCCCCCTGGCCGGGGAAGAACTGCGGGATCCAGGAGTACTTGTCGGTGTAGTCCCAGATGGTGATGCCGACGCAGCGCCGCACCGCGAGGCAGGCCTTGACCACGTCGGAATACCACTGGGCCTGCGTGGCCAGCTTGGCGTCGTCGGCCGGCAGGATCATGCGGATGTCGAGTTCGCTGACCGCCACGTCGACGCCGAGGTCGGCGAAGCGCTGCAGGTTCGGCTGCAGGTCGGGGAAGCCGAACTGGAGGGCGAGGTGGCCCTGGAAGCCCACGCCGTCAAGCGGCACGTGGTCGGCGAGCAGCTGCTGCACCAGGGTGTAGTAGGCGTTGCTCTTCGGCCCGGTGAACTCGATGTTGTAGTCGTTGATGTAGAGCTTGGCCTTCGGGTCGGCCTTGTGGGCCCAGCGCAGCGCGTCGGCGATGTAGCCGGGGCCGAGGATGTTGTAGAACATCGTCTGCCGGTAGGTGCCGTCGTCGTTGAACGCCTCGTTGACCACGTCCCACGAGTAGATCTTGCCCTTGTAGTGCTTGACCTCTTGGGTGATGTGGTTCTTGAGGATCGCGCGCAGCTGGTCGGCGGTCCAGGTGCCGCTGGTCAGCCAGTCGGGCAGCTGGTTGTGCCAGATCAGGGTGTGGCCGCGGAAGATCTGGTGGTGCTGGCGCGCGAAGTTGAACACCTGGTCGCCGGGGCCGAAGTCGAACACGCCCTGCTGCGGCTCGGTCTGATACCACTTCAGCGCGTTGCCCGCGGTCAGCTGGTTGAACTGGTCGCCGAGGATGTCGAGATACGGCTGGTCGACGAACTCGGGGTTGTCGGTCGCCGAGCCGAAGTAGCGGTGGTGTTGGGCGGCCAGCTCGCCGAGTGTCTTGACGTGATGGCCGTGCCCGCCGTGCCCGTCGTCGTGGCCGCCGCCGGCGAGCGCGGGGCCGGCCGTGAGCGCCGCGCACAGCGCCGCCGCGGCGCCGACCGCCGATAAGCGCAAGAACCTCGTGAGTCGCTGCGACATGGGACTGTCCTCCAGAGGGATCAGGCTCAGGGGCAATCCGTCCGAAAGTTTTCGAAACGAATGTTTAACTTTCTGTCGCGTACATTAGATCGGTTCCCGCGATGCGGTCAATAGCAGTGTGATCGCCGTCCGAAACTTTCGGATGAGGCGAAACTTTCGGGGGGCGCGAAGCGTCATCCCATGTGGGGATACCGATAGTCGGCCGGCGGAACGAAAGTTTCCTTGATGGTCCGCGCGTTCACCCAGCGGATCAGGTTGAAGATCGAACCGGCCTTGTCGTTGGTCCCCGAGGCCCGCGCGCCGCCGAACGGCTGCTGGCCGACGACCGCGCCCGTGGGCTTGTCGTTGACGTAGAAGTTGCCGGCCGCGAAGCGCAGCCGGGTCGTCGCGTCCTCGATGGCCGCGCGGTCGCGCGCGATCACCGACCCCGTCAGCGCGTACGGCGACACGCCCTCCATCTGGTCGATCACC
Organism: Streptosporangiaceae bacterium NEAU-GS5; assembly: GCA_017592665.1. Lineage (GTDB taxonomy): Bacteria > Actinomycetota > Actinomycetes > Streptosporangiales > Streptosporangiaceae > NEAU-GS5. The sequence goes on along the minus strand of JAGFNW010000002.1, from coordinate 90,877 downwards.
GAGTCGTACGCGCCGTCGTCGTACACGTGAACCGACAGGATCGGCCCGAAGTACTCCTTGACGAAGATCTCGTCGGCCGGGTCGGCGCATTCCAGAATGGTCGGCCGGACGAAATATCCGGAGCTGTCGTCATAGGAGCCGGTGAGCAGGTCGATGTGCGACGCCTCCCGGGCCCGGTCGATGGCCTCGCGGTGCTTGGCGAACGCCCGCGCGTCGATGACGGCCCCGCCGAACAGCGACAGATCCGACCCGAGGTCGCCGAGCGTGAGCGCCTCGGCCGTGCCGATCAGGTCGTCCTTGATCCGGGTCCACAGCGAGCGCGGGATGTAGGTCCGCGAAGCGGCCGAGCACTTCTGCCCCTGGTATTCGAACGCGCCCCTGATCAGTGCGGTCGTGAGCACGCCGGGGTCGGCCGACGGGTGGGCCAGCACGAAGTCCTTGCCGCCGGTCTCGCCGACCAGGCGCGGGTAGCCGCGGTAGCGCCCGATGTTGGCGCCGACGGCCGCCCACAGGTGCTGGAAGGTGCCGGTGGAGCCGGTGAAGTGGATCCCGGCCAGGTCGGGGTGGGGGAGGGCGACCTCGGAGACGGCCGCGCCGTTGCCCGTGACCAGGTTGATCACGCCGGGCGGCAGCCCCGCCTCCTCCAGCAGACGCATGGTGAAGTGCGCCGCGAACTGCTGGGTCGGCGACGGCTTCCACACGACCACGTTGCCCATCAGGGCCACGGACGTGGGCAGGTTGCCGGCGATGGCGGTGAAGTTGAACGGCGTGATGGCGAGCACGAAGCCCTCGAGCGGCCGGTATTCCATCCGGTTCCACACGCCGGGCGACGAGACCGGCTGCTCGGCCATCAGCTGCCGCGCGAAGGCCACGTTGAACCGCAGGAAGTCGATGAACTCGCAGGCCGAGTCGATCTCCGCCTGCTGCGCCGACTTCGACTGCCCGAGGACGGTGGCCGCGTTCAGGGTGGCCCGCCACGGCCCGGACAGCAGGTCGGCGGCGCGCAGGAAGATCGCGGCCCGCTCGTCGAACGGCAGCGCGCGCCAGGCCGGCGCGGCGTCGATCGCGGCGTCGATCGCGGCGCGCACGTCCTCGGCCGTGGCGTCGTTGGCACGACCGAGGACGGACGCGTGATTGTGCGGCTGGACGACGTCGATCGGCGCCCCGCCGGCCATCCGCGTCTGGCCACCGATGGTCATGGTGAGGTCGAGCTGCGCCGACGCGAGCTCCTTGATCCGGTTCTCCAGCGCGGTCCGCTCGGGACTGCCCGGCGCGTGGCCGAGCACGGGCTCGTTGGACGGCGAGGGAACCGCGGAAATGGCGTCCATCACTTACCCCCAAGGGCACGAAGGAAGAAGGCGAGGTTGGCGGGGCGCTCGGCCAGGCGGCGCATGAAGTAGCCGTACCAGTCGCCGCCGTAGGGCACGTAGACCCGCACGGTGGCCCCGGCGCCGGCCAGCGCCTGCTGCTTGTCGGTCCTGATGCCGTAGAGCATCTGGTATTCGTAGCTGTCCTGGCCGCGCCCGTGACGATCGGCGAGCAGCTCGGTGATCGCGATCAGCCGGTCGTCGTGCGTGGCCACCATGGGATAGCCCGTGCCCGCCATGAGCGTGCGCAACGCGCGCACGTACGCCTTGTCCACGTCGGCCTTCTTCTGGTGCGCCACCGACGCCGGCTCCTTGTACGCGCCCTTGACCAGGCGCACCCGCGACCCTTCGACGGCAAGGTCGCGCACGTCGCCCTCGGTCCTGAACAGGTAGGCCTGGATGGCCACGCCGGTGCGGGGGAAGTCGCGGCGCAGCTCGCCGAGGATGCCGAGGGTCGAGTCGACGGTCGTGTGGTCCTCCATGTCGAGCGTCACGTCGGCGCCGGCCGCGCGAGCCGCGGCGTTGATCGCCAGCGCGTGCTCCAGCGCGATCTTCTCCCCGTCGTGGGGGAGGGCCTGGCCGACGGCCGACAGCTTGACCGAGACCTCGGCCCGGCTTCCGAGCCCGAGGTCGCGAAGGGCGCCCAGCAGCCACACGTACGCGTCGGCGGTGGCCGCGGCGGCGTCCGTGTCGCGCGTCTCCTCGCCCAGGTGGTCGATGGTGACGGCGAGCCCGTCGGCGGCAAGCGCGCGGACCGCGGCGACCGCGTCCTCGACCGTCTCTCCGGCGACGAATCGCTCGACGACCCGCCGGGTGGGCGGCAGACCGGACACGACGCCGCGCGCCAGACGGCTCCTGGCGGCGGCGAGCAGGACGCTACTCAGCATGATTCCAGCCTAAAACGGCTGTTAAGCAGGGCCGATGGACAGGTGCGCAAGCCCGTTTCGCGGTCTTTCATACACTTGCACAATGCAGGAGTACGCCGACGAGATCGCCCGGGTCCTCGACGCCTCGGTGACCATAGAAGACCGGGCGTTCCAACTGCTGGCCTACGGCGCGCACAGCGGCGACATCGACCCCGTCCGCGAGGCCTCCATCCTGCATCGCCGCGCCTCGGCCGAGGTCAAGGCCCACTTCGAGGCGTACGGCATCGCCACGGCCACCGGACCCGTGCGCATCCCCGGAATCGACGGGCTGCTCGGCCGCGTCTGCGTCCCGCTGCGGCACGGCGGTGTCACGTACGGATATCTCTGGCTGCTCGACTCGGGCGATCTCACCTCGGGCCGGCTGACCGACGAGCGGCTGGCGGCCATCGAGTCCATCGTCCGACGGGCCGCAGCCGCGCTGGCACGCGAGGCCAAGGCCAGGCACGCGCCGCTGCGCGACCTGCTGTCGCCCGACCCCGACAGCCCCCTGCCCGAGACGAACGGGCCCGTGGCGGCGATAGCCGTACGCAATGACGAAGACCGGGCGGCCGCGCTGTGGACGCTGCCGCGCGGCGTGCTCGCCGACCCGGCCTTCGCCGACGACCTGACCGCACTGCTCGCGCCCGCCGCTCAGGCCGCCGAGGTCGCCGGCAAGGTCCAGGCCATGTACGGCACGGCGGTCGGGGTCGGCGACCCGCGCGAGGACCCGGCGCAGGCGTGGGAGAGCTGGCGCGAGGCGGTCCTGGCCCTCAGAGTGGCCGAGCGGGTCGACCGGCACGGACCCGTCGCCCGCTACGCCGGCCTCGGCGTCTACCGGCTGCTGGCCCGGCAGTCACGCGCCGAGCTGACCGAGACGGCGCGGATCGCGACCGGGCTCGGCGACCTCGCCGAAACCGTCGAGACCTACCTCGACCACGCGGGCCACGCCCAGCAGACGGCCACGCGCCTCGGCGTGCACCGCCAGACCCTCTACTACCGGCTCGCCAAGGCCGGCCAGCTGACCGGCCTCGACCTTGCCGACGGCGAAGACCGCCTGGTCCTGCACCTGGCCCTGAAGGCCGGGCACCTGGTCTGAGCCGATCTGAGGCGTCCCGGCTACTTGCCGAAGCCGGCCGTGAGGCCGCTGAGCAGCTGGCGGCGGCCCACCACGTAGAGGGCGAGGATGGGCAGAATGGTGAGCACGACCGAGGCGAGCACGGCCGGCACGTTCACGCTGTACTGCCCCTGGAAGGCCCACAGGGCCAGCGGCAGCGTGCGCTTGTCGATGCTCTGGGTGAGGATCAGCGGCAGGAAGAAGTTGTTCCAGATGGTCAGGGCGTTGTAGATGCTGACCGTCACCACGGCGGGCCGGGTGAGCGGGAACGCCAGCTTCCACAGGATGGTCCACTCGTTGGCGCCGTCCATCTTCATCGACTCGAACAGTTCCTTGGGAACGTCGCGGATGAAGTTGGTCAGCACGAGCACCGACAGCGGGATCGAGAAGCCGATCGACGGCAGGATCATGCCGAGCAGGCTGTCGTACATGTGCAGCTTGATGATGATCAGATAGACCGGGATGATCACCGCGGTCTGCGGGATGGCCAGGCCCATCAGGAACGCGCTGTTCACGACGCGGAGGAAGCGGCTGGTGCTCGCGCTGCGCACGATGGCGTAGGCCGCCATGAACGAGAACAGGACCGCCGGGATCACCGCGCCGAGGGTGACGATCAGGCTGTTGACGAAGTACTGGATGAAGCCCGCGTCGATGACCTGTTTGTAGTTGTCGAACGTGAGGTCGCCCGGCGGCACCATCGGATTGGTGGTGTAGTAGTCGGCCTGCAGCTTGACGCTGGTGATCACGATCCAGTAGATCGGGATGATCACGATGCCGAGCCAGATCCAGCTGATGACGCCGGCGGTCCAGTTGCGGTGGCCGCCGACCACGCGGGCCGTGTTCGCCGGCTGGGGCCTGCCCGCGGTCGCCTTGGCCGGTTCGGTGGTGATGGTCACCATGTCAGACGCCCTCCAGCTGACTGGTGTCGTACCTGCGGCCGCCGAGGCGGCGCAGCAGCAGGGCCAGCGCCAGGCCGACCAGGACGAGGATCGTGGCGATGGCGGCGGCCTGTCCCATCAGGTTGGCCTGCCATCCGGTCTTGTACATGTCGAGGGCCAGCACCCGGGTGGCGTCGCCCGGCCCGCCCTCGGTCAGGACGAAGATGAGGTCGAAGAAGACGAGCGACCCGACCACCATGAGCGTCGACGACGTGATGATCGTGTACTTCAGCTGCGGCAGGGTGATGTTGAAGAACTTGCGGATCCGTCCCGCCCCGTCCAGCTCCGCGGCCTCGTACAGGGAGGCGGGGATCTGCCGCACGCCGCCTTGGTAGATCAGCGAGTGGAACGGGATGAACTGCCAGGACACCACGAAGATGATGGTGCCGAAGGCGAGGACCGGCTCGCCCAGCCAGTCCTGCGTGAGCAGGGGGATCCCGAGGCCCGCGCCGAGCCCGAAGTTGGGGTCGAGCAGCGCCTTGTAGGTGATGGCGATCGCGGCGGAGCTGAGCAGCAGCGGGATGAAATACAGCACCGCCAGCACCGCGCGGTAGCGCTGGCGGCCCGCGAGGAACACCCCGAGCAGCAGGCTCGCCGGCGTCTGCACCAGCCACGACACCAGCATGATGAGGAAGGTGATCCAGAGCGCGTGGATCAGCTCCGGATTGGCCAGCACAGCCTTCCAACTGACCAGGCCCGTCCAGCGGATGTTGGTGGAGATCCCGTCCCAGGAGCTGAAGCTGAGGAACAGGACCCCGAGCAGCGGGATGATCAGGAAGCCGACGAAGAACACGAGGGCCGGAACGGCCAGCCACCCGAGGAAGCCACTGCGGCTTCCTCGGGCGGCGCTCCGCGAAGGAGAGGTCCCGGCGGTCGTCACTTGCCGATGACCGCGTTGAGGTTCGACGCGAACTGGTCGGGGGTGATCGACAACTGGAACAGCTTGGAGATGTTGTCGAGCAGGATCTCGGCCGAGGTCGGGCTGAGCGCCTGGTCCCACGACTGGGCGAAGACCTTGGCGTTCGCCGAGGTGTTGTAGACGAACTTCAGGAAGTCGGCGTCCTTGGAGGAGGCCAGCAGGCTGTCGGCGCCCTTGACGATCGGCACGGAGCCCGTGTCGACCCACTGCTTGACCTCGGCGTCCGACAGGATCTGGGTCGCCAGGAACTTCTTGGCGACCTCCTTCTGCTCCGGCGTCGCCTTGGAGTAGATCGACATGTACTGACCGGGGTTGCCGACGGTGTCGCTGGGGTCGCCCTTGCCGCCCTCGACCGGCGGGAAGTTCATGTAGCCGAGGTTACCCCCGGACACGAAGTCCTTGCCCTCGATGCTCATCGAGCCGTACGTCCACACGCCGTGCAGCATCATCGCGGCCTTGCCGGACCAGAGCAGGGCCTGGTCGGCGTTGGAGTCCGCGGTGATCGAGGAGAAGCCCTTGATGAAGCCGTTGGCCTTGATGAGCTCCTGCATCTTGGTCAGGCCCTCGATGGCCGCCGGGTTGGACCAGGCGTCCTTCTGGCCGTCGAAGACGTTCTGGAACACCTCGGCGCCGCCGATGCGGTCGAAGAGGAACTCCAGCCACATCATGTTGGTCCAGCGGGACTGGCCGCCCAGCGAGAACGGCGCGATGCCGGCGTCGTTGAACTTCGGCACCAGGGCCATGATGTCGCCCCAGCTCTGCGGGGGCTGCGCGCCGACCTTGTCGAAGACCTTCTTGTTGTAGAAGAGCACGATCGGCTGGACGCACTCACACGGCATCGCGTAGATCTTGCCGTTGATCGTCGCCGCGCCGAACGAGCCGGGGAACAGCCGGTCCTTGACAGCCTGGTTCTGCGAGAACCAGTCGGTCAGGTCGTCAACTTGACCGGCCTGTACATAGCTGCGCAGGCCGCCGCCACCCCAGCCCCAGATGAGGGTGGGAGCCTGGCCGGCGCCGAGTGCAGTCTTGATCTTCGTCTTGAAGGCGTCGTTCTGGTACGTCGTCCCGACGATCGGGGTGCTCGGGTTGGCCGCGTTGAAGCGGTCGATCGAGGCCTTGCGGATGCCTTCCTGTGGCTGAACGCTCAAGTACCAGTAGGTGGCCTTCGCGGCGCCCGCGCCCGCGCCGCCGCTGGCGCCGCCTCCCGAGCTGCTCGAAGGCCCTGAAGTGCCGCACGCCGCGAGCGCGCCGGCGGCGCCTGCACCCACCGCCAGACTCAGGAAGTTGCGGCGAGATGATGTGCTGGGCTCCACGCTGATCTCCGTCCTCCCGGTTGCCGAAACATTTACGACATGACCGCGTAGCGCGCAATCTAGGTTTCGACCTTTGCCCTGTCAAGCACGGTTTGCGGCCCGACCAGCCGTTTTGGCCCTGCCCGAGGTGTTGAACTGGCTATTTGTTATAGATAACGTCTCGGATGCAGATTCCTCAACTTTCTCGAAAACTTTCGAAAGATCTGACACTGATGCGACAGGAGGCGGCACGTGACCGCACTTGATCGGACCCATGCTGATCGGATCCTGGACCCGTGGCGGGATCCGTCACTCTCCGTGTCCGATCGGGTGGAGGCTCTGCTTGCCGCGATGACCCTTGAGGAGAAGGTCGCCCAGCTGGGCAGCCGGTGGGTCGGCAACGACATGCAGTTCACCGATGAGCCCGTGGAAGAGGCTCCGGATGGAACGTTCAACGTCGCTCCGTTGCAGGACGTGTTCGCCGCTTCGGGAGGCGTTTCGTTCGAGGATGCGACCCGGCACGGCCTCGGCCACTTGACCCGCGTGTTCGGTAGCGGCCCGCTGACCCCGGCGGAGGGGGCGGCCGAGGTGATCCGCTTGCAGGGCTCGATCGTCGGGCGCACCCGGCTCGGCGTCCCGGCGCTGGTCCACGAGGAGTGCCTCACCGGATTCACCACATACGGGGCCACCGTCTATCCGACGGCGCTGGCCTGGGCCGCCACCTTCGACCCCGCGCTGGTCGAGCGGATGAGCGCCGCCATCGGCCGCGACATGCGCGCCGTGGGCGTCCATCAGGGGCTGTCCCCGGTCTTGGACGTCGTGCGCGACTACCGCTGGGGAAGGGTCGAGGAGACGATGGGGGAGGACCCCTACCTCGTCGCCATGACCGGCGCCGCCTACGTCCGCGGCCTGGAGAGCGCCGGTGTCGTCGCCACGCTCAAGCACTTCGCCGGCTACTCGGCCTCACGCGCCGCGCGCAACCACGGGCCCGTGCCCATGGGCCGCCGCGAGCTGCTGGACATGATCCTGCCGCCTTTCGAGACGGCCATCGCGCTCGGCGGCGCGCGCTCGGTCATGAACTCCTACTCCGACGTGGACGGCGTGCCCGCCGGGGCCGACCCGTGGCTGCTCACCGACCTGCTGCGGGACGACTGGGGCTTCACCGGCACCGTCGTCTCCGACTACTGGGCCATCTCCTTCCTCGCCACCATGCACGGCGTCGCCGCCGACAGCGAGGAGGCCGGCGTCCTCGCGCTCACCGCGGGCATCGACGTCGAACTGCCCGACGCGATCGGCTTCGGCCCGCACCTGGTGGACCGGGTGCGCCGGGGCGAGGTCGCCGAGTCCCTGATCGACCGGGCCGCCCGCCGCCTGCTCACCCACAAGGTGGAGCTCGGCCTGCTCGACCCCGGCTGGTCGCCCGAGGCCTCGGTCGCGGACGCGGCCACGGTCGACCTCGACTCGCCGGACAACCGCGCCCTCGCCCGCGAGCTGGCCGAACGGTCGGTCATCCTGCTCGACGCCGGATCGGCGCTGCCGCTCGCCGGCCCGGCCCGGGTGGCCGTGGTCGGCCCGGGCGCGGCCGACCCGCGCGTGCTCATGGGCTGCTACTCCTTCCCCAACCACGTGCTGCCGCGCCACCCCGGCTACTCGTACGGGATCGACATCCCGACGATCCTCGACGCGCTGCGGGACGAGCTGCCGGACGCCGAGATCGCGCACGCGGCGGGATGCGAGGTCCGGGGCGACGACCGGTCGGGCTTCGCGGCCGCGGCCGAGGCGGCGCGCGGCGCGGACGTCTGCGTGGCGGTCGTGGGCGACCTCGCCGGCCTGTTCGGCCAGGGCACGTCAGGGGAGGGCTGCGACGCCGAAGACCTGCGGCTTCCCGGTGTGCAGGAAGACCTGCTGGCCGAGCTGTTCGCCACGGGCACGCCGGTGGTCGTGGTGGTCGTCTCCGGCAGGCCGTACGCGCTGGAAGACGCCCACGCCGGGGCGGCCGGGCTGGTCCAGGCGTTCATGCCGGGCGAAGAGGGCGCCGGCGCCATCGCCGGTATACTTTCCGGCCGTGTCCAGCCCGGGGGCAAGCTGCCCGTGCAGATCCCCCGGCGGCCGGGCGGCCAGCCGGGCACCTACCTGCAGCCGCCCCTCGGCACCGACAGCCACGGCATCAGCAACCTCGACCCGACTCCGCTGTTCCCGTTCGGCCACGGCGCCTCCTACACCACGTTCGAGGTCGGCGGCCTGCGCGTCAGCGACGCGGAAGTGCCGACGGACGGCGAGTTCACGGTGTCGGTCCAGGTGCGCAACACCGGCGAGCGGGCCGGCGAGGAGGTCGTCCAGCTGTATCTGCGTGACGTCCTCGCCCAGGTCACCCGGCCGGTGCGGCAGCTGGCCGGGTTCGCGCGGATCGCGCTCGCGCCGGGGGAGAGCCGCGAGGCGGTCTTCCACGTGCACGCCGACCGCACCGCCTTCACCGGGCGCGACCTGCGGCGGATCGTCGAGCCCGGGGAGATCGAGGTGCTGGTCGGCACCTCCGAGTCCGACCTGCCCTGCCGTGGGAGCGTGCGCCTGACCGGCCCCACGCGTGTGGTGGGCCACGACCGGCGCCTCATCACGCCGGTCGATGTCCGAGAGAGCTAGCTCGAGTGCGCAGATCGACGTGAGTCAGATACGCCGAGCGACGAAGGGAATCAGATGCCATCCAGCAGCCCCAGGCGTGCGACGCTGGCCACCGTCGCGGCCTCGGCCGGCGTGTCCATCGCAACCGTTTCCAAAGTCCTCAACGGCCGAAGCGACGTGGCGCCGGCCACCCGCACGCTGGTGGAGTCGCTGCTGCGGCAGCATGATTACGTAGCCCCGGCGCCCCGGCGCGACGCCACCCGCCGCGGCACGATCGAGGTGCAGGTCGACAAGGACCTCAACGCCTACTCCACCGAGATCATCCAGGGCGCGGTGACGGCGGGGGAGGAGGTCGACGTCGCGGTCGTGGTCAGCGTCCGGCGCCACTCCGACCGGCCGACGGCCTGGGCCCGCGACCTGGCCGCCGCCGGGCGGCTCGCGCTCATCGCCGTCACGAGCGAACTGACCGTCGGGCACCTGACGGCCCTGTCGCGCGCCGGCTTATCGCTCGTCATGATCGACCCGCTGAACCAGCCGCGCACGCGGGTGATCAGCATCGGCTCGACCAACTTCGCCGGCGGCCTGGCCGCGACCCAGCACCTGCTCTCGCTCGGGCACCGGCGGATCGCCTTCATCGGCGGGCACGCCACCGCCGCCTGCCACCAGGCCCGCATGCACGGCTACCGGGCCGCGATGGAGGCGGCCGGCGCGCACGTCCTGCCGGGATACATCCAGACCGGCCACTTCCACTACGACGACGGAGTGGCCGGCAGCTCGGCGCTGCTCGACCTGTCCCGGCCGCCGACCGCCGTCTTCGCCGGCAACGACGAGACGGCGCTCGGCGTCATCGAAGGGGCGCGGACGCGCGGCCTGCGCGTCCCCGCCGACCTCAGCATCGTGGGATTCGACGACACCCAGATCGCCGCCATGGCCTCGCCGCCGCTGACCACCGTGCGGCAGCCGCTGCGGCAGATGGGCGGCGTCGCCCTGCGCTCGGCGCTCCGTCTCGCGGCCGGCGAGCGGACCGACTCCCACCACGTGGAGCTCGCCACCGAGTTGGTCGTCCGGGCTTCGACCGCGCCCGTCCGCGCCGGCTAGGTTCCGGCTAGGATCCGGGTTTCGTGACGCAGCTTGTGGTCGAAGGCCGGGGAACATCGGTGACCTTGGATCCCGGCCGTTCATATCGGCTGGGCCGTGACCCGGAGTCGGACGTCGTCGTCGACGACGACCGCGTCTCGCGCACGCACGCCGTGCTCCGGTTCGCGAGCGGCCAGTGGATCCTCGAGGACGCCGGCAGCAGAAACGGCACGTTCGCCAACGGCCGCCGCGTACAGCAGGTCGTGGTCGTGCCCGGCACCTCGATCGGGCTCGGCGACCCCGTCGAAGGCGGCATGCTCAGCTTCCACGCCACCCCGCAGAGCACGCCCGTCCCCGCGCCGCCGCGGGACATGCCGGCGGTGGGACAGTGGCGGCAGCCGACCGCCATGCTCAGCCTCGCCGAGGCCAGGGTCGTGCGGATCGGCCGCGGCCCCGGCAACGACGTGGTCCTCACCGACCTGATGGTGTCGCGCCGGCACGCCGAGCTCCGCATCACCGGCGACGGCTACGAGATCGCCGACGTGGGCAGCCGCGGCGGCACGTACGTCAACGGGCGGCGCGTCCAGCAGGCCAGGATCTCGCCCGGCGACCTCATCGGCATCGGCACGTCGACCTTCCACCTCGTCGGCGACACCCTCGTCGAGTACGCCGACACGGGCGAGGTGTGCCTGCAGGCGCACGACCTGACCGTGACCGTGGACGGCGGCAAGGTGCTGCTCGACCACGTGTCCTTCCCGGTCGGCGAGAAATGCCTGCTGGCCGTCATCGGCCCGAGCGGCTCCGGCAAGTCGACCCTTCTCCGCGCGCTCACCGGCCTCCGCCCCGCGGACCAGGGCATGGTCACCTACGACGGGCGCGACCTCTACCGCGACTACGCCGAGCTGCGCTCCCGCATCGGCCTCGTGCCGCAGGACGACATCCTGCACAGCCAGCTCACCGTGCGCCGCGCCCTGGTGTACGCGGCCGAGCTGCGCTTCCCCGACGACACGCGGCAGCGCGAGCGCAAGGACCGCGTCGATGAGGTCCTGCGGCAGCTCGGCCTCGCCAACCGCGAGGGCAACCGGATCTCCGCACTGTCGGGCGGGCAGCGCAAGCGCGTCAGCGTGGCCCTCGAACTGCTGACCAAGCCCTCGCTGCTGTTCCTCGACGAGCCGACGTCCGGGCTCGACCCCGGGCTGGACAAGTCCGTCATGCAGATGCTGCGCGAACTGGCCGACGACGGCCGCACGGTCGCCGTGGTCACCCACAGCGTGGCCAACCTCGACCGCTGCGACCGGCTGCTGGTGATGGCCCCCGGTGGCCGGCTCGCCTACTTCGGCCCGCCCGCCGAGGCGCTGCCGTTCCTCGGCTTCACCGACTGGGCCGACGTCTTCATCGCCTTCGACGACCCCTCAAGGGACTGGGCCGGGCAGTACGCGCGGTCGCCGCAGTACCAGAAGTACATCCAGGCCGAGCTGATCAAGCCGGACTGGACGCCGCGGCCGCCGGTGCCGCTGCAGCGGGAGAAGCGGCAGAGCTGGCTGGAGCAGTTCAGCACCCTCGTCCGCCGCTACCTGCGCATCATCGCGGCCGACCGGCTGTTCATCGGCCTCACCATCGCCCTGCCCATCGTGCTCGGCCTGCTGGCGCGCGTCGTGCCGACCGGCGACCTGAAGGGGCCGCCCAACAGCAACGGAAACTCGGCCAACCTGCTGCTGATCCTCTGCATCGGCGGCTGCCTCACCGGCGCCGCCAACGCGGTCCGCGAGCTCGTCAAAGAACGTGCCATCTATCAGCGAGAACGGGCGGTCGGCTTATCCAGGTCGGCCTACCTGTGCTCCAAGCTGCTCGTGCTCGGCGTCATCACGGTGGCCCAGGGCGTGGCGCTGACGTACGTGGCCATGCTGGGCGTGGAAACCTACGACACGGGCGTGTTCACCACCCCGGCCACCGAGCTCGCGCTCACGGTAGCCCTGCTGTCGTTCACCGCCATGACCGTTGGCCTGCTCATCTCGGCCTTCGTCAAGACCAGTGAGATGACCATGCCGCTGCTGGTGCTGGTCACACTCGTGCAGCTGGTCTTCTGCGGGGCGCTGGTGCACCTCGACGGCAAGCCGGTGATGGAGCAGCTCTCCTGGCTCGTCCCGGCCCGCTGGGCGCTCGCCGCCCTGGCCGGCACCCTCAACGTGGGCCAGCTCATCCCGCACATCCAGGATCCGCCCGACCCGTTGTGGGAGCAGAGCCTCGGCATCTGGCTCCTCGACATGGGCGCACTCGCCGCCCTCGCGATCGGCGCCTCCTTCCTCGTCGTCCGCCTCCTACGCCGCCACGAGCCCGTGGTAATCCGCGGCAAATAACCCCAGAACGGAGACGCGACCCGCGCCCGCCTCCTGAAGAGGGCAGAGCAGGGCCCGCCACCCCTGCTCGCCAAGATCGCCACCGCCGTCCGCTTTGCCGCCAGAGCCGGAGTTCGTCGGTGGCTGATAGCGCACGACTACGAGCAGCGGGCGTGATGGCCTACCGGGGCATCTGGCTCGTGGGACACCATCGGCATCGAGCCGTTCGCGCCCATGAAAGCCTATGCCTGCAGCCACAGGCTCCTGGCTTCGGAGTAGACGATCGTTCCGCTCGGGTCCATGACCTGCACCCGAAGGCGCCACCAGGTGAAGCTTTCGTTCAACGCCCAGGATCTCCAGTATCGGACTCCCACCGGCTTCCGGTCGAGGTAGTAGCTATTGCAGAGCGAGTAGCAGGCGTCCTCGTAGATCACGACATACGTGCCGGCGGGGTATCCCTGTGCGCTGTCCTGGTAGTAGTCGCCGAAGACGTAGCCATTCGTATCCGTCCCGATGCAGGCTGTCGTGTAAATCACCCGGGCCCCGCAGCCGCCACCGGTCGTGGCTTGCGCGGGTGCCGAGCCGGCCAGTCCGATGGCTGCTGCCAACACACCCGCGCCACATCCGTGAGCGCGCTCAGGCGGTCCGCGTTGTCCGCATATGGCTGGAGCAGGTCGGCGAAACCACGCACGATCCCGGCCAAGTCGACCATCTTCGGGCATGCGGCGGACAGATCGTCAAGCAGTCGCCGGTGTTCGCCGGTGCTTGCCGGTGAGGCTGCCCGGCCGCGTCGGCAAGAGCCGGGCAAGGCGGCGCGGTGCGATGGGCAGCAGCGACCTGGATGGCGTCCGGCAGCGACCTAGAACCTGGACCGTAAAGCCCGGAACACAGGACGCCTAGAACTGGGTCAGTGAGAGCGTGTTGCCGTCCGGGTCGTGGAACCAGGCGATCTTCGCGCCGCCGGGCGCGGTCCACACGCCGTCCGCGTCCTGGCCGAAGCCCTCGAACACCAGGAACTCGACGCCACGCTCCTGCAGCCGGGCGACCTCGGCGGCGATGTCGGCCACCTCCCAGCCGAGGACCGTGAACGGCTGCGCGCGCAGCTCGTCGACCTTGGTGACGCGCAGCATCACGTCGCCCGAGGCGAACACGCACGCGAACGGCGTGAGCTCGACGAAGGTCAAGCCGACGACGTCGTCATAGTAAGTGCGGGCCCGCTCCAGGTTCGTCGACGGAACGAACGTCATGATCGGTCCAGGTGCCATGGACTTCATTCTGCCCACAGCGGTGTCGTTCAGGCGGCGTAGTCCCAGACATTCGCCATGGGCCCGGGGTGGGGTTTTAGGCGGCGTAGTTGCGCAGGACGGCGAGTGCCTGTGGGCCGTGGGGGCCGGTGGCTTTGAGGGAGGAGTCGGCGGGGGTGAGCCGGCGTGCGCCGACGCGGACGAACTCGCCGGCGGGGCCGGTGATGGTGGAGGGCGCTTGCGGGTCGCCGAACCGCCAGATCTCCCCGTCCGGCGCCGTGAGCTCGCAGTACACAGGGCCGCCTTCGATTCCCTCGACCCCGAAGGCGTACGGGAGGGTGCGATGTCCGAGCCACGCGATGTGCTGCAGCCGCGCGGTGTCGGGATAGGCGATCCCGAGCGGCTCGGTGATGTCGTGGGCGTGCGTCCAGTGTTCGGCCAGGCGCGTGGTGGCAAGCGCGGCGGGGGACATGCTGTTGGTGATCCAGCGCAGCCGGGCGCCCTGCGGCTGGTCGCGGAGGGCCGCGACGGTGGCGAAGGCGACCGTGCGCCAGCGCCCCAGCAGGGCGTCGGTGGTGGTGTCGCGCTGGGCCGCGACGAGGTCGTCGGCGAACCCGTCGACGTTGCCGGGCACGTCGTCGCCGATGCCGGATGCGTCGCCCGCGGCCGACGCGGCGGCGAGCTCCTCGGTCTGGGCCAGGTGGAGGACCACGTCCGAGACGGTCCAGCCGTCGCAGAGGGAGGCGTGGGACCACTGTTCGGGGGTGAGCGTGCCGAGGATGCCGTCGAGGTGCTCGTACTCGGCCGCCAGGTCGTCGAAGATTTTCAGCACGTACGTCAGTCAACCAGACCGGCGCGGAACGCGGTGATGGCGACCTGGACCCGATTTGTCACGGCCAGCTTGTCGAACAAGTGGGAGATGTGGCTTTTGACCGTCGCTTCGCTCATGTGCAGGGTGGCGGCGACCTCGGCGTTGGACAGGCCGCGGCCCACTTCGGTGAGCACCTCGCGCTCACGTTCGGTCAGGTCCTTGAGCAGTTCGAGCGCGTCGTGGCGGCGCCGGCCGGGCTGGTCGGTGGTGAGCCGGTGGATCAGCCGCCGGGTCACCTGCGGCGAGAGCATGGAGTCGCCGCCATGCGCGAGCCGTACGGCGCTGATCAGATCGTGCGGCGAGGTGTCCTTCAGCAGGAACCCGCAGGCCCCGGCCTCCAGGGCGGAGAAGACGTGCTCGTCGGAGTCGAACGTGGTGAGGATGATGATCGCGGGTGCCTGGGGGAGCCGCCGCACGGCCGCGGTGGCGGCCAGGCCGTCCGACCGCGGCATGCGGATGTCCATCAGCACGACGTCCGGCCGGAAACGGCCGACCGCGTCGACCGCCTCCACGCCGTCGGCGGCCTCGCCCACCACCTCGAGGTCAGGGGCGGACTCGAGGATGAACCGCAGCCCGGCGCGGACCAGCGACTCATCGTCCACCACCAACGTCTTGATCATGTGATTCCCCCGCGAACGCAGCGGCGCCGTCCAGCGGCCACGGCAGGTGGCCCTCCAGACGCCAGCCTCCCCCATCCTCGGGCCCGCCGCGCACTGTTCCGCCGATCAGTTGAAAGCGTTCCGACAGGCCGACCAGGCCCACCCCCGAGCCCACCCCTGACCCCGCCAACGGCCCGGCAGCACGCGTCGCCGGCAGGTTGACGACGGCGATCGTGACGCCGTCGTGCGCGCCGCCCGACGCCGACGCCGACGCCGACGTTGACGCCGACACCGACACCGTGACGGGCGCGCCGGGCGCGTGCCTGTGCGCGTTGGTCAACCCTTCCTGGACGAGCCGGTACGCGGCACGGGCCATCGGCGCCGGCAGGACATCGACCTCGTTCTCGAGGGTGACCGTGTTCCCAGCCGCCTCCCAGGAGTCCACGAGCTTGCGGAGATCGGGGTGTTCCTCGATCGGATCGGCGCGCAGCAGTCCAAGGATCTTCCGCAGCTCATGCTGCGCCTGCTGCGCCGTCGCCCGGATGAGGGCCGCCTCCGACTCGATCCGGGACGGATCGGCGCCGGGGTTCACCTCCAGCCCTCCGGCGTGCAGTGAGATGAGCGCGACCTTGTGCGCGAGCACGTCGTGCATCTCGCGGGCGATCCGGGCGCGCTCGGCGGTCCTCGCCTGCTGGTTACGCAGCCGCTGCTCGGCCTCGGCCCGCTCGGCGCGCTCGCGCAGGGACGCGGTCAGCTCGCGGCGGCTCGCGGCGTATCCGCCGGCGGCCATCGTGACGCCCGTGGCGGCCACGGCGTCGCGCACCGCGTCAACCCAGGCCTGATTCTCGCCGCTCAGCTGCCAGACCACGTCCGGCGCCAGGAATCCGGCCACACCGATCGCGGCCAGCACCAGGAATCGGGTCCCCACCCGCGCGTTCGCGCTCGAAAAAAGGCTGATCAGCAGCGGACCGGGATTGCCCGACAGGGCGTATCCAAGTCCGGTGACCGCCGTGACGGCCACCGGGTGGCCGGTGCGGAACCACAGGGCGGCCGAGGCGACCAGGCCGGATGCGGCGATCACCGGCTGCGGCAGCGGCGACCACGGCGTCTTGACCGCGAGAAAGGTCAGCCCGATACAGAGCGCCACCCAGACCGCGCTCGCCGCGCCCGGGCCGAACGCGAGCGCTCGCTTGACGACATTCCGGTACGAAACCACCGGTTCAGCGTAGCCAGCGACCCTGCCGGGCCACCTCAGCCAGACGTCGAGCCCTGAGACCGGAAATCTCCAACTTTCGTCTATCCAAGCGGTCGCCCTGGCTCCGATGTGGCCGTACCCCTCCGAGCAGCACCTTTGAGGCATGAGGTTCCGCCGACACATAAGGAGTCACATCATGTGGTCACATATCTCCCGCGCTGGCATCGCAGTCGTGGCCGGATGCGCGGTGCTGGGAATCTCGCTCATGGCGTCGCCCGCCATGGCCGCGCAGACGCGCACGCCGACCGCCGCCGAGATGATCGCGTTCTTCGACGAGGCCGTGCCGAAACGGCTGGGCGCCGACCATGTGCCCGGCGCGGTCGTCTCCGTCGTCTCGGGATCGGACACCGCGAGCAAGGGATACGGCCTGGCCGACCTCGAACACCACACGCCGTTCGACCCGCGGACGTCCTTGGTCAGGATCGCCTCGATCAGCAAGCTTTTCACCTTCACGGCCGTCATGCAGCAGGTCGAGCAGGGCAAACTCGACCTCCACCAGGACGTCAACCGCTACCTGTCCGCGTTCAAGGTCCCCGCGACCTTCCCCCAGCCGATCACGCTGCAGGACCTGATGGACCACACGGCCGGGTTCGAGGACCGCCAGATGGGCATCGGCTCGGCGACCGCCGCCGACGTGCCGCCCCTCGGCACCTTCCTCGCCGAGCACATGCCGGCCCGCATCCGCCCACCGGGTGAGATAACGGCCTACTCCAACTACGGGGCCGCCCTGGCCGGATACATCGTGTCGCAGGTGAGCGGCCAGCCGTACGACCAATACGTGCGCGACCACATCCTCAACCCGCTCGGGATGACCCACAGCACGGCCACCGAGCCCGTGCCGGCCGCGCTGGCCCCGGCCATGGCGCGCAGCTACGACTACGAGAACGGGACCTACCAGCGTAAGCCGTTCGTCTTCGACAACCTCGTGCCCGACGGATCGGTCAGCGCCACCGCCGACGACATGACCCGCTTCATGTCGGCCCACCTGCACGACGGGACGGGCATCCTCAACCCCTCGACCGCGAAGCTGATGCACGAGCGGTCCTTCGCCCCCGACCCGCGCATCGACGGCTACGCCCATGGTTTCAAGGAGCAGACCTTCAACGGCCATCGCGTGATCATGCACGACGGCGGCTGGGAAGGGTTCGAAAGCGTGCTGATCCTCGTGCCCGACGCCGACCTGGGCCTGTTCTTCGCCATCAACGGCGCCGGCACCGCCGACACGCTCGCCGAGGTCTTTCCGGCCTTCATCGACCGCTTCCTGCCCGGCACCCGCGGCGCGCCCGCGCAAGCCTCCGGCCCGGCTCCCGTGGAAGGCTTCTACCGGCCGACCCATTCGGCCGAGACGAACATCGAGAAGCTCCTGACCCTGACCAACTCCGGCCGCCTGCGCGTCGACGGCGGCAAGGTCGCCTTCGCGGGCAAGACGTGGGCGCCGCTCGGCCCCGGGCTGTACCAGCAGGAAGGCGGCATGCAGCGGCTCGCCATCGTCAACGGCAAGAGCGGCGGCGACTACGCGGTCACCGACGTCAGCGCCTACGAGCGCATCGGTTTTCTGGACACCCCCCAGGTGAACCTGCTCCTCATCGCCGCTTTCGCGATCGTCGCCCTGACCTTCGCCCTCGGCCTGCCGCTGGCCGCGGTCGTGCGGCGGTTGCGCCGGCGCCCGTCCGCCGCGCCGCGCGCCTGGCGCACTGCCCGGCTGCTGGCCGCACTCGGCGGCGTCTCCGGCATCGCGTTCGTGGTCCTGCTCACGCTGGCCCTTCTCGGCAGCACCAGCATCCTGTACGGCGCGCCGATGTCGATCCGGCTCCTGCTGCTGATCCCGCCGGTGTTCCTGGCCCTGACGGCCGCGTCCGCCGCCTTCACCGTCGCCGCCTGGCGGCAGAAGGGCGCCGGCGTCCTGGCCCGCACCCACCAGGTCGTGGTGCTGGTCACCATGTTCGGCCTGGCCTGGTTCTGCCTCCACTGGAACCTGATCGGCTGGCAGTTCGGCTGATGATCCGGATGATCCGCGAGCCCTGGAAGAGCCCCGCCCAGCGGGGCTCTTCCGCGTCGTGGTCGGAGTCGTGGTCGGGGCCGCCAGCGGGCGTCAGTCGGGGAGGGCCCGCACGAGCAGGGAGCGGATGCCGCTCAGCTCGCCGATGCGCCGATCGAGGTCGGAGACGGTCCGCTCGACCGCGGCGATGGTCCGTTCGCAGCGCAGCAGGGTGGGCTGGTCGTCGACCACGCACGACAGCAGCGGCCCGATGTCGGCGAGCGTGAGGCCGGCGGTCAGCAGCGCCTTGATTTTGGCCACGCGGTCGACCGCGTCGTCGTCGTAGTCGCGGTAGCCGTTCACCCGCCGATGCGCCGTCAGCAGCCCGGCCGCCTCGTAGTGCCGGATGGAACGCCTGCTCGCGCCGCTGAGCCGGGCCAGGTCGCCGATCTGCACGCCGTCTCCGAAGTTGACCGTGCCACTGATGTCAACGTTTACGGTACCTGCGCCACCTAAGCCGACGAATCTGGAGCGGAGAGCCATGTATGTAGCGCAGCTGACGGAGTTCGGGACGGCGCCCGAATGGACCGAACACGACGACGTCGAACCTGGCCCCGGGGAAGCGCTGGTGAAGGTGAGCCTGGCCGCGCTGAACCCGTTCGATCTGCGGGTGGCGGGCGGGAATTTCTACGTCCGGCCCGGCCTGCCGTATGTGCCGTGCGGGGAGGGTTTCGGGACGGTCGTGCGGTCCAGCCGGTTCGCGGCCGGGGCACGGGTCCGGTTCGGGGCGCCGGTGCGGCCGGGCGCGCTGGCGGGGCTGGTCGCCGTGGCCGACGACACCCTCGCACCGGTGCCGGACTCGGTGACCGACGAGGTGGCCGCCGGAATCGGCGTGGCGGGAATGGCGGCCTGGTTCGCGCTGCGCCGGGCCCGGACGGCCGAAGGCGACCGCGTCCTCATCCTCGGCGCCACCGGCGTCGCGGGCGGCCTGGCCGTACGGCTCGCCCGTGAAATGGGCGCGGGAGAGGTCGTCGGCGCCGGGCGCGATCACGCGGCCCTGGCCTTTCTGGCTTCGGACGCCGTCTCTGTGACGACCTTCGACGAAGAATGGGCGGATCGGCGGTTCGACGTGATCGTCGACTTCGTGGGCGGCGCGCCCGCTGCCGCCGCCATCACCGCCGCGGCGCCCGGAGCCCGGCTGGTCAACGTCGGCGACGCCGCCGGGCCGGTCATCGCCGTCCCCACCGGCCTGCTGCGCTCGCGCGGTCTCGAGGTCCACGGCCACAGCAATCTCCTGATCCCCGCCGCCGAGCAGCTCGCCGCGCTGAGCTCCCTGTTCGGTTACGCGGCCGCGGGCGGGATCGACCTGCGGCACGAGGTCTGGCCGGCGGACCGGCTCGCCGACGCCTGGCGGCATCAGGCCGGCTCCCCGCACCGCAAAATCCTCATCCGCCTCCCGTAGGCGTCACGGGCTCGTGCGTCAGGTGCTCGCGGGGCCGTTTGTCGTACTCACCTGATAGACCCGAGGGGTGAATGAGGACGAGTTCACGCGCCACGCGCTGTCTCTGCCGGAGGTCGAGCAGACCACGGCATACGGTCCCTGGGGGTTCGCGCTCAAGGTGCGCGGCAAAAGCTTCGCCTTCATCGCGATGGACGGCGACGTCGCGCACGTGAAGGCCACCCGAGAAGAGCAGGCGGCGTGGGCGGCCGAAGATCCGGCCGCCTTCGAGCCGTCCTACTCCGCCGGCCGCTTCGGCTGGGTCCTCGTCCGGCTGCCGCGTGCCGACTCCGGCGACGTCCGCGAGCTCCTCACCGAGGCCTGGCGCCTGACCGCCCCCAAACGCCTCCTCCCCAAACTCTCCGACGCCGACCTGTAGCCGAACTCGCTGATCTGGAGACTGCCGAAGACTGTCGGTGGGGCGTGGGAAGGTGGGTGCGTGGTGGTTGAATTCGAGGCCGAGCTGTGGGTGTGGGATGCGCGGCGGGCCGACAGCTGGACGTTCGTGAGCCTTCCGGTCGAGGCGGCCGAGGAGATTCACGACATGGCCGGTGACGCGCGGCGCGGCTTCGGGTCGTTACGGGTGCGGGTCACGATCGGCGCCACGACGTGGGCGACGTCGATCTTCCCCGACAACGCGCACCGCAGCTACGCGCTGCCGGTCAAGCGCGCCATCCGCAAGACGGAGGGCCTCGAGGCCGGCGACACCGCGAAGGTGAAGGTCGAGCTCCTCGACTTCTGATCCCACCCGATCCGAAGTCGGGGAGTTAGGCGACCGTGATGTCGTAGTCGCGGTGCTCGAGCGCGGCGCTCTCTTGCTCCCAGGGGCGGCGCTGTTCAAGG
The DNA here is from genome assembly GCA_017592665.1 of Streptosporangiaceae bacterium NEAU-GS5. Classification (GTDB taxonomy): domain Bacteria; phylum Actinomycetota; class Actinomycetes; order Streptosporangiales; family Streptosporangiaceae; genus NEAU-GS5. Next base: position 70,022 of record JAGFNW010000002.1, on the reverse strand, counting down.
ACCAGGGTGGCCTGGCCCGGCTTGAGGGCCTCGATGGTGGCGATCTCGTCGGCGCTGTGGCCTGCCTGCGGCGGCCAGTCGGCGGGGAAGGGCGCCGCGTGCAGCGAAACGGCGACGACGTCGGCGTCGCCGCCTACGTGCGACGACCAGACGTATCCGGCCGCGCCCCGGCCGGGCAGCCGGATCTCGTGGTGCTCGCCCGGCCGGAGCCGGAGTCGTTCGGTCATATGTCGTTCGGTCATATGGAGCCGATCACTGGTCCTTCGTTCCACACGCCGCCGCCCCGCCAGTAGTGCTGGAGGCGGTTGTCCGTGCGCAGGACGACGATTTCCAGATTGAAGCCGAAACTTCCTTCTACCATCCCTACCACGGCGCGCACGTCATGGCCGAACACCGCGCTCATGGTCCACGTCTGGCCGTAGGTGTTGTTGCGCCACCAGTGCTGGACGCGGCCGCCGGCGGCGACGCACAGCTCGAAGTTGCCGATGCTGTTCTCGGTGGTCATGCCATATTGACCTTGGATCATGACGGGCGGGCTGCTGACGCCACCGCCGAACACCGCGGTCGGATACCAGCCGCCGCCGCTGTCGTTCGCGCGGAACCAGTGTTGCATCTGGCCCGTGCCGAGCACGCAGACCAGCTCGAAGTTGCCGCGGCCGCCGTAGTTGCCCTGGATGAGGGTGGCCCCGCTGTGCGCCACGCCCGCGGCGAAGACGGGGCCGGGATGCCAGTTGCCGCCGCCGTCGCGCCACCAGTGCTGCAGCCGGCCGCCGGCCAGCCGCACCACGACCTCGAAGTTGCCGGGGGCGCCGTAGTTGCTCTGGATGAACCCGGGCACGCCCGCCGCGTCGGCCGGCCCGAAGACGCCGCCGTCCTTCCAGCCGTGCGTGTTCTGGTCGAACCACCAGTGGTGCAGCCGGCCGCCTGTGGTCAGATAGACGGTCTCGAAGTTGCGGTTGTAGGAGGTGCTGGTCAGCGTGGGGCAGTAGGCGCAGTCGGAGCCGAACTCGGTCGCCTGGTTCCACGGGTAGGGCGCGCCGCCCTCGCGCCACCAGTGCTTCACGCGCGGGCCGTCGGCGGTGGCCAGCATCTCGAAGTTGCGGTGCGCCGCCCCGTTGCCGCTCTCGTAGAGGTTCCCGTTGTGCATCCGCCGCTTGGTCAGCGGGTCGGGGTTGGTGGCGAGCACCCCATATTTGGGGTACGTGTCGAACTGCGCCTCGCCGTAGCCGATCTTGAAGTAGCCGTGGTCGCCCCAGCCGGGACCCCAGGAGTTCTTGCAGATCCACGCCTGCTCGTAGTCGCTGTAGCCGATGACGGCCACGCAGTGCCAGCCGCGCAGGTCGTCGCTGAGCCGGTGGTAGACGCCGGTCGTGTGCGCGAAGAAGTCCGCGTAGACGGCGAAGCACGCGGCCACCGGCCCGACCGTGTCGATCCAGGTCTTCTGATCCTGGATCGAGCCGAGCGCCGTCCCGCCGTCGATCTTGACGGTCCGGCCCGGGCGGTCCGGAGTCGGTGCGTACGGCTCGTCGGCCGGCGTCCACGGCCAGCATCCGGGATCGGCCAGGCCGTGGTCGCGAATCCAGTCGAAGTACGTGGTCGGCCAGGAGCCGTCGGGGCACTTGTAGCCGATCCCGTCGTGCGAGTCCCCCTCGGACCTGATGGTCCACACCGCGTGCTCGATCCGCGTACGGCTCTCGATCACCGCCGTCGTGCCGAACGCGACGCACGCCCCGCACGGGTTCTGATCCCTGACCCCGGTCACCCAGGACGTGCCCCAGCGGTTGCGCCAGTCGACCAGGGCGCTCGCCCCGGCCGCGTCCGTGCCGGTGAGAGGCTCGGCCAGGGCGGCGGCCGCCGGATCGACCGACTGGACGGCAAGGCCGAGCGCCACCCGCCGCGCGGCCAGCATCGGGTTGGCGGTCGGGTGCTCGCGCAGCAGCGCCGCGAGGTCCAGCGGCGCGGTCTGCTCGGCGGGCGCGAGGTCGGCGGGCGGGCTCGCGCCCAGCGGGAACTCGGGGACCTGCTCGTCGTCCGCGGGCGTGGCCGCGGTCTGCCAGCGCGCGTCCGTCTCGCGGAGCAGGCGCCGGATTTCGCCGTACGTTGCCATGTGGTCTCCCCCTGGGTCTCTGGTGACCCTTGTGACGTCGTCGTCGCACGTCACTGTGCATCCGCCGGACGGCGCCCCGCACGAGGGGCGGACCTGGGGAAATCCCTAGGGTGACGGGCGCGCCGCGGCCGTGACGCGGCGCAGGGAGGCGTCCCAGTCGGCGCCGGGATCGTGGATCATGAGTTTTGGGTGGGGGTGGCGGTCGTACAGCAGCGTCACGACCTCCTCCCAGGCCTCGTACAGCGCGACGACGGCCTCGTAGCCCGAAAGGCCGCGCTGCCGCGCCCAGGGATAGCCGCTCACCGACGTGAGGTTGAACGACGACCAGGGTTCGCCGCGGACCTCGTGCGTGTGCTTGATCGCCGCCGCGATGTCGGTGGGCCGCAGGTAGACCAGCAGCGGCTCGGCGAGCGCGAACCGCCGCGCGATCCGATCGGCGATTTCGAGGACCTTCGTGACGGGAGCCCCGTTGACGAACGCCGGCAGGACGGAGTTCTGCAGGTATGTGCTCTCGAGGATGAAGGTCGGCGGGCCCTGGCGGCAGCGTCCGGCCAGCCGCTCCCACTGCCCGGGCGCGTAGACGCCGGGGTCCCTCGCCAGGCCGTCCGGCCCGATGTCGCCGGGCGACCGCACGGGTTCCGGATGTACGGCCCTGAGCAGGTCGACGGCCTTGGTCCGGATGGGGTGATCGGGCGCGAACTCGTGGAACGCCCTGACGTCCTCGCCGCGAGCGGCCAGCCATCCGGCCAGCCGCTCGGACGTCGTCGACTTCCCCGCCCCGATCATCCCCTCGATCAGGATCAGCCGCGTCTCCACCCCGCGAGCGTACGCCCCGGCTGGAACCCGCGGCCGGTCAGGCGGCCTTGATGGACCAGGGCAGGACCCAGCCGAAGGGGCTCAGCTTCAAACCGGTGACCGCGGACGACCAGCCCACGGTGTCGCGGTAGTACCAGAGCGGGATGGCCGGCATCTCGCGCACGACCTGCGCCTCGGCGCGCCGGAACGCGGCGACGGCCCGGGCGGGTGACACCTGGCGGTTGGCGGCGTCGAGCAGCCGGTCGACCGCGGCGCTGCGGTAATGGCCGTAGTTGGACGACCCGCGGGACCAGTAGGACGGCGTGAGGAAGTTCTCGATGTGCGGATAGTCGGCGATCCAGGCCTGCCTGAAGGGGCCCTTGACCGCGCCGCTCTCGATGCTGTCGATGATGCCACTGAAGGTCGGCCGGGAGACGGCCACCGCTTTGATCTGGCCCTTGAAGGTGGCGGTGATGTCCGCGGCGACGGCCTTCGTCCACGTGCCGTGCGCGCCGTCGGTGTTGTAGTAGAGCGGCAGCGTCTTGGGCGGGTGGAAACCGGCCTTGCGCGCCCTGGCCAGCAGCTTGCGCGCGGCGGCCGGGTCGTACGCGCAGAGCTTGCCGCACGTGTGCCGGGAGCCGCCGTAGACGGTCGGCGGGGTGAAGGAGCCGGCCGGGAGCCGCCCGCCCTGGAACACCGCGTCGGTGATCTTCTTGCGGTCGAAGGCCATCGAGATCGCCTTGCGGAAGTCCGCGTTCGCGACCCCCTTGAACTTCATCGGGAAGTTGAGGGTCGCCACTGCCGCAGCCGGCCGGTCGATCACGCGGCCGCCGAGGTCGGACCGTACGCTGCCGAGCTTCTCCGGCGGCACGGCGGTGATGTCCGCGGTCCCCGCGACGACCTCGTCATAGGCGGTGATGGTGGCGTAGGTCCGGTAGGTGATCCGGTCCACCTGCGCCCGATGGGCGCCCTTGTATCCGGCGTACTTCTCGACGACCACGGCGTTGCCCGGCGACCACGAGACGACCTTGAACGGGCCGTTCCCCACGGGGTGGGTGCCCAGGGTCGCCGGGTGCTTCAGCACCGAATCGGGCAGCGGCACGAAGGCCGCCCAGCCCAGCCGCGAGACGAACGAGGCCGACGGCCGGCGCAGGGTGACCGTGAACGTCAGGTCGTTGACCACCTTGGTCGCCTTGACGTCGGCGAAGTAGTAGCTGTTGGGCGAGCTCGGCTTGGCGACCAGCTTCCAGGCGTTCACGAAGTTGCGGGCCTTGACCTGGGTGCCGTCGTGGAACGTCCACCCCTTGCGCAGCTTGATGGTGAACGAGCGGTTGTCCCTCGTGGTGATCGCCGAGGCCACCGCGTAGCGCGGCGCGGCCGTCACCGGGTCGTACTCGACCAGGCCCGTGTAGACCGCGCTCAGGATGTCGCCGCCGCACGGTCCGGAGACCACGGTGGCCGGGGTGAGGCCGCTCGAGGCGCAGGTCTGCACGACCACGGACGTACCGCTCGCGTGAGCCGGTCCGGACAACGAAACGAGCAGCGGCAAGGGCGCGGCCAAAGCCAGCGCCAGCGCGCGTGGACGCACGACGATCCTCCTGGGGGGTTGGGGGGAGCCCGCCCACCCTAGCGGTGGATCTCTATGTTGCCAATGTGGCGTTTGTCCACTTCTGGGGTGCCGGCGCTACCGATGCAGGGTCAGCATGATCTCGACCCGGCTGCGCGCGCCGAACTTGGCCAAGACGCCCTCCACGTGCGTCTTGACGGTCGAACGGGACACCGACAGGGCCTCGGCTATCTGGCGGTTGGTCATCCCCTGCGCGAGCAGCTCGCAGACCTCCCGCTCGCGCCGGGTCAGCGCGTGCGTCATCCGGGCGTGGCGGTCGGCGCGGCCGTCTCCGGCCCGCCCGGGCGTCATCTGGTCTCTGCGCACGATGGCGTAGCCGGCCGTCAGCAGGCGGGCCACTCCCACGAGATCCTGCAGCCGGATGCCGCCCGTCACGAGCAGGCAGGCGCCGAGCGCCGCCAGGGCCGGGACGAGACCCCCGTCGGCGCCGGCGAGGATCAGCACGGGCGCCCGTGGCTCCCGGGTGCGGAAGCGGGCAAGCGCGTCGACCAGCCGGATGTCCACCGACGCGACGCAGACGACCAGCAGTTCCGGCGCCGGGATCGCCACGGGCGGCCGCGGCGCGTCCTCGGGGAATTGTTCTCTCTGTAGGGTGAAAGCCGGATCATCGGAGAACGCGGCGCAGACGCCCGCCATGGCGGAGGCGTCGCTGCCGGTGACGATCACATGGACCATGGCTCTACTCCTATCTCCGGGGTGGTGGGGACGACAGGGGGCCGCCGTTGCCTAGTGGATTGTCAACACCCGCGCGGCCGGGGCGCGCATGAGCGATCCGGCGACGTTCGGCGCGCGATTACGGGCGCGCCGCATCGAACGGGGCATGTCGCTGAGCCGGCTCGCGCTCGCCGTGCACTACAGCAAGAGTTATCTCTCCAAGATCGAGAACGACCGGATGCCTCCCACGGTCGCGCTGGCCGCCCTGTGCGACGAGCTTCTGGAGGCGGGCGGTGAGCTGCTGGCGCTCGCCGGCCGGAGTACGCCGCCGGTGTCGGTCCGCGCGCCCTGGTGGCTCGGCGCCGGCCCGCATCGCTTCGGCGGGCGGGCCCGTGAGCTGGCCGAGCTGGACCAGGCGCTCGATCAGCCGGGGCCCGCCGTGACCGTCGTGTCGGGCGCCCCCGGGGTCGGCAAGACCGCGCTGCTGCTCGAATGGGGCCGGCGGGTGGCGTCCCGGTTCGGCGACGGTGTTCTGTCCGCCGACCTCCGCGCCTACACGGGCGGGGTGCCACCGTCGACCGGCGAGGTGCTGTCGGGCCTGCTGCGCGATCTCGGGGTGCCGCCGCACCGCCTGCCGAAGGATCCGGGCGAGGCGGCCCGGCTCTACCACGAGCTGACGGCCGGGCGGGCCATCCTGCTCGTGCTGGACAACGCGGCCCGCGCCGACCAGGTGCGCCCGCTCATCCTCCGCGGCGCCGGGTCCGCGACCGTGATCGCCAGCCGCAACCGGCTGACCGGGCTGGTGGCCACCGATCGCGTGCGCTGGTTCGAGCTCGGCGCGCTGCCCCGGCAGGAGTCGGTCGGCGTGCTGGCCGAGCTGACCGAGGGCGGGCACGCGCCGATCCCCGCCGACCAGCTGGAGGAGCTGGCCGCCGCCTGTGGCGACCTGCCGCTCGCGCTCCGCATCGCGGCGGCGCAGCTGCTCACCTCCGCCCGCCGCGACGCGCGGCGGCTGGCCCGCCAGATCCGCGGCTCGGAGGGCGTGGCGGCGCTCGCCGTCGAAGGAGACGACTCCGCGGCGGTGGGCGTGGCGTTCGACCAGTCGCTCCAGGTCCTCGACGAGGAGACCCAGCTGGTCTTCATGGCGATGGGGCTGCCCTGCGTCGTCCATCTCACGGGCGCTCTGGCCGGTGTCGCGGCCGGGATCGAGCCGGGCCGCGCCGCCCGCTGCCTGGCGCGCCTCCACGACGCGCACCTGCTCGAGCAGCGCGTGGACGGCCGCTATACCTGTCATGACCTGCTGCGCAGCCACGCCCGCGCGCGTGTGGGACGGCTGCCGGACGCCTGGCGGGAGTCGGCCGTACGCCGCCTGCTCGACCATCTCACCGCCTCGGCCCGGGCCGCGGCCGAGATCCTGCACCCGCAGATGACCCGGCTCGACCTGCCCTCAGGAGCCCCCGCAGAAACCCCCGTAGAAGCCTTCGAGCGGCCGGACGCGGCGGCCCGGTGGCTGGACGACGAGCTGGCAGGGCTGCTGGCCGCCATCAGGGACGCGGCCGGGCGGCGCCCGCCCGATCCGGCCGCCTGGCTGATCGCCGACGCCCTGCGCGGCTGGTTCTACCAGAACCATCGGGGCGACGCCTGGGAGCGGGCAAGCCGCGACGGGCTGGCCGCCGCCGAGTCGCGCGGCGACGCGACGGCCATCTGCGCCATGCGCGCCAGCCTCGGCCTGGAGGCCAAGTGCGCTGGCCGCTATCAGGACGCCGAGAGCGAGTACGGCGAGGCGCTGCGGTTCGCCCGGCTGGCCGGCTGGCGCGTGGGGGAGGCGGCGATCCTCGGCAACCTCGGCGCCGTGCGTTACGAGGTCGGCCGCTTCGACGAGGCCTTCGAGCTCTACCAGGCCTCGCTCCGGCTCAACCAGGCCGAGGGGAACCACGCCGGCGAGTCCGTCCGCCTAGGAAACCTTGGCGGGATTTATCGCCATAAAGGTGATTTCGAGCGGGCGGCCGAGTGCTACCTGAAGGCGTTCGAGCTGTACGAGCGGATCGGCTCCTACAGCGGCCAGGTCCTCATGATGGTGAACATGGCGAACCTCGCCATCGACGCCGGCGACGTGGAGGAGGCCGTCGCGTACGGCGCGAAGGCCCTCGCCCTGCCGGCCACCAGCCTGGTGGGCACATGCCTGGTGCACGGCGTGCTCGCCCGGGCGAACGCGGCGCGCGGCGACGCCGCCGCGGCGCTGGCGCTGGCCGGCCAATCCCTGTCGGACAGCCGCCGGGCCCGCGACCCCCGGCTGATGGTCGACGCCCACATCTCCATGGCCATCGCGCTCAGGGCGGGCGGCCAGCGCAAACGGGCCGCCGGGCAGGCGCGCGTGGCGCTGACGCGGGCCCACGACATCGGCTACCACGACGGCTACCTGCACGCCCTCAAGATCTTGTCGGGGTGAGATCCCACGCCAGCCCGTCGGGGGAGGCGACGAGGTCGCTTGTGGCCGCGGCCTGCGACTGGGAGGCGCGGGCCGCGTACGACATGACCAGGCCGGCCTCGGCGATCAGCGCGGGCTCGCCCGAGGCCGCGCCCCCGACCAGCTCGACGAACGCCACGATGTCGGACAGCGCCGACCCGGTCAGCCGCTTGGCCTCCCAGAAGTACGACCGCTCGTTGACGTTCTGCGCGTAGAAGGAGCGCAGGAACTTGTAGAAGTAGGTGTATTCGGCCCGGTATCCGCGCGCGAACTCCCCGAACGCCCGCTCCTCGTCCAGGGCGCCGGCCAGGCAGCTGTTGACGGCCCGCGCGGCCAGCAGCGCGCCGTACGTGGCGAGGTGGACGCCGGAGGACAGCACGGGGTCGACGAAGCACGCGGTGTCGCCGACGAGGAGCATGCCCGGCCGGTAGAAGTGCTCGTGGCAGTGCGAGTAGTCGCGCCGGATGCGGATCTTCCCATAGGGCCCCTCGGTGACCCGGGTCGCGCCCTCGAGATATTCGCTGATCAGCGGGCACGCCTCGATGAGCTTGCCGAGGGCCTGCTCGGGGTCGCCCTGCACGACGTGCGCGAGCTCGCGCCGCACGACCGCGCCGACGCTCGTGAGCGTCTTGGTGAGCGGGATGTACCAGAACCAGCCGTCGTCGAACGCGGCCGAAAGGACGTTGCCCGAGTTGGGCTCCGGCAGCCGCTTGCCGTTCTCGAAGTAGGCGAACAGGGCGACGTTGCGGAAGAAGTCGGAGTAGTGCCGCACGCCTGTCATGTGCCGGTAGATGCGGCTCTGGTGCCCCGACGCGTCCGCCACATAGCGGGCGGTCACGGTCCGCGGCCCGTGCTCCTCGTCGACGTAGGTGAGACCTTCGACCCGCCCGTCGCCCTCGACGACGTCGGCCGCCGAACAGCCCTCACGCACCTCGACGCCGACCCGGCGGGCGTTGTCCAGCAGCACCTCGTCGAAGCGCATCCGCTCCACCTGATAGGCGTACGCCTTGTCGCCCGCGAAGGCCGGCAGGTCGCCGAACTGGAACGACCACGGCACGGGGTTGCTGCCCCACCGGAACGTGCCGCCGCGCTTGACGGTGAAGTCACGGGCCTGCAGCGCGTCGGTGACGCCGAGCAGCCGGCAGATGCCGTGCACCGTGGCGGGCAGCAGCGACTCGCCGATCTGGTAACGCGGGAAGTGCTCCTTCTCCAGCAGGAGCACGCGATGCCCGCGCATGGCCACCAGCGCGGCGAGGGTGGAGCCGGCCGGCCCGCCGCCCACGACGACGAGATCGTAGTCAGGCATTCGCGGGTCCTCCTGAGGTGACGTCGTCGGCCAGGAAGGCGAGCGCGCAGCGCGCCATGGCGAGCGCGGCCCGGTTCACGCCGTCGCCGATCCCCATCACCTCGACCAGATCGAGGCCGACGACGTCGTACCGGCGGCGGATCTGCCTGATCATGGCGAGCAGCTGCCGCACGGTGATGCCGCCCGGCACGGGCCAGCCGACCTCGGGCGCGAACGCGGGGTCGAGGACATCGGCGTCGATGGTCACGTACACCTTCGACCCTTCGGGCAGGCCGTCGAAAATCGCGTCGTTGATCGCGTCCGGGGGGATCACCGCGCACTTCGCCGACGCCCCCGCGGTCTCGAGGTCGATCGCGACGTCGTACTCCCTGACCCCGATCTGCAGCAGCCGCTCGACGCCGTCGAGCGATTCGACGAACGTCATCACGTTGTTGTTGCGCAGCCGGGGCTCGGCGCCGCGCGGGGCGATCCAGCGGTGCGTGTCGGTGTGCGCGTCGAAGTGCACGACCGAGACCGGCCCCACGTGCTTGGTGAGGCCCTGCAGCACCGGGAAGGTGATCCAGTGCTCGCCGCCCAGCACCAGCGGCCGCCCGCCGTTCCCGGCGATGTCGGCGGCCCAGCGCACGATCCTGTCCTCGACCTCGTACGCGCGGTCGGTCCGCCGGTCGTACGGAATGTCGCCGAGGTCGAGCGGGAGATTGGTCATCGTCTCCACGAGGCTGTCGGAGGTCCAATCCCACAGCAGCCGCGGGAACCCGTCCCACAGGAACGGCAGGGACTTCCGGATGAGCAACGGGCCCATGCCGCCACGGGTCGCGTCCTCGAAGTCGAACGAGATCGGGACGCCGAAGACGCACCACTGCCCGGGCCGCAGCTGAGCCGAAAGGTCGCAGGCCTGGCAGTGCTTCCCCAGGTAGTAGGGGCTGTTGGTCATGGCGTCGCCTCCTGGCGGTCGCGTGCTTGACTGCGGAGGGCGCGCACGACGTCGTCGCGGCCCTCCGTGAGAAGGCGCCGCAGCGCGTCCGGTGGATGGTCCGCCGCGAGGTAGGCGTCCGTCGCCTGGATCGTGTCCTCGGTGAAGGGGCAGCTCACGTACAGGCCGGAGACGAAGTCCTGCGCCATCACGGTGGGCAGGTCGCGCCAGACGTCGCCGATGGCCGCGAAGTAGCGGTCCCGATACGCCACGGTGAGGTCCTGCTGATCCGGGTCGGCGAATCCGGCGAGCACGGCGCGGAACTCGGCCAGGGGCACCTCTCCCAGAGTGAGCTCCCACCAGGCGGCCTCCTTCGCCGCGCCGGTCGGCATCGACGCCCTGCAGGTGAGGGCGTGGCGCCGGCCCGCGTCGGTGGGGTCCCGTTTCAGCTCGGCGTCGATCTCCTCGGCGCCGAGGACGCCGCGGCCGACGAGCCGGCCGAGCAGTGACCAGCGGAGCTCGGTGTCCACGGTGAGCCCGTCGAGCCGTACGGACCCGTCGAGCAGGCCCGCCAGGAACTTCAGATCCTCGTCGGAGGTGGCCGCGCGTGCGCACGCGCGCACGAAGGCGAGCTGGGTGTCCGAGCCGGCCGTGGCCTCCCCGGCCAGCCGCCGCGTGGCGCCCGCCAGAAGATCGAGGCCGCTCTCCCGCCAGGGCGGGTCGGCGTACCGCCGTATCGCGACCGCGGCCTGCGCGAGCAGGGCCTCGACCATGCTCACAGCGGACAGCGACCCGACGCCCGAGGTGACCAGGCGGACGTAGTCGCGCGCGGCCAGCTCGCCGTCGCGGCACATGTCCCAGGCCGTGGCCCAGCACAGGGCGGCCGCCAGGGAGTCGCCGAGGTCGCCGACGCTCGCCGCGAGCGTGCGCAGCGAGTGCCCGTCGAGCCGGATCTTGGCGTACGTGAGGTCGTCGTCGTTCAGCAGCACGAGATCCGGGCGCACCTGGCCGGCCAGCTCCGGCAGCTCCGTGCGCGCGCCGGACACGTCGACCTCGAAGCTCCGCGTCCGGATGAAGCCCTCCGGCTCCTGGTCGTAGAACCCGATGGCGATGCGGTGGTCGCGGAGCGCGGGATGCGCCGCGGGCGCCTCCTGGAGCACGTCGAACGACGTGATGCGCCCGGACGGGTCCACCTCGATCGACGGGCGGAGCGTGTTGACCCCCGCCGTCCGCAGCCACTGGTCCGACCACGCCGTCAGGTCGCGTCCCGACCTCCGCTCGAGCGCGGCGAGCAGGTCGGCCAGGGTCGCGTTGCCCCAGGCGTGCGCGGCGAAGTAGTCCCGCACGCCGGAGAGGAAGTTCTCGCGGCCGTTCCACGACACAAGCTGCTTCAGCACGGAGGCGCCCTTGGCGTAGGTGATCCCGTCGAAGTTCACTTCGACCGCGGCGATGTCCTGGATGTCGGCGGCGATGGGATGCGTGGTCGCCATCTGATCCTGACGATAGGCCCACGCCTTGCTCAGCTGGGCGAACGCCGTCCACCCCGAATTCCACCGGGTGGCCTCGGACAGCGCCAGCGTCGCGGCCCAGGAGGCGAACGACTCGTTCAGCCACAGGTCGTCCCACCAGCGCATGGTGACGAGGTCGCCGAACCACATGTGCGCGAGCTCGTGCAGGATGGTCTCGGCCCTGGCCTGCCGGGCGAAGTCGGTCACCCGGGAGCGGAACAGGCATTCCTCGCTGAAGGTGACCGCGCCCGCGTTCTCCATCGCGCCGCCCTTGAACTCCGGCACGAACAGCTGGTCGTACTTCGGGAAGGGATACCTCACCCCGAACGCCGCGTGGAAGAAGTCGAAGCCCTGCCTGGTGACCGTGAGGATCTCGTCCGCGTCGAGGTGCGCGGCCAGCGACAGGCGGCAGTACACGCCCAGCGGGATCGCGTCGTGCTCGCCCCTGACCTCGTGGTACGGGCCCGCGATGATCGCCGTGACATAGGTGGGAAGGGGCGGCGAGGTGGAGAACCGGCGACGGAGCCCGGTGGAGGACTCCACAGGCATGTTGGAGACCACTGCCCAATCGGCGGGCGCGGACACGGCGAAGGTGAAGGCCGCCTTCAGATCGGGCTGGTCGAAGCAGGCGTAGACCCGGTGCGCGTCGAAGGTCTCGAGGTCGGTGTAGGTGTAGGTGAGGCCGTCGGCCGGGTCGGTGAAGCGGTGCAGCCCGTCGCCCGTACGCGAGTAGGCGCACTCGGCCTCGACCACCAGCACGTTGTCGGCGGCGAGGCCGGTCAGCGCGACGCGGTTGCCGTCGAACGCGGCGAGGTCCACCTCGGCGCCGTTGAGCGTGACCCGCCGGACGACCGGGGCCGTCAGGTCGACGAAGGTGCCGGCCCCGGGAGCCGCGCAGCCGAATCGGATCACGCTGGTCGATCCGAACGCGGTGTCCCCACGGGTCAGATCGAGGTCGACGTCGTAGGACGCGACCGTGACGAGTGAGGCGCGCTCGCGCGCCTCGTCCTGGGTCAGGCCTGCTGACACGTGACCTCCTCTGGGTGTCCGGCCACTCGGGCCTACTCGGCTGCTCGGCTACTTCGGCTATCCGGCCAGGAGCGTGCGCACGGACCCGAGCAGGCGCAGCCCCGCCTGGCGCCGCTCGGCGTCGGCCACGTCGAGCAGGCGGGCCACCTCCATGAGGTCGCCCAGCTCGGCGGCGTGGCCGCTGGACTCGCCGGCCGCGTCGACCGACAGCAGCCGCGCCCGCGCCGCCCGGCTCCGCTGCACGATCCGAAGCGCCGCGGCGGCCTGGGTCGCGAACAGCGACAGCAGCTCCAGCTGGCCGAGCCGGGACCGCGCCTGCTGTCCGGCGTCCAGCACCTCGAGCACGCCGATGGGCTCCTCGTCGCAGGTGACGGGGGTCGCCATCAGCATGCGCGGCACGTAGCGGGTCGACTCGGCGATGTCCTTGGCGAACCGCCCGTCGCCGTCGAGGTCGTCGACCACGAGCGGCTGGCCCGAGCTGAGCACCCATCCCGCGATCCCTCTGGTGGCCGGGAACCGCCGGCCCACCAGGAACTCCTCGCCCTCGCCCGCGACGGCCTCGAAGACGAGGTCGCCGGTGACCGTGTCGAGCAGGAAGATCGAGCTGGCCGCGGCGTCGAAGATCGCCCGCGCGGCCAGCACGACCGAGTGCAGCAGGGTGCGCTGGTCCTGTTCGGAGTCCAGCACGGCCAGCGACATGGCCGCGGCCAAGGTGGTGTTGTCTGTCATTGCGGACCTCGCACGTTAGCGGCGGTCAAATAGAGCATGTTCTTGACCTGGAAAGGAGTGAGCTCGGGGTTCTTGCTCAGGATCAGCGCGCAGTAGCCGGCGATACGCGGGGTGGCGAAGCTGTTCCCCGTGCAGCGGCGCGAGCCGCCGCCGAGCCACGGCACCTCGACGTCGACGCCGTGGGCGAAGAACTCGACGGGCGGGGCCGGGTTGTAGAAGAACTGGTGGGGATCGCCCGTGTCGTGGCTGCCCACCGAGATCACCGACGAGAAGCGCCACGGGAAGCTCTCCACGGGAAGGTTGTGCGCCGAGGCGACGAGCACGGTCCGGTGGAAGTAGGCGTCGTCGGCGAGCGAGCGCAGGGTGTCGGCGAACTTGTGCCGGGTGGTCGACAGGCTCAGGTTGACGATGTCGAAGTTCTGCGCCACCACCCAGCGAAGGCCGGCGAGGAAGGCGTCGCCGGAGCCCGACATCCCGTGGCCGAGCACCCGGACGCTGTGGATCTCGCAGTCCGGCGCGACCGCGCGCACCACTCCGGCGCAGGCCGTGCCGTGCCCGCTCAGATCCTCGTGGTCGGCGGCGGCCACCGTCCATTCGCCGGACGGCCCCGGCTGCACAGCATGCGAGCTCTGGATCGGGCCGACCGCCGGGTGACCGTCCTCCACGCCGCTGTCGACGACGCAGACCCGGATCCCGCGGCCGGTGGCCTCGCCCCAGGCCTGCTCCGGCGTCACGGCGCTCGGCCAGCCGGCCGCGAGGGCCAGGCCGGCCTGGTCGCGGCCGACCATGCTCCAGGTGAGCGGCGGCTCGGTGAGCCGGGTGGCCGGCGTCAGGGAAGGTGTCACGAGGCGCCCTCGAGCAGGTCACGGGTCCAGGCGAGGCCGACGACGTGCCCTTTCCTGCCGAACCAGCCCGCGGCCCTGCGGGCCATCTCCCGGGAACCGCCCACGTCGCCGAGGTCGCGCAGGATGACGGCGTGGTCGAGGCAGGTGGTGGCCCGGCTGAGGGGAGAGTCGGTGCGGCGGGCGAATGCCTGCGCCTGACCCGACAGCCGCAGGGCCTGCTCCGCGTGCCCTTGACGGGCCCGGATGCGGGCGCGCAGCCCGTAGCGGTCGGCCGCCGCGGCCGGCATGTCGTCGGGCAGGCCGTCCATGGCCAGTTCCGCGGCCTCCTCCTGCCGCCCGTGCAGCAGCGTGACGCGGGCGAGGTCGCGGGAGGTCGTCTCGGTCAGCTGCGGATCGCCGAGCTTCAGCGACGCGGCGTGCGCCTGCCGCGCCATGGCCTCGGCCGCGCCGAGATCCCCGGCGAGGACCTTGGCCGCGGCCACGAACATGGGGAGCACGGCCCACGCCCGGGCGTTGCCGAGCTCGCCGATGATTCCGCCCGCCTCGTCGAGCAGGGCGTCCGCCTCCTCGTGCGCGCCGCTCATGCCTTCCAGCAGGGCGAGCGGGCACAGCAGCCCGGCGCGTACGCTTCGGTGCCCGGGGCCGTACTCGGTCAGCAGGGAACGGCACTGCGCGATGGCCCGGTGCGCGGGCAGGGGCCCCACCCAGAGCGACACCGCGAGCGCGCCGAGCACCGTGGCCTGCTCGAGCCCGGCGTCGAGGCGCGTGGCGTAGCCGAGCGCCCGCCGGAGCGCTCTGACGGCCCTGGCGTGCCGGCCGCGGCTCTGCTCCACCACCCCGATCCGCAGCCAGGCGCGGCTGAGCCCGAGGACGTCGCCGGCCTGCTCGAAGACGGGCAGCGTCTCGTGCGCCTTCTCGAGCAAGGCGCTGAACTGCCTGGTCGGCCGCAGGTAGGCCAGCTGCAGCTCGGCGTGGGCCTCGATGATCGCGTTCCGCCCGGCACGCGCCCGATCGCGCGCCTGCGTGAGCAGCCGATGCCCGGCCTCGCCCTCGCCCGCCATCAGCCGCGCCTCACCGGTCCGCAGCAGCAGCTCGCAGCGGCGCGGGTCGTCCGGGTCGCAGAGCGGCAGGGCCCGCGACAGCAGGTCCGCGGCGTGCCGCGGGTCGCCTCCGGCGAGCGCCCGCACGCCGCCGGCCAGCAGCGCATGGACCGCCCGGTCGGCCAGGCTTCTGCGGGACTGCTCCGGGGTGCCCAGCTCCTTGCGGAGCGACCAGGCGCGCTCCCAGTGCGTGCCGGCGACCTCCGCCGCGCCCGGATCGCCGGCCAGCCGGTCGGCCAGGCGCTCGTGCCCGGCCGCCCGCCAGTTCTTGGGCATGGAGTCGTAGGCGACCTCGTGGATCAGCGCGCTGTCGAACCGGTAGGCGGGGGAGGACCCGGCCGTCGTACGGCCGATGAGCCGGCGGCGTACGAGACCGTCGAGGACACCGGCCAGCCGTCCGGCGAGATCGTCTTCGGCGGCGGCCAGCAGGTCGGCCGGCGTGAAGTCACGGCCGACGACGGCGGCCAACCCGAGGATCCGGCGCTCGCCGGTGGCCAGCTGGTCGAGCCGGTAGGCGATCAGCCCGTTGACGCCGAGCGGAACCGACTGCCCGGACTCGTCACCCATGACGTCGACGATCTGCTCCAGATAGAACGGGTTGCCCTCGGCCCGGCTGACGGCGCGCACGGCCATCTCGGCGTCGTGCGCCACGACCTCGTCCAGCTCGGCGACAAGCCGGTAGCAGTCGTCCTCGGTCAGCGGGCGCACGTGCTCGAGCCGCGCGTCCGGCAGATCGCCGAGCGCGGCCCCGTCCTCGCTCAGGAAGTCGGGGCGGGTCAGGCACAGCAGCGTCAGCGCCACACCGGACAGCTGCGCCGCGACCGCGCTCAGGGCGGCCGGCAGGCTCGGCTCCGCCCAGTGCATGTCGTCGAGGACCAGGACGATCGGCCGGTCCGCGCCGATCTCGCGCAGCACCCGGCCGATGGCCCAGACGGTCTCGCCCGGCGCGATCCCGGGCGCGTCGTCGGCCAGCAGCCCTTCACGCAGGATCGTCAGGGCCTCGGCCGCATCGGTTTCGGGTGGGCTGGTTTCGGGTGGGTTGCTTTCGGGTGGGGCCGCTGATCGGGCTTCGGCGAGGAACTTGCGCATGGCCTGTGCCAGGGCCGTGAGCGAGCCGCCCACGCCGTACCCCGGGCAGCGGCCCTCGGCGACCACGGCGCCCTGCGACCGCGCCCACCGCGCGAATTCGGCGGCCAGCCGGGACTTGCCGATCCCCGCGTCCCCCTGCAGCGTCACCGTCCGGCAGCCGCGCTCGCGGACGGCGGCCTCGAACGTACGGCGCAGCAGCGCCATCTCGTCCTGCCGGTTCACCAGGGCGAGGTCGAACCGCCGGGGGACGGCCGCGTCGGCGTCGCCGACCGAGACGAGACGGCCGGGACCGACCGGCTGCGCGAAGCCCTTCATCGTGATCGGCGGCGCGAGCTCGTAGTTGACGACGCCCTCGAGCGCCTTGCACGTGAGCGGGCCGAGCAGGACCTCGCCGGGCGCGGCGTGCTGCTCCAGCCGGGCCGCCAGGTTCACGGCGTCGCCCGAGATGAGCGCCTCAGCGGCGGCCGGGTCGGCGGCCGCGACGACGGATCCGGTGTTCACGCCGATCCGCACGTTGAGGGTCACCCCGAGGCCGTGCGCGACGTCGGCGTTGAATCCGGCGAGCGAGTCGCGCATCTGCGCGGCGGCCCGTACGGCGCGTAGCGCGTCGTCCTCGTGGACGACCGGCACGCCGAACACCGCCATGACCGCGTCGCCGATGTACTTCTCCACGACGCCGCCGTGCCGCTCCAGGCACCCGCGCATCAGGGCGAAGTAGCGCAGCATCAGCTCGCGCAGCGGTTCGGGGTCGAGGATGCGGCTGAGCGCGGTCGAGCCGACCAGGTCGCAGAAGACCACGGTCACGGTCTTGCGTATGTCGAGACTCTCCTCGGCCTGGACCCGTTCGCCGCAGGAGGGGCAGAACCGCGCGCGGGACGGCAGCCGCGTCAGGCAGGCCGCGCAGCGCGCGTCCGGCATCGCGGCCACGTCAGATCTCGCCGTAGTAGAACGCGCGCAGGGCCGTCACCCGGTCGCGGAACTCCTCGGCGGCGGCCCGGGTCTTGTCCTTGTTGCGCTCCTGCAGCATCAGGTGGCACGAGCCGCACGGCGACCGGGAGAACATCTCGTCCTCGGGAGTGTCCCGGATGGCGCCGGCCGCCACCGCCAGAGGCCGCGGGCCGATCGTCCTGATCGTCTGGAGCACGACGTTCGACTCGCGTGCCGAAAGGACCTCCTTCAACGGGGTCGTCTTCACGTGCCCGTGGCGCAGATCGTGCTTGCCGGGCAGGTACATGCTGTCGCCGCAGCAGCCGTAGATGACCCCGGTGCTCCTGATCATGATCGTGTTGGCGGCGAAGCACGGCTCCCGCTCCGGGAAGACGGGGAACACCGTGGGATCCAGCCGGACCGCGCGGCCCACGGGCATGATTCCGGAGAACTCGACCCGCGCGCGCTCCTCCTCCGTGGTGAGCCCGAGCTCGCGATAGACCTGCTCGAAGTCCTCGCCCGCGGCGAAGGTGTAACGGATCATGGCCGGGACGCCGCTGCGCATGGCCTCCTGCAGCGCCCGGCCGACCGCCCGCTTCGGCACCGCCGGATCGTGGTAGTCGTCGGTGCCGAACGCGATCCGCCGCACGTCGAGGATCGTGTCGAGCACCTCCCGGCATTCGGCCGGGTCGACCGCCCACGAGCCGTTGGTGTTGATCGAGTAGCCGAGGCCGAGCTCGCGGACCACGCCGATGGCGTAGTAGAGCAGGTCGCGCACGTAGAAGACCTCGCCGCCGGTGAAGACGACCTCCGCGTGCGGATCGATGTCCGCGGCCTGGCGGAGGATGTCGCGGACGTACTCGCGGTCCAGGGTGGTCGTCACCTTCGGCGAGGACGTGGTGCAGCAGTGCCGGCAGGCGAGGTCGCACGATTCGGTCAGCTGGATGCCGACATGAAGATTCTCGAACGTAGAGGACACCGCATGCCGCCTTCCGCGATGAACCACGAGATGTTTTTGCGCCCGGCTTTCGCGCACGGCGTTTCGCGTACGGCGTTTTCCGGCCTGGGATGTGTGCGCCGTTCTGGAAAGTACGTCGCCCGGCGGTGACCCACAATCGGCCACCTGACCGGTTACGACGGATCGGTCAGGTGGCCGATTGATCCGCCGAATCGGGGCGGCGTACGGTTCGCGGCAGCGGCGGAACTCCCAATTTCCGTGGGCGCCGGCCAAGGATCCCGAGAGGAGAAGCAGAAATGTCTGCTCAGGAAGTGAAGCGCGTCATCAATCTGCTGCTCACCGACGAGGAATTCCGCGGGCGATTCCGCGCCGACTCGGCGGAGGCCATGCGCGACCTCGACCTGACCGACCACGAGAGGGCCATGCTGACGGACCTCAACCTCAGCGACGTCGAGGAATCCGACCTCGTGGTGGCGCACATGATGGACCAGTCGGCGATCCGGGTGGGCTCGGTCTACGTCAGCTGATCAGTAAGCCTGCCGATCAGACGTGCCAGGGGCACGGCCGCACCGGGTCCGTGCCCTGAAGCTCCCCGAGGTTTTCTCTGCCAGGAGGGGTACTTTCAGTCCACCGCGGAAGGCGGCGCACCATGTTCGAGAGCCTCCGTGTCGGGGTCCAGCTGACCGAGTCCTGCAATCTCGCCTGTCAGCACTGCTCGACATTCTCATCGCCCAAAGTGACCACCACGCTGGACCGCGGATATGTCCGCGACATTCTCCAGCAGGTCAAGCAGATCGACCCGGACGCGGAGATCGGGTTCACCGGCGGCGAGGTCTTCTATGTGCGGGACCTGCTCTACTACGCCATCGGCCTGGTGCGCGAGCTCGGCCTTTCCTACTCGGTGACCACCAACGGGTCGTGGGCCATGGACCCGGCCGAGCGGCAGGAAGTGCTCCATTCGGTCCTCGACGCCAAGAAGCTGGGGCTGAGCGCCGACATCTACCACGGCACCGCCGTGCCCCGGCGGGCCATCGGGCTCGCCCTGCAGGAGGCGCTCGAGCTCGGCATCGAGGCCGTCATCCGCTACACCTACATCGAGGGCGAGGACTTCGACAAGATCGTTGAAGAGCTGGGGCTCACGACGGAGGAGGAGCGCGCCCGCGTCCACTTCTCCGGCGTCATGCGGGTCGGCCGCGCCGTCCGGCTGGACCACAGCGTCTTCCCGATGTTCCCCGAGCGCGAGCCCTGCCTGGCCGCCAACATCGTGATGATCCGCAGCACGGGCGGCATCTTCGGCTGCTGCGGCGAGAGCATGTATGTGCGTGGCCAGCATGACCTGCGGTTCGGGCACATCCGCGACACCCCGCTTGTCGACGTCATGGACAACCGCGACCGCAACCTCGTCCTTCAGACCATCAGGACGCTCGGGGCCCGGCCGCTGGCCGAGGCGGCCGGCCTGGTCGGCGACAGCGACGAGGAGCAGGTGCTCGGCCGGTCGCCGTGCGGGTCCTGCCACCTGCTGCTGCAGGAGCGCAACAGGGACAAGACCCACGCCGCCGCCGAGGAGCTGCGCGATCGCGTGAACGCCCTCCGGGCCCTCTACTACGGTGAGGTCTGAGCAGGTGGCGCCTGCCATGGCCAGGATCGTGCTCTGCGCGCTGCCGTTCCAGTCGGTCCGCCGCCCTTCGCTCGGCCTCAGCCTGCTGGGGGAGGTCCTCCGGCAGCACGGCCACACGGTCGAGGTGCGCTACCTGAACGTGAAGTACGCCCGCCGCGTCGGCATCGACCTGTACACGACGATCTCCGAGGACCTGCCCGCCGACCGTCTGTTCGGCGACCTGCTGTTCTCCCCGGTCTGGCTGGACCCGGCCGACCCGGACCGGGAGCCGGCCGAGGCGGAGATCGCCCGCTACGCGGCGGCGAAGCCGATGCCCGCCTGGCTCTGCGAGGCCGTGCCCGCCCTGTTCAGGCAGGCGCGCGAGCTCGTCAGGGAGGAGAGCGAGGCCATCGCGGCGGAAGGCTTCGACCTCGCGGGCTTCAGCACCACCTTCAACCTGGCGCCCAGCCTGTCGATGGCCCGCCACCTCAAGGCGGCCGACCCCGCGCTGCGGGTCGTGCTCGGCGGCGCCTCGTGCGAGGCCGAGATGGGCGCGACCGTGATCCAGAATTTTCCGTACGTGGACTACGTCTGCCCCGGCGAGGGCGAGCGCGCGCTGGTCAACCTCGCCGCCTTCCTGGCCGGGGGCGGCGGACCCGACGACACCGGCGACACCGGCGACACCGTCATCCCGGGCATGCTCTCCCGGCGCCACCCCAAGTTCGCCAAGCCCGTGCCGCCGCAGGACCTCGACGCGCTGCCGGTCCCTCGGTACGACGACTGGCTCGACCAGCTCGACCACGCCGACCTCGGCGTGCCGCGATCCGACCTGCTCGTGCCGATCGAGACCAGCCGCGGCTGCTGGTACGGCGCGCAGCAGCACTGCACGTTCTGCGGGCTGAACGGCGAGACGCTCAAGTTCCGCAGCAAGCGCCCCGACAGCGTGATGCGGGAGATCGACGCCGCCCTGTCGTACGGCATCCCCAACATCCACGCCGTGGACAACATCCTCGACTTCCGCTACTTCCGGACGGTCCTTCCCGAGCTCGCGCGGCGAAGGCACTCGGCCCATCTGTTCTACGAGATCAAATCCAAGGTCACCCGCGATCAGATGGCGCTCATGCGGCAGGCCGGGATCCGTACCGTCCAGCCGGGGATCGAGAGCATGAGCACGCCCGTGCTGAACCTCATGCGCAAGGGCGTGCAGGCCTACCACAACATCCGCCTGCTGAAATGGGGCGAGGAGCTGGGCATCGCGGCGCGGTGGAACATCCTCTACGGGTTCCCGCGCGAGCGCGCGCAGGACTTCCACGACATGTTCGCCATGCTGCCCAAGCTGTTCCATCTGCAGCCCCCGGACGCCGGCCGGGTCCGCCTCGACCGGTTCAGCCCGCTGCACTTCGACGGCCCCGCCCTCGGCGTGGCCGGTCGCAGCCCCGCCCCCGCCTACGAGCAGATCTACGACCTGCCCCTGGAGACGCTGGACGACCTGGCCTACTACTTCGAATTCGAGGCGGACGACGGCAACGATCCTGAGGAGTACGGGGTCATCCTCAAGGCGATCGTGGCGGACTGGCGCGCCGCGTACGAGACCAGCGCGTTGCTGCGGGCCGACACGACGGACGGCTGCCACGTCTTCGACACGCGGCCCTGCGCGACCACCGCCCACCGGCTGCTCGACCCGATGGAGGCCGACCTGCTGCGGCGCGCCGACCGGGGCGCGCGGCCGGGCGAACTGCTGGCCGGATTCGGCGCGGGGGACGCGGACGTGGCCGCCAAGGCGCTGGACGGCCTGCTCGAGGCGGGCTGGCTGCTCGAGGTGGACGACCGGGTTCTGTCGCTGGCGCCCGACTACACGCCGCTGATCCCCCGGTCGACGCCGCCCGGCCTGCTCGAGGACTACTGCCTGGAGCGGGCCGCCGTACGGCATCGGGCCTTCCAGGGGATCTGGACCGACGCCTCGGCCGACCGGCGGGAGGCCGAGACGCTCCGGGCCAGGCACGAGGCAACCGTGGGAGGAGGCGTGCGGTGACCGACCCAGTGACGGGCTCAGCGACGGACCCAGCGGCCGGCTTAGGGGCTGGCTCAGCGGCCGGCTCAGTGACGGCGGCGCCCCTGTGGCGGCTGCACGACGTCCGCATCGTGGTGCCGGCGCGCGCCGTGTCGATGCTCGGCGACGCGGTCCTCGCCATCGTGCTGCTGCTGCACGTCCAGGCCGCCGGGCTCGGCGTCTGGCCGGTCGTGATGCTGCTGGCCGTCGAGGTCGTGCCGCCGGTCCTGCTGATCGGCGTGGCCGGGCACGTTGCCGACACCTACGATTCGAAGCTCATCCTGATGGCGGCGACGGGGGCGCAGACGGCGGCCTGCGTCGCGCTGGCGTTCGCGCCCAACCTCAGCCTGGTCTTCGCGCTGTTCCTGGTCATCCAGGTCGGGCAGGCGTTCACCGGGCCCACCTGGACGGCGTTGATGCCCCGCGTCGTGGGCGAGGACCGCATCGGCCGCTACGTCGCCTTCCAGTCGGGGCTCGCCGCGTTCGCCGGGCCGCTCGGCGCCGGTCTCGGCGGGGCGCTGTTCGGGCTGGCCGGCATGCGCACGGCCGTGCTCATCGACGCCGTCACGTTCGCGCTGCTGCTGGTCGCGGCCACACTGGTGCGGACCCGGCGGGGCGGTTCCGAAGGGGAGCGGAGTGCGGCTCCCGCCCGGATCCGCACGTTCGCCGGATTCTCCGTCATCCGGCGGGACCCGATCGTCTGGCCCATGATGTGGGCGCTGGTCGCCACCATCGTGACCATCGGCGGCGTCAACGTCGTCGACGTCTTCCTCGTACGCGACTCCCTGCACACCTCGGCCGCGCTGTACGGGCTTTCCGAGGTGGTCGCCGCCATCGGCGGCGCGGTGGGATCGGTGATCGCGGCGCGGTCGGCGGTCATCACCACCCAGGTAAGGGTGGCGTTCGCCGGGTTCGCGGTGATCGGGCTGGGCTGTGTGGGGGCCGGCCTCGCACCGAACTTCGTGGTCTATCTGGTCTTCGCGACGATGATCGGGCTGGCCAACACCGCCGTGAACGCGACGTTCGGCGCCGTGCTCATCAGGCGCACGGCCGAGGCCGACCGGGGCAAGGCCGCCGCGTCCCTCAACGGGCTGGCCCAGGTCGGCATGCTCTCGGCGCTGCTGCTCGGCGGCACGGCGGGACAGGTCTTCGGGCCGCGGGGCACCTTCGTGGCCGCTGGGATCGCCGCGATCGCGGTGGCCCTCGGGGCCATCGCGGTCGCCTACCGCTCGATGAGCGCGCTTGAGCCGAAATGAAATGCGTATTATCGCGACCGGTGACGACGACCTCGTTCTCAACGGGGTCAAAAACGCCTTCGCCCAGGACGGCGGTATCACCCTGGAAATCAAGGAGGA
Source organism: Streptosporangiaceae bacterium NEAU-GS5 (assembly GCA_017592665.1). GTDB lineage: Bacteria > Actinomycetota > Actinomycetes > Streptosporangiales > Streptosporangiaceae > NEAU-GS5. Next base: position 46,966 of record JAGFNW010000002.1, on the reverse strand, counting down.
CATCGAGGACATCGCCATCCTTGCGGAAACGGCGCTTCCGGATCTGTTCGTCGTCTGCCTGGAATCGATAACCGCGCAAACCGCGGAGCGGCTTTTCCGGCTCGGCGCCGGCGACCCGGTCCCGGTGCTGATCGTGGCCGGAAACGCCGGCGACTGGACCTCGCACCTGATCCGCCACGGATTCTGCGTGGTGCCGCGGAACCGGGTGCCGGCCGGCCTGCTGCCGGCCATGGCCCGGCTGATGGGAGCCGGCTACCTGCCGATTCCCAGCGACAGCGTCGATGACGTGCGCGCGCACATGGCCGGCCCCGCCGAGCGGCTCACCCGGCGCGAGCGCGAGGTCTTCGAGCTCGTACGGCTCGGCCGGACCAACCCGGAAATCGCCGAAGTCCTCTCCATCACCCGGTCGACCGTGAAATCGCATATCGAGAACATTCTCGGAAAGCTCGGCCTGCACAGCCGGGTGCAGATCATTCTCGGCGGGCCTCCGCCGGCTGACCGATGAGATATCCGCCGCCCAGCCGATGGCCCGCCGGAAATCGGCGGCATACGCTTTTGGGTGGAAGGCGTGACAAATAAACCGGAGGAGCCCGCCATGACCGGGGAAGGCGCGATCCTGCGAGCCAAAATCGACCTGATCCGGCCGGCGCTGACCCTCGCCTCCGGCATGATCTGGGCCACCCCGGACCCCGTCGGCGCCTACGTCCGCTACCTGACGGCCATGTATCCCATAACGCGGTCGGCCGTCCCTCTGATGCGGTTCGCCCGGCGGGCCTGCCGCCGTCACCCCGCCGACCCCCTCAGCCGGCCGCTGGCCCGCTTCCTCACCCGGCACATGCGCGAAGAGCGCGGCCACGACCGCTGGATCCGCGCCGATGTCGCGGCCCTCGGGGGCGACCCGGCCGGACTCGACGAGACCCTGCCCATCGCACCCATCACCGCACTGATCGGCGGCCAGTACGCCCTGATCGGCGGCGTCCACCCGGTCGCCGTGCTGGGCTGCTTCGCCATCCTGGAAAGCGACCCGCCGGGAGATCAGCTCCTCGACCACATCCGCGGCTTCACCCAAGCCCCCCAACCCGGGACCGCCCAGCCCGCAAGTGCCCAACCCGCGGCTGCCCAGCCCGCAGCCGCCCAACGCGTGGCCGCCCAACGCCTGGCCGCCCAACCCACGGCTGCCGAGGGCGCCGCTGCCCAGGCCACGGCCGCTCAAGCCGCGGCTGCCGAGGGCGCGGCCGCCCAACCTGCGGCGGGCTTGGCAGGACTGGCCGGTCACGCCGCCTCCGACGCCGCGCACGGCGCCGAGGTCTTCGACCTTCTCGACCGCCTCACCCTCGACGCCCGCCAGCGGGCGGCCGTCGGCTTCAGCGCCCTCTACACGGCCCGCCAGGCCATCGCCCTGTTCACCACCCTGGCCGACCTGCCCCGGCCGCGCACTGAGATCAGCGTCGTCCCCACCACGGCCGGCGCCGGCCTCTCCGACGCCGAGGCGGCCCTCCTCACCGACATCGACGACGCCCTCGACGGCCGCCTCGACGTCATGGCCCACTCCGTCGGCGTAGTAGGCGGCCTCTTCCTCTAGGACCCGCTAGGACCCGCGCAGCCCGCCCAGGACCGCAAATGGCACCCGCTTCCGCGTCCGGAAGAGAGCGTGATGTCGCGGGCTACACTCTCGTGACGTCCATCGAGCTCGAGCCGGGCATGGTGGCGGAATTCAGCGACGGACAGATTCGGGGGATCGACAACACGAGTCACCATTCGGACCCGGAGCAGGGCGCGCCCGTGCGACCGCTAGCCGGACTCTTCGTCGAAGTTGAGCTCGGAGGTGACGCGATAGCGGTCGCCGCGGTAGACGGAGCGGGTGAACTCGACGATTCGCCCGGCGGCGTCGCGGGTGGTGCGCTCGACCATGAGGGCGGGGAAGTGCTCGGGCACGTCGAGAAGGCCGGCCTCGGCCTCGTCGATGACGGTGGCCTGGAGCGTCTGGACCGCGGATCGCGGGTCGACGCCGAAGCGATCGCGCAGCAGCCGGTAGAAGGAGCCGCTCTCCATGTCTCCCGGGACAAGGCCCTCGACCAGGGCGTACGGCAGATGCAGGCGCTCGATGGCCATCGGCTCGCCGTCGACGATGCGCAGGCGGACCACGCGAAGGACCGGGTCGACCGGTGACATCTGCAGGCGGTGCGCCAGCCGCGCCCCGGCGGTGATGGGACCGAACTCGAGGATCCGGCTGGCCCAGTGGCCCTCGGCAGGCGGGGCGTAGAAGGAGCCGCTCTGGGTGGCGGCCAGTGCCTGGGTGACCCGCTTCGGCCCGGCGAAGGTGCCCCGGCCGTGCTCGCGGACCAGCAGGCCCGACCTGACCAGATCCTCGATGGCGGCGCGCAGCGTGGGCCGCGACACCCCGAGCTCCTCGGCCAGCGCGCGCTCGGAGGGGATGGCCTCACCTGGGCGTTTGTCGGCGATGAAGTCGAGCAGGAAGTCGCGCACGCGATCCCGCTTCAACCCCGGCCGCCCCTTGAGAGTCATGCGCTCACCTTACCAGAGGTTTACCAGTGTTACCCCTTCATAACAAGGGCTTCCGGCGCTTGACGGGACGACTGGTAAACATCACCCTAAGCATGCAGAGAGATTTCTTACCAATATCTGACCACTGGGAGTCTCCCATGAGACGAGTCGCCGCCGCGGCCGCCCTGCTCGCCCCCGTGCTGGCCACCGTGCTGTCGGCCTGCTCCGGCAGCACCAAGGACGCCGCCGCGCCTGCCGCGAGCTCGGCGGGCCCGGTCAAGCTCACGGTCTGGTTCATGAAGGACAGCTTCACCGACGACGTCATCGACCGGTTCAAGGCGGGCTTCGCCAAGGACCATTCCGGCCTCGCCCTCGACATCCAGATCCAGGAGTGGGACGGCATCGGCCAGAAGGTCACCAGCGCGCTGGCCAGCAACGACGCCCCCGACGTGATCGAGGTCGGCAACACCCAGGTCGCCGAGTACGCGGCCAGCGGCGGCGTCACCGACCTGACCGGCAAGACCACCGAGCTGCAGGGCGCCGACTGGCTCCCCGGCCTCGCCGAACCCGGCAAGATCGACGGCAAGCAGTACGGCATCCCCTGGTACGCCGCCAATCGGGTGGTCATCTACAACAAGGACCTGTTCGCCAAGGCCGGCATAACGACCCCGCCCGCCACCCGCGACGAGTGGGTCGCCGACACGACCAAGCTCAACAAGGGCGTCCAGCGCATCTACCTGCCCGGCCAGAACTGGTACACCCTCGCCGGATTCATCTGGGACGAGGGCGGCGACCTCGCCACCTCCGACGGGACCGCCTGGAAGGGCGGGCTCGACACCCCGCAGGCCGCCGCGGGCATCGGCTTCTACAAGGAGCTCCAGGCGCTCGGCAAGGGCCCGAAGGACTCCGACGAGGCCAACCCGCCGCAGGCCGACGTCTTCGCCAAGGGCGACGTCGCCCAGCTCATCTCCGCGCCGGGCGGCGCGGGCGCCATCCTCAAGGCCAACCCCGCCCTCGAGGGCAAGATCGGCTTCTTCCCCATCCCCGGCAAGACGGCCGACAAGCCGGGCGCCGTCTTCACCGGCGGCTCCGACCTCATCATCCCCGCCGCCTCCACCCATCAGGCCGAGGCGTACGAGGTGGTCAAGGCCCTGGCCGGCGAGGCGTTCCAGACCGACATGGCCAAGGCCATGTCGTACGTGCCGAACCGGGTCGCCTACGCCTCGGCCCTCGCGGGCAACGAGGGCGCCGAGGCCATGGCCAAGGGCGCGGCCAACGGCCACACCACCCCGAACACCCCCAACTGGGGCGCGGTCGAGGCCAAGAACGTCATCAAGGACTACATGACCAAGGTCCTCACCGGCGGCGACCCGCAAGCCGAGGGCACGAAGGCGTCCCAGGTCATCGCCGAGATCCTCAACACCAAGTCCTGATCATCGATGGCGGTCACCTCCACAGCTCGAGAAGAGCACGCGGCCCGGGGAGAACGCGTGCCGATCCGCAGGCGACGGCTCGAACCCGGCCGGATGTCCGGGTTCTGGCCGTACCTGCTGATCGCCCCGACGGTGCTCGGCGCCGCGTACCTGCTGGTCTATCCAGTGGTGCGGACCGTGGTGATCTCGCTGCAGCACTTCAGGATCGGCGAGCTGATCCGCGGCGGCGCGCGGTTCGTCGGGCTGGAGAACTACCAGGAGATCCTGGGCGACGCCGAGTTCTGGGGCGTGGTCAGGCGGACCATCGCGTGGACCGTGATCAACGTCGTCCTGATCATGGTGCTCTCGACGGCGGTAGCGCTGATGATCGCCAAGCTCGGCAAGCGGATGCGGCTGGCCGTGATGAGCGCGCTCGTGCTCACCTGGGCCACCCCGATCATCGCCGCGACCACCATCTTCCAGTGGCTCTTCCAGTCCCAGCTCGGAGTGGTCAACTGGTTGCTTACCACTGTGGGTCTTGACGGTTTCCGCGGCTACACGTGGTTCGCCAACGGCAACGCGACCTTCACCATCCTCGTCATCCTCGTCGTCTGGCAGTCCGTGCCGTTCGCCGCGCTCACGCTGTACGCGGGGCTGACCACCGTGCCCGGCGAACTCTACGAAGCGGCCAGAATCGACGGCGCGACGGCCCGGCAGCAGTTCACCAGCATCACCTTCCCGGTGCTGCGGACGCTGTTCGGGCTGATCACCTCGCTCGAGGTGATCTGGGTGTTCAAATGCTTCGCCCAGATCTGGGCCATCAGCCGCGGCGGCCCCGACGGCGCGACCACCACCCTCCCCGTATACGCCTTCCAGGTCGCGCAGTCGCTGCACAAGTACGACCTCGGCGCGGCCGTCTCCACCCTCACCGTGCTGATCCTCATCGCGATCCTGTACGTCCACCTGAGGCAGGTCGAACGATGAGACGCGTCCTGCTCAACCTGTCCGGCCTGGTCACACTGGTGATCGCGGTGTTCCCGGTCTACTGGATGGTCCTGACGGCCTTCAAGCCGACGAAGGACATCCTGTCCGAGACGCCGGCCTTCTGGCCGGCCCACCCGACCTTCGAGCACTTCCACACGGCCGTCACCACCGCCGGCTTCTGGCAGTTCTGGCGCAACAGCCTGACCGTCACGGTCTCGGCCGTGCTGCTGGCGCTGGTCGTGGCGATGCTGGCCGCATTCGCGGTGGCGCGGCTGACCTGGCGCGGCCGGCGGGCGTTCACCCTGCTGGTGTTCATCGCCCAGATGGCGCCCTGGGAGGCGCTGCTGGTGTCGATCTTCATCATCTCCCGGGACACCGGAATGCTCGACAAGCTGTCCATGCTCTCGCTCATCTACTTCATGAGCACGCTGCCGTTCACGATCGTCACGCTGCGCGGGTTCCTCGCCGCCATCCCCGCCGACCTCGAGGAGGCGGCGCTCATGGACGGCTGCTCGCGCGTGTCGGCCTTCCGCCGCGTGGTGTTCCCGCTGCTCGCGCCGGGGCTCATGGCCACGTCGCTGTTCGGGTTCATCACCGCGTGGAACGAGTTCGCGTTCGCCAACGCGCTCATCATCAAGAACCAGGCCGACCGGACCCTGCCGGTCTGGCTGTCGTCCTTCGGCAACGTCTACGGCACCGACTGGGGCGCCACCATGGCCGCCTCCACCCTGTTCATGCTGCCCGTGCTCCTCGTCTTCCTCATTCTCCAGCGCCGGGTCGCCACCGGAATGGTGGCCGGCGCCGTGAAGGGATAACCCATCTTGATCATTCCGCGACCGCGGGAGCTCGCTCTCGACGGCGGCGCGAGCCTGCCCGCCGCGCTGTCCGAGCCCCGATGCCGGCACGATCCCGCCCTCGGCCCCGAGGGCTACCGGCTCGCCGTCGGCCCCGACGGCGTCGACCTCGCCTACGGCGGCCCCGCCGGGCGGTTCTACGGCCGGCGGACCCTGGACCGGTTCGGCGCCGCCGTGCCGTACGGGACGATCGAAGACCGGCCCCGATTCGCCTGGCGCGGCCTGATGCTGGACGTGGCCCGGCACTTCATGCCGAAGCCGTTCGTGCTGCGCCTGATCGACCTGCTGGCCGCGCACCGGCTCAACGTGCTCCACCTGCACCTGACCGACGACCAGGGGTGGCGGCTGGAGATCAAGCGCCACCCGAGGCTGACCGAGGTCGGCGGCGAGCGCGGCGGCTTCTACACGCACGAGGACATTCACGAGATCGTCTCGTACGCGGCCGACCGGCACATCAGCGTCGTACCCGAGATCGACATGCCGGGCCACGTCCAGGCCGCCATCGCCGCCTACCCTCACCTGGGGAACTTCCCGGAACGGCGGCTGCCCGTGTGGTCGCAGTGGGGGATCAGCGACCACGTGCTCAACCTGGAGGAGTCGACCGTCGCGTTCTTCCGCGAGGTCCTCGACGAGGTCGCCGAGCTGTTCCCGGGGCCGTACGTGCACGTCGGAGGGGACGAGTGCCGGCCGGGGGAGTGGCTTGCCAGCCCACGCTCGATGGCCAGGATCGCCGAGCTCGGCCTGCCCGGGGCCGAGGCGGCCGCGTCGTGGTTCCTCGGCCGGATGGCCGAGCATCTCACCGCGCGCGGCAAGCGCACCGCCTACTGGTACGAGAAGCCCGGCGGGCCGCCCGGTTCGCTCGCCATGACGTGGCTGGACGAGGAGGCGGGCGCGCGCGCCCTGGACGAGGGCCACGACGTGGTGCTCACCCCGCATCTTCGGACCTACTTCGACTATCCGCTGGCCGCCGAGCCGGGACCGTTCGCCGACGGGCGTGTGCTGGCGCTGGCCGACACCTACGGCTTCGACCCGGACGCGCGGGCGCTCGGCGTGCAGTGCCAGCTCTGGACGGAGTACCTGCCGACCCCCGGAGACGTGCTGGCCGCGGCCTTTCCCAGGCTGCCCGCGTTCGCCGAGGTCGCGTGGGGTTCCACGGGGGACTACGGGGACTTCCTCGAGCGGCTCGGCCCACACCTGGAATCGCTCGGCCTAGGAGACACCAGCCTCGGGGGACTCACCACCAAATAGAAGGGCCGAAATGTCAAGAAAAATCGTCATCGGAGGGCTGTTATCCCTGCTGCTCGTCGCGGGCCTCGCGGTCGTGACGGGAACCGCGAGCGCCGCGTCCCTGCGGCTGAAGTACAAGACCAGCGCCACCGGCGGCACCGCCGACCAGGTCGAACCGTGGTTCAACCTGTACAACGACAGCGGCTCGGCGGTCGCGCTGAGCGGCGTGAAGATCCGCTACTACTTCACCGCCGACAACGCGGCGCAGCAGTACCGTTTCGCCTGTTCATGGGCGGTCGTGTCCTGCTCGACCATCACCGGGACCTTCGGGAACATCACCGACACCAGCCGCTACCTGGAAGTGGGCTACACCTCGGGCACGCTCGCCTCGGGTGGCTCGACCAGCGACATGCAGCTGCGCTTCTACCGGGCCGACTGGCAGACCATCAACCAGAGCGACGACTACTCCTTCAACCCGGCGCTGACCACGTACACCGACTGGTCGAAGGTCGCCGTCTTCCTCAACGGGGCCCTGGTCTGGGGCGCCCCGCCCACCGGAGGCGGTGTCTCGCCCTCGCCCACGCCGTCACCCACACCGACCTCGACCGGAAACGCGGGGGTCGTCTTCGACGACTTCGCGTATACGAACTCATCCGACCCGGCCATCAGCGCCCACCACTGGACCGTGCGCACCAACTCGGGCGGCCCCGGCGTGCCGGGCGCGAGCTGGCCGGCGTCGAACGTGAGCTTCCCGGTGGTCGGCGGCACGAACAAGGCCATGCAACTGCGCGCCGCCACCGACGGCTCCGCCGGCGGCACGTCGCAGGCCGAGTTCCTGCACCAGCGCAAGTTCCTGGAGGGCACGTACGCGGCCCGGGTGAAATTCGCCGACACGCCCACGACCGGGCCTGACGGGGACAACCTCGTGGAGACCTTCTTCACGATCACGCCGCTGGCGTTCGACATGGATCCCAACTACAGCGAGCAGGACTTCGAGTATCTGCCCAACGGCGGCTGGGGCGTCCAAGGGCCGATCATGTACACGACCACCTGGGAGACGTACCAGAACGAGCCCTGGAACGCGGTGAACGTGCACACCGAGCGCGTCCAGAGCTACAACGGCTGGCACGACCTGGTGCTGCAGGTCGCGAACGGCGAGTGCAAGTACTACATCGACGGCGAGCTGTTCGCCACCCACGGCGGGATCTACTATCCCGAGACCGTGCAGTCGGTCAACTTCAACCTGTGGTTCATCAGCGGCGGCCTGGCCGGCAGCGCCACCCCGCGTGAGTACGTCGAGCAGGTCGACTGGTTCTACCACGCCAAGAACGAGGTCGTCGCGCCCGCGACCGTCACCTCACGGGTGAACGCCTACCGGACCGCCGGCACCAGCTGGGTCGACACGGTCCCCGCCACCTGACGCGCTGACGGCGTGGCGTGCCAACGGCATGACTCGCTGCCGGCGTGGCGTGCTGCCGGCCTGACGTGCTGACGGCGTGACGTGCTGATGGCTCGTGCGTACTCGAGGCGCACGAGCCTCAGCCGTTCTTGAGGATCTCGCCCCTGGGCAGCACCGTGCTGGCCGCGGCCGACATGCCGGTCCGTGCCAGATGCTCGTCCACCAGCCGCAGCCCCACCGCGTATCCGGCCAGGTCGGGAATACCCAGCGGCTGCCCGCCGAACCGCACGGTCGCGCTGTCGCCGAGCACCCAGGCGGCGGTCATGCCCCGCACGTCCAGGTCGGCGACGATCCTCGCGTACGCGCGTTCGAAGTCCTCCCCGGTGACCGCGGCCGACCACGGCCCCATGGCCTCCGGCCCGGACAGCTCGCGCACGAACGCCTCGGCCAGCCCTTCCGAGATCACGTGCTCGCCCACGACCGGCTCCCAGGGCACGTTGGAATGCCGGAGCTGGTGGTGGAACTCGTGCACCGCGCAATGCGCGAGGCGCGCCCGGTTGTCGGGAGTGGGCCAGGCGATCAGATAGAGCCAGCCGGGCGCCGCGCCCATGCCGTAGTAGCCGCCGACGACGCGCATCAGATAGTCGTCGTCTGGGTTGCCCAGCACGAAGAGCACCTGCAGCTCCTCCGGGACGACGGCATCCGGCACGGCCGCCCGCATATGGCCGACGGCCGCCGCCAGCAGCCCCTCGATCTCGCCGGGCAGGCCGCTGAGCGCCTCGAGCGCGGGAAGGTAGCGGTCGTCCTCCCGGTCCACCCGGAAGCCGCCGCCCTGGTGATGGATGTCGACGACATCGCCGGGCACGGGGATGAGCTCCCGGATCGGGGCCAGCATCTCCCGCAGCAGCCCCGCCCGCTCCGCCGGCGGCCGGCCCAGCAGCCCGGCCATGGCCGTCAAGGTGTCATGAACGATGACCTTCATGCCCGCGACGCTAAAGCCTCACCCCACGTGAGACTCAACCCACTTCCCGCGACCCTTTCAATGACACATTCGGCGGCGTCACCACTGGGGAGCGTCTCGGCAGCCGAGACGGATGGCTTGTTCGACGATGCTGGTGATGTCGCCGGGATCCGCCACGCCGCGTAGCCGAGGCACCATGTGCGCGAGATCGTGGCATCGCCAGAAACGCTGCCGGGTGCCGCGCAGCAGATGGGCGACCAGTCCGGCGAATTCGGCCGGCGCGCGATCAATCGGCCCGTCATTGAGTTCGTGGAGTATCCGGCTGTGTTCGGGCAGGCCGGCCTCCCATGCTTTTGGCCAATCTGACCGCTTCACCGATAGACCGGGGCTCGGTCAGGTGCACCACCCAGGCCGCCATCGCCGAGGCCTCCTCGAACGTGAGGTGTAGCGGGATGCTGTCGACGCGGTCCCGCCAGTACGGGCGCATCCAACGCTGCCACTGGTGCTCGACCGCATCCGCCGGCATGTCATCGAGCGTCCACGCGACCTGGTTCATCCACTCCACACGATGGACGGCCTCCACGGTCCTTGTGAACGATCGGATCCACCGCGGGTCCATATCGCTGAACAGTGCCACGGCGGCCAGGTGAGAGCAGAATTGCCGGCGTTGTTCCTCGCGGAACGCGCCGAGATGCGTGGCGGTCGCCAGGTAGTAGTCGCCAAGTCCCGCGGCGAGGAGCTGATCGTTCGGCTGGCCCCAGGCCAGGTAGCCGCCCCACGCGCGTCGCGCGCGTACCGAATCCGCCGCCCAGTCGAGCAGTGGCAGGACGCGAGCTTCGCACCAGGGCCGATCCGCGCCGAAGAAGAATCGCACCTGGCCGGCGAACACCACTCCGGCCAGCGTGGAGCGGACATCGTCGCCCGTGAGGAGGACGTCGAGTTGCACCTGCGTGTATGCGGGCAGGCCCGCCCAGCTCTCGCCTGCTTCTCGCCAGTCCGCCGCGACGGCCTGCATCCAGAATTGGGCGAGCTTGCCGGCCGGATGGCTGATGGCGCGGCTCAGCCAGTCGCTGACATCGGTGGGAGCCGGAGCGCTGTCGAGGACAGCCCACAGGTCGGCCGCAAGTTGGCGGGCGGCGGGAAACAGAAACCACTTCGTCGGATTGGCGTCGCCTCGCCCCCCATCCGCCAGGAGGCTGGAGAGACTCCCAGCCACAGAGCTGAGATCGAGCCGGGTGAGCCGGGCGAGAATGGCCTCCGCTGTTTCACCTTCCACGTCGGCCGTGGACCATCCGGAAATGACGCTGCCGACGATGTCGGGGTGATCGCCGCCGGCCGCATCAAGAACGGACAACCCGTCACGGGGGTGGCCGCCGACCGTCTCCACGAGCAAACCCAACGCGTCGTCCCAGGTGGGACCAGTGGATGGGGGACGGACGGCCTCATAGCGGCGTAGCTCGCCAATGGCGTCGGCCGCGTTGGCGAGGATGCTTTCGTGAAGTGCCTCGGCGGTCGTAGGAGGCTGGCGTCTGATCCTTCCGACGTTCACCTGCATGACCAGATCAGGGTTTTGGCGTTCCTCGAAGTCTGGATGCCGTGCTCGAATCTGCTCGAGGGCGAGCTGTGCCGACCGTAGATCGGCCGCGTGACGCTTGATCCACGTCAGGGCGTTGAACTGCTCGTAGGCACGTAGATCCGCATCTGCGGCATCGTCGGAGCCGGCGAGTACGTCGGCGACCAGAGCGTCGGCGGCGTCAACACCTGCTGATGGCAGGGCGGTTTCGATCAGGCGAAAGACCTCGTGGCGGAGTCGAGGATCGAACAACCACGCTCGATCCCGGAGCCAAGCGATCTTGGAGGCGCCGTCGACGTCTGCGCGATGTGCCACGCCATGCAGCGCCAGACGGCGCAGAAGCGGCGCTTCCGAATCGGCCCATGACGCGAGATAGGACGCTCCGCGGGCGTCGCCAATGTCCAGCAAGGTCTCGAGGCAATCGCGCGCCGCGTCGATGAGGACATCGATGGACTCGGGGTGCCCGTCCTGGGGATGGGGCTCAATCGCGGAACGTCCGAACGAGACCGGGTCCCACCCATGCCTGACATGCCCCGCCGTGTCGAGGAGCTGAAACGCGCGCCGCAGGTGCCGATCCGCGACGGCTAGAACGGCGGGAGCGGCTTCCGCCAGATTGGGGCTGAACAGCTGCCGCCAGGCCTCGTCGAGCCAGTGGTGATCGCCTTTCAACCGGATCTCGAAACGGGGCCCTCCTGTCATCCCGAATGCAGGCCGGGGTTGTGCGTGAGGTTCGGTCATGTGGTCGAACAGCAGCACAGCGGCCGATCTGTCGTCAGGCCAGCGTGACGCCGTCAGCGCGTACTCAAGCCAGTAGCTTGTCGCGTCCGTCGCGTTCTGAATCAGCAGCACGAGCCACGGCCCGAGCCAGTCTGGACGAGGCGAGTCGCGCATGGCCATGTGACGTCCGAGCTCCGACCACAATGTCGGCCCGACGCTTCCGCCGGCGCTCCGCACGACGTCCAGGGCGGAGAAGGTGAGCGCCTCGTCCATGGCGAAGTGCTCGGCGAACCAGGAGGCGAGCGTCGGGGTGCATTCCGTGGGCGATGCCATCGGATCGAACAGGCGGCGAACCTCCGGCTGCGTCGCCGCCCACGACAGCCATTCCTCGCCACGCGCCAGCTCGGCGAACAGCCGTACGCGATCAGGATCGGCGACCACGGCCTCCAGATAGGAAGCCTCCTCCGGGAGTTGGGACGGCGGCACCGACACCAGGCGCAGAATCCGCTGCCGATGGTCGAGAAGTCCCATCGACGCCAGCGACGCCCATCCTTCCGCCGCGTCGACGAGTGCGGTGTGCGAACCGCCGACGACCGGATAGCCGATCGTGACGATCCCCAAACCGTGCCAGCCCGTGTCATCAGAGGTCAGCGCATATCGGCGAGCGCCAGGTCCAAGGGCTCGAGCCAAGTAGCGCATGACGACGTCAGCGTGACTGTAACCAATGAAAAGCACGGTGTACGTGGCGAACATTCGCTCCAGGAACCGAGCGGCCCACGCATCCCGGAGATATGCCCGGCCGAAGTCGCCGTCGGTCACGATCAGCTGCCGCGGTTCCCGCCGCAGACTCCCGTGCAGGTACACGATGCCGGTGAAGTCATCACCCATCGGCAACGCCGGGCCGATGTACTCCTCGAACCCAACATTTCTTTCGCGCAGCACGGCCGACAAATGCCCGTCGTAGTTCGTGGTCACGATCCGCACCGGTCCGCCCGCCACGGCCAGCTCGCCCAGCGCCTTGTGCAGCCGGTTCGGCTCCGACGCCGGCGCACCAATGTGGGTTGCGACGAGGCGGTGCACGTCAACCTGCTGATCCAGCAGCTTGCCCAGGAACACGTCCGGGTTGTTGAGATCGTCGGCGGTCGCCGGGATCTGGGCTTCATCGGCGATGCGGGCGGTCAGCGTGGTGAACAGAGGAAGGCTCGAGGGAGCATCCCGCGATGCGCCCGCGCCTACGAAGAGCACCAGCTTCCCGGCTCGATGAGCCTCGACCAGCGCCGCCGGAAAGTCGACCTCACGAATCCACATTGGATCGAGAGCCTACGGCATCGGGAGAATCAGCCCAGAAGTGCTGAGAGCGGCCGGGTTGTGGGCGGATCGGGTGGGCGTTTCCTGGGACGTGCAGGAATTCTGGGGCTGCGTTGGCGAGGACGGGGAACCGGGGCGCTGTCCAGGGCTCGCGGGATGCGAACTGCATGCATGTGCTTGCAGACGCTACGTAGTGAACTCCCGCGGAACCCCGCGCCTGGCGGCACATCCGGCCGCACCCCGCTTGCAGGTGATTATTCGAACACGGTGTCGGATATATGGTTTTACCGCAGGTGGGTCGATACGGCTGGTGGCCGGTCGCTAGCGTTGAAGTTGTTCCACAGCGCCGTCATGGCGCATCCCGGGATCGTTATCGACGCTCCGACGAAACCCAGGCGCTCTGCTCTGGGAACTCCACCTCGGAAACATGGGAGTGATCTCGTGCTGCATCGATTCCTGGCAGCGGCAGCTGTCGCCGTGTCCACCATCTCGATCGGCGCCGCGGTGAGCGCGTCGCCCGCCAGCGCCACCTCCAAGGCTGTCACGATCACCGCGCCCTGCACGAGTACGGGCACGGCTGGGGCCGACAAGCGGTGCAAATGGAAGTGGCACTACGGCGACTGGTGTCGCTACTGCTGGAGGAACGGCCGCTGGCAGCTGGACTACTGCCAGTACAACGACCACAACGACTAATCGCGACCTCTGATCGCCTGGTGTTCGTCACCAGCCGATGATCCGATGCCCCGCGGGCCACGCCCGCGGGGCATCGCGGCCCTGTCATTCGCCGCCATCCTCGGTATGCCCGCCTTATCGACGCCGGCCCACGCCGCCCCGGCCGGCGGGCCCGTCCTCACGCTCAGCGGCAAGTACGAATGGAATCCCCTCTTCTCCCTCGATCACGTGGCCAAAGCCCGGGGGAAGGGCACCGTCTCGGTGACGTGGGAGGGCGGGAAAATCGTCAAGAGCAAGCTCACCGTCACCGGCAGGCTGTGGGACCAGGACAGGAACAAAGGCAAGTGCGCGTACGTCGTCTTTCGGACCGCGCCGCTCAAGGCGCAGCGCCTGAAGGAGAACATCCCCTGGAAGACCGTGAAGTCGTTCAAATACTGCGGTCCGGCGCATAAGGCCGGCAAGAACGACCTCAAGCACTTCGACTTCAAAGTCCGCAACGTCGTCAAGCTCAACGTTCAGCTCTGCCGGATCGCTAAGGGCGGTGGCCACCCGTACGGCTGCGCCGGCTGGGTCGATATCACCCCTTCCCCGCTTCCCCTCGACTGAGAAAAGCGAGGCGATCGCGGTCAGCAGGTGACGTTGACGACCGGTGTCGACCAGGACTCGTAGTCGCCGTTGCCCGAGGTGCTGTACGCCTGGAACTGCGCGCTCGCCTGGTAGGACCCAGGCTGGCAGACGACTCCGGTCGGGCAGGAGATCGACCAGCTGGTGGTCCCGCAGCTGTTGCTCGAGACGATGCCGCCGTTACGGCGAAGCTGTACGTCGACCTGGATGTAGTCGATCGACGAATAGCAGTAGATATAGGAGTCCACCGTGACGGCGCTGCCACTGGTCTGCGTGAAATAGACGCCGGGCGAGCAGGAGCCGCCGAGCAGGTTGACGAAAGAGACGGGCGCCTTTGCGGCGGATGTGGGGACCGCCGCGCTTGCGGGCACGGCGGACGCCGTCCAGAGCAGCATCGCGGCGCCGGCGGCGAATAATGGGCCGCTCAGTTTCACAGAGCTCACCTACCTAACCTGGTCGGGCGTATGGGAGCGTGTGGGCGATGGGGCACCGCGGAGAAAGACGCGGCGCCCTGGAGAAATATGTGACCCTTACTGCCTCATGTCGAGAAGCCGGGTCCGTTGAGATCGCGGTGACGCTGCTCAGCGCCCGCATGACGGCCGGCGGCCCATGAACCATTCACCCTGTCACAGGCCGAGGTCGGACAGGCCCGGGTGATCGTCGGGGCGCGGCCCCAAAGGCCAGTGGAATTTGCGGTCCGACTCGTCGATGCGCAGGTCGTTGATGCTCGCGATGCGCCGGCGCATCAGGCCGTCGTCGTCGAACTCCCAGTTCTCGTTGCCGTAGGAGCGATACCAGTTGCCCGAGTCGTCGTGGCACTCGTACGCGAAGCGGACGGCGATGCGGTTGCCGTCGAACGCCCACAGCTCCTTGATCAGCCGGTATTCCAGCTCCCGGTTCCACTTGCGGGTGAGAAAGGCGATGATCTCCTCGCGGCCGTGAATGAACTCGGCGCGGTTTCGCCACTCGCTGTCCGGGGTGTAAACGAGCGCCACCTTCTGCGGATCGCGGGAATTCCAGCCGTTCTCGGCCCCTCGCACCTTCTCCACGGCGGACTCGTGCGTGAACGGGGGCACCGGAGGCCTACTCGCCATGTCAGCTCCAACGTCGCGGCGGATCCGGGCGCCTATCGGCCGGTTCGTCGGGCCCACCGTACGGCTGTGATCAGCGTCCGTCACGGATTGTGACGGCGTGTCGACAGGCCGTCCTAAATATGATTAGACCTTGACAAAATTTCGCTTTCTCCCATCATTATTTTCTGACGATGGGCCGATGGACGTCCTCGAGCGGCCCCCCGAGGAGGAGGGCGCATGCAGGCGCTTAGGACACGGCGTGACGCGGGGGCCGAGCGGCGTTCGGCGATTGGGGGGCCGGAGCGGATGCGGCACGGGCCGCGCGATGATCGGCGGGTCGCGTGGCTGTTTCTGCTGCCGGTAATAATCGGATTCGGGGTGTTCTATGCATATCCAACCATACGGGGCGTCTGGTACTCCCTGACGGATTACAGCGTGCTCAACGACCCCTCCTACGTGGGCGCCGAGAACTACCGGCACCTCGTCGGCGACGAGCAGTTCTGGAACGCGCTCAAGGTCACCGCCTACTACGTCGTCGTGAACATCGCCTCGCAGACCATCGTCGCGCTGGGACTGGCGGCCCTGATGCACCGCCTGACCCGCTCGGTCGTGCTGCGGGCGGCGCTGCTCGTGCCGTGGCTGGTGCCGAACGTGACGATCGCCCTGCTGTGGGCCTGGCTGCTGGACCCGAGCCTCGGCTTCGTCAACCACCTGCTCGGGATGGCCGGCCTGGACACGACCCTGTCGTTCAACGCCCCCGCCTGGGCCATGCCGCTGGTCGCACTGGTCAACAGCTGGTCGTACACCGGGTATACCGCGCTGCTGTTCTACGCGGGAATGCTGCAGATCCCGGGCCACCTGTACGACGGCGCGGCCATCGACGGCGCCGGCGAGGTGCGCATGTTCCGATCGATCACGCTGCCGCTGCTCCGCCCGATCGTCGCCCTGGTGCTGGTGGTGTCGCTGATCGGGTCGTTCCAGATCTTCGACACGGTCGCGGTCGTCTACCAGGGCAAAGCCCCCATCCCGGAGACCAGGGTCATCTACTACTACATCTACCAGCAGGCCTTCACCTTCTTCCACATGGGCTACGCCGCGGCGGTGGCGATGGTCCTCGTCGTGATCCTCGGGGTGCTGACGACCGTCCAGATGCGGCTGCTCCGCGCTTCACGTTCGGACCTTGGTTAAGGAGCCCTCGATGCCTTCCGGACTGAAGATCGGCCGGCGCGCCGGCTGGATCGTGCTCATCGCCGCCGTCGTCGTGACGCTTTTCCCCTTTTACTGGATGGTCCGTACGGCACTCACGCCCGCCGCCGACCTCTACCGCGACGCGGCCGCGCTCTGGCCGCACAACCCGACAATGATCAACTTCAAACGGGTGCTGGGGTTCGCCACCACCGAGGAGGCGCGCGCGGCGGGCGGATCCGGCGCGCGGATCGACTTCCTCCGCTACACGATCAACTCGGTCGTCTACAGCGGGCTGATCGCGGGCGTGCAGACCTTCTGCTGCGCCATGGCGGGCTACGCGTTCGCCCGGCTGCGCTTCCCGGGCCGCGACCTCGCCTTCGGCGTCATCATCGCGGCGCTCATGGTGCCGCCCATTTTCACCCTGCTCCCGAACTTCGTGCTGGTGAAGCAGCTCGGGATCCTCAACTCCATGCAAGGCATGGTGCTGCCGAGCCTGCTGATGACGCCGTTCGCCGTCTTCTTCCTCCGCCAGTTCTTCCTGTCGATCCCGCGGGACGTCGAGGAGGCCGCGACGCTCGAAGGCATCGACCCGTGGGGGATGTTCTGGCGGATCATCCTGCCGATGAGCCGCGGCCCGCTGATCACCATCGGCCTGACGACGATCGTGTGGAGCTGGAAGGACTACCTGTGGCCGCTGCTGGTGGGCAGGGGCGAGCAAACCCGCGTCCTCACCGTGGGGCTCGGGGTGTTCCTGCAGCAGTCGCCGAACCGGGCGCCGGATTGGACGGGCCTGATGGCCGGCTCCGTCCTGTCGGTCGTCCCGGTGCTCGTGCTGCTGCTCTTCCTCGGCAGGCGCCTGGTCCAATCACTGAATTTCTCCGGCCTGAAGTGAAACCCCGCGGTCACTTATGAGTCGTCCTTGACAAATTTCTGATGAGTCACATCATTAGTCCCGAGAGCCCCCAAGGCAAGAGGGAACTTCCCGCCCTCTCGGCCCATCCCCCAGGAAGAGGCACCTCGATGATCAACAAGATGCGGGCCGGCACGGCGCTGCTGTGCGGGCTGCTGGTGGGCGCCACGCTCACCGCGTGCGGCGGCTCCGGCGGCTCCGGTGACTCCGGCCAGAACAAGGGCAGCGGCCCGGTCACCCTGAACTACTGGCTGTGGGACGACAACCAGCAGGCCTCCTACCAGTCCTGCGCCGACGCCTTCCACACCGCGAACCCGAACATCACCGTCAAGATCACTCAGACGGCCTGGGCGCAGTACTGGCAGAACCTGACCACCCAGCTCGCCGCCGGCGAGGCCCCCGACGTCTGGACCGACCACGTCTCCTACTACCCGCAGTTCGTGACCAGCGGGCAGCTGCTCGACATCCAGCCATACGTCGACGCCGACAAGGTCGACCTCGGCCAATACCAGGGCGGCCTGGCCGACCTCTGGACCAAGGACGGCAAGCGCTACGGCCTGCCCAAGGACTGGGACACCGAGGCCGTCGTCTACAACAGCGACATGCTCGCCAAGCAGGGCCTGGCGGCCGGCGACCTGGCGAACCTCACCTGGAACCCCGCCGACGGCGGCTCCTTCGAGCAGGTCATCGCCAAGCTGAGCGTCGACGACAAGGGCCGAAACGGCCTCGACCCGGCCTTCGACAAGGACCACGTCGCGGTCTACGGCTACCTGCCCGAGTGGAACGACGGCTCCCAGGGCCAGAACGGCTGGGGCGAGCTCGCCGCCGCCAACGGCTTCACCTTCCTGGACAAGAACCCGTGGGGCACCCAGTACAAGTACGACGACCCGCGGCTCGTGCAGACCATCGGCTGGTACAAGAAGCTGACCGACGCGGGCTTCGCGCCCAAGTTCGACAAGCAGTCGACGCTCGGCATCGACGCCGTGATGAACTCGGGCAAGGCCGCCCTGACCATCGCCGGCTCCTGGACCATCAACACCTATCTCGGTGACGGCGCCAAGCAGAAGTTCGCGCTCGCGCCCCTGCCCGTCGGCCCCGTCGGCGCGCGCAAGAGCGCCATCAACGGCCTGTCCGACGCCATCTGGGCGGGCACCCGGCACAAGGACGAATCCTGGAAGTGGGTCAAGTTCCTCGGCTCGTCCGCCTGCCAGGACATCGTGGCCGCGAACGCCGTCGTCTTCCCCGCGATCAAGACCGCGACCGACAAGGCGCTCGCCGCCCACAAGGCCAAGAACCACGACGTCCAGGTCTACGTCGACTACACCAAGACCCCCGGCGGCACGTTCCTGCTGCCGATCACCGATCACGGCACCGAGGTCAGCCAGATCGTCCAGGACTCCCTGCAGTCGGTCATCCTCGGCCAGACCGACCCCGCGGCGGCCCTGGCGAAGGCGAACCAGCAGGTCAACGCCCTGTTCAGCTGACCTATCCGGCGGGACGCGCCTCGCGTGGCGCGTCCCGCCACTCGCAGAAGGAGTGTCATGCCCCTGCTCGTCGATCTGGCCGGCCGTCGCTTCGCGGTGGAGCAGACCGGTTCGCAGCCTCCTCAGGCCGTGCCCGGCGGGCTGATCCTGCCGCCCGGCCGGGTCGCGATCCTGCACGGACTCGGCGACGCCCTGTTCTACCGGCACGGTCAGAACTCCTGGAGCCCATGCGGGTGGCGGCGGCTCAGCGAGGCGCCGCTCCGGATCGCCAATCCGGACCGGCGCCTCACGGCCGACGACACCATCTGGGACGACCCGGCCCGCCACCATTCCTCGGCCGTCGCCGCGCTGCAGGGCGAAGACGGCCGCGTGCTGCTGCTCGGCTCGCTCGGGCTCGGCACCCCCCGCCTGTACGCCGACCGGGACACCCTGGCCGGGTGGTGCGAGCAGGACGGCGCCCCCTGGTTCCTGGCCTACGGCGACGAGCAGGAGGTCTTCGCCCGCTACGCCGAGCAGCTGGCCGTACGGCTCGGCGGAAGCGACCGCCTCGCGGGCAACGTGTGGTGCACCTGGTACGCCTACTACGAGACCATCACCGAGCAGCAGCTGAACAAGGACATCGCCGCCCTCGCCGACCTGCCGTTCGACGTCGTCCAGGTCGACGACGGCTGGGAGCGGAGCGTGGGGGACTGGGAGCCGAACGACAAGTTCCCCTCGGGCATGAAGGCCCTCGCCGAGCGGATCACCGGCGCCGGCCTGCGCGCCGGGCTCTGGATCGCGCCGTTCATCGTGCTCCCCGGTTCGCGTACGGCAAGCGAGCACCCGGAATGGCTGCTCCGCGACTCCGGCGGCGCTCCGGTGGTCGCCGGCAACAACTGGGGGACCGGTTACTGGGCGCTCGACCTCACCCACCCCGGCGTGGCGGAGCACCTCGCCGAGCTGATCCACCGCGTGGTCCACGAGTGGGGTTTCACCTATCTCAAGCTCGACTTCATCAACGCCGGCGCCGTGCCCGGCGTACGGCATTCGGGGGCGCACCGCGAGCAGGCCTACCGCGCCGCGCTCGCCCTGATCCGGCAGGTCGCCGGGCCGGACGTCTACCTCCTCGGCAGCGGCGCCCTGCCACTGCCCTCCTTCGGACTGATCGACGGGCTGCGCAGCGGCCCCGACGTCGCCCCGCTCTGGACCAACTACGCCTCGGCCGACCCGTCGGACGCGATGGCCTACAACGCCATGGTCAACGCGCTGCACCGGCTCTGGTGGGCGCCGCTCGCCCAGGTCGACCCCGACATCGTCTACTTTCGCAGCCGCCTCAACCTGCTCACCGACCTCCAGATGGGCTGGCTGCGCGATCTCGCCGCGATCTGCCGGTTCAAGGCCATATCCGACCCGCCGTCCTGGCTCAGCGCGGCCGAACTCGACCAGATGATCACCTATCTCAGTGAGCGTCCCGAGATCGTCCAGGAAGGCCGCCACCGCTTCACCATCGACGGCCGCACCGTCGACTTCACGGCCGCCCTCAACCCTGGACAGCAGTATCCGATCTCGTGACCCGGCCGCTAAGGTTTCACTGAAGTGAAGCGTAATCAGGGGGTAGAGGTGACCGACGGGGCCACGTCAGGGGCCGATGTCAGCAAGCTCCGCGAGCTCAACTCGCTCAGCATCGTCAGGGCGATGCGCGGGCAGCCGCCCGCCACGGTCACCGAGCTCGCCGCCCGCATCGGCCTGTCCCGCCCCGGCACCGACGTCGTGGTCCGCGGGCTGGTCACCGACGGCTGGGTCAAGGTCGTCGAGCCCGACGGCAGCAGCGTCGGCCGTCCGGCCCGCCGCTATCGCTTCAACGCCGACGCCGGACACGTGCTCGGCGTCGACGTCGGCGTCCACAAGATCCTCGTGCTCCTCGCCGACCTCGAGGGGAGGGTCCTGCACAGCCACCGGCTGCCGGTCGAGCCCGAGGCCGACCCGGCCGTACGGCTCGAGACCGTCGACACCGCCATCACCCAGTGCCTGGCCACCGCGGGCATGCGCCCCGACCAGATCTGGGCCGTGACGGTCGGGGTGACCGGCCCCGTCGACGCCACCGGACGCACCACCCTGTTCACCCCGCTGCCGGGGTGGTCGAGCGTCTCGCCCGCAGAGCATCTGTCCGCGCGGTTCACCTGCCCGATCCTCGTCGAGAACGACTGCAAGCTCGCCGCCGTCGCCGAACGCTGGCAGGGCGCCGCGCAGGACGCCGACGACATCGTCTACGTGCTCGCGGGCATGCGCATCGGCGCCGGCCTCATCCTCGACGGCACCCTGCGGCGCGGCTACGGCGGCGCGGCCGGCGAGATCGGCGCGCTCAAGGCGCTCCGCTGGCTCTCCGCGCCCTCCCGCCTGGAAAGTTGCCCGGGAGTGCCCGGCGACATCCACCCCAACGACAAGGCCGCCTGGGTGTTCGAGCACGCGCGCGAGGGCGACCGCGACGCCAAGGCCGCGCTCCGCAGGTACGTCAAGGACCTCGCCGTCGGGGCCGCCGCCCTCGTCCTGACCCTCGACCCCCAGGTCGTCGTGCTCGGCGGCGGCTACTCGCGCTCGGCGGACCTCATCATCGAGCCGCTCGGGCAAGAGCTCGAACGGCTGTGCCTGCGGGTGCCCGAGATCAGGGCCTCCACGCTCGGCGCCGACAGCGTCGCGCTCGGCGCGCTGCGCGTCGCGCTCGACCAGATCGACGCCGAACTGTTCACCGGCGGCATGCCGGCCCCGCTCACCGTCTCTTCGTGAAACGCAGGCCGCCGCCCGCGACCCTGTCAGGAGATCACGAGCGGCGGCATGCCCGCCTTACTAGGAGCCGGTCAGCTCCCGAACGACTCACACCGGTCGCCGACATTGACGTTGTCGCCGTTGCCGTTGACGCGGTCGTCGCTGGCCCGCCCGATGATCAGGTCGTTGCCGCCGGTGCCGGTGATGAGGGCGTCGCCGTTCATGGGCACGAAGACGTTCTGGATCGTGATCGCGCCACAAGCCGTCGCGAGAAGACCGTTCGCCCGGATGGCGACCGGACCCGTCCGCTGGAGGGTCGTGCGCGTCGGAGATCGCGAGCGTACGGCCGTTGCGGGCGACGACCTTGCCGGACGTGCTGCCGCCGAGGAGCTTGTCGGAGAACGTCTGGCTGCCCGGGTTGTTCGCCTCCGGCGTGCCCGGCGGGAACGTCACGTCCACGTCGTCGCCGATGCCGTCATCGTCCGCGTCGAGGTCGACGGCGGTGCAGTTGAGCGTGCCGCCACGCAGAACGTGGCCGTCGGTGCCGCTGTCATCGGACCAGAAGACGGGCTTGTGGCCGCTCACGCATTCCGACTGCGGCGTGATCGTGAACCCCTCGTTGTTGAGGTTGGGCATCGAGCCCGGCCGCTCGAAGCGGTCGGTGACGGCGAACCTGCCCGTGGCGTCGATGTCCAGGGTCTCGGTGCGGCCGCCGCAGGTGTCGTCGCCGGTGCCGTCGGGGCAGCGGCCGTAGGTCGTGGGGGCGTGGGTGGTCCAGGTGTAGAAGTCGACGAGGGTGAGTCCGTCGGGCAGGAACAGGCGTGCGGAGTCGGCGGCGCCGAGGCCGTAGGCGGTTTCCACGTCGAGTGCGAGGAAGGCGCCGGGGTTGATCGTCATGGTGGCCGGGATGGTGAAGATGTGGGTGTCGTCGTTGTCTTTGACGAGCCATCCCGAGACGTCGACGGGGGTGGTGCCGGTGTTGACGAGCTCGACCCTGTCGCCGGGGATCGCGCACGGTAATCGTTTGGAGCCTGATCCATCCTTGTGACCGGCAGGCGAAGGCCGAGTGAACAGCCGATGAGCTTCCCGGGCCACGGCCGGGCCCGCGCAATTTCCCGTCAATAGCCGGGCCAATGGCGCGCCAATAGCGGTCTCACATGCTCTGCGTTGCCGCCGGACAACCGGCAGGAAGCCGGCAACGACACAGAAGGGGGGCCGTCATGCGATTGGACGCAGGACGGTTACACCGCATCCAGGCAGGACTCAGAACGACAGGAGGCACACTCCAGCACATGCGCTTGGGCAGGGCGATGGCCGTCGCCGTGGCCGCCTTGCTGATGCTGCTCATCCCCGGCATCAGACCGGCCCACGCCACCGTCCCGGGATTCCACAACATTCAGGGCGACACCGGGTGGACCGATTTCAACGGTGACGGCATGGCCGACGCCTGCATGATCAGGGACACCGTCTGGTTCGGCTGCACGCTTTCCACGGGCACCGGATTCTCGTACACGCCCACGGACGCCGGCGACCCCGGGTACGCCGCAGGACGCGGCTGGGCCGACGTCACCGGGGACGGCAAGGCCGACTACTGCCGCGTCGTCGGGGCGGGCTACCTCATGCTCAGCTGTACGGCCTCGACCGGCAGCGGCTTCGAGCCTCCGTTCATCTCGGGCTCGATCGATGCCGGCTGGGACGCCGGGCGTGCGTGGGCCGACGTCACCGGCGACGGCAGGGCCGACTACTGCCGCGTCGTCGGATCGGGTTCGTACTCGCTGCGCTGCGAGGTCTCGACCGGCAACGGGTGGAACGGCGCCGTGCAGTCCGGCGGCCTGGACCCCGGCTGGGACGCCGGCCGATCCTGGGCCGATGTCAACGGCGACGGCAAGGCCGACTACTGCCGCGTCGTCGGGCTCGTGTTCCAGTCGGTCCAATGCACCCTGTCCACCGGCAGCGGCTGGGGCCAGTCCTTCTCCTCTACGCCGCTGGACGCGGGTTACAACGAGACCCGTAAATGGGCGGATTTCAATGGCGACGGCAGGGCCGACTACTGCCGCGTCGTCAGCGTCATCGGCGGCACGGCCGTACGGTGCACCGTGTCCACAGGGACCGGCTTCGGCGCCAGCTTCACCTCGCCGGCGATGAACACCGGAGACAACGGGGCCTGGGCCGACGTCAACGGCGACGGCAGGGACGACTACTGCCGCGACATCAGCTGGGATTACGGCGCCTGCACCTTGACGACCGGCAGCGGCACATTCGGTGCCACCCTTTCCAAGGGCGGTATGAGCGGCGTCAGCTCCTGGCCCGACTTCAACGGTGACGGCATGGCCGACTTCTGCCGGCGCGCCGACTGGTGGACGATCGCCTGCAGCATCTCCAACGGCACATCGTTCGGCGCCATTTACACGACCTAGCAGTGCGACACGGGGCCGTGAAACAGCCCTGAGCGTTCCCCATCCACGCAGGGCTTGTCCCGTCCTCCCACCCGGAGGGCGGGACAACTCCGTCGGCAGACACTCGCCGTATCCGGCAACGCCGTCGCTACTGCTCCGCGACCGCCTGGTGCCGGGAGGGCCGGCCTCCACCGGCCGGTAGGATCGCCCGCGTGGATCTGGACGAGACCGCCGCACGGCTCGGGGTATCCGTCGAGGACGTCGACCGCGTGCACCAGCTCGCCGGCGACCGGCCGTCGGGTCCGCTGCCCGCCAAGGCCGACGCGCCCGCGATCCTCGATCGGCTCGCGGTGCGGCCGGACGACGCGGCCGAGATCATGGCGGGCTGGCCCGACCCCGACTCTCCGCTGTGGACTCCGGAGCTGCGCTGGCTGCTCGACCGCTCGATCGCCCTCGTACGCGCCGATCTCGGAGGCCACGAATGGCTGCCGCCCGGCCCGGAACTGCCGCGCGAACGAGGCCCCGCCTGGCGGCATCTCTACGTGTACGCATACCTGGCCTTGGTCGACGTCGCGATGGAGTATCACCGCGACCACGGCATCGCCGACGCCGTGTCCTGGGCGACCCTCGCCGACCTGGGCCGCAACCTCGCGATCGACCGGCGGATGCGCCGCGAGGGCTGGCCGGTCATGCAGAGCTGGCTCACGCTGCACGCGCGGGGCGGCGTCTACGAGCTGGGCCGCCTGCAGCACCAGCGCGGCGACACGGCCATCGGCCTGCACATCCCCGCCTCCGGGCCGATGACCCCGGAGGCCGTCGAAGCGTCGCTCGACGAGGCCCGCGCGTTCTTTCCGCGCCACTTTCCCGACGAGCGCTACACCGCGTTCTCCTGCGGCTCGTGGCTGCTCGACCCGCAACTGCTGGAATATCTGCCCGAGGACTCCAACATCGTCCGGTTCCAGCGAAGGTTCGAGCTGGAGCCCTACGAGGAGCCGGAGGGGCTGGACGGCGACGTCGAGGTGCTGCGGTTCGTGTTCCGCACCCTGACCACGCCGCTCGACCAGCTGCCGCGCGGCAGCGTGCTCCAGCGCGCGGTCATCGACCACCTGAAGGCCGGCCGCCACTGGCACTGGCGCCGCGGCAGCTTCCCGCTCTAGTACGTGATCCAGCCAGTCTCACAAACCCGACTTGGCAGCATGCGCCGATTCTCCAGAGGATCGGCGTTCATTCCTCGACGAGGAGCCGAACGGCGTGCAGCTTGCCGCGCTGGAGCACTTTGCCTGCCAGGTCTTCGCGGGCGAACGGTCCGGGCTCGGCGCGTAGTTTGTCTCCGTCGAGGCGGATGCCGCCGCCGGCCAGAAGCCTCCGCGCCTCGCCCTTGGACGCGACGAGGGCCGCGGCGAGCAGGACGTCCACGATATTTACCGTCCCGTCGCCGGCCGGAAGCAGGAATTCGGGGAGGTCTTCGGGAAGCTCACGATTGCTGAACCGGGCGATCCAACGGTTCTCGGTTACCTCCGCCTCGTCCGCGCCGTCGTAAAGCTCAACGACGCGGCGGGCGATTGTCCGCTTGGCGTCCATCGGATGCCGCGCAAGAATCCTGCTGAAGTCGTCCAGTTCGGCGGCCGACCACGCGCAGCACAGCTCCGCGTAGTGACTCAAAGCGTCGTCCGAGATGGACATGATCTTGCCGTACTTGTCATCCGGGGTGTCGTTGAGGGAGATCCAGTTCCCCAGAGACTTCCCCATCTTCTCCGCGCCGTCGGTGCCGCGCAGCAACTCGGAGTTGTACCGCAACTCAAGGCGGTCCTCACGAAGGATCTTGAGAGCCTGCTCCATGTAGGTCTGGGCATTGCGCCGCGTCTGCTCCGGGGTGAGGACGCTGCGGGTTTTCGTCCGCCCGCTCGGATCCCCGATTCGGCCGGTGAAGTCGCCGACGATCAGGACGGCGATATGGCCCAAGTCCTGAAACTGGCGGAGCTTGCGCAGTACGACCGCGTGACCAAGGGTCAGGTCGGCGCCGGACGGATCGATTCCCAGCTTGATCCGCAATGAGCGGCCCTCGCGCGCGGCCGAGCGCAGCTTCTTCACCAGCCCTTCTCCTGGGATGACCTGTGCCGTTCCGACGGCAAGGTCACGGGCCTGCGCGGCGATACGCGCTTCCTGTGCGGCGGTGAGCGGCTGCAGTGCTGCGTGACTGGTCACGGTCTGCTCCGTCCTGTCGTCCCAGCGCGGTCGAGGAGTCGCACTCAAACACGGCCTTGCCTCGCTTGCCGGCCCGCGAGTGCGTCCGCGTCCAGCCGAGCGAACGGATCAAGGGAGAACAGGGCCTCCACCGGCAGATCGAAGTACCGAGCCAGCCGCAGCGCCAGTTCGAGGCTCGGAGTGTAATCGCCCCGCTCGATGTAGCCAATGGTCTGGTAGTGCACGCCGACCGCTTCGGCCAGCTGTTGCCGGGAGAGGTTGCGCTCGGTCCGTACAAGGCGCAGCCGCGTGTAGAACGCTGGTTGCTGCTTACTCATCGTCGACAGGGTTCGCGGGCATCCGCCACGCGAGCATCATCAGCGGCAGTCCGAACAACAGCCCGAGGACGGCGATCACGAGACCCATCATCAGCGCCTCGTCGGCCAGGGTGGCCACTGCCACCACGAGGCCGCCGGCGAGCCCAAGGCCCACCCCGGCCCCGTACGGCTCGCGGAACAGGGATCGGCGCAGATTCACCTGCCGTTCGTCGAGCGACCCGAGTGGCCGGTTCAGCAATCCTTCCGTGGCGATCGCGAGCAGCAGGGTGACAACCGCGTACGGGATGAACAGGAGCGCGGTCACCCAGACCTGGTCGGTGAGCCATCCCGCGACGGGAAGCGCGACCAGAACCATGAGATACAGGCCGACCAACCGGCGCCGTCCGGCGCGCGACCGGAACGGCGCCATCATCCGGCTGTCGTGCAGCTTCCGGCACGCACCCGGCCACCAGGCCGCCTGATGGGTGACCTTCATCGTCGTCATCGTACGCCTCCTTATAGATTACGTATAAAATTTACTACACTATGGCGTAGATGGCGAACGAGCCGGTGCGGTGGCGCGGGGATCTCAGTGCCTTGTCGTCTCGGCCCGGCTGGGGTGAGAGCGTCTTCGGATTTTTCTGTGGCGGTGTCGAGTGGTGTCGAGCCCGTTCGTAGCCAAGGTGAGAGGCCGGCGCGACGCTGCGGGCCCCTACCGAAGGAGCAGGTTGTGACCACTGAGAACACGAGGCCTGGAGCCGGGCGGCGGGAATGGGTGGGGCTGGCCGTGCTCGGCTTGCCCACGTTTCTCGTCTCCATGGACTTCTCCGTGCTGTATCTGGCCGTTCCGCACCTGAGCGCCGCCCTCGCGCCGAGCGGCATCCAGCAGTTGTGGATCGTGGACATCTACGGCCTGCTGATCACGGGCTTCCTGGTCACCATGGGCACCATCGGTGACCGGATCGGCCGGAAGAAGCTGTTGCTCATCGGCGGCGCCGTGTTCGGCATCGCCTCGGTGGCCGCGGCGTTCTCCACAAGCCCGGAGATGCTCATCGCCAGCCGCGCGCTGCTCGGCGTGGCGGGTGCCGCGGTGATGCCGTCGGTGCTGGCCCTGGTCACCGGCATGTTCACGGACCAGAGGCAACGCAGCCGCGCCCTCGCGATCTATCTGACCTGCTTCATGGCCGGACTGACGCTCGGCCCGCTCGTCGGTGGCCTGCTGCTCGAGTATTTCTGGTGGGGTTCGGTGTTCCTGGTGTCCGTGCCGGGGATCGTGCTGCTGCTGGTGTCCGGTCCTTTCCTGCTCCAGGACCAGAAGTCGCCGGACGCCGGCAAGCTCGACCCGCTCAGCGTCGTGCTGTCCCTCACGGCGATTCTGCCTCTCGTCTATGGGCTCAAGGAACTGGCTCGCCACGGCTGGGCGTGGTTCCCCGTTGTGGCGCTGGTGGTGGGCATCACGGCAGGGTTGGTGTTCGCCCAACGGCAGTGGCGCCTGGAGCACCCGCTGCTCGATCTCCGCATGTTCGGCAACCGCACGTTCAGTTCCGCGCTGACCCTGATGTTCGTGACCAGCGTGGTAGGCACCGGCACCCTCCTGCTCGTCACCCTGTACCTGCAGAACGTCACCCACCTCACCCCCCTGGCGGCCGGCCTGCTCCTGGTGATTCCCAATGTGCTGATGATCATCGGCAACCTGAGCACCCCACCGCTGGCGAACCACATCCGGCCGGCGTACCTGATCGCAGGCGGGCTGTTTGTCGCGGGCGTCGGCTACCTGATCTTCACGCTGGCAGGCCCGACGTCCGGCCCCGAGGTGATCATCATCGCGATGTCCGTCGCCATGCTCGGCACCGGGCCGCTGGCCGCGCTCTGCAATCATCTCGCCATGGGAGCAGTGCCGCCGGACAAGGCCGGCTCCGGGGCGTCGATCATGCAGACGACCAACGAATTCGGGCTCGGGCTCGGCATCGCCACGCTCGCCACCCTCGGGACGGCGGTGTACCGGAGCAACGTGGAGGGCGCGCTCGGCAGCGTGCCACCCGACGCGGCGGACGCCGCCCGGGAAAGCGTCGACCGCGCGGTCGCCGCGGCCGGCCGCCTGCCCGCAGGGCAGGGCGGCGACCTGCTGGCCGCGGCCCGCGATGCGTTCACCTCCGGTGTGCACGTGGTGGGCGTCGTCAGCGCCGTCTTCTACGTCGGGCTGGCCGTACTCGCCATACGGGCGTTCCGGCACGTGCGCAACGCGCACGGCGGCGATGACGACACCACCGACAAGGGCCAAGAGATCGCCCCGGTACACGAGGCCGTGTCGGTCACCCGGACATGAACCCGCGTGCCTGACCCTCTCTGGAAGGAGTTCGCCGTGAAGAAGTACCTGCTGGCCGTCCAGTTCGACGAGAGCGCGCCGTGGCCGCCTGAGGAGGACCTGCGGCAGCGGGCCCGCACATCCAAGGTCACCGCCGACATGCAGGCCGCTGGTTGCTGGGTCTTCGTCGGCGGCCTGGTGGGCTCGCATGCCACCACGGTGGTACGGCCCGGCAACGGAACGACCACGATGACCGACGGACCGTTCGCCGAGACCAAGGAACAGCTCGGCGGCTTCTGGGTGATCCAGTGCGACGACCTGGACCAGGCGCTGGCCTGGGGCGAGAAGTGCGCGCTGGCCTGCGGATCGCCGATCGAGGTGCGCCCGTTCGAAGACGCGCACGGGACTGAGCACGAAGACGTCTGAGATGGATCTGGACGGCATCTACCGGGCCGAGTACGGCCGGTGCGTGGCCACGCTGACCCGCCTGCTCGGTGACATCGATCTGGCCGAGGAGTTCGTGCAGGACGCCTTCGCGGTAGCCGTCCAGAAATGGGAGCAGGCTCCGCCGCCCAATCCCGGCGCGTGGATCGTGACCACCGCCCGCAACCGGGCGATCGACCGGCTGCGGCGTGAATCCACCCGCGAGGCCCGCCACGCCCAGGCGCTTCTGCTGCGGCAACCCGACGAGCTACAGGAGGTGGGACCGGTGCGCGACGACCAGCTCCGCATGATGTTCACCTGCTGCCATCCGGCGCTGTCGCCGCTCGCGCGAACCGCGCTCACCCTGCGCCTGCTCGGCGGCCTGGAGGTGGCCGAGATCGCGCGTGCCTACCTCGTGCCGGAGGCGACCGTCTTCCAGCGGATCGTCCGGGCGAAGAAGAAGATCCGCGACGCCGGCATCCCCTACCGGGTGCCCGAGGCAGCTGAGCTGCCCGACCGGCTGACCTCCGTACTGACCGTGCTCTACCTGGTCTTCAACGAGGGATACGCGTCCACGTTGGGCCGGCTGTTGCGGACGGACCTGTGCCTGGAGGCGGTCCGCCTGACCAGGGAGCTGGCCGAGCTGATGCCCGACGAGCCCGAGGTGCTCGGGCTGCTGGCGCTGCTCCTGCTTACCGAAGCCCGCCGCCCGGCGCGGGTGGGACCCTCGGGCGAGCTGGTGGTGCTCGCCGAGCAGGACCGCTCGCTGTGGAACCGGCAGCTGATCGCCGAGGGGCATGAGCTGGTACGCCGCTGCCTGCGCCGTAACCAGCCGGGACCGTATCAACTGCAGGCCGCCATCAACGCCGTGCACACCGACGGCCCGGCCACCGACTGGGCACAGGTGCTCGCCCTATACGACCAACTGCTGCGACACACCCCCACCCCGATCGTCGCGCTGAATCGCGCCGTCGCCATCGCCGAGGTACACGGACCCGGGCCGGCGCTGGCCGCCATCGACGAACTCGACCTGCCGGGCTACCACCTGCTGCCCGCCACCCGTGCCGACCTGCTGGCCCGCCTCGGCCGTACCGCCGAAGCCATCACCGCCTACGACCTGGCCATCACGTTGGCCACCAACGACACCGAACGAACCCACCTGCGGAGACGGCGAGCCCGCCTGGAGCGGGAGGCATGAGTTCGCCTCGCGGGCAGACTTCGAGACGGGCGTCAGGGCGGTTCGGGGCCGAGGAGGGCGGGCATGGGCGGCCCGCTGAGGACGGTTGGAAGCAGTGCCTCCGCCTCCGCAGGCGACATGCTCGGTGGCAGCGGATGTACAGCGCCTGGCCGCCAGGCCTCGGGGGCCGAGACCTGGCCGTTGCCCACCTCGATGACGCGCCCGGTGACCTGCCGCGCGCCGGGGCCGAGCAGCCAGGCGACGACGGGCGCCACGTGCTCGGGTGCCCAGGGGTCGGCGTCCGCTGCTGGGCTGCCGGGCAGCCATTCGGTCAGGCGGGTGCGCGCCATTGGGGCCACCGCGTTGACCGTGGTCCCATAGCGGCCGAGTTCGTCGGCCGCGACCCTTGCCAGCATCGCGATCGCGGCTTTGGCGGCGCTGTACGCGGCCTCGGCCCGGAACCCGTAGAGGCCCGCGGCGGACGTGGTCAGCACGGCGGCGGCTGAGACGGCACGGCCTGCCTTGGCCTCGCCCCGCCAATAGGCGCCGAGCACCCGCAACAGCCGGAACGGCGCGGTCACGTGCACGTCGAGCAGAAGCCGGAGGTCGTCGTCCGGCAGTTTGAGCAGAGGTCCGGAGCGCAGCAGCCCAGCGTTGGCCACCACCCCGTGAATCTGCCCGAAGCGCCGTAGCGCGGCGTCGAGCAAGAGGCGCGGCGCCCCCTGATCGGTCACGTCGGCGACGACCGGCAGCACGCTGCCCGGCAAGGGGTCGCACGCGTCGGCCGTCTCCTTCAATGCGGCCTCGTCAACGTCGTTGGCGATCACGGCCACGCCCTGGCGGCACAGCTCATGGGCGTAGGCCCGGCCTAGGCCGCGGGCCGCCCCCGTCACGAGCACCACCCGGCCGGCGAGGCCGCCCTTCACTGTCACGGTCCTCGCGGATGGTTCGGCGGCGGGCGCGCCGGCACGCACACGCCGAAGGATGGCGTCGATGCGCCCCAGCATGTCGGTTTCGGACGCGTACGGCCCGAAGGCGGCGTCTGCTCCACGGGCGAGCAGGTCGTCGCGGTCGCGCTCGGTGAGCACACTGCCGCCGAAGACAAGTCCGAAGCCCGATTCCCGGCAGCGGCGGACGAGTTCGTCGGTGTAGGCGACGTACTCCCAGGAATGGACCGAGACTCCGACGATGTCGGCGTCCTCCTGCAACGCGACGGCGGTCAGTCTTTCGGGGGTGTTGAACCGGCCCAGGTAGACGACCTCGTAGCCGTGGCGCATCAGGATCCGGCTGATCGCCATGGCGCCGACCTCGTGCTGATCCAGCCCGAGGGTGCCGATCACGACGCGGCCGGGCCGGGTCATCGGCGCACCTCGACGGGATTGCGCGAGGTGGCGTAGCCGACGGGATCGGCGGGCAGCCCCTGGCCTTCGCGAAGGCATCCGGTGATCTCGCCGATCGTCGCGTCGAGGTCAAGAGCGGTGATGATCGGATCCATCAGATCCGCGCCTGGGTCGGCGGCCGCCTGGCGAACCCGCTCCAGGGCCGCGTCGAGCGGCGCGGCCGCGCGGGTCGGCCGCCAGGCGCGGATGCGTGCGACGTGGGCCAGATCGGGTTCGAAGCGTTCCTCCGCGACGTCGCGCAGGAACCGGTCGGCTTCGGGCGGGACGACGTGCTCGTTGACGCCGACGATGCGCAGTTCGCCGCTCTGGACCGCGGAGGAGTGCCTATCCATGGCGGCGGTGAAGATGGACCGGAAGAAGCCGTTCTCGACCAGGGTGCCGACATCGCCGTGATCTTCCATCCGGCGTACGGCAGCGTCGATGCGGTGCTCGAGTTCGTCGGTGAGGGATTCCAGATACCAGGAGCCGCCGAGCGGATCCTCGACCGACGCGACGTTGGTCTCCGTCTGGATGATCTGCTGAGTGCGGATAGCGAGTTGATGTGCGACGGGCGACGGCGTGCGGAACGGCTCGTCGAACGTGGAGATCTCCAGCCCCTGGACTCCGGCCATGGCCATGGCGAGGGCCTGTACGGCGCCGCGGACGATGTTGTTGGCCGGTTGGGCGGCGGTGAGCGTGAGCCCCGAGGTGTGCACGGCGACGTTCACCGACCAGGAACGGGGATCGGCCGCACCGAACTCGTCTCGCATCATGCGGGCGAACAGCCGCCTGGTCGCGCGGATCTTCGCGATCTCCTCGAACAGGTCCATCCGGCAGTTGACGAGGATGGCGATGCGCGGGGCGAAGGCGTCGATGGACAGGCCGCGCGCCAGCAGGCGGCGGCAGACCTCGCGGATCTCCAGCAGTCCGAGGCTCATCTCCTCCACGGCGTCCAGCCCGCCGTCGGAGATGTAATAGGTGTCCTCGAGGAAGGCGTGGAATCGGGGCATCTCGCGGAGCGAGAACGCGATCGAGTCGAGTGTCAGGCGCATCCGCAGGTCGAACGGAAGGAACGTGGAGTAGGAGCAGTCTTCGGCGTACAGGGGAGGCTGGATCGCCGAGCCGCGCAGCAGCTCGGGCGGGACGCCGCTCGCGCGGGCTGCGAGGAACTGGCCGGCCAGCGCGAACGCGGGCGGCAGTGAGTGGCTGAGGGTGATGCGGTCGAGCGGGACGCCGTCGAGGAGCTCGATGAAATCCTGCTTGCGGCACAGGGATACACCGGTGGTGCCGACGGCGGGCTCGCACATCGGATGATCGGGATCCAGCGCGGACATGGTCGGGTTGTCACCGATCACGTCGATGCCGAGCGCCCCGTGGGCGAGCAGCGCGTGGAACTGCGCGTTCGACCGGCGCGGCGAGCCTTCGCCGGACAGCTCTCGCTGGATCCAGCCGCGCGGCCGCCCATGCGGCGGACGAAGCCGCCCCCGGGTGAACGGATACTCACCCGGATCGCCGATGCGCTCATACGCTCCTACGGCGTCTGCCGGCCCATAGAAGGCTCGCAGCGAAATCCCCGCCGCTGTCCGTGGCTCGTCGGTGTGGTCGTGCGCGCCGGAGGTCATGGGCTGTCACCGGACCGGCACAGGGCCAGGGCGTAGGCGCGGTAGCGCGCCGCGAGCTCGGGCAGGTCGAGCTGCCCGTCGAGGTGATACCAGCTGCGGATGCCGTCGAGCATGTCGAGCATGGCCATGGCGGTCAGCAGCGGATCCTCGACGTGGAAGTCGCCCGCCACCACGCCTTCGGCGATGACGTCGCGCACCGCGTCGCGATATGACCGGCGCAGCGCGGCGATCCTGGCCCGCTGCTCCTGGCTGAGCGCGTTGAGCACGGGGTTGCCGGCCAGCAGTTCCTCGCTGCGCGTCACGGTCAGCGTGACATGGTCGGTGATGGCGTGCTCCAGCCGCTCGCGCGGCGGGACGCCGGTCTCGCGGAGTATGGCGATGAGCCGCCGGGTGAACTCCTCGAGGAAATTGTTGATGATCGCGAACAGGATGTCCTGCTTGTTCGCGTAGTAGTGGTACAGCGTGGACGTGGACAGACCCACCGCGTCGGCGAGGTCGCGGATTCCGACCGCGTGGTAGCCGCGATTGGAGAACAAGGATGCGGCGCGGGCGAGGATGGCGTCGGCCATCGTCCGCTCGATGGGCGAGGTCGGCTGCGAGGCGTCACGTGGCACGGGCACCAGGCCAGTCTGCAGTACCGCCGTCATGGGCGGACGCCCGCAGGTGGGGTGGCCGCGAGCCGCTTCTTGAGGACCTTGCCGTTGGCATTGCGGGGGAGCGCATCCACAGTTACGAGGTCGACGGGGAGCTTGTAGTCCGCCAGGTGCCCGGCGGCCCAGTCACGCAGCCCGTCGAGCGAGACCCGCTCTCCCTGCCGCGGCACCACCACGGCACGCACCCGCTCGCCCATGACCTCGTCGGGTATTCCCACGACCGCGACCTCCAGGACGGCCGGATGGCGGGCCAGCACGCTTTCCACCTCCAGGCTGTAAACATTCTCGCCGCCACGGATGATCATGTCCTTCATCCGGTCGAGCACCTGAACGTATCCGTCGGCGTCGACCCGCCCCACGTCGCCGGTGTGCAGCCAGCCGTCGGCACCGAACGTCTCGGCGGTCGCCTCCGGCCGGGCCCAATAGCCGGCCGCGACCACCGGCCCGCGAACCCACAACTCACCCACGAGATCCGGATCGGGGGCCGTGCGCGGCTCACCGTCGACGGCCACGGCCACCTCGACGCCGGTCACTGGCCGCCCGACGGTCCACGGCCGATCAAGCCATTGCTCTCCGGGCGCGTACGTGACGATCGAGGTGGCCTCGGTCAGCCCCCACACGTTGGCGAAGGTCACGCCGGGCAGCCGCTTGGCGGCCTCCGCCAGGAAGGCCTCCGCCACCGGCGCTCCGCCGAAGCACACCGTGCGGAGGTCGGGCAGGTCACCCGGATCGAACGCCGGATCCCGCAGCATCAAGTGGATCATGGCGGTAACCCCGGCGAAGAAGGTGATCCGGTGCGTCATGAGCGATTCGCGCAGGCCCTGAACGGTGAATCGGGGCTGGAAGACCCGCGCCGCGCCCTGCGCGCCGAAGCCGACCACCTGCGAGACGATCCCGGTGGCGTGGAACATCGGCGCGACGACCAGGGTGCGGTCGGCATGGGTGACGCCGAGAACCGAGCCCACCGTGCTCGCGTTGAACACCACGTTGCCATGGGTCTGCAGCGCGCCCTTGGGGCGGCCCGTGGTTCCCGAGGTGTACAGAATGTTGGCGATGTCGCCGGGAGCGGCGGACAACCCGGGGAGCTCCGCCGCTTCCTCGCCCGGCGCGGTCAGGTCGGTCACATCCCACTGAGGGCACACGGAGGGGACGCCCGGAGCCGTTTCCGCGTCCACGATGACGGCGGTGGCGCCGCAGTCGCGCAGCACATACTCGATCTCGGGCGGCGCGAAGCGGGTGTTGACCAGCACGGCGGTGGCCCCCGCCAGCTGCACGCCGGCGTAGGCGACCGCGTAGCGCCACCCGTTGGTCAGCGCGAGGGCGACCCGATCGCCGGGACGGACCCCGCCGGCATGCAGCCGCCAGGCCACCCGGCGCGCGGCCGCCGCCTCGTCCGCGTACGACAGGACCGTGTCGCCCTCGATCAGCGCCGCCGCATCCGGTCGGCGGTGCGCGGACCGGATCAGAAGCCCCCCGACGGTCGATGTCATCGGCCTTCACCTGCCAGCAGCATGTCGGTGACAGGGGTGTCGCCGGTGCGGATGAGCTCGGTGGTCAGGCGGCGGCCGGTGATCGGGCAGAGGTATTCGCGCAGCAGCATCGCCGCGCCCGGACGGCCGGGACGGGTGCCGAACTCCAGGGCCAGGTCGTTGACCGGCGTGTCGCGTGTCGCGCAGTTGGACCGGTAGTCATCGGTGACCGATCCGAGCAGCGCTCTTCCGGTGAGCGACGCCCACTGGGCCGGACGGCCGTCGACGAGCGACACCGCGAGCTCCCCGCCCACCGGGCGCAGGACCACGTCGGAGCCGGCCCGCTCCGGGGGACCGGCGACGGGAGGTGTCGCGGCGGCGAGCCGCTCCGCCAGGCGCCGCTCGCGCAGGGCCGCCGTGGCCGCGCCGTCTACGGCGCCCTCCGCATCCCAGACGAGGCCGTAAACGCTTGTGGCGGCCGCGGGGTCGAGCCATCCCTGGGAGGTGTCGCGGGCGACGTCGCGGGGGTCACGGGCCAGCGGATCGCCGTATCCCGGGTTGTTCGCCCCCGTCCAGACGATGACCGAATCGGGGCCGAGCATCAGCGGCGGACCCTTGTGATCCACCGGCTGCTCCACACCGGGCAGGGCGGCCACATCCTGTGGGACCTCGCCCGCCGCGAACCGCTCGGCGAGGCCCACGCCGTGTTTGATCGTGACGCGGCCCATGCTGCTGGGATTGGCGCCGAACGGGCCCACGGCCTTGGGGAACGAGTCATCGATGTACAGCGCGGCCGCCATGCCCGGCGTTCCCCAGGGCACATAGGCCTCCGTGATGGAGCGGCCGCCGCGCCACGTGCCGGCGCCATCCGCGCCGCAGGGCAGCGCCCGCCGGAACAGGCACAGCATCGGATAGAGCTGCTCGGTCTCCTCGACGTTGCTGGCGATGCCCTCGGGAATCCAGAAGTGGCCGCCGAAATCCATTCCGTCGGTGTCACTGCCGGCCGGCAGCGCGCCGATCATGTTGTTGGCGTTGACCGCGATGTAAGGGGCGCCGGACCCCAGCTGTCCGGCGATGATCGTGCCGTACCAGTGGGGCTGGGCCGGGCCGAGTGCCTGGTCGCGCAGCTCAGGCGGGCCGCAGGCGACCATCTTCGCTATGACCGAGCCGGCCAGGCTGATCAGCAATTCCATGGTGAACACCCCGGACGGGCTGACGGCGGCGGGGAAATCCGCGCAGGACAGGGTGCCCGGCACCGGGTCGAAATGGACGAGCCGGTAGACGCCGCCATAGGCGCCCGCGAGATCGGGCGTGAGCGACGCCGTCAGCGCGGAGAGGAACGCGCCGACCAGTCCCGCGTACGTCACGTTGATCGATCCGGCCTGCGGATCGGTGCCCGCATTGTCGACGAACAGCTCGTCGCCGCGCTTGCGCACGGTCAGCTGGTAGCGATAGAGCCCGGTGTCGCCGGTGTGCGACGCCTCCGCGTACAGCCGGTGGGACCAGGTGCCATCCGGAATCTGCCGCAGCCGCTGCCGGAACGTCTCCTCGCCCGCATCCAGCACGCGGGTCATCACGGTCTTCACCGCGTCGGCGCCGTAGCGGGCGATCAGGGCCTCGACCTTGCGGACGGTGGCCGTGTTGGCGGAGATCGCGGCACGCAGATCCATCTGGACGACGTTGGGCAGCCGTGACTGCCGCAGGAACACCTGCTCCATGTCGGGCCGGAGCCGTCCGGCTTCGACGATCTTGAATGGCGGGAACGCGGGCGGGTCGGTGAAGATATCGGCAGCGTCGACGCAGAAGCTCCCCACGACCGAGCCGCCGATGTCGGAGTGATGCAGCACATTCGCCACCCAGCAGAACAGCCGGCCATCCGTGAAAACGGGGGCGGCGACGATGGTGTCAGGCTGGTGTGGCGTGCCCACGTAGGGGTCGTTGGACAGGAACATGTCACCGGGGGCTATGCCCGGATCGGCGCTTCGATGCTCGAGGATCCACTTCACCGTGAGGGACTGGGCGTTGGAGAAATACTGCAGGTAGGGGCCGAGGAAGACCAGCTCGCCCCGCTGGGTGAGAATCGACGGCTGGAAGTCGCGGGTCAGCATCGTGACCGGCGACACGCACAGCCGCTGCAGTGTCTGGCCGTGTTCCACATTCGCGTTGAGAAGCGCATAGCGGATCACTTCGAACGTGACCGGGTCGACCTCCGCCGTGCCCGCCTCGTGCAGGGCCAGGCTGGGATCGATGGGCAGCGGCTCGGCGGGCACGTAGCCACGGGCCACGCCATCCCAGACGACCTTCGAATCAGCGTGGCTCATCGTCCCACCTCCGGGGAAGGCAGCAGCAGACGGAAATGCCCATGCTCGGCGGTGAGCGTCGCGCCGCGCGGCACGGCGACCGTCGTGTGCGGCAGCTCGACCAGAGCCGGGCCGGTGACACGATCAAGCCCACCCAGGCGCTCGCCGTCGAACACGCTGGTGAGCAGCCGTTCTCCGGCATCGGGCCAGAACACCTGCGCGGAACGGCCGGCCGCGCCGGTGACATCGCCGCCGGGGCGGCCGCTGATCTGTGGCACCGATCCGGGCACGCGGGCCCGCGCCCTCAGCGCGAACACCTCCGCCGCCTGGAACGCTGCCGCGGGCGAGTCGCCATAACGCTGGGCGTACTCCTGGAGGAACCCCTCGACCAGCCTGGAGGCCAAACCGGCGCCGCCCGCCTCGGCGACCGGCACCTCCAAACTGTGCATCAGCTGCTCCTGATAGCGCATCAGGGCCCACACGTCGACCCGGGGCTCTTCGAAGACACCCGCATCTACCAGGGCCTTCCGCGCGCGCTCCGTCACATCGCCGATCGCGGCGGACAAGGCCGCGTCGTCGAACGGCGCCCGTAGTGCCGTCTCCATCTCCACGAACCGCGCCGCGTCTCCGGCTGCGATGCCGTACGCGGAGAGCGTGGACGCGCCGTCGCCGAGCGGGATCAGCACCTCGCGGACACCGATCTCGGCCGCGTAGCCGAAAGCGTGCACCGGACCGGCTCCGCCGTACGAATAAAGCACGAAGTCACGCGGGTCGAGCCCGCGTTCCAGCGTCTGCTGCCGGATCAGCGTCGCGGCGCGGAGGTTGTTCACACTGAGGATGCCCGCCGCGGCGGCTTCGAGCCCCAGCCCGAGCTCGTCGGCCAGCCGTCCGACCGCCGCTCGAGCGGCCGCCTCGTCAAGCGGCATCCGCCCCGCGAGGAAGCTCTCGGGGCGCAGCAGGCCGAGCACGACGTCGGCGTCGGTGACGGTCGCATCCGTGCCGCCGCGCCCGTAGCAGGCCGGGCCAGGCTGAGACCCCGCGCTTTCCGGGCCGACCCGCAGCGCGCCGGTGCGCGGGTCGCGGCGGGCGATGGTGCCGCCGCCGCACGCGGTGGTGCGCACATCGAGATGCGGCAGGCGGTAGGTATAACGGTCGATGACCGACTCATCGGCCACCACAGGCTCGCCGTTGACCACCAGGCCGATGTCGAACGAGGTGCCACCCATGTCGGTGGCCACGACATTGCGGTGGCGGTTGGCCGCCGCGAGCGCCGCGGTGCCGGTCAGGCCGGCCGTAGGCCCGGAATCCAAGGTGCCGAGAGCGATTTCCGCGGCCGCCGTGGCCGAGACCACCCCGCCGCTGGACTGCATCACCAGCAGCGGAGCGGTCAGCCCTTCGGCGGCGAGCCGGTCGGCCATCGATGACAGATAGCGGGTGCAGGCGGGGCCGACATACCCGTTGAGCACGGTGCCGACGGTCCGCTCGTATTCACCGAGCCGAGGCGAGACCCGCGAGGACAGCGAGACGAAGACGCCCGGCGCCTCCGCCGCCACGATCTTCTCCACGGCGAGCTCGTGTGCGGGGTTGGCGAGCGACCACAGAAACACAACGGCCACGCTGGTCAGCCGGTGACGCTCGACGAACGCGGCGACCGCCTCGGCGGCACGCGCCTCGTCGAGTGCCACCACCACCGAGCCCGCGGCGTCGACCCGCTCGTGCAGCTCGAGCACCGCTCCGGGCACGATCAGAGGCGCGGGCGGCGCGGCGCCACGCACCCGGAACACATCCTCGATGCCGCGGCCGGCCGCCCGGCCGTGCCCGCGCATGATGGCCAGCGCGTCGCCGTGCCCCGCGGTGGTGATGAGGCCCACCCGCGCGCCCGTACGTTCCAGCACGGCATTGGTGCCGATCGTGGTGCCGTGGCCGAAACGCTCGGTCGCGGCGAGCAACTCCCGCAAGGGCACGCCTACGCGTGCCGAGAGCTCGGTCAGCGCGGCGAGCACGCCGCTGGTCGGATCATCGCCGGTGGACAGTGCCTTCGATGTCGCATACGTGGCGCCGTCGGCCCCCGGGCCGATCAGCACGCAATCGGTGAACGTGCCGCCGATGTCGATTCCCAAGCGATACATGGAGCCTCCCGCGCCTCCCGATCGATCGATCGATCGGGAGCACGGCCAACATAACCCCGGCGGCATCGGCAGTCAACACGGTCTGTGCGCGCTCAGTCGCCGTCTTTGAGGAACAGCGCGATGAGTCTCAGCTGCTCCTTCTTACTGAGCTCCGACCGATAGGTCAGCTCCAGACGGGCGCCGTCGGGGCGGATGATCACCCATCCTGGCACGGAGTCGGTCTCGTGCTGCTGGCCGGCGTCCTCGCGTGGTTTGCGTGGCCTTACGGTGATCCATGCCGCCACCACGCTGGCGAGGGAGGGGATGGCGATCTGGGAGATGTCCAGGATCACCTGGACGACCTCGCGGGGATAGGCACCGTCGGTCTCGCCCCAGGAGGCGACCGCTATATCCAGGTCATCCACCAGTTTGTGCAGAAGCCGCGAGCGTTGCGCCGCGTATTCCGCGACCTCAGGAGACGGCCACCTTTCAGCCGCGTGGCGGGCGACGGCCAAGGTGATGTGACCCTCGTCCGGCACCAGGAAGAGATCGTTGAGCCGATCGAGGATTCGCCACACGCTTCATTGCACCATCCGCCGATGGCGCGCGTCGATCGGTGCCGCCCCAATTGGCTCCCCTGGCTCCCAGAGCGGGAGAGAAGTATCCGCCGGAGTTCAAGGCGGACGCTGTCGCGTTGTATCTGTCTGCCCCGGCGCGGACGTACGCCAGGTGGGTAAGGACCTGGGCGTCAACCGGGAGACGCTGTGCCTGTGGGTGCGCCAAGCCCGCGAGAACGGCACCGCCGGAGCCGAGCAGAAGGCACCGGCCGACGGGGCGGGCGGCGGGGCCAGCGGTGCGGGTGGGCTGGTCTCGTCCGGCGACGCGCTGGAAGAGCAGAACAAGCAGCTCAAGGTGAGGATCCGGGAGCTGGAGCTGGAGCTGGAGCGCGACATCCTGCGTAAAGCCGCGAAATATGTCGCGGGCGAGACGAACTGGTGAGCCGCTTCGAGTTCGTCGCCGACCACCGCGGCGCATTCGGGGTGAAGCGGCTGTGCCGAGTCCTTTCGGTGTCGCGCCCGGTTTCTACCGATGGTCCTCGGCGCTGCCCACGCGGCTGGCACGGGCCGCTCCCACCGTCGCGTACGCCACCGGACCGGCGGGCGTGCGGCAATATCTGATCACAGCCCTCGCACGTACAACCTACGAGGAATGGGCGGTCAGCCGGCCATGGGGAGGCCGAAGGGCTCGGGCTGGGTGCCGTCGACGTCGGTGAAGCCGTACTCGCGGGCGAGCTCGCCGGCGGTGAACAGGCCGCCCGTCTTGACCATGAGATCGGGGTCGGCGGTAAGGGCGGCGACAGCGCGCCCGATGTATTCGGTCGTCTCGGTCACGCCGAGGTGCCCAGGGGCGAGCGCCACCGCGGCCACCCGGTGTGGGCGCAGGTCTTCAGCCATGCCGAAGGCCAGGCGGATGGTCGCCGCCTTGGCCGTGTCGTAGAGGACGTTGCCCAGATAGGCACCGAACGCCCAGGCGATGGTGTTGACCACCAAGCCGGGGCGCTCGTCGCGGTGTTCGATCAGCAGCGGCGCGGCGTGCCGGCCGGCGAGGAGATGGGCGCGGACGCCGGCGGTGAACATGCCCTCCCACCGCCAGAGCGGCTGCTCCCAGAAGGGGACGCCGAAGAACGGGACCTCGGGCTCGTCCTGGCGTTGCTCGTAGCCGCCCCACACGTTGTTGACCAGCAGGTCGAGGCGGCCGCTCTCGTCGCGTACGCGATCGAACAACGACCGCACCTGAGCGTCGTCGGTGTGATCGCATCGGACCGGGATGCCGCGGCCGCCGCGCGCGTCGACCGCCTCGGCGGTCTCTTCGATGGTTCCCTCGCTGCGTCCCGTGACATAGACGGTCGCGCCCGCCTCACCCAGCACGAGCGCGATTCCCTGTCCGGCACTGCGACTCGCACCGGTGACGACGGCGACGGTGTCCTTGAGATCGGCCATGACGATATAATAAACGAACGTTCATAAATTAAGCGAGGGAACATTGGCAGGACGTCCGCGTACCGTCACCGATGACCAGATCCTGGCTGCCACGGCACGGGCCATCTCCCGCGTCGGGCCGCACGGCCTGACCCTCGCCGCGGTCGCGGCCGAGGCCGGTCTTGCCGCGCCCACGCTCGTCCAGCGGTTCGGGTCGAAGCGCGGCCTGCTCCTCGCCTTCTCCCGGCAGGCTTCGAGCGATCCCGCCGCCCGTTTCGCTGCGGCCCGCGACCGGCATCCGTCGCCGCTGAAGGCGCTGCGCGCCGCCCTGATCGGCATGGCCGGCGGAATCGACACCCCAGAGGAGCTCGCCAACCATCTCGCCTTCCTGCAGCTCGAGCTCGTCGACCCCGACTTCCGCGAGCACGTCCTCGCGTACGCGAACGCGATGCTCGCGCAGATCCACGGCCTGCTCGCCGACGCGGCCCACCGCGGCGAGCTCGGCCGCCGCGACCTGCACGCGCTGGCCAGGGCCGTCTACTGCACCTACAACGGCGCCCTCATCACCTGGGCCGTCCTCCGCGAGGGCACGCTCACCCAATGGCTCGGCCGCGAACTCGACGTCATGCTCACCTCTTCTTGACGGCTTCGCGCCAGATCAGGCGCACGAGGCTCGGCCGGACCTCGGTGGTGATCACGGCCATCGCGCGCCGGACGAACCGGTCGTCGCTCAACTGGGCCAGCATGCTCGCCGCCAGGTCGGCCCGCGCGGTGAACAGCCCGTCGGCGACGTCGCGCGCGACCTGATAGCGGGTGACGGCCGGGTGGTCGAACAGCCCGGCCGGCCGGACGATCGTCCAGTCGAGGTCGGCGCCGCGGACGAGCGCCTCCATGCGCCGCATGTCCGTGTGCGCGGTGCGGGCCACCCTGCGGTTGACCAGCGGATCCATCACGTTGTTGAAGAGGAACTCGCCGCTCGGCCGCCATGCGGGATCCATGACGCTGGAGCTGACCGCGATCAGCCGTTTCACGCCGTGGCGGTGCATCGCCGCCATGATCGTCGCGGTGCCCTCGGAGTACACGGTGATCGGTTTCCTGGACGGCCGGACCCCCAGACTCGACAGGACGGCGTCGCTTCCGGCGACGGTTCGCTCGACGGCGTCGGGATCGGTCGCATCGGCGGTCACGACGGAGAGGCCGGCGCGAGGCTCGATGGC
Source organism: Streptosporangiaceae bacterium NEAU-GS5 (assembly GCA_017592665.1). Taxonomy (GTDB): domain Bacteria; phylum Actinomycetota; class Actinomycetes; order Streptosporangiales; family Streptosporangiaceae; genus NEAU-GS5. Next base: position 3,804 of record JAGFNW010000002.1, on the reverse strand, counting down.
GCCGGCGCGGCGGGTGACCGCGGCGACCTCGTGTCCGGCTTCCACAGCCTGCTCGATGAGCCGCCGGCCGGTCGGGCCTGTGGCCCCGAAAATGACAATGCGCATGGCATTGACGGTGCCGGGCACGGCCGACAATATTCAACCGTGCTGAATAAAGTGCGGGGCCGCCCTCGGGGCAACCCGGATACCAAGGCGCGCATCGCGCATGCGGCACGTGAGCTGTTTCTGGAGCGCGGCTACAAGGGCACGACGGTGCGGGCGGTGGCCGGTGCCGCGGGCGTCGACTCGGCGCTCATCAGCTATCACTTCGGCTCCAAGCAGGGCCTGTTCGGCCACTCCTTGAATCTGTTGTGTGTGGAATCCACCGCGCTGGACGACGCCCTGCCGGGCGATCGTGCCGGTCTGGCCGACCGGTTGCTGCTGGCGGTGACAGACCTGTGGGACACGACCGCTCCCACGGAAAACCGCATGGCGTTGCAGGACGACGACACGATGCGGGCCTTCCGCGGCTACCTGGAAACCGAGCTGCTGGCCCGCATCGCTGAATTTCTCGGCGGCCCCGACGCTACCGACCGCGCGACCGCCGCGGTCGGCGTGATCGGCGGCCTGATCTTCACGCGCTATCTGAATCCCATCGACGCGATCGCCGCGCTGCCCTCCGCCGAAGTCCGGCGCATCTTCGGGCCGGCGCTCCGGGCCGCGCTACACACGCGCGCGAGGCCTAGCCGAAGGTGAAGGAATAGGCGCTCAAGCCGGGAGACAGGTCACCCGCAACGTGGAATCACCTGCTTCTCGCTGTCGACCAAGGTGTAGACGGCGGCCAGTCGCGTCCCCGCCGCTGCCGACGCTTGCCTACTCGCCGGATTCAAGCTCAAGATGAGCTGGGCTCGCCATCGCCTTCGTCCGCCGCAACCGCACTCGTGCGCAACGCGTCGCCGCTGCTCCATGTGAGCGTGAGCTTGATGGTCGCCGTGCCGGAACCCTCCGCGAGCACGCTGGTGAGCTTGCCGGTCTTGACGGCGAGCTCAACTCCGAATTCGACGCTGACCTCGTCCGGCTGGACGCGCCGCAGCGCCTGCGCAACGCTCTGCGTGACTCCCTCAACCGTCTCACGGAGGTCGGTGATCACAAGCGTGCGCAGGACCGCACCCGCGCCGACGTCAACTGGACCTTAGGCCACGGCAGCACGCACGTGACCGAGGCCGTCTATCGGCACGAGATCAGGCCGGCACTTGTGAAGGGTGCGCAGGCCATGGACAAGATCCTCAGAAAACGGACTTCGTCCGCGTAACCGCAGTGGCTCCCCGTCTGGCTCCCGAAGATCGGAAAAGGGCCTCGGATAAACTCCGAAACCCCTCTGACCAGCGTATATCTGGTCGGGACGACAGGATTTGAACCTGCGACCCCTTGACCCCCAGGCACTTCAAACCGGGGCGGGACCACGGCCGGCACCCGCCCCTACCTGGGCAGACAGTCCGCCGAAGTCCATGGTTGTGCAGGGCCGTGCGAGGCGATTGTCACCCAGTTGGTCACTCAGTTTCGTGATCGTCAGCCGCCATTCAGGAGGCGGGTCATCCTGAAGCGCTCCGGTTCTGGTGGAGCGCGGCGGCGAGTAGGACCGAGGTCTCCTGAGCGGCGCTGTCAGTGACAGCCAGCCGAACTACTGATTGCTCAACATTGCTGTGTGACGCTTTCTTCGGCGCGGCCCACGCTGCGGGCGTTCGCAGTCCAGTCAGGAGCGCCACGCCGTTCGTTGACGAGCCGCAAAGAGTCCAGGGTTTCGTCGATTCGAGGCGCTCGAATCACACGCACTGGGCAGACAGCTACACAAGTTCACAGTAGGGGCGGATCTTGTGATCTTGCCCATCCCAGCAAGTCTTCGCGCACCGTTTGAGGGAAGCGTGCATCCGCGTCTGCCAGACTGCGAATCACTTCTTGAGCTCGTGTTTCGGTCAGGAGGCCGCCCTTGAACGCTGCGATGACTAGCTGCAAGGTCCGATGCACTCGTACACCGCGTGCGCGTCCGACATTGCATGCCACTTGGTCGTCGATGTACGCGGCGGCGGAGTGGGCCTCCGCCCAGGCGAGCACTGAGGCTTCTCCAGCGTTACGCTGCGAATTACCTAGGCGATTCATGTAGTGGCCGAACAGATAGAGTTCATCTAGATCGTCGCAGGGCACGACTGTGATCCAGTCAAGTGCAGTGGCAGCCGCAATGCTTGGGTAACGATCTACGCCCTTCCGGAGCTCACTAAGAACGGCTTTTGTAGTTACACACTCGAAGTCTTGGACAAGTTTCCGCAGGGTTTCGAGCTCGTTGGCGCGGGCGAAGTGGTTCAACGGGCTCGAGTCGAATACTAGTAGGCCCTTGGTTGTCATGGCTGGCCAAGATCCTCGAATTCGGGGGCCAGGGCTTCGACGGGCATCTCATATGGGCGAGGCAAATCATCCCGAGTTACCGTTCTTCTCAGCAACTCAATGGTGCGGTCGGCGCTGATAACGCCGCGACGAAATGCGCGTATTGCAGCTTGGGAATACGCTGGCGCCAGGGAAATCGGGCGAAGCTCTTCCTCGAAGCGGATGCCTGTCTCGTAGTAGTCTCCAGAAGTGGGGCGCCGAACCTCTAGAAGTCTGCGCTCGCTATGCGAGATCAGCTCTAGTGTCACGGCGTGAGAGATTACGGCCGACCAGCTTACTCGGTATTCCGCTGCCAGTACGATTAGCCGGGTTCTGATGTCCTCCCACTCCTCGGACAGCTCCGTCCAGCGTCGCCGGACAGACATACGAGGCATTAGAAAGTGAATAGCAAAGGCGTTGATCAGCGCTTCTCGATCATCTTGAGCCGTACCGAGACCGAAATCCGCAGTGTACTCGTCTGCGAGTAGATGATGGCCAAGCTCGTGCGCCAGGTTGAAGCGTCGGCGGCCAGCATCAGCCGTGCCGTTGACCAAGGCAACACCCATTTCGCCTAGTCGAACATAGCCCCCATCGATCACGCCTGGGCCTAGATCAAACGAGAACGCCAACAAGCCGAGACGTTCAACTGCGGCTTGGATGTCAATCAATGGGCCGTCGACCCGACCCAGCTCTGAGCGCGCATCCGTCGCGCGCGACTCCGCCTCATTGATTGTAGTGACGCCTGGTTGGTCCATTGATCTGGGAACCGACAGAGCGTTTATCTCAGTTAGCAGTTCGACGTCTCGGCTGGTCCGCTCTAGTTCGTCCTCCAGTCGTTGAACGTCCTGATCGACAGTTAGGCCCGATCGATGACTTGCGATGGTGCCTGGTGGCTCGGTAAGGAACCACTCGACCGAGCGTCCGAGAGCGTCGGCGAGGCCGGCTAGTTCAAGGGCGTCAAGGTGACGCTGGCCAAGTTCTACTCTCGTGATCGCCGAGCGGCTGAGTCCAAGGCGCTCAGCTAGCTGCAGCTGCGTAAAACCGGCCCGTTCGCGCGCTGTCGCCACCCGAGCTCCCACGTCAGCCCAATCACGCAATCGCGCATGGACCACGGCAATCCCCCTCACTCGTGTGCTGTTTTCGCACCTCCAGCATACTCCTTGCCTCGCAGGAGTGCACTGCTGCGCCTGATGCGCTCCCAATCCGGATTTCATAGCGCTTCGTGGGCGCTTGTGGCCCGTCTCGCAACCTTGGCCGGGTAACTGATCCAGCTTCGGATGTGAACCCGTCCGGGTTTGATGGACAGCTGCCTACTTGGTTTCTGCTGTCGTGACGCTGTCGTAGTTGTGACGGTAGTAGATCGCTTCGAACTCCACCGGAGGCCGGTGGTCGCAGGCGGTGTGCAGT
>JAGFNW010000019.1 GCA_017592665.1 Streptosporangiaceae bacterium NEAU-GS5 | reverse complement strand
CCAGCGGGCATCGGACAGGTCCGAGGGGTACGGGCGACGGGGGGTCATGGCTCTCTGCTAACCCAACGCGCACGTGAGGCCGCGCATCTCAGGAAGTGGGCGGTTCCCGGCCAGTTCGAGATCAGACGGACTGTGGGGCCGCTCCCGGGATGAAACGGCTCGGCCGCGGCTTGTGCAGCCGCGCCTCAACACGCGCATTCAACGTAATCAGCACACACCGGACGGCCGTGAATGCCGCCGATCCCATCAAATACCCGTCAGAGGCCCACTAAGAGGCGTCAGACGTTCGACATAAGCGTCTAACTTGTGACCAAAGGTAAATACGCTTCCCGAGCGTGCGTCGTGCCTTCCCCCTGATCGCCGTTGGGGCGTTGTTGTCCGGATGCGCGGGCGGCCCGCTTCACCGTGCCGTTCCGCAGGCGGCCGGCGCCGCCGCGGTCACCCACTCGCCTGCCCCGGCGGCACGCGCGTCGGCCAAGCCGAAAGCGTCCGCGAAACCGACGAAGCCGGTCAAGCCATCGGCGTCGCCTGTCCCGACGCTGCTGATGCCGCCGCTTATGGGCGACTCCTCCTTCTCGGCCCTGAGCGGCCGCCGGGCCGCCGAGGCGAACCCGCTCTACGCAACGGGCCGGGCGGCCGCGCGTTGCCGCCTCTCCGCGCCCAGGCAGGACAGCTGGAAGTCCCTCAGGCGCTATCTGGACGCGGTGTCCGGCTGCCTCGACAGGCTCTGGAGCCGGCAGTTCGGCGCGGCCCGGCTCTACTTCACCCCGCCCGAGCGCGTGTACGCGCGGCACAAGGTCAAGGGCACCCCGTGCGGGACGATGCCGAGCGACGACGCCACCGGCACCTACTGCGGCGCGAACAGGACCTACTACCTGTTGATCGAGCCCCCGTACAGCAGGCCGTGGTCGACGGCGTGGCTGGCCGAGCTGACCGCCCACGAATACGGCCATCACGTGCAGAACATGAGCTACATCCTCGACTACGAGACACGCCTGTACTCCGACTCCACGACCAAGGCGCAGGAGGACCTGGCCAGCCGCCGGCTGGAACTGCAGGCCGAGTGCCTGGCCGGTGTCGCGGCCAGGGGGATGGGATCGGCGATGGCCCCATGGAGGGAGTTCGCCGACGACTACATCGGCGAGCAGGACAAGAAGTGGCGGCTCGACCACGGTGAGCTGGCCACCCAGCTGCGCTGGCTGAAGCGCGGCTACGACTCCGGCAGCCCGCGGACCTGCAACACCTGGACGGCCGCCAAGAAGGACGTCACGTAGCCGCATCCGGCCTGTCCGGGTGCGGACGCCGCGAGCCTGACATGTATCAGGAAAGAGGGGCCGCCCCTCTTATTCGTCGTGGAGAACCTCGGTGAGAACTTCGGCGTGGAGAACATCGAGACAGGGGGGTTCGTCGGGCGGGCCGGCGAATTGGCCGCGCTGGCGGCCGAGCTCGATCGGGTGCGGCGCGGACGGCCGCGGCTTGTCCTGGTCGAGGGCCCTTCGGGCATCGGGAAGACGGCTCTCGTGCGGCGCGCCCTGTCCCTTGCCCCGGACGTCCGGGTGCTGTGGGCCAGCGGGGAGGAGCTGGAGACGGCCCTGCCGTACGGGGTGGTGGGGCAGCTGCTGGCGCAGGCGGCCTGCCCGGCACGGGCGCGCTCGGACGGCGATCCGCTCGCGGTCGGCGCGGCGCTCCTCGGCGTGCTCGGCGAGCTGCAGGACCGGGGGCCGGTCGCGCTGGTGATCGACGACGTCGACTGGGCGGACGGGCCGTCGCTCGGGGCGCTGACCTTCGCGCTGCGCCGGATGCGGGCCGACCAGGTGCTCACGGTCGTGGTGACCCGCGACCTCGCGGCGACCAGGATGCCCGGCGGGCTGCGCCGCCTGCTGTCCAGGGACGCGGCGACGCAGTTCGCGCTCCGCGGGCTGAGCGTCGCCGAGCTGCGGACCCTCGCGGCCGGCCTCGGCGCCGGGCCGCTGACCACGACCGCGGCGGCCCGCCTGTGCGCGCATACGGACGGCAATCCGCTCTACTTCCGGGCCACGCTGCGCCAGACCTCCGCGGCGACGCTGGCCGACCCCGTCGCCGATCTCCCGGCGCCCGCCGCGTACGCCCAGGAGGTCATGGCGCGCCTGGCCGCCTGCCCTGCCGAGGCCCGTGACCTGGTCCGGGCCGCGAGCGTGCTCGGCGAGTCCTGCTCGGCGCGGCACGCCGTGCTGCTCGCCGGCACGCGGGACAGGGCCGCCGCGCTGGACGGCGCCGTCGCCCACGGGCTGCTGACGTGCGGGTTCGTCACGGGCGACCTGCGGGTGGCCTTCCCGCATCCGCTCACGAGGGCCGCCGTCTACCAGGCGCTGCGGCCGTACGAGCGGACCCGGGCGCATCTGGAGGCCGCCGCGCTGGTCACGGACGAGCCCACGCGCATCCAGCACCGCATCCGCGCCGCGGCCGACCGGCCGGACGCCGCGCTCGCGGCCGAGGTGGCCGGCTTCGCCCGGCGGCAGGCCGAGCTCGGCTGCTGGGAGAGCGCGGCCGCGCACTTCACCCACGCCTACGACATGACGGCCCCCGGCCGGGCACGGGCGCGCCTGGGCGCGGAGGCCGTGCACGCGCTGCTGCAGGCGGGGCTGACGGCGCGGGCCGCCGAGTTCGCGGCCGGCGCCGAAACCGACCCGGTCACCTGCGCCTTCATCCAGGGCGCGCTGTCGGCGGCGCGGGGGGACGTGCGCCGCGGGCTGATCCTCATGGAGGCCGCGTGGCGGCGGTGCGACGCGACCCGCGATCCCACGCTCGCCGGGCGGATCGCCGGCCACCTGTCGCTGCTGGCCGTGATGGAGGACCGCGCGGACGAGGCCCTGCGCTGGTCGCGCCACGCCCTCGAGCTGGATGAGCATCAGCCGGGCGCCGAACTGCTGCACTACTACTACCTCGTCACCCTCTACCTGTCGGGCGACGTCGAGCTGGCGCTCGAGCTGGCGGGCCGCCTTCCGGACGCGGCCACGGCCTCGGCCGCCCAGCTCGACTCGCTGGTGGCGCGTGGTGCCATGTACACGTGGTCGGACGACCTGGAGGCCGCCCGCGCCGACCTCGCGGGGGTGCTGTCGGCCGGTGGCGCAATGTCGGTGCCGAACCGGCTGCTGGCGACCGGGCTGCTGTGCCAGGCGGAGTTCCGGCTCGGGCGCTGGGATGAGGCCCTCGCGCTGGGCACGACCGTGATCTCCGTGGAGGAGGACTCCGAGCAGTCGTGGCTGTCGCCGTACGTCCACGCCACTTTGGCGCTCCCGCTGGCGGCGCGTGGCGACATCCCGGACGCCCGGACCCACCTGGAGCGCGCGCTGCGCCGCACGCCGAGCGTCGCCTGCGGCGCCTACATCGCGCTGGCGGAGGCCTCGATCGCGACCGCCCTCGGCGACCCGGACGGCGTGGTCGCCGCGCTGTCGCCGTTCGCGGAGCTGCGGGACGCCGCCACGTGCGTGCACGAGCCCGGCGTCGTCCCCTGGGCCGACCTGCTCGCCGACGCGTACGTGACGCTCGGCCGCCTGGAGGAGGCCGAGGCCGTGCTGGATTTCCTGGAGAAGCTCGCCGGGGCGCGGGACCGCCGGTCGGCGCTGGCCGCGGCGGCCCGGGGGCGCGGCAATCTGTACGCGGCGCGGGGCCGCACGGCCGACGCCGTCGACGCGTTCGAGCACGCCCTCGAATGCCTGGCCCACGTGCCGATGCCGTTCGAACTGGCCAAGATCCAGCTGGCGTACGGGGGGTTCCTGCGCCGCGTCGGCCAGCGGTCGGCCGCCGCGACCCGGCTCGCCGCCGCCCGGCGGCTCATGGCGCGGCTGGGCGCCCGGCCGTACGTGGAAAGGTGCGAGCGGGAGCTGACCGCCTGCGGCCCAGGCGTGGGCGCGGCCGGGCAGCGGCCCGCCGGGCGCTGGGACGAGACGCTGACGTCGCAGGAGCACGCGGTCGCGCGGCACGTGCTCGGCGGCCTGAGCAACAAACAGGTCGCCCGCCAGATGATGCTGAGCGTGAAGACGATCGAATACCACCTCGGCAACATCTACGCCAAGCTGGGAATCCCGTCGCGTACGGCGCTGGTCATGACGATGATCTCGGCCGGGGAGACGCCCGGCGGCGGCTAGGCGGGAGTGGGCGGCTGGGCGCTGGTGAGAGCCGCGATCGCCTCCTCCTGAGAAGGGTAGAGCCGGAACACCTGGTGCATGGCGGTCGTGTGGAGGATGCGGGCCGCCACGCCGTGCGCGCCGGTCAGGGCCAGCAGGCCGGACGTCTCCATCACCCGCCGCCACAGCCCGATCAGGGCGCTGAGGCCGGAGGAGTCGCAGAAGGACAGGCCGGTCAGGTCGAGCAGCACATAGAGCGGGCCGTCGCCCATGGAGAGGCCGTCGGCCTGGCGTCGGAACGCGCCCGCCGTGCCGGCGTCGAGATCACCGGACACGGACATGGCCAGCCCATATGGAGCCGAGTGGAACTCGACGCTGAGCCGCTCGGGGTTCACAGGGTTCATGGTGGACACCTCCGCTGCGTGGTCATACTGCCACGAGTGGGCATGGATATGCCTGAGCGTCCGGTGTCGTCACAGGGAATCGGCGCTGATCACGGTTGTTCGGGGGGCCGGCTTTCCGCGTCCAGCGAGGCCACGACGTCGGTGTCGATGGGGAAGGCGTCGGCGACGTGCGTCACGGTCAGCAGGCGGCGCAGCCCCGGCGCGGGGGCGGCCAGGCGGAACGACCCGCCCGCGGCGGCCGTCTTCCGCATGGCCTGGATCAGCACCCACAACCCCTGGGAGTCGCAGAACTGGATCCGGGCGGCGTCGAGTATCAGCCGGATGCGGCCGTCGTGGATCTCGGCCGCGATCGTGCTGGTAAGCGCCGGGGCGGACAGCGCGTCCAGCTCACCGGCGACGGTGATCACGGCGAGGTCGGCGTCGCGACGGTCGACGGTGACTGTGAAAGGCGTACCCATCACTTCGCGATCGTGCCACGTGGGGATAAGTGTTACACCCGAACGCCGTTCACTGGTTCATCTGTCAGTGGGAGCCGGCAGCACTCAGATGGTGATGACGATCTTGGCTCGCGCGTGCCCGGTCTCGAGGTAGCGCATGGCCTCGGGGACGTCGCCCAGGGAGTACGCGCGGTCGATGACCGGGGTGACCTTCCCGGATTCCATCAGCTCGCTCAGGATGGCGAGGTCGTTGGGCCGCTGGCCGGTGAACATGGCGATCAGCCGCTGGCTGACGAACGGCGAGCGCAGGGGCAGCTTGGCCATGCCGGACAGCGGCCCGATCCAGTTGCCGTTGTCGGGCCCGCCGACCCCGACCGCCACCGCCTTCGGCGCGAGGATCCGCCGCAGCTCGGCGACCTTCCGGCCGCCTGCCACGTCGATCAGCACGTCGTAGCGCTCGCCGGTGCGGGTGAAGTCGTCCTTGGTGTAGTCGATGACATGGTCGGCGCCGATCGAGCCGGCCATCTCCACGTTGCGCGTGCTGCAGACCCCGGTCACCACGCCGCCGAGCGCCTTGGCGATCTGCACGGCGAACGTGCCGACCCCGCCGGAGGCGCCGTTGACCAGGACTCGGTCGCCGTCCTTGACGCGGGCCTTGTCGAGCACGGCCTGCAGGGCCGTGGTCCCCGCGACGGCCACCGCCGCGGCCTGCTCGAACGTCAGATTGGCGGGCTTGATCCTGATCATCTTGTCCTGCGGCACGCTGACGTACTCGGCGAACGAGCCGGTGCTCTGGCCGTACACCTCATCGCCCGGTTTGAAGGCCGTGACGGCCTTGCCGACGGCCTCGACCTGCCCGGCCATGTCCTGCCCCAGCGCGGTGACGCGCGGCCGCCGCAGCCCGCCGCCCACGCGCACTACGTACGGCGTGCCGCGCATGAAATGCATGTCGTACGGATTCACCGAGGCCGCCTGCACGCGGACCAGCACCTCGTTGTCGCCGATCTCCGGAATGTCGGCGTCCTGCAGTTCGAGAACGTCGGGTGAGCCGTAACGGGTGTAGCGAATCGCCTTCATGCGTCCCCCCTGGATTCGGCCGGGATTCGCTGGCAGCGTAGGCAGCGCGACGAAGCGCGCACATCACGGGAATTCGTGATTCGAGGAGTAGTGTCCTCCGCAGAATGGCCAGACCCGCGCGCCGACCAGGAAACCTGCCGGCCGAAGCGACCAGCTTCATCGGCCGGCGACGTGAGCTCGCCGACGTGCGGGCCCGGCTCACCGGGCTCGCCGGCGCCCGCCTGGTCACCCTCGTCGGCCCCGGCGGCGTCGGCAAGACGCGTCTGGCGATCAGGGCCGCGAGCGGCCTCGCGCGCGGCTTCCCCGACGGGGCCTGGCTGATCGAACTGGCCGACGTCGGCGCCGCCGCGCTCGTGGGACACGCCGCGATGACCGCGCTCGACCTGCGCGACCAGGCCACGGCCGGGCCGGACGCGCTGCTGCTTTCCTACCTGCGGGACAAGCGCGTGCTGCTGGTCGTCGACAACTGCGAGCACCTGCTCGGCGCGGCCGCGCGACTGGTCGGCGAGGTCCTCCGGGCCGCTCCTGGCGTACGGGTGCTCGCCACAAGCCGGGAGCCGCTGTCGGTCACGGGCGAGCACGTGATCCCGGTGCCGCCGCTCGACCTGCCGCCGGAGGGCCCGGACGAGCCGCTGGCGCGGCTGCGCCAGAACGAGGCGGTCATGCTCTTCGCCGAGCGGGCCGCGGCCGGGTCGGGCGGCTTCCAGCTGACGGACGAGAACCGGGCGGCCGTGGCCGACCTGTGCCGCCGCCTCGACGGGCTGCCGCTGGCGATCGAGCTCGCGGCCGTACGGACCCGGGTCCTGACGGCCCGGCAGATCCTCGACCGCCTGACCGACAGGTTCGGCCTGCTCACCGGCGGCGCCCGGGCCGCGCTGCCGCGCCACCAGACGCTGCGCACGACCATCGACTGGAGCCACGACCTGCTGACGCCCGGCGAGCAGGCGGTGCTGCGGCGGCTCTGCGTGTTCGCCGGCCGGTTCACCCTCGACGACGTGGAGGCCGTGTGCGCGCCCGGCGCCTTCGACCACCTGGCCTCGCTCGTCGACAAGTCGCTGGTGCTGAAGGAAGACGTCAAGGACGTCGCCTGCTATCGGCTGCACGAGACCATGCGCGAGTACGCCCGCCTGCGGCTGCGGCAGGCAGGCGAGGAGGACGCGGTCGAGTGGCGCTGCGCCGATCACTACTGGGCGCGCTGCCGCACGTCCGCCGCCCAGGCCCGATATCGGCTCGTCGAGTGGCTCGAATGGATGGACCTCGAGATCGACAATGTGCGCGCGGTGCTGCGCCGCCACGCCGACCACGGGGACGTCCGCCGCGCGCTCGACCTCGTCACCCACATGGGCTGGTATTGGATGACCCGGGCCACCAGCGAGGGCGTGCGCCGGCTGGAGGAACTGCTCGGGCGGGCCGATCCCTATCCGTTCGCGTACTTCCTGCGCGGCTTCCTGGCCGTGCTGCAGGCCGATCCGGGTGGCACCCGGCCCGCCCTCGACCACGCCGTGGCCCAGTCACGCCGGCTGGGACACGCGAGCATGGAGTCGCAGTCGCTGGCCATGTCGTCCATCGCGCGCCACCTCGCCGGTGATCCGGCGGGCGCCCGCGCCGATCTCGACGCCGCCGAGGCCGTCACCGCCACTCTCGACGACTTCCCCACGGCGGTCATGCTGCTGCAGGCGCAGGCGCTGAACGGCCTGTTCATCGGCGACCTCGACGCGGTCAGGGCCGCCTCGTCCGAAGGCGTGCGGCGCAGCCGCGAAACCGGCGACCTGTACAGCCTCGCCATGCTGCTGGTGAACCTCGGCTGCGCCGCCCTGGCCGACGGTGACCTGGACGAGGCGCGCCCGCCGATCGTCGAAGGGTTGCGGGTGGCCCGCGAGATCGACGATCGGGTGGCGCAGTACTGCCTGCTCGACGCGCTCGGCTGCCACGCCGCGGGCACCGGCGCGGCCCGGCTCGCGGCGCGACTGCTCGGCGCGGCGCACACGGCGCAGACCAGCGTCGGCGCCCGCATCCTGCCCTACCTCGCCCCGCTGGTGGCGCGGGCCGCGGCGACCACGCGCGCGGCGCTCGGCCAGGCCGGATTCGAGGCGGAGTACGCGGCCGGGCAGCGCCTCGACCGGGACGCGGCGATCGGCATGGCCCTAGGCGAGCCCGAGCCCTCGGCGGACGGCCCGGCAGTCGATATGGCCTATGGGGATATGGCGGTCCCGCCGCTGGCCAAACGAGAGGCCGAGGTCGCCCGCCTGGTGGCCGAGGGCCTGAGCAACCGGCAGATCGGCGCGCGCCTGCTCATATCCGAGCACACGGTCGACAGCCACATCCGCAGCATCCTGAACAAACTGGGATTCAACTCCCGCACCCAGATCGCCGCCTGGATGGCGTCCCTGGATCGAGGCGTCTAGCCTGGCCGAGCCAGTCGACAGCGGCTACTTCCCGTATGCCTGCCGGAAGCGAGCGATGGTGGCGGCGTCGGCGGCGTTGACGGCGCACGTGGGGATCTGGCCGTCCTCGGTGGCGGCGACGATGTAGTGCTCGCCGGCCAGGAAGGTCGTGGTCTCGGAGTTCGGGACACCGGTGTCGAGCATCGCCGTGTCAGATCCGGAACCGGTCAGCCAGAGGTCGATGTGAAAGGTGACCACCTGCCCCTCGACCGAGGTGACCGTGCCCGCGAACAGGACCGGATACTCCCGCATCCGCTCGGGGGTGGGCTCGGCGCATTTGGCGCCGGTGCCGGCCGTCGCGGTGAGTTTCACCGGGGGCGGAGCCGCCACTGGGGCGGTGGAGGATCCGCCGCCCGAGGACAGGATTCCCGTGACGATTCCTCCCGCGAGCAGGAGCCCGGCGGCCGCGGACAGCCCGAGCAGGCGGCGCCGGGTAGGGGCGAGTTTGGTCACGGGAGCGGGCGCGTCGGTGGTCGACGGCCGGGACGCGGCGTCGGTGTTCATGGCGGCCTCCACAAGGCGGTTGATGTCGGGCGCAGGAGCACTCGAGGTCCGTGCCGGGTCGGCGGCCCTCAGCCGGGCCAGCAGTTCGTCGTCGTTCACTGACCGCTCCTTCCTTCAGCCCGTTCATGTCCGGCCGCCCGGCTGGTCTTTCGCCCCAATCGCTTCGCGAGTCGCTGTTTCGCCCGGTGGAGCCGGACGCTCACCGCGTTGGAGGTCAGCCCGGTCGCCTCGGCGATCTGGCGAGGCGTCAGCCCCTCCCAGGCCCACAACCGCACCACCTCGCGGTCCAGTGCGCCCAGAGCATCGAGCGCCGCGTGCAGTTCACCGTGATCGGCCTCCCGCGGCGGCTCCCGCCGCTCCCTGGTCAGCCGATCCAGCAGCCGCAGCCGGCGCCCTTCCGCGCGCCGGGCATTGGCAAGGCATCCGCGTGCGACCGCGTAGCACCACGGCAGCACATCGTCAGGATCGGGGACCCCGTCGCGGAGACCGGGCACGTCATCCAGACGTCGCCACAGCACCAGCATCGTCTCCGAAAGAACGTCGTCGACGATGTCACCGTCCGCGCGACGCACGAGATACCGATGCAGCGGTGCGGCCACCACCTCTGCCAGCTTCTCGAAGCGTTCCCGGCGTGCCCGCGTCACAGGTCTCACGACCGGTTCCTGTCCGTCACCAGCCGCTTCCTTTCATCCTGTGGGAGACGGTATCGCGGGGCTAAGCCGTCCAGTCGAGTAGGGCCTCGCCTGCGGAGATGGTGCCGAACCAGACGCCGATGGCCACGATCGGGGTCAGCAGACCCCACGGCGAACGCGCCCGGACCGCCCATATGGCAGCGGCGAGCAACGCCGCCCACACCACCAGCAGGACGATGATCGCCCAGAGCGGGGCGACCAGGCCGCTCGCGGCGAAGAAGGGCAACGTACACAGATGGCCCACCAGGCCTATCCAGCTCCCGACGCGTCCCGTGATGGCTGACCTATCGGACATGGTTCCTCCTTTGGGAGAGGAAACCACGTCCGTCGTCGCTACGCGAGATCGCCGAAGAAGGCGCGCAGATCGGCGGCGAGCGCTTCGGGCGCCTCCATGGCCGGGAAGTGGCCGCCGCGCTCGAACTCCGTCCAATGGGCGTCCGCGGGTGGGTTGAGCAGCCGTCGCACGGTCGGGTCGGCGCCGAACACCGCGAACGCCTGCGGCACGGCCGGCGGCGCGCCCCAGTCCTCCGAGTGGGCCTGCTCGTAGAGGAACCGGGCCGCCGAGACGCCCGAGCGGGTGAACCAGTAGATGCTCGCGATAGTGAGCACCTGGTCCCGGTCGTAGGGGAGATCCGTCCACCGTCCGAAGCTCTCCGCGATCCAGCCGAGTTGCCCGGCCGGGGAGTCGTTGAGCAGGTAGCCCACGGTCTGTGGCCGGGTGTTCTGGATGGCCAGATATCCGCTGCCTTCAGCGCGGAAGTCCGCCATCCGGGCGAGGATCAGCTTGTCCACCGGATCGCCGGGATCGAGGCGATCGGCCATGCCGGGCAGGAACGTGGCCGTGGCGGCCGCCGTGTTCGGGTCGGTCGTCGTGTGCACGCCGACGACGTGTTCGCCGTCGATTCCGGCCAGCGCGCCGGACACGCCCGCGCCGATGTCGCCGCCGTGCACGCCATAGCGGTCATAGCCGAGGCGGCGGGTCAGCTCGGCCCAGGCCCTGGCCGTACGGGCCATGGCCCAGCCCCGGTCGCGGACCGGCGTGGAGAAGCCGAAGCCCGGCAGCGACGGGGCGATCACGTGGAAGTCCGGCCGCAGATGGCCGATCAGGGTCGTGAACTCGGCGAACGAGCTGGGGTATCCGTGTGTGATGACCAGCGGGAGCGCGTGGGGGTTGTCGGAGCGCACGTGCAGGAAATGGATCCGCTGCCCATGGATCTCGATGGTGAACTGCGGGAACTCGTTGAGCGCCGCCTCGGCCGCGCGCCAGTCATAGCGGCCGGCCCAGTCGGTGGCGAGCTCCTGCAGGTAGGCGAGGGGGATGCCCTGATTCCAGCCGGCGCCGGGCATCTCGTCCGGCCAGCGGGTGCGGGCGAGCCGGTCGCGCAGGTCGTCGACCTCGGCCTGCGGGATCGCGATCGTGAAAGGCTGAATGCTCATCGGATGGCTCCTTCATCTTTTGGATCATTTGCACGCTAGGAGCCATTGCGGAAGGTTTCGTTCCGCTATCGGTGGCATTCTCGAAGAATGCTGGAGACCTCGGCGCGGCTGCTGAAGCTGCTCTCCCTGCTGCAGGCGCGGCGCAACTGGACCGGCGCCGAGCTCGCGGAGCGCCTTTCGGTGACCACCAGGACCGTGCGCAACGACGTGGAGCGGCTGCGCGGCCTCGGCTATCCCGTGCACGCCACGCCGGGCGCGACCGGCGGCTATCGGCTCGGCGTCGGCGCGAGCCTGCCCCCGCTGCTGCTCGACGACGAGGAGGCGGTCGCGGTCGCCGTGAGCCTCCGTACGGCCGCGGGCGGCAGCGTCGCGGCGATCGAGGAGAATGCCGCGCGGGCGCTGGTCAAGCTGCGGCAGGTGCTGCCGTCTCGGCTGCGCCGCCGGGTCGACGCGCTGCAGGCATATACGGTGTCCACGCCGTGGGACGGGCCGAGTGTGGACGCGGAGGTGCTGACCACGATCGCCGCCGCCTGCCGCGACCAGGAGCGGCTCCGCTTCGACTACCGCGGCCACGACGGCGGCGAGTCGGTGCGCGTCACCGAACCGCACCGCCTGGTCCACACGGGCCGCCGCTGGTATCTGGTCGCCTGGGACCTCGAGCGTGACGACTGGCGGACGTTCCGGGTCGATCGCATCCGGCCGCGTACGCCGACCGGCCCGCGGTTCACGCCGCGCCCGCTGCCGGAGGACGGCGACGTCGCGCGGCATGTCGCCCGCGGCGTTGGCACCGCGACCTGGCGCTACCGGGCGCGGGTGATCGTGCATGCCCCGGCCGCGCAGGTGGCCGCGCGGCTGCCGGTGCCTTCCGACGTCCGGCCGCTGGGCGAGGATCGATGCGTCTTCGAGCCGGGGTCGGACAGCCCGTTGATGCTGGCCGGTTATCTCGCCATGCTCGACGCCGACTTCACCGTCGAAGGGCCGCCCGAACTCGTCGCGGAGCTGCGGGTGCTGGCCGACCGCTTCCGCCGCGCCGTCGAGGGGGCCGACTGATCGCGAGGCTGGTGCCAGGTCAGGGTCGTCAGCGGGTGGCGTAGACCCGGTGGGCGTCCGTGATGACCATGTCGGCGAAGGCGAGCACGTCCGCGCGCCGTGCCAGGGGCGTGCCGTACAGGGATCTGCCGGCGTCGCCGCGCCGCAGCCGCAGCGCCTCGGTGGCGATCCGCCGCCACCGCTCGGGGAACCGGCGCCGCGCGTAGACGGCGGCGCCCGCCTTCGACGTGATGCCGCCTGTGGCGAGCGTGTAGTGCAGGCGAGCCACGCCGGTGACGATCCACACGGTCCCGTACGGCACCAGCGTGGCCAGACCCCAGCGCGTGGGGAGCTTGGCGGCCCCGGTGATCAAGGGCCGCCAGTAGGAGTCGAGGTTGGCGTCGGTCCAGGCGGCGAGGTCCCAGGGATCCGTACGGATCTTCAGGTCGGTGGGGTCGGGCCCGCGGCAGGCGACGCCGTGCCCGGCCAGGGTGTGCCAGGTGACGGGATCCGCGCTGCGGTCGTTCGGCTGGAGGCGGTGCTCGTGGACGCCCGCACCTGGGCCGCTGTCGACGGCGCGGATGGACAGGTCGTCCCAGGTCACGTACGAGCCGTCGAAGTAGGGGCGGGGGCGCGCCCGCCGGAGACGGTCGTGGACGTCGCGGAGGGCGGCGAGGTCGCCCGGGTCGAGCCGGCGCGAGGTCACGGCCACGAAGTCGATGTCGCTGACCGGCGGCCGGAAGTCGTCGAGCGCCACCGACCCGACCAGATAGAGCCCTTCTACCAGGCCAGGCGCCCGCTCGTCGGCCTCCCGCAGGTAGGCGGCGACGGTCTCCTGGACTAACGGAGGAAGAGACATGCGCAGCAACCTACATCGCGGAGGCCGCGCGGTGGAGGCGGCGGAGGACGAGGGCGAGATGGAGCCGGAGCCGTCCCGCCGGATCGTCGACGGACCAGCCGAGCAGCCGCCCGGCGTGGGCGATGCGCTCCTGCAGCGTGGAGTGGTGCACCCGGAGCGCGGCGGCGGCCGATCGCACGCTGGCCGAGGTCGCGACCGCGTCGAGGGTGGCCGCCATCCAGGGTGCCGACCGTACGGCGTGCTCCAGCGCGACGACGTCCGCGATCGGCGGCGTGGCCGGGCCGACGGCCGCCGCCAGGACCATCAGCGCGCCGGACTGGTCGGCGTGGACGATCCGCGGACCGGGGTCGTCCGGCGTGCCCTCGGCGGTGAGGCGGAGCGCGAGCCGAGCCGCGGCCCAGGAGGCCGGCAGGTCAGCCACGCCGCCGGCCGGGCCCACTCCGGCCCGGGCCGACGGGTCGGGCGCCGCGGACACCAGTTGGACCAGTGCCTTCCCGTCGGCGCGTGCGACGGCCCTGACCTGCGCCGTCTCGGGTAGACGTAACCGCCGCAAGGCCGCCGTGCGCGCCTCGCGAGGGCTTGCCGGGTCGAGCAGGATCTCTGTGGAGGCCTGGTCGTACGGGACGCTGTCCCGGCGGCCGCGGGTGCGATCGAGCACGGCGGCGGCCGCCGCGGCGGCCCGCTCGAGGACCATGGCGTCCACGGGCCGCGGCGGGCCGGATTGCTCAAGCCACAGCAGGCCGCCGCCCGATCCGACGGGCACGCTCGGCCAGGCGGGATCGGGGGCGGCGGCCGGCTCACCCAGCCGCCCGGCCTCGTCGACGCGGAGGCGCACCTGCCGTGCCTCGTCCACGAGCGCGGCCGGGCCGGCGGACAGCACGGCGGCGGCTCTGACGATCGCCTGGATCCCGGCGTTGTGCGCGAGCAGGTCATCGAAGTAGGTGATGACGCGGAGCGCCGCCCCGGCCTGTGGGTCGAGGGCGTCCAGGCGGATCGTCAGATCTTTCATCCGGATTGGGACAGCAGCCGGCGCAGCCAGGCCAGGCGGGCGACCTTGGCGTCCTGTGAGATGACGGTGTGCGGCGCGAGCCCGTCGAAGCCGTGGAAACCACCGGGCCACACATGCAGTTCGGCGCGTCCCCCGGCCTGCCAGATGCGGGTGGCGTAGGCCACGTCCTCGTCGCGGAAGGTCTCGGCCGAGCCGACGTCGATGAACGCGGGCGGCAGGCCGGACAGGTCGACGGCCCGCGCGGGCGCAGCGTACGGCGAGACGCCGTCGGTGCCGCGCGCGTCGCCGAGCAGGGCCGTCCACCCGGACTCGTTGGCCGCCCGATCCCACACGCCGAGCCCGGCCATCTGAATGCTGGACGGTGTGTCGTTGCGATCGTCGATCATGGGGCAGATCAGCATCTGCCCGTAAAGGGCGGGGCCGCCGCGGTCGCGGGCCATCAAGGCGACCGCGGCGGCCAATCCGCCACCGGCGCTCCCGCCGGCCACGACGATCCGCTCGGGGTCGATGCCCAGCTCGTCGGCGTGCTCGGCGGTCCACATGAGGCCCGCGTAGCAGTCCTCGACCGGGCCGGGGTGGGGCGTCTCCGGCGCCAGCCGGTATTCGACGGAGACCAGGGTCAGGGTGAGCTCCTGGGCCATGTCGAGCAGGAACTCGTTCAGGCCGGTGCGGTTGGTCCCGAGGATCATGCCGCCGCCGTGGATGTGGTACAGCGCCGCGGTGGGGGTGGTGGTGCCGGCCGGGCGGCAGATCAGCAGCGAGATGTCCGGTGCGCCGGCCGGGCCCGGCACGGCCCGCTCTTCGATGACGAAGGCCCCGCCACGGGCCAGCGCCTCGTCCGACGGGTTCTCCAGGGCCGCTCCCTGCCGGACCGCGTCGATGGCGTCGAGGCTGAAGCCGCCGGGCGGGATCACCTCGTTGATGATGCGCAGTGCCGCGGCCAGCTCCGGGTCGAACGGCGGCGGCGGCCCGACCAGCGTGGCCGCCGTGGCCGCCAGGGCCGCTGCTGGGTCGGGGGCAGTTGGGTCGGGAGCAGTGGTCGTCATCATCGGCTCCAGGGTGGTGCGACTTCCCGCGTCATCGCGGGCGCGATCGAGTGCCACCATCGTCGGCGGCCCACACCGCCCCGGCGACCCGCCGCCTGGCTGGATATACCCGCCAAACGGCGGGCAAACCAGCTCCCCGTCCGCACGAAACCCCCGCACCCCGGCCGGACCGCCGTCCCGCTCGGAATCGCGCCGGCACGAAACCCCCGCATGCCGACCGGACCGCCGTCCCGCGTGGAATCGCGCGATGGCGGGTGAACCGTCCGTGGCGGGAGACGCGATAGGCAGGGTGTGCGGAGATTCCTCCGGCGGGTCCTGGAAGGGCGCGCCGACCCAGCCGGCGCCCCGAGCGCCCCGAGGACCGCGAGCGCCGCGGCGGGGCCGGCGGATTTGGCGGGGGCGGGGGATGCGGAGTTGTTGCGGGCTGTGGGGGAGGGGCGGGTGGAGGCGCTCCGGGAGTTGCATGTCCGGCACGCGCCCTGGTTGCGGCTGCGGCTTTCGCGTCGCTGCGCCGACCCGGATCTGGTGGATGACGCGATCCAGGACACGTTCGTCGCCATCTGGCGGGGCGCCAAGCGCTATCGCCAGGGCACGACCGATCCGGCGGCCTGGATCTGGACGATCGCGATCCGGCGGCTCGTGTCGGCTACGCGGCGCAGAAGCGGACGCTGGATCGGCTCCGGTGGCGCGCCTTCGGGGGCCATGCCAGACGGGGGTGGTCGGGGCGGGGTCTCTGGGCCGACTGTCTTGTCGGCTGAGGACATGGTTCTGCTCGGCGTGCAGCATGGCGACCTCGGGGCGGCGCTGGCCCGGCTGTCGCCGGAGTTGCGGGCCGCGATTCAGGCCACGGTGCTCGACGGCCTGACCGTGCGGGAGGCCGCCCGGCTCCTCGGCATCCCGGAAGGGACCGTCAAGACCCGCGTCATGCGGGCCAAGGCCCAGCTGCGAAGGGACCTCATATGACCTGGCATCCGCAGATGACCTGGCATCTTCCGGCCGGCCTGGCGGCCCAGTACGCGCGGGGGGAGACCGCCGTCGCGCTCACCTTGTCCATCGAGGCCCATCTCATGAAATGCCGGCCCTGCCGGGAGGCCGTGCCGTACGAGATGGGCTGGATCGAGCAGAGTTGGGCGGGGATCGAGGACCTGATCGACCGGCCGCGGCGCGGGGTGGCCGAGCGCGTCCTGACCATGGTCGGCGTGCCCGGGCACGTGGCCCGGCTGCTGGTGGCCACGCCGACGCTGAGCCGCGCGTGGATGGCGGCGGTCACCGTGGTGCTGGCGTTCGCGGTGGCGGCGGCGCGGCTGACCGAGGGGATCGGGGAGAGCGCGCAGGCCGGCGCGGTCCTGCCGTTCCTGGTGGCGGCGCCGCTGCTGCCGGTCGCGGGCGTGGCGCTCGCCTACGGCCGGTGGGCCGATCCGGTGCACGAGTCGCTGGCGGCCACGCCGCTCGCGGGCGTACCGCTGCTGCTGCTCCGCGCGGGCGCGGCGCTGGCCACGGCGGTCGCCCTCACCGGCGTCGCGACCGCGCTCTTCCCCGCCTCGCTCGGCCTGACCGCGGCCTGGCTGCTGCCGTCCCTCGCCCTTACCGCGGGCACGCTCGCACTCTCCACGTGGCTGCCGTCGGTGGCCGCCGCGGCCCTGCTCGGCGGCGCGTGGGTGTCGGCACTGCTGCTCCTCAACGGCCAGAGCCTGGTCTTCGGGCCGCTCGCCCAGATCCTGTACGGCCTGGCCGCGCCCGCGCTCGCCCTACTCGCCGTCTTCCGTCACCGCCGTTCCGAGGGGTATCGATGACGATCACAGTGCGCGCCCTGACCAAGCGTTATGCCCGCGCGACCGTGCTCGATGCGGTCGACCTCGACCTCGCGCCCGGGATCACCGGCGTCCTCGGGCCCAACGGGGCCGGGAAGACCACGCTGCTGCGGTGCCTGGCCACGACGCTGGCCCCCGACTCCGGGCGGATCCGCGCCTTCGGCCTCGACCCGGCCGACCCGGCGCAGCGGACGGCGTATCGCCGCCGCCTCGGCTACCTGGCCCAGAACCCCGGTGCGTATCCGCACTTCACGGCGTTCGAGATGGTGGAGTACATCGCGATCCTCAAGGAGATGACCGATCAGGTGGCGCGGCGCCGCGAGGTCCGGCGGGTGCTGGCCGAGGTCGACCTCGGCGACCGTTCCCGGACGAAGGTGCGCAAGCTGTCGGGCGGCATGCGGCAGCGGCTGGCCCTCGCTCAGGCCCTGCTCGGCGCCCCCGACCTGGTCGTGCTCGACGAGCCGACGGTGGGCCTCGACCCGGAGCAGCGGATGCGGTTCCGCGCGCTGCTGTCCCGGCTGGGCGCCGAACGCACCGTCCTGCTCTCGACCCACCAGACCGAGGACGTGGCGGCGCTGTGCGAGCGCGTCGTGGTCATGCGCGCGGGAGGCGTGGCCTTCCAGGGCACGCCCGCCGACCTGGCCGCGTTCGCCGACGGCCAGGTGTGGCTGTCGGCCGTGCCGCCGTCTTCGGTCCTTTCCTGGCGTACGGCCGACGGCCGGCACCGCTCGCTCGGCCCGCGCCCGGACGGCGGCGAGGCCGCGGAACCCACGATCGAGGACGGCTACCTGCTGCTCCTCGGAGACCGGGCGGCCGTCGCATGACCGGCGCGCTCGCCCGCTTCGAAGGCCGCCGCCTGCTGCGCAACCCGATCCTGTGGGCCGCCGCCGTGGCCGCGATCGTCCTGCGCATCCGCGACGGCCGTGCCCGGCTGCCCGACCTGACGGTCGAGACGGTGGCCGCCACGACCTCGGCCGCGATCGTCGCCGGGGCCGCGCTCATCGTGGTCAACCTCGTCGTCGGCCGGGACCGGCGGCACCGCATGCCCGAGACGCTGGCCGCGCTGCCCGGCGACGCCGTGGTGCGGACCCGCGCCGCGCTCGTGCCCGGAGTGCTGACGGCGGCGCTCGTCGCGGCCGTCACGCTGGCCGCCGAACTCGTGGCCACGGTGTTCCGTGGGCCCGTGGCCGGGCGGTTCGACCCGTGGGAGGCCCTCGGCGGCCTCGCCCTCGCGGCACTGGCGGCGGCTGCCGGCGCCGCGCTCGCCCGGTGGACGCCCACGTTGATCGCCGCGCCGGTCGCCGTTCTCGTGCTCGGCTTCGACGTGCTCGTGGCCGGCCGGCGGCCCTGGGCCGTACTGGTGATCGCGAGACACGACCCCGCCTGGACGGATCGGCCCTCGGCCGCCCACCTGCTCTATCTCGCCGCTCTGGCGGCGGCGTGCGGCGCCGTCGCGCTGCTGCGGCACGGACCGCGCCCGACCCGGGTGCTCGCTCTCGCCGTGGCGATCGCGGTCGCCGCTCCGGCCGCGCTGGCCGCGGTCTCCGGCACCCCCGAACTGCGCGCGACGCAGGAGCAGATCTGCCGCCGGACGGAGGCGGAGGGCGTGACGTTCTGCGCGCTGCCGCGGTACGTCGCGTGGATCCCCGTCTGGGCGCAGGCCGTCCGCCCGGTGATCCAGGCCATGCCACCGCGAGCCCGCGCCGGGCTGCCTCCCATACGGCAGTTCGACGGCCGATGGACCAGCTACGACGACCAGCCGACCACGTGGATGGTCTGGTCGAAGGATCCGGCCGCGCATCAGACGGCTCTGGCGGGGACCGTCGCGGCCGTCGCCGCCCACGTGGCGGGCCGGGACACCGCGGGCCAGGCCCGTACGGTGGTGGCGCTCTGGCTGGTGGGCTCGGCCGTACCGCTCGGGCCGGCGCCCGACTTCGGCCGCCCGGTGACCGGCGCCCCAGGGGTCGTCACGATCGACCTCGGCGGCGACTCGTGGATGGACATCCCCGGTCAGCTCGGCGGGCGCGGCTACGACGCGAACGACGTCGCCTGCGCCAAGCGCCTCCTGCGCGACCCGGGGGCGCGGGCGAGGATCTGGGTCCAGTGGGACACGCTGCTCGATCCGCGAACGCCCGCGAGCGCGCTGTGCGGGTGATCGCACTGGTCCGCCCGATCGGCCGGGCCGTCGACTGGGTTCCGCTGCTCGTCGCGGGGGCGGCGGCGATCGCGCTCGCCGCCCTCGCCGCTCCCGGCGAGCGGGTCGGCTCCGGGCTCGCCCTCCTCCTGCTCCGGGCCACGGCCGTACTGCTCGGGACGGCGGCCGGCTTCGCGCTGGTCGACCCGCTCGACGAGGAGACCGAGGCGGCGCCCGCGCCCCGCTGGGTCCGTCAGTGGCTCAGGGCGGCGCTGGCCCTGCTCGCGGTGGCGGGCGCGGGCGCCGTGGTGGCGCTCGTGCTGTCCTGGCGGGTCGCCGGGGTCGTGCCGGTGCCGCTGGCGGGCATGGCGCTGTGTGCCCTGACCGGGCCGGCGGGAGCCGCGCTCGTGGTACGCGCGCTGCCGGGGCGGGTGGGGGGACTCGCGGGTGGGGTGGCACTGGCCGTGCTATGTGTGGTCGACCCATGGGACGTGGCCCACCTGTGGTGGCCTGTCCCGCTTGCCATCCTCGCCTACACGCTGCGCTGATCAGGCCGTCGCCAGGCCCCAGGTCTCGACGCGGTGCCGTTCGTCCGGGGTCATCAGTCCGACGTGGTCCGTCATGTACGCGTCGACCTGCTTGCGCCACGGCTCCGGGATCTCCTGGATCGCCGGTGGATAGCAGTGGTCGAGCCACGTGGTCGACTCGATCGTCGGTCGCAGGAACTCGGCGGCGCGGGCGAACAGCGTCTCCTCGATCCCCGGCACGCGGGCGCAGCCGTACTCGATCATCTCCTGGACCGGATACGGCGGCGGCTGCTGCCAGATCCGCGCACGCGGGTGGTCGGCGGTGACCTCGGCGCGCAGCGGCCGGCGCTCGATCGCGGCCTGCAGCAGCTCCTTGCGCAGGCACTTCGGGCACTCGCCGCACGGCCCATCGTCGTCTCCGCGCAGGCACCAGCGGACCAGGTCGCCGAGCTCCGACTCCAGGGCCATGCGCAGCGTGACGGCCTCGCTGACGCCGCCCACGGGCAGCAGGAACGGCAGCCCGGCCGCCGCGAACAGCCCCGCCCACGGGCCCGACCGCGACCACATCGGATTGTCCTGGTAGAAGCCGGCCACGTAGCGCCCGACCTCGAGCCAGCGCGAGCCGATCGTCAGGCCGAGCGCGACACCGCCGAGGTCGAGCGCGTCGGCCTGAAGCAGGGCGCCCACGGCCACGGCGTGGTGCTCGGGATAGCCGGGCCGCGGATAGACCAGCGTGAACTCGAGGTCCGACCGGACGGTCGTGAGCTCGCGCCCGGTCTTGGCGGACAACTCGGCGAGCACGTCCGACCGATAGTGGGTCCACCGGTTCGGGACGCGTGGATGGCTCACCCGCTGGAAGTGGACCATCGGCGCGTCCGGGAACATGGCCGCCACGGCCACCGAGTCGGCGCCGCCGCTGTAGGAGATCGCCAGGCGGGCGCCCGATCGCGGGTCCGCGCCGACCGGGCCCGCCTCGACGCCCCAGCCCGCGTGGAAGGCCTCGGCCAGGGCCGCGGAGATCGGCCGGTCGAAGGTGATCCGGCTCCGCGTCCAGGGCGCGACGATGGTCCAGGCCGCGGTCGCGAGCAGGTCGCCGTGCGGCTCCGGCCCGGCCGCGGGAAGGCGTACGTGACAGGAGTTCGTACGCAGTTCGACGTGCTGGCCGTCGGCGCAGGAGCCGGCCATCGCGTCGTCGGCGTCGAGCAGGAATTCAAGACGCCACGTCTGATCGTCCCTCGTCCAGAAGACGCGCATCCCATCCGCCCATGTCGATGCACTGCCAGTGTTTTGTGCAGTTCGGTGCAGTTTATGTGCACTCTGACGCACAGCCCCGACAGCGCGCACTGCGGAGGATGTATTCGGTTTGGACCACCTTGCGGGTGATCATCCACTATTGGGGTGCCGGCTGCCAAGAGCTCACGCGCCGAGCGCGCGCAGCCCCGCGAGAAGAGCCGTGACTCCGTCCAGGACGATCTTCTCCCCCGCCTCGGGAGAGTTGATGAACCAGTCGGGCAGCGGGCTGCGCAGGTTGTGCGTGAGCTCGATGCTGACCAGTCCGTGGATCGTGGTCCACAGCAGATAGGCGTGGCGCAGCGGGTCGCCGCTCTTCAACGCCGCGATCTCCTCGATGACCAGCGCGAACGTGATGGCCATCACCTCGGCGCGCAGCCCGGGCGGCGGGTCGAACCCGGGCAGCGGACGCTCGAACATCAGGGCGTACAGGGAGGGGTTCTGCCGCGCGAACCGCAGATAGGCGACCGCGAGCCCGCGGATCCGCGCCT
The DNA here is from genome assembly GCA_017592665.1 of Streptosporangiaceae bacterium NEAU-GS5. Lineage (GTDB taxonomy): Bacteria > Actinomycetota > Actinomycetes > Streptosporangiales > Streptosporangiaceae > NEAU-GS5. The sequence continues at coordinate 166,145 of JAGFNW010000019.1, read as the reverse complement.
CTGTGTCCTCGCCTTCCGCGGTTTCCTTGGCCGTGACCAGGACGTCGCGCAGCAGCTCGAACCCGTGCCGGTAGACGGCCTCGAGCAGGCCCGCGCGCCCGCCGAACGTCGTGTAGATGCCCATGGTCGAGGTGCCGGCCGCCTCCGCGACCCGCCGTACCGTCAGCTGGGCCGCCCCCTGATCGCGCAGCAGCACCAGGGCCGCCTGGATGTAGCGGCCCACTTCTGACGATTCCCTTACGTCCCTCTCCATGATCACAAAATTCCCTATAACGACCGCTATAACGGCTGTTGTAGCCAGTCAGAAGGGATTCCCAATGAGATCGACACCCCTCTACCGTCTCGCCGCCGCCGCTGGAATCGCGTGCGCGGCCATCCTGCTGGTCAACGCCGCTCGGCGCGGCGGCCTGATTCCGGAGAACGCCCTGACCCACGCCATCGCGCCATGGTCGATCTTATTCGGCCTGTTCACGTTCACCGGCCTCTACCTACGCCAGCGGACCGAGTCGGGCCCACTCGGCGCCGCCGGATACGCCCTGAACTTCGCCGGTCTGGCGGCGGCCTTCGCCGTCGAGTACACCCTGCACTTCGTCTTCCCCTACCTGCCGGGCGCGCAGATCACCGCGCTCACCGGCGGCGGCACCGGGAAGGCGTTCCTGGCCAGCTCCCTGCTGCTGGCGGTGGGCGTGCTCGCCTTCGCAGGCGCGTCGTGGCGCGCCCGGGTGCTCCCGCTGCCGCCCGTCATCCTGTACGCCCTGGGCCTGCTCCCCGTGGCCCTGCGCACCCTCGTCCCGCTCCCCGTCTACCTGACCGGGCTCGTCGTCACGGCCGCCGCCGTGGCCTGGCTGTCGATCACCCTGTGGCGTGAGGCGCCGATCCTCCAGGCCGAATTCGCGGCGGCCGGGCGGGCCTAGCCGAGGACCGGGTGGTTGCTGCGGAACACGCCGGCCGGGTCGCGGCGGCGCTTGATGTCCCGCAGCCGCGCCAGCGTGGACGCGGGGAACGCGTGCGCCGCGGTCTCGTCGTGGGACAGGAACGTGAACGGCTTGCGGCCGCTGGTGCGGAACGCCAGCGCGCTCGCGATCACCTCCTGCCGCGCCCGGACCGGGCCCTCCATCTCTGGAGTGAACAGCACGCCGACCATCGACAGCATGTACGGCTCGGCGATGTGCCCGGCCGCGCCGGCGTCCTCGCGCACCACGCTGAGCGCACCGCCCAGGTGACGGACCTGGACCGAGACCAGAGGCGCGACCGTGCCCGGCCCGGCCGACATCAGCAGCGCGGCCGCGGCGGCGTCGTCGAGGTCGGTCAGCAGCTCGCTGTGGACGAAGGCGTCCGTCGGGTCGGTCGGCTCGGCGGCGATGGCGCCGAGGTCGGCCGCGGCGAGCGGCCCGCGCGTGTCGAAGATCACCCCGGGGATCGCCTCGAACGCGCGCAGCAGGTCGTGCCCTTCGCCGTCCAGGCTCGCGACGTCGATGGCGACCGCCGACAGCCCGCGCAGCGGCTCGGGCAGCTCAGGGAACGGCGGGAACTGCAGCAGCGTGAACCAGACGCTGAGGCCGTCCGGCGCCTGCGCGGTGACCTCGCGGAACGCGGCCATGACCGCGGCGGCACGGGTCGCCGGCCACAGGATCCGGCCGCCGTAGAGGCCGTTGCCAGGGTGCAGGTCGAACTCCATGGCGGTGACGATCGCGAAGTCGCCGCCTCCGCCGCGCAGCGCCCAGAACAGCTCCGGGTCCGACTCGCGGGTCACCGTCAGCTGCGCGCCGTCGGCGTCGACCACGTCGAACGACCGGACGCTGTTGGCGGCGAAGCCGTACTTACGGCCGAACCAGCTCACGCCACCGCCCAGGGTGAACGCCGTCGCGCTGACCACGGCGGTGCTGCCGGCGAGCGCGACGAGCTCGTGCTTGCCGGCCTCGGCCAGCACGTCGCCCCAGGTCGCGGCGGGGCCGACCCGGGCGATCCGCTCGCCGGGCCGTACCTCGACGCTGTTCATCAGCCTGGTCCGTAACAGGATGGTTCCTTCGAAGCCGGCCGAGGGCGCGTGCCCGTTGGGCTGCGTGGCCACGGCCAAGCCGGCCTGTCTCGCATAGCGGACCAGCGCCGACACGTCCGCGGCGTCGGCGGCCTCCACGACCGCCACCACCCGCTGGTCGACGGCCGCGTCCCACGGCCGGCTGATCGCCTCGAATTCCTCGTCCCCCTGGACGAGCACCCGTCCTCGCAGCACGCGCCGCAGGCCTATACCAAGCTCTCGCATGGTGAATCTCCCCCTTCGCAGGTCTTCGTATAGACATGGTGCGAAACGACGCTTGTGCACTTCTTGGACGTTCCGAGGGGACTCTTGGATCTTTCTCCAAGTCTCTTCCAAGGCGACGCGATTGATCGCTTGAGCGGGTACTAGGTGACGTGGAGGGGCCAGGGCTGTTTCAGGGGAGAGAGAATGTTCATTCAGGTCATCAAGGGTCGTACGGCAAAAGCGCACGAGCTGCGGAACTGCTTCGACCAGTGGGCCACCGACCTCGCGCCGGCCGCGAAGGGCTGGCTCGGTACCACGGCGGGCGTCACGCCCGACGGCATGTTCATGGCGCTCATCCGCTTCGACTCGCAGAAGTCGGCCCGGGCCAACAACGAGCGCCCCGAGCAGCACCAGTGGTGGATGGCGACGTCCAAGAACTTCAACGGCGACGTCACCTTCCACGACTGTGCGGAGGTCGACCAGTTCGGCCAGGGCGGCTCGGACGACGCCGGCTACGTACAGGTGATCGAGGGCCGCGTCCGCGACGCCAAGCGCATGCGCGAGCTCGGCCGGATGATGGAGGCGGGGGGCATGAACGACGCGCGCCCCGACGTCATCGGCGGCACCATGGCCATGCACGGCGACGGCGGCTACACCATGGCCGTCTACTTCACCTCCGAGCAGGAGGCGATGGCCGCCCAGGACACCCAGCCGCCGGCCAACCTCCGCGCCATCATCGAGGAGGAGCGGGGTCTGCACATGGCCGAGCCGTCCTACTACGACCTCACCCAGCCCTGGATGTACTGGCGCCGCTAGCGGTCCCGGCCCTCCACGGCCCGTCAAACGGGCGGTCTAACGGGTGGGGGCGAATCTGGCTGCACCGGCGGGAGTTCCGCCGGTGCATTCAGGTGAAAACCGTGGAGGGCCACATGCCGAAATTCGTTATCGAGCGCGACATCGAGGGGCTCGGGGCGACCCCGGCCGACGAGATGAAGGCGATCGCGCAGCGCTCCGCCGGGGTCCTTCGGGACCTGGGCCCGGACGTACAGTGGATCGAAAGCTACGTCACCGCCGACAAGATGTACTGCGTGTATCACGCCGCCGACGAGGCGCTGGTGCGCGAGCACGCGCGGCTCGGCGGCTTCCCCGCCGACCGGGTCTCCGAGGTGGCGAGCGTGATCAGTCCGGTGACCGCGGAATAGGTGCCGGCGGCGGGCGGGAGTTGCGGGCATGCCGCTGTCGATTCACCTGCTGGGCGGTCCCCAGGTGGCCGGAGACGGCGGTCCGGTCGCGCCGCCCCGCGGGCACAAGGTGTGGGCGCTGCTGGCCTATCTGGTGATGGCCGACGTGCCGCCGAGCCGCGAGCAACTGGTGGCGCTGTTGTTCGCCGAGGCCGACGATCCCCTCGCGGCGCTGCGCTGGAATCTCACCGAGCTGCGCCGCGTGCTGCGGTCGGCCGGCGGTGACGGCGCCACGCTCGCCGGTGATCCCGTACGGCTCTCGCTGCCCGTCACGACCGTCGTCGACGTGGACGTGATCCGGCGTGGCGCGTGGTCGGAGGCGCTGCGCATGCCCGGCCTCGGCCAGGAGCTCCTGGCCGGGGTCACCGTCCGCGGCAGCCCGGCCTTCGACATGTGGCTGATGATGGAGCGCCGCCACCTCGCCGCCGCGTCCGAGGGCGTGCTGCGCGAGTCGGCGCTGGCCCGGCTGGCGACCGGCGACGCGCGCCAGGCCGTACAGCTGGCCGGGCGGCTCGTCGCGCTCAACCCACTGGAGGAGGCGTCCCAGACGCTCTTGGTGCGCAGCCTGGCCGCGGCCGGAGACGGCATCGAGGCGGCACGTCAGGTGGCGCGCTGCACCGAGCTGTTCGAGCGGGAGCTCGGCGCCTCGCCGAGTGCGGCGCTGGCCGCCGCGGCGCGCACGGTCACCGCGACGCCGACGGCGGGACCGGTCGCCCGGCGGGCGGCCGCGCGGGCCCAGCTGGAGGCCGGCCAGGCCGCCATCGCCGCGGGCGTGCTCGAGGCCGGGCTCGACTGCCTGCGGCGGGCCCGCGTCGAGGCGCGGGCCGCGGCCGATCCGGCCCTGGAGGCGCAGGCCCTGGCCGCGCTCGGCGAGGCGCTGGTGCATGCGGCCCGTGGGCGCGACGACGAGGGCGCCACCGCGCTCCACGAGGCGCTGGCGCTGGCCCGCGAGACGGGGCAATCCGAGGTGATCGCCGGCGCGGCCCGGGAGCTGGGCTACGTCGAGTTCCTCCGCGGACGCTACGAGCGCGCGCTGGCCTGGGCGGAGCGTGCCGGGGAGTCGGCCGCCGACGACCGGGAGCGCGGCCGGCTCGGCTGCCTGGTCGGGTGCGTGCTCACCGACACCGCCTACTACGGCCGGGCCGTCGAGGCGCTGGACGCGGCCTGGAAGACCAGCGAAGACAGCGGCGACACCCGGCAGGCGGCCTACACACTGGCCATGCTCGGCCGGGCCCATCTGCTGCGCGGCGAGACGGCGCCCGCCGCCGAGGCGCTCGAGCGCTCAATAGAGCTGGCGCGCGCGGACGGCTGGACGTCGTTCCTGCCCTGGCCCGAGGCGTTCCGCGCCGACGTGGATCTGGCGCGGGGTTCGATCGACGCCGCGGCCGAGCGCTACGAGTACGCGTTCGCGCTCGGCTGCCAGCTCGCCGACCCCTGCTGGGAGGCGATCGCGGCGCGCGGGCTCGGCGTGGTCGCGGCGGCGCGCGGCGACGTCGTGGGCGCCGTCGAATGGCTGCTCGACGCCCTGCGGCGGGGCAACCGGCTGCCCGACGCGTACGTGTGGGTGGAGGCGCACACGCTGGACGCCCTCTGCGAGATCGGCGTCACCCACCGGCTGCCCAGCGCGGGCGCCTGGGTGGAGGACCTGACCCGGATCGCCGAGCGCGGCGGCATGCGCGAGCTGATCATGCGGGCGCACCGGCATCGTGGCAGGCTGGGCGACCGGGCGGCCGCCGACCTGGCCCGCCTGCTCGCCTCGAAAATCGACAATCCGGTCTTGCATGGAAGATGAACCGGGCTCGGGTTGGCTGCGTCATAGGGGCATGAGGCGGAGATCGCTGGCTTTTGTTCTCGCTGCGGCGCTGGTGAGCGCGTCCTGCGGCACAAGTGACACATACGTGGGCTCGTCCACCGGCACGGCGTCCGCGACGCCGATGGGGTCGGCGATGACGTCCGACGGGCGCCCGGTCGCCGTCTGGCGGCTGGATGGCGGCTTCACCCCGCCCGGCGTGCAGGCGATCAGGCCTCCGAGAGTCGTCGTGTACGGCGACGGCCAGGTGATCGCCGACGCGGCGCACACCTTGCAGCTATCGCCGGCCGAGTTCGCCGACCTGATGGCGGCCCTGGGCAAGGATCTGGCCGGACAGCCGGCCACGGTCACGCCCAGTCCGGGCACCCCGGCCGTCGCGGACGCCCCCACGACCGTGCTCGGCGTCCGCGCCGGTGACGGGCCCATCCACGAGGTGTCGATCGGGGCGCTCGACCAGACCATGGGCGGCTACTCGGCCGAGATCCTCGACGCGCGCGACCGCATGGGCCGGTTGGCCGACCGCGTCACGGCGGAGGGCCAGGCCTACACCTCGCCGCGCGTACGGCTGGTCGCCGAAGACGTGCCGGGCGCGGAGGGCACGATCCACCCCTGGCCCGAGGGCGTGCCCGAGCCGCCGGCGACGTCGGCGCCCGTCCGGGTCTCGGACCTGTCCGACGCCGCGGCCGAGACCGTCGCCCGCATGGTGCCGCGCGACCCCGAGCAGCCCTTCTCCTGGCCGACCTTCCGCGCCCCGTCAGGGGCGTCGCTCAATGTGTCCTGGCGCTATCTGATGCCCGGCGAGCAGGGCGCGACCGGCTAGTAGACCGAGATGTGCACGTGGTCGAAGTGGTTGGCCGTGACCCCGCCGCGGTCGGACATGGCCTTCCAGCTACCGGTGGCCGTCTGCCAGATGCGCTGCCGGTAGATCACGTACTTGATGGCCATACGCGGGGCGTTCTTGATGGCCCATTCGGCGATCTGGTTGCCCAGCTCCACCTGGTCGGCCGAGGGCATGGCGCCGCCCGAGCTCAGCATGAAGTCGCAGGCCCGGCCGAGCGGATGCTCGCCGCCGTCCTGCGTGCTGCGGTAGCAGCCGATGCCGTGGGACAGCCCGGGGAAGTCCTGCTCGACCTGGCCGCGGACGATGCGCATGCGCTCGGTGATGTTGTCGGTGCCGGTCGGCAGCTCGGGCACCCAGGTGCCGTCGGATCGGCGTGAGGTCGGGGCCACGACCGCGTCCAGCTGGTCCTTGATCGACGCGATGAGCTTCTCGGCCTTCTCCTTGTCCCGGCCGACCTCCGCGAGCGCCGCGCTGGAGTCCTTGGTCCGCTCGGCCGCGTCGTCCTTGGCGCGCGCGAGTTCGTCCCTGATCGTGGCGAACCCGGACAGGCGGGCCGTCCGCTGGTCGGACAGCTGCTGCAGCAGCGCCGCCTGGCCGAGGATCGCGGTCGGGTCGCTCTGGCCGAGCATCGACACGCTGGGCTCGGGCGCCTGGTAGCGCAGCTCGGCCAGCTCCTGGATGCCCCGGCGGGCCTGCTCGAACTGCTGCTGCGCGTGCTGCGCCCTGTCCCGCGCGCGCTGCTCGGCGCGGCGCGCCTTGTTGAAGGTGTCCCTGCGCTTGCCGTACTGGACGATCAGCGTGTCCAGCTGCTTCTGCTGCGCGGCCAGGCGCTGGCGCAGCTGCGCGGGGGTGGGTTTGGCGCGCGCGGTCGCCGCGCCGACGTTCGCGAGCATCGCGAAGACGGCAAGCGTCGCGCCCAGGATTTGAATGAGGCGTAATCGGATGGACCGACTCGCCATATCCGGGCCCTCCTTGCCTTGCCGTCGTTCTAGGCAAAGGTACGCAGATGGGGCCCCAGCCGTTCAGAAAAACGCGAGCGTATAACAGTGATGCATGACCGCACCCATCAGCCCAGGTGAGGCCGCGATGATGGCGGGCCCGGTCAGGAGCACGGCGACCGCGGCCACGCCGATGAGCTTTTCCCGCAGTCGCAGCGGGGTGGCGGGGTTGAGCATGCGGCTCACCCTGACCAGGGCGTTCTCCCCGCCGGCGCCGAGCGCGAAGGCCGGGGCGCGGCCCGTGGCCAGGCTGACCACGGCGGCGGCGATGTGGACGCGCGGGTGCCGCCGGGCGGCGACGTCGTCGGCGCGCAGTTCGACCAGGCGGGCGATCTCGCTGCCGGCCCGCGTGAACAGCGGCAGGCCGGGGAACGCGCGGGCCAGGCCTTGGGCCACGGCCAGCAGCAGGTGGTGCCGCCCGCGCAGGTGGGCCCGCTCGTGGGCGAGCACGGCGGCGACGTGGTCGGGGACCAGCGAGCGCAGCGCCGCGGTCGTGATCACGGTCTTGGGCCGGCGGCCGGGCAGGCAGTAGGCCATCGGCTCGCCGTAATCGAGGACGGTGGCGCCGATGCGGTGGTCGTGGCGGCCGACGACGGCGAGCATCTCGGCGTGGCGGCGGCGCTCGCGCCACGTCACGTACAGCACGCCGCCCAGGCCCTGGGCCAGCGCGGCCAGGATGAGCCCGGCCGCGCCGATCGCGAACCAGGCCCTGACCGGGATCGCAGCCGGGTCGAAGCGGTTGCCGAGCAGCGCCAGGGCCGCCCTGGCCAGGCCGGTCAGCCCGTGGCCGATCCGGTGGGACGGCGCGGCGGCCGCGATGGCCGCGAAGATCGCTGCGAGGATGACCGAGCCGCAGGCGGCCAGCCACAGGGAGATCGCGAGCCGGGGCGCGTGGTCGCGCCACCGCGCCCAGCCCAGCAGCCGGGGCAGCAGCGCCGTGCCGGCCGCCGCGTAGACCGCGAGCACGACGGCGATCACGAACGGCCTCGCGGTGGGAAGACCTGCAGCGCCGCCTCCAGCGCCGCCGACTCCTCCGGCGTCAGCCGCTCAAGGAAGTGCACGAGCGTGGCGGCCTGGTTTTCGCTGCGGGCCAGGGTCTCGCGCATCTGGCCGGCGGTGTAGGCCTCTTTGCTGAGGACCGTCTCGTAGATATACGCCTTGCCCTGGGGGTGGCGTTTGAGCAGGCCCTTCTTGTGCAGCTTGTCCATCACCGTCATCACGGTGGTGTAGGCGATCTCCCGATCGCCGCGCAGATCCTCGAGCACGTCGCGGACCGAGGCGGGCCGGCGGTAGGACCACAGCCTGTCCATGATCGTGGATTCCAGTTCGCCCAGCGTCGGCACTGTCACCGTCCTCCTCGATGCGATGCGCCCAATGCTATCGGCGATCGTAGACATGGGACTCAGCGCCCTTTGACGACGCCGGACACGGTCGTGCCGCCGCCCGGCACCCCGTGCACGGACAATGTGCCGCCGACGGCCGCGAAGTGCGCCTTCATGGCGGCGATGCCGCGGCCGACGGCGCCGTCGGGGCAGCCCGCGCCGTCGTCGCTGACCGTGAGCCGCATGCCGCGGGCGTTCATGGTCAGCGCCACCGACACCAACTGGGCGCCGCTGTGCTTCTCGACGTTGGCGAGGGCCTCGGCCACCGCCCCGCGGACGGCGCGCACGACGTCGGCGGCCGCGCCGGTCGTGGGCAGCGCCCAGATCTCGACCACGACGCCGGTCCTGCTGGACCAGTCGACGAGGTCGTCTTCCAGCTCTCGCCACGCCGCGCAGGTCTCGCGCAGCTCCTCGGATGCGGACAAGCCGTCGCCTCCCAACGGGTCATCGCTATCCAGCATAGTACTATTAAACATAGTTGATATGCCGGGACTGACGAGGCGGCAGGCGACCCACGCCCTATATGTACTACTTGGAGTAGTTTAAGAATTGGCTGTGAGCGTGACCCGCTCGGTGTGCCATGAAAGGGGAGGCCCGGGTTTGTGGCCCGCCTGCCTGGTGGGGGATTGAGCAGGCGGGCCGCTGGGGGTGAGGCGGTGAGCCAACCGCCGCGTGCTCCCGTAGGCCTTTCGTGACTGGCGAGGGCCGACCAGGAGCGATCCCCGGGGGGAAAGCTTCGCGCACAAGCTAGCAGCCTGACATCACCCATAACATCGGGTTACGTCTCTCGGTCATGCATCAATCGCATCACGGAAGATAACAGCCCTCTGAAGTCACATCTCGCGCACCTGGATTCACGGCGTGCGCCTGCGGCCCACACCGGCGCTCAGCGCCAGTGCGGTGGATGACAGTGCGGTGGACGACAGCGCAGGTGGTCGGCAGGACCGGCGCGGTCTACACGTTGGGGTGCGGCGGGTTCACCGGGCCTGCGACCGCGGAACCTGTGGCGACGGACAGTCGCCCGGGCTGTGCGGGCAGCGCCGCACCGGACGCGACCAGCCCGGCAAGCGCCAGCAGCGTCAGACCGTACACGACGCGGACCATCCGAACTCCCCGTTGTCGACTCGCTTGTGTCCCATTAAAGGGCGGCGTTCCATCGCGTTCCGCGCCCTCGACCTACATCGCGCCGCCGGCCGTGGCCGATCAAGGAATGGAACTGCGTGTCACGCCCCTCAAGTGGCAGTCATGATCACCGTGGAGACGAGGGCCGAAGTGCCGGGTGTGTGGATGTCGTTCTCGCGACGATTCTGGGCCGCGCTTGCCGCGTTGGTGGCGATCCTGCTGGTCCTGGGCACCGGTGTGGCCAACGCGATCCCGGGGGGCGGCGGTGACGGCGATCCGCCCGCAGACGACTGCGTGGCCTCGTCCACGGGACAGGTGACCGTGACGCCGTCCACTGTCACGGTCGGGCAGAGCGTGACGGTGAGCTGGAACGTCGACCAGATCCCAGGGTGCACGGTCTGGAAGCACATGAACGGGCTCGGCTTCGGCGGTGGGTCGGTCGACAACACCGGCGGCCGCGTGGTCGTCCTGAACACCCAGGGCACGACCGGCTGGGAGTTGACCGTCACCGGGCCCCTGGGCAATGTCTACACGCTGGACACCACGACCGTGACGGTCCAGCCGCAGACCGGTCCGCCCGCGGTGTCGTCGCGGGCCGCCCTGTCCGTGATCACCGCCCAGGAGGCGGACCTGGTGGACAACAAGCCCGGCAAGTGGGCCGATGTGCCCGGCCTGAGCACCGCGGTGTCGGCGCAGGCCGGGTCCACGCTCGCGGCGACGGTGTCGGCCGAGGTCTACACGTCGAAAACGGTGTGGTTCCGGGTGCTCGTCGACGGTGCCGTGAGCGCGCCGGGCGACGTGGCCTACAAGTTCGACGGTGCCGACTTCGACGGCACTCGCTCGTTCACCTTCGGCCGGGAGAATCTTGCCGCGGGGCGGCACGTCGTACAGGTCCAATGGTTCACCAACCCGGGCACGTGGGCTCAGGTCGGCAAGCGGACGTTGACCGTCAACACCGACGGGTCCGACACCGGTGCCGGTCGCCTCTACCACGTGGCGGCCGAGTCGGCCTGGCTCACCAAGACCACGCAGACCTGGGAGAGTGTGCCGGACCTGGCCCGCACGGTGTCGCTTGACGGCGCCCGCGACCTCAAGATCACGTTCTCCGGTCAGACGACGGGCGGCAGCGGCGGGTTCTTCGCCCGGGCGGTGGTCGACGGCCAGCCCGGCGAGGATGTGCTGTTCGGCGGCGCCGGCGTTCCCGGCGGGGCCCGGTCGTACGTGTTCGTCCGCAAGGGTGTCGGTGCCGGGACGCATACGGTGTCGATCCAGTGGTTCGCCAACGGTGGCAGTGCCCTGCTGGCCGACCGGGCGATGACGGTCTTCGCGACCCCGGCGTCCGCGGCCGACGGCGGCCTGACGACGTCGGTGTATCAGGGGGGACCGGACACGATCCCCGACGGTCCGTTCACCACGCTCGGCAACATCGGCGGGTCGATCACCACCTACTCGGGCGGTACGAACGTCGAGGTGGCAGTTGGCGTGGAGGTGCGGTCGACCGGCCGGGCGCGACTTCGGGTGCTGTTCGACGGCACGCCCCTCAACCCGTCCGACGTCGTGGTGTCCGACTCGGTGAGCCAGCTCCGGGCGCAGAGCTACAGTTTCGCCGCGAAGAACGTGCTGCCCGGCACGCACAACATTCAGGTGCAGATCCAGGCCGCGACGGGCACTGCGTACGTGGCCGACCGTACGCTCGCGGTGACGTTCACCCGGCGGCCGGGCACCGACTTCGCGCAGCCGTACCGCAGCCTGCGCCCGCGGGTGGGACTGAGCCCGCCGGTCTACGCCATCTGCTTCGATCCTGGCCGTGCCCTTCACCCGGCGCCGAGCTTCAGCTATCTGCGGGGCATCTACGAGGGCACCGACGGTGGGCGCAGCGTCAAGGCCTGGTTCCAGGAGAACACCGGTGGTCAGTTCGGGCTCGCGGCGCCGACGTACATCGGCTGCGCCGACGGGAACTGGCTGGCCCCGCCGCCCGGCCGCACCGGAAACTGGTATTGGGACACCGGCAACTACACCCTGATGCTGCAGGACGCGTTGACCGCGGCCGATCCGTACATCGATTTCCCGGCGCTTGACCTCAACGGCGACCACGTCATCACCAGCGACGAGGCAGTGATCGAGGTCATCAGGCCGCAGAACGACCCATTCGGCACCAACCGCGGGGCGGAGGTCACCCTCGACGGAGTCTCGATGGGCGTCGCCCTGCTCGACCTGTATCTGAGCTCGTTCAACTCGGACGAGTGGCGACTGAAGAACGTCGGCTCCCTCGCGCACGAGACGTCGCACCACGTCCTGGGCGCCGCCGACATGTACTGGAAAACCGCGACCGAGCCCACGTGGTACAGCATCATGGACAGCGGCGCCGAGAAGGCCACCCATCTGGACGCGTTCCACAAGCTCAAGAGCGGCTTTGTGACGCCCGGCGTGGTGGAGATCAACAAATGGACGACCGCCACGGTCACCCTCACGGCGGTGGAGACCGGTCACGAGGTGACGATCATCTACGACCCGGCCCGCGCGGACAAGGAGTACTTCATCCTGGAGAATCGATGGGACGGAGGCAACACGACCCCGAACTACGACGCCCCATTGCGCTCGCTCTCCACCGGCGTCGTGGTATGGCACGTCGTCGAGGACACCGCCCTCCAGGATCAGTATCCGCCGCCCGGCGGTGGGGCGATCGACAGCGGCGACTGGGGGCGCAAGGCCGTGCGGAAGATCGCAGTGCTCGGCTTCCCGGGTCGCGCCCAGCTGCTGACATGGGCCGACGGCTCATCGACGGGAATTCAGGTCACCTCGGTGACTAACCCCCAGGTGACCGTCGAGGTCGAAATCGCCAAGGTCTGACCGGCCAACCTTTCTGGGGCGGCTGGAGGCGTCCGCCAGGCCGCAGGACCCCACGGGAGCTGAGGACTAGGGGGCGAGGAGTTGGTGGGTGAGCGTGGTGGTGAGCCAGGCCTGGTAGGTGTCGCTGGACCAGTGGGATTGAACGACCAGCAGGGCGTAGAACTCCGGGCCGGTGAGCGCCCAGAGGATGTCGGCGGCCTCGGTGGGGGGCAGGCCGGGGCGTAGCCGTCCGGCCGCCTGCCAGGCGTCGACGAGGGGGGTCACGGCGCCGCGGCGGCGGCGGGCGCCTTCCTCCCACATTGTGGCCATGGACCCGTGGGCGCTGGTGCGGAAGACGTCGAGGATGTCTTCCCCCCGGTCGAACAGGGTGCGGTGGTAGGCGGCGACCAGGCGGATCTGCTCATGTGGATCGGCGGGCGCGGTGAAGTCGATGACGCTGCTGATGTCGCGCGCCTCGGACTCGAAGACGTCGAGCAGCGCCAGCAGGATCGCGTCCTTCGTGCCGAAGGCCTTGTAGATGGTCTGCACGGCCACCCCCGCCTCCTGGGCGATCTCGGTGATCGGCGTCTCGACGTAGCCCTGCCGCGCGAACAGCCGGCGGGCGCTGTCGACGATCTCCCGCTTGGTGGCCGCGGCCTGCAACTGGCGGCGAGAAGGGGGCTTGTCAGCGTTCATAGGGCCACTTACTGTAGCACTCATACATTCAGTAGAGTTTAACTCTACTTGATAGTGCACTGCTACACCAAGGAGAGATCGCGTGGAACTCTGGCAGACCGGGGCCGTCGAGCTCGGACGGCTCATCCAGCAGGGGCTGACCTCGAGCCGCGACGTCGTTCAGGCCCACCTCGACCGCCTGCACCAGGTCAACCCCCACCTCAACGCCATCACCGAGGTCATGGCGGAAGCCGCGCTCGCCGCGGCCGACGCGGCCGACCGCGAGATCCGGGGCGGGCGCAGTCGCGGGCCGCTGCACGGCGTCCCCTATACCGCCAAGACCAGCGTCGACGTGGCCGGCTCGGCCACCACCCACGGCGTGCCCGCCCTGAGCCACGCCGTGGCGGCGGCCGACTCGCCGCACATCGCACGGCTGCGCGAGGCCGGCGCGATCGTGCTGGGCCGCACCAACATGCCCAACTTCGGGTTCCGCTGGCACACCGACAGCACGCTGTACGGTCCGACCGTCAACCCATGGGATCCGGCCCGCACCCCGGGCGCCTCCAGCGGCGGTGACGCCGTCGCGGTCGCGACCGGCATGGCGCCGCTGGCCATGGGCAACGACTACGGCGGCTCACTGCGCTGGCCGGCCCAGGCCTGCGGGGTCACGGCCCTTCGCCCCACCCGCACCCGCGTCCCCTACTACGCGGCGGCGCCTGCCGAGCTGCCGTTCACGATCCAGATGTGCGCCACCAACGGCCCCATCGCACGGCACGCGGCCGACCTGACCGCCGCCCTGTCGATCATCTCGGGGCAGCATCCGGACGACCCCTGGAGCGTCAGCGTGCCGCTCGCCGGGCCGCCGCTGCCACGCAGCGTCGCCGTCACGTACGACCCGGCCGGCGTCGGCGTCGACCCGGATGTCGCCGACGGCATCAGGAAGGCGGCCGACGCGCTGGCCGACGCCGGATATGAGGTGCACGAGATCGACCCGCCGCGAGTGGGCGAGGCCGGCCGGGCGTACGCGGCCCTGGCTTCGGCCGAGATGCGGCTCAACCCGCCCTTCTGGCACGACAACCTGAGCGCCGGCCAGCGGCTGTTCCTCGACGCCTTCCTCGAGGTCAACGACCAGTACACGCTGTGGGACTACGCGGCCGCCCTGTCCGAGCGCCAGGCCGTCGCCCGCGCGTGGGCCCATCTCCAACAGCGTTATCCGATCATCCTCGGCCCGGTCAGCGGCGATCAGCCCTTCGAGGTGGGCGCCGACATGCGCGGCGCGGAGACCGTCGCCCGGCTCGTCGACGGCAATCTGCTGCTCATCCTGGTCAACTTCATCGACCTTCCGGCCGTGGTCACTCCGGTCGGGGTCGCGGCCGGACTGCCGCAGTCGGTCCAGCTCATCGGCCCGCGCTACCGCGACGACGTCTGCCTGCAGGCGGCGCAGGCCATCGAGGACCGCCTCGGCGTGCTCGGGCCCATCACTCCTGCGGCCCTCGCCGGCACCCTGTCCGACGCCGTGCCGGCGCGGTGAGGCGGGCGCTCGGCGGCTACGCTGTCGGGTTTGTGGGTGTTCTTGCAGATGTGCGGGGTGCACTGCTGGTCGCGGGCACGACGTCCGACGCGGGCAAGAGCGTCGTCACCGCGGGAATCTGTCGCTGGCTCGCCCGGCAGGGCGTGCGCGTGGCCCCGTTCAAGGCGCAGAACATGTCGCTCAACTCGTACGTGACACCTGACGGCGCCGAGATCGGCAGGGCCCAGGCCGTACAGGCGGCGGCCTGCGGCCTGGAGCCCTCCGCCGACATGAACCCCATCCTGCTCAAACCCGGCAGCGACCGGCGCAGCCAGGTCGTGGTCCTCGGCCGTCCCATCGCCGAAGTGGACGCCATGGAGTACGGGGCCTACCGCGACCGGCTGCGCGCGGTGGCCGTGGAGTCGTTCGCCCGCCTGAAGGACGCCTACGACGTGGTCGTGTGCGAGGGCGCCGGCAGTCCCGCCGAGATCAACCTGCGGGCCGGCGACATCGCCAACATGGGCCTGGCCCGGGCGGCCGGACTTCCGGTGATCGTGGTCGGCGACATCGACCGCGGCGGCGTCTTCGCGGCGCTGTACGGCACGCTCGCCCTGCTCGACGCCGCCGACCAGGCCCACGTCTGCGGCTACGTGATCAACAAGTTCCGCGGCGCGGCCGAGTTGCTGGCCCCCGGCCTCGACATGATCCGCGGGCTGACCGGACGTCCCGTCTACGGCGTGCTGCCCTGGCTCGACGGCCTGTGGATGGACGCCGAAGACTCGCTGGCCCTCGACAACCGGCCGCCCCCGCCGGGGGGCGGCACGCTGCGGGTGGCCGTGGTCCGGCTGCCGCGCATCTCCAACTTCACCGACGTCGACGCGCTGGCCGCCGAGCCCGGTGTGGCCGTCCGCTTCGTCACCTCGGCCGCGGAATGCGAGGACGCCGACCTGGTGGTCCTGCCGGGCTCGCGGGCCACGGTCTCGGACCTCGCGTGGCTGCGCGCCACCGGCATCGCCGACCTGGTCGCCCGGAGGACCCGGCCGGTGCTGGGCATCTGCGGCGGCTACCAGATGCTGGCCCGCACGATCCTCGACCCGGTCGAGTCGAAGGCCGGCGCGGTCGGCGGCCTCGGCCTGCTCCCCGCCGACGTGATCTTCGCCCCTGCCAAGACTCTCGGCCGTCCCTCCGGCCACGCGTACGGTCACCCGGTCGCCGCGTACGAGATCCACTACGGCGTGGTCACCCACGACGGCGGCGAGCCCTTCCTCGACGGCTGCCGCGTCGGCAACGTGTGGGGCACGAGCTGGCACGGCACGCTGGAGAACGACGGCTTCCGCCGGGCGTTCCTGGCCGAGGTGGCCGCGGCGGCGGGCCGCGAGTTCCAGCCGGTGGACGGGGTCTGCTTCGCCGCGCTGCGCGAGGCCCGGCTGGACGCCCTGGGCGACCTCATCGAGCACAACGTCGACGCCGACGCCCTGCTGGATCTGATCCGGAACGGCCCGCCGCGCGACATGCCGACCCTGCGGTCGACAATTGACGGAGATGTCCCGAAAGGATAGCGTCCGGGGGATTTTGGAGGAGGGGGCCTTTGCTGTTCGTCCGGCAGGCGGGGACGCCAGGCACTCGGCGGGCCTGGTTTCCCATGGTGGAGGATCCCGACCCGGCCGGGCTGACGGCCGCGGCACGGCTCGCGGAGTCGGTGGCCGCCAAGGCCTCCCTCGCGTACACGGCCCCCTGGCCCGCCGCCGCGGAGACGGCCAGGGCGCTGGGCTTCGAGCCCGAGCCGGTGGACGAGCTGACCGAGGCCGACTACGGGCGCTGGCGCGGGCGCGCGTTCGCCGACATCGCCCAGGACGAGCCGGAGGCGCTCACCCAGTGGCTCGCCGATCCCGAGGCCACGCCGCACGGCGGGGAGAGCCAGGCGGCGCTGGCCCGGCGGGTCGCCGGCTGGCTCGACGAGATCCACCCCGGCGTGCGCACTGTGGTCGTCTGCGACGCCGGCCCGATCCGCGCGGCCCTGGCGCACGCGCTCGGCATCCCCCTCGTCCGCGCCGCGCTCGTCGACCTCGCGCCGTTATCCGCCACCGAGCTCACCGCCACCCGGACCGGCTGGCGGGTCGCGTACGTGAACAGGAAAGGCTTCCATTGATCACCGCGTACCCCTTCAGCGCCGTCGTGGGGATGGACGACCTGAAGCTGGCCCTGGTGCTCAACGCGGTCTCCGCGCGCGTCGGCGGCGTCCTGGTGCGCGGTGAGAAGGGCACCGCGAAGTCCACCATCGTCCGGGCGCTCGCGGCGCAGCTGCCGCCGGTGGACGTGGTCGCCGGATGCCGCTTCCACTGCGACCCCGCCGCCCCGGATCCGGCCTGCCCGGACGGCCCGCACGACGCCGACGCGACCGGCGCGCGGCGACCGGCCGCCCTCGTCGAGCTGCCGGTCGGGGCCACAGAGGACCGCCTCGTCGGGGCCCTCGACCTGGAGCGCGCGCTCGCCGAAGGCGTCAAGGCGTTCGAGCCGGGACTGCTGGCCGCCGCCCATCGCGGCGTGCTGTACGTGGACGAGGTCAACCTTCTTCACGACCACCTCGTGGACCTGCTGCTCGACGCCGCCGCGCTCGGCGTCTGCTACGTCGAGCGTGAGACGGTCTCGGTACGGCACGCGGCCCGGTTTCTGCTGGTCGGCACCATGAACCCGGAGGAAGGGGAGTTGCGTCCGCAGCTGCTCGACCGGTTCGGGCTGACCGTGGAGGTCCGGGCCACCCGGGTGCCGGACGAGCGTGCGGAGGTCGTGCGGCGGAGGCTGGCCTTCGACGCCGACCCCGAGGGCTTCGCGGCACGCTGGGCCGGCGAGGAGGCGGCGCTCGCCGGGCGCATCGTGCGTGCCAGGGCCGCGCTGGCGGCCGTACGGCTGCCCGATGCCCGCCTCCGGCAGATCACGGCGGTCTGCGCCGGTTTCGAGGTGGACGGCATGCGCGCCGACCTGGTCACGGCGCACGCGGCGATCGCCCACGCCGCGTGGCAGGGGCGCCAGGAGGTGACGGCCGAGGACGTCCGGGTCGCGGCCCGGCTCGCCCTGCCCCATCGCCGCCGCCGCGATCCTTTCGACGCTCCCGGTCTCGACGAGCAGCGTCTCGAGCAGCTCCTGTCCGACACCGAGCCCGGCCCAGAGCCGGAGGGTCCCGATGGCCCGGAAGGTTCGCCGGACCCGGATCCCGATCCCGGCGGTCCCGACCCGGGCCCGGACTCCGACCCAGGGCCCGACTCCGACCCAGGGCCCGACTCCGACCCAGGGCCCGACTCCGGTCCCGAACCCGAGGGCGCCGGCCCATCGTCCGATCCCGGCCCGGGCCCGGCCTCGGCCTCGGCCCAGGATGCCGCGCCGCCGGAACCGGACGAGCCGTCCAGCGTGCGGGCCGCCGGCGATGTGGCCACGGCGGGACAGCCCTACCGGGTGCCGGTCCTGAAGGTCGCCGGGATAGGCGCGGGCGCGGCCGGACGGCGCTCGCGCGGGCGCGGCGACCGCGGCAGAACCGTTGAGGCGCGCGTTCCACGTGAAACCGCACGCAGCATTCACCTCCCGGCCACGCTCCTGGCCGCCGCCCCCTACCAGCGCGAACGCGGCCGGCGCGGACGTGGGCTGCTCATCCGCCGCGACGATCTACGGGAGGCCGTGCGCGAAGGGCGCGAAGGCAACCTCGTCCTGTTCGTCGTGGACGCCAGCGGATCGATGGGCGCGCGCAAGCGGATGGCGGTCGTGAAGACGGCCGTGCTGAGCCTGCTCCTCGACGCCTACCAGCGGCGTGACAAGGTCGGGCTGGTCACCTTCCGCGGCGCGGGCGCGACGCTGGCGCTGCCGCCCACGTCCTCGGTCGAGGCCGGCGCGGCACGGCTGCGCGCACTGCCCACCGGCGGGCGCACGCCGCTGGCGGAAGGGCTGGTCAAAGCGGCCGAGGTGCTCCGCGTCGAGCGGCTGCGCGACCCGGAACGCCGCCCGCTCGTCGTGCTCGTTACCGACGGGCGCGCGACCTCGGGCGGCGACGTCGACCGCGCGGCCAGACTGCTGCGAGACGTCGCCACGGTGGTCGTGGACTGCGAGAGCGGCCCGGTCCGGCTCGGCCTCGCCGTACGCCTGGCGGGGCGGCTCGGCGCCGATCTGCTCCCGCTGGACACCCTCGGCGAGCTGGGCCAGGCCGTACGGGATCGCAGGAAGGCGGGGTGAGATGCCGCAGGGCAAGCCGGTGAGCGTGCCGGACGACGGGCTGACGACCCGGCAGCGCCGCAGCAGGCCGCTGCTGATCGTCCACACGGGCCCGGGGAAGGGCAAGTCGACGGCAGCGTTCGGGATGGCGCTGCGCGCCTGGAACCAGGGATGGCCGATCGGGGTGTTCCAGTTCGTCAAGTCCGCCAAGTGGCGGATCGGCGAGGAACGGGCGTTGGAAGTGCTCGGCGCGAGCGCCGAGGGCGGCACGGTGACCTGGCACAAGATGGGCTCCGGCTGGTCGTGGATCCAGCGGCCCGGCACCGAACCCGACCACGCGGCCGACGCGCGCGAGGGATGGGCGCAGATCAAGCGCGACCTGGCCGCCGAGACCTACCGTTTCTATGTGCTCGACGAGTTCACCTATCCGCTGAAGTGGGGCTGGCTCGACCTCGACGACGTGCTCGGCGCGCTCGAAAGCCGGCCCGGCGGCCAGCACGTCGTGATCACCGGCAGGGACGCCCCGGCGCCGCTGCTCGAGGCGGCCGACCTGGTCACCGAGATGGGCAACGTGAAACACCCGATGAACGCCGGCCAGAAAGGCCAGAAGGGCATCGAGTGGTGAGCCCTTCACCGGACGTGCCCCGCCTGGTCATCGCCGCCCCCGCCTCCGGGAGCGGCAAGACGACCGTGGCGACCGGGCTGATGGCGGCACTGCGGGCGCGCGGCCTTCGGGTGTCGCCGCACAAGGTGGGGCCGGACTACATCGACCCCGGCTACCACACGCTGGCCACGGGCCGCCCGGGCCGCAATCTCGACCCGTGGCTGACCGGCGAGGACCAGATCGTGCCGCTGTTCCTGCACGGGTCCGCGGGCTGCGACATCGCGGTCGTCGAAGGCGTGATGGGGCTGTTCGACGGGCTGCGGGACGGCGACTTCGCGTCCACCGCGCACGTCGCCCGGCTGCTCGGCGCGCCCGTGGTGCTGGTCGTGGACGTGGCCAAGCAGAGCCGGTCGGTGGCCGCGCTCGTGCACGGGTTCGCCACGTTCGACTCGGGGGTGCGCGTCGCCGGTGTGGTGCTCAACCAGGTCGGCTCGGAGCGGCACGCCGACCTCTGCCGGTCGGCCCTGGCCGACACCGGCGTGCCCGTGCTCGGCGCGATCCACCGGGACGACGCCGTGGTCACGCCGTCCCGCCACCTCGGCCTCATCCCGGCCGCCGAGCGCGGCGCGAGCGCCGTGGCCGCGGTCGACCGGCTCGGCGAGCTCGTCTCCCGCTCCTGCGACCTCGACGGCCTCGTACGGCTCGCGCGGTCGGCGCCGCCGCTGACCGGCACCCCCTGGGAGCCCGTGGTCGAGCGGGCCGCCGCCCGGCCCGTGGTCGCGGTGGCCGGCGGGCGCGCCTTCACGTTCGGATACGCCGAGCACGTCGAACTGCTCGAAGCGGGCGGCGCCGAGGTCGCCGTCTTCGACCCGCTGCGCGACGAGGCGCTGCCGCGCGACACCGCGGCCGTCGTGATCGGCGGCGGCTTCCCCGAGCTGTACGCCCCCGAGCTGGCGGCCAACGAGCCGCTCCGTGCCGAGGTGGCCGCCTTCCGCGGCCCGATCGCCGCCGAGTGCGCCGGCCTGCTCTACCTGTGCCAGGAGCTGGACGGACGGCCCATGTGCGGCCGCATACCCGGCGTGGCCCGGATGACCGACCGGCTCACCCTCGGCTACCGCGACGCCGTGGCCGTACGCGACACGCTTCTCACGCGTGAAGGCGAGCGGTTCCGCGGCCACGAGTTCCACCGGACCGTCGTCGACGGCGTCGAGGACCCCGTCTACCGGTGGCGCGAGGGCGCCGACGGCTGCGGTGACGCCGCGCTGACCGCGTCCTACCTGCACCTGCACTGGGCGGGGGCGCCGCAGCTGGCGGGCCGGCTGCTGGCCTACGCGGTGCCGTCCTCGAGGTCGCCCTCGATCGTCAGGTAGACCTCGCGCAGACCAGCGAGGATCTCCTCGTCCGGGTGCTCCCACATGCCGCGCTCCGCCGCCTCGAGCAGGCGGGCCGCGATGCCGTGCAGCGCCCACGGATTCGACTTGGCCATGAAGTCGCGGTTGTCCGGATCGAGCGCGTACGTCGCGGCCAGCGTGTCGTACATCCAGTCGGCCACCACGCCCGTCGTCGCGTCGTAGCCGAACAGGTAGTCGACGGTCGCGGCCAGCTCGAACGCGCCCTTGTAGCCGTGCCGCCGCATGGCCGCCAGCCAGCTGGGGTTGACCACGCGGGCGCGGAAGATCCGGGACGTCTCCTCGGAGAGGGTCCGGGTGCGGACGGCGTCGGGCCGGGTGCTGTCGCCCACGTACGCGGCCGGGGCGCGGCCGGTGAGCGCGCGGACCGTGGCGATCATGCCGCCGTGATACTGGAAGTAGTCGTCGGAGTCGGCGATGTCGTGCTCACGCGTGTCGACGTTCTTGGCGGCCACGGCGATCCGCCGGTAGGCGACCTCCATGTCGCCGCGCGCGGGCACGCCGTCCATGTCGCGGCCGTAGGCGAAGCCGCCCCACACGGCGTAGACCTCTGCGAGGTCGGCGTCGTCGCGCCAGTTGCCGCTGTCGATGAGCGGCAGCAGGCCCGCGCCGTACGCGCCGGGGCGGGAACCGAAGATCCGCATGGTGGCGCGCCGGGAGTCGCCGTGCCCGGCCCGGTCGGCGGCCACGTGGGCGCGCACGTAGTTCACCTCGGCCGGCTCGTCCAACCCGGCGGCCAGCTGGACCGCGTCGTCGAGCATGGCCACCACGTGGGGGAACGCGTCGCGGAAGAATCCGCTGATGCGGACCGTCACGTCGATCCGCGGCCGGCCCAGCTCCTCGGCCGGGATCGGCTCCAGCCGGGTGACCCGACGCGACGCCTCGTCCCACACGGGGCGCACCCCGAGCAGGGCCAGCACTTCGGCGATGTCGTCTCCGGCCGTGCGCATGGCGCTCGTGCCCCACACCGACAGGCCCACCGAGCGGGGCCATTCGCCGGTCTCGGCGCGATAGCGCGCGAGCAGGGAGTCGGCCATGGCCTGCCCGGTCTCCCAGGCCAGCCGGCTCGGCACGGCGCGCGGGTCGACCGAGTAGAAGTTGCGGCCGGTCGGCAGCACGTTGATGAGGCCGCGGAGCGGCGACCCGCTCGGCCCGGCCGGCACGTAGCCGCCCGCCAGGGCGTGGACGACGTGGTCGATCTCGTCGGTCGTACGGGCCAGCCGCGGCACGACCTCCTGGGCCGCGAAGGTCAGGATCCGGGCCACCAGGTCGTCGTCGGTCAGCCCGGCGACCGCCGCCGGATCCCAGCCATGCGATTCCATGGCCTCGACCAGAGCCCGGGCCTGCGCCTCGGCGCGGTCGACGGCCGCGCCCGGCTCGGTGCCGTCTTCGGCGAGGCCCAACGCCTCGCGGAGGCCGGGCAGGGTCTCGCGACCGGCCCACATCTGCCGGGCCCGCAGCATCGCGAGGACCAGGTTGACCCGCCCCTCGCCGGTCGGCGCCTGGCCGAGGACGTGCAGGCCGTCGCGGATCTGGGCGTCCTTGACCTCGCACAGCCAGCCGTCCACGTGCAGGACGAACTCGTCGAACTCGGCGTCGTGCGGCCGCGCGTCCAGGCCGAGGTCGTGGTCGAGCTTGGCGGCCTGGATCAGGGTCCAGATCTGGGCGCGGATCGCCGGCAGCTTGGCCGGATCCATGGCCGCGATGGTGGCGTGCTCGTCGAGCAACTGCTCCAGCCGGGCGATGTCCCCGTACGCCTCGGCGCGCGCCATCGGCGGGACCATGTGATCCACGAGCACGGCGTGCGCCCGCCGTTTGGCCTGGGTGCCCTCGCCCGGGTCGTTGACCAGGAACGGATAGATCAGCGGCAGGTCGCCGATGGCCGCGTCGGTGCCGCAGGAGGCCGACATCCCGGCCGACTTGCCGGGCAGCCACTCGAGGTTGCCGTGCTTGCCGACGTGGACCATGGCGTGCGCGCCGAACTCCGCGGCCAGCCAGCGGTAGGCGGCCAGATAGTGGTGGCTGGGCGGCAGGTCGGGGTCGTGGTAGATGGCGATCGGGTTCTCGCCGAAGCCGCGCGGCGGCTGCACCATCACCACGACGTTGCCGGCGCGGAGCGCCGCCAGCACGATGTCGCCGTCCTGCACGAACAACGCGCCGGGCGGCGGCCCCCAGTGGCGTTCCATCTCGGCGCGAAGGTCCCCGGGCAGCGTGTCGTACCAGGCCTGATAGGTGGCCGCCGGGATGCGCACCGGGTTGGCGGCCATCTGCTGGTCGGTCAGCCAATCCTGGTCCTGGCCGCCGGCCGCGATGAGCGCGTGGATCAGCGCGTCGCCGTCGAGGGCGGCCTGGCCGGGGAAGCCGTCGCCGAGGTCGTAGCCCTCCTCCTGGAGGCGGGTCAGCAGGCGGACCGTGCTGGCCGGGGTGTCGAGGCCGACCGCGTTGCCGATGCGCGAGTGCTTGGTCGGATAGGCCGACAGCATCACGACCAGCCGCTTCTCGGTGGGGGGCACGTGCCGCAGCAGCCCGTGGCGTACCGCGATCCCGGCGACCCGGGCGGCGCGCTCGGGGTCGGCGACGTAGAGGGTCAGGCCGTCCTCGTCGACCTCCTTGAAGGAGAACGGGACCGTGATGATCCGGCCGTCGAACTCGGGGATCGCCACCTGCGAGGCGGCGTCCAGCGGCGACAGCCCGTCGTCGTTGTCCTCCCACGTCTGCCGGCTCGTGGTCAGGCAGAGACCCTGCAGGATCGGCACGTCCAGGTCGGCCAGCGCGCCCACGTCCCACGCCTCGTCGTCGCCGCCCGCCGAGGCGGTGGCCGGACGCGATCCTCCCGCCGCGAGCACGGTCACCACCAGGGCGTCCGCCGTACGCAGCAGGTCGAGCAGCCCCGGCTCCGGGGCGCGCAGCGATGAGCAGAAGACCGGCAGCGCGCGTCCGCCCGCGCCCTCGACGGCCGCGCACAGCGCGCTCACGAAGCCGGTGTTGCCGGCCATGTGATGGGCCCGGTAGTAGAGCACGCCGACGAGTGGCCCGCTCGCGCCGGCGCTCGGCCGGTCGAGCACACCCCAGGTCGGCGTGGGCTCGGGCGGGGCGAAGCCGTGGCCGGTCAGCAGCACCGTGTCCGACAGGAACGCGTGCAGTTCGGCGAGGTTGGCCGGGCCGCCGTGCGCGAGGTAGGCGTGCGCCTCGGCGCACGTGCCGCCGCTTACTGTGGACAGCTCCATGAGCTCGGCGTCGGGCGCCTGCTCCCCGCCGAGCACGACGACCGGGCGCGGCCCGGCGAGCAGGGCCGCCAGCCCCTCTTCCCAGGCGCGGCGGCCGCCCAGCAGCCGCACGATCACCAGGTCGACGCCGTCCAGCAGGGGTGGAAGAGCGGCCGCCTCGATTCTGGCCGGATTTCCGAGCCGGTAGGGCATCCCGCTGGAGCGGGCGCTGAGCAGATCGGTGTCCGAGGTCGACAGCAGCAGGATCGTCGGCCGGCTCATGGCGTACGACACTACGGGACGGAGGGCAAGGCACGAAACTGGCGTTAGCATCCTCTTCGTGGCCATAGCCGACGATTCCCGGCGAAATTCCCGGGACCCGCAAGCGATCCCTCGGGATACGCGGGACCCGCAAGCGATCCCTCGGGATACGCGGGACCCGCAAACGGTCTCTCGGGACACCCGGGACGCGTGTCCGGGGGCGTTACAGACGCACGCAGCGGCCGACGGCGAACTGGCCCGCGTACGCGTTCCCGGCGGCGCGCTGTCCGTCGCGCAGCTGCGCGCGCTGGCCGACGCCGCCTCCGACCTCGGCGGCGGGGTGATCGAGCTGACGTCCCGGGCCAATGTGCAGGTCCGCGCGCTGCGCGACGCCGCGGCCTTCGCGGTGCGGATGGGCGAGGCCGGGCTGCTGCCGTCCGCCACCCACGAGCGCGTCCGGAACATCGTGGCGTCGCCGCTCGCCGGGCGCGCCCGCACCAGTGTGGCCGACATCCGGCCGCTGGTCGGACAGCTGGATCGCGCGCTGTGCGCCCGTCCTGAGCTGGCGAGCCTGCCCGGCCGGTTCCTGTTCGCGCTCGACGACGGGACAGGCGACATGCTCGCCCTCGAAGCGGACGTCACGCTCGCCGCCCGCGCCGACGGATTCGTCCTGCTACTGGCCGGCGTCCCCGTCCGCGCCCTGCCAAGGCCCGCCGCTGCCACCCTGGCTGCCGCCGCTGCCGCCCTGCCTGAAGCCGCCGCGGTCGTCGCCCTGGCCGCCGCCGCAGACCTCGCCCCGCCTGCCGCCGCCCTGGCCGCCTCGCCTCACGCCGCCGCGGCCGCCGCCCTGGCCGCCGCGGATGCTGCCGCTGCTGACACTGTCGGGGTGGCTTTGGCGGCGGCGGAGGTATTCGTGGCTAAGCGAGGCGGCGCGTGGCGGATCGCCGAGCTTCCGGACGGGGCGCAACGGATCGCGGCTCACCTGCCTGGGTCCGGGGCGCCTGAGGTTCCGCAGTTCGGAGACCCTCCACGAGGTGTGATCCCGCAACGGGACGGGCGGGTCGCGCTGGAGGTGGTGGTTCCGCTCGGCCGGTTGACGTCCGCCCAGGCCCGGGTGCTCGCCGACGTGGCCGTCGGCGAGGTGCGGCTGACTCCGTGGCGCACGGTCGTGCTGCCCGACCTCGGCTCGACCGAAGACCTGGAGGCCGTCCTCGGCGCGCACGGCCTGATCACTGACCCCGCCTCGCCGCACGCCCGGCTGTCGGCCTGCGTGGGCCGCCCCGGCTGCGCCAAGTCGCATGCCGACGTCCAGGCGGACGCCATGCGCTGGGCCGAGACCGTGGTCATCCCCGAAGGGACGCGGGTGCACTGGTCCGGGTGCGAGCGCCGCTGCGGTCGGCCGAAAGACAGGGTGGCCGGCGGGGTGACGGGTGGGGTCTCAGGCGGGGTCTCAGACGGGGTGACCGGTGGTGTGACGGGCGGGGTCTCAGGCGGGGTGACGGGCGGGGTGCACGACATCGTGGCGACGCCAACGGGATACGTCGTGGCGACGCCCACGGGATACACGGGATATACGGGATACGTCGCAGCGACCTCTGCGGGATACGAGGGCGCGCCGTGACGGACAACGGCTACGGCTACGTTCGCGACGGGGCGGAGATCTACCGGCGTTCGTTCGCCATCATCCGGGCGGAGGCGGATCTGGCGCGGCTGCCGGCCGACGTCGCCCAGGTGGCGGTACGGATGATCCACGCGTGCGGGATGACCGACCTGACGGAGGATCTGGCCTGGTCGCCGGGGCTGGTCGCGGCGGCTCGGGCGGCGCTGCGCGCCGGGGCGCCCGTGTTCTGCGACGCCCAGATGGTGGCCTCCGGCGTCACCCGGGCACGCCTGCCGGCCGCCAACGACGTGCTGTGCACGCTCGGCGACCCGGCGGTACCGGCTCTGGCGGCGCGGCTCGGCACCACCCGCAGCGCCGCCGCGCTCGAACTGTGGCGCGACCGGCTCGAGGGCTCTGTCGTGGCCATCGGAAACGCGCCGACCGCGCTGTTCCGGCTGCTCGAAATGGTCGCCGACGGTGCCGGGCGGCCGGCGGCCGTGCTGGGCATCCCGGTGGGATTCGTCGGCGCCGCCGAGTCGAAACAGGCGCTCGCGGAAAGCGACCTTGAGTTCCTGGTGGTGCGCGGCCGGCGTGGCGGCAGCGCGATGACGGCGGCCGCGGTGAACGCGATCGCCAGTGAACGGGAGTGAGCCCAGGTGACGGCGATGGTGACGGACGCGGGAACGCTTTACGGCGTGGGCCTCGGCCCCGGCGACCCCGAACTGGTGACGCTCAAGGCGGCCCGGTTGATCGGGCAGGCCGGGGTCATCGCCTATCACGCGGCGCGGCACGGCCGCAGCATCGCCCGGTCGATCGCGCTGCCGCACATGCGGGACGGGCAGGTCGAGGAACTCCTGCTGTATCCCCTGACGACGGAGACGACCGACCATCCCGGCGGCTACCAGGGCGCCCTCGACGACTTCTACGCCGAATGCGCCGGGCGGCTCGCCGCGCATCTGGACGCGGGCCGCGACGTGGTCGTCCTGTGCGAGGGCGACCCGCTCTTCTACGGCTCCTACATGCACCTGCACAAGCGGCTGGCGCACCGCTATCCGGCCGAGGTCGTCCCGGGCGTCACCTCCATCGCGGGGGCGGCCGCCGTGCTCGGACGGCCGCTGGTCGAACGGGACGAGACGCTGACCGTGCTGCCCGGCACGCTGCCGGCCGACGTGCTCACGGCCAGGCTCCGTGACGCGGACTCGGCCGCCGTGCTCAAGCTGGGCCGCTCGTTCGAGAAGGTGCGTGACGCGCTGCTCGAGGCCGGCCGCCTCGACGAGGCCTGGTACGTCGCGCGGGCGACGACGTCCGCCCAGGTCGTCGCGCCGCTGAAGGACGTGGACCCGGCCCAGGCGCCCTACTTCTCGCTGGCGCTGCTGCCGAGCCCGGCCCAGCTCACGTTTGTTCCACAGGCTGTGGAAAAGTCCGGGCCGGGCGAGGTGGCCGTGGTCGGTCTCGGCCCGGCCGGGCGGCCGTGGCTGACCCCCGAGGCGCAGGACGTCCTCGCGACCTCCACCGACCTGGTCGGTTATGGGCCCTATGTGGATCGGGTGGCCGTCAACCCGCGCCAGACCAGGCACCGTACGGACAACCGGGAGGAGGCCGCGCGGGCCCGCCACGCCCTGGAGCTGGCACTCGACGGCGCGCGGGTCGCGGTCGTGTCGTCCGGTGATCCAGGAGTGTTCGCCATGGCGAGCGCCGTGCTCGAGGCCGCGGCCGACCCGCGCTTCGCGGGGGTGCGCGTGCGCGTCGTACCGGGGCTGACGGCGGCGCAGGCGGTGGCGGCCAAGGCCGGGGCGCCGCTGGGGCACGACTACTGCGTGATCTCGCTGTCGGACCAGCTCAAGCCGTGGGACGTGGTGGCCGCCCGGATCTCCGCCGCGGCCCAGGCCGATCTCGTGCTGGCCGTCTACAATCCCGCGTCGCGTACCCGGACCTGGCAGGTGGCGGCCGCGCGCGACCTGCTGCTGGCCCACCGCAGCCCGGACACGCCAGTCGTCATCGGACGGGACGTCGGCGGCCCAGAAGAAACGATCACGATCACCACGTTGGACGACCTGGACCCGGCCGTCGTCGACATGCGCTGCCTGCTGATCATCGGATCCTCGACGACCAGGGTCATCGAACACGGCGGCGGTCCCGTCGTCTTCACGCCCCGCCGCTATCCAGCCTGAGCAGCCACGCGACCGCCTGATCGACGGTCTCCACAGTGGGCACCCCGGCCGGCGGCGCCGGACGGTCGACCATCACCACGGGCAGCCCGAATTCACGTGCCGCGGCCAGCTTGGCCATGGTCATCTGGCCGCCGCTGTCCTTGGTGACCAGCACGTCCAGCCGGTGCTCGCCGATGAGGGCCCGCTCTCCCTCCAGTGAGTACGGCCCACGGTCGAGCAGCACCCGCATGTTCGCCGGAATCGGAGGGTCGGGCGGGTCGACCGACCGTACGAGAAACCACAGCTCGTCGAGGCCGGCGAACACCGGCAGGCTCCGGCGGCCCGTCGTGAGGAACACGCGGCGGCCGAGCCCCGGCAGGGCGTCCGCCGCGGCCGGCAGCGAGGGCACCCGCCGCCAGTCGTCGCCCGGCCCCTCCCGCCAGCCGGGGCGGCGCAGGATCAGCACCGGCACGCCGGTCGCCGCCCCCGCGAGCGCCGCGGAGGCGGTCATGCGCGCCGCGAAGGGGTGGGTCGCGTCGACGAGCGCCGTCACGGCCTCCGCCCTGAGCCAGGCGGCCAGCCCTTCCGGGCCGCCGAACCCGCCCTCCCTGACCTCGCCGACCGGAAGGCGCGGGTTGCTCACCCGCCCGGCCAGCGACGACACCACCCGGAGATCCGGCAGCGGCACGAGCGCGGCGGCCAGCGCCCGCGCCTCGGCCGTGCCGCCGAGGATCAGGACGCGCACGTGCGATCTCGGGCGGCCGAGTAGAGATGGCTGTCGGGGAACTCGTGCGCGGCCAGCGCCCGGCCCACGACGATGACGGCCGTCCGCCTGATGCCCGCGGCCGTCACCTGATCGGCGATGTCGCCGAGCGTGCCGCGGAGGATCCGCTCGTCGGCGCGGCTCGCCAGGGCGACCACGGCCGCCGGGCAGTCGGCGCCGTAGGCGGGGATGAGCTCGGCGACGACGACGGCGATCCGCTGGACGGCGAGGTGCAGCACCATGGTCGCCCGGCTCGCCGACAGCGTGGCCAGGTCTTCGCCGGGCGGCATCGGCGTGGCCCGCGCGGACGTGCGGGTCAGGACGACCGTCTGGCTCACTCCGGGCACGGTCAGCTCGCGTCCGAGCGCGGCGGCCGCCGCCGCGAAGGCCGGCACGCCCGGCACCACCTCGTACGGCACGCCGAGCGCGTCGAGCCGGCGCATCTGCTCGGCCACCGCGCTGAACACCGAGGGGTCGCCCGAGTGCAGCCGGGCCACGTCCAGCCCGGCCGCGTGGGCGGCGGCCAGCTCCGCCACGATCTCGTCGAGCGTCAGGTCGGCCGTGTCCACGAGCCGCGCCCCGGGCGGGCAGGCGTCGAGCAGCTCGCGCGGCACCAGCGACCCCGCGTACAGGCACACGGGCGACTCCTGGAGCACCCGCAGCCCGCGCACGGTGATGAGGTCGGCCGCCCCAGGTCCGGCGCCCACGAACCGCACGGTCACGGCCCCTCCTCGGGAGCCGGCTTCGTGGCGGACCAGATCGTCACCGGCATCATGGGACGCCACCCGGTGAAGCCGCCCACGGGCGAGGCGTGCTGCACGGCCACGCGGACCATGTCGCCGCCGAGCTCGGCGTAGCACTGGGCGAGGATGGCCTCCGACTCGACCGTGACCGCGTTGACGACGAGCCGGCCCCCCGGCAGCAGCGCCGACCAGCAGGCCTCGATCAGGCCGGGCGTGGTCACGCCGCCGCCGACGAACACGGCGAACGGCGCCGGCAGCCCCGTCAGCGCGGCGGGCGCGCGGCCCACCACGACGCGCAGCTTGGGCACGCCCAGGGCGTCGGCGTTCTGGTGGATCCGCTCGGCTCGCGCCGGGTCGCGTTCGATGGCGATGGCCGTACAGGACGGGTGGCTGCGCAGCCACTCGATCGCCACGCTGCCCGCGCCCGCGCCGACGTCCCACAGCAGCTGGCCGGGGAGCGGGCCCAGCCGGGCCAGCGTCACCGCGCGCACCTCGCGCTTGGTGAGCTGCCCGTCGTTCTCGTACGCGTCGTCGGGCAACCCGGGCACCCGGGTCAGCGGCGCGACGCCGGGATCGGTGTAGCAGGTCAGGGCCACGACGTTCAGTGCCGGCAGCTCTTCGGACTGCTGGCCGGCCCAGCCGGCGGCCGTGCCGTCGCGGCGGGACTCGGCGGCCGAGCCGAGGTCGCCGAGCACGGTGAGTGTGCTCGCGCCATAGCCAGCCTTCACCAGCAGGCCGGCGACCTGGAGCGGCGTGCCGGAGTCGGCGCTGAGGACCAGGACGCGGCGGCCGGGTGACAGGGCCGCGGTCAGCGTGGCGAGCGGCCGCCCGACCAGGCTCACCACCTCGACCTGCTCCAGCGGCCAGCCGAGCCGCGCGCACGCCTGCGACAGCGCGGACACGTGCGGCAGCACCCGCAGCTGATCGGCGCCGATGAGCGTGGCGAGGGTCGCGCCGATGCCGAAGAACATGGGGTCGCCGCTGGCCAGCACCACGAGGCGCTTGTACGTGTACGTCTTGATCAGCCCGGGCAGGGACGGCAGCAGCGGGTTGGGCAGCGGGACCCGTTCGGCCCCTGACGCGGGGACGAGGTCGAGCTGGCGGTCGGAGCCGATCAGCACCTCGGCCGCGGCGATCGCGGCCCGCGACGGCTCGGGCAGCCCGGCCCAGCCGTCGGCGCCGATCCCGACGACCGTGATCATACGTTTCCCAGCACGCGGGTCACCCGGATCTCCAGGACCACGCGGGTCGGGTTGGGGCGCGGCGGCTTGTAGCGCGCGGCGTAGCGCTGCTCGGCGTCGGCCACCTGATCCGGCTCGGTCCGTACGACGGCTCGGCCCTCGAGCGTGGACCAGCGGCGGCCGTCTACCTGGCACACGGCCACCGCGGCCGGCGGCTCGGCCGTCGCCACGAGCCTGGCCTTGTAGGACGTGCCCGAGGTGATCACGCGGGCGACGCCCTGCTCGATGTCGAGTGTGACGCCGACCGGCACCACGTGGGGCGTGCCGTCGGTACGCACGGTCGTCAGCGTGGCCAGGCGGCGCTCCCGCCAGAACTCGGCGAACTCGGAGCCGCGGGCGGCGAGGCTCATCGCGCCGGCCGCCGTAGCAGGTAGGAGTCCATGACCCAGCCCTTCCGCGCCCGGGCGTCGGCGCGTGCTCGTTTGATCTCATCCGCGACGTCGCGGACCCGTCCCGAGATCAGGATCTCATCGGCCGTCCCCACGTAGGCACCCCAGAAGATCTCCGCGTCGGCGGCCTGCGGCGTCTCGGCGAACGCGCAGTGGGCGTCCAGCATCACCACTACGTCGTCGGCCCCCTCGAGGTCGCCCGCGAGCCGCCGTCCGGTCGTGATCCGCACCGGCCGGGCGACCCTCGTCAGGCTCGTGCGGTGCCGGGCGGCCAGCGCCGACACGCTGCTGATGCCGGGGATGACCTCGTAGTCGAAGGCGACGCCACGCGCCGCGACCTCCTCGACGATCGCGATCGTGCTGTCGTAGAGGGCCGGGTCGCCCCACACGAGGAACGCGCCGGTCTCGTTCTCGCGCAGCTCATCGGAGATGAGGCCGGCGTAGACGTCCGCGCGCCGGGACCGCCAGTCGGCCACCGCCTCGGTGTAGGCCGGGCTGGTCCGATCGCGCTCGGGGTCGGTCACCTGAACCGTCCGATGCGGGTCGCGGGCGTGCGCGTCGATGATCTCGCGCCGCAGCCGGATCAGGTCCTCCTTTTCCGCGCCCTTGTCCAGCAGGAAGAACACGTCCGTCCCGGCGATCGCGGCGGCCGCCTGGAGGGTGAGATGACCCGGGTCGCCGGCTCCGATCCCGATGATGAGGACTCGCTTCATGGGTCACGAGTATGGCCCCACCTTGACGCGACTTAACGGACGGTGCAGGCTCAAGGCGACAAACAACTACAGAGGCGACGGTGTGCAGGAACCTGGTGCGATTCCAGGACGGTCCCGCCACTGTGACCGGGAAGTGTCTCCCGCAGGTGACCACGGCGAACAGCTGGAAGGTCGGGAGAGGCGTTGGCCCGGGAGTCAGGACACTGACCCGTTGTCCTCCATCACCGGGGCGCGCGAACCCGTGAGGAGATTCACATGGCCCAGCCTGCCATTCCAGTCACCCGGCCCCTGCCGATCCGCGAGATCCTGCCGTGGGCGGTCTTCGCCCTCGTCGTGGGGCTCGCCCTGCTCTACTTCGTCGGCACCGAACAGGGCGCCATGGCCCTGATCAACGGGCAGGGCGTGCACGAGTTCGTGCACGACGGCCGCCACCTGCTCGGCTTCCCCTGCCACTGACGGGCGCGCCTACATGATCACAATGCGGTCCTTGCTGGTCCGCGGCATGCTCGTAGGCTTGGCCGGCGCCGTCCTTGCCTACGTCGTCGCCTGGTTCTTCGGCGAGCCCCAGGTGGCCTCGGCCATCGCGTTCGAGGAGGCCAAGTCCGCCGCGGCCGGCGAGGCCGCCGAGCCCGAACTTGTCAGCCGCGGCGTGCAGTCCACGATCGGGCTCCTGACCGGCCTCGTCATCTACGCCGTCGCCCTCGGCGGGTTCTTCGCCATCGCGTTCGCCTTCGCGTACGGGAGGCTCGGCACGCTCGGCGCCCGTGGGACCGCGGCGCTGGTCGCCGGAGCCGGGCTGGTAGTGGTGTACGTGGTGCCGCTGCTGAAATACCCGCCGAATCCGCCGGCCGTGGGCAATGCCGACACGATCGGCAGGCGCACGGTCCTCTACTTCACGATGATCCTGATCAGCCTGCTGGCCGCCGCGATCGCGGGATACGCGGGGAGGTCCCTGGCCGCCCGCTGGGGGGCGTGGAACGCGGCGATCGCCGGCTTCGCGGTGTTCGCCGTCATCGTCGGCGTCGCGTACGCCGTGCTGCCCGCGATCAACGAGGTGCCCGCCGACTTCTCGGCGACCGTGCTGTGGCGGTTCCGGGTGGCGGCCCTCGGCATCCAGATCGTCCTGTGGGGAACCGTCGGCCTCCTGTTCGGCGCCCTGACCGAGCGTGCGCTCCGGCATGCGCCGCATCAGGCCAGGGAGGTGGCGTCCAGCGCCTGAGCGGGGGAAAGCCGCTCGCCCTCACCCACGGCCTGCTCGAAGACGGCCGGCCCGAGCACGTCCACCAGCAGCGGGCGCAGCTCGTCGCCGGGCGGCCGGGCGGGCCGCATGTGGGCGTCGGCCGACTCCCAGGCCGAGCGGGCCGCGCCGATCAGCAGGGCCGCCGGTCTGGGCCGCCCATGCGCGAAGCGGCTACCGGCCAGCCCTTCGAGCGCGCCGACGAGCACGGTCACCTGACCCGCGAGGGCGACCGCCTGCACGGCCTGGACCAGCAGCTCCTCGGCTCGATCCAGGTCGCCCAGGTGGCGGGCGCGCTCGCCGAGGATGAGCAGGGCGCGCCCGGTGCAGCGCTCGTCGCCGAGCCGGCGCAGCGTCGGCAGGCACTCCCGCATCAGGTCGGCGGCCTCCGCGTGCTGCCCGCGCAGCCATGCCAGTTGCGCGAAGCCGACCTTGGCGTGCATCCGGTCGTCCTCGCTGCCGGAGGCCTCGGCCAGCTCCCGGCTCTCGACCAGCCACTGGTAGACCTCGTCGTCGCCGACACCCGCGTAGATCGAACGCTGGACCATGACGAACAGGCTGTTGGCGGCGTACATCTGATCGCCGACCCGGCGGAACAGCGCCGCCGCCGACCGGCCCCAGCGCAACGCGTCGGCCGTCGAACCACCGGTGATGGCCAGCGACTGCATGGTCACGGCGCTCTCCCACGGCTCGTCGTCGCCGAACAGCGCCAGCGCCTCCCGCAGGGCCGGCTGCACCCGCTCGGGCTCGACCCAGATGGCGGTGATGCCGACGGCGCGGGCCGCCTTGGCCCTCGCCAGGTCGCCCAGCCCGGCGGCCAGCCGCTCGGCCAGACGGGCCAGGTCGAAACCGGTCCGCGAATCCAGCGGCCGCAGCAACATGCTGGCCGAGGCGAGCCCGCTGACCGAGGCGTCGGTGGCCGGTGGCTCGCCCAGCGCCAGCGTCCGCTGGATCCACTCGTACGCCTCCCGGCGCTGGCCGGTGCAGTCGAGATAGCGTTCGAGCGCGGCGATCCACCGCCACGCGCGCTCGACGTCGCCGGTGCTGGTGCAGTGCGTCATCGCGGCGCGCAGATTGGGCAGTTCGGCGTTGGCCCGGTCGAGCCAGGTCCGCTGACCCGGTCCGCGTAATCGCTCGGCGAGATCTTCGGCGAAGCCCAGGTAGTGGGCCGCATGCCGGGCGCGGACAGCGGCCGCGTCCCCGGAGGCGTCCAGGCGCTCGGCCGCATACGCCCTGATGGTCTCGAGCAGGCGGTAGCGGCGCGTGCCGCGCTCCATGGGCGTCACGAGCGACTTGTCGACCAGGTTGGGCAGCAGCGTGATGACCGGGGCGCCGGCTCCGGCCACCGCCTCGACGGCCGCGTAGTCGAACTCGGCCGGGAAGACCCCGAGGCGGTCGAACAGCGTGCGCTCGGCGTCGTCGAGCAGCCGGTAGCTCCAGTCGATCGCGCCGCGCAGGGTGCGGTGCCGGGGCAGCGCCGTACGCGCTCCGCTCGACAGCAGCTCGAAGCGCTGATCGAGGAGGGCCACGAGCTCGGCCGGGCCGAAGCTCCGCACCCGGGACGCGGCCAGTTCGATGGCGAGCGGCAGCCCGTCGAGCCGCCGGCACAACGCCACCACGGCCGGGGCCGCCTCATCGGTGAGCGTGAAGGCGGGCGAGGCGTCCGCGGCCCGCTCGACGAACAGCCGCACGGCGTCGTAATCGGCGGCCACGGTCATCGGGACAGTCATCGGGAAGGTCATCGGGGTGATCTCGGCGGCGGGGACCGGCAGGCCCTGTATCTGGTAGACGACCTCGCCGGGCACGCCGAGCGGCTCGCGGCTGGTGGCCAGCACACGCAGCCCGTCGCCCGCGGTCAGCAGGTCGGACACGAGCTGGGCGGCCTCGGCGACCACGTGCTCGCAGTTGTCCACGACGAGCAGGCAGCGCAACCCGGAGACGGCCTCGCGCAGGACGTCCGCGATCGGCAGGCCGGGCCGCGGCACGACGCCGAGCGCCTGCGCGATCGTGTCGCCGGCCAGGTCGCGGCCCACCGGCGCCAGATCGGCGAGCCGTACGTCGTTCGCGGCGGCGGCCTCGTCATTGGCGGTGCTGACCGCGAGGCGGGTCTTGCCCACGCCGGCCGGGCCGGTGAGCGTCACCAGGCGGTTGGCGGCCAGCAGTGCGGCCAGCTCGGCCCGCTCACGCTCCCGGCCGATGAGGCTGGTCAGTGGCGTGGCCAGGGCGGACTCCGACCGCGGGGCCCGGCGCAGATCCAGGCCGAGCTCGGTGAGCCCGGCGCGCCCGGTGATGCCGAGCTTGCGGCGCAGGGCCGCCACATGGCTTTCGACGGTGCGCACCGAGAGGTGAAGCCGGTCCGCGATCTCGCGGTTTCCCAGCCGCTCGGCGATGGCCAGCAACACCTCGGCTTCGCGGTCGGTGACGCCGGCGCGGGCCAGCCGCGAGGCAGCGCTGCCTCTGATGACCGTCATGTCGTCATTGTGCGGGATCCCCCTACCCAGTTGGGATCCGTGCAGAGATCCGTGTCGCGTACGGATGAATCGCTGGTCCGCATCGACGATGCTCGACCCCACTCGAGCGGAAGGGGGCGGGAGATCATGCACAAGGCGGTCATCAGCCTGACGACAGGATTGGAAGACCCGGAGAAGGTCACGGTGGCGTTTCTGGTCGCTGTCGGCGCGGCCGAGCAGGGGCGGTCGACGCTGATGTTCCTCACGAAGGAGGCCGTGCGGCTGGCGACGGACGGCGTGGCCGTGGGGGTGGCCTGCGACGGCTGCCCGCCGCTGCCCGACCTGCTGAGCCGCTATCTCAAGGCGGGCGGCCGGTTCCTGGTGTGCCCCATCTGCTTCAACTCGCGGAGCCTCGACAAGGAGCATCTGATCGACTCCGCCGAACTCGGCGGCACCGTTCCCATGTGGGAGTGGATCGGCGACGACGCCGCCGTCACCTTCAGCTACTGACCGAGGAGCTCTCGCTATGGCGCACGTCGACGTGGCCGCGCTGGAAGTAAAGGTCAAGGACATGTACCGCCGGGTGGCCGAGCAGCCGTACGGCGAATACCACTTCGAAATGGGCCGTGGCCTGGCCCAGCGCCTCGGCTATCCGGCCGAGATCCTCGACCTGATTCCCGATGGGGCGATCGAGTCGTTCGCGGGGGTCGGCTACTTCCTCGACCTGGCCGATCTGGCGCCCGGCGAGCGGGTGCTCGACCTCGGCAGCGGGTCCGGCATGGACAGCTTCGCCGCCGCCGCGCTCGTGGGGGAGACCGGGCGGGTCATCGGCGTCGACTTCACGGAGGAGCAGCTGGCCAAGGCGCGGCGGCTGGCCGAAGCCGCGGGTCTGAAGCAGGTCGAGTTTCACGCGGGGCGGATCGAGTCTCCGCAGGTCGCCGATGCGAGCGTCGACTGCGTCATCTCCAACGGCGTGATCAACCTCGCGCCCGACAAGGCGAAGGTCTTCGCCGAGGCGGCACGCGTCCTGCGGCCCGGCGGCCGGCTGGCCGTGGCGGACATCGTGACCGACCGGCAGCTGACGGACGCGATCGTGTCCAACGCCGACCTGTGGGCGTCCTGCATCGGAGGCGCCGCCCAGCAGGACTCCTATCGGAAGGCGATCACCGACGCCGGCCTGCGGGTCGAGCGGGTCCGTGACAACGCGTACGCGTTCCTGACCCAGCAGGCGCGTGACGCCAGCGCCACGTACGGCGTGCGCAGCATCTGTCTGCTCGCGGTCAAGCCGATCGGCTGACTTCTGCGTATCACAGACTGGGGGGACGAGACTCCGTCGTCCCCGGTGTGCTGCACGCCGGGGACCGTGTCCCGAGCAGATCGCGGGGGTCATACCGCACGGCGGGACCGGCGGCGACCAGAGGAGGCGCGCCGCGACGGGGCGGCCGGCGGCCGGACGCTCATCACCGATGACCATCCGGCCGCCCCGCCGAACGCCACCACCCGCCGAACGCCGCCACCCGCCGAGTGCCGCCACCGCCGAAGCCCTCGCCTCACCGCAGCCAGGGGCCGCCGGCCCGCCCAGCGCACCCGCCTTCCGGCCGCCCCAGCCGAGTGCCGCCCCGCCCTAGCCAGGCCCGCGCCCTAGCCAGGCCCGCGCCCTAGCCAGGCCCGCGCCCTAGCCAGGCCCGCGCCCTAGCCCAAGGCCCCGCGACCCCGCCTTGCCCCGACCACGTCCGCCGCGCCCAGCCCAAGCTCGGCCCCGCCCTGCCCCGCCGCCACGGCCCGAGTCCTTCCGCCCCGCACTCCGTTCGGGCCGCGGTCCCATCTAGTCCGGCCTGGGTCGTTCCTGGCGAAATGCCTGAAGTGGGCTTCGGACGGGCGCTAATGGTCGGTGGTGTGGCCGGTGAGGAGGGCGTGGTGGTCGGCGCCGTCGTGGGGTTGCGGGTCGGCGTGCACGATGGCCGAGGTCAGGCGGGGAACGGCGTGAATGAGCGCGTGCTCGGCGGCCACCGCGGCCCGATGGGCCTCGATGACCGACATCGCCGGGTCGACGATGATGTCGCACTCGGCGCGTAGCCGGTGGCCGATCCAGCGCAGCCGGATCTGGCCCGTGCCGAGCACTCCTTGGGTGGTCTTCAGTACGGCCTCGGCCTGGTCGACCAGGGCCGGGTCGACGGCGTCCATCAACCGGCGGTAGACCTCGCGGGCGGCCTGCCGCAGGACCGCGAGAATGGCGACCGTGATGACCAGGCCGACGACCGGGTCGGCCCAATCCCAGCCGAGCGCGACGCCGCCCGCGCCGACCAACACGGCGAGCGAGGTGACGCCGTCGGTCCGGGCGTGCAGGCCGTCGGCGACCAGCGCCGCGGAGCCGATCTTGCGGCCGACCCGGATCCGATAGCGGGCCACCAGCTCGTTCCCGGCGAACCCGGCCAGCGCCGCGACCGCGACCGCGGCCAGATGGGAGACCGGCTGCGGGTGGAGCAGGCGTTGGATCGCCGAATATCCGGCCGCGACCGATGAGGCGGCGATGGTCAGCACGATCGCGATTCCGGCCAGGTCTTCGGCCCGGCCGTAGCCGTAGGTGTAGCGTCGGGTCGGCGGGCGGCGGCCGAGGACGAACGCGATGCCGAGCGGGACCGCCGTCAGCGCGTCGGCCGCGTTGTGCAGCGTGTCGCCGAGCAGCGCGACCGAGCCGGACATGAGGACCACGACGGCCTGGATGACCGTGGTGATTCCGAGCCCGGCCAGGGATATCCACAGGGCGCGCATGCCCTCGGCCGACGACTCCATGGCCGCGTCCACTTTGTCGGCCGCCTCGTGCGAGTGCGGCCGCACCAGATGCCGGACCCGTGCCCAGAGCCCGCTGCGCTCCGCGTGTCCGTGCCCGTGTCCATGCCCCTCGTGACCGTGACCGTGCCCATGACCGTGTCCGCTCATATCACCAGAATTACCGAAAACGCAGGTTGCAGCACCTCTACACCAACATCACCGACGCTGTTGCAACACGTTCGCTCCTATCCTGTTCGGATGGAGTTGGAGTTCAGTGGCGAAGTGTGGTTCTGGCGGGGACCCTCGCCGTGGCACTTCATCACCGTCCCCGAGCGGGAATGCGATGAGCTGGAAGCGGCGTCGAAGTTCGTGACGTACGGCTGGGGCATGATCCCCGTCACCGCGCACATCGGCCGCACCGGCTGGAAGACCTCGCTTTACCCGAAGGACGGCCGCTACATCGTCCCCATCAAGACGGTCGTCCGCAAAGCCGAAGGCGTCGCGCTCGGCGATGTGGTCACCGTCCGCCTCGTCGTCGGCGGCTGATCGGTCGTGGCGGCGATACGACCCGGCCACATCATGTGGTGTTGACCTTCCGATGTTGCACCCATATATAGTGGTGCCGCAGCTGGTTCGGGCGCCCTTGTGCGGCGGCCGAGGCAAGAGGGAACCTGGTGCGAATCCAGGACTGCCCCGCAGCGGTGAGTGGGAACGACCGCCGTCACACAGCACTGGGCCGTAGGGCCTGGGAAGCGACGGCCAGTAGGCCAGGCCTCGGCAGAGGCCACGCCCGCGAGTCCGAAGACCTGCCAGCGCGCCGCATGCCGTCCGGCGTGCGGTGGTCGAAGGCCGCGCGGGACGGCCGACGCCAGCGAGCCGGTGTCTCGCCGCGAGCCGTGTGCCGCGACAGAGCCCGGCGGCGTCCCTCCGCGTGCCCGGCGACCCTGTCGAGTGGACGCGAGAGGGCAGGATGATCACGTATCAGCGCGGGGTCCAGATCCGCGGGGCCGACGGCGGGCTCGAGACCGTCGACGTGGGCGCGATCGCCGAGGCGCTCAAGCCGCACGTCTCGGGCCTCGACGAGGTGGATCCGACGTTGATCGCCACCAAGGCCGTCGACGGGCTCTACGACGGGGCCACCACGGCCGAGCTGGACCGGCTGCTGATCCAGACGGCCGCCGACATGATCGGTGAGGAGCCCCGGTATTCGCGGCTCGCCGCCCGCCTTCTGGCGGTCACCCTGGACGGCGAGGTCAGGGGTCAGGGGATCGCGAGCTTCAGCCAGTGCGTACGGCACGGCCACGACCAGGGCCTGATCGGTGCCGAGACCGCGCTGTTCGTGGCCCGGCACGCCGACGTTCTCGACCGCGCCGTCGACCCGGCCGCGGATCTCCGGTTCGACTATTTCGGCCTGCGTACGGTCGCCGACCGCTACCTGTTGCGGCATCCGCAGTCCCGGCTGGTGGTGGAGACGCCGCAGTATTGGCTGCTGCGGGTGGCGTGCGGCCTGTCGCACACTCCGGAGGAGGCCGTCGGCTTCTACCAGCTGATGTCCAGCCTCGCCTATCTGCCGAGCTCGCCGACGCTGTTCAACTCCGGCACCCGGCACACGCAGATGTCGTCGTGTTTCCTTGTGGACTCGCCGCGCGACGAGCTGGACTCGATTTACGAGCGCTATCACCAGGTGGCGCGGCTGTCGAAGTTCTCCGGAGGCATCGGGATCTCCTGGTCGCGGGTGCGCGGCCGAGGGGCGCTCATCCGCGGCACGAACGGCCGGTCGAACGGGATCGTCCCCTTCCTCAAGACGTTGGACGCCGGGGTCGCCGCGGTCAACCAGGGTGGCCGGCGCAAGGGCGCGGCCTGCGTCTATCTGGAGCCGTGGCACCCCGATATCAAGGAGTTCCTGGAGCTGCGGGACAACACCGGTGAGGAGTCCCGCCGTACGCACAACCTCAACCTGGCCAACTGGATCCCCGACGAGTTCATGCGCCGGGTCGAGGCCGACGGCGACTGGTCCCTGATCGACCCCTCGGACGCGCCGGATCTGCCCGACCTGTGGGGCGAGGCGTTCGACGAGGCCTATCGGGCCGCGGAGCGCACGGTGGCGAAGAAGACCACCGTCAAGGCCCGCGACCTGTACGGCCGCATGATGCGCACCCTCGCGCAGACCGGCAACGGCTGGATGACGTTCAAGGACGCGTCGAACCGTCTGTCCAACCAGACGGGGGCGCCGGGCAACACCATCCACCTGTCGAACCTGTGCACCGAGATCCTCGAGGTCAACGGCGACGAGGAGACCGCGGTCTGCAACCTCGGCTCGATCAACCTGGCCGCGCACGTCACGGCGGGCGGGGTCGACTGGGAGCGGCTGCGGTCGACCGTGCGCACGGCGGTGGTGTTCCTCGACCGCGTGATCGACATCAACTACTACCCGTCCCAGCAGGCGGCCGCGTCGAATCCGCGGTGGCGGCCGGTCGGGCTCGGGCTGATGGGCCTGCAGGACGCGTTCTTCATGCTCCGCCTGCCGTTCGACTCCGACCAGGCCCGGGAGCTGTCCACACGCGTACAGGAGGAGATCTTCCTGACCGCGCTGGAGACGTCGGCCGGCCTCGCCGAGCGGTTCGGGGCGCATCCCGCGTACGGCGAGACCCGTGCCGCGCGCGGCCGGTTGCACCCCGACCTCTGGGGCGCCGAGCCCACCCAGCGCGAGCGATGGTCCGCGCTCCGCGCGACGATCGCCGAACACGGCCTGCGCAACAGCCTGCTGGTGGCGATCGCGCCGACCGCCACCATCGCCTCGATCGCCGGCTGCTATGAGTGCATCGAGCCGCAGGTGTCCAACCTGTTCAAGCGCGAGACCATGTCTGGCGAGTTCCTGCAGGTCAACACCTACCTCGTGGATGAGCTGAAGGCGCTCGGCCGGTGGACCCCGCGGATCCGGGAGCAGATCAAGCGGGCCGAGGGCTCGGTCCAGGGGATCGCCGAGCTGCCGGCCGATGTCCGCGAGCTGTTCCGCACGGCCTGGGAGCTGCCGCAGCGCGCCCTGATCGACCTGGCCGCCGCCCGCGCGCCCTATGTCGACCAGTCGCAGTCGCTCAACCTGTTCATGAGCGCGCCGACCATCGGCAAGTTGTCCTCGATGTATCTGTACGCCTGGAAGTCCGGCCTGAAGACCACCTACTACCTGCGCTCGCGCCCGGCCACGCGCATTCAGCAGGCCACGGTCGCGGTCGTGCCCGCCTGTTCCCTCGAGAACCCCGAGTCCTGTGAGGCCTGCCAGTGATGCTGCTCGACCCCGGCATGGACCTGACGTTGCGCCCCATGCGCTATCCGCGGTTCTTCGACCGGTTCAAGGACGCGATCAAGAACACATGGACCGTGGACGAGATCGACCTGCACTCCGATCTCGCCGACCTGGCCGCGATGTCGCCGGCGGAGCGGCACCTGGTCGGCCGGCTGGTCGCGTTCTTCGCGACGGGCGACACGATCGTGGCCAACAACCTGGTGCTCAACCTCTATCAGCACGTGAACTCGCCGGAGGGACGGCTCTATCTTTCCCGGCAGCTGTTCGAAGAAGCGGTGCACGTGCAGTTCTATCTGAACCTGCTGGACACCTACGTGCCCGACGAGCGCGAACGGTTCGCGGCGTTCGCCGCCGTGGAGAACATCCCGTCGATCGCCCGTAAGGCCGAGTTCTGCTTCAGGTGGATCGACTCGATCTACGCGCTGCGCGAGCTGCGGACGCGGGACGACAGGCGGGCGTTCTTGCTGAACCTGATCTGCTTCGCCGCCTGCATCGAGGGCCTGTTCTTCTACGGCGCCTTCGCGTACGTCTACTATCTGCGCTCCCGCGGCCTGCTGCACGGCCTGGCGAGCGGCACGAACTGGGTGTTCCGCGACGAGTCGCTGCACATGGCCTTCGCCTTCGACGTCGTGGAAACCGTACGGGCCGAGGAGCCGGATCTGTTCGACGCCGAGATGGAGCGGCAGGTCAGGCAGATGCTCGCCGAGGCCGTCGAATGCGAGGCGCGATTCGCCGAAGACCTCCTCGGCCAGGGCGTGCCGGGAATGTCGTTGGCGGGCATGCGGGAATACCTGCAGCACGTGGCCGACCGGCGGCTGGCCATGCTGGGCATGCAGCCGCTTTACGGCAGCAGGAATCCGTTCGCGTTCGTGGAGCTGCAGGACGTGCAGGAGCTGTCCAATTTCTTCGAACGCCGGGTGTCGGCCTACCAGGTCGGCATCGAAGGCACGGTCACCTTCGACGATGCCTTCTAAGAGCGCCCTGCGTGTTGAGTAGCAGCCCGCTCGCATTTAGTCGCACTCTGTTACGTCGCTGTGGAGTGGCCAGGCCTCTGGTCACGCGCGAAATTCCACTAGAGGGGGACGGATCGTGCGATTCCGCCTAAAACAATTGTCAATGGTGTTGGCGCTGCTGGTGGCGGTGGTGCCGGTGCTGGGGGTGCGAACGGCGGCCGCG
This sequence comes from Streptosporangiaceae bacterium NEAU-GS5, assembly GCA_017592665.1. GTDB lineage: Bacteria > Actinomycetota > Actinomycetes > Streptosporangiales > Streptosporangiaceae > NEAU-GS5. The sequence continues at coordinate 123,280 of JAGFNW010000019.1, read as the reverse complement.
GCGACGACGGTGACGATCACGCTGCGGATCAACCATGTGCTGCAGATCGAGAACCCTGACTCGGCGGCCGGCGACGGGGACTACTTCCCGGAGATCCGGATCGGGGACGGGCCGCTGGAGCGGCGCGGCGAAATCGAGGACGACGACTTCTCGCCGGGATGGACGTTCACCCACACGCAGACGCTGGCGGACGGCGAGAGCAGCGTGCCGATCCTCATCCGGCTGTGGGATGGGGACAGCGGGCCCACCGAGGGCGGCGACGACAAGATGGACATCAGTCCGCTGGACCATGACGTCGACCTCGACCTGTTCTTCTTCAACACGGTCGAGTGCGGCAGCTGGGCGGGGGACGTGCTCAACTCGGCGACCGTCGCGCAGGGCGACGGGGACCACGGTTTCCCGAGGAACAACGACGGGAGGAAAGCGAGGATCGACTTCTCGCTCTCCACCTGCGGCAACGGCGACCTCGACCTCGACGGGATCCCGGACGTCGTCGAGCGGCAGGGGAGCGTGTCCGCGCCGGACGGATCGAAGGTCGCCGACCTGGTCGGCCTCGACCCGTGCCGGAAGTCCGTCATCGTCCAGATCGACTGGATGGCCGACGGCACGCACTCGCATGAGCCCAGCCCGTCCGCGATCGGCGAGGTGGTGTCGGCCTTCGACCACGCGCCGGTGGACGCCGTGGTGCCGTGCCCGTATCCAGGCGCCCACAAAGCCACCGGCATGGACTTCGTCTACGTGCGCGGCAAGCAGATCACCGAGCAACCCGTGATGAACTTCGACGACGACGACTACGCCGAGGACTTCCGCGACTGGCGGGACGCCGACTTCAACTTCAGCCTCGCCATCTACGCGCACTACGCGATCTTCGCCCACGACCTGAACGCGGGGGACAGCTCGTCCGGTCAGTGCTGTGAGCCCGAACGCGGCCACAACAAGGACTTCCTCGTCACGCTCGGCTCCTGGGACAACCGCATCGGCACCACCCGTGACCAGTCCGGCAGCATCATGCACGAGCTCGGGCACGCGCTCGGCCTTGGCCACGGCGGCGGCGACGACACCAACTACAAGCCCAACTATCTGAGCGTCATGAACTACGCCTTCGACCCCGACGGCATTCCGACAGGTCCCAGCCCGGCCCCCGCCCGCCTCGACTACTCCGGCCAACGACTGCCGAAACTGACCAAGTCGAAGCTGCTGGAACCCGCCGGGATCGGTGACGGCACCGACATGACGACCTGGACGTCCCCCGACGGCATGGCCCGCTTCGAGCGCGGCAATGTCGCGATCAACTGGAACTGGAACCTCAGCGTCAAGAACAAGCCGATCATCGAGACGGTCCCGGTCAGCGTCGACGTCAACCCCGGCGACGACGCCACGACCGACCGCGACGAGCTGACCGGCTTCGACGACTGGCACAGCATCCAGTTCCGCGCCGCCGCCGCGCAGACGGCCGGCGGGGTGGGCGTCAACCACGGTCCGGACATCGACTACGAGACGGTCCAGGAGCGGCGGGCCGCCTTCCACGACTTCTACGACCCCGACGTCACGGCGGCCAAGACCGTCGACAAGGCCGACGCGCAGGCCGGCGACAAGCTCGGCTACAGCGTGACGGTGAAAAACGTCGGCAAGGGCATGGCCTCCTCGGTCAGTCTCACCGACACCTTCCCGGACGCGACCACGGACGTCCGCGCCATCGACAACCTCAACCCAGACCAGTCGGCGACCGAGGCGTTCTCCTACCTCGTGCCCTGCACCACCGAGGACGGCACGAAGCTCACCAACAAGGCGACCGTCACCGCCACCAACCTGGACGGCGGCGCCGAGGTCAACACGGCCAACAACACCGGCACGGCCATCACGACCGTCCACGCGCCGCGTCTCACCCTGACCAAACAGGTGACGCCGAAGGTGAACGCGGGCGAGGCGATTACGACCACCCTCACCGTTACCAACACCGGCAGCGCCCCGGCCACCAACATCACCCTCACCGACACGATCCCCGCGGAGGTCTACTACAGCACCGCCCTCGACCTCGGCAGCGGTCCCAAGCCGACGACCGTCACCGGCAACCCGTCCGGCACGACCACGCTGACCTGGAAGCTGGGCCCCGTCGCCGGCGGCGGCACGCAGAGCGTCCAGTTCACCGACCGGCCGAGCCTGCTGTTCACCGCCGGCGCCAAGCTCGCCGACACCGCGACCGTCACGTACGAGAACGGCAACGGCTGCACCTACAAGCCGGTCTCCGCGAGCGGCGAGACGTCGGTCACCGAGGTCCCCGCGACCCGCGATCCGCTGTCGGCCGGCTACTGGAAGACCCACCCCGAGGCCAGAACCGCCGAGTTCCTGGCCCGCGTCCAGGCCACCGACCAGCGCTTCGACGGCGAGGGCGGCGGCGCCAAGGACGGTGCGCTCAGCAACCCGGAGGCGACGACCGTCCTGTCCGCCGGAGGCAGGCAGCCCGAGCCGCTCCGGAGGCAGTTGATCGCCGTGCTGTTCGACCTCGCCTCGCGCAGGGTCAACGCGAGCACCCCGATCTCCTCTCCGCTCGCAAGGTCTCTCGGCGTGACGACGGTCGGCCAGGCCGTCAGATACGCCTTCGCCACCCTGACCATGCCGGTGTCGGGCACGACCGCGTCCCGCTATTCGGACGCGACCACCCTGCTCGACCAGATCGCCAACGGTAAATCCATCTAGCCCAGTCCTGGCGGGGGGCCACTCGGCCCCCCGCTAGTCGGATGAGTGCCCGGCCGGCTCTGTGGGCTCGGTCGGGTCGGTCGGATCCGTGGGCTCGGCCGGATCGGTCGGGTCGGTCGTGGTGCGCCGGGTGCGTACGCCGAGGAGGGCGGCCACGCCGAGGGCGACGAGCACGATGGCGATGGCCCAGATCCAGCCGGGAATGCCCTGCCCTTCCTCCTGCGGCTGCCCGGCCGCGCCGGAGGTCGCGGCGACGGCGACCGGCGGGGCGGTCACGGCCGAGCCCGCGACGGTGAAGGGGATCTCGCCCTGGATCGGGTGGCCGTCGGAGGAGACGACGCGCCAGGCGATGACGTACGAGCCGTTGGGCAGCGGCGCGACGTTCTTGAAGACGTTCGGGCCGTCGGTGCGGGGCTCCCCGGTGTCGTACCGCCGTCCGGCGGCGTCGTGGACGATCACGACGGGGAAGCTGACGTGGGCGCTGTATTCCAGCTCGATCTGCTTCAGGTCGGTGACGACGGCGTTCTTGGCGGGGGAGCTGCTTTTCAAGCTGTCGTGGGCCTGGGCGGCCGACGGGACGACGAGCAGGCACAGAACGCCGAAACAGGTTACGAGCGCGGCCCTGACCAGGGCGCGTGATGCTGATGTCATGCAGGTCTCCGGAAGATCGTGACGGTGAGCGGGACGGCGGGTGACGCCCGGCCTGCTCGCGCCGGCACAGAGGATCCGGCTGGTGAGATGGTCAGGGCGTCCTGGCGTAGGCCGGAGGACCGCGGACGACGGGGGCGGGGCCGGCCATGCGCCCCGCGAAGGAGCGCCGCGGGGCCTCGGCCGGGCCGCTCACCACTTCCGGCCGGCGTGGCAGCCCACCCAGGAGCCAGGGGGCTGGGCCGAACGGCCGGGCGTACATCCTGATCATCAGCCAGAGAGCGCTCTCGCCTCGATGCAGCCACCAGGCGGTCACCACCGCGATGGCCGCGTGGATCAGGGGCATGCTCGTCACGTGGGAAGCGTGCCCCAGGGTCATCGCCGTGGGAGCGTTGCCTCCGAACAGTTCGTGCAGGAGCAGCTGCGCGATCGACGTCGCCGGCAGCAGCACCGAAAGGCCCCGCTCACGCCTGCCGAGCACGTAGCCCAGCGCGAACACGCCGACGGCTCCGGCGAGGCCCGCTCCCAGGGAGACCGGCGCGTGATTGGTGAGGGTGTGGCCGACAGCCGAGATCAGCGTGCACGCAGCGGCGAAGAACGCCGCCCGGGGCGCACGCAGCACCGGCTCGGAAATGGCCACCCCACCTTTTTATCCTGATCTGCCAAGTCTGCGGACATACTCTGAAAGGCACGCCCCCCACCTGAGGAAGCCCACGATGAAAGCTCCACGGGTGCGCCGCCGCGCACTCGCCGCCGCAGGGGTGCTTGCGGCCGCGTTCGCCGTCATACTCCTCGCCTTATGGTTCGGCGGCGGCAAACCGCAGCCGACGATCCCGGGGCTGCCGTCGCCGGGCACCCTGACGTCCGTGGGCCTGCCGCTGGTCCGGCTCGTCCACGACCTCTGCGCGGTGGCGACGGTCGGCAGCCTCCTGACGGCCGTGCTCCTGGCGGGCGACGTGGCGACGGCGGGGCTCCTGACGCGGTTCGCGGGGCGATGGGCCATCGGCTGGGCGCTGAGCGCCGCCTGCACCGAGATCCTGACATTGTCGGATTTCCTGGGTATCCCCATGGATCAGGCGCTGCGCTCCGGGGTGCTGCCCACGTTCCTGTTCTACATACCGCAGGGGCAGGCCTTCCTCGCGGTCACCGTCGCGGCCGTAGTGATCGCGATCGGCGCGTTCCTGCCGCTCGCGGCCTGGGGGCGGGCGATCCTGCTGGGCCTCGCCGTCCTGGCCGTGCTGCCGCCCGCGTATGTGGGCCACTCGGCCTCCTCGGCCGACCACAACCTCGCGATCTCCAGCCTCATGATGCACATCGCGGGCGTCACCCTCTGGGTCGGCGGGCTGCTCGGGCTGCTGCTGTTCGTGCGCAGGTCGGCCGGCCCCGCGGTCGTCGTGCGCCGGTTCAGCGCCCTGGCCCTGTGCTGCTTCATCGCGGTCGGCTACTCCGGCGTGATCAACGCCTGGATCAGGATCGGTGACCTCAGCGCCCTGTGGGAATCGCGCTACGGCGTGCTCATCGACGCCAAGGTCGTGGCGCTGGTCGCGCTCGGCTGGTTCGGCTGGCGGCACCGCCGTACCACGATCGCCGCGCTGGAGACCAGCACGGGCGCCGCGCCCTTCCTGCGGCTCGCGGCGGGCGAGGTCACGGTGATGGCGGCGACCATCGGGCTCGCGGTCGGGCTGTCGCGGACCGCGCCGCCGACGCCCGCCGACACCCTCGAGCACGAGCACGCGCTGCTCGGCTACGTCCTGCCGGAGCTCCAGCCGCACAACCTGTTCGCCGAGGTGAGGCCCGACCCGATCGCGCTGTTCGCCGTCGTCGGCGCGGCCGTCGCCTACCTGGTGGCGGTACGGCGGCTGGCCCGGCAGGGGGAGGGCTGGCCGGTCTTCCGGATCGTGTGCTGGATGGCGGGCCTCGTCGTTCTCCTCTACGGCCTGGCCGGGGGAATCGCGGCCTATGCGCCCGCCGTGTTCTCGTTGCACGCGGTCCAATTCGCGCTGCTGGCCGCGGTGGGCCCGGCGCTGCTGGTGTTCGGGGCGCCGCTGACCCTCTATCAATTGGCGTACCCGCCGCGCGGAAATCGCGCCGACAGCGGGGCAGGCCGGGCGGTCACGAATCCTTTGGTGGCATTCGGCCTTTATGCCCTTCCTCCGATCACTCTTTACGTCATCGGCCTGTTCGAGCCGGCCCAATCCAGCCTCGCCATCCGGCTGGCCGTACAGACCTTCGTCATCGCGGCCGCCCTGCTCTTCTTCACCGTGGCCATGGGCATCGATCCGCTGCCCCGCGTCATCGCGGCGGCGACCCGGATCAGGATGCTGCTCGCCGCCGCCGTGCTGGAGGCCGCGATCGCGCTGTTCCTGCTGGCCGGGCCCGACCAGGGCACACTGTGGTATTCGCTGCTCACACTGTCGTGGGCGCCGGAGCGGTCGCACGACCAGCACGTCGGCGCGCTCCTCGGGCCGGGCCTGACGATCGTCACGATCGCCGTCCTTGCCGTGATCTTGTGGCGGCGGTGGCAGGGCGCCCGGCGGCGCCTGTCGGCCGCGACGTCCACGGCCGCCGAATTCTCCTCGAGCGGGTCGGGAATGCCGTCCGCTAATGATTGAGAAATCAGCAGAATTCGGAACCTGATTCGGGGAACGGTTCTCGTCATTTCGGATAAGCTTCCGGCAGAGCAGAGAGGTGAGGGCCCGGCGCGATGCATCGCGCCGGGCCGTCGTTTTTCGGCCATAAGCATGCGGCCATAAGCGTGCTAACACGTTCCGCACAGTGCTCACAGCGGATATGTAAGCTGTCGGGCGTGCCTGTCGCCGATCGGCTTGATCTCACCTTGCGCCTGGTCCGGGGCGCGGGCCGGATCAGCCTGGCCGAGCTGGCCGGCCGGCTCGGCGTCTCGGAGATGACGGTCCGCCGCGATCTCGACCAGTTGCAGAGCCAGGGCCTGGTCAGCCGGGTCCGCGGCGGCGCCGTCGCGCTGCGCCCGCCGCCCGAGGCGGCCGGCTTCGCGGCTCGCGAGCACTGGCAGACGGCCGCCAAATCCCGGCTCGGCGCCGCCGCGGCCGCACTCGTCGAGCCCGGCCAGACGGTCCTGCTCGACGCCGGCACCACGATGACCCACGTGGCCGGATATCTGGCGGAGCGCGCGCCGCTCACGGTCGTGGTCATCGGCCTGCAGGCCGTGGCCCACCTCGCCGACCAGCCGGGCATCCGGCTGCTCGTGCTGGGCGGCCAATCCCGGCCCGGCGAGCGCAGCCTGGTCGGCTATCTGGCGCTCCGGGCGCTGGAGGCGCTCAGCTTCGACACCTTCCTGATGTCGATCGGCGCCGTCCACGCCGTCAGCGGCTGGACCGAGTTCGACCCCGACGACGCGGCCGTCAAGCAGGCCGCTCTGGCCCGCGCCGAGCGGACCGTGGTCGTGGCCGACAGCACCAAGCTCGGCGTGCGGGCCTTCGCCCACGTGGCCGACCTCGGCGCGGCCGACGTCTTCGTCACCGACGCCGCGAGCCTCGATCCGGACGCCGACCACGCCGCCGCCGACACCCTGGCCGCCATCGCCGACGCCGGAGTTCAGATCGTCGAAGCCTAGGGCAGTTTCCCGCCGAGGACGTCGACGGTCGCCGTGCCGTCCTCGGCGATGGTGACGGCGCCCCAGGCGCCGCCCGCCACGAAGGGAAACCGGCCGGGCCGGGAGCCGGTGCGCAGCCGCCGCGTGGTGGCGTCGTAGGAAACGCCGGTGTACGCGTCGAGCAGCGACCAGCCGGACATGGCCCGCACGTAGTGGTCGCCGCATTCGACCTCGTTGAACGGGTTTCGCCGGGTGCCGTCGTAGCGTTCGCGGACGGCCGACACGATGCGGAGGGCCTCGTCCGTGAGACCTTCATAGAGGCAGTGCGCGGCGACCTGGTATTCGACGCCGGTCCACACCTCATCGCAATAACGCAGCGGCTCCGCCGGCCGCCCCCCGTTGGGCCAGCCGCACACCACCAGCCCCGTCTCCTCGCCGTCGGCGAAGACCCGGTAGCCGTGCTCGCCGAAACCGGTGCGCAGGTTGTGCCGCACGATCGCGGCGAGCGCCGACCTGACCCGGTCGGCCGGCAGGATGTAGCCGAGATCGAGCTGGTGCGCCCACCACTGGCCGAGCAGCTGGTCGGACAGGCAGCCCGGGCCGATGGTGCGCGTGTCGTCGTCGCCGGAGCCCGTGTCGGGCGCCGCGTAGTACTCGCCGTTCCAGAGCAGCTTGTCGTAGCCGTCGCGGGCGACCGCGAACCGGTCGGCGTATCCGGCCGCCGCGTCCGGCTCGACCAGCTCGGCCATCGCGCGCATGGCCTGCAGCGCGGCCAGCCACAGCCCGCCGATGAACATGTTCGGCTCGTGCAGGCTGATGTCGAAGGTGCACGGCTGGTCGCCCTGCAGCACGCCGTCTCCGCCGACGTCCCAGGTCGCCGAGACGTGCGCCATGACCCGGCGCAGCGCCGGCCAGTGCGCGCGCAGCCACTGGTCGCCCGCGCCGTCGCGCACCGACCGGTACGCCTTGAGCACGGCGCCGAGCATGCCGTCGAGGGCCGGGCGCTCCGGGCCGCCGATCGGCAGCCCGTTCAGCTGCGGCAGGTAGAGGGGAAGGACCAGGCGGTGCGGCAGCGACCCGTCGGGCGCCTGCGCCGACAGCTCGGTCTCCCGCATGTCGCGCCCCAGGCTGGGGAACAGCCGGGCCAGCGCCTGCTCGTAGTTGAAGACATGGCTGCAGTTGAGCGGGCAGGAGCCGCCGGCGTCGCCGTTCCAGTTGCGGGTGGAGGCGCCGAGCGCGCCCTCGAAGCCGTACGTGTGGCCGTCGGCCGTACGGAACAGGCTGGGCGAGCGCACGAGCGTGCCCTGGGCGGAGATCACCTCGCGCAGCGGCTCCGGCAGGTCGCTGCCCGCGACCACGTCGGCCCAGGACCGCGAGGCCTGGTCGAGGCGGTCACGGTCGGCGAGATAGGCGTCGAGCACGTCGAGCGCGCCGCCGAATCGGGTGGCGTAGTGGTTGCCGATCCACAGGCTGCGCCGATAGGGCTGCGACGGCCCGAACTGGTCGAAGTCGGCATACCGGTTGGGGAACCACCAGGCGTGGACGACGTCGATGGTCGACGTCTCCCCGGGATGCAGGGCGAACGCGACCGCGACGGCGGCGTTCCAGGTGTGCCCGGCCGGGCTCGGGCCGACCGGGGCCCGCATCGGCGACACCCCTTCGGCGACCGCGGCGCGGAGCGCGGCGTCGCCGAAGTCGCCGAGCTGGATCGGGGCCACCAGTTTGGCCGTCTCGGCGAAGCGCAGCATGGCCTCGGCGCTCGCCGCGCGGGGCAGCACCGCGGCCGGGCCGTCGGTCCACAGCAGCATCTCGCCGTACGCCGGGTCGTCCTCGGCCAGGCCCGGGTGATCCATGAGGACGCCCGTCTGGCCGGGGCGGCGCAGCAGCCGGTTGACGTTGCCGCCGTATCCGGCGCCGCGGGTGCCGTCGATGGGCGTCACGCCGTCCCAGCCCGCGGCGTTCTGCAGGGTGGCGAGCAGCCAGCCGTGTCGCGACGCGGCGCTGGTGTTGGTGATCGTGAAGCGGTATCGCACGAGGGGCAGCCCGCTCGCGTCCGGATCGAGCGGGACGAACGGGGTGAACGCCGACAACGACACCTCGACCGGCAGACGCTCGTCGAGGTAGGTCACCTCGGCGAACGGATAGGCGGCGTGGAACTCGGTGCCGGCCACGGTCGGCCAGGGCGGCAGCCGGTCGGCGTCCGGCACGTCCGCGTCGGACACGTTCGGCGCGGGGCGCTCGTGCGGCGGCAGCGGCGCCGAGCGCAGCAGCCGGACCACGTCGTCCGGCGGCTCGGTCGAGGAGACCCGCAGGGCGAAGAAGCTGTCCGGAAGAAAGCCCTGGTGGTTGGGCAGGCCCGGCAGCTGCCACTGGCGCAGCGCGCCGTCGCCGCCGAGGGCCACGTGGCCCGCTCCGAAACCGCCGAGCGGGAAGGCCACCGCGCGCCGGGCCTCTCCGGTGTACCGCCTCAACGCGCTTCCCTTCCCACCAGCGTCGTGAAATCGATTTCAAGTACGCTAGGCCCGCCAGCCCAAGCCGTCAAGAGCAGCGGGAACGACGGCCCGCCGGGTCGGTACAGTTGACCGCTATGGCGACGATTTACGAGGTGGCAGCGCTCGCCGGGGTCTCGCCCGCGACCGTTTCCCGCGTTTTCAACGGGCGTACGGTCTCACCGGAGAAGCAACGACTCGTGCTCGACGCCGCCGCGCGGCTGGCTTTCACGCCCAACAAGACGGCCCGCCGGCTCCGCAAGCGGAGCTCGGAGATCATCGCCCTGCTCATCCCCGACATCGAGAATCCGTTCTACACGGCGCTCGCCCGCGGGGTCGAAGACCGCGCGCAGGAGGCCGGTTTCTCGGTCGTGCTGTGCAACACCGACGACGATCCGGCCAAGGAGCTGCGCTATCTCGGGATCGCCGCGTCCGAGGAGATGGCGGGAGTCATCTTGTCGCCGGCCTCCGACGAGGTCGACCTCGGCGCCATCGTGTCGCTCGGGCGGCCGGTCGTGGCCGTCGACCGTACGACGCCCTATCCGGTGGACGCCGTCAAGATCGACAACCGGGCGGCCGGCATCGCCGCCACGACGGCCCTGGTCGACGCGGGTTTCCAGCGGATCGCCTGTATCGCCGGCCCGCTGGGGATCGAGAGCACCGAAGATCGTTTCCTTGGCTGGCGGCAGGTGGTGGCCGCGCGTGGCATCGACGTGCGCGAGGGCTACCTGCGGCACGCCAACTTCCGGGTCGACGGCGGCCACGCGGCTATGAAAGCCCTGCTCGCGCTCGATGCGCCCCCGGACGCCGTCGTGACCACGAACAACTTAATGGCGGTGGGGGCGCTGCGCGCGCTCGCCGAGGCGGGGGTGTCGCTGGACGCGTTCGGCCTGGCCGTCGTCGGCGAGCTGCCCGACCTGGTGCTGGCGCCCGCGACCGTGACCCAGGTGCGGCTCCCGGCCCGCCACCTCGGCACGACCGCCGCGCAGATGCTGCTGGAACGCATCGCCGGGGACGCCCAGCCGCTGCGGACCGTGGTGCTGCGGGCCGACGTGATCCCCGCGCCCCCCGTCGGCTAACAACTCGGTTACGGGATCCGTGCTGTAATCGATACCAGACCATCAATGCCCTGATCAGCTGCTTAGCAGCAGCCCTAATCGGAGACTCTTGACGAAATCGATTTCTCGTACTTCACTGTGGCGCACCCACTGCCCCTATGGAGAGGGACGCAGGCCTATGAACATCCCCTATCGCAAGGTCGCGCTGGTCTGCGCGACCGCCGTGCTCACGGCGGCCGCGCTCACGAGCTGCGGCAGCGGCACCGATTCCTCGTCGTCGCCGGCGTCGTCCGGCGGCAAGACGCTCGACATCGCCTACTGGAACTACGGCCCGGCCGCCGAGAGCGGCAACAAGGCCACGGCCGACGCCTTCATGGCCAAGCACCCTGGCGTCAAGGTCACCCTCACCCCGGTCAGCGGGGAGAACTGGGGCACCTACTACGCCAACGTGGCGACCCTCATCGCCTCCGGCAAGCACCCCGACCTCATGGTCATCTCCGGCGAGGGCGCCCAGTTCGTCCACGCCAACAACCTCGTCCTGCCGATCAACTCCTACGTCGACAAGGATCCCGAGGCGAAGACGCTTCTCGCCGACATCGCCCAGGGCCTCATCAACGGCTTCACCGTCAAGGGCGACATCGTCACCCTGACGTGGGGCTGGAACGACATGGTCGTCTACTACAACACCGCGGTCTTCAAGAAGGCCGGGATCGCCCCGCCGACGGCCGACTGGACCTGGGACGACTTCAAGGCCACGGCCAAGAAGCTGACCAAGGACACCAACGGCGACGGCAAGCCCGACCAGTACGGCTTCACCTGGGCCAGCAACGAGATCTTCCCCGGCATCATGCCGTGGGTCGCCAACGCCGGCGGCAACCTGACCAGCGACGACGTGTGCACGGCCACCGCCGACACACCGCAGGTCAACAAGGCCGTGGGCTTCCTCAAGGGCTTGATCGACGAGGGCATCGCCCCGGCGCCCATGCCGATGGCCGACGTCTTCACCCGGTTCCAGAACGGGCAGGTCGCCATGTTCGGGGCGGGCCGGTGGCCGATCGCGACCTTCCTGCCCAAGTTCAAGGACTTCGACATCCAGCTCTATCCGAAGGGCGACACGTACAAGACGGTCTTCGGCGGCGCGGGATACCCCATCCTCAAGTCGTCGCAGAACCCCGACCTGGCGTGGGAGTACCAGAAGTTCACCGTGAGCAACGAGATCGAGGAGAAGTACGTCGGCACACCCGAAAAGCCCGGCGACTCCATCCCGTCACGCCGCTCGCTCGCGCAGACGATCTCCAAGGTCGGTGTGCCGCCGCTGAACTCGGACCTGTTCTACGACAGCATCGACAAATACCCCACGCTGGTGCCGTATCCCGCGCCCGCGAAGTACAGCACGTTCGAGTCGACCGTGCTCCGCTACCTCCAGAAGATCTTCGCGGGTGAATCGTCCGTCGCGGACGGTCTGAAGGGCATGCAGAGTGAGCTGACCAGCATCGTCACCTGTTGACACACCCCCGTTGACGCACAGGGCGGACCATGACCAGTAGCACGATCCGGTCCGGGGCCGGCGACCACGCGGTCGCCGACCCCGGGTCTCCGGCCCCCCGCCGCGGCGACGGCCTGGCCGCGCTCGCGTTCCTCACCCCGTCGATCATCACGTTCCTCGTCTTCGTCCTCGCCCCCACCGTCGGCGTGCTCGTGCTGAGCTTCTACAACTGGAATCTGCTCAGCGACGGCACGTTCACCGGCTTCGACAACTTCGTACGGCTCCTGCACGACGGGCGGCTGCTCGGGGTCTACGGCTCCACGGCGTACATGGCGCTGGTGATTCTGGCCGTCAACGTGGCCCTCGGCCTGCTGCTCGCCGTGCTGCTGGAGACCCGGATGCCACGCTGGCTGCGCGGCCTCTTCCGGCTGTCGTTCCTGTTCCCCTTCGTGGTGTCGGCCTCCGCGGTCGCGCTGATCTGGCGGTTCCTGCTCAACAAGGACCTCGGCCTGGTCAACTACCTGCTCGGCCTGCTCGGCGCCGACCGGATCGACTGGCTCGGGTCGTCGGCGTTCGCGCCCGTGTCGGTCATCGTCGTCAACTCGTGGAAGACGATCGGCTTCTCGATCCTCGTCTACATCGCCGGCCTGCAGTCGATCCCGAAGGAGCTCCGTGAGGCGGCCATCGTCGACGGCGCGGGGGCGTGGACGCGGTTCTGGCGGATCACGTTCCCGCTGCTCTCGCCGACCGTCTTCTTCCTCGTCGTGATCAACACGATCAACTCGTTCCAGATCTTCGCCGAGCCGCGCGTGCTCACCCAGGGCGGGCCGGGCGACTCCAGCCGCACCATCGTGGAGTATCTCTACGACCGCGCGTTCGGCGACTTCGACCTCGGCTACGCCTCCGCGATCGGAATCACCTTCGCCATGGTCCTCGTGCTGCTCACGGCCATCCAGTTCTGGTTCTCGCGCAGATGGACGTTCTACTCATGAGAGCCATCAGACCTGGTCACGTGGCCTCCCGCGCCGCCACCTTCGTCATCCTCGCGATCGCCGCCCTCGCGATCGCCGCGCCGTTCCTGTGGATCTTCCGAGGCGCGTTCTCGGGCTCCGACGCGGAGCTTTATCGCCTGCCGCCGACCCTGCAGGCGAAGAACCTGACCACGGCCAACTTCGGCCTGGTCACCGAGCAGGTGCCGTACTTCAGGTTCTTCCTCAACTCGATCATCGTGTCCGGATCGATCACGATCGCGCAGCTGATCACCTGCTCGACGGCCGGATACGCCTTCGCGCGGCTACGCTTTCGCGGGAAGAGCGCGCTGTTCGCGGTCGTCATCGGGTCGCTCATGATCCCGATCCAGGTCACGATCGTGCCGCTGTTCCTCGTGATGTCGAAGATCGGGCTCACCAACACGCTGTGGGCGCTGATCTTCCCGGGCATCTTCAGCGCGTTCGGGATCTTCCTGCTCCGCCAGCACTTCCTGACGCTCCCGCTGGAGCTCGAGGAGGCGGCCAAGATCGACGGGGCGGGGCGGCTGCGCACCTTCGCCGGGATCATCCTGCCGCTGTCCGGGCCGTCCATCGCCACGCTCGGCATCATCTGCTTCACTTACTGGTGGAACGACCTGCTGCTGCCGCTCGTGATGATCAGTGACACCGACCGCCAGACCCTCCCGGTCGGCCTGGTCCTTCTGGCCGGCCGCTTCTCCACCGGGTCGCTCGGCACGATCGCGGCCGGAATCACGATGGCGATCATCCCGGTCCTTGTGGTGTTCGTCTTCGCCCAGCGCTACATCGTGCAGTCCATCGCGTCCAGCGGGCTGAAGCTGTGACCCCCGAGAGCCTGCCGTTGGCCGTGAAGGGCGCCGTGCTCCGGTTCTGGCGGGAGCTGCCCCGCTGCCTGGTCGCGGGCCTGATCATGGTCGGCACGGCGGTGCCGCTGGCGGTGGCGCTGGCCACGGCCGCGCCGTACGCCATCGTGGCCGGGGCGACCGTGCCGCCGGCGCTCGCGCTGACGGGTCTCGCCCGGTTCGCCGCCGCGGTGGCCCGGGGCGACGGGCCCGACCTGGCGCTGCTGCGGCGGATCGACCCGGTGCTGGCGCTGCTGATCGCCGGTGGCGCCTCGGTCATCGGGTTCGGCGTCGCCGGCGCGGTGATCGGTGCCGGTCTGCTGCTGCTCGCCCCGTACGCGCTGGCCTACGGGGCCATCCGCGGACGGCGTGGCCTGGCGGCGCTGCGCGGCGCGGCGATCCTCGTCGCCTACCGGCCGAGCTGGGCCCTCACGCTCGCCGCCCTGGGCTGCCTCGGCGGATTCGCGGTCGCGGCGTCCGCCGGCGTGCTGGCCCCGGCCCTGCCGCCACTGCTGCTCACCATCGCCGCCACCCAGACCGGCGGCCTCCTCGACGAGATCGACGCACTACAGGGCCGCGGATGGCCGGCGCGAAGGTGACGATCTACCAGGTGGCCGCCCGGGCCGGCGTCTCCCCGGCCACCGTGAGCCGGGTGCTGAACGGCGCCCGCGTCTCGGAGGAGTCAGAACGCCTGGTCCGCGCCGCCGCCGAAGAGCTCGCCTTCACTCCTGACCGGACGGCGCGGCGGCTGCGCCGCCAGTACTCCGAGGTGATCGCGCTGATCATCCCGGACATCGAGAACCCGTTCTTCACGGCGCTCGCGCGCGGCGTGGAGAACCGGGCCAGCGCCGCCGGCTACTCGGTCGTGCTGTGCAACACCGACGACGATCCGGCCCGCGAGTCCACGTACATCGACATCGCGCTCGCCGACCACATGGCCGGTGTGATCCTCGCGCCGGCCGACGAGGCGAGCGACGTCAGCCGCCTCGTCGCACGCAAACGGCCCGTGGTCGCGGTGGACCGGAGCCTCAACCGGGACGACGTCGACGCCGTCACCGTCGACAACCGGGCCGGCGGGCTGTCGGCCGCACGCTCGCTGTACGCCGCCGGCTTCACCCGGGTGGCCTGCATCACCGGCCCGAGCACGGTCGAGACGGCCCAGCTCAGGATGGAGGGCTGGCGGCAGGCCGAGCGCCGGCACGGCGGCGCGGGCGGCGATGAGCTGCTGCGTTACGCCGACTACCGGGTGGACGGCGGCCGGGCGGCCATGGCCGAGCTGCTGGCGCTCCCCGAGCCGCCGGACGCCGCGGTCGTCGCCAACAACCTCATGGCGGCCGGCGCGCTCGACGCCCTCTATGACGTCGGGCTCACTCCGGCCCGCTTCGGGCTGGCCGTCTTCGGCGACCTGCCGCACGCCTCGTTCTCCCGCCAGGGCATCCGGGTCGTCGACCTGCCGGCGCGCGAGCTAGGCGAGGCGGCGGCGAACCTGCTGCTCGACCGGATCGCGGGCGACGACGGACCGGCGCGCACGGTGGTCCTGCACACCGACCGCAGATTGGAGTCCCGGTGAGTTTCCTCGGTGTGGACATCGGCACCTCGAGCAGCAAGGGCGTGCTGGTCGGAGACGACGGCCGGATCGTGGCCTCGGCCGTGCGCGAGCACGAGGTGAGCCGCCCGCGGCCAGGCCACGTCGAGATGGACGGCGAGCTGTGGTGGGCCGAGTTCCGCTCGCTCGCCGCCGAGCTGACCGCCGACGGCGGCGTCACGGCCGTCGGCGTGAGCGGGATGGGCCCGTGCACGCTGATCACCGACGCGGCCGGCCGGCCGCTCCGCCCGGCCATCCTCTATGGCGTCGACACGCGCGCGACCGAGCAGATCGGGACCCTCACGGCCGAGCTCGGCGGCGCCGAGGCCATCCTCGACCGCTCCGGCTCCGTGCTGTCCTCGCAGGCCGTCGGCCCCAAGCTCCGATGGCTCGCCGAGCACGAGCCGGACACCTGGGCCCGCGCCCGCCGCCTGTTCATGCCGGCGTCGTGGCTGGTCTACCGGCTGACCGGGGCGTACACCCTCGACCGGCATTCGGCCAGCCAGTGCACGCCGATGTTCGACCTGCGGGCCGCCGGCTGGCACATCCCGTGGGCCGAGCACGTCGCGCCGACGCTGGAGCTGCCGCCGCTCGCCTGGGCCGACGAGGTCGCCGGGGTCACCCGGGAGCAGGTCGCCGGCATCCCGGCCGGGACGCCGGTCATCACCGGGACGATCGACGCCTGGTCCGAGGCCGTGAGCGTGGACGCGCAGAACCCGGGCGACCTCATGCTCATGTACGGCACCACCATGTTCCTGATCGCCACCGTCGAAGAGCCGCTCCGCACGCCGTCCATGTGGGGGACGGTCGGCGCCTACCGCGGCTCGCACAGCCTCGCGGGCGGCATGGCCACCTCGGGCGCCGTCACGGCCTGGGTGCGCGACCTCGTGGGCGGACCCGGCTACGAGACCCTGCTGGCCGAGGCCGAGGCGTCCGGGCCGGGCGCGCACGGCCTGCTCGCCCTGCCGTACTTCGCGGGCGAGCGCACCCCGCTGCAGGACCCGGACGCCCGCGGCATCGTCGCCGGGCTCACGCTCAGCCACACGCGCGGAGATCTGTACCGCGCCGCGCTGGAGGCGACCGCCCTCGGCGTGCGGCACAACGTGGCCGCCATGCGCGCGGCCGGCGCGTCCATCGAACGCGTCGTGGCCGTCGGCGGCGGCACGCGCGGCGGCCTGTGGACCCGGATCGTCAGCGATGTGACCGGCCTTTCGCAGGTCATCCCCACCACGACGGTCGGCGCGGCGTACGGCGCCGCCTACCTCGCGGCGCGCGCCACGACCGGCGCCGCCATCACCGACTGGAACCCGCCCGCGCACACCGTCATCCCCGACGAGTCGCTCCGGCCCGGCTACGACGAGCTGTACGCCCTGTATCGCGCGCTGTATCCGGCCACGAGCACGATCGCGCACACCCTCGCGGCCCGGCAACGGGCGTTCGCTCGACCCTAGGGAGACACATGCACCCCAATGCGACCCGCTATGCCCTCCCCGCTCCCGCCGCCCGCCCCGCGGCCGAACCCGTCACCGCCTACCTCATCGCGAGCGGAGACCTGCGGCACAGCGCCAACCTCGCCGGCTGGCCCACCCAGGTGCGGATGGAAGCCGACGTCACGGCGGCCTTCGCCGAACTCGGCTGGACCGTGCGGCGGGCCAACCCGGTCGACCCGGCCGTCGGCCACGGCTTCATCTCCAGCCAGCGGATGGGTCTCGAGGTGTTCAAGACCATCCCCGCCGACGCCCCGCTGATCGTCGCCGAGGCCGTCTGGCAGTACAGCCACCACGTGCTGGCCGGGCTGCGCACGCACCGGGGCCCGATCCTGACCGTGGCCAACTTCGCCGGCCAGTGGCCCGGCCTGGTCGGGCTGCTCGGCCTGAACGCCGGAATGGCGAAGATGGGCGTGCCGTATTCGACCATCTGGAGCGTCGACTTCACCGACGACTGGTTCAAGGCCGGCCTCAAGAGCTGGGTCGAGACGTGGACCATCCCGCACGACCAGTCGCACGTACGGGACCTGCCCGAACTGGCCGGCACATCCGAGGCCGAGCTCGGTCGGGCGCTGGCCCGGCAGCTGCTCGCCGACAAGGCGATCATCGGCGTCTTCGACGAGGGCTGCATGGGCATGTACAACGCGATCATCGACGACGAGCTGCTCAACCCGATCGGCATCTACAAGGAGCGGATGTCGCAGAGCGCGCTCTGGGCCGAGATGCTGACCGTCTCCGACGAGGAGGCCGATGCGGTGGGGCAGTGGCTGCTCGACCGCGGCATGACCTTCCGGCTCGGCGCCGACGAGAAGACCGAGCTGACGCCGGGGCAGCTGCGCTGGCAGTTCAAGATGTACGTCGCGGCGCTCCGGATCAGCGACGACTTCGGCCTCGACGCGGTCGGCATCCAATATCAGCAGGGCCTGAAGGACCTCTCGCCCGCCTCCGACCTACCGGAGGGCCTGCTCAACAACGCCGACCGGCCGCCCGTGACCTCGCGCGACGGATCCCGGGTGCTGTGGGAGGGCAGGCCGCTGCCGCACTTCAACGAGGCCGACGAGGGGGTCGCCGTCGACGCGCTGGCGACCAACCGGATCTGGACGGCCATGGGGCTCGACCCGGCCACCACCCTCCACGACGTGCGGTGGGGCGAGGACTACGAGGGGCGGTTCGTCTGGGTCTTCGAGATCTCGGGCTCGGTGCCGCCGTCGCACTTCGCCAACGGCTACGCCGACGCGGTCGGCTGGCGGCAGGACCCGGTCTACTTCCCGCTCGGCGGTTCGACCATCAAGGGGGTCTGCAAGCCCGGCGAGGTCGTCTGGAGCCGGGTCTTCGTCCAGGGCGGCGCGCTCCACGTCGACCTCGGCCGCGCATCGGCCGTCTCGCTGCCCGACGAGGAGACCGAGCGCCGCTCCCAGGCGACCACTCCCGCCTGGCCGATCATGCACGCCGTTATGCACGGCGTCGGCCGCGACCAGTTCATGGCCCGGCACAAGGCCAACCACCTGAACGTGGCCTACGCCCCTGACGCGGAGACCGCCGATCGGGCGCTGCTGGCCAAGGCCGCGCTCTTCGCCGAACTCGGTGTTGAGGTGCATCTGTGCGGAGACGTCCAAATCGCGTCAACCTGAGTCGGGGCCCGCGGCGTGTCAGGGGGGTCATGCCCATTTCCGACAGGCCGCACCTCGGCGAGAGGAGACCGGATGGACGGGGAGTTCACGGACTTCGTACGGCGGCGAGGAGACCACCATCTCCGGACCGCCGTGCTGCTGACGGGAGACTGGCACGCCGCCGAGGATCTGCTGCAGTCCAGCCTGGCCAAGCTCTATCGGGCCTGGCCGCGTCTGGACAGCGGCCACGATCCCGACGCGTACCTGCGCCGCATCCTGGTGAACACCCAGCGGTCGTGGTGGCGCGCCCGGTGGCGGCGGGAGATCCCGCGAGCCGACATGTCCGCCGGAGACGCCGGTGAGGGCGACGGGGGCGAAGAGCGGGCAGTCGCCGCGGCCGTGCGCGACGTGCTGCGGCGGCTGCCTCTCCGGCAGCGGACGGCGCTGGTGCTGCGGTTCTACGAGGACCTGCCGGAGACGCAGGTCGCCGATCTGATGGGCTGCTCGGTGGGCGCGGTCAAGACCCACACGCATCGCGGCCTGAAGGCCATGCGGGCGCTGATCCCCCGAGACTGGCTGGTCAACCTAACGGAGGACGAAAGGAGTGGGCTTCGGTGACATACCAATCAGAGGAGCCGATCATGAATCCAGAAGAACTCCGCACGCTGCTGGTCACGGCCACCGAAGACCGGCCCGCAGGCATCAAGGCGACCTTCGCGCCGCCCGCCCGTAGGCGGATCCCCGTCCTGGTGCCGGCGCTGGCCGCGCTGACCGTGGCCGCCGCCGTCCTGGTGGGCATCGTGGGCCTGCCGGGGACGACCCCGTCCGCGCAGGCCCAGGTGGTGTCGGCGGTCGACAACACGGGCCACGACAGCTACCGCCTGCGCGCCGTCACTGGTGAGAAGCACTGGGAGGGCGCCTTCGACCCGGTCCAGGACATCGGGATCATCACCAACACGGGCAGCGGATCGGAGACCCGCGTCGTCGACGGCAAGATGTACAGCCGGCAGGACGCCACGGCGACGTGGGAGGTCAGGCCGCTCGCCGATGCCGTGCCGCCGGAGGCGTCGGCGCTCACCCGGCTGGTCAAGCTCAGCGCGCTCGACCCGCAGGCCGCCCTCGCCGCGCTCCGCACGGTCACCGACGTGCACGAGAGCGGGTCCGCGTCCGGTGACGGCTGGACCGGAAAGCGGTTCGAGTTCAGCCTCGCGGACGCGAACAGCTCGGCGGACGGCACCGTCGACGTCGACGACCAGGGCCGGGTCCGTCAGCTGGACATGGTGTTCGACGACGGTCAGCACAACGTGCTGACCTTCTCGGACTTCGGGACGGCGGTCGAGGTCACGGCCCCGCCCGCCGACCAGGTCGTGGCCGACTCCGGCCTGCCGGACCCCAAGAAGAGCTAGTCGTCCTGAGGATGGCTTGACTCGAGGAACAGCCAGACGACGCCGGGGTAGGCGGGGCTCGGTTCATCCGAGGCCCAGACCGCCCCGGCGACGTCGGCGTCTCCGTCGAACCGCCACCCGTCGAGGGCCAGCCGCCCCGTCAGCCGCTTCACGACCTCTGTGGCGTCGTCGTCGGGCTGGTCGGCCAGGTCGGCGAGGACCATCCAGGTGCCGGGGATCTTCCAGTACGTTTCCGGGTCGCCCTGGTCGCGGACCGCTTCGCCGAGGTCGGACAGCACCGCCTCCAGCGCCTCGGTCGCCTCCTCCGGGCTGTCGGCCGTCACGTTGACCTTTAGCCCGGCCCGTCGCGCCATCAGTTGGCCACCCTTCCCGTCTGCCATTCGACATTGAGATGCGCGCCGTCGTGGGTCAGCGCGCCGAGCCCGGACCGGGGATTGCTCACCTGGACGTCCCACTCGTACGGGGAGTCGTTGGTGCCCCGGCCGTGACGCGGTCCACGCTGCCAGACGTTGCCGTACGCGTCGGTGATGTTCCTGGAGTCCACCTTGTTGGGATCCCAGTTCCTGGGCGGCACGAAGGGCACCGGCCCGTCGGTGGGCAGGCCCAGGTTCTCGGCCTTCGCCTTCCATCGGGGGAATCGCGCGTACGCCTTCTCGGCGTCCACGTGCAGCCGGTTGACGATGCCGAGGGCGTCGAGGACCTTGGCGGGGTTGGTCAGGTCGACGTTCTTGAACGTGGACCGGAGATCTTCGAAGCCCTGCTTGATCGCGTCGACGTACTTGGCGAGCTTGCCCTCGTCGGCGAGGACGTCGTCGGGGACCTTGAAGAAGATCCGCAGACCGGGGAAGTTCCGCAGCAGCCGGATCATCGTCTTGATCGGCTTGGCGCCCGCGTCACCGAAATAGGGGATCATCGCGGCGACCGAGAGCAGGGCGCCCTTCCAGTCGCCCTGGCCGAGCGAGATCAGGCCGGACACGCCGTCCGAGATCGGCGTCGGGTCGAAGATGCCGACGATGTCGGCCGCCAGGCCAACCGCGTCGACCCAGCTCAGCTCGCCCTGGGGAAGCAGATCTTCGGTGTAGGTGCCCTTGAAGAACTCCTGGACCACGTCGGTGAAGGCGTTCTCGACCCCGGCGAAGGGGAACCGCTGGTCAGGATTGCGCCCCACGGTCTCGATCAGGCGAAGAGCCAGCTGGTCGGCCGGGTTGATCCAGTTGGCGTCGCCCGGTGGACGGGTCCGTTCGAACGCCTCGGCCGCGCCGACCGTGGCCGAGGTGATGAACCGGCCGAGCGGATCGCCCAGCTTCGGGTCATTGGTCTGGACCCAGCCGTACTCCTTGCCGTACGCCATGGCGTTGATCCGGTCGAACTCCTGGCTGTACAGCTCGTGGGCGGCCATCGGGTTGCGGGCGATGCCGTCGAGGATGTCGGCCGTCAGGTAGTTGCCGCCGCCGCCCTGGCCGCCGGCGAGGGCCCGCTTGCCGATGCCGACCAGTGTGTCCTTGTCCCAGACGCCGTGCTTGAGCAGAGCGGCCAGGGTCCACATATCGGGGCCCTCGCGGCCGTCGGTGGCGAAGTGCTTCAGCCAGTCGTCAGTGATCACGCCCTGATGGCTCGCCACCGCCATGAGGGTGGCGAAGGCCTGGAACCGCTCCTCGTGGCCGGGCTCGTCCCAGGTGCGCAGCCGCCCCGCGATCCAGGCGGCCTTCTCGGGCCCGAGCTCCTTGAGAAACGCTGCGGCGAAATCCGGATCGAACTGATATTTCCGGATTTGGTCCCACACGTCGTCGGGGAAGCCGCCGGGCTTCTGATATTTCGCGGCCAGTTCTTTGGCCTTGGCTTCGGCTTCCGCCTTGCTGGCGAACAATCCCTGCCACTCGGTCTGGACCATGCCCGAGGTGAAGCCGAACTGGGTGTTCTCCTTCGAGAGCTGCTCCGCCATGGCCTGGCGGCGGTTCAGCATGGGCGTCTGCCCGCCCACCCAGGACGCGACGCCCATCAGCGTGGCGATCGGCTTGGTGGACAGGCCCACCTTGTCGAATGGGGTCTTCAAACCGGCAACCCGGCCCTCGACCCCGGCCTTGACGTCGTCGAGATCGCGGATCATCTGGCGCATGAGCCCAGGATCTATCCCGGCGAACTCCGCCCCCGAGTCATCGTCCCTTGGCGCCATCGCGTGGACACCCCCAACTGTGGACCTCCCGTTGCCTCGGTACCTTACGCACCGGGCCACGCGATGTTAGGCGAACCAGGTGATCTCTTGGCCGTGCCCGCGGGTCCAGGCCAGCGGCTTGCCGTCGAGCGCGAGCACGTTGAGCAAGGTGGCGTCGGGCGGCTCGGGCAGGTCGTCGTGGGCGACCACGTTCGGGGCCTCGATGCTGATCCACCGGGCCGGCATGCTCCGTACCAGGTCGGCGAAGCGGGCGCGGCGCTCCCGCGCCACCTGATAGAGGACGGACGTGTGGAACACCACGAGCGTGGCGTCCTTCGGGGCGCGGGCGGCCAGCGCCGGCAGGTCGTCGACGAGGTCGCCGCGTACGAGGGCCGGTGGGTCGGCGGCGGCGACCGCGGCCGCCGCCCGGAGCCGCGCCAGGCGATGGGTGTGCTCGGGCCAGATGAGCGCCTCCAGCCACGCGAGGTCGGCCGGGTCGGTCACGTCGAGCGGATTGAGGTCGAGACCGGCGCGCCACACCACATCCGGCAGCGTCGGCGGCCGTCGCAGCCCCGTCGCCACGCATTCGAGGATGGGCTCGCCCGAGCCGATCACCTGACCTTCGTTGTAGCGGTAGGCGTACCGGTCGGGGTAGAGGCAGAGGCCGGCGGACGTGCCGACCTCCAGCAGTGCGAGGGGCTGCGGCAGCGCGGCGAGCACGGGTAACAGCAGGGCGCACCGGCCTGCTTCATTGGTCTGCGTGGCCCTCGTGCGCAATTCGGCGTCGATCGCCGCCCAGTTCCGCACCGTGAACGAGCGGAAGGCGGAGGGGTCGTCGATCGGGCCACCGAGCAGCCGCACGACGCTGAACAGCAGGTTCGGCTGAAGCTTTGGCCGTGGGAGGGTGCCGACCAGGGCGAGGATGTCGTCGTCTCGGGAGATGGCGAGGGACAGGCGCTCGTAGGTCGGCGAGATGCCGCGCGCCTCGCGTTCGGCGAAGTTCGTGTACAGCTGCGCGATCGTCACGCGGCCATGATCGCATCGCCGGTCACCGGCGCTTCCGCCTGGACAGGCGTGACGGGGCGCGGCTATTATTTCGTGTACGAACTGTTCGTACACGAAAGGTATTGATGGACGAGCGGGCGGCGGCCGAAGAGATCGGACGGCTCTATCCGGCCGTCTATCGGCGGTTCAAGGCCTCCTCCCGGCCGGTCGGAGGGACGGATCTGACCCCGCGGATGCTGTCGGTGCTGCGGCATCTGCAGACGGCCGGTCCGCTGACGGTCGGTGAGCTGGCCGAGCACCTGGGCCTGTCCCGCGCCGCGGCGACCGAGCTGGTCGACCGGATCGAGGAGCGCGGCATGGTGGCCCGCATCCGCGACGAGCGCGACCGGCGTCGCGTGTTCGTATGGACGACGGAGGAGGGCCGGGCCGCCGTGTCCATCCGTGTGCTGGAGGACGACCTGCTGGCCAAGGCCGTGCATGAGATGACACCTGAGGAGAGGCAGGGCCTGGTCGACGGACTTCGGGCGCTGCTGAGGGAGGAACAGGCATGAGCACGACGACGTGTGAGAGCTGCGGGATGCCGCTGGCGACCGCGGAAGACCGGGCCCCCGGCCATCCGGAGGGCGAGTGGTGCCGTTATTGCGCGCCCGAGGGCACGCTGCAGCCGTTCGAGGAGCGGTTCGAGCGCATGGTGCAGTGGCAGGTGCAGCGCACCGGCCAATCCCGGGCCGAGGCCGAAGAGGCCACCCGCGCCTACATGCGCACGCTGCCCGCCTGGCGCGACCACCCGGCGCTGCGATGAGCGCGCTCGGGATCGACAACGTCCTGATCGGGGTCGGCGACCTGGCCGGAGCCCGGCGGTTCTACGGCGGGACGCTCGGCCTGAAGGAGAAGTTCGCCACCGCCGACATGATCCTGTACGCCGTGGGAGACGAGACGCCCGGCATCCTCGTCCGCGTCACCGGCGATCCCAAGCCCGGCGCCATGCGCGTCTGGCTCGAGGTCCCCGACGCCAGGGCGCTCGGCCTGGACGCGGAGCCCTTCGAAATCTTCACCGGGTGGACGGTCGAGCTCAGCGACCCGTGGGGCTCGATCATCGGCCTCACCGACTACACCAAGCGCCCCGAGCTGGGCCGGCACGCGTCGCCCGGCGAGCTGGGCTAGCCTCGCGCTGTGCGTATCGGACAGCTGAGTAGCGCCGCCCTGATGCTGTCAGGGCTGGCCGGAGTCGTCGTCCCGGATCGCGTCGCCCCGGCGCTGGAGGTGACGGCCGACAGTCCGCGGGGCAGGGCCGAGGTCCGGGCGGGACTCGGCGGCACGTACGCCGCGCTGGGCGGATGGGCGCTGGTCAGTTCCGAGCCCGCGGCCGAGGCGGCCGTCGGTGTCGCCTGGCTGGGGGCCGCCGGTGTTCGCCTGGCCGCGCTGGCCCTCGATCGGCCGAAGACGTCGTGGACGTATTGGGCCTATCTGGGAGCGGAGATCACGTTCGGCGCCGCCGCGCTGGCCTCGTCTCGACGGCGCTGACGGGGTGGTGCGGCGGCCGCCAAGGACCGCCGCACCCCTGTTCAGGGTCAGCTGGGGCTGCAGGAGACTGTTGGCCAGTTCCGGTTGCCGTTGTGCTGGATGGTGACGCCCCAGTTGTTGCCATTGCCGTTGGGTTTGGCCACCAGTTGCTGCGCTGTGGGGAAGGTGGCGTTGATGTTCCAGGTGGCGATGATCTTTGCGGGTGAGGGGACGTTCATCGTGACGGTCCAGGTGTTGGATCCGGTGACCGCGACGTTGAGGTTGTAGCGGTCGCTCCACGACTGGCCGGCCGACAGGGTCGCGGTGCAGCTGCCGCCGCCTCCGCCTCCACCGCCCCCGCCGCCGGTGGGGGCCACGGCCCGGCCGGTGGTCGGGGAGATCATGCCGGCGCACAGGTTACGGCTGGCCAGCCCTTGTGCGATGCGCGGGATGGCGGCCAGGGTGTTGGCCGGCCACTCGTGCATGAGGATGATCTGGCCGTTGGTGAGTCGTGCGTTGGCTTGGACGATGGCGTCGGTGCTGGCGTTGTTCCAGTCCCCGGAGTCGACGTCCCAGATGATCTCGGTCAGGCCGTATTTCTGCTCGACCGACTTCAGGGTTCCGTTGGTCTCGCCGTACGGCGGGCGGAACAGGCGGGGTGTGCCGCCGCCCGCGTTGGCGATGGCCGTCTGGGTGCGGGACAGCTCGGAGTCGATCTGCGCCTGGCTCTGTTGGATGAGGTGGGGGTGGGTGTAACTGTGGTTGCCGACCCACATTCCGGCGTTGACCTGGGCTGCGACCTGGGATGGGAATTGGGCGGCGAACTGGCCTTCGTTGAACATGGTGGCCCGCAGCCCGTTTTGGCGCAGCGCGTTCAGGATGGCCGGGGTGTGGTCGTTGGACGGTCCGTCGTCGAAGGTGAGCCCGACGTAGCCGTTGCAGGTGGCGGCGTGCGCCGGGGTGACCGTCGCGGGCAGGGCGACGGTGCTCGCCACGGCCATCGCGACGACCGCCAGTTTCGATATCAAGGAATGTTTTCGCACAGCGGTTTCTCCCGTCGGTTTGGTCGGATCAGCTGGGGCTGCAGGAAACGGACGGCCAGTTCTGGTTGCCGTTGTGCTGGATGGTGACGCCCCAGTTGTTGCCGCTGCCGTTGGGTTTGGCCACCAGTTGCTGCGCTGTGGGATAGGTGGCGTTGATGTTCCAGGTGGCGATGATCTTTGCGGGTGAGGGGACGTTCATGGTGACGGTCCAGGTGTTGGATCCGGTGACCGCGACGTTGAGGTTGTAGCGGTCGCTCCACGACTGGCCGGCCGACAGGGTCGCGGTGCAGCTGCCGCCGCCTCCACCGCCCCCGCCTCCACCGCCGCCTCCGCCACCGCCACCGGCGGTTCCGCCGACGGTGATGTTGGAGTTGCCGCTGCTCTGGAAGCCCTCGGTCGCGACGATCATGTAGTTGAAGCTGCCGAGGCCCATGCCCTTGCTGGCCCACGCGTCGAAGTGGTTGCCCGTGGTGATGGTGCCGCCGGTCCTCTTCGACTGCCGGACGCTCCAATATTGCTGGAATGTCGCGTTGCCGATGATCGAGGGCGCGTTGTTGCGAGTCGTCTGGTAAATGTCGTACGTGCCGCCGTCAGTGGTGACGGTGCCCTTGAACGTACCGGTGGGCCGGAATGTGCCCCAGTTGTCGACGATGTAGTACTCGATGAGCGGGTTGGTAGTCCACCCATACACCGACAGGTAAGCGTTGCCGGATGGGTTGAAGCTGCCGGAGTAATTGACGGTCATCCGGCCGCCGGGGTTCCAGCCTTTACCGGCGACGAAGTTCCCGCTGTTGCTCCATTGGGTGCTGTAGTTGCCGCCGGCGCCGAGGTTCATGTTCACCGAACCGCCGCCGTCGGTCCAGAACGAGTAGAAGAAGCCGTTGTTGGTGCCGGTCTGGTTGGAGTTGATGGCGTACGCGGCGCTTGGCAGCAGCGTTGACGCCACGACCAGCGTGATGGCGAAGGCGCTGCTGAGCAGCAGACGGACTCGGCCACGCCGGCGGGTCCTTAAGTGGATAGGGGCGTCGTTCATGTGCGTGTTTCCTCCTTGTGAGGCCGGCCGGTGCGGCCGGGCGGCAGGCGGCGACCGAGGGTGGGTCGCCGGTGGCGCAGGGTGACGGGTGCCGCGCGTCATTCGCCCGTG
This sequence comes from Streptosporangiaceae bacterium NEAU-GS5, assembly GCA_017592665.1. GTDB lineage: Bacteria > Actinomycetota > Actinomycetes > Streptosporangiales > Streptosporangiaceae > NEAU-GS5. The sequence continues at coordinate 96,547 of JAGFNW010000019.1, read as the reverse complement.
CGGCACGGCTGGTGTGAATGGTCGCCGCGGTTCGGCGACCACGGTTCAGGTCGCTGCGGAAAACGGCCGGTCGTTGTGCGGAAGACGACCAGAAGGCCAGGTCGCGGCGGGATGACCTGGATCGGCGGGCCCCAGGGCCTGTCGTTGGCCAGAGTATGAGTTCGGCTCAGACTGCCTGTCAACAACTTTCGACAAATCTTAGAAACGTGTCGGAAATATGATCTTGTTACGGGAGGTGTTCGTGACGCGAACGCCTACTTCTCGGCCCTGGTCGCACGTGCCCGGCGGACCCGTCCGGAGTGGGTCGATCATGAAACTTTCTCTGGTCGAGCGGTGTATCGGCGCTCTGCGCGGGTACACAGAAGATGGGCCTTGTGCTCTCGCAACATTTCGGTGAAACTCCGAAACAAATCGCTCCCAACCTCAGTTTGCGGCTCGGCATGCGCATGCGCGCGGTCCGCGCCCTCCGTACGAGGAAGGAGCCGTGTATCGCCGGCGAGCGGGTGCGTGGGCGGAACGACCTGCTTCGATGAACGGCCCGATGAAATGATCGCGCGGTGGTGTGGATCGCGTGGTCGAAGTTTCGATGACGTTGTCGGCCGTGGCCCTTCGGGCGGCGGCCGGCATCGCCATGCCCTCCTCCCGGAGCCGCTGTCAGCGCCGCGACGACGCCTGTGGTGACGTGAACTCCACGCCCGGCGATTTTGTCCCGAGGCCAACTGTCACACTTTCCAGACAATCATCGCGTGTGCTACTTGCTGCAGTTGCATATACCGGCAGGCTATTATTCTTCATGGTTGTTCAATCGATGTGCGTGGCGTATTAGAGTAATTACAATCACTCGCACGATGAGGAGAGCAGATGGCCCGCCAAACTAAAGTGATCTTGGTTGATGACATCGATGGCGAACGGGCCGATGAAACCGTCAGCTTCGCCCTTGATGGCACGGCCTATGAGATCGACCTGTCCGAGGACAAAGCCCGGAAGCTGCGCGACGCCTTCGCCCCGTTCGTGGACCGCGCCCGCCGGGTGCGCGCCGATCGCGGCCGCGGCCGCGTTATCCGCACGCGAAACGATGAGCAGGCGTTGCGGCTCAGCCGCGAACTGTCCGCCGACATCCGGCGCTGGGCCCGCGAGCACGATTATCCGGTCAGCACCCGCGGCCGCATCGCCGCCGACGTCGTGAAGGCCTACCAGGAAGTCCACTAGGCAGGTCTGACAAATGCCGCTCGCGACGGGCAGCATTTGTCAGACCCGACCTGATCCTTAACGGGCGGCCCCGAGCCCCGCCAGGAAGCGGCTGTGCCGGAGGGTCGCCGGATACCGGAGTTTTCCGCCGCAGTGCCGATGAGACGCTTTTCCGACGCCGTTGAGGCCGTCGCAGGCGATAACAAGGCCCCGCATTCCCGATTGCGGAGCACGGGCTAGGCGCTGATGGGGGCGAGCGCCAGACTGTGGCAGTGTCACACCTCCTGGCCGTCGTTCGCGGGGGGCATCGCGCGATTTCGCGGCGTGCCGCCGCTGGCGCAGGATCTCGCTGCTGACCGTGCCCGTCCTGACCGGGCTTCCGCCGGAGCCGTTCCTGCTGGCCGTCGTGTTCGGGGCGCAGTTGGGCGCGGCCCTGCTGATCAGCCGCTGGACCGGCGGTCCCGGCGCGGGCCGCAGGCTCCTGTCCGGGGTCCTTCGCTGGCGGGCCGGCTGGACCCGCTGGCTGACGGTCCTGTTCGCGATGCCCGCGCTCACCGTCGCGGTCGGCGCCGCCACCGGAACCCTGTATGCCCCGGCCGGTGGCTGGGCCATGGCCGCCGTCAACTATCTGTTCCAGGCCGTCGTCCTCGGCGCGCTGCTTTTCAACGTGTGGGAGGAGACCGCGTGGAGCGGGTTCGTCCAGTCGCGTCTGATGGCCAGGCACGGCCTGTTGTACGGCGCGCTCCTGACGGCCCCGATGTTCGTCGTGGTGCACCTGCCGCTGCTTTTCGGGCAGGGCTGGACCTGGTCCTCGGTGGCGATCTCCCTGGCCGCTCTCGTGGTGTCGGCCCCGTTCTTCGCTATCTCCTGGGCGCGCTCCTGCTCGACATCGGAGGCAGCCTGCTGCTCGTCGGCCTCCAGCACGCGTCGTTCAACGCGTCGGGCAACCTCGGCGCCCTGGACGGTGGCTGGCAGCAGATTCCCGCGATGATCCTGCTTGCGCTCCTGTTCGCGATGTTCCGCAGGCTAGGTGTTTTTCGCGTGGCGGGCGATGTGGGTGTCGATCTGGACGCTGAGTTTGGAGCCGAGGGGCCAGCCGACATAGTGGGTGAGGAAGACGGCGATCTCACGGAGTTCGTCCGGTGACAGTTCGCCGTTGCCCAGGGCGGCCGGGATCTGGATGTCGAGCACGTCGTTCAGGCCCTGGCCGGCCAGCATGCCGATGAGCAGGAGGCGGCGGTCGCGGATGGACAGGCCGGTGCGGGTCCAGATCTCGGCGAACAGGTGGTCGACCGTGATGCCGAAGAAGTCGCCGGGGCCGTCGGCGACCTCCCAGCCGTACACCTTGCGCATCATCTCGAGCCCGCGCCGCCGCCGATCGTCGTCGGTCATCGAAGATCCTCCAGGTCCAGGCCGAGGTCGGCGGCCAGGCGCTCGTGGCCGAGCCTGGCCAGCGGGGTGTCGACGCCGACCTCGGCGGCCAACTCCAGGGCGAGGGTCAGGTCCTTGTCGCCGAGTTCGAAGACGTGCCGCATGATCGGGTAGAGCGGATCTTCGGCGTCGAGGGGCGCCGTGGTGCGCCGGATCATGATGGCCCCCGGCCCGCCGGTGACGGCGTCGGAGTGCCGTACCACCCGAGCGAGCCGGCCGAGCGGCACGTCCGCCGCCTCGGCGAGCCGCTGCGCCTCGGCCGCGGCGGCGAAGGCCGTGAAGTGCAGCAGGTTGCGGGCCAGCTTGGCGCGGGTGCCCGCGCCGACCGGGCCCATGTGCAGCACGAGCGACGCCCACGCCCCGAACGGCTCCTTCACCTTGGCGAAGACCTCATCGGCGCATCCGGCCATCACCGCGAGCGTCCCCGCCGCCGCGCCGATGGCGCCGCCGCTGACCGGCGCGTCGACGATCTCGATCCCGTACGGCACGGCCCGCTCGGCCAGGGTCACGGCCGTCTCGACCCGGATCGTGGAATGGATGGCGATGACCGTGCCGGACGCCGCGAGCGGCAGGAGCACGTCGGCGACCTCGTCGACCTGCGCGTCGTCCCGGACCATCAGAGAGATCAGGTCGGCCGCGGCCACCTCGGCGAGGCCGGTGGCCGCGCGGGCGCCCTTGTCCGCGAACGGCGCCATCGCCTCGGGGCGCACGTCGTAGACGATCAGGTCGGGTCCGGCCAGCCGGTCGGCCATTGGGGCGCCTATCTGGCCGAGCCCGACGAAGCCGTACGTGAAATGGGTCATGACCGGAACACCTCGCCTCCGTCGACGTTGAAGATCTGGCCGGTGATCCAGGACGCCTCGTCGGACAGCAGGAACAGGCAGAGGCCGACGAGGTCGGCGGGCGTGCCCATCCGCTTGATCGCCATCTTGTCCCGCACGATCTTCTGTGACATTCCGGGTGGCACGACCGCGCGGTTGGCCTCGGTGTCGATGGGACCGGGTGCGATGGCGTTGACGCGGATGCCGAGCGAGCCGAGCTCGTGGGCCAGCTGCTGGGTGATGCCGTTGACGCCGACCTTGGCCAGGCCGTAGAAGCCCGAATACTGCCAGGCCGCGGTGGAGGACTGGTTGACGATCGCGCCGCCGCCGCGCTCGGCCATGGCGGCGTGGCAGGCGCGGGCGCACAGCAGCGCGCCGTCCATGTTCACCGCCATGAACTTCTTGTAGTAGTCCCAGTCGACGGTGAACAGGAAGTCCAGCTTCATGGCGCCGAAGATGGCGGCGTTGTTGACCAGGTAGTCGATGCCGCCGTAGGTCTCGACGGCGGCCGCGGCCATGGCGGTGACCGATTCGGGGTCGGACACGTCCGTGCGCGCGTAGAGGCCCTTGATCTCGCCGGCTATCGTGGCGCCCCGCTCGCTGACGTCGGCGACCACGACGCTTGCGCCCTCGGCGGCCAGCGCCCGCGCGTACGCCTCGCCGATGCCCTGGGCCGCACCCGTGACGATCGCGACCTTGCCGTCAAAGCGTCCCATCACACTCCCTCCGCGATCGCCTTGGTCTGCAGGTACTCCTCGAATCCGGCGACCCCCATCTCGCGGCCGACGCCGGACTGCTTGTAGCCCCCGAACGGCACGTCCGCGGCGTACCAGACGCCGCCGTTGACGCTGACCGTCCCGGTGCGCAGGCGCCGGGCGACCGCACGCGCCCGATCCAGATCGCCGCCGTGCACGGCGCCCGACAGTCCGTACGGAGAGTCGTCGGCGATCCGGACGGCGTCGTCGTCGCCGTCGTGGGGGAGGATCACCAGCACCGGGCCGAAGATCTCCTCGCGGGCCGTCCTGGATTGGTTGGTCAGCCCGGTGATCAGCGTCGGCTCGATCCAGAAGCCCCGGTCGCGATCGGCGCGCCGCCCGCCGGTGGCGAAGGAGCCGCCTTCCTCCACGGCCAGGCGCAGATGGCTCTCGATCCGGTCGCGCTGGCGGCCGGAGATGACGGGGCCGCAGACCGTACGATCGTCGCCGGGATCGCCGACGCCGAGCTTGGCCATGGTCCCGGCCGTCCGTTCCACGGCCTCGTCGTAGCGGGCGCGCGGCACCAGCAGGCGGGTGGTGATCGCGCAGCCCTGGCCGGCGTGGGTGATCCCGGTGAAGGCCGCGTACGCGCAGGCCTTCGCCAGATCCGCGTCATCGAGCACGATGAAGGCCGACTTGCCGCCGAGCTCGAGGAACACCTTCTTGAGCGTGTCGGCCGCCCCGCGCATGACCTCACGGCCGGTCGCCGTGGAGCCGGTGAAGGAGATCATGTCGACCCGTGGGTCGGCGACCAGCCGGGCCCCGAGTCCGGGATCCTGCCCGGTGATGACGTTGACGACGCCGGGCGGAATGTCGGTCTCCTCGGCGACGAGCCGGCCGAGGACGGCGGCGCACCACGGCGTGTCCGGCGCCGCCTTGAGCACCACGGTGTTGCCCGCGGCCAGCGCCGGCCCGAGCTTGGCCAGGTTGATCTGGTGCGGGAAGTTCCACGGCGTGATGGCGCCGACCACGCCGACCGCCTCCCGCAGCACCTGCCGGTCGCTGGTCATGCCCATGGGCGCGGCCCGGCCGAGATCCCGCGTCCACGCGTACTGCTCGGCGAGGTCGGCGAACCAGCCGAGGTCGGCGACGGGGGCGTCGAACTGCGCGCCGTACGTGAGGAAGCGCGGCGCGCCCACCTCGCGCACGGTCAGGTCGCGCAGCTCATCGCCGTGGCGGACCAGGGCCTGCCGAAGTTGGCGCAGGCAGCGGACCCGGAGCGGCAGATCGGCGGCCCATCCGGTCGCGTCGAAGGCGCGGCGGGCGGCGCCGACGGCGGCGTCGAGTTCGTCCGGACCAGCGTCGGCGGCCTCTCCGATGAGTTCCTCGGTGGCCGGATCGATGGTCTCGAAGCGGCGATCAGTGTGGACCAACCGGCCGCCGATCAAGAGTGGGGACCCCCCACCCGCCCGCCAATCGTCAAGCAAGCAACCGCTTGTTTCGGACACGTGTCCAGACTACAGTTCGGTTCATGGCGGAGCGCAAGTCCCGCGAGGACTATTCCGGGACGTTCGACCCCGAGTTCCGGTTCGAGGACCTCTCGAAGCAGGCGCTGGTCCGGCTCGTGCGGGAGTACGCGCTGATCGTGCACCTGCTCGATCGTTCCGCGCTCATCGCGGTCGGCTTGAAATACGGCCAGGAGGCGGTCGAGGAGATCGCAATCAAGGAATGGCGTGGCGCCAGCCCCGTCTACACCGAGCGGATCCGCGAGATCATGAAGATCGAGGGCGACGGGGTCTCGGCCATCTTCAAGTGCCTGCAGCTCGACCCCGGCTTCGCCCAGCACTACATGGACGTCGAATACGAGCTGGTCGACGAGTCCCACGGCTTCTTCCAGCTGCGCACCTGCGGGGCGCTGCTCGACGTGGAGCCGTTCGGCGAACGCCCGGTGGTCGGCATGTGCCACCACATCGAGGACGGCACCTTCGACTGGACGGCCCAGGCCGTGAACCCGCGGGCGCGCATCCGCCCCGTGCACCGGCCGCCGCGCGTCCCGGCCGGACGGGTGCCGCACTGCCGCTGGGAGGTCATCATCGACGACGACACCGAGCCGGTCGGCGAGGACGGCATCACCGCGATGACCCGGGGGACCACGGCCGCGCGATTCCGCTTCCCGCCGATGAAGGACGGGACGCCCCATGTCCCCGCGTGACCCCTTTCCGGCCGGGCGGGGCACTAGTGTCTGGACACATGTCCGAGCACGTCCTGACGGAGTCCACGCGGCGGCGGCTGAGCGACCGGCAGGCCGGCACCGTGCGGCGGCTGACCGACGCCGCGGTGGCGGAGGTCCAGCAGACCGGGTTCGAAGGTCTCACCGTACGCAACGTGGCACGCCGCGCCGGGGTGGCGCCCGCCACGGCCTACACCTACTTCGCCTCCAAGAACCACCTCATCACCGAGGTCTTCTGGCGCCGGTTGAGCGCGCTGCCGCCGGTGGAACCGTCGGCGGCCGCCCCGCGCGAGCGGGTGGTGGCGGTGCTGCGGGAGATCGCGCTGCTGGTGTCGGACGAGCCGGCGCTCGCCGCCGCGTGCACGAGCGCCATGCTCGGCGCCGACCCCAACGTCCAGGAGCTGCGGCTGCGCATCGGCCGGACCATCCGGCGCCGGCTGATGGCCGCACTGGGCACCGAAGCCGGCGCCAACGTCGACGAGCGTGTGGTCAACGCCCTGGAGTACGTCTACGCCGGCGCCCTGGTCCATGCCGGCATGGGCTACACCTCCTACACCGAGATCGCGGACCGGCTCACCGAGGTGGCCGAGCTCCTGCTGTGAGGTGATCGCCGGTGCCCGTCTCCTACAGCCCGTACGACTACGCGATCCACGAGGACCCCTATCCGGCGTACGCGCGGCTGCGCGCCGAGGCGCCGCTCTACCGCAACGACGAGCTCGACTTCTGGGCCATCTCCCGGCACGCCGACGTGGCCGCCGCCTTCCGGGACCACGAGCGGTTCTCCAACGTCAACGGCGTCTCGCTCGACCCGAGCGCGTGGGGTCCGGCCGCCCATCGGACCATGTCGTTCCTCGCCATGGATCCGCCCACGCACACGCGCATGCGCACCCTGGTGTCCAAGGGCTTCACGCCGCGCCGGGTGCGTGAGCTGGAGGACGACATCCTGCGGCTCACCCGCCGTCACCTCGGCCCCGCCCTGGCCCGTCGGGAGTTCGACGTGGTGGCCGACTTCGCCGGCCGCCTCCCCATGGACGTCATCTCCGAGATGATGGGCGTGCCCGAGGCCGACCGCGACGAAGTACGGCGCCTCGCCGACCTGGTCGTCCACCGCGAAGAAGGCCTCAACGACGTCCCGCCGGCCGGCATGGAGGCGGCGTTGACGCTGGTCGTCTACTACCAGGATCTGGTCGGCCAACGCCGTGCCAAACCGGCCGACGACCTCACCTCGGCCCTGCTGGTCGCCGAAGAAGGCGGCGACCGGCTGACCGACGACGAGGTCATCGCCTTCCTGTTCCTGATGGTCGTGGCCGGAAACGAGACCACCACCAAACTGCTCGCCAACGCCCTCTACTGGGGCCGGCGCAACCCCGCCCAGCTGGCCAAGCCGATGTCCGATCCCGAACGGGTCGCCGCGTGGATCGAGGAGACCCTTCGCTACGACACCTCAAGCCAGATGCTCGCCCGTACGGTCGCCGTCGACACCGAGCTGCACGGGCAGGTCGTCCCCGCCGGGGCGCGGATGCTGCTGCTGGCCGGCTCGGCCAACCGCGATCCGGCGGCCTTCCCCGACCCCGACGTCTACGACCTCGACCGGGACACCGCGCCGCTGATCAGCTTCGGCGGAGGCCGGCACTTCTGCCTCGGCGCCAACCTGGCCCGCCTGGAGGCCCGGGTGGCGCTGACGGAGTTCGTCCGCCAGGTCAAGGCGTACGACCTCGACGAGGACAAGGCAGTCCGTGTGCACTCGGTGAACGTCAGGGGCTTCGCGGCCCTGCCCATCTCCATCGTCCCCCGATAGGAGGCCAATGCCCCGCTTCGAACCGCATCCGCCGCGCCGCCCGGCCCTGGTGACCGGGGCCTCCTCCGGGATCGGGGCCGCCACCGCCGTCGCCTTCGCCGCGGCCGGGCACCCCGTGGCCCTCGGCGCCCGCCGCGTGGACACGTGCGAGGAGCTGGCCGCGGCCATCCGCGCCGGCGGCGGCACGGCCGTCGCCCACCGGCTGGACGTCGCCGACTCCGACTCGGTCAAGTCCTTCGTCGCGGCCGCGACCGATGCGCTCGGCGACCCCGAGATCGTCGTGTCCGGAGCCGGCGACGTCAGTCCCGACCGGATCCACGACCTCGACCCCGAGGCGTTCGGGGCCCAGCTCCAGGTCCAGCTCGTCGGCGCGCACCGGCTGGTCTCGCACGTGGTCCCCGCGATGGTGGCCCGGGGGCGCGGCGACGTCGTCTTCGTCTCCTCCGACGTCGTACGGGTGCCCCGGACCCGGATGGGCGCGTACGTGGCGGCCAAGAACGGCATGGAGGGCATGGCCCGCGCGCTGCAGATGGAGCTGGAAGGCACCGGCGTCCGGGCGTCGATCGTACGGCCCGGCCCCACGGCGACCGGGATGGGCCTGAACTGGGACGCCACGACCACGGGCGAGGTGCTCGACGAGTGGGTGACCTGGGGCGTGGCCCGGCACCCCTACTTCCTCAAGCCGGAGCAGGTGGCCGCCGTGATCCTCACCGTCGTGTCCGCGCCGCGCGGTTGCCACCTGACCCTCGTCGAGGTGGAGCCGGAGGCCGCGATCACCAGGAAGGGTGACACCTGATGCTGCGAGAGCCGACGCTCGTTTCCGGCGGGCCCGACCACCTCGACGAGCTGCGGGCCGACCCCATCGGCCTGATGCGCCGCGTCCGCGAGGAGTGCGGCGACGTGGGGGAGTTCCGGCTGGCCGGCCGACCCGTGGTGCTGCTTTCCGGGTCGGAGGCCAACGAGTTCTTCTTCCGGGCTCCGGACGAGGATCTCGACCAGGCCGAGGCGTACCCGTTCATGACGCCGATCTTCGGTGCGGGCGTGGTCTTCGACGCGACCCCCGAGCAGCGCCGCGAGGCGCTGCACAACCAGGCACTGAAGGGCGCCTACCTCAAGGGGCACGCCGCGACGATCGCCGCCGAGGTGGACCGCATGGTCGCCGCTTGGGGCGAGACGGGCGAGGTCGACCTGCTCGACTGGTTCGCCGAGCTGACGATCTACACCTCGTCGGCCTGCCTCATCGGCAAGCGCTTCCGCGACCGGCTCGACCACCGCTTCGCCGAGCTCTACCACGATCTCGAACAGGGCACCGACGCGATCGCCTACGTGGATCCGTACGCCGACATCGAGAGCTTCCGCCGCCGCGACGCGGCCAGAGTCCAGCTCGTGGCCCTGGTCCAGGCCGTCATGGACGACCGCGCGGCCGGGCCGCGGCCGCCCCGCGACGAGCGCGACCTGCTCGACGTGCTCATGTCCATCCGAGCGGAGGACGGCACGCCGAGGTTCTCGGCCGACCAGGTCACCGGCATGTTCATCTCGATGATGTTCGCGGGGCACCACACCACCTCGGGGACGGCCGCGTGGACGCTGATCGAGCTGCTGCGCAACCCCGGCGTGCTGGACGGCGTGGTGCGGGAGCTGGACGACCTCTACGCGGACGGCTCCGAGGTGAGCTTCCAGGCGCTGCGCGAGATCCCGTTGCTGGAGTCGGCGATAAAAGAGGCGCTGCGGCTGCATCCGCCGCTCATCCTGCTGCTGCGGGTGGCCAAGACCGATCAGGAGGTGCTGGGCCATCGCATCCCGCGCGACAGCCTCGTCGGCTGCAGCCTCGCGGTCTCCAACCGGATCGCCGCGGACTTCCCCGAGCCCGACCGCTTCGACCCGGCGCGCTATACCGTGCCGCGCGAGGAGGACCTGGTCAACCGGTGGACGTGGGTGCCGTTCGGGGCCGGCAGGCACCGCTGCGTGGGCGCGAACTTCGCGATGATCCAGCTCAAGGCGATCTTCTCGGTGCTGCTCCGCGACTGGGAGTTCGAGCTCGCGCAGGACCCGGCGCTCTACCGCAACGACCACTCGAAGATGGTCGTCCAACTCGCCCGGCCGTGCCCCATCCGCTATCGGAGGCGCAGGTCATGAGGGTGCAAGCCGACCTGGATCTCTGCCAGGGCCACGCCATGTGCGAGATCGAGGCGCCCCAGGTCTTCGAGGTCCCGAAGAAGGGCAAGGTCCGCGTCCTCCTCAACGAGCCGGACGAGTCGATGCGCGCCGAGGTCGACGCCGCCGTTCGCTACTGCCCCACGCAGGCACTCAAGCTGGAAAGTTAGGAGGGGGCATGCCCGCCTTCCCGCGTGACGAGCTGGACGAAATGGTGCGGCGCTGGCTCGAGGCCAACCGGCGCTGCGAGGAGCTCGGCGACTGGCGCCCGCTGGCCGAGCTCTACACCGAGGACGCCACCTACGGCTGGAACATCGGCCCCGATCAGGACTTCATGGCCGTCGGCAGGAGCGAGATCCGCGACTTCGCGCTCGGGTCCGAGATGGGCGGCCTCGACGGATGGTCCTATCCGTACCAGAGCATCCTGATCGACGAGCGCGCCGGCGAGGTGGTGGGCTTCTGGAAGCAGATCGCCGACGCGCGGCGGCCGGACGGCGGAGCGTACGAGGTGGCGGGGATCGGCGGCAGCTGGTTCCGCTACGGTGGCGGCTTTCAGTGGTCCTGGCAGCGCGACTGGTTCGACCTCGGCAACGTCACATCGCTGTTCGTGGAGATGCTGAAGGCCGGGACGCTGTCGGACGGCATGCGCCGCCGCCTCGACCGCGTCGCGTCGGGCGAGCCGATCCCCGGCTACTACCCGAGGTCGCAGACCCCGGTGCCGCTGTGGTGAACATCAACTTGACCAGCGGCGAGTTCTGGGGCCGCAACCCGCATGCCGAACTGCGCTGGATGAGGGAGAACGAGCCCGTCTACTGGGATCCCAACGGCCAGGTCTGGGGCGTCGCCACATACCAGGACGTCAAGCTCGTCTCGCGGCAGCCGGACACGTACTGCAACGGAGAGGGCATCCGCCCCGACTCCGGGCATCTGCCCATGATGATCGACATGGACGATCCCGCGCACAAGCTCCGCCGAAAGCTCGTCAGCGCCGGGTTCACCCCGCGCCGCGTGGCCGATCAGGGCGACCGGCTGCGGCGGATCTGCGATGAGATCATCGACGCGGTGTGCGAGCGCGGCGAGTGCGACCTCGTCCGCGACATCGCCGCCCGGCTCCCGCTGACCGTCATCGGCGACGCGCTCGGCTTCGCGCGCGAGGACCACGACGCCCTGCTCACCTGGTCGGACGACATGCTGCGCGGCCTCACGGGAGGCGACGACCCGAGCCTGCTGATCAAGGCGGGCGAGGCGTTCACCTCGTTCAACGAGTACGCGTCCCGGGTGGTGGCCGACCGGCGCGACAGCCCGCGCGACGACCTCATCAGCGCCCTCGTCCACGCGCAGGTGGACGGCGAGGCGCTCGACCACGACTCCCTGATCTACGAGTCCCTGCTCATCCTCATCGGCGGGGACGAGACGACCCGGCACGTCATCTCCGGCGGCGCCTGGCAGCTGTTCAACCATCCGGGCCAGCGCGACGCGCTCCGCGCCGACCCGGCCGCGATCCCGGCCGCGGTCGAGGAGATGCTCCGGTGGGTCTCGCCCATCAAGAACATGGCGCGCACGGCCACGCGCGACGCTGAATTGCACGGCCGGCGGATCGCCGCGGGCGACACGCTGCTGCTGCTCTATCCCTCGGCCAACCGCGACGCGGAGGTCTTCGCCGACCCCGACGACTTCGACGTCACCCGGGACCCGAACGAGCACCTGGCCTTCGGCAACGGCCCGCACTTCTGCCTCGGCAACAGCCTTGCCCGGCTGGAGCTGACCGTCATGTTCGACCGGCTCCTCGCGCGGCTGCCGGACATGGAGCCGGTCGACTGGACGGAACCGGCCTACCGCCCGGCCAACTTCGTGTCGGGATATGAGACCATGCCGGTCCGCTACCGTCCGGCGCCCCCGAGCGGGCACGCCGGACGGTCCGCGAGCGACTAGCTGAGGACCTGGAACAGGTCGGTGTGGTCGTTCGTGCCGAGCACGTCGATGCCGCCCGGGCCGATGGCCCACACCGGCACGGCCGCGCCCGTGTGCTGCTGGCTCGGCGGGGCGGCCACCGGTGCCGAGCCCGACCCGCCGAAGCCGGCCGTGCCGTACGTGAGGCTCAGGGTCTGGCCGTCACGCGTGAGCAGGTTGGTCGAGTAGCCGGTCGGCAGGCCCGTGCCGGAGGCGTCCTCGGAGACGATCTGGCTCGTGTGGGAGTGGTCCGCGGTGACGACGACCAGCGTGTCGGGGTGCTTGCGCTGGTAGTCGAGGGCCACGCCGATCGCCGCGTCGAACGCGACCGTCTCGCCGATCTGGCCGCACGCGTTGGTGGCGTGGTCCTGCTTGTCGATGGAGGCCCCCTCCACCTGCAGGAAGAAGCCGCGCCTGTTGTCCTTCTCCAGGAGCTGGAGGGCCTTGGCGGTCATGGCCGAAAGGCTCGGCTCGTTGGCCGGGCGCACGCCCTCGGTGCAGGCCACCGCCGTGTTGCCCTTGCCGAGCGAGGCGGCCGGGCCGGTCCACTCGAGCGACATGTTGCCGGCGTTGAACAGGCCGAGGACCGGCTTCTTGCCGTTGGCCGCGTTGAGGCCGGCGGCGTCGGTCACGTACTGGTAGCCCTGGTCGACAGCGGTCTGCACGACGGTCTTGCCGTCGGTCGGGCCGCCGACGATGGTCTTCTCGAACCGGCCGCGCCCGCCGCCCAGCAGCACGTCGACCTTGTGGTCGACCTCCTGCTCGGCGATCGAGCCCAGGCCGCCCGCGGCCTTGGTCTCCTTCGCGCAGGCGGCCATGTCGGCCGGTCCCTGGCAGCCGCGCAGCGACATGTGCGAGGCGAGGACGGCCGGGGTCGCGTCGGTGATCTCGGCGGTCGACACGTCGCCGACCTTCATGCCACGCTTCTGCGCGATCTCCAGAATGGTCTGCAGGTTGGCGCCCGGGGTGCTGATCGACGCGCTCGGGCCCTGCGAGATGCGCTCGTCGATGGTCTTCTTGCCGGTGGCCCACATCGTGCCGGTGGAGGCCGAGTCGGGGTCGTAGTCGGGGAGGTACGGCGGCGCCGCCGCGGGCTTGACCGACCACGTCGTGTCGAAGCCGGTGAACGGCATCCGGTCGACATTGAGGCGGTGGTTGACGCCAAGGTAGTAACGGGCGGCCGTGATCTCCTGAACGCCCATGCCGTCGCCGAGAAGGAAGATCACATTCTTGGGCTTGGCGTGGACCAGCCCGTCACGGATGAAACCGTCGAAGTCCCGGTGGTCGGAGGCGCCCGCGTTGGCAGCGATCGTGACGGCCGCCGTCACGGCGGCCGTAGCCACCGCGGCGAAGGCCAGAAGGGGTTTGCGCTTCATGTCCTGCCCTAATCGTGGTGTACCGAACGGCGAGACCGTAATCGCCCACGAAGGACGCGACGTGTCCAATCGACGGCCAGCAGGTACGGACGATTGAACATGACGCACTTCACGTTCTGTGGTCATCAGACGTTTGCTTGAAATTCACTTTCGGCTTCAAGGCTCTTTGAGTCGCTGCTTCACTGAAGACAGCCCCCTCGGACAGGAGAGTTGAGCATGGCCGTCTCTCGTCGCCAGATCCTTACGAGCGGCACCGTCGCAGGTGTCGGTCTTTCCGTCGCAGGCATCCTTCCGAGCCTCGCCCAGCCGGCCGCGGCCGACTCGGACGGGCACGACAACGGGCAGGACAGCGGGCGCCCGTTCCCGCCGCTGGAGAACGACCCGAACGGGATCCTCGCGCTTCCCGCCGGCTTCTCCTACAAGGTCGTCACGCGCGAAGGCCAGACCGACATGTCGTTCGGCCAGGGCAAGACACCGGCCTTCCACGACGGGACCGGTGTCGTGGACCAGGGCCGCGGCCGGATGGTGATCATCCAGAACCACGAGATGACCCCCTTCATGTCGCAGTTCCCCGTCCCGCACGTTCCCGGCACCGTCTACGACCCGGGCGCGCTCAACGCGGGCGGCTGCACCGTGATCACCGTGGACGGCAACGGCACGACCCTGTCCGAGTGGGTCGGCATCTCGGGCACCGTGCGCAACTGCGCCGGCGGCGTCGCCCCCTGGGGCAGCTGGCTCACCTGCGAGGAAATCTTCATCAACGCCGGTGCGACCTGGTCGGCCGGCGGCCAGACGGGCACGTATCAGAAGAACCACGGCTATGTCTTCGAGGTCCTCCAGGCCGACTCGGCCAACCAGATCCCCAAGCCGATCAAGGCGTTCGGGCGTTTCGAGCACGAGGCCCTGGCCGTCGAGAAGAATCTGAAGCACGTCTACCTCTCCGAGGACGCCAGCGGCCCCAACGGCCTGTTCTACCGGTGGACCGCGCCGGACGACGTGCGTCTCCAGCGGGGGCTGGCCAACATCCTCAGCGACACCGCGGGCAAGCTCGAGGCGATGCAGATCCGCATGGACGACGGCAGCATCCTGCCGGACGTCGCCTACCTCACCTCGGCTCAGCTCGGCCGCCCGTTCAAGGTGACGTGGATCGAGGTGGCCGACCGCGACGCCACGTCCACCCCCATCCGCAGGCAGTTCGCCGACGGCGACGTCACCCGGGGCAAGAAGTTCGAGGGCGTGTGGGCCAACAGCAAGGGCGTCTACATCGTCAACAGCTTCGCCTTCGGCGCCGCCGACCTGCCGGCCGACGCGACCAAGCACGACGGAATGGTGTGGTTCTACGACTTCGACGACGAGACCATCACGCTGGTCACGTACTTCCCGCACAACCCCAACTTCGCCGAGACCGAGAGCGGGCCCGACCCGAAGTACGCCGACCTGGTCTTCGACGGCCCCGACAACGTCACCGTCACCCCGTGGGGCACGCTCGTCCTCGCCGAAGACGGCGTGCGCGCCTCGCACGTGCTCAGCGCCACGCCCGGCGGCCCGACGTACGCGATCGCCCGCAACCAGCTGGTCATCGGCAACTCCGGCGGATTTCCGGTGTTCTCCGAGTTCACCGGGCCGACCTTCTCTCCTGACGGCCGGATCCTGTTCGTGAACATCCAGGTGCCCGGCATCACCCTGGCCATCACCGGCCCCTGGCAGAAGTACCTCCACTGACGCCTGTCACGTTCGCCGGCCGGGTCGGGTCTCCTCTTGTGAAGACATCTGAGAGGAGACCCGATCATGGCTGGTTTGGGCACGTACGACGAGCTCAAAGGACCGGAGCTGGACGCGGCGCGCTGGAGCCCGGTGCGCCTGCCGCTTCCCGGCGGCGGCGAGCACATCCCGCAGGACCCTGCTTCCGAGGTGAGCGTCGGCGACGGCGAGGTGCGGGTGACGATCCCGCGCTTCACGCTGGCGAGCAACACGTTCCAGCCGGTCGACAGCGCCAAATACCTCGCTTATTCGACGGGCGGTTGGGACGTGCCGCCTGATGGGCCGGTGACGTTCGCCGTCGACCTCGCGATCGAGAACATCGGCGGCGATCCGGCCGACTATCGCCGGGCGATGGCCGCCTTCCACGTGTTCGACTTCGCGGTGACCCAGCGCGTCTTCGCCGTCTGCGGCACTTCGACGCGGATGCTGGCCCTCCACGAGCAACTCGGCGCGTGGGGCGCCGACCGGCCGTTCTACCACGTCGTCGAGTCGCCGTACGAGGAGTTCGACGACGACTTCACCCGGCTGCGCACCTGCCGGATCACCCTCGACCGGAGCGCGGCCACCGCGGTCTGGCAGGTCGACGGCCACACGATCTACCAGGCGCACGGCACCCTGATCCCCGAGCGCGTGAGCATCGGCTTCGGTATCTGGACCATGCTCCCCATCCGCGCCGGCCGCAGCCGCTCTCTTACCGGCCAGGGCCTCGCGGCCCGTTGGCGCGACTTCCGCGTCCCCCTCGGCGTCTGACTCTCCACCGCCACTCGAGCTTGACTCCCCCACCGCTCACCGGCGGCGAGATGAGTAATCATTGCTCATCAATTCCGAGGCCCGGCCATCCCAGGATTGACGCGTTCGAGCATTCGGAATCCGGCGGCTCAGGAAAGCGCGCCGGAAGAACGGGGGACACATGTCTCGCAAACTCGCCGGTCGGCGCGCCTTTCTCGGCGCGGCCGCCCTGCTGACAATGGCCGCCGCGGGGGCGGCGTCGGCCGGAATGGCGTCGGCCGACGTCGCCGACCCGGACGCGGTCGGCCCCAGGCAGGCCTTCGTCGCCTACGTCAACGGACGTACCGCGCTGTCCACCATCAACGTGGACTGCGGCGTCGTCACGCCCGACGCGCCCGCGATGGGGCACCCGTCCGCCGGCCAGGCCGTCGCGGTCACGCAGGCCATCGTCCCGTTCGCGGCCGGCGTCGGCTTCACGGGCACCGAGGCCGACCGGATCGTGGTCGGCATCACCCCGTCGATCACCCGGCTCCCGCCGACCTCGCTCTCCTTCTATAACCAGAAGGTGGCGATTTCCAGCAAAATCCTGGTCCCCTGCAGTGGAACCGGCGTCGTGTCGTTCACCCCCGACCCGACCAGCCCCACCGCCGTCCCCGCCACCGTCAAGGTGACCTTCGTCCCGGTGTTCACCACCGAATAATCGCCGGCGCACAATCCGGTCGCACCCCACCCGTGCGACCGGATTTCGCCACTGACGCGGCCCTGAATGGCGATAATCGCCAGATGGCCGGCTCGATGAGTTATGCGCGCGCGGTACGTGTGCTCGGCGGCGAGACCGAGGCATTCAAACGCCTCGATCGGCTTCTCGGCGGCGCCCTGCTCGTCGGCGGCGCCGTGGGCGCCGCCGTCGTCAGCGGCCTGGCCGTGGCTCCTGCCGTCGCGGCCGCCGGGGCGGTGGCACTCAGCCTTTTCGACGTCAGGGCCGAGTTCGTCCGCCTGGGCCACGAACTCATCGCCGGATTCAACGACAAATTCTCCGGCGCCGACCGCATGACCCGCACCGACCGCCTTCTCGCGGCCCACGCCATCATCGTGATCACCGCCTTCTTCGAGGCTCTCGACGCGGCCGACCTGCCGATCGGAAGCAAAGACCTGGATCCGGGCCGCCCTGAGGATCCAGGCACGGCCGATGCCGTCTTCGACGCGTTGTCAGGGCTTGCATCCACGGCCGTCGCCAATCCCGTCCCCGGCAGGGCCATCGACTGGCGCGTGGCGTTCGTCCAGATCGGCTGGAGCGTCCCACGGCAGCCCATGTCACACGCCGACCAGCTCGATGACCTGCTCGTCGCCTACGGACTACTCGCCCGGGCCGTCAATTCCCAGGCCGGGCTTCCGCACGTCGGAGACGGATTGCGGCAAGTGCCCGAGGACGCCGTCCGGCGCTATGCCGAGATGTATCGGCGGCTGAGCGTCGACTTCCCGGAATTCGCCTTCTGGGCAGGCCTGCGCGAGCACGCGGCCACCCAGGAAGTACTGAAAACCGGATTGACGGGGCTGGCGCGAATCCTCGCGGACATTTCCCCAAGCCGTGTCCCGCAGGAGAAACTCGCCAGCCTGGCTTCGGCGAACCAGGCCGTCCTCGATCACCCGATCAGTGAGATCAGAGATCTGCCCGACGGACTGACCGTGCCGAGTCATCTCCATGGCTACGTGAATCCCGCCTACCGTGTCGTGGCGTACCGGAGAGGAACGGACCTCAGCAGCGAGCAGCTGTGGGAGCAGGTCGAGGCCCGCGACGATCTGGACGGATTCCTGTTCGCGCAGCTGAGCTCGCCCGACGCGGGCGTCACTCCGCTGCTGGTTCTCGGGCAGCCGGGCGCCGGCAAGTCATTGCTCACCCGCATCCTCGCCAGCCACCTCGCCCGCGCCGACTTCCTTCCCGTACGCGTGCCTCTTCGGCAGGTCCCGGCGGACGTCGGGATCCAGCGGCAGATCGAGGAAGCCTTCCATGTGCTCACGGGTGAGCAGATCAGCTGGCCCGACCTCGCCCGGTCGGGGACCGGCGCGTTACCCGTGGTCATGCTGGACGGGCTGGACGAGCTGCTGCAGGCGACCGGCGTTCACCGGGCCGACTATCTCGCCCAGGTGACGGAGTTCCAGCAGCGTGAGGCCGAACTCGGCCGCCCGGTGGCAGTCATCGTCACGACCCGCACGGCCGTCGCCGACCGTTGCGCGCCCCCCGAGAACGCGGTCGTGGTCCGTCTCGAGCCCTTCTCGGATGATCACGTGGCGATGTGGGCCAAAGCGTGGAACGACGCCAATTCCGGTTACTACTGGGTCCGGGGGTTCGGCCCGTTCACGGCCCAGAAGGCGCTGGCTCACCCGGAGTTGGCACGGCAGCCCTTGCTCCTGCTGATGCTCGCGCTGTACGACGCCGACGCGAACGCGTTGTCTTCGGGTCCAGAAGGCCTCAACAGCGCCCAACTATATGGGCAGTTGCTCACCCGATTCGCGCTACGCGAGATCGAGAAGAACGGTCGGAACCTGCCGGACGATCAGCAGGAACGCCTTGCGCACGAAGAACTCGTGCGACTGTCGATCGCCTCCTTCGCCATGTTCAACCGGAGCAGACAGTGGGTCACCGAGAACGATCTCGACGCCGATCTGAAGGCGCTCGTCGGTTGTCCACCGTCATCATCCGAGGGGCTCGCCGAGCCGCTGAGTGAAGCCGCGAAAGTCATCGGACGGTTCTTCTTCGTCCATCAGACCGAGGCCGTCTGGGGCGAAAGGCGCCTGAAGACATATGAGTTCCTCCACGCCACCTTCGGCGAGTATCTGATCGCCTGGCTGATTCGCGGCATGCTCCAGGACATGGCCATCCGCAGGGCGACTCCGGCGGGGACCTTCGGCGATGCCCCGCCCTGGGAGGACGGCCGGCTGCGTTCCCTACTGTCCTGCGCCGTGCTTTCTATGCGCGGGCCCATCCTCGCCTTCTTTCGCGCCATGTCGGCCGACGGCATGCAGGAAACACTGATCCAATTGTTCCGCGCCCGGGCCGGACGTGCCGGCTTGATGGAATACCCGCCTTTGAATGACGTGCCTGTCGTGCGGTGTGAGGCCACGTATGCGGCCAACCTGCTTCTCCTGATCTCCACGACCGATCTTGAGGTCGATGGGGCCCGCATATTCGGATCTGCGGATCCCGTGCCCGAGTGGCAGCGCCTGGCCCGCCTCTGTCACGCGGCGCTACGCGATGAGGAGTGGCGAAGCCTGATCGAGACCGTCCGTCCGCGCCGAGACTGGGATGAGGGCCGCCGGAAGCTGACGATCGTGACCGACCTTTTCAGCCCACCTGATCCCGATCTCGCCTGGGTGATGAACATTCCCCACGGATGGCCGGCATGGACGTCCAAGGAAAAACTCCGGCCGATGCTCATGGAGGCCGGCTTCTTCGGGGATGAGCTGCACGAGAACCTGCTCGATCTGTATTCGGCCTCCAGCCGACTCCCGGAATTCGAAGAAACGATGTTCGTGCGGACGCTGGACGGGGGAGCACGATCGGTGCTGGCGGTGGCCCTTGCCCTCTATGTCGAATCGGCGAAAGGGTTGAGGTGGGAGCTTCTCGTCGAGTATTACCGTGCCGCATTGCACACCCTCAATGCGGTGGGCGGGATAGATGCTCAATTTGAGGGCAGCCATTCGATGGTTCTTGACGCGCTCGCGCGTGATGCGATGCAGTTGCCCGTCGATTTGGTCACCCTGCTGCTCCGGACAATCCTGGCGAGAGCTTCCGATTTTCCGAACCAAATTGACCTGATGGTCGGGTGCGCCTTGGATCTGGTGGCGAGGGGTGGGTGTGAGCTGGACTTGCTCGACCAGTGTCTGCGTGACCCGTCTGCGTCCCTCTCTCACCACACGGCGTTGCGGGTGATGGTGACGCTCATCGAGCTGGGAATCTCACCCGGCGAGGTTCCGTCTACGGCGTTCGTCAAAGTGTGGCGGCTGTCACGGCGCGAGTTCGCGGAGATCGAGGCTGAGGACCCGCTCTTGTGCCGCCGGGCGCGGCGGATCTCGCCGGCCGAGCGGGTGGAATATGGGCTGACGTGGCCGGAGTGAGGCGGCTGGTGCGCTGACCACCGACGTTCACCGGGCCGAGTCCCTGGGTGCCTCCGAGATGCCGTGGCCGGCTGGGTAAAGGGATCCGAGGTCTCATGCGTACTTGGGGTGTGGAGCAAAGAGGACAAGAATTCAGCCGGTTCTACACCGCCTCCAAGGATGACTGCCTGCGGATCGTGCTGGTCAACGTCGGCGACAGCCAACTCGCCGAGGACCTGGTGGCGGAGGCGTTCACCCGGGCCTGGATGTCCTGGCGCAAGGTGCGCGAGCACCCGGTGCCGCGCGCCTGGGTGGTGCGGACGGCGCTGAACGCCCACGTGTCCTGGTGGCGGCGCCGTCGGCGCGAGCTGCCGGTAGACGATCCGGCGTCGTTGACAGGCCTGGCGGGCAGCTCGCCGGCCGGTTCGGCGGACCTGGGCCTCGACCAGGCGCTGGTCGCGGCGCTTCGGATGCTGCCGCTCAGGCAGCGCGAAGTGATCACGCTGAGGGTCTTCTTCGACCTGGACACCGATGCCACGGCGAAGCTGCTCGGCATCTCCCCGGGGACCGTCGGCACGCATCTGCATCGGGCGCTCGCCGCACTCCGCGCGCAAACACAATCCTTCATCGACCAGGAGGTCACCTCATGAACGACGACATGCTGGCGACGGTGCGAAGCTCCCTCACCAGCACCAAAGATGCCCTCACCCACGTGCACATGGATCAGCGGCCCGAAGCGATCATGGCTCGGGCTCGCGGACGCCGGCTGCGCGGCGTCGCGGGGGTGGGCACGGGTGGCCTGGCGCTGGCGATCGGCTTGACGCTGTCCTTGTCCGGCGGTGGGTCTGTGGCGTCCGGCGTCCACCCGGCCGCTCCCAGGTCGTCCGACGCCCGGGCGGTCCACGTCAACCTGGCCGCATGGTCGGTCAACACATCGGCGAACGGCTTGGTGAACGTGACGATCCGCGAGCTGAAGGACCCGGCGAGGCTGAGCCAGACCCTGGCCGACGCCGGCGTCCCTGTGGTGCTGACCTCCGGGCATGTGTGCGATTCCACCGACGACAAGCTGCAGATCTCCCAGGTGGTGCAGAAACTGCCGGGAGAGGGCGGCCTCGCGATCACTATCGACCCGGCGGCGATACCGGACGGAGCGGAACTGGTGATCGGGATCGGCACCCTCCGGATCGGGTCCCAGGAGGCAGGGCCTGCCGCGGCGTTCGGCCTGGAAAGGAAGGGGGCCCCGCTGGACTGCCCCGGAAAGCCCAAAGCCGCCAACCAGTAGCCTCCATCCCATTGACGGCCTGAGCCGTGAACCCAATGCCTGCGGGCTCACGGCCAGGCCGCGGCCGTCTGGTGCGCCGGGGTTTGGCCACGCGGCCTTGCGCTAGAGCCAGCCGACGCGTTTGAAGATCAAGTACAGGCCGATGGAAGACAGGGCCATGAGGATGAGGGCCAGGGGGTAGCCGAGGGCCCAGCCGAGTTCCGGCATGTGGGTGAAGTTCATGCCGTAGATGGTGCCGATGAGGCTGGGGGCGAAGATGACGCCGGCCCAGCCGGAGATTCGCTTGATCTCCTCGTTCTGGGCGTAGCTGGCGTGCGTGAGGCGCTGGACCTCTTCGTTCTGAGCCTGGCCGATGAGGGCGGACTGGATGACGAGCACGGTCTGGTAGAACTCGATGACGCCCTGCAGGTATTCGCGCTCGCCGTCGGCGATGCTGCGGACGCGTTCGAAGTGGTCGGCGAGGTCGGTCACGAGGGCGCGTCCCGTGGGGGAGACGCCGGGCAGATTGGTCATCCGGCCGTAGATGGCATTGCTGAGGGCGGCCATGGTGCGCACCGCGAGCAGGCCGTGCCGGCATCGGAACAGCTCGTTGAGGAAGTCCAGCGGCTCGCCGACCTGGTCGCCGGTGACCTGCTGCTCCAGCCGCCACACGTCGCTGGTGACGGTCTCCACGTACTCCTCCTGAGTACGTGCCACGGCGGAGACGATGGCGTGGGACAGCTCGAACGGGGTCTTGGGGTGCAGCCGGCCCTTCTCGATGCGGGCCAGCACCGCGCGGGTCTCGCGGACCGCGGCTCTCGGGTGGACGGCCGCATTGATGGGCCCGTGCACCGTGACGAGGTAGTTCGGACCGATGATCTGGTCGAGTTCGACGTAGTGCACATGTCCCCGCTCGCCGCGCTCGGGCGCGTGCAGGACCACGAGGACGTGATCGGTGTACGCGTGCATTTTGGGCACCCGGTTGCGCTCGGCGAGGTTGTGCACCGCCATCGGGTGGAAGGCGAACACCTCGTTCAGGATCCGGGTCGCGTCCTCGTCGCATTCCTGGATGTCGACCCAGATCAGCACGTCGTCGCGGGCCAGCAGCCCGGGCAGCTCCTCGGGTTCGCACTCCCGGGCGCCCTCATCAGTAATCAGGCGGATGTCCATCTTGCCCAACCCCTCTGCCGCATATATGGGATCACCTGTCATCGTCTAATCGGTTAACGGGAGACGTAGGGAGAGATATGAAGATCCATGGATCGGTCGCCCTGGTCACGGGTGCCAATCGAGGGCTGGGCCGAGCCTTCGCCCGGGAGCTTGCGGATCGCGGCGCGGCCAAGGTCTACGGGGCCGCGCGCGACGCCGGCTCGGTCACCGACCCGGACGTCATCCCGGTCGAACTGGACATCACCGATCTGGAGGGGGTCGCCCAGGTCGCCGAGCAGTGCGGGGACGTCACGCTGCTGGTGAACAACGCCGGCATCATGAAGGCCAGCACGCTTGTCGGCGCTCCCGACCTCGACGCGGCGCGACAGGAGATGGAGACCAACTTCTTCGGCACGCTCGGCATGTGCCGGGCCTTCGCGCCGGTGCTCCGCGCCAACGGCGGCGGCGCGATCGTGAACATGCTGTCGGTCAGCAGCTTCTACACCAACCCGTTCGTCGCCTCGTACGGCGCCTCCAAGGCCGCGGCCTGGTCGCTGACCAACGGAATCCGGGTCGAGCTCCACCATCAGGGCACGCTGGTGGTGGCCGTGCACGCGGGCTTCATCGACACCGACATGACCGCCGGGCTCGACGTGCCCAAAATCAGCCCCGAGGAGGTCGCCCGGCAGACCTTCGACGCGGTCGAGGCCGGAGAGGTGGAGGTGCTGGCCGACGAGCGGAGCCGGACCATCAAATCCCAGCTCTCGAACGACCAGGAGCTCATCTATCCGCCGATACAGGAGTTCTGGGACTCCCTCGTCAACCCCTCCTGAACTGGGCAGACTCCATCTGTCGACCGTTCGTTTCGCTGAAGGGGGCCTGCCGTGCCGCAGTCGCCGGATCACATGGACGCCGCGGTGCTGCACACCCATGGCGAGCCCGTGCGGATGAGCCGTGTGCCGCGGCCCGCGCTGGGCCCCGGCGAGGTCCTGGTCCGCGTCGAGGCGAGCGGCGTCAACCCGCTGGACACGAAGATCGTGGCAGGTGCGGCCCCGCACGCGCGGGTGAGGCGGCTCCCCGCGATCCTGGGCGTCGATCTGGCGGGCGTCGTGGAGGCGGTCGGAGAGGATGTCACCGGCTTCGGGGCCGGCGACGCGGTCTACGGGATGACCGGCGGCGTCGGCGACGTGCCGGGCTCGCTGGCCGAATACGCGGCGGTGGACGCGCGGTTGCTGGCCGTCCGGCCGCACCGCTGGACCGCGCGGCAGGCGGCCACCGTGCCGCTCTCGGTGATCACCGCGTGGGAGGGCCTGGTCGACCGGGCCCAGGTCGGCGCCGGGCAGAAGGTGCTGGTCCACGGTGGCGCGGGTGGCGTCGGGCACATCGCCGTCCAGGTGGCCGTGGCCCGCGGCGCCCGGGTGTACGCCACCGGATCGGCCGGCGCCCAGGCCACGATCGCCGGGCTGGGCGCCGTCGCCATCGACTACCGTGCCATGGCGCCGGCCGAATACGTCGACGTCTACACCGCGGGTGACGGCTTCGACGTCATCTTCGACACGATCGGCGGGGCGACCCTGGACGCGTCGTTCGCCTCTGTGCGCCCGTACGTCGGACATGTCGTCAGCATCCTCGGCTGGGGCGCGCACAGCCTGGCCCCGCTGTCCTTCCGCGGCGCCACCTACTCCGGCGTGTTCACCCTGTTGCCGCTGCTGACCGGCCAGGGGAGGGAACGGCACGGCGACATCCTCCGCGCCGCGGCCGAACTGGCGGATGGCGGACGCCTCACACCGCGCGTCGATCCGCGCCAGTTCGCACTGGACACCGCGCACCTGGCCCATGAGGCGGTCGCGTCCGGCACGGCCGACAGCAAGATCGTCGTCGACGTCCCCCGGTGAGCGGGGCCAACGTCGGAAAGATCGCGAACGTCACCAGGCGGCCTCTATGATGCCGAGAGTCAGCTTTGTGGCCCCCCGATATGCGAGGTCCGTCATGACCGAGACGTCCGGCTCTGGTGGCGAACAGCCGCCTCGCAAGATCGACAGTACTGTCCCGCACTCCGCGCGGGTGTGGAACTACCTGTTGGGCGGCAAGGACAACTACGCCGTCGACCGGCAGGCCGGCGACGCGGTCCTGTCGGTCTTCCCGGGCATGGTCGACATCACCCGGCAGTCCCGCTACATGCTGGCGCGCGCCGTGGAGTTCCTGACCGCGGAGGCCGGGATCCGCCAGTTCCTCGACATCGGCACCGGTCTGCCGACCGCCGACAACACGCATGAGGTGGCGCAGCGCAACGCGCCCGACTCGAAGATCGTGTACGTGGACAACGACCCGTTGGTGCTGGTCCACGCCGAGGCGCTGCTGACCAGCACGCCCGAGGGCGTGACCGCCTACATCGAGTCCGACGTGCGCGACCCCGAGGCCATCCTCGAGGCCGCCGCCGCCACTCTCGACTTCAGCAGGCCGACGGCCGTCATGCTGATGGGCATCCTGGGCCTGGTCGCCGACTACGACCAAGCCCGCTCGGTCGTCGCCCGCCTGATGGCCGCCGTGCCGTCCGGCAGCTATCTCGCCCTGTACGACGGCAGCACCACCGACCCGGCCTATGTGGAGGCGATCGCCCGATACAACGCGGCCAGCGGCGCCAACCCCTACACGCCGCGCACGCCCGAGCAGATCGGCGGCTACTTCGACGGCCTTGAGCTGCTCGACCCGGGCATCGTCTCCGTCTCCCGCTGGCGGGCACCGGAGACCACGTGGGAGCACCAGCCCGAAGTCGCCTGCCACGGCGGCGTGGCCCGCAAACCCTGAGCGCTGTCGGTCAACGGGCCATGGTCAGCACGGTCCGTACGCCCGCGGCGGCGCGGAGGTCGGCGACCGCTTCGTTGATCTCCTCGAGCGGCCGTCGCGTGGTGACCATGCCGTCGAGGTCGAGCCGCCCGGCGCGGGCGAGTTCGAGGATGCGCGGAAAGTCGCGATGTGGATCGGCGGACCCGAGGTAGCAGCCGATCAGCTTCTTCTCGTAGAAGGCGTGCGCCAGGCCACGGACCGACACGGTGTCCTTCGTGGACGGCATGCCCACCATGACGGTCGTGCCGCCGTTACGGGTCGCCTTCAGCAGGGTCTCCACGATCTGGCTCTTGCCGACCGCGTCGAACCCGAAGTCGGCCCCCCGCCCGCCCGTGAGGTCGCGCGCGGTAGCCACGACATCGGCCTCACCAGGATCGATCGCGTCCGTGGCGCCGAATTCGACGGCCTTCTCCCGCCGGCCGGCGGCCGGGTCCACCCCGACGATGACCGCCGCGCCCGCGATCCGGGCGGCCTGCACGATCGACAGCCCGACGGCGCCGAGGCCGACGACCACCACGCTCTGCCCGGCCCGCACACGCGCCGTGTTGAGCACGGCGCCCACGCCGGTCTGCACGGCGCAGCCGATCACGGCCGCGATCTCGGTGGACAGCCCGTCGGGGATCCGCACGGCCGCTTCCACGGGCACGACCGTGCGCTCGGCGAAGGCGGACAGCACGAGCCCGCGCCGCACCGGCGCGCCGCGCCAGGAGATGCGGGTGGAGCCGTCAGGGTAGGCGCCGCCGACGAGGCCGGCGAAGCGCTGGCACAGCGTACGGTCGCCCTGCGCGCAGAAGTAGCAGCGCCCGCACGAGGGCGCCATCGTGAGCACCACCGGGTCGCCCGGGGCCAGGTCGGTGACCCCCGGCCCGACCTCGGCGACGCGGCCGGCCGCCTCGTGGCCCAGGACCACGGGTACCTCGGTGCGCAGCGAGCCGTCGAGGTAGTGCACGTCCGAATGGCAGACGCCGCAGTGGTGGACGTCGACGAGCACTTCGCCCGCGCGGGGCGCCTCGAGTTCCACGTCGTCGGCGACGACCAGATCCGCTCCGACTTCGGTCAGAACCGCCGCCCTCATCGCGGCCGTCCGTTTTCGCGATGGCCGGCGAAAAGCCTCATCCTGCGCTCCGTTCCTCGGACAGGGTGCCGGGGAAGTCGCCGGCGCGGCCGAGCAGCGCCGGGTTGTGCGCCCCGAGTTCCGCCTCGACCAGGGCCGACGCCGCCAGCAGCCGATCCAGCTCGACGTCGACCGGCACGCCGCTTCGGCGCAGCGCGTACGCCAGGTCTTCGGTGGCGATGTTACCCGTGGCGGCCGGGGCGAACGGGCAGCCGCCGATCCCGCCCGCGCTCGCGTCCAGCGCGCTCGCGCCCGCGGCCACGGCGGCGAGCGCGTTGGCGTACCCCGTGTTCCGCGTGTTGTGGAAGTGGAAGCGCAGCGGCAGGCCGGTCACCTCGCGCACGGCGGCCGTCAGGCGCGTGACGTCGGCGGGCACGCCGACGCCGATCGTGTCGGCGAGCGCGATCTCGTCGGCGCCCGACTCGGCGCATTGCCGGGCCAGCCCGGCCACCGTCTCCGGGGCGACCTCGCCCTCGAACGGGCAGCCGAAGCTGGCGCCCACGGTCGCGGTGACCCGCAGCCCGGCCGCCTTCGCGCGGGCGCTGATGACCCCGAACGAGCGCACCGACTCGGCCACGGACATGCCCTGGTTGCGCCGGCAGAACGTCTCGGTCGACACGACCACGACGTTGACCTCGTCGACGCCCGCGTCGAGGGCGCGGTCGAGCCCGCGCTCGTTGACCACCAGGCCGATGTAGCTGACCCCGTCCGGGCGCGGGACCCGGGCCATCACGGCCTCGGCGTCGGCCATCTGCGGCACCCGCCCGGGGTGCACGAAGCTGGTTGCCTCGATCCTGCGCAGGCCCGCTTCGACAAGCGCGCCGATATACGCCACCTTGGCGTCGGTGCCGAGGAGGACGCTCTCGTTCTGCAGCCCGTCGCGGGGGCCGACCTCGACCACCTCGAGCACCGGTTCAGGCACCGGATCCACCATGGCAACTGTTTAACAGGTCGCCGAGTTGTATGCAATACCAGCGAAACATGTCCCTAACCCCTTGAAATGGCCCGATTCATGGGTTAGATGTATGCAATCTAACGGAGGCAGTGGATGACAGCAGCGAGCGATCGCGCGGTCGAAAGGTTGCGCGAGCGGATCCTGAGCGGGGAGTACGCTCCCGGCGAGCGGCTCGGCGAGGTCGAGCTGGCCGACAAACTCGGCGTGTCCCGCACACCGGTGCGGGAGGCGCTGCGGCTGCTCGCGGCCGAGGGGCTGGTGGAGATCACCACGAACAAGGGCGCCCGCGTCGTCGAATATCCGGCCCACGACCTCGATCACATCTTCCTCATCCGCGCCCGGATCGAGGGCCTGTCGGCCCGCACGGCCGCGATCCACGCCTCCGACGCCGACATCGACAAGCTGGACGAGATCGCGACCGAGCTCGCCGGCTATGCCGCCCACGGCGAGCTGGACGAGGTCTATCGGCTCAACGCCGACTACCACTCCACGCTCAACGGGCTCTCCGGCAGCGCTGTGGTCCTGAGCACGATCGGCTCGCTCATCCACGCCACGGTGCTGCTGCGCACCCTGCACTCGTTCGACGAGGCGGCCATGCGGCGCAGCGTCAGCCATCACCTGGAGATCGTCGCGGCGCTGCGCGCCCGGGATCCGGATTGGGCCGAGGCGGTCATGCACGCTCACCTGCTGTCGGCCCGCGCCTCGCTGCTCGGCCCCCGCAAACACGCCGTGGAGGAGACCCCGTGACACTTCGCCCCGCCCCGCTTCGCGACGTCCGCGTGCTGGAACTCGGCCAGCTGCTGGCCGGGCCGTTCTGCGGCCAGTTGCTCGGGGACTTCGGCGCCGAGGTGATCAAACTGGAGGACCCGCGCACGGGCGACCCGATGCGCGAGTGGGGCCGCGAGAAGCCGTACGGCAAGTCGCTGTGGTGGCCCGTGGTGGCGCGCAACAAGAAGTCGGTCACCTGCGACCTGCGCACCGAGGCCGGGCAGGACCTGGCCCGGCGGATCGCCGCCGAGTCCGACGTGCTGCTGGAGAACTTCCGGCCCGGGACGCTGGAGCGGTGGGGCCTCGGCCCCGAGCGGCTGTGGGAGCTCAACCCGCGGCTCATCATCACGCGGGTCACCGGCTTCGGCCAGACCGGCCCGTACGCGCAGCGCGCCGGCTTCGGCTCGATCGGCGAGGCCATGGGCGGGATCAGGTACGTGACGGGAAGCGCCGACATGCCGCCCTCCCGGGCCGGGATCTCCCTTGGGGACTCGCTCGCCGCGACGTACGCGACGATCGGCACGCTGACGGCACTGCACGAGCGGACGAACTCGGGCCGCGGCCAGGTGGTCGACGCGGCCATCTACGAGTCGGTGCTCGCCATGATGGAGTCGCTGCTGCCCGAGTGGCAGACGGCCGGCTACCAGCGCGAGCGCACCGGATCGGTGCTGCCCAACGTCTCGCCGAGCAACGTCTATCCGACCGCCGACGGCCAGGACGTGCTGATCGCGGCCAACCAGGACACGGTCTTCGGCCGGCTCGCCGACGTGATGGGCCGCCCCGACCTGGCGCAGGACGAGCGCTACCGCACCCACAGCGCGCGCGGCGTCCACATGGACGAGTTGGACGGCGTGATCGCCGAATGGAGCCGGACCATCGACTCCGACACTCTGCTGGCGAAGCTGCACGAGGGCGGGGTGCCGGCCGGCCGGATCTACCGCGCCCGCGACATGTTCGCCGACCCGCACTTCGCGGCCCGCGACGCGATCGTCGCCGTGGCGCACCCGGAGTTCGGCGAGGTCGCCATGCAGAACGTGTTCCCCAAGCTGTCGGCGTCGCCCGGGTCGGTACGCGGCCCCGGGCCGGCGCTCGGCGCGAGCAACGACGAGATCTACCGCGGCCTGCTGGGCCTCGGT
The DNA here is from genome assembly GCA_017592665.1 of Streptosporangiaceae bacterium NEAU-GS5. Classification (GTDB taxonomy): domain Bacteria; phylum Actinomycetota; class Actinomycetes; order Streptosporangiales; family Streptosporangiaceae; genus NEAU-GS5. Next base: position 67,089 of record JAGFNW010000019.1, on the reverse strand, counting down.
GACCCGGAGTTGGACCGCCTTCGGGCGGATGGAGTGATCTGACCGAACGGAGACTGCGCATGCGCTATCGATTGGGCGTAGACGTCGGTGGGACCTTCACCGACATCCTTCTGATAGATGAGGATTCCGGGCATACGTTCCGGGCGAAGACCTCGTCCACACCGCACGACCAGTCAATAGGCGTGCTGACAGGGATCGGCAAGGCGTGCCGCAGCGCGGACGTGTCCATGGCGGACATCAGCCAGGTGCTGCACGGGACGACCGTGGCGACCAACGCCATCCTGGAAGGCAAGGGCGCGCGGGTCGGGCTGGTCACCACGGACGGGTTCCGGCAGGTGCTGCAGATCGCCCGCTCGTACGTCCCGGGCGGCCTGGCCGGCTGGATCATCTGGCCCAAGCCTGAGCCGCTCGCCGCGCTCGAGCACACGGTCGAGGCGATCGAGCGGATCGGCGCCGATGGTGAGATCGTCACGCCGCTCGACGAGGACGACGTCCGGGCCAAGCTACGCCGCCTCCGCGACGCCGGGATCCAGGCCCTCGCCGTCTCCCTCATCAACTCGTACGTGGACGGCCGGCACGAACGGCGGATCGGCGAGATCGCGGCCGAGGAGCTGCCCGGCATCCCGATCTCGCTGTCCTCGCGAGTCCTGCCCGAGCTCCGCGAATACGAGCGCACGGTCACCACGGTCGCCAACGGCTACGTGCAGCCGCAGGTGGCACGCTACCTCGACAGCCTCGCCGGAAAGCTGGGCGACAGCGGGATCGGCGGCCGCCTCTACGTCCTGCGCAGCGACGGTGGCCTGGCCACCGCGCCCACGGCCGCGGCCAACCCGGTGTCGATGCTGCTGTCCGGCCCGGCCGGCGGTGTCAGCGGCGCGGTGTGGGCGGCGGCCCAGGCCGGATTCACCGACCTGCTCACCTTCGACATGGGCGGCACCTCCACCGACGTCGCGCTGGTCCAGGCCGGCAAGCCGCGGATCGGCCGGGAGACCCGGGTCGGCGACCTCACGGTCCGCTCCGCCTCGGTGGACGTGCGCACGGTCGGCGCGGGCGGCGGCTCCATAGCCCACGTGCCGCCGCTGACGAAGGCGCTTCGCGTCGGGCCCCAGTCGGCCGGCGCGGACCCCGGCCCGGCCGCGTACGGCAAGGGCGGCCAGGCGCCGACCGTGACCGACGCCAACATCGTGCTCGGCTACCTTCCCACCGACCTCGCGGGCGGCGAGATCGGGCTCGACCGGGCCGCTGCGCGCGCCGCGGTCGCCACGATCGCCGACGAGATGGGCCTGCCGAGCGTCGAGGCCGCGGCCGCGGGAATCGTCGACATCGTCAACGAGAACATGTTCGGCGCGCTCCGGCTGGTCTCCGTGCAGCAGGGCTTCGACCCGCGCGAGTTCGCGCTCGTCGCCTTCGGCGGCGCCGGCCCGTTGCACGCCAACGCCCTCGGCCGGCTCACCGGCGCCTGGCCCGTCATCATTCCGCCGTCGCCCGGCGTGCTCTGCGCGTACGGCGACGCGACGACGAGCGTGCGCGACGAGGCGGCCCGCACCTACATCCGGCGGTTCTCCGAGCTGACCGACGCCGAGCTCAGCGGCATCGTGGCCGAGCTGACCGAGGCCGCCGCGGCGACCGTGGAGGCGGAGGGCGCGCCGCGCGAGGAGCAGACGGTCTCCTGCCACGCCGACATCCGCTACCACGGCCAGGGCTTCGAGATCACGGTCCCGGTGGACATGGCCGTGTTCAAAAGCACGGGCTTCGACGGCACGGGCGGCGGGCTCAAGGCGCTCGGCGCGGCCTTCGACGCCGAGCACGAGCGGCTGTTCTCGTTCCTGCTCAGCAACGAGCACGAACTGGTCAACATCCGGGTGGCCGTGAGCGGGCCGCGCCCGCACGTGCAGGCCGTCGCGCTCGCCGAGGGCGGCGCGGACGCGAGCCAGGCCGTCACCGGGCAGACCGCCGTGCACCTCGACGGCGCCGCCGCCACGGCCACCGTCTACGACCGGGACAGGCTGCTCGCCGGCAACGTCATCCCAGGTCCCGCCATCGTCACCGAGATGGACTCCACCACCCTCGTGCTGCCCGGCCACGCGGCCACCGTCCATCCCAGCGGCAGCCTGCTCATCCGACCCGCCGAAACAAGCGCCACGGGAGCCTGACTCATGGCAACGATCATTCAGACCGCCGCGGGCGAGGTCGACCGGGTCGAGGTCGACCCGGTGACCCTGGACATCATCGAGAACGCGCTGCGCAACGCGCGCTACGAGATGGACGAGGTGCTCTTCCGCACGGCGCTCAGCCCCGGCATCCGCGAGCAGCACGACGAGTTCCCCCTCATCGGCGACCCGGACGGCAAGATGGTGGTCGGCCAGTTCGGGCTGTCCATCCCCGCCCTGCTCGACCGCTACGAGGGGACCATCGAGGACGGCGACGTCCTGCTCACCTCCGACCCCTACTCGTGCGACGGCGCCATCAGCCACGCCAACGACTGGCTGGTCGTGATGCCGATCTACGTGAGCGGGCGGGTGGTGGGCTGGGCCTCCATGTTCGGTCACATGTCGGACGTGGGCGGCAAGGCCGTGTGCTCCATGCCGACCGACGCGCACACCATCTACGAGGAGGGCGTGCTGATCCCTCCGTTCAAGCTGTACGCCAAGGGCAGGCTGAACGAGGACGCGCTCCGGATCATCCTCAACCAGGTGCGCCAGCCCGACTGGAACCGGGCCGACCTCAACGGCATCGTCGCCGCCTGCCGTACGGCGTCGCGGCGCATCCAGGAGCTGTGCGCCCGCTTCGGCGTCGACACCTACGTCTCGGCGCTCGACGCCCTGCTCGACCGGAACTACCGGGCCATGAAGGCGCTGCTGACCATGCTGTTCGAGGACGGCGAGACGATCAGTTTCTCCGACTACATCTGCGACGACGGAGTCGGGCACGGGCCGTACAAGCTGACGCTGTCGCTGACCCGCACCGGCGACAAGGTGCTGCTCGACTTCACCGGCAGCGCGCCGCAGTCGTCCGGGCCGATCAACTACTACCTGAACGAGAACCTGGCCCGGATGTTCTTCGGCATCTACATGATCACCGTGGCCGACCCGCAGATCCTGTGGAACGACGGCTTCTATCCACTCGTGGATGTGCACATTCCGGCGAAGACGTTCTGGAAGCCGGACTTCCCGTCCGCGCTCAACGCCAGAAACCACGGCGTGGGGCGCATCTTCGACCTGTTCGGCGGCCTGCTCGGGCAGAAGACGCCCGACCTGCTGAACGCCGCCGGCTTCTCCTCCTCGCCGCACTTCATGTATTCGGGCTACTACGCGGACGGCGAGCGCGCCGGCGAGTGGTTCCAGCTCTACTCGATCGGCTTCGGCGGCATCCCCGGCCGGCCCATCGGCGACGGCCCGGACGGGCACTCGCTGTGGCCGTCGTTCGTGAACATCCCCTGCGAATACCTCGAGTCGTACTATCCGCTGCGCATCGAGCGGTGGGAGACCGTCGCCGACACGGGCGGCGCGGGCCTGCACCGCGGCGGCAACGGGGTGGACGTGGCCTACCGGTTCCTGCAACCGGGCACCATCGCCATCCACGACGACCGCTGGCTGACCTACCCGTGGGGCGTCAACGGCGGCGACCCCGGCGCGCGCAGCCGCAAGTGGATCCAGCGGGCCGACGGAAGCACCGAGATCCTGCCGAGCAAGGTGCACGGCGTGGCCGTGGCCCGCGGCGACGTGCTGCACTTCGTCACCTGGGGTGGTGGCGGCTGGGGCGACCCGCTGGCCCGCGACGCCGAGCTGGTCGCCCGTGAGGTGCGGCGCGGGCTGGTCAGCGCCGAGGGCGCCCGGCGCTACGGCGTCGTGGTGACCGAGGCCGCCGAGGTCGACGCCGACGCCACCACGACGCTGCGCGCCGAACTCGCGGCCGATCGCCCGGCGAGCCCGCCTGTCTTCAACATGGGCCCGCCGCTTGAGGAGGTCCTGGACAACTGCGAGGCCGAGACCGGCCTGCCGGCGCCCAAGCCACCGGTCGCCGTATGAACGACCTGACCGCCGACTACGCGGACGCCGGGTTCGGGCGCGCGATCGAGTGGGGCGAACGGCCCGCCGTGATCGCGATCGACATGGTGCGCGCGTACTTCCAGCCGGGCGCCGAGCTCTACATGGGCAGCGGCGACTGCCTCGACTCGGCCGCCCGGATCATCGCGGCGGCGCGTGAGGCGGGGGTGCCCGTGCTGCACACCCGCGTCGCGTACGGGCCGGGCGGGCGGGACGGCGGGCTGTTCTTCCGCAAGGTGGGCGCGCTCCGCCACTTCGTCGACGGGGCGCCGGGCGGCCTCGGGGAGATCATGCCCGAGGTGGCGCCACGCGCCGACGAACTGGTCATCGTCAAGCAGTACGCGAGCGCCTTCTTCGGCACGTCGCTGTCGGCCACCCTCGCCTCCGGCCGCATCGACACGCTGGTCATCACCGGCGTGAGCACGTCCGGCTGTGTGCGGGCCACCGCCGTGGACGCCATCCAGCACGGCTACCTGCCCGTCGTCGCACGGCAGGCGGTCGGCGACCGGGCGGCCGGTCCGCACGAGGCGAACCTGTTCGACATCGCCGCCAAATACGGCGAGGTGTGGGACGAGGACCTGGTGATCGCCCGGCTCAAAGGCGCTCCGTCATGAACGGCCGCAACGTGCTCGGGGCCACGCTGGAGCGGTACGCGGTCCCGGTCGTCTGGCTGCTGGTGATCGCCTTCTTCGCGCTGCGGTCGGACAGCTTCGCCTCCACCTCCACGATCAAGCTGATCCTCAGCACCCAGACGGTCATCCTCATCGCCACCCTCGGCCTGCTCGCGACCCTCGCCGTGGAGGAGTTCGACCTGTCCATCGGCTCGGTGGTCGGATTCGGCGGCTGCCTGCTGGCCGTGCTCGACGGGCGGGACGGCTGGGCGCCCGGCCCGGCCATCGTGATGACGCTGCTGGTGTGCGCCGCGTTCGGGGCGCTCAACGCGGTCCTGTCGGTGTTCGCCGGGGTGCCGTCCATCATCGTCACCCTGGGCACGGGCACGGTGCTCGCCGGAGTCACGCTCGGCGTCACCGACTCGCGCGTGGTCACCGGCATCTCGGTCAAGACCGTGCGGTTCATGACCGACGGGCTGCTGTTCGGCATCCCCGCGCCGTTCTACGGCGGGCTGCTGCTCTGCCTGATCGCCTGGTTCATCCTGCAGCACACGCCGCTCGGCCGGCGCATGATCTTCATTGCCGAGAGCCGGGAGGTGGCCAGGCTGGCCGGCCTCCGGGTGAGCGCCATCCGGTTCGGCGCGTTCGTGGTGACCTCCACCCTCGGAGGTCTGGCCGGAATCGTTCTCGCGGGCACCAACAGCGCGGCCAACCCGCAAGCTGGCGCCTACTACCTGCTCCCGGCGTTCGCCGCGGCGTTCCTCGGATCGACCACCATCGTGCCGGGACGCTTCAACGCCTGGGGCGCCTTCGTCGCCGTCTACTTCCTCACGACCGGCATCACGGGCCTGCAGTATCTCGGCTACGCCGGATGGCCCGAGCAGGTCTTCTACGGCGGCTCGCTGGTGGCCGCCGTCACCCTCAGTCATCTCGCCGGGCGCCGGCGGCTGCCACGTGTCAGCTAGCACAGCGTCACTTAGCACCAAGGCGGAGTCGCAATGTCCCTATCCATTTCTCGCAACGTAGTGATCGTTCTCGCGGCGACGGGGCTGCTGGTGACGACGGCGGCCTGCAGCGACGAGGAACCCGCGGGCTCCACCGCGGCCACCCAGAGCGCGGCCGCGGCCCCCTCGGCCGCCGACTCGACGGCCGGGCTCGCCGAGGCGCAGAAGATCGTTGATCAGTATCGGCAGCCGCCCACCTGGCAGGGTCCTGACGACCCGGTGAGCATCAAGGACCTGGCCGGCAAGAAGGTCACCTACATCAGCGTCTCCAACTCGATCCCGGTCCTGAAGTACTGGTCCGACGCGGTGACCAAGCTGCTCGAGCAGTACGGCGGCGTGCAGCTCAACGTGGTCGACGCCAAGGGCTCGGTGGACGAGGCCAACAAGGGCTTCGAGCAGGCCATCGCCCAGAAGGCCGACGCCATCCTGTTCCTCGCGCTGCCGCCGCAGCTGTTCCAGGCGCAGATCAGCAAGGCCAAGGCCGCCGGCATCAAGGTGATCAGCGCGCAGACCGGCATTCCCGGCAAGATCGACGCCGGTCAGGACGCCGAGGTCACCTTCGACTACGTGAAGGTCGGCGAGCTGATCGGCGACTGGATGGTGGCCGACTCCAAGGGATCGGGCAAGGGCCTCGTCGTCACCTCCGACGACGTGCCGGCCTCACAGCCACAGGCGCAGGGCACCCTCAGCGAGGTCAAGCGGCTCTGCCCGGCGTGCGACCTGAGCGTGAAGGACGTGCAGATCCCGCAGTGGGAGTCCTCCATCGCGCCGCTGTTCCAGACGACCATCAACTCCGACCCGACCCGTACGTACCTGCTGCCCCTCTACGACGGGCAGTCGCTGCCCGGCCTCGGCGCCATCCGCACGGCGGGCGCGGGGGAGAAGGTCAAGGTCGGCGCGTTCAACGCGACTCCCGGCATCGTCGAGCAGCTGAAGGACCCGGCGAGCGGCCTCAAGCTCGAGGTCGGCGGGCACAACGAGTGGTGGGCGTACGCCTGCACCGACGCGATCTTCCGGGTGCTGGCCGGCGCTCCTCCCGTCGAGAACTACAACGTGGGGCTGCGCATCTTCGACTCGACCAACGCCAACCTGATCGAGGGCAAGGACGAGTTCTCCTGGTACGGGTCCTCTGACTACAAGACGAAGTTCCCGGCGCTGTGGCAGAAGTAGTCTCTGACACCGCTGTTCTGGAGCTCGCGGGCGTCTCGAAGACATTCGACGGCGTCCGCGTGCTCCACGACGTCACGCTCGCCGTGCGGCCGGGCGAGATCCTCGGCCTCATCGGCGAGAACGGCAGCGGGAAGTCCACCCTCATCAAGATCCTGTCCGGCTACCACGCGCCCGACCCCGACGCGCGCGTGGTCCTCGGCGGGCGGGACGTGACCGCGTCCCTCGGCGCTGGTCCCGTGCGTACGGGCATGGCCTTCATCCACCAGGACCTCGCGCTCGTGCATTCGATGACGGTCCTGGAGAACCTGCGCATCGCCCGCTTCACCACGGGTTTCGGCGGGCGGATCCGGTGGGCCGAGGAACGCCGCCGGATCCGGCCCTACCTCGACCAGGTCGGTCTCGGCGTCCATCCCGACACGCGCGTGGGGGATCTGTCGGTGACCGAGCAGGCGCTGGTGGCCATCGCGCGTGGCCTCGCCGACATCTCCGAAGGTGAGAACCACCGGCTGCTGGTGCTCGACGAGCCCACGGCGTACCTGCCGCATGACGGCGTCGAGCGGCTCTTCGGTGTGCTCCGGGGGCTCAGCGAGCACGGCACGTCCATCGTGTTCGTGTCGCACCGGCTCGACGAGGTCCGGACCCTCTGCGATCGGGTGGTCGTGCTGCGCGGCGGCGAGCTGGTGGGCGTCGTGGACGCCGGTGATTCGACAGAGGCCGGCTTGCTGGAGCTCATGCTCGGACGGCCGTCCGAGGAGCTCTATCCGGATCAGGCCACACCGGCCGGAGAGCCGCTGCTGTCCGTCCAGGATCTGGCGGGCGGCGCGGTCCAGGAACTGTCCTTTACGGCGCGGCCCGGCGAGATCGTGGGCTTCGCCGGGCTGCCGGGATCCGGCTACGACGACGTGCCCTACCTGGTCGCCGGCGCACGCCCGGCCCGGTCGGGACGGCTCACGCTGAACGGATCCAGCGCCGACCTCGCCACGCTCACCCCGCGCGCGGGGATCGGGCTCGGCATCGCGCTGCTGCCGGCCGACCGGGCCGTGTCCGGCTGCGCGCCGAACCTGACCGTGACCGAGAATCTGACGCTGCCGACGCTCGCAGCCTTCGCCCGCTTCCTGGTGCTCTCGCGGGGCAAGGAGCGGCGGGCCGCTCTTGAGCAGTCGGCGCGCTTTGGCATCTCGCCCCGGGAGCCGGGTCTCGTCCTGCGGTTCCTGTCCGGCGGCAACCAGCAGAAGGTGCTGCTGGCCAAGTGGATGCTGGGCGAGCCGCGGGTGCTGGCGCTGCACGAGCCGACCCAGGGCGTCGACGTCGGCGCCAAGCGGGAGATCTTCGCGCACCTGTCCGCGGCGGCCGAGGCGGGCGCGGCCGCGCTGATATCGACCGTGGAACACGAGGACCTGGCCCGGCTGTGCACCCGGGTGCACGTGCTGCGCGCGGGCCGCTGCGTCCGCGTGCTCGAGCGCGCCCAGCTGTCTCCGGGAAGGGTCGCGCAGGCCGTCTACGCGAGCTGAGGAGGCGTCGTGGCCCGCACACTGGCAGCCAAGATCTGGGAATCGCATGTCGTGAATCGGTCGGGTGACGGGCCCGACCTGCTCTACGCCGACCTGCACCTGCTGCACGAGGTCTCGTCGCCGCAGGCCTTCGACGGGCTTCGGGCCGCCGGGCGGCAGGTCCGCAGGCCGGATCTGACGCTGGCCCTGGAGGATCACGCCGTACCGACCGACGGGCCGATCTTCGTGGACCGGGCGGCACGGGCCCAGGTGGAGGCGATGCGGCGCAATTGTGCGGAGTTCGGGCTCACGCTGTTCCGGCATGGGCAGCGACCAGGGGATCGTGCACGTCGTCGGTCCGGCGCTCGGGCTGAGCCAGCCGGGCATGGTGATCGTCTGCGGTGACTCGCACACATCTACGCACGGCGCGTTCGGCGCGCTCGCGTTCGGGATCGGCACGAGCGAGGTGGAGCACGTGCTCGCCACCCAGACGCTTCCCGTCGTACGGCCCGGCGACATGGCCGTCACGATCGAGGGCGCGCTCGCTCCTGGGGTGACGGCCAAGGATCTGACGTTGGCGGTTGTGGGCGCCGTTGGGACGGGCGGGGGGGCGGGGCACTTCGTGGAATACCGGGGGCCGGCGGTCACCGCGCTGTCCATGGAAGGCCGGATGACGCTGTGCAACATGTCGATCGAACTCGGTGCCCGGGTAGGCCTGGTCGCCCCCGACGACTCCACGTACGCCTATCTGGAGGGCCGCCGGTTCGCACCTTCCGGCGCCGCGTGGCAGGCAGCCCTGGAGTGGTGGCAAGGGCTGACGACCGACCCGGGCGCGCCGTTCGCCCGCGAGGTGCGCGTGGACGCCTCGGCCGTGCGCCCCTTCGTCACCTGGGGGACCAACCCGGCCCAGTCCGTGCCGCTCACCGGCGTGGTGCCCGACCCGGCCGGGTTCGCCGATCCGGGTGACCGGGCCGCCGCCGAGCACGCCCTGGCGTACATGGATCTGACACCCGGCACGCCCATGCGGGACATCGCCGTGGACACGGTCTTTGTCGGCTCCTGCACGAACGGGCGGATCGAGGACCTGCGCCTGGCCGCCTCGGTCCTCCGGGGGCGGCGGGTGGCCGAGGGCGTGACCATGCTCGTGGTGCCTGGATCCATGGGCGTACGCGCGCAGGCCGAGGAGGAAGGGCTGGACGAGGTGTTCCGGCAGGCGGGCGCGGAGTGGCGCACGGCCGGCTGTTCCATGTGCATCGGCCTCAACCCCGACCGGCTGGCGCCCGGGCGGCGCAGCGCGTCGACCTCCAACCGCAACTTCGAAGGCCGGCAGGGTGCCGGGTCGCGCACCCACCTCGTGTCGCCCGCGGTGGCCGCCGCCACGGCCGTCGCCGGACGGCTCGCGGCGGCCGAGGATCTCTGATGGCAACTCGAGCAATATCGCGTTTCACGACATAGAATCGAGCGATGTCGAGCGAAAGCCCGCCGGCCGGGGAGGCGTTCTTGGAGCCTGTTCGCGGGCCGCAACCGCGCTATCGCACCTGGATCCGCAGCTCCCGGCTCATCGTCTTCGCCGCGTTGAGCGGCCTCTGCCTGGTCGCGACCGCCCTGGCGGTCGTGTCGCCGTGGTTCGCGCTCTTCCTGGTCCCGTTCGCGCTCTTCGGCTACATCGCGCTGATCCTGGCGCTGACCGTCTACCGCTTCTCGCCGCGCGGCGGCGACTTCCAGCGCCGCATCCATGAGCTGATCGTCGCCAAGGCCGGCCTCCCGGCCGCGAGCCAGGCGCTCGACGTCGGATGCGGCAGCGGCAGCCTGGTCGTCAAGCTCGCCAAGGCGTCGCCGGGCAGCACCGTGACCGGCGTCGACTCATGGGGACAGGACTGGGAGTACTCCAAGGATCTGTGCGAGGACAACGCGCGCATCGAAGGCGTCGCGGAGCGTACGGCGTTCTTCAAGCAGAGCGGCGCCGCGCTCGAATTCCCCGACGGCGGCTTCGACGCCGTCGTCAGCTGCCTGACCTTCCACGAGATCGGCGACGTGGCGCGCAAATCCGACGGCGTCGTCGAGGCGCTGCGGGTCCTGCGGCCCGGCGGGCGGTATGTCTTCCTCGACCTGTTCGGCGACCCGGCCTTCTACCCGTCGCTCGACGGCGTCCGGGAGGCGGTCGGCCGGGCGGACGCCTCGATCGTGGAGTTCGGCGCCCTTGCCGACGCCCTGCCGCTGCCGTTCCCACTCCGGCATCCAAAGGTGCTCGGCCACGCCATGGTGATCGTCGGCGTCAAGTCCGCGGGATGAAGGGCTTGACCGGTAGCCCTCCATCGCGTGGTCAGGCTCCTGGTTAACGCGGCGCCGGCGGGTTGTGGTCGTGACCGTCGTGGCCGTTGCCGTCGTGGCCGTTGCCGTCGTGACCGTTGTGGCCGTGGTCCTGCGGCCTGTGGTCCTGCTGGTTGGGCGCGACGATCGTGCCCGACCAGAGGTTCCTGGCCACCGAGTAGACGCCGTAGAGCTCGCCGTCGAAGTACGGGGAGATCGAGGTGTCGTAGCGGTTGTTGGCGTCGGTGTCGGAGACGCCGATGGTGACGCCGTTCAGATAGCCGAGCCGCGTGGTGTTCCGGTAGTTCAGCAGCCAGGAGGAGCCGATGGCGCCCTCGCCGGTGAACGACGACCGCACGCCGATGAGCTCCTCGGCATGGATCGCCGCGGCGGCCGCCGGGAACGTCGTGCCGTAGGTCCACTTGAGCGTGTTGCCGGTGAAGGCGTGGTTGCCGTCCGGGTGCGACCCGCTCGGGTAGCCGAAGACGAAGACCCGCCTGCCCATCTTCTGGTTGTACGCCAGGCCCTGGCCGCCGACGTTGTCACCGAGCCGGCCGACATCCTTGAGCCCGACCGAGAGCAGCCGGCCCGTGATCTTGTAGTCGAGGTCGAACTTCGCGGTGAAGGTCCGCTTGAAGTACCGCCACGAGCCGCCGCCGTCCTGCAGGGAGAAGAACAGCGTCTTCCTGTCCTGGCTGATGTAGGCCTCGCCGTCCGGGTGGTTGTACGCCTCCTTGCTGATCTCCGTGGTCTCGTACGCCGTGCCGGGCGCGGCCGGCTTGTCCCGGTCGGCCGCGGTGGGCGCGATGTCGGGGTTGAACTTGTGGAACTGGTCCCAGGTGGCGACGGTGACCTTGCCGTGGTCCACGTCGAGCTCGTTGACGTCGAGGAACTCCACGATCCTCAGGTCGGAGTAGCCCGTCGTCGACGCCGACGTCAGCCGCTTCAGCGCCCTCTCCGCCTCACGCCGGTGATCGTAGGGACGGCTCTGGAAATGCCGGTCGCGGTCGACGAAGGTCGGCAGGACGCCGTTGTGCACGACGACGAAGGCGTAGTCGCGGTCGCCGTCCTCGTACACATCGAAGTCGTAGTGCGTGTAGGCCTGCTTTCCGACATAGATGCCCCACGGCGTCTTGCCCTGGTAGTAGCCGGGAACGAAGACCCACTTGTCGAGGGTGGAGTCGTTCGCCACGGTGTCGTAGACGCAGTGCCCGGCGGTCGCGACCAGGTTGTGGTAGTTCGACTGCACCGAGGTGGCCGTGCACCAGTGCGGCCGGTGGTCGGCGCCGATGAAGAACACCTTGCCGGAGGTCCTCGGCAGGTTGATGTTCTTGGAGGTGCCGCCGCTCTTCGGCTCCTCGCCGATGGCGGGGACGATGCCGGGCTTGTCGTCGGCGCTCGGCCCGCCGGTCGACACGTGCTTGGCGGTGACCTTGGTCTCGACGTTGTACGGCGTGGCGGCGATCAGGTTGGCGCTGTTCTCGCCGAACCAGAACGTCGCGATCTGCTGTGCGGCGTAGTTGTCGGCCAGCCCCCTGCTCGGAACCTGGTGGCCCGGAGAATGGTCGGCCGCCTGCGCGGGGGAGACGGTCAGAGCGGCGGCCAGCAGGCCCGCGCCGACCCCGCCCGCAATGAATGTGCGTTTCATGGAAATCCCGTGGTCTGTCGTGGGACGTCACTTGCGCCCCATGCGTTCAGGAAAGGACAGCAAGTACGTTATAAGCCGCTTTGACCAGGGGAAAAGGATGTGATGGAAATCACATATGCGTAATAGTCATTTCCGAATCAATTGCATAGTCCATTTAGGATCAGACGGAATGCAATACAGGACTAAGCCGGCGCTGCCGTTCGGTGGTGGCCAGGTAGAAGGCCCACGCGAAGGCGAAGCTGGTGAACAGGCTGGACACGAAGAACAGCCACGGGCGGGCGATGCCGCGGCGGCGCCCCCCGATGATCGTCATCAGCGGCAGCAGGAGCAGGTTGCCGATCGTATAGTCCTGGCCGGCGGAGCTCGCGGCCGGATTGACGAACATGAGCTGGACGTACTGCGCCCAGCTGCCGTCGCCCCAGATCGGGTTGGTGTTGCCATGGGCGTAGTCCATGACGAACGTGATGTTGAAATACCAGCCGATCACCACGGACGCCAGGCCCACGGCGTAGTAGACGCCTTCCAGCGTCGAGACGAGCGGTCCGGTCTCCGTACGGCGGAAGATCGCCCGGTTGGAGGCGACGAGCCACCCGACGACGGCCACGCCCAGCAGCGCGTGAACGATCAGCGACAGCATCCTGTCAGCGTGTTCTCGGTGATCGGTTTTGTCAATATTGTCGAAACAGGGAGGCGCTATATTCGGCCGCATGGCGAGGTCGGCGCAGACGGCGCGGAGCGAACGCACGCGTGAGGCCCTGCGGCGGGCCGCCGTCGTGCGGTTTCTCGCCCAGGGGGTCGAGGGCACCTCGGCCGAGGAGATCGCCGCCGATGCCGGCGTGTCCCTGCGGACCTTCTACCGGCACTTCACCTCCAAGCACGACCTGCTGTTCGCCGACTACGACGCCGGGCTGCACTGGTTCCGCCGCGCTCTGGCGGCGCGTCCGGATGACGAGGCGATCATCGAGTCGGTGCGGGTGGCCATCTTCGCCTTCCCGTACGACGTGCAGGCGGTGACCCAGATCGCGGCCCTGCGCACCGAGGCCCTGGAGCCGGAGCGGATCGTCCGGCACATCCGCCAGGTCGAGGCCGACTTCGCCGAAGCCGTGGCCGAACGCCTGACCGCCCGGGCCACGGCATCGGTGACCGGATCCGCTGCGGGATCGGCCGGGAGATCGGCTGCGGGATCGGTCGCGGGACCCTCGGCGGGCTCGGCCGCGGACCCCGGCGTGGCCCTCGCCGTCACCGTGACCGCACGCTGCATCGCCGCCGCCGTCTTCGGCGCCATGGAGCTGTGGATGCTCGGCGACGACCGGTCCCTCGCCGAGCTGGCCCGGCTCTGCCACGCCGCGCTCTCCTCGCTTGAGCGCGGTCTCGTCGACGGCATGTTTCGTCACTATTGACGAAACATGGCGGCCGTGTCAGCCTGCGGCCATGCGGGGCTACGACGCGATCGTCATCGGCGCGGGACACAACGGCCTGACCGCCGCCGCTCTGCTCCAGCGCGCGGGCCTGCGCACGCTCTGCCTGGAGTCCAAGCGGTACGCCGGCGGGATGGCCTCGACAGTGGAGCTCTTCGACGGCTACAAGTTCGAGATCGCGGGCTCGCTGCAGTTCCCGACCTCGGAAGTGGTCAGCAGGGAGCTCGGCCTGGACACCCTGCCCACCATCGACATGGACGTCATGTCGGTGTCGATGCGCGGCATCGGCGACGCGCCGGTCGTCTACTACACCGACCTCATGCGGCTGATGACCCACCTCAGCGAGGTGCACGGCAGCGAGGTGGTCACCGGCATGGCCGAGCTCATGGCCTGGAGCCAGGCGCCCACCCGGGCACTCGGCCGGTTCGACGCCGGGCTGCCGCCGAAGACGCTCGACCAGATGTACGCCTGCGCGACCACCGAGTTCGAGCGGGCCAGCATCTCCGACCTGCTCTTCGGATCCGTGACCGACGTGCTCGACCGGTTCCTGCCGGACAAGGAGAAGCACGGCGCACTGCGCGGAATGCTCGCCTTCCTCGCGGTCAACACCACCTACCGGGGGCCCGCCACGCCTGGCAGCGCCGCCGCCCTCGCCTTCGGCCTGGCCGTACCGGACGAGAACGCGGTGCTGATGAAGAAGCTGCGCGGCGGCATCGGCACGCTCACCACGCACCTGCGGGAGCGGTTCGCCGAAGCGGGCGGCGAACTGCGGCTGCGCGCCGAGGTCACGGAGATCCGCGTCAGCGACGGCCGGGTGGCCGGAGTGCGGCTCCAGGACGGCACCGGCATCGACGCCCCGGTCGTCGTCTCCTGCGTCGCCCCCGACCTGACCGTCACCCAGCTGGTCTCGCCCGGCGCGGTCGCGGCTGGCGTGCGCGAGCGGTTCTCCCGGATCGACCACCGCGGCAGCTACGTCCAGATGCACTTCGCGCTGGACGGGCCGCCCGCGTTCGCCGAGCCGTACGAGCTGCTCAACGACCCGACGATGCAGGCGGCCATCGGCCTGTTCAGCACACCGGAGGAGCTGCAGCGGCAGTGGGAGGACAGCCGTCGCGGCATCGTGCCGGCCGATCCCGCGATCGCCTTCCAGATCCCGTCGGCCCAGGATCCCGAGCTGGCGCCGCCCGGCAAGCACGCGGCGTCGGCGTTCTCGCTCTGGTTTCCCGTCGAGGCCGGCCACGCGGACTACGCCCGGCTGAAGGCCGAGATGGGCCGGCGTGTGATCGACAAGCTCACCCGGCTGGCCCCCAACTTCGCCGGCCTCATAACCAAGCACACGACATTCACGCCCCGCCACATGGGCACCATGTTCGGCGCCCCGGGCGGCGACTACTGCCACGGCCTGATCCATCCCGAGCAGATGGGCCCCAACCGCCCCGGCCCCACTGGCTACGCCGACCAACCCCTCGGCGTCGAAGGCCTCTACCTGGGCAGCGCCGGCTGCCACGGCGGCCCCGGCATCACCTTCATCCCCGGCTACAACGCCGCCCAAGCCATCCTCACCCCCTGACCCCCGACCCCCTGCCCCCCCGGTCACCCCGCCCCCCGGTCACCCCGCCACCCTGACCCCCGGTCGCCCGCCCCCCGGGCCCCCGCCCGCGCTCGCCCTGGCCACCCAGGGTGCCCCGCCCTTGGCCAGCCGCGCTTGGCCACCCGCGCTTGGCCACCCGCGCTTGGCCACCCCGGGTGCCCTGCCCTTGGCCGCCCGCTCTGCCGTCGGCGGCCGCCCGCTTCCGCCCGCGCCTGGGTGCCCGCTCAGGCCTCCGGCTGCCGTCCGCCACCCCAACGCCGGATCCACGCTCGCGTCCCACGGCTCCCCGACTCGCCATGGCCCCGCACCCGCCCCCAGCGGCCCTGGCCGCCCTTTGGGCGGGCTGCGCTTTGCGCTTGAGTGGACCTCGTGAACGTCAAGGACGCCAGCGACCCTGCCAACGCCAGCGACCCTGCCAACGGCAGCGACCCGGCCAACCCCGGCGATCCAACGGTGCTGTACCGGGTCCGGGACAGCTCGTATGCCGCTGACCTGCTTATCGCGGCCGTAGCAGAGCTCGATCTGTTCTCGTGGCTCTCGGGCCGGGGCGGCCCGGTCGCGGAGGCTGATGTCGGGGCGGGACTTGAGTTGGCCGAGCGGCCGTGTGACGTGCTGCTGACCTATGTCGCGGCGCTTGGCCTGGTCGATCGGGCCGACGGCGCGATCGCGCCCACGCGGACGGCCTTGGCGCACCTGACGTCCGAGTCGCCGTATGACCTCCGGCCGTACTACGCCTCGCTGCGGGAACGTCCCGGCTGCCGGGAGCTCCTGGAGGTGCTGCGCACCGGGAGGCCCCGGGCCTGGTCGAGTGCCGACGAGGGCGCGGCGTGGGCCGACCACCTCGACGACCCGGCCGCCGCGGCCCGATTCACGGCCGCCATGGACGCGCGCGGCCGCTATCTCGCGCCGGCGCTCGCCGACGTGCTCGCGGATGTGCTGGCCGGCCACAATCTCGGCCTCGGCTTCGGCGTCGGGGCCGGTGTCGGGGCCGGTGTCGGGGCCGGTGTCGGGGCCGGTGTCGGGGCCGGTCTTGGGGCCGGTCTTGGGGCCGTGCTGGATGTCGGCGGCAGCTCGGGGGCGTACCTCTGCGCCCTTGCCGACCGGCTTGGCGTCACGGGCGCCGTCCTGGAGCGCCCGCCGGTGGACCGGGCAGCGCGCACCCTCATCGCCGACCGGGGCTACGCCGACCGCGTCCAGGTGGTGACCGCCGACATGTTCGCCGACCCGTTTCCCACCGGCTACACCACGCATCTGTATTCGCACACTCTGCACGACTGGTCGGAATCCGACGTACGCGCGCTGCTGGCCGCCTCCTATCAGGCGTTGCCGCCGGGCGGGCTGCTGGTCGACCACGACGTGCACATCAACGCCGACAAGACGGGCCCGTTGCCGGCCGCCGAACACTCGGTGCTGCTCATGCATTCCACGCCCGGGAAATGCTGGTCGGTCACCGAACTCGCCGCTTTCCTGCGGGCGGCCGGGTTCATCTTCGTCGATTTTCGCCCCACCGCCGCCGACCGCTCCGTGCTCATCGCGCGAAAGCCGGGCGGGTGACCGAAAGTACGGCTTCGATGCCGATCCTTCGCCCGAGGTGGCGCACCCCGGTCGTGCGCCACGCTGACCCACATGAAAACGACCAGCGTGAGAGCGAGAATGTCGGCGCTCTGGATCGTCGTGCTGTTCAACATGGTGTTCGCGGACATCCTGAGTTTCATCACTCCCGGCACCCTGCAGGAATTCATGACCGGCAGGGCCGGGTCGGTCCAGATCACGGAGGGGCTCCTGCTGGTCTTCGCCGTGCTGCTGGAAATCCCGATCGCGATGGTCTTCCTGTCGGGCGTACTGGAGCATCGGGCCAACCGCATCGCGAACATCGCGGCCTGCGCCGTGACGACCGTTTTCACCATCGGCGGTGGGACGGCCAATCTCCACTACGTGTTCTTCGCCACCGCCGAGGTGGCCGCGATGGCGCTCATCGTCCGGCTCGCCTGGAAGCGGTCTGACGCATACGTCGAGAGGGCTTAGTGGAAGTAGTGCCCCTTTTCGAGGTCGTCGACGAGGCTGGGGTGGGTGGGCTGCCACTTCAGTAGTCCGCGTGTGAGCGTGCTGGTGGCGGGGCTGTCGATGGCGATGAACGGGGCCAGCCAGCCGAAGTGCCCGCCGGCGTCGTCCGGTGCGACGGAGGCGACGGGAAGGCCGAGGTGGTGGCCGATGACCTCGGCAATGGCGCGGATCGGCACTCCCTCGTCGGCGATCGCGTGCAACGCCGATCCGGCCGGGGCGCTCTCGAGCGCGAGGCGGAACAGGTGGGCGGCGTCGAGCACGTGCACAGCGGGCCAGCGGTTGGATCCGTCGCCGACGTAGCCGGACACACCCGTGGCGCGGGCCACGCCGACCAGGGTCGCCATGAAGCCGTTGTCGCCGTCGCCGTGGACGGTGGGCGGGAGCCGTACGACCGAGGAACGCACTTGACGGGACGCGAGGCCGAGCGTGAGCCGGGCCGTTTCCCTGCGGATCCGCGGACCCTCGCTCATGTGGCCTGCTGTTTCCGGGTCGCGTTCGTCGCGCCCGTCGCTTTCGGTGGCGACGCGTCCGGGGGCGAGGCCGAGCGTGCCGGAGGCGATCAGGAACGGCCGATCAGAGCCGGCGAGGGCGTCGCCGATGGTCTCGACGGCCCGGCGGTCGGCGCCGGCGGCGCCCTGGAAGTCGCCGGAGAAGGCGATGTCGTGCTTGAAGGCGAGGTGGATCACACCGTCCGACGCGGCGGCCGCCTCGCGCAGCACGTCGAGATCGTCGATCGTGCCGCGCTGGACGTGCGCTCCCGCGGTGGCGAGCGCGGCGGCCGAGGCGTCGGAGCGGGCCAGGCCGGTGACCTCGTGGCCTGCGCCGATGAGCTCGGGGACGACGGCGGAGCCGATCCAGCCGGACGCCCCGGTGACGAATATGCGCATGAAAGCCCTCCAGACAAGTGACCGATGTCAGTCACTGACATCACTATACAGCCACCGATGTCAGTTGCTGACATCACCTATCATCGAGGCATGGGCCGATGGGAGCCGGACGCGCGGGGCCGCCTAGAGCGGGCCGCGCTCGAGTTGTACCTCGAGCGCGGGTTCGAGCAGGTCACCGTGGCCGAGATCGCCGGCCGGGCCGGGCTGACCGAGCGCACGTTCTTCCGGCACTTCGCCGACAAGCGCGAAGTGCTGTTCTGGGGGCAGGGTGCGCTGCGCGACATCTTCGTTGACACCGTGGCCGCCGCGTCCGCCTCCACCTCGCCCATCGACGCGGTCGCCGAAGCCTTGGCGGCGGCCGGGGCCATCTTCCATGAGCGACGTGAGCATGCGCGGCGCCGTCAGGCCGTCATCGACGCCAACGCCGGGCTCCAGGAACGCGAGCTGATCAAGCTCGCCTCGCTCGCGGCGTCGCTCGCCGGCGCCCTGCGCCGCCGAGGCGTGCCGGAACCGGCCGCGAGTCTGACGGCCGAGGCGGGGATCGCCGTGTTCAAGGTCGCGTTCGTACGGTGGGTGAGCGATCCGGGCGAGCCGGACCTGCCGGAGCTCATCCGCGAATCGCTGGATGAGCTGAAAGGCGCGTTGATTACGGGTGTGCTGGCCAATGCGCCGACTACTCTCAATGGATAGGCCCTACAGGCGGAGCGTTCGATGAAGCCGTTGGTCTTCGACAGCCGTGACCTCGGGCAGACCGAGGAGTTCCTCAGCCAGGCGTACGCCAGGATGCGCATCGGCGGCGACGTGGAGAGCCCGCACACCCGGATCTCGCGCCAGGTCATGGGGTCGGTCAGCTTCGACCGGCTTCAGCTGGAATACGCCATGAGCTTCGACGTGCATCCGCTCGGCAAGGTCTGCCTGTGCACGGTGGAATCGGGCTCCATCGTCAATCAGGTGGCGGGTCAGGAGCAGGACACCTTCGGCCCGGGGGACACGGTGTTGTTCGCGCCGCCTGACCGGCCCTATGTCGGCGAGATCCGCCGCTCGCGCTACGACATCATCATGTTCGATCCCGCGCTGTTGCAGCAGGTCGCCGGTGCCGTTCCGGGCCGCCGTCCCGACTTGGTGCGGCTGGTCGGCCACCGGCCCGTCTCGGCCGCCGCCGGCCGGCACCTGCAGCGCACCATCGCCTATCTGCGTGACAGCGTTCTCGCCGACCCGGATCTCGCCGACGAGCCTCTCGTGGTCTCCACGGCCGGACAGCTCCTGGCGGCCAGCGTCCTGTCGGCGCTGCCCAGCAACGCGGCCGCCGACCCCAGCGGAATGGACCGCCACGACGCCCATTCCCAGACCCTGCGCCGCGCCATCGCGTTCATCGAAGACCACGCCGACATGGCCATCGGCGTCGCCGACATCGCCACCGCCGTCCGGGTCAGCCCGCGCGCCTTGCAGTACGCCTTCCGGCGCCGCCTGAACCTCACGCCGCTGGGTTATCTGCGCCAGGTCCGGCTCGCCCGGGCCCATGCCGAGCTGGGATCCAGCGATCCGGCCGAAACCACGGTGACCGCGGTCGCGGCGCGCTGGGGCTTCTTCCATCCGGGCCGCTTCGCCCAGGCGTACAAGGCCGCCTACGGACGGTCACCCAGCGACACCTTGCAGGGTTCGTTTTCTGGATAGCGCCGGGCAGGTTGTTTCGCTTGACGTGCTGATCCCCAAGACCAGCGGGCCTAAAAGTTGGACACGACGAGCCGAACACTCTCGGGGTGGCACGATGCAAGTGGACGAACAGGGTTGAATCTGGAGGCAGCGGGGCGCGCCCCCGACTTCCAGGTCGACGTCCGCCATGTCACGCATCGCGCCGGGCCGCGTCCCGTACCGCTCGCCATCATCGAGATACGCGGCGAGGTCGACGCTACGACGACCGCCGCCGTACGGCAGGCAGTCGAAACCGCGGTCACGGCCGGCGGAGCAGAGGGCGTCGTGTTCGATCTGTCGGCGACGACCTTCATCGACAGCTCAGGCCTCAGGGTCGTGTTGGAGACCTGGAAGCGGATCGAATCCCGCAGAGTCGCGATCGCCGGTCTCAGCGCGCGGCTGACCCGGTTGTTCACGACGTTGGGACTGATCGGACGCCTGCCGGTCTATCCGACCCTCTTCGAGGCGATGACCGCATGCGGCCGCCCGGCCCCGGACTGAACGACCGTGTTCGTCGGGGGCCCTGGCAGGCAGCAGGTTTGATCAGGGATGGAAGATGCTGACACCACCGGGGCCGACGAGGAAGCCGATGACGATCAGGACGATCCCCCAGAGGATGTCGCGGCGGGCCAGGATGACGTAGATCCCGGCGATGACGAGTACGACGGCGATAAGCCAGAGCAATGTAGCCATGCTTCGGCGTCTGCCCGACAGAATCGGACATTAACGGATCTGACATTAAAGCGTTGGGCATTAACGATTGATGTCCGCGACGCGCCGGCCTTCTATGCCTAGAAGCCGATATTTCTGGTCAAGCGAAGAACAAGCCCCAAAGGACCCGAAGGACCCGAAGGAACTGCCCCACCAGCCGCCCCCGCGCACCCCCAGGGACCCCCGACCCGCCGGCCCCATCCACCCCGCCGCCCCCGACCCGGCGGCCGCTGGCGGAGTAGGCCCGGCTCCGAGGCGCAGTTCCATCTCCGCCCACTGCGTCCGTGGCCACCTCGCTACCGGTGACCACCGCCGTGACCTGCCTCGCTGGTACGGATCCGCCCGCCGGTCGCGATCCAGGCGTCGGCCATCTGCCAGCGCCGCGGCGTTGTTCGAGGCCGCGACGCCTGCTGGCGTCGGGGCGCTGCCGGCATCGGGGCGCTGTCTGAGGCGGGCCGTCTGCCGACTAGTGCTCGATGGCCGTTCCGGCTGGGGGCGGTGGCCACCGACGAGGCGCTCAACGGGCACATCGTCGGGCTGCCGGGCTGCCGGGCTGCCGGGCTGCCGGGCTGCCGGCCGCTGTGGCCGCCTGTGGTCGTTAGGGGTCGCCCGTGGGCGGGGCCGGGACAGGCATGAGCGGGTGTGGGCAGGCGGGGTCGTCCGTGGCTGCCCGTGGATGGGCGTGGGTGGGTGTGGGTGGGCGTGGATGGGCCTGGTCGAGGCGGGGCGGGTGTGGGTGGGCGTGGGCGGGTCGGGGCGGGGCGGGTCGGGGCAGGCCTGATGGGCGTATGGGCGGGGTGGAAGAGGGGGCGGCGAGTTGATCCATGTGGGCGAATTTTCGCGGGTGGTCGCGGGTGGTCGCGGGTTTCAGCGTGTCCTCGCGTGTTTCCGGCGGAATATTCCCCCTCTGCCTGGGCAGATGGGGGCTGTGATTGATGAGGGACTTGTGCTGCTCGGGGCGTGGCTTCAGTTTCTGGTCCTGATGGGGCTGCTGGCCTATCTGCTGCTGCGCCGCCGGCGTTCGTAGGAGTCGCTCGCTCACCCTTGGTTTCCGTCGCCCTGATCGCGCGGTATCACCCGGTCGCGCAAAGCGGTGGCCTGTGCCAGCAGATCATCGGTTGATATGGGGTTGATGCCGGTCCGAGCGCGGGTGATCAGCATGCCGATGGCGCCGATCTCCTGCTGCGCGTCGGGATGATTCTTGAGCAGCAAAAGTTCGCCGACACACCGCTCGCGCGCAGCGTCGTCCCGGGCCCTTGCCTGCTCAGCGGCCATGAAGGCATGGGCCTCTTCGATCATTTGGAAGAGCGCGGTGGTCGTGGCGGTCCCGGACTCCAGGGCCCTGCTCAGCCGGTTGTACACCGAATAGCGCAGGCGATCGCCATATCCCGTTTCGAGCTCCTCCAGCACGGCGTGGGCTTCGGCCGTCGCTTCCGCCAGCCACAGATTCCGCATCTCGGCACCGGCCAGCCAGGCATGGCGCTCCACCGGCTGAGCCATGAACACGTCGAATGGAAGCATGAAGTACCCGACGCCCCAGTTCAACGCGAACAGCGCGGCCTGCACCGGCATCGGCCCGGCATCCGCGAATTCCTGATCGAAGGCAAGACGCGTGAAGAGCCTGAACTGACAGCAGTGCGTGTTCTCGTGGATGATCAGGTCGAGCGTGAGGTCGAGGTCGCTCCACGAGTACGACAGATGGCTGATCTTTATGATGTTGGTCGTGCAGTCGAAGTATCCGTCCTCCGGAAACTCCGCTTTTTCCGGCTGAGCGAGCACGATTGTCGGCGGCGCATCGGTGATTTTGAATTCCTCGGCGTGGGCGGCCCTGGCCTTTTCGAGGATCTCCAGCTTCTCCGCGTCCGTCAGGCGGTGCCAGCCGCGGATGACGGCGCGCAGTTCCTCGCGGAGCCGGTCGGCCACCACGGCTCGGCTGCGCCGATCCTGTTCCAGGAACTCCGGATCGAGTTCCGTGGCCAAATAGAGGCGGGCCAGAGCCTGTCTCTGCTCGGTCACGTCATCGGTGTTCAGGGAGCCGACGACGCTCGCGCAGAGCTCGCACTTTCGTTGGAGCGGCAGTTGCCGCAGCTGCTCCTCCGTGCTGTCGAGGATTTCGCGGACGGCCAGGCGTCCGGCCTCCTCGCCTTCGGCCGAGATCTGATTCAGCCAGCTGATGATCTCGAATAACGCGTCCTTTTTGACGGCGTCCGTCATGCGGTCGAGGATTTCGCGTCGCCGCAGCGGGAGGTACGCCATCGCGGTCTGCGCTAATGTGACCGCCTCTTCCAGGGCCTGCCACTTGAATGTCGCCATGAGTTCGCCGAGGTCGGGGTCTGCGGCCACGTGAGCGGCGAGCAGTTCTCGCCAGAGCGATTCCATGTCGGTGTGGAGGTCCACTTTTCGCAGCAGATCGCCGACCCGTTCGGCCGTCACCAGGTCGGGGTCCAAGATGATCTCGACGTCGAGCGGCGGGCTGCCGACCATGGGCGTGAGCTCGATCACCGGCGGGCGCAGGTCGTCATCGCCGGCCTCCTCGACCTCGAGCCGCAACACATTCGGCGCGGCGGCGGACGTCTGTTCGTCGGCCGGGCGCTCAGCATCCACGTCCACGTCCACATCGACATCCACAGTCGTGTGCGCAGGAGCCGGGTGTGTGGTGACCGTCTGGTCGGCAGCAGGTGGGCCCTGCCCGACCCGGACGACCTGGTCCAGGCGCTTCGTCTTTATCGAATTCGGGCCGACGGCTTTGGTCGCCGAGGGGGCCGGTTTCTCCTCGGCGGAAGAGCTGCTGGATGAATTCGACTTCGCCTTCTTCGACCTGTGTTGCATGCCGCTCCTCACCACAGATCCGGACGTCCCCGCGACGAGCGTAAGCGCGGTTTCCCGGCCTGGCGATGGGCGATTGACAAGGGGTGACGGCGGGTGTTTCATCCGCGTAACACGTTTTGTTGCTGCCCACAACATTAGGGTGTGAGGCCGGTGCCGCGGCTCATTCTTCTCCTGTCCTCCGCCCTGCTCGCGCTCGGATTGAGCCCCATCCGGCCTGCCGCCGCGGCCGTCCTGCCCTACCAGGATCCGACCCTGCCGGTGGCGACCAGGGTCAACGACCTGCTCTCCCGGATGAGCCTGGACGAGAAGATCGGCCAGATGACCCAGGCCGAGCGTGCGTCGGTCACCAACGCGCAGATAACGCAGTTCCGGCTCGGGTCGATCCTGTCCGGAGGCGGGTCCGCGCCCTCGCCCAACAACGCCACGTCATGGGCGAACATGTACGACGGCTTCCAGAACGCGGCCCTCGCCACCCCGCTGGCCATTCCGATGATCTACGGCGTCGACGCGGTGCACGGCCACAACAACGTCAGCGGGGCGACGATCTTCCCGCACAACATCGGCCTGGGCGCCACCCGCGACCCGGCGCTCGTACAGAACATCGGGCGGGCCGTCGCCGAAGAGGTCTCCGGCACCGGCATCGACTGGGACTTCGCGCCCTGCCTCTGCGTGGCCCGCAACGACCGGTGGGGCCGCACGTACGAGTCGTTCGGCGAAAAGCCCGAGCTGGCCACCCAGATGGCCACGATCATCACGGGGCTGCAGGGGACGACGCTCGGCGGCGCGGCGTCGGTCATGGCCACCGCCAAGCACTACGTCGGCGACGGCGGCACCACGAACGGCACCGACCAGGGCGACACCCAGCTCAGCGAGGCCGACCTCCGCGCCATCCACCTGCCGCCCTTCCAGGAGGCGGTACGGCGCGGCGTCGGCTCCGTGATGATCTCCTACAGCTCCTGGAACGGCGCCAAGATGCACGGCAACCAATACCTGATCACGACCGTGCTCAAGGGCGAGCTGGGCTTCTCCGGCTTCGTCGTCTCCGACTGGAACGGCATCGACCAGCTGCCCGGCGACTTCGCCAGCGACGTGCGTACCTCGATCAACGCCGGCATCGACATGGTCATGGTGCCCACCAACTGGCAGACCTTCATCTCCACGCTCCGCTCCGAGGTGCAGGCCGGGCGCGTGACGACGGCGCGGATCGACGACGCCAACCGCCGCATCCTCACCAAGAAGTTCGAGCTGGGCCTGTTCGAGCACCCGCTGACCGATCGCAGCTACACAGGGACCGTCGGCAGCGCCGCCCACCGTACCGTGGCCCGCCAGGCCGTACGCGAGTCGCAGGTGCTGCTCAAGAACGCCGGCAACGTGTTACCGCTGGCCACGGCCAACAGCAAGATCTTCGTCGCCGGCAAGAGCGCCGACAACGTGGGCAACCAGAGCGGCGGCTGGACCATCAGCTGGCAGGGCGCCAGCGGCTCGGTGCCCGGCGGCACCTCGATCCTTCAGGGCATCCGCAACACGGTCGCCGCCTCGACGACCGTGACGTACAACGCGACCGGCGCCGGCATCGACAGCTCCTACCGCGCCGCGATCGCCGTCGTCGGCGAGACGCCGTACGCCGAGGGCGCCGGCGACCGGCCCTCCGGCATGGGACTGGACACCACCGACCTCAACACGATCTCCACGCTGCGCGCCTCCGGCGTCCCGGTGATCGTCGTCCTGGTCTCGGGACGCCCCCTGGACATCGCCTCCCAGCTGCCCAACTGGAACGCGCTGCTGGCCGCCTGGCTGCCGGGCACCGAAGGGCAGGGCGTGGCCGACGTGCTGTTCGGGATCTACCCGCCCACCGGGAAGCTCCCTATGACCTGGATGTCCAGCGCGAGCCAGCAGCCCATCAACGACGGCGACGGCAAGACGCCGCTGTTCGCGTACGGCTTCGGCCTCGCCTACGGGACCACCCAGCCCCCGACCTCGCTCGTCCAGGCCGAGGCGTTCGCCGCCCAGTCGGGCACCCAGCTCGAGACCACGACCGACACCGGCGGTGGCCAGAACGTCGGCTGGATCGCGCCCGGCGACTGGCTCTCCTACGACGTCGACTTCGGCTCGGCGACGCCCGTCTCCGTGACGACCCGTGTCGCGTCCGGCACGACCGCGACCGGCACCATCCAATACCGCCTGGACAGCACGACCGGCACGGTCATCGCGAGCGTCTCCATGAGCTCGACCGGCGGCTGGCAGTCGTGGCAGAGCAAGACGACCACCCTTTCCGGCGCCGCCACCGGCTCCCACCGCCTCTACCTGACCTTCACCGGAACCGCCGGCAACGATTTCACCAACATCAACTGGTTCCAACTCAACCACTGACGGTCGATCATCGGTTCCGTGCAGAAAACCCGACTTACCGGACGCCCCCTGTCGGTCTGGTACTTCGTCGTGCTCGCGGCCGCCTCGGTCGTGGGCCTGTACGGAGCGACGACGTACGTCTCCTACTATGAGACCGATTTCATCGCCTACCCCTGCTGGGCGCTGCTCGCTCTCTACTGGGTCGGACGCCTGGGCGATGCCGTGACGCGGGCCGGATTGCCCGTCGTGCGACAGCACCTGGCGCGGTGGCTCATCCCGCCGTTGACCATTCTCGCGCTGGTCGTCTTTCTCGGCGAGAAAGGCCCGGCGTGGGTGCGGTTCTCGCTGTCGGAGTCGGCTCTGCGCAGCTACGCCACCCAGCTGGCATCCGGCGCCGAACCGGATGACCCATGCGGATGGCATGGGCTGTACTACATCTGCGAGACCGAAGTCCTCGAAGGCGGTGGCGTTCTGCTCGTCAGCAGCGACATGGGCCTCATGGCACGCATGGGCTTCGCCTGGATACCCGGCCTCGCCCCCGGCGACACTCCGGCCGACGACGCTCTGGACAACCAGTACTTCTATTTCACCGGCCACTGGTGGGGCTACAAAGGCTGGGACGGCCTCTGACGCAGCTCCTGCGCCATCTCGCGCTGCGTCGCGAACAGCTCGTCGATGGGCACCGCCCGCCGGCTTGTCGACGCCAGGTCGTCGTGCGCTTGCTGGCTCCACAGAGATGGATAGAACGACAGGCCCTGGTCGGGCGCGAGCGGCGTGACCTCCTGTGCCCAGTCGGGCCAACGAAAGCTCGCGTAGAACGTGCGCGTGCGGCCGGCCACGATCCAGGACAGCCAGGTGCTGTGCCCGACGCCGAGTTCTTCCCATTGCAAGGTGTCCGGCGCGAAGTAGCAGATCTCGCCGGGCGCGCCCGGCCGGCCGGCCTTGGCCGGGGCTGCCCCGTTCACCTCGAACCGGCCGCCAAGGACGTCGAACCCCACCAGCAGTCCGGCCGCGGTTTCATCGGCCGTGAGCGGTGGCAGCGCGGCGTGCCCGCCGCCGAGCACCCGTAGCCAGCCCTGCTCCACCAGGAGGCCGCCGCTGTGGAGTGCCAGCGCGCCCAGCCGCGAGCGTACGGTCACCTGCAGCCGATGGAGGACCTGCCGCGCCTGCTCGGCGTCGACGGGGAGGATCTCCACGGGGACCGCCGCCTCGGCGAGCTCGTCCGACAGCTCCGGCCAGGCCGGATCCTCGACGTCAAGTAATTCGTCCAGCGTCCGCACGACGCGCAGCGTACCGGCCGGAGGGCCGTCAGGTGATCGTGTAGGCGGCGATAGTGAAGACGCCGGCGCCGATCAGGGCGATCGCCCAGATGCGGTCGAGGTTGATCCACGCCACGCGGAGGATGCGGAGACCGGCCGATTCGTAGACGATGATCGCGATCACCCCGGCCGTGACGAACATGGCCAGGGTGTGGAGCAGGGTGACGGTCAGGCCGGCGTTGCCGTGGTGGTGGGCGCCGGGGGATACCAGCATGGGGAGCAGCATCAGCCCGGCCCCGTGCGCCGACGACATCAGGAACGACCACGCGGCGAGCTGGGGCAGCGACAGCCGCATGCCGACCCAGCGGAAGTGCCGCCGCGACAGCAGGCGCCACAGCCCGAATCCGACCAGGAGCACGCCCGAGCCGAAGGCGAGAGCCGTACCGGTGACCATCGAGCCGGTGACGCCGGCCACGAGCGCGACCAGCCCGACCGACGCCAGGTGGCCGAGCGCGATGATGGGCAGGGCCTGCAGCATCCGGTCGCGGCTGCGCTCCTGCAGGCCGCGCGCTACCGCGAACAGCCAGCCCATGGCGGGGTTGAGCCCGTGGAAGGCGCCCAGCAGCAGTACGGCGGTCAGGCTCACGGGTAGCAGTATGAGTCGGAGGAGGCGTCACCGCCCTGCAGCCGGACCTGGTGCGGGCGAAGGCCGCGGAAGTCGTCGCCGTGCGGGAAGAAGCGCTGGTCGAACGTGAAGTCAGCGGTGTGGATCTTCGCGGCCCAGGCGCCGACGCCGTCGGGATAGAACTGGTCGTCCCAGGCGCCGTAGAGGGAGTTGGTCAGGTAGACGCGGGAGCCGTCCCGGCTGACCTCGACCATCTGCGGGCCGCCGGCGAGCGGCAGTCCCGGCTCGGACGGGTGGGGCCGGCGGCCGACGATGCCGCCGATGCGCAGGGATCCGGTCTCGACCGGCGCGAACGGGTCGGACACGTCGAACTGCTTGATCTCCCCGGTGCCCCAGGCCGAGACGTACAGGAACCTGTCGTCGACGGACAGCGCGATGTCGGTGACCAGCGGCGGAACCGCCCCGAACGGCTTGAGCACGTCGGGCAGGAGCTCGGCCGGAGCGGGCTCGGCCGGGATGTCGATGACCTTGCGGACCGCCCACCTGCCGTTCTCCTGGTGCCACATCCAGACCGACGCGGACAGGTCCTCGACGCTCGTCACGACCCCGGCGAAGCCGTAGGTCTTGGTCGGGTCGTGGGCCGGCCGCAGCTCGAGCACCATCTGATACTGGTCGCCGAGGTCGACCTCCTGGACGTGCCGGCGCTTGCGCAGATCCCAGAAGTGCAGCTTGTGACCGTACTTCCGGCCGAGCAGCAGCTCGCCGACCACCCCGTTCTCGATCATCGAGGGGGTGCCCCACTCGGAGGTGACCAGCACGTCGTGGTTGATGTGCCACCAGAAGTCGTACGCGAGATACTGCGGGCCGCGGTCGACCTCCCAGCGGCCGAGCACCTCGAACTTCGTGTGGTCGAGGATCGCGATGCCGCCCGGGCCCTCCTGCCCGTAGCCGCCGAGCGCCGAGACGTAGATCCCCTCCGGGCCGCAGTGCACGGTGTGCGGCCGCGAGTAGCCGGCCCGTTCGCCCAGCTCCTCCGGCTCGATGACCTTGACCAGCTCGGGGCTGATCCGATCCTTGGTGTCGTACACGTGGATCCGCGACGAGCGCAGCCCCGGCACGATCAGATACCGCCGCTCGATGTGCGGGTGCGGCGCGGAAGGGCAAAGGGCGCTACTACAAGCGTTCCAGCCGAAATGGTGGAGTTCGTCCCCCGTGTTCGGCAGATCGGTCCACCCGATGACCTCGCCGCTTTCGGTGTCGAGCACGGCCAACGCGTCCGGACGCCGCCCCGAGCGGTCGAAGGCCGCCACGTACGCGCGCGTCTCCTGCGGCGCGGCGGCGGCGTCCCTCGGCGACGGATAGAACGTGGGATCCGGCTTCCACAGTGTCATGATCGGCAGCATGACACGTGGGGTGGCCGGGTGGCTGGAGGCGGCGCAGGGGGTCGCCGCGGAGCCGGCGGCGGACGTGGTGGCCCGCGACGCGACCGGGTCGGCGCCGATCGCCTACCGGCTGCGCGAGGCCGGGCAGCACGCGCTGACCGGCGCGCTGCCCCGCCCTGGGCCGTACACCTGATCAGGCGCGCTCGTACGGGATCTTCTCGCCGGCCTCGATCGCGACCGGCAGGCGGTTCTCCGGCGGCGGCAGCGGGCAGGTGGCGAAGTCGGTGTACGCGCAGGGCAGGTTGGCCGCCCGGTTGAAGTCGAGCACGACGCTGCCGTCGGCCTCGGGCGCGCTCAGTTTGAGGGAGCGATTGCCCGCGTACGTGGAGATACCGGAGGTCGCGTCGGTGAACAGGGCGCTCAGGCTGCCCGGTGTCGCGCCGTCGAAGACCGTCAGGCTCAGCGCCTGCCCCTCGAGCTCGAACTCGACCCGCCCCGGCGCGTCGTACACGTGCCGCACCCCTTCCACCGCGGCGCCGACAGTGGTCGGCCGGGGCCGGTCATACGGCACGTAGCGGCCCGTGACGACCCATCGCGGATCCGGCGCGAACGCGGGGGTTCCCGCGAACTGGACCCGCAGCGGATTGCCGGGATGCCGCGGCCGCACGATGTCGTGCCCGCCCCGCTTGGCCACCTCGATCACGGCGTCGCCCCAGACGGCCTTGACGTCGCCGCGCTCGGGTATCACGCCGAACACATGCCGGCCCCGCACCGGCGTCCCGTCCACGACCAGCTCTTCTTCCGCGTCGAGCGCCACCACGACCCCGTCGTCGCCGGTCGACCACTGTCCCGGCGCGCCCGGCAGGCGTTGCGGTTCGGCGGTCAGCCAGTGCAGCCCGGTGATGGCCAGGAACCCGTGCGGATCGGCGAGGGTCGCCTCCTGCCGCTGGTGCCAGTCCTGCCAGGCCCGTACGAACAAGTCCATTTCGGGGGTGCCGGCGTCTGCGGAGGGAAGGATCCTGGTTGCATCGGCTGCCATCGCTGCTCCTCGAGCATCGGGAACGGGCTCCGGTGCTATTTTATACTTTTCCTACTGCTTAACCAGCTAACCACGCCGCGCGGAACCGGTGACCGGCCTCGGGTGTACAAGGGGCATGGCGTATGTGCAGCGCTACGGCAGGGCGGCGCGTTGGTTCCACGCCGTGGTGTACGTGACCGTGCTCGTGCTGCTCACAACGGGATGGTGGTTCGTCGTCGACCGCTACCGCCACCCGCTGCTGGGCCCGGACGGATCCGTCCATGAGATCACCGGATACGTGCTGATCGGCGCCGTGGCGGCGTACGTCGTCGCGCGTGCCCGGGCCGTGGTCGCGTTCGCGGGCGAGTCGGTCGAATATCGGCGCGGGGACGGCAGGTGGCTGGCCGCCTGGCCGCAGGCCACGTTGACCGGCAGGTTCCCCCATCACGAGGGCCGCTACGACCCGGGCCAGCGGCTGGCCAACCTGGTCATGGTCAGCACGCTGGCCCTGCTCGCCCTCACCGGGCTCGGCATGATCTACCTGCCCCTCGGACCGGTGAGCCTGTTCGCCGCCTGGCTTCACCGCTGGACGACGTTCCTGGTCACACCGGTCATCGTCGGGCACATCATCGTCGCCTCCGGCGTGCTGCCGGGCTATCGCGGCGTCTGGCGGTCCATCCACCTCGGCGGCCGGCTGCCACGCGCGGTCGCCCGCCGCCTCTGGCCCGCCTGGCTCGACGCCCACGACCGCGTCCCATGAGTAGACGGCTACTCAAACAGGGCAGATCAGTCGACGTACAGGACGGCCTTTCCACCGAGGCCGCCGCGGAGCAGGGCGTCGAGAGCCGCCCCTGCCCGGCGCCAGGAATCCTCCAGGGCGATCTGGCCGTCCAGGCGCCCGGCGGCGGCCAGATCCAAAAGCCGGGTCAGGTCACCGGTGGCGCCGTCGTGGCGCACCTCGTCGGGGAGGTTGAGCGTGTAGATCCGCGCGCCGTACGCGCGGTCGAACTGCCGTCCCCGGAAGGTGACCCGGTCGTCATCGGGTGTCGCGATGTTCACCACCGTGCCGCGCGGGGCGACATGCTCGATCGCGGCACCGAACACGGCTCCGCCCACGCCCTCGACGATGAGGTCGAACTCACCCTCGATGTCGCTGACGACGTCGGTCGCGCCGAGCCCGCGCAAGCGGTGCCCGGAGTCGGCGGCCTGCCGCACCAGAGCCGTGACACGGGCGCCGCCCGCGGTCGCGAGCTGGACGGCCAGGAGCCCCACCCCCCCACCCGCCCCGGTCACGAGCACTCGTTTACCCAGCAGGAATCCGCCCAGCTCAAGGCAGCGCAGCGCGGTGAGCCCGGCGGTCGGGAGCGCGGCGGCCTGGGCGTCCGGCACGCCCTCAGGGATCGGCGCGAGCCAGGCGACCGATATGGCCGCGAGCTCGGCCCAGGCGCCCGACCGCAGCAGACCGGCCACCCGCGTGCCCGCCGCGGGGCCGCTGCCGTCGGCGGCCGCCCGCTCCACCACCCCGGCCACGTCCCAGCCGGTGAGCGAGCCCTCGGGCAGCGTGGGCAGCTGCTCGGCCTCACCGCGATTGAGCGAGAACGCCCTGACCCGGACCAGCGCCTGGTCGGGCAGCGGCACCGGATCCGGAGCCTCGGCCAGCACGACATGGGGAGCGGCGGCGGACGACCGTAGCGCGAGCACATCCCGACCCTAAGCGGTGGCGATCGCTCAGCTGTACTCGGAAAGGATCATCACGCCGTACGCGGGGAAGGCGAGGGGGTCGCCGAGTTCGATGTGGGCTCCCGTCAGGAGGTCGATTCCGGTCACGCAGGCCAGGACCGTGACCGGGGTGTCGTTGTGGTTGAGCAGGAAGCGGAGCCGCTTCCCGGCCGGGGTGATCCGGACCGCCGACTCCAGGCCGGGCACGTCGGCGTACGGCCCCGTCAGGCCGTACGGGGCGAGGGCCTGGCGCATCACCCACGCGACGCCTTCGACGTCCAGATCCGTGGCGACGTACCAGCCCCAGCCCGCGCCGAACGCGTTCTTGGTGACCGCGGGGCCGCCGGCGTAGAAGTCGGCCTGGTAGGTCCCCACGACCTCGGCGCCGGCCGGGATCACCAGCTCGAACACCAGCCGCCCGGGGAAGTCGGCGCCGCCCAGCCGCACGGGGTTGACCACCTCGGGCTCGCGGGCGTCCCACTCGTCGACGCGTACGCCCGTCAAAGGCCCGAGCGGGCCGGGCACGTCCATGAGGAACGCCTGGTCGTGCTCGTCCACCCGGCCGGAAAGGAACGTCGTCACCACCGAGCCGCCGCGGGCCGCGAGCTGTTCGAGCCGGGCCGCGAGATCACCTTTGAGCATGTGCAGCGCCGGGGCGACCACGACGTCGTAGCGGGACAGGTCGGCCGTCACGGCCACCACGTCGACGTCCACTCCGGCGTCCCACAGCGCCTGGTAGTAGGTCAGCACGACCTGCTGATAGCGCACGTGCCGGGACGGGCCGTCGGAGATCTCCAGCGCCCATCGGCTGTCCCAGTCGAACAGCAGCGCCACCCGCGCGGGCGTCCGCGCGCCGAGGGACGCGCCGCCCAGCCGCTCCAGCTCCGCGCCCAGGGCGGCCACCTCACGGAACACCCGGGTGTCCGACCGGCCCGCGTGCCCGATGACGGCACCGTGGTATTTCTCGCAGGCCCCGCGTGAGGCGCGCATCTGGAAGAACAGCACGGCGTCGGCCCCGTGCGCCACGGCCTGCCAGCTCCACAGCCGCAGCACCCCCGGTCGCTTCAACGGGTTGACGTCGCGGCTCGCGGTCACGCTCGGGGTCTGCTCCATGAGCCAGAACGGCCGTCCGTCCTTCAGCCCGCGCACCAGGTCGTGGGCGAGGGCCATCCACGCCGGCGACCGGTCGTCGGGCGGGTAGTTGTCCCACGATGCGAAGTCGAGGTGAGGCGCCCAGCGGTGATAGTCCAGCAGCCGGTACATCCCCATGAAGTTGGTCGTGACCGGCTTGTCGCTGTGGCGGCGGATGGCGGCCTTCTCCTCGACGAAGCAGGCCAGCATGGCGTCGGACATGAACCGCAGGTAGTCCAGGGTGATCCCCTGAAAGGCGGTGTGGTCGGGGCCGCGCCAGTGCTCGGTGAGCGCCGAGGGCGGCTCGATCTCCGCCCAGTCGGAGAACCGGTGCCCCCAGAACGCGGTGTACCAGGCCGTGTTGAGCGCCTCCAGCGTGCCGTACCGTTCCCGAAGCCAGGCGCGGAAGCCGTCGGCGCAGAGCGCGCAGTAGCAGGCCCCGCCGTACTCGTTGCCGACGTGCCAGGCCACGACGGCGGGGTCGGGCCCGTAGCGCTCGGCGATGCGCTCGGCGACCTCGGCCGACAGCCGCCGGAAGATCGGCGAGCTGGGGCAGGAGTTGTGCCGCTGCCCATAGCGGTGCTTGCGCCCCTCGAAATCGGTCCTGGTCACCTCGGGATGGCCGCGCGCGAGCCAGGCCGGATGCGCGCCCGTGCCGGTCGCCAGGCAGATGGACCGGCCCTGCGCCGCGGCCCGGCCCACGATCTGGTCCAGCGTGGTGAAGTCGTACACGTCCATGGAGGGCTGGGTGAGCGCCCAGGTGAAGACGCCGAGCGTGAGGGTGTCGATCCGGGCCGCGTCGAACAGCCGGTCGTCCTCCTGCCACACCTTCTCCGGCCACTGCTCCGGGTTGTAGTCCCCGCCGAACAGCACCTTCGTCATATGAACTGCTCCGCTATCTCGGCGATCATGGGACGGCAGCCGCGCAGCAGCATGGCCGCGAACACGACGGCCAGCAGCGCGAGAGCCACTTCCGAGGCGTAGAAGGTGACCCCGGCGGCCACCACGAGAAGGCAGGCGTTGGCCAGGGTCACCCGGGGGCGGTGCAGCAGCATGTAGACGGCCAGCCGCGCGACGTCGGCCGTGCGGAACGCGAACAGCGACGTGATCACCAGCGCGTTCGCGGCCCACAGCAGGGCCGCCACCGCGAGCAGCCCGAGCAGGATGCCCCACCAGACGGGCACGCCCGCGGCCGGGAAGTTCGCCAGGATCGTGGCCGTGATCGCGAGCCAGGCCAGCAGCGGGATCCACAGCCGCAGGACCCCACCGAGGTTGGCCCGGTATCCGCGGAGGAACGTCCCCGCCGGCCACAGGTCGGTGATGTCCGCGCGCCGGCGGCCCCAGGCGTACAGGGCCGCCGACAGCGCCGGGCCGACGGGCAGCAGGCAGGCGACGGCGAGCGGCGCGTTGCTCGGGTCCGGCGCGAGCAGGACCAGCGCCGCCAGGCCCGGCAGCGCTGTGAGCAGGAAGAGCGCCTCCACGACCAGCGCCGTGTAGACGAACGCGGCGACCCGCGAGAGCGGTCCCGCTCCGAAGCGGGTCGCCGGCGCGCTCATGACCCGGCCACCGGCGACAGCTCGACGAGCGTCACCTCGTGCTGCTCCAGCGTGAGGTCGAGGGTGACCCGGCCGCGTTCGACCGGCAGGCTCCAGTGCTTCCGGTACGGCTCGGCGACCTCGCGCAGCACCTCCAGCTCCCGGGGGCGCGGCGAGGCGGGACGGCCCATGGCGCACCAGGCGGCCCACGCGTTCCCCTTGACCTCGCTGACCGACGACTGGAGGACGAAGGCCGCGGCGCTGTCCAGCGGCACCGACAGCCGCAGCGAATGACCCGTGAGATCCACCGGGGCCCAGGCCAGGATGGCCACCCGGCCGTCGGTGTCCCGCGTGACCAGATGGTCGTCGCCGCGCGCCAGAATCTCCTCGCCCATCCGGGCCATGAAGGCATAGAGGTGATAGGTCGGCTTCTTGATCTGCCGGTGGGTGAGCAGGCCGAAGCCGCCGTGGAACAGCTTGGTCGGCACCCCGATCTCCTCGAACACGTCGCTGAACGTCCAGTAGGAAAAGGAGTCGACAAGGTCTCCGCCGGCGGCCAGCACCGGCGCCAGGTAGGCGGCGTGGAAGCCCGTGTCGTGCACGGAGTTGTCGGGCCGGTAGGAGGAGTTGAACTCGGTGATGTGGACGGGCACGTCGGCGAGCGCCGTCCCGGCCAGCTGCCGCCGCGGGGCCGCGAACTGCTCCAGCAGGGTGGCCGCGGGCGCCAGATCCTGGATCGTCCCGAACGGCACATGCCGGGCCGGCCCGGAGGAGTAGGCGTGCCTGCTGACGAAGTCGACCGGCACGCCGCGCGCGGCCGTGAACTCCGCGAAGCGTTTCAGCCACTCGTCCGCGCTGGAGCCGGGCGCGAGCGCCGGTCCGCCCACCTGGAGCGAGGCGTCCACGTCCTTGACCGTGGACGCGGTCACCTCGTACAGGTGGTGATAGGCGTCCTGGTCGGCGTCCAGCCAGAAGCTGGGCAGATTCGGCTCGTTCCAGACCTCCATGGGCCAGGTGGCCACCTCGTCGAGGCCGTAGCGGTCGACGAGGTGGGCCACCGTGGCGCGGATCAGGTCGATCCACTCCCGGGTCGAGCTCGGCGGGGTGATGTTGCCGCGCCACCAGAAGACGGTCTGGTCGCCGGAGGCCAGTTCCGAGGGCATGAATCCGAGTTCCACGAAGGGCCGGATGCCCAGCGCGAGGTAGGCGTCGATCACCTGGTCCACGTAGGTGAACGCGTGCCGTACGAGGCGCGAGCCCCGGTGCTCGTACGGGCGGAAGACGCCGACCCCGTCGCTGAACAGACCATGCCCTCGGATGTGCCGGAAGCCGATCTCCTGCTGGATCAGCGCGAGCGACTCCTGGTAGTCACGGCGCAGCGCCAGTTCGAATCGGCCCGTGCCGACGCAGTAGCGCCAGGCCGGAGACAGCCGCCCGATGGCGGCCTCGGGGACCTGGATCATCCGTGCTGCTGCTTGAACCGCTGGTAGGCCTTGTTGACCAGGTCCATATAGGACGTCAGGTTCTTGCCTTCCAGCTCCTTGACGAACGCGTCCCACTCGCTGAAGTCGCGCTTGCCGAGGATGAACTTGAGCGTGTTCTGCTGGACGTGGTCGGCCAGCGGGGTCTCCCACAGGCTGGCCTGCTCGCGCTCGGCCTCGGACAGCGGGAACGGCGGCCGCACGGGCAGGGTCTGCCGGCCGTTCATCACGTTCTGGAACTGCTTCTCCTCGTCCGAGAAGGTGGAGTTCAGCAGCTGGGTGGTGCCGCCGTAGGCGAAGACGCCGTTGGAGAAGCCGAAGTCCTTCTGCAGGTGCTTGGGCGCGCTGGGGTTGAGGCCGAGGAAGTCGACGCCCGGGTTGAGCTTGAAGTCGCCCGAGGCGTCCTTGGCGTACGTGACGCCCTCGACGCCCCACTTGGCGAAGACCTCGCCCGCATCGGAATACCAGAGCCAGTCGATGAACTGCATCATCGCGACGAAGTTGGGGCTGTCCTTGGCCTTGGCGTTGATCACGATGCCGTTCTCGAGGCGGGTGCCCACCTTGACGTTGCCGGCCGGGCCGAGCGGCACCGGGATCTTGGTGACCTTGGCGTCGGGCACGGCCTTGGCGAGGCCCGGCCGATACTCGTTGACCAGGGACTGCGCATTGGAGCCGATCACGTACGACTTGCCGGCGGTGAACTTGGCGGTCGCGTCCTCGTCCTTCTGGGTGAAGCTCTCCGGGTCGAGCAGGCCCTCCTTCACCAGCTTGTTCAGATACTGGAGCATCTGTTTGTACTGGTCCATGGCCGGGCCGTAGACGAACTTGCCGGCTGTGCCGTCCCAGTAGGCGCCGTGCTCGTTGACGAACGTCCAGCCGCCCTGCGTGCCGTACGACTGGGCGAGGATGTTCAGCAGGTTGCCGCCCGGGGTCGGGATGTTCCAGCGGTCGGAGAACGGATAGTTGTCCGGGTGCTTCTCCTTCATCGCCTTGAGCACCGTGTAGAGCTCGTCCCAGGTGGTGGGGGCCGGCATGCCGATCTCTTCGAGGACGTCGGTCCGGATGGCGAGCGAGTAGTCCAGCCAGACGTCCTCGTGCACGCCGGGCAGCAGGTAGTAGCGGCCGTCCTCCTGGCGGAGCGTGTCGAGGTCGCCCTGGATGTTCCACTTGGCGACCTTGTCCTTGAAGTTGGGCAGCATGTCGACGTAGTCGCTGACCGGGAGCAGCGCCCCGGAGGCGACGAACGGCGTCTCCTGCCCGGGATACATCTTCGGGACGATCATCGGCGCGTCGCCGGCCGTGATGATGACCGCCTTCTTCTGGTCGTAGTCGGCGAACGGGATGAGGGTGAGGGCTAACTTGACTCCCGTCCGCTTCTCTAACTCCGACCAGAACAGCCAGTCGTTCTTCACGGGGTAGGCCGGGTGGATGTTGTGCAGCATCGTGAAGGTCAGCGGCTTTGTCGCCTTGAACTGGGTTCCGACGCCGTAGTTGGCCATGGCGCCGTCCTTGCCGGCGGCGGCCCCGCCGCCCTTCTTGCCGGTGTCCTCCGAGCCGCAGGCCGCCGCAAGGGCGAGCGCGCCGATGGCCACGAGAACGTTTCGCCTGGTCACCTGGTGCATGAAGGGGCTCCTAATCTGGGGAGGGCTAGCCTTTGACGGCGCCGAGCATCACGCCCGACACGAAGTAGCGCTGGACGAAGGGATAGATCGCCACGATGGGCAGGATGGTGAGCAGTACGGTCACCGACTGGATGTTGGCGGCGACCTGGAGCAGTTCCCCGATGTCTCGGCCGTTGGCGCCGGCCATCTCGCCGCCCGAAACACCGGCGATGATGTTGCGCAGATAGACCGTGACCGGAAAGAGTTCGAGCTTGTTGAGGTAGAGGAACGCGGTGAACCAGGAGTTCCAGAAGGACACGGCGTAGAACAGCACCATGGTGGCCATCACCGCCTTCGACAGCGGCAGCACGATCCGCCAGAGGATGCGGTAGGTGTTCATGCCGTCGATCGCGGCGGCCTCCTCAAGATCGGGCGGGAGGCTCTCGAAGAAGGTCTTCATGACCAGGAGGTTGAAGACGCTGATCGCGTTGGGCAGCGCCACGGCCCAGATCGTGTTCTTCAGGCCGAGGCTGGAGATCAGCACGTAGTTGGGGATCAGCCCGCCGTTGAAGAACATGGTGAAGACCGCGATGAGGATGAGCGCCGTCCGGCCGCGCAGGTGCTTCTTGGCCAGGACGTACGCGTAGCAGGTGGTGAGGATCATCGCGACGAGCGTGGAGACGACCGTGTAGAGCACCGTGTTGCCGTAGTTGGTCCAGAACAGCGGGTCGGTCAGCACGATCCGGTAGGTCGTCAGGTTGAACCCGCGGGGGAGCAGGTTGACCTGGCCGGAGATGATGTAGCCGTTCTGGCTGAAGGAACGGGCGATGATGTTCACGAATGGATAGAGCGTGAGGATCACCACGCCCGTCAGGAACACGACGTTGAACCGCCGGAAGATCCGCTGCCCGCGCGTGCCGCGGTCGGCTGCGTTGATCTTTGGGATCACCACAGGCCCGCTCCCACCGTGCGGCGGGACAGCAGGTTGGCCGACAGCACCATGATCAGGCCGATCACGGCCTCGAACAGGCCGATGGCGCCCGCGTAGCTGAAGTTCCCCGAGACGATGCCGAGCCGGTACAGATAGGTGTTGATCACGTCGGCGGTCGGATACGTCAACGGGTTGTACAGCAGCAGCACCTTCTCGAAGCCGACGGCCATGAACGTGCCGGTGTTGAGGACGAACACGGCCATGATCGTCGGCCGGATGCCGGGCAGGGTGACGTGCCAGATCTGCCGCAGCCGGCCGGCCCCGTCGATCCTCGCGGCCTCGTACAGCTGGTCGTCGACCATGGTGAGCGCGGCCAGATAGATGATCGTGCCCCAGCCGACCGTCTGCCAGAGTTCAGAGCTGATGTAGACCGTACGGAACCAGCCCGGCTCCTGCATGAACGCGATCGGGTCGAGCGAGGCGGACCGCAGGATCCGGTTGACCGGGCCGTTGAGCGAGAGCAACTCGATGAAGATCCCGGCCACGACGACCGTGGACAGGAAGTGCGGCAGATAGGAGATCGACTGGACGAACCGCTTGAACGCCCGGCCGCGCACCTCGTTGATGAGCAGCGCCAGCACGATCGGCAGCGGGAAGCAGATCAGCAGCGTCAGCAGGCCCAGGATGACCGTGTTGAGCAGGACGTTCCAGAAGGTCGGGTCGCCGAGGAACAGCTGGATGTAGCGCAGCCCCACCCACTCCTCGCCGAAGAGGCTGCCCCCCGGCCGATATTTCCGGAACGCAATGACATTTCCGATCATGGGCAGGTAACGGAAGATCGCGAAGAAGGCCAGCGGCAGGATCGCCAGGGTGTACAGCTGCCAGTCGCGGAGGACCGCCTGCCGCCACGGGCGGCGGTCCGGGCGGCGGCGCCGTTTCAGGCCCTCGTTCCGCGCCGGCCGCGCGTCGCGCGCGGCCTGTGCCGGGTCCAGCGTCTTGGATGTGCTCACCCATGGACCTCCGGTCATGAAAGGTTCATTCGCACGTTTTCGGCGTCAGGCCGCCCACCTGCACCAGAAACTTTCGAAGAGCGCCCTTAAGTTTGCGGAAAGGTAAGTGGGGTCAGATCGACTGTCAAGAGGGCTGGTTAAGGGCCATCTCGGCCATCGGGCCTATCTTTGATTCCGAAACTTTCAACACCCCGACTGGCCTTGTCCGAAAGGCCGGGGCGCCGTGTGCCGAAACGCGCCAAGCCTTGTCACAACGTGATAACGGGAAGGCCTGTCTACGTGAAACTTGCGCCGATGACGGGGCCGCCCCGGTGCCCGACAATCGCCGAGGGGGCTCAGTAGCCAAGGGGAATGCTGTGCAGATGTCCAGGGGGACCCAGGAGTTCTCGCCGGTGGGCGAACTCCTGTTTCAGTCAGGCGAACACTCGTTACACGTCGAGGGTGATCTTCGAGCGGCCCGTCGCTGGTTCGACGCCGCGTACGAGGACGCCGAGGCGATCGGCGACGGCGCGGCAATGGCCCGCGCGGCGCTCGGGCTCGGCGGGCTGTGGGTGCATGAGCATCGCGCCGCGGCCGACGCGACGCGCGTGTGGCACCGCCAGCGGCAGGCGCTGGCGCGCATTGATCCGCGGTCGTCGCTCGGGATCCGGCTGCGCGCCCGGCTCGCGGCCGAGGAGGACTACTGCGACGGCACGCACGAGGCGATCATGTCGGTCGTCGCCGAGGCGCGCGGTGACGCCGTCGCCCTGGCCGAGGCGCTCAGCCTGGCCCATCACTGCGTGCTCGGGCCGCAGCACGAGACGCTGCGCCAGGAGCTGGCCCGTGAGCTGATCGGCGTCGCATCCCAGACCGGCCGCCGCGGCGACCTGCTGATGGGCCTCCTCTGGCGTACGGTCGACCAGTTCCTCGCGGCCGGACCACACGCCACGCGCTCGCTGCGGGAGCTGCGCGAACTGCTGGCCGGCGCGGATCACCTGGCCATCGGCTACATCGTCAGCGCCATGGACGTCATGCTGGCCATCCGGGGCGGCCGGCTACGCGAGGCCGAGGCGCTGGCGGCCGAGTGCAACGACCGCGGCGCCGCCGCCGAAGACCTCGACACCCTCGCCTGGCACGGTGGCCAGCTGGCCACCATCCGCTGGTATCAGGGCCGGATCGGCGAGCTCATCCCGCTCCTCACCGAGCTGGTCGACTCACCGACCCTCAGCGCGACCGACAACTCCTACTTCGCCGTCCTGGCCTCGGCCGCCGCCGTCACCGGCGACCGGCGCCTGGCCAGGACCACCCTCGCCCGGCTGCGTGGGCGCTCGCTGGCCGAACTGCCCCGCTCCAGCAGCTGGCTCATCACCATGTACGGCGTGGCCGAGACCGCCTATCTGCTCGCCGACGCCGACACCGCGGCCGAGGCCTACGCGCTGCTGCTGCCGTACGCGCACCTGCCGGTCATCGCCAGCCTCGGCGTGACCTGCCTCGGCTCGGTCCAGCACTGTCTCGGCACGGCCGCGCTCACCCTCGGCGACCTGGAGGCGGCCGCCTATCATCTGCGCGCGGCCATCGACGGCGACCTCGCGCTCGGCCACTGGCCGGCCATGGCCGTCGCCCGGGCCCGGCTTGCCGACGTCCTCGACCGGCAGGGCGACCCCTCGGCCGTACGCGAGCGGGAGATGGCCGAGCGGGAGGCCGCGGCCATGAGCATGACGCTGCCTCCGACGCCCGCCTTTTCCGTGTCGTCCATGCCGGTGGAAGGTGAGGAGGCCGCGGGCCCCGTCACCTGCCACCGCCACGGGCGGCACTGGCGGTTCGAGATGGGTGGCCGGGCCGTCGACGTCGCCAGCAGCGTGGGCATGGGATATCTGGCCACGCTCCTCGACAATCCCGGCCGCGAGATCCCGGCCGTCGACCTCGCCG
The DNA here is from genome assembly GCA_017592665.1 of Streptosporangiaceae bacterium NEAU-GS5. GTDB lineage: Bacteria > Actinomycetota > Actinomycetes > Streptosporangiales > Streptosporangiaceae > NEAU-GS5. The sequence continues at coordinate 25,669 of JAGFNW010000019.1, read as the reverse complement.
CCGGAACGACCCGCCCGTCCACCGCGAATTCGGCGCAGCCGATCCTCGACGCGGCGGCGCTGCGGGCATACCGGCAGAAGCTGGCCGACCTGGAGGCGGAGATCGAGGAATGCGCCGCCATGAACGACACGGCGCGTGTGGCCGCGCTCGGCGCCGAGCGCAAGTGGCTGATCGATGAGGTCGCGGCGGCCACCGGGATGAGCGGCCGCCTGCGCACCTTCAGCGGAGACCACGAACGCGCGCGGCTCGCGGTCGGCAAGGCCGTCCGCCGCGCCATCGAGCGCATCAGGAAGGCCGACCCTGTGATCGGCCACGCGCTGGAGAACACCATCCACACCGGTGTGCGCTGCTACTACCTGCCGATCTGAGCGTCGATGGCGTTGACCGTCTTCTTGAACTCGCCGCCCAGGAAGCTCTTCCCGATGACGACGAGCGCGAGCCCGATGAGCCGCCCCTTGAGGTTCTTGCCCTCGCGTACGACGACGACATCCACGTCGGTCATGCCGTCGGGACGGCGCGTGAAGGTGTAGGTGTGCCCCGAGTGGCCACCCCACAGGTTCGAGTCGGTGGTCGTCATCACGATGCGGTTGGGATCGGACCAGTCGTAGCGCAGGCGTTCCCAGATGCCGCGCGAGCCTTCCGTGACGTCGGCGAAACCGGGGCCCTGGTCGTGCACCTTGAGGTAGCCGTCGGTGCTGTTGCCGAACAGCTTCTCGCGGCCCGGCCCGAAGTCGGTGACCGCCGCCACGAACTGCTCGGGTGTGGCCTTGGTCGTTTCTTTGAACTGAATGGTGGTCATGTCTCGATTTTGACGTTGAAGAGGTCGGCGGCGCCTTTGCGGCGCCCCAAGAGTTCGTCGGCGTCTCGAGATTCCGCGTCTCGGGCTTCGGGGCGGATCGGCTGTGTCAGGCCGTCACGGCCACGGCGGCCGCCTTGATGAGGCCGGCCACCTCATCCGGGTGGGAGACCATCGCCACGTGCCCGGCGGCGATCTCGACCGTGGACGCGCCCATCCGGCCGGCGAACCGCCGCTCCCTGTTACGGAGTCATGGCTCCGTACGGTGGAACGCCGCATGAAAGCGGCGGCTCCGCGGGCCTGATGGGTCCGCGGAGCCGCCGTTGTGTGGGCGTTCGGTTTATGAGTGCTCTTTGATCAGTCTCCGCCACCATCGCCGGGGCCCTTGGGCCGCTGGATGGTGCCTATCACGCCGCCCGACGCGTCGTCGGCGTGGCTGACGGCCGATCCGGCCCCGCCCGCCGCCGTGGAGACGACCGCGAGGCCGGTAAAGGCCGTCAACGTCGCCAGGAATCCCGTGGCCAACCGCGCTCTGATCATTGTTCTCCCCGTTGTGCGAACCCTTTCGCTCCACCTTGACAGGCGGCGTTTTCGGTTCGCTTTCAGGCGCGGTGCGGCCGGCGGCCCGGCTTGGATCCTTACTTCTTGAAGACGTCCTTGAACTTCTCCCAGGCCTGCCGGAGATTGCCCTGAGCCTTCTCGGCCTTGCCTTCGGCCTGCATGGACTCGTTGTTGGTGGCGTCGCCGAGGCGCTCCTTGGCCATGCCCCGGATCTCTTCGCCCTTGCCTCGTGCCTTGTTTCCGTAGCTCATATCGCCCTCCAGGCTTTCCCACTGCCCGAGCATCCGAGACGTACACCCCAGTGCGGAAATTGAACTGGATGCGGGCCTGGCCGAAGCGTTTTCCTGAGTGCGGCACGTGAACGCGTCATAGGGAGGGAACTCGATGAACAAATGGATGGGGCGGGTCGCCGCGCTGATCGCTTTGGCGGGTGTCGGTCTCAGCGCCGCGCCCGCGCAGGCGGCGCCCGCCATGAAGATCGGCCTGCGCGTCGAGAAGCTCAACAGGGTGGATCAGCCGGGCGGTTTCAAGGTCTACATCCGGGTCGTGGTGCCGATGACCCAGGCTCAGGCGCAGGCCGCCAAGGACGCCGGTTACCGGATCCGGACCTCCTTGTGGGGCGAGGATCTCCTGTCCGACGACCTCATGTGGGGTCCGGTGAACTTCCCTCTCTACCAGGCGACCCCTCAGGGGTTGGAGATCGACTCGTTCGTCTTCCTGAGCCGGAAGACCATGGACGAGGACGCCGACTACGAGCCCTACTTCTCCGGGGACGAGGCCTACCTGTACGCCGAGTACGTCAACCCGGCGGGCAGGGCCCTGCAGAACGTCCGCAGCAAGACCGTGCACTACACCGCTTTCTAGCGCATATAGATCAGGGGCGGGGTAGAACGGCGGGGCGACACCGGTGTCTGCATCCCCCCGAGGTGATCGCCATGTACCAGCAGATCCTGGATCCAGTGGCCCACTCACTCGCCTGGAGCGCGCTCGTCGCGGCGGTTCCGCTGCTGGTGCTGTTCGTCCTGCTGGGCGTGCTGCGGGTGACCGCGTGGATCGCCGCGGTCGGGTCGCTGGCCGTGGCGATCATCATCGCGGTGGCCGTGTACGGCATGCCGATCGGGCAGTCCCTGCTGGCCGGGACCGAAGGCGCCGCATTCGGGTTCTTCCCGATCCTCTGGATCGTGATCAACGCGATCTGGGTCTACCGGATGACGGTCGACACGGGCCACTTCGACGTGCTCCGGCGGTCGTTCGCCCGGGTGAGCGACGACCAGCGGATCCAGGCGATCATCATCGCGTTCTCGTTCGGCGCGCTCATGGAGGCGCTCGCCGGGTTCGGCACGCCGGTGGCGGTCAGCTCGGTCATGCTGATCGCCCTCGGCTTCAAGCCGCTCAAGGCCGCCGTGCTCGCCCTGACCGCCAACACCGCGCCCGTGGCCTTCGGCGCCATGGCCACGCCCATCATCACGCTCGGCACGGTCACCGGCATCCCCAGTGACACGCTCGGCGCGATGGTGGGCCGGCAGACGCCCATCCTCGCCCTGTTCGTCCCGCTGGTCCTGGTCGTCATCGTGGACGGGCTCAAGGGACTGCGCGAGACCTGGCCGGCCGCCGTGGTCTGCGGCGTGGCCTTCGCCATCGCCCAGTACGTCACGTCGAACTTCATCTCGGTGCCGCTTGCGGACGTCATCGCCTCGCTGGTGTCCGCCGCCGCGGTCGTCGCCCTCGTCCGGGTGTGGCATCCCCGCCATCCGTACGCCGAGCCGGCCGTGGTCGCGGGTGGCGCGCTGGACGAGCCGACGCCGGAGTTCGCGCGGCGCGTCGCCCAGCCGGACTCACGGGCCGAGGTGATCCGCGCCTACGCGCCGTACCTGATCATCATCGTCGTCTTCGTCCTCGGCCAGATCCCGGCCATCAAGGAGCTGCTCGGCCGCACGACCCAGATCGTCAACTGGCCTGGGCTGCACCTGACGAACGCCTCGGGCAAGCCGCTCGGCCTGACGAAGTTCACGCTCAACTATCTGACGACCCCCGGCACGCAGATGCTGATCGCCGGGATCCTCTCCATGATCGCCCTGCGTGTGTCGTTGTCGCGCGGCCTGCGCGCGTACGGCGCCGCGCTCGTCCAGCTCCGCTGGGCCATCGTCACCGTGATGCTGGTGCTGGGTCTCGCGTACGTCATGAACGCCTCAGGTCAGACGATCACGCTGGGCACCTGGATGGCCGGGGCCGGCGGGGCGTTCGCCCTGTTGTCGCCCATCCTCGGCTGGCTCGGCGTCGCCGTCACCGGATCCGACACCTCGTCCAACTCACTGTTCGGCGCGCTCCAGGTCACCGCGGCCGGTCAGGCCGGCCTCTCGCAGGTCCTGATGGCCGCGGCCAACAGCTCGGGCGGCGTGCTGGGCAAGATGGTCTCGCCGCAGAACCTCGCGATCGCCGCCGCGGCCGTCGGCCTGTATGGCAAGGAAGGCGACATCTTCCGCAAGGTGATCGGCTGGAGCGTGCTCTTCCTCGCCGGCATGTGCGTGCTGTCAGCCCTCCAGTCGACGGCGGTCCTCTCCTGGATGGTGCCCTGAGGCGCCTGATCAGTGCTCGGGGAGACGAGCCGCGATCGTACGGAAGAAGGCGTCGATGCTCCGCACGGCCTGGCCGAAGTCGTCGAAGTCGGCCGGTTTGATCACATACGCGCTGACGTGACTGCGGTAGGCGGCCACGATGTCTCCGGGCGCGGCCGAGGTGGTGAGCATCACCACAGGAATGGCCCGTAGGTCGGGGTCGGACTTCACCGCGGTCAGGACCTCGTTGCCGTTCATCCGCGGCAGGTTGAGATCGAGCACGATCAGGTCGGGACGGGGCTGATCGCGGTCGTGCAGGTATTCGAGCGCGGCCACCCCGTCGGGCACGTGCGTGATCGGCGAGCTCGTGACGGACGACATCACGTCTTCGATCAGCATGACATCAGCGGGATCGTCCTCGACGAGCAGGATCCGGTAGGGCCGGACCGGGTCGAGGACGTCGGGTGGGGTTGCGGCAGGCACGCGACCCATCCCCTCTCGTCTACGCGCGGACAGGCTGTCTTTCATGATGTACGCATATGGATACCTGAAATCTTATTCGCTAAAATCGGATCAGGGAAGATGGATGGACGTGCGAAGAAGGGATCTGGATGGCGATCTCCGGACCGAGCGCGGATCAGCCTCAGGCCGGCGCCGAGGAAGGTGTCAGGAGCTGGACGTTCCTGACCAACCACGCGCGCGTGCTGATCGCCATCGCCCGTGACTCGCAGATCCGCATGCGCGACCTGGCCGTCGACATCGGCATAACCGAGCGGACGGCGCAGCTCATCGTGGCCGACCTGGAGACGGCCGGTTACCTGGCCCACACGCGCGTCGGCCGCCGCAACAGCTACACGGTCAGCATCGACCGCCCCTTCCGCCACCCGGCCGACGCCGACCACGACGTCCAAGCCCTGATCGACATCTTCACCCGCTGACCGCCACCGCGCTGCGCTGTGGGCAATGACGCCTCCACCATGTGGTCAAATGCCGGGCTTCACCCGGACGGCACCGGATTGGCCCTCCCGTCTGACGGGGACGCCGACACGATCGATGCCGGGATAGGAGGTCGCCATGCGAGTAGTAGTGGTCGGAGCGACCGGCAACGTCGGCACGAGCGTCGTGCAGGCGCTGGAGGGAGATCCGGCGGTCACGTCCATCGTGGGGGTGGCCCGCCGGCTGCCCCGATGGCGTCCGGAAAAGACCGAATGGCGGGCGGCCGACGTCAGGACGGCCGATCTCACGGAGATCTTCGCGGGCGCGGATGTGGTGGTCCACCTGGCCTGGCTCTTCCAGCCGGCCAGGGACGGCCAGATCACCTGGCGTAACAACGTGCTCGGCAGCATCCGTGTCTTCGACGCCGTCGCCGCGGCGAACGTGCCCGCGCTGGTGTACGCCTCGTCGATCGGGGCGTATTCCCCGAAGCCCGCCGACGATCACGCGGTCGACGAGGGCTATCCGACCCACGGCTGGCCGCGGGTCGCGTACGCGCGGGAGAAGGCCTACGTCGAACGCGTGCTGGACACCTTCGAGCGGCGGAATCTCGGCGTGCGCGTCGTCCGGATGCGGCCGGGGTTCATCTTCAAGCGTGAGGCGAGCACGGAGCAGCGGCGCCTGTTCGCCGGGCCGTTCCTGCCCCGGTGGCTGATTCGACCGGGCCTTATTCCGGTCGTGCCGGACATTCCCGGGTTGCGGCTCCAGGTGCTGCATGCGGCCGACGCCGCGGAGGCCTACCGTCTGGCGGTGACCCAACCGGTCAGCGGCGCCTTCAACCTGCGCGCCGATCAGGTGCTCGACCCGGCCGCGCTGGCGGAGCTGCTGGACGCCCGGCTGGTGCCCGTTTCTCCTTCTCTGGTGCGTACGGCTGTCGCCGCCGCGTGGCGGCTGCGGCTCGCGCCCGCCACGCCGGGAATGGTGGAGATGGCGCTCATGCTGCCGATCATGGACGTCTCGCGTGCTCACGAGGTCCTGGGATGGACGCCGCGCCATTCCGCGGGGCAGGCCGTACGCGAGCTCATCCGCGGGATGCACGACGGCGCCGGCATGGACACCGGCCCCCTCGCGCCGGAGGCGGGCCTGGCCGGACGGCTCCGGGAACTGGCCACAGGCGTGGGCAAGCGGTCGTAGCCGCTGCCGGGCGTGCACGCGTGTCGCTTCTCGGATCGGGGGCAGCGGATGCCCATACCGACTTCGAGGAGACCGACATGAACCACGGCGCCGATCAGGACACCGTATTCGATGTGCTCGCACGCGATCACGCGGAGGTCAAGCGCATGATCGCCGAGCTGCGGAAGGGCGCCCCCTCCGCCGGTGACGTGGACGCGCTGACCCTCCGCGGCAAGATGGTCGAGCAGCTCATCATCGAGGAGTCCAAGCACGAGGCGCTCGAAGAGCAGTACGTCTGGCCCGCGGTCCGCCAGCTGATCCCAGGCGGCGACGCGCTCGCCGACATCGCCACCCGGCAGGAGCAGGCGGCCAAGGAACTACTCGACGAGCTGATGGACGTCGATCCGGGCGACGCGCGCTTCGAGGCGCTGCTGACCTCGTTGGCCACTGACGGCCTCGCGCACATGGCGTTCGAGGAGGAGCGGGTCTGGCCGCAGTTGCGCGAGGTCATCGGCGCGGAGCGGGCCCGCGAACTCGGCCACAAGATCGCGGAGGGCAAGGCGCACGCGCCGACCCGGCCGCATCCGCGCACGCCCGCCTCCGAAGCCGTGCAGAAGGCGGCCGGCCCGATCGTCGGCGCCATGGACCGGGCCCGCGACAAACTCACCGGCCGCGATCAAGACTGAACGCGTCCCGCTGAGCAACGCGGAAATCGTCGCGCTGGTCGAGGCTGAGCGCCCCGCGCCGGCGCTTTGCGAACAGGTTCATGGCCGCGGCCAGGACGGCGCCGTACACAACGTGGCCGGCGGCCATCACGGCCGGCCGCCCTGGCCGATCCTTGGATATCTCCGGCAGCACGGTCACCCGGGGCACCCACCCTTGGTAACTGACGACCCAGATGACCAGGGCGTAGGCGACACCCAGCGAGACGGGCGCGCGGCGGGACCGGATGAGCAGACCGAACAGCGCGCCGGCGCTGACACCGAAGCCGTAGTGCGCCACCGCTCCGAGCACGCCTTCGCCGGGCTTGGGCCGGCGCGGATGGCCGGGCAGGATCGCGCGCGCGACGTGCTTGGGCGGCTGGCCGCTCATCAGACCGGCCCGCCGGCCCGCCACCATCAGGGCGCTCATCGCGGTGGTCGCGGCCACGCCGCCGAGGGCGCCTCTCGTGAAACCTCTCATGTACGCCGCCTGCCCCCGCACGCCTCCGCCTAGCCACGTCGGCCGATCAAGACTTGGGGCTGGACACCTCTGCTCTTAACCTGCGCGCTGCGTCACGGGCACGATCGTGGCCGCTTTCAGGTGGCCGTCTTCGACGTCGAGAAGGCCGAGCGTGCCGTACGGCTGCCGCCGCCGGTCGGTCGGCGAGCCCGGGTTGAAGATGCGCAATCCCATGCCCCTCTCGTCGAGCGGGATGTGCGAGTGTCCGAAGACGACCAGATCAGCGGCCGGGAAGCGGCGGCGCATGCGCAGGATCCGGCCCTGCGCCGGGCCGCTGTCGTGGATCATCGCGATCCGCAGCCCGGCGAGGGTCAGCTCAAGAGTCTCGGGCGCGGCCAGTTCAGGCACGTCGTTGTTGCCCTGCACCACGTGCGTCGGCGCGTAGGCGGCCAGCTCGTCGATCACGTAGGGCACGCACACGTCGCCCGCATGCAGGATGACGTCGGCGCCGCGCAGGTGTTCGGCGACCTTGGACGGACAGGACTTCCACCGGCGCGGCGCGTGCGTGTCGGCCAGGACCACTATTCGCATCGACACGAACTTAGTAGCCCAGAGCCCGTCGAGGTCACGGGTGGCGGGCCGACACCGATGTCTGGCTCGTCGCGGCGGCGTTGACGTGGTGGCGCTGGTGGTGCTCGGTGGAGTTCATGCCGCCGACGGCCGCGAGCAGCGCGAGCAGGCCGGTCAGCGCCCAGACCAACGTCCGGAGCAGCGCTCTCGGGCCCGGCAGACCTGCACTTGCACTTGCGAAGAACGCGCTTACCGGGGCGGACATCGAATCTCTCCTGAGCGTCACCGTCGTCTCGTGAGGATCTCGTCTACCCCCTGGGCGGACGGAAAACGTGCCAAGCCCGGCCCGGGTGGCGTGGAACGGCGTGGAACGCGGAGTTGGTTGAGAGCGGCCATCAATTGGGGGGTCCATTGGGGCGGCTCTGCACGGTCACTCGATGGTGGTACCCGACGCCACCATCAAAAAAGGGGAGGGTAAAAGAGATGCGACGCTTAGTGGCATATCTGAAAGCGACCACATATCTGCTCACGGTGCTGTCCTCATTTCTTCTGGCGATGAGCGCCACACCGAGCCAGGCGGCCGGCCACAAGGCTCCGCTGACGCACCAGGCTGCGCAGCAGGCCAAGAATCTGGACACCGACATCCGCGACGCCGTCAAGATCACCGACGGATTCTGGAAGGCTCACTGGTCCGATTACTTCACCGGTCACTACGTGAAGCCGAAGGTCTTCGGCTCATATTCCAAGCACGGCAAGAACCCGCCGAAATGCGGTGGCGAGAAGCTCGAGTACAACAACGCGTATTACTGCGAGGACGGAAAGTACGTCGCCTGGGACCGTGACTTCCTGGCCGACGGCTACAAGAAGGGCGACGCCTGGGTCTACCTGATCATCGCGCACGAGTGGGGTCACGCGATCGCCGACCAGCTCGACGAGAAGCTCAAGGCGAAGGCGAACGAACTGCAGGCCGACTGCCTGGCCGGGGCCACCCTCTATGGCGCCGCTGACGACGGGACGCTCGAGTTCGACAATGGGGACGTCGCCGAGATCAAGGCCTCGTTCAAGGCCATCGGCGACGACAAGCCCTGGACGAAGCCTGGCGATCACGGGACCGCGGCGCAGCGCCTCGCGGCCTTCGACAAGGGCCATGACGGTGGCGTCGCGGCCTGTGTCCCGGATGCCGCTGACGACGACAACGGCGACGATGACGACAGCGGCGACGATGACGACGACAACGGCGATGACGACAGCGATGACGACAGCGACGATGACGACAGCGGCGACGATGACGACGACAGCGATGACGACGACAGCGGCGACGATGACGACAGCGACGATGACGACAGCGATGACGACAGCGGCGACGATGACGACAGCGACGACGAGGAGTGACGGAGTCGTTCTGATCGGCATCTGAGATAAGAACCGAACCGGGGTCCCCGCCGGTCACCTCTCAACGAGAGTGACCGGCGGGGACCTTCCGTTTGGCACGACCGCATCAGGCCGGAGGCTTCCGAAGGCTCCACGTGGGACCGTCCGGTGTGTCCTCCACGCTGACGCCACCGCGTTGCAGCGCCGTCCGCAGCGAGTCGGCGAGGTCGTACCTTCCCTTTTTACGGAGGTCGGTGCGCAGCTCGAGCAGCGCGTCGACCAGCGGCGCGACCGGACGGACCTGCCCGCCGAGCCGCGCCAGCAGCAGGCGCAGGCGCTCCCTCGCCTGGCTTGTGCCGCCCTCGTCCACCTCGGTGTCGGCCGCCCAGGTGGTGATCTCGTCCTCCAGCTCGAGCACGGCCTGGGCCGCTCCGGCCCCGTCTTCCCGGGCGATCGCGTTGGCGAACCGCGCCTGGCACGTCTCGACCACCTCGGCCAGCGTGATCCGCGCGGGGGCAGGCGCGGCGGCGGCCTGGGGCGGCGACAGGGGCGGCGCGCCGAGCGCGCCGCGCACCAGGTCCGTCAGCTCCCGGAGGCCGATGACGGTGCCGGTGGGCAGCCGGGTCTGGCCGCCCGTGCGCCGGATCGTGACGCCTCCACGTCCGGCGACGGTCACCGCGCCGTCGGGGAGCTCGATGGTGACGGCCGTGTGCTCGTCGATGCCGAGGACGGCCGCGTCGGACGGCAGTTCGGCCTCCATCTGGGCTAGGCGGCGTTCCCCGAGGTAGCAGAAGCGGGTGTCGTGGGTGCCGCCCTCGGTGTTGTCGTAGTGCGGAATCACCACGACCCGAAGGCCGAGCGGGCTCAGCAGATCCAGGCCCTCGCGCCAGTGCGGCGGCGCGCCCACCTTGTAGATCTCATAGACGGGCACGGTCGCGATGCCGGCCGTACAGGCGGCCGCCGAGGCGAGGACCGTCACGCCGGCCGCGGCGGCGACCCGGGCGCGCAGGTCGGCGCCGGTCGCCGTCTGCGACCAGCGGTCGAGGGCGTAGGTCGGGCTGCCTGGTCCGGCGAACACCCAGTCGGCTCCCGCCACCTCGCCGCCGATCGTCACGTCTATGCCGACGCTGCGGGCGAAGTACTCCCGGGCGCGGGCGGAGATGCTCGCCGCGTTCTCCTGGAACGCGTAGGGGGTGTCCAGCAGGACGGCGCGTGGCCGCGCGCCCAGGGCGCGTGCGGCCGACCGATGGACTTCGACCATCGTCGGGCTGGTCTCGCCTGATCCGATGAGCACCAGCAGCCCTGAGGGAGGCCGTGACATCCGAACCCCTTCCGCGGACGAATCTCAGCAGCACCCTTCCACTCTTTTGTCACGATCACGGCTGGTCCAGCCAGCTGCGCAGGGCGGGGATCAGGGTGCTGAGGGCCGTGGCGTAGGCGTGTTCGGGGGGTGTGGAGTAGCCGATGACCAGCCCGGGCGGGATGCCGTCGGGGTTGTGGTAGTACTGCGCGAGGCCGTCGACGGCGACGCCGTGCCGGTCCAGGTGGGCCAGGAGATCGGGCTCCGCGCCGCCGGCCAGGTGGAGCACGGCCTGCAGGCCGGCGGCGATCCCGGACAGGTGGGCGGAGGGCAGGTCGCGGGCGACGGCGGCGTCGAGGCGGTCGCGGCGGCGCCGATAGTGGGCCCGGCAGCGGCGCAGGTGCCGGTCGAGTTCGCCGGTCTCGATAAGGCGGGCGAAGACGAGCTGGTCGACGACGCTCACGTACGTCTCGTCCATTTTCGTTACCTCCGCCAGCGGCCGCATCAGGGCGGGCGGGGCGACCAGCCAGGCCATCCTGAGGCCGGGGGCGATGGTCTTGCTCGCGGTGCCGACGTAGACGACCTGTTCGGGAGCCAGGCCCTGCAGGGCGCCCACCGGCTGGCGGTCGTAGCGGAACTCGCCGTCGTAGTCGTCCTCGATCACGAGCGCCTTCGCCTGATGCGCCCATTTCAGCAGGTCGGCCCGGCGGGCCGGGCTCATGGTCACGCCCAGCGGAAACTGGTGCGCGGGGGTGACGGCCACGCCGCCCTGGCTTCCGAGCCGGTCGACGATCAGCCCGGCGCCGTCGACGGGGATGGCGTCCACCTGGAGTCCCGTGTGGCGGGCGATGGCGGCGTAGTCCGGCAGCGACGGATCCTCCACCGCCACCGCGGTCGCCCCGCGCAGCAGCAGCGCCTGGCAGACCAGCCGGAACGCGTGCGTGTAACCGGCGCACACGATGATCTGATCCGGCGCGGCCACCACCCCGCAGGCCCGGCCGACGTAGCCGGCCAGCGCCTCGCGCAGCTCGATGCGGCCCGTCTGGTCGCCGTATCCGAAGACCGAGTTGGGGGCGGTCTGCATGACGTGCCGCGTGGCGGCCAGCCACTCCCGGCGTGGGAACATCGCCAGGTCGGGCTGCCCGGGCCGCAGATCCACGCCCTGCACCGGTGGCCGATATGACCGGGCCAGCGTGGCGGGTTCGGCGGGTGGCGCGCTGGGCCGTACGGCCACCTTGATGCCCGAGCGAGGGGCGGCGATCAGGTAGCCCTCGGCGACGAGCTGGTCGTAGGCCTGGGTGACCGTGCCGCGTGCGACGCCGAGGTCGCGGGCCAGCACCCGCGACGAGGGGAGCGACGTGCCCGGCGCGAGCCGCCCGCGGCGTACGGCGTCGCGCAGCGCCTGCTCCAGTCCGGCCCGCAGGCCACGCGCCGCGTCGATGTCGAGATGGAGGTCGAGCTCTGATCTGGACCAGCGATCCTCCATGGAACTGGACTATAACCGTGGTCCAGAACCTGCCTAGCGTGGACGGCATGAGACATCTCGCGATGGCCGCAGGCCTCACCACGTATTTACTCGGGCCGGTCGATCCGTTCGAGCCCCGTCGCCGCCGGACGCGTCGCAAGCGCTCCACGCGGCCGACACGCGAGGAAACTTACCCCGACTAGTCACCGGCTCTCAGAAGAGCTGCTCGATCGTGATGGGCAGGGAGCGGACGCGCCTCCCCGTCGCGTGGTGGACCGCGTTGGCGATGGCGGCGCCGATGCCGACCAGGCCGATCTCGCCGACGCCCTTCACCCCCACGGAGTTGAACCTGTCGGGCCGCCCGACGAACGCCACCTCCATGTCGGGGATGTCGGCGTTGACCGGGATCAGGTAGTCGCCGAAGGTGGCGTTGGCCACGCGGCCGGTCCCCGGGTCGGTGACGATCTCCTCGAGCATGGCCATGCCGATGCCGCCGACCGTGCCGCCCATGATCTGGCTGGTGGCGGTCTTCTCGTTCAGGATCCGGCCGGCGTCGACCACCGAAACGACCCTGGCCACCTGCATCAGCCCGAGATCCGGGTCGACCCGCACCTCCACGAACCTCGCCGCGAACGCTCCGGAGGGGGCCATGCCGGCCACCTTCGGGTCGTTCGGGGTGCTGGAGCCGTCGGCGCTCAGTTCCCCGATCCCGTGCGCGGCGAGGATGTCGGCGTAGGCCTCGCCGGACTCCGGCGCGTCGATGCGGTGGATCCGGCCGCCGCCGACGCTCACCTCGTCGATCGTGCACCCCTGCAGGGGCGAGGTGGGGTCGTCGCGCACCGTGTCGAGGAAGGCCCGCACGAGGTTGCGGCAGGCCGCCTGTACGGCGCTGCCGACGGCGGCCGTCAGGCCCGAACCGCCCGCCGCCGCCCCCGCCGGCAGGTCGCTGTCGCCGAGTTCGAAGGTGACGTGCGCCATGTCCAGCCCGAGACATTCGGCCGACAGCTGGGTCATCACCGTGTAGGTGCCGGTGCCGATGTCGGTCACCGCGCTGCGCACGACCGCGGTCCCGTCCTTGCGCAGGGTCGCGCGCGCCTCGCACGGCTCCTGATACCAGAAGAACGAGACCCCGGCCACGCCGTACCCGATGAGCGAGTCGCCGTCGCGCATGGAGCCCGGCTCGGGCGAGCGGCGCGACCAGCCGAAGCGCTCGGCGCCGACCTCGTAGCACTCGCGCAGGGACTTGCTCGACCACGGCAGCTCGAGCCGCGGGTTGTCCTCGGAGTAGTTGCGCAAGCGCAGCTCGAGCGGGTCCATGCCGAGCTCGTACGCCAGCTCGTCCATGGCCGACTCCAGCGCGAAGTTGCCCTGCGCCTCGCCGGGCGCGCGCATGAAGTTGCACCACGGGATGTTGAGCCGGACCTGCCGGTCACGCGTGATGACGTTCGGGCAGGCGTAGGCCGATGCCGAACCGGCCGTGCACGGCTCGAACTGGGTGCCCTCGATCTGCAGCGGCGTGGTGCTCTCGTGGGCGAGCGCGACCAGCCGCCCGTCGCGGGTGGCCCCGAGCTTGACGCACTGCTCGCTGGCCGTGCGGTGGCCGACGCCGGTGAACATCTCCGGGCGGGTCAGGACGAGCTTGACGGGCCGGCCGACGGTGCGGGCGGCGAGCGCCGCGAGCATGATGTGCGGCCAGGCGCGGAGCCCCGCGCCGAACGCGCCGCCGACGTACGGGCACAGCACCCGCACGTTGCCCTCCGGGAGGGAGAACACCTGGGCGATCGCCTTGCGCAGGTAGCTCGGCCACTGCGTGCTGTCGTGGATGGTGAGATCGTCGCCGTCCCAGACGGCCACCGTGCTGAACAGGCCCATCGGGCTGTTGGAGTTCGCGGCCGTGGTGTAGGTCGCCTCGAATCTCACCTCGGCCGAGGCCAGGGCGCCCTTGAGGTCGCCGCGGCTGGAATCGGTCCCCCACGGGTCGGTGATCCACTCCGCCCGGGGATCGCCCATGTCGAGGATCGGCTCGGCCGGCTCGTATTCGGCCTCGACCCGCCGGGCCGCGGCCGTCGCCTCCTCCGCCGAATCGGCCACCACCACGGCCACGTACTGGCCGTGGAAGGTGATCCGGTCGTCCTGCAACGGCGGCGGCGGCGCCGTGAGGCCCGAGTCGGGGGCGCGTTCCAGCCGGGGCGCGTTCTGGTGGGTGATGACCGCGAGCACGCCGGGCGAGGCGAGGGCGGCGGCCGTGTCGAGCCGGCTGATCCGCCCGGCCGCCACGGTGCTGCGGACGAGCGCGGCGTACGCGAGGTCGGGATAGCTGAAATCGTTGGGGTAGCGCGCGGCGCCGGTGACCTTCAGGGGGCCGTCGACCCGGTCGACGCCCTGGCCGACCAGGCCGGTCCGCTGCTCGACGGTCGTCATCGGGGGCCTCCCTGCGTGGCGGCCGTGCGCAGGGCGCGGGCCACCGTGCGTTTGGCCAGTTCGACCTTGAACGCGGTGCCCGGCACGACGTACGGATCCGTGATGGCGAGTTCGGCGGCCGCGGCGAAGACCTCTGGGCTCGGCGGCGACCCCTCGAGCATCTGCTCTGTCGTGGTCGCGCGCCAGGGCACCGTGCCGACGCCGCCCATGGCGACCCGCGCCTCGCCGATCACGCCGCCGTCGATCCGCAGCGCCACCGCCGCCGACGTGAGCGCGAACTCGTACGAGGCCCGGTCGCGGACCTTGAGATACGTGGAGCGCGCGCCCGGCGGGAGCAGCGGAACCTCCACGGCCGTGATCAGCTCGCCGTGCCTGAGGACGTTCTCAACGTCGGGCGTGTCGCCCGGGAGCAGGTAGAACTCCCGGATCGGCACCGAGCGGCTTCCGCCGGCCCCGAGCAGGTGCACGACCGCGTCCAGCGCCACGAGCGCGACCGCCATGTCGGAGGGGTGGAGCGCGATGCAGTGCTCGCTCGCGCCGAGGATGGCGTGCATCCTCGCCACCTCCTGTACGGCGGCGCAGCCCGTGCCGCGGCGGCGCTTGTTGCACGCGGAGACGGCGGGGTCGCGGAAGTAGCGGCAGCGGGTCCGCTGCAGCAGGTTTCCGCCGATCGTCGCCATGTTCCGCAGCTGGGGCGACGCGCCCATCAGCAGTGCCTCGCGCAGGAACGGCAGGCGCTCGGCCACCGTGGGATCGGCGGCCAGCTCCTCCATGCTGGCCAGCGCGCCCACCCGCAGCACGTCGCCGTCGCGTGTGACGCCGCCGAGCGGAAGGCGGGTGATGTCGACCAGCCGGTCGGGCGCGAGCACGCCGTCCTTCATCAGGTCGAGCTGGGTCGTACCGCCGGCGAGATAGGACGTTTCGGGGTCGGCCGTGACCATCGCCACGGCCTGGCCCACCTCGCCCGCCCGCACGTACTCGAACTCACGCATCGTGGCCCCCGGCGTCGCGGACCTCGCGGATGGCCGCGACGATGTTGCCGTAAGCGCCGCAGCGGCACAGATTGCCGCTCATGAACTGGCGGATGGCGTCATCCGACCCCGCACGGCCCTCCGCCAGCAGGCACACGGCCGACATGATCTGCCCCGACGTGCAGTAGCCGCACTGGAAGGCGTCATGCCGGACGAACGCCTCCTGCATGGCATGCAGGACGCCATCGGCCGCGAGTCCTTCGATGGTGGTGACGTCCTTGCCCTCGCACTGGGCCGCCAGCGTCAGGCAGGACAGGACCCGCTTCCCGTCGACCATGACCGTGCACGCGCCGCAGGCGCCCTGGTCGCACCCCTTCTTGGTGCCGGTCATCCCCAGCCGGTCGCGGAGCGCGTCCAGCAGGGTCACCCGGGAGTCCAGGTCGAGCCGGTAGTCGGCGCCGTTGACGGTCAGGGTCACCCCGACCCGCGCGACCGTGGCGACCGGGACCCCGCCCGTCATGTCGTCAGCCATAACCCCTCCGTTTCGGGCGTGGCAGCAGCCACAGCCACACGGGGGGAGGTGTTACAAAATATACGCCTCGTGATTCCGAACCTGGCTTCATGGTCTGAGTCGCGGTGGGATTGTTCTGTTTGTGCGAAATCACACCCGTCACATTGCCCTCATAGCCGCCGCCACGTCACTTTGCGTAACAGGCGCCGCCCGGCCGTCGACCGCGCAGACACAACAGGCTCGCTGCACGATCTTCCCGGCGGACAACTTCTGGCACGCGAACGTCTCGAAGCTGCCGCGCAGCCGCTACTCCGCCGCCTGGGTCGCCTCCATCGGGGCCAAGAACCGGCTGAAGGGCGACTTCGGCTCGGGCATCTGGGACGGCGAGCCCTTCGGCGTCCCGATCACCGACGTCCCGGCCGGCACAAAGAAGGTCAAGGTCCGCTTCACCTGGGCGGACGAGAGCGATCGCGGTCCCTACCCGCTGCCGCGCAACACGCGCGTCGAGAACGGGCCGCGCTCCACGGGCGACCGGCACGTGCTGGCCTTCGACCGCACGGCCTGCGTCAGCTACGAGCTGTACAACGCGCGCCCGCAGAGCGGCGGCACCTGGAAGGCCGACTCGGGCGCGATCTTCAACCTGCGCAGCAACAAGCTCCGGCCCACCGGCTGGACCTCCGCCGACGCCGCGGGTCTGTCGATGCTCGCGCCACTGGTCAAGTACGACGAGGTGGCGTCCGGGGTGATCGACCACGCGCTGCGCGTCACCGTGCCCCGGGTCCGCAACACCTTCATCTGGCCGGCCAGCCACCACGTCGGCAGCGCCACCTCCAGCGCGCTGCCGCCCATGGGCGCCTGGTTCCGGCTGAAGGCCTCAGTTAACATCTCCCGTTATCCCAAGCCCGTACGGGTGATCCTGCAGGCGCTCAAGACCCACGGCGCGATCGTCGCCGACATCGGCTCGGCCTGGTACATCACCGGCACCCAGGACAACCGGTGGAACAACGACGCGATCGCCGCCCTCGGCTCCATCCGCGGCTCCGACTTCGAGGCCGTCGACGCGTCGTCCCTCATGGCCGCCCGGCGCTCGGGTGCGGTGGCGCAATGACCCGCCTTTTCCCGCGTCGCCGGTCGGGTAGGTGAAGCGACTATGAGACATGTGAACCTGGGCGGTCTTGACGTGGCCCGCATCGGGCTGGGCGCGATGGGCATGAGCTCGGCCTACACCGGCGCCGGCAGCGACGACGCCGAGTCGATCCGTACCATCCACCGGGCCCTCGACCTGGGCGTCACGCTGATCGACACGGCCGAGGTCTACGGTCCCTACATCAACGAGGAGCTCGTCGGCAAGGCGCTCGACGGCCGCCGCGACCAGGCCGTGCTGGCGACCAAGTTCGGCATGATCTCGCACAGCGGCCGCGAGGCCGGGCGGCTCGACAGCAGCCCGGCCAGCGTCCGCGCGGCCGTGGAAGGGTCACTGCGCCGCCTTGGCACCGATCACATCGACCTCTACTACCAGCACCGGGTCGACCCCGACACCCCCATCGAAGAGACCGTCGGCACCCTCGCCGAGCTGGTGACCGAGGGCAAGATCCGCCACATCGGCCTGTCGGAGGCCGGCGCGGCCACGATCCGCCGGGCACACGCCGTCCATCCGATCACGGCCCTGCAGTCCGAATACTCGCTGTGGACCCGCGACCTCGAGGCCGAGATCCTGCCGGTGCTCCGCGAACTCGGCATCGGCCTGGTGGCGTACTCCCCGCTGGGCCGCGGATTCCTGACCGGCGCCATCACCTCGGCCGGCCAGTTCGCCGACAACGACTTCCGCAACGACAACCCGCGCTTCAGCGGGCCGAACTTCGAGCACAACCTGCGCGCCGCCGAGGAGGTCAAGGCCATCGCGGCCGACGCCGGCGCGACGCCGGCCCAGGTCGCGCTCGCGTGGGTGCTGGCCAAGGGCGACGACATCGTCCCCATTCCCGGCACCAAGCGGGTCTCCCGGCTGGAGGAGAACGCCGGCGCCGACGCCGTCGAGCTCACGGCCGAGCAGGTGGCCCAGCTCGACGCCGTCACTCCGGCGGCCGGCGGTCACCACAACGAGGCGCAGATGCGCATGATCGGGCGGTGAATCCGTCGTCAGCTGCCTGAGTGGATGTGCGCGGCCCACAGGAGCGGGCTGGTGACATAGGCCGCGCGCAGGTGGCGGATCGCCTCGTGCAGGGCGTACGCGCTGTCCTCGGTTCGAGGCGCGGTACGCCCTTCCGAGGTGAGGCGCGTGTAGACGGCGTCGGCCATTTCGGCCGCGACGATGTCGGCGATGGGCCAGAGCGTGCCGATCACGTGCCGATATCCGGCGAGCTGGAATGCCGAGGTGATGTGCAGGGCCTCGTCGGCCAGGCGCGCGGTGCTGGTGGTGGTGTCGCATGCCGAGAGGTAGGCGAGGTCGGCGTCGGCCAGCCGGAGCCGGGAGATCGCGGCCACCGTGAGCGGATTGGCGGCGTGGTCGTGCAGCAACAGCATGCCGGCAGGCGCGTCGTCCCCACTGAGCCCGTGGCAGGCCAGATGCACGACGCGATGCCGAGGCAGCTCCGCCAGCACCGCGTCCCGGGTGGCCTCGGGGCCTATGAGCGTTCGGCACCCGGGGACCAGCTCGGCCAGGCGCCTGGCCTCGCGCCGGGCCCACGGCAACGCTCGGGTGCCCGGTGTCCTGGGCATGGCCACGACGAGGACGCCCGGCTCGCCGTTCGGCTCGCGCCGGGGCGAGCGGTTCTGGCGCGCGTGGCGCAGCGCCCTGATGGTCGGCGTGTAGGACGACACGACCCGATCCAGGACGGAGCCGGTGGGCCGGCCCGCCGCATGCAGGGGCAGGAACGCGGTCTGGTCGATCGGGCACCACCACAGCCTCGGCCACGGCCGGCCGGGCTCCGGCGGCCCTGTGACACCCAGTTCACGCAGCACGGGCTCGGCGATCTCGTCCCACAACCAGGCAAGCACGTCGCGCATCTCGCCCTGCGGGTCGGCCGGGCGCCGGTCGTCGGGGCCGAAGGCGTCCCGCACGCGGATGACCTGCTGGACCACCTGCCGCTGGGTCAGGCCGGGCAGCGTGAACAGGCGCACGGGACGTGCGGCGTCGTCGGCGAGAATCAGCACGTCGCCGCCGTGGCGGCTGACGTTGACCAGCACGACGGGCCCCTCGGCGGCCTGCCGCCGCAGCTCGCCGATCGGCGGCGGCAGCAGGAAGCCCGCGAACCCGGGAGTCCGGCGGATCTCGCGCAGCAGGTCGTCCCAGCGCGTCGTCAGCCCGGCACGCCGCTCGGCCATCCGGCGTGCGGTCTCCAGCGTGGCCCAGGACCATTCGCGGTCCCGCCCCGGTTCGAGTGCGGCCTGGTCGACGGTGTTCAGCGCGTCGCGGATCCGCACGAACTCGGCGGCGAGGCCGGGGGCGCCGGCGGCGAGCTCGCTGAGGTCGTCGCGCGCGTCCATGGTCTCGGCGAGCAGTACGCCCCGGGTCAGTTCCAGGAGTTCGACCGCGTGTTCCGGCCGCCCGGCCCGGATGGCGGCGGTCGCGGTCTCGGCCGCGAGCCCTGCGACGTCGGCGAGCCGGCGCTCGCGATCCGGACGCGTCAGTGCGCGCGAGGCCAGTTGGGGCAGCAGCGCGACCGCGTCCTCGTACGCCGCCAGCGCCCCTTCCGGATCGGCCGCCTCCATCGCCATCTGACCTCGGGCGCGGTGGGCGGGGAGCCGCAACGCGGCCGGGCCCGGCGCCGAGGCGCATTCGGCCAGCAGCAGCCGCGCCTCGGCGGCGAGCTCCGGTTCCCCGGTCCGCTTATGCAGCATGCGCAGGGCGTTCACGAGATTGAGCAGGGTGCCGATCCGCATCGGGTGGTCGGCGGGAATGAGCGCCGCGGCCTCCCGCCGGATGCCGACCGATTCGCGCAGCGGCGCCTGGTCGCCCGTCTCCTCGTACAGGAGCCGGAGCGCGATGCCGAGGTTGTCGAGGCAGATGCCCCGTGTGGGGTGGCCGGGTTCGGTGGCCGCGACCGCCTCGCGGCCGTATTCGACCGCCGCCTCCAGCAGGGAGCGGTCGCCGGTGAGCGTGAAGATGATCTGAAGGGTGTTGCCGAGGTTGGTCAGGGTGGGCGCGCGGCGTGGATGGTCGGCTGGTGTGAGCCGCACCGCGTCCAGGGCGGCTTGAGCGGATTCGTCCAGGAGCGCCGGGTCCTCGGTCCGCTCGGCGAGCAGGCGCAGCGAGATTCCCAGATTGGCCAGGGTCACGGCCCGGCTGGGATTGTCGGGCGTCAGGGTGGCGATGGCGTCCCGGCCGGCTTGGGCTGATTCACGCAGAGTGTCCAGGTCGCCGGTCCACTCGTACAGCAAGCGCAGCGCGTTCGCGAGGTTGGTCAGCGCCGCGGCGCGCACCGGATGATCGGCCGGCATGGCGGCGACGGCGTCCCGGCCGGCCTGCACCGCCTCACGCAAGGTGTCCAGGTCGCCGGTCTGCTCGAACATGGTACGCAACGCGTTGGCCAGGGCGTCCAGCGCGAACGCGTGCGCGGGCCGGTCGGGCGCGATGGCCGCGACCGCCTCCCTCGCGGCGCGCACCGACCCTTCCAGGGGCGCCCACTCCCACGTGCGCTCGGCGAGGGTCTGGAGCACCACCCCGAGGTTGCCCAGATGCCTCCCGCGGTTCGGATCGCCGGGTGGACAGGCCTCCACGGCGGCTCGGGCGTGCTCGGCGCCCTCGCGGATCGGCGCCACATCACCCGTGCGCTCGCCGAGCGCCATCAGCAGAACGCCGAGCAGGGCCTCGTGATCGGCGAACCTGTGATGCCCCGGCGAGATGGCCCTCGCCGCCTCCCTGCCCGCCGCGACCGCCTCGCGGAACAGGCCGAGCTCTCCCGTACGGCTCGCGAGCAGGCGCAGGATGTGCGCGAAACGGTGCAGCGACGCCGGGCGGTCCGCGTCGTCGGCGGGCAGGACGACCAGCATCCGGCGCCCTACCTCTGCGGCTTCGCGTAGCGCGTCGAGGCCGCCCGTCCGTTCGGCGAGGATGCTGAGGCCGATCGCCAGGCTTTCCAGGTCTCCCGCATGCCGGGCATGGCCGGGCGGACCGGCCGCGACCGCCTCGCGCGCGAGCCGCACCGCCTCCTCGGCCACCGTCAGGTCTCCGGTCATCTCGGCCAGCGACTGAAGGACCAGCACCAGATTGCTCCGCGCGTGCGCGCCGTCGGCCTGGCCGGGTGGCGCGGCCGCGACGGCTTCGCGCTCCAGCCGTACGGCCTCCCGGAGCAGATCCAGGTCGGCCGTGCGTTCGGCCAGATGCCGGAGCGCGTTTCCGAGGTTGGCCGTGAGCATGAAGTGTTCGGGCCGGTCGGCGGGCGTGGTCGCGAGCGCCGACCGGGACAGCGCCACCGCCTCGGTCAGGGCGCCGGCGTCGCCCGACCGGTCGAACCAGCAGAGGAGGGCGTGGGCCAGGGTCGTCAGATGGTGCCGCTGGTCCGGGTGATCAGGGGAGGTCTCCGCGATCGCCGCACGTCCGAGCCGCACGGCGGTCTCGAGGTCGGCCAGGTCGCCCGTGCGCATGGCCAGCGCGCGGAGCCCGTCGCTGAGATGGCTCAGGATCGTGGCATGGTCGGGCCGTCCGGCCGGTGAGGCCTGGGCCGCCGATTTGAACAGGGTGACCGCTTCGCGCTGGAGAGCCAGATCTCCGGTCCACTCGAACTCGTCCTGCAGCGCACTGGCCAGGTTCGTCAGGTAGCGGGGAAGGTCGGGGTGGGCGGGGGGGAGCAAGGTCAGCGACGATCGATAGGCCCGGATGGCCTCGCGGATGGCGTCGAGGTCGGCCGTCAGACGGGCCATGACCTGGAGAGCGGCCCCAAGGGTGTTCAGGTTGACCGTACGGTTCGGATGATCGCGCGGCGCGTCCCTCACCCCCTGGCGGCCGGCGTCCACCGCCTCACGCAGCGCCACCGGATCGCCGTCCTGCCCGAACACGATCACTAACGCGCCCGAGAGATTGCCGAGATATGCGGCGCGAGCCGGGTCATGGACCGGACTGGCCGCTATCGCGATCCGGAGCACCCGCACGGCCTCCCGCGCCGCATCGGCATCGCCCGTCATCTTGGCCAGGTCACGCAGCCCGAGCCCGAGCAGGTTGGTGATCGCGGCATGGTCGCGATGGCTGGGCGGCGCCGCCGTCACCGCCTTCCGGTAGACCTCGACGGCCTCGCGCAGCGCGTCCACGTCACCGGTCGCGCCGGAGACGAGCATCAGCGCGTCTCCGAGATTGGCCAGGAACGCGGCGGATTCGGGATGGCCGGGTGGCACTACGGTCAAGGCCAGCCGAAACTGCCGGACGGCGTCATCGAGCAGGCTCAGGTCTCCCGACTGCGTGAACAGGGCCTGCTGCGTCAGACCGAGGTGGGTCAGAAGGGCGAGCCGTTCGATGTCCGTCTGGCTGCCGGTCGCCGGGATCCCGCCGCGTGCCGTGATCGCCGTCAGCGCGCCGCGTGCCGTACGCGCCGCCTCACGCAGCGCCTCCAGATCGCCCGTGTGATCGAATCTCGCGCGCAACGCGACGATGAGGTTGGCCGCCACGGCCGCATGGTGGACGTGCCGCGGCGGCAGGATGTCGAGGACGCGGCGGAACATCTCGATGGTGACGCCGAGCGCGGCCGGATCCCGGGTGGCGGAATACCGGTGAAAGGCCTCCGTCCCCCGGCGCAGCCAGTCGTCCGGGCCTTCCGCCGCTTGTTGCCGGCCTCTCCAGAACCCACCCATGCCTGGTATTCCATGAATCTCCCGGCACGGGCGCAAGGTGGCCAGCACCCTGTCAGCGTTTCGAATGATATTTCCGGTATGGGCGCATTGTCCGTAGTGTGGAGTGCGGAAACGCAGGTCAGGACACTGGGGGGGTCATGTCCTTCGTCACCGTCGGCAGCGAGAACGGCGCCGGCATCAACTTGTACTACGAGGACCACGGGAACGGGCAGCCGGTCGTGCTCATCCACGGCTACCCGCTCGACGGCCACTCATGGGAGCGCCAGGTCCCGGTTCTGCTCGACGCCGGTTATCAGGTCATCACGTACGACCGGCGCGGATTCGGGCAGTCGAGCCAGCCGACCATCGGATACGACTACGACACGTTCGCCGCCGATCTCAACGCGCTCATCGAGCACCTGGACGTCCGGGACGCGTTCCTCGTGGGCTTCTCCATGGGCACCGGCGAGGTCACCCGCTACCTCGGCCAATATGGGTCCGAACGGATCCGGAAGGCGGTCCTGCTGGGCGCGATACCACCGTTCCTGCTCAAGACCGACGACAATCCCGAAGGGGTCGACGGCCAGGTGTTCGAGGACATCAAATCCGCGATCATCAAAGACCGCTACAAGTATCTGGAAAGCTTCCTCAACGACTTCTATAACGTCGACGTGCTCGGCGGCACCCGGATCAGCGACCGTGCCTGGCAGGCCAGTTTCAACGTGGCCGCCGCCGCGTCCGCGTACGCCACGTACGTCTGCGTCGACAGCTGGCTGACCGACTTCCGGGACGATCTGCCCAACATCGACGTGCCGATGCTCATCATGCACGGCACCGCCGACCGGATCCTGCCCTTCCCGAACACCGCGGAACGGCTGCCGTCCCTGCTCAAGGACGCCAAGCTGATCCCCGTCGAAGACGGGCCGCACAACATCGGCTGGACACACCACGACAAGGTGAACCCGGCCCTGCTCGACTTCCTGAAGGACTAGCGCCGCCGTCTTGGCCGGCGGTCCATGACCGATCCCGGGCCCGACACGCCGCGGCCCGGCCCGGAGCCGATTCCGAGCCGGGCCGGCCGACGGGTGCCGATCAGCTCACGATGCCGGTGAACATGCCGGCCTCGTACGAGCCGCCCTTCTGATGCACGATCACGGCGAGCCGGTTGGCCGCGTTGATCAGCGCGATCAGGCAGACCAGCGCGGCGACCTGGTCGTCGTCGTAGTGCTTGCGCACCTGAGCCCAGGTCTCGTCGGACACGCCCTGGTAGGCGTCGGCGAGCCGGGTGCCCTCCTCGGCCATGGCCAGCGCGGCCTGCTCGGCCTCGGTGAACACGGTGGCCTCACGCCAGGTGGCGACCAGAGCCAGCCGGACCGCGGTCTCCCCGGCCGCAGCGGCCTCCTTGGTGTGCATGTCGGCGCACCAGCCGCAGCCGTTGATCTGGCTGGCGCGGAGCGACACCAGCTCCTGGGTGGCCTTGGGCAGCGATGACTGCACGATCATCAGGCCGGCGTTGGCGAACCGCTTGGCGAACCTGGCGCCGACCTCGTTGTCGAACATGTTGAACCGGATGTCCATGATGTCGTCCTCACTCGTTCTCACTCGGTGTCGTGCTGACACCCATGGAGATGCCGGCCGCCCCCGATCCTGTGACAGACGGGGTGTCACGAATTTGAGAGGACGGGCGTCTTGTGCGTATGGACCGCGCTACCGAGACCTTCGTCGCCCACCGCAACCTGCTGTTCACCGTCGCCTACGAGATGCTCGGCTCGGCCGCCGACGCCGAGGACGTCCTGCAGGAGACCTGGCTGAAGTGGGCGGGCGTCGATCTCGG
This sequence comes from Streptosporangiaceae bacterium NEAU-GS5, assembly GCA_017592665.1. Taxonomy (GTDB): domain Bacteria; phylum Actinomycetota; class Actinomycetes; order Streptosporangiales; family Streptosporangiaceae; genus NEAU-GS5. Next base: position 1,288 of record JAGFNW010000019.1, on the reverse strand, counting down.
CACGGTCCGCGATCAGCGCGCGTATCTGGTCCAGATCACCACCCGCCAGGCGCTGACCCGGCTGCGCACGCTCCGGCGGCGCAAGGAGGCCTACATCGGGCCCTGGCTGCCCGAGCCGCTGCTGACCGCGCCGGACGTGGCCGAGGACGTCGAACTGGCCGACAGCGTCTCGATGGCGATGCTGCTCGTACTGGAGACGCTCACGCCGACCGAACGGGCCGTGTTCGTGCTGCGCGAGGTGTTCGAGCTGGACTACGAGGAGATCGCCGGCGCCGTCGGCAAGACCCCGGCCGCCGTACGCCAGATCGCGCACCGGGCCCGGGGACACGTCGCGGCACGCCGGCCGCGCGGGGTCGTCTCCGCGGCCGAGACCCGCGGCGCGCTCGCGGCGTTCCAGCGTGCGGTCGAGACGGGTGACATGCAGGACCTGTTCGATCTGCTCGCGCCGGACGTCGTCTTCCTCGGCGACGGCGGCGGCGTCGTACAGGCCGTGCTGTCGCCCGTCGTCGGGGCCGACCGGGTGGCCCGCCTGCTGGCGGTCGGCCTGAGCCGGCTCGCCGCCGCGGCGTCGCTGCAACCGGCGCAGGTCAACGGCTATCCGGCGCTGATCGTCCGGTTCGGCGGCGAGATCGACACCGTCCTCGCGATGCGCATCGACGACGGCCTCGTCACCGGTCTCTACGCCGTACGCAACCCGGAGAAGCTCTCCCACATGGACCACGAGACGGCCCTCCGCCGCTGACCCCGGCTCTTTGGAAGAGGTGTAGCGTTCGTCGAGATGAACACGGACCCGCCCGGTTACCTGACCGAAGACCTGCAGTTGCGCGAGGTCTCCGGCCCTCCGAGCTATCGGGGGATCACCAGCGGGCCGGTCCAGTACATCGCGATCGCCAACCAGTCGGGCGTCGTCATCGCCTACATCTACGCCAACGACGAGGACGACGTCGCGGGCTGGCAGGCACGTCCCGACGTCGGCCATGAGGCGCACAGCGGCTACTACCCATGGATGATCAAGCTGCGCGCCTGCAAGGCGCGCGGCCTGCCGCCCTCGGCCGCCCTCGACGAGCTCGTCCGCGACGAGGTCGACACCCCGCAGGATCCGCGCAGCCATGTCGTCCCCGGTCCGCGGCGACATGCCGACAGCCTCGAGGCCCTGCGAGATCATCCTGCCACGAGCAACTCCGTGCGGAGCTGATCGAGCACTTTGCGGAGGATGCGCGAGACGTGCATCTGGGAGATGTCGAACTCGGCGGCGATCTCGGCCTGGGTCTGGTTGCCGTAGAAGCGC
>JAGFNW010000018.1:22015-192988 GCA_017592665.1 Streptosporangiaceae bacterium NEAU-GS5 | reverse complement strand
CAGCAGCCCGGTCATTCGCGGGAGTGTGAATACCGACTGTGATACTCGTGCACCCTTAGCAAACGCCGCTGGCGCCGCATGGGAAACAGGCGATCCTGGAAGGGTTCATCACCGCAACCGATTACCCAGGAGAGCGCCCTCGGGCGAGTGGTCCCGCCTGACGCTGGGCCTGGCCGACTGAGCCGGTGTGCTGGCGAGCGGGCACCACCACTCGCAGGCGACGTGCGACAGTCGGCCGGTCGACCGCAGATCGGAGGTCTCCGGGTCAGGACGCCGACGGCGACCTGGTCCATAAGGCCCACGCATCCGCTCGGTGAAGGCGAAGATCCGTGCCCTGACATAGGGGATCTCCAGCCGATTCGCACCATCCACCAGCCCGAAGGGGATCGTTGCCAGATAGGCGAGTTAGGCGACCACCAGCAGCACGGCGCAGGCCGCGCTGACACGCCGAAAGCCCGCGCTCGCCGCGCTTTGCTGGGCAGGCTGCGAGCCGTCGTCGTCCCGGTCCACTCTCTCCTTGCCGTCGCCGTCATCTGTGCCGGCCATGCGAGCTGCGCCATCCTGCAATGTAGATGCATGCGCCAGAACAAGCCGCCCCAGCGCAACGCGGTCGTCAGCACGTCCTCTGCGCCCGCCCAGTCGCCCGCACCCAGCAGCGCTTCTGCCGCGTTGACGGCGAGCACGTTGCCGACCCCGCGCTCGATGCCGAGTTGGCGGGCGAGTGCGAGCCCGTCTCGTGCAACCCGGGCCGCGTCGTTCAGCCGTCCCGCCGTGTTGAGGGCGTCCGAGAGATAGATCTACGTCGACGTGGCGTTGACCTCGGTCACCGCCTTCGCCTTCGAGGACGAAGCCGGAACCCCGCGCAACTGGAATATCCACGCGGTCGCGGTGTGCGCCGATGCCCCTTCAGGGCTGGAGCGGATGACCGCGGCGACCGGCTACGACTCCCTACCAGGCAAGGCGGTGTACGTCGCCTGCCCGGACGTCAAGCGGCTTCTCGGCTTAGGTGGCCTCATCGAGGGTGCTGAAGGAGAGATGATGTTGAGCAGGCTCAACGTCGACAGACTCGGTCGTGCCGTCATCACCGCCTTCGAGGACGAGACCGGCACGGACGCCAATTGGGATCTTCGCGTCTACGGGATCTGCGCCGGCCCATTGATGAACCCCGCAGACGTCCCCTCCCTACGTGCGACGGGTCACATCCCAGAGCCCTCACGGCTCCCCGACCGGCTGGTGTGGGACGCGATGTGTCCCGGAGGCATGCAGGCGATCGGGCATCGGCAGCGACATCAGTTACGCGGGTCGTGGCGCTGATCCGCGAAAACGATCGGACTGCTAAGGCCAGTAGGCCGCGAGGGTCGAACCGCGTACGACAAGTTCGGTGGCGAGTTCGATGTGGCTGGATTCGATTTTCTCGCCGGCGGCCCGGCGCAGCGCGGTTCGCAGGGCGACGGCGCCCATCTCGCGCAGTGGCTGGCGCACGGTGGTCAGCTGCGGCGAGGTCATGGTGGAGATCTCGGTGTCGTCGAAGCCGACGACGCTGAGGTCTTCGGGAATGCGCAGGCCGCGGGCCCTGGCGGCCTGTATGGCGCCCATGGCGTTCTCCTCGCTGGCGGCGAAGATGGCCGTTGGCGCGAGGCTCATGTCGAGCAGAGCGGCTGCCTCTCGCATTCCGTCGGGATAGCAAAAGCCCGGAGTGCGCACATATTCGGTGGGCACGGACACGCCCGCGGCCTCCATGGCGGCGCGGTAGCCATGCATACGTGCCTGATTGGTGGTCGACGTCGCGGGGCCGCCGAGATAGGCGATGCGGCGATGGCCGAGGCCGAGCAGGTGCTGGGTGGCGGCCAGACCACCGGCGAAGTTGGTGGATCCCACGCTGGTCACGAGAGTGTCCGGCAGATTCAACGGATCGATGACGACCACCGGGAGCCGGGCCTTGGACAGCGCGACGAGCCGAGTCGAGGTCGGCACATAGGTGAGGGTGATTATCGCGCGACGCCCGGTGGCGACCAGGCCGCGAGCCCAGGAAACGCCTTCGCCGCCCGTGTCCATCGGATAGGTGACCACGACCGCGACGCCCAACTCGGCGCCGGCCTCGACCGTCCCTCTTATGACTTCGCCGGAGTAAGCGGACAGATCAGGCACCCACATCTCGACCGTTCCCGTCCGCGGGGCTCTGTCCCGGCGTAAGGAGGGCGGCACGTAGCCCTGTTTCTGCAACAGAGACTGCACCATCGAACGCGTGCCCGGTGCGACGTCGGGACGGCCGTTGACCACCTTCGACACCGTGGCCACGGACACACCCGCAACGGCGGCCACGGCGGCCAGCGTGGTACGCCCAGGATTGCTCGGCATCGAATCCTCCCCCGAGGGCCGACATCTGCCCTACGAATGACCAACCGGGATCACCCCAGAATAGCGATCGGTCAACGGCCCTGGCGCTGGACTCAGAGGTCGAGGTCGAGGAGGGAGCAGAGGACCTGGTTGCTGTTGCCGGGGCACCCTTCGGCTGCGCATATGCTCGCGACCTGCTCCGCCCCGCCGACTGTCGGGATCGACACCTGGGCGACCGCGTGCGGATCCGCTGACCATGCCGGGAGGGCCGGCATGCGACCAGCGGCACCCCAGGCCACACACGTGAGCACGACCGCGGCCCGTAGCCAGATGGCGGCGCCGCGGCCGGCGTGCCTCATGTCGGCAGCCCATGACGCGATCCTTCTTTGTACGAGCATGCGCCGGCAGGCCACCAGCGTCGGATGATCTGGCGCGACCGCGGGCGACAGGATCCGGATCACCCGCCGGAGATTGCGCCGCGCGGCCCCCACCCGCCCGAGTCGCCGTTGACAGCAGGCGAGGTTGTACAGGGTGATCGCGAGATCCGGGTGCCGGCGGCCGAGGACCGTACGCTTGATGGCCGCGGCACGGCCCAGGTTGCCCGCGGCGCCGGCGAAACGTCCCTCACGAAAGTCGACGCCGCCAAGATTGTGCAGGGTCACGGCGACCTCGCCCTCGAGGCGCGCGCCGTCGCGCGCATACACGGCCAGGACTCGGATGAGGATGGCCCGCGCTTCAGACAACTTGCCGACCATCCCGAGTTCGTTGAGCGGCAGCACAAGATCCATGGCATCGGAGCCGAGCGCTATCTCGGCCTGGGCGATGGCCTCACGCAGGCGGGCAGCCGCCTGACGGTAGTCACCGGCCACCCGCAGTGCCCGCGCCTTCGTGACACGACCGCGCACCCAGAGCCCGACGGCCGTCGCGTCTCGAGCTGCACGCACATTCGCCCCCGCTGCCCACCGATTCATATCGGCACCTCGTCCCCACCTGAGCGACGGACGGGCATCCGCGCCGCACGACGTTGAAGATCACGCGCTCAGATCTTGCCGATGACGGCGTTGTCGGTATCGGACTTCTTTTTGAACGCGCTTGATGCGACCGTTCCGTGCGACGTGACCGCGGCCGACAGCACAGCGGCGATGAATAGGCCCACCGCGATGCGCATCTTTCTGTTCCGACCCTTCATTTCTCCCCCTTCTAGTTCATGTTGCTCCGCCGGTTCCTATTGTTGCGATTCCCGCTGCGTTCCGGCTGCGGTGCCGCTGCGCTGGGCGTCCGAACCGATTCCGCTACAACAGCACCTGGTTGTGGTTGTCATTGCAGCCGAAGTCGGAGCAGGTGGCTTCGGTGCCGGCACGACCTGACGACGGCTTCGCCTCAGCGGCACCGACGGCACCAAGCGTGATTACTGCGAGCAGCCCCGCCATTATTCCGGCCTGTAGGACGCGTTTCCTGCTCATGTGTCGCCCGTCCCTTTTCGATATCCCGGGAATTCCGCTGTACGAACGAAGGTGTTCCACCCGGTGTCACGACCCGGCACACCAAGGGACCGACGCCACGGCGCGCACTGCACGACGGTCCGGGGCAGTGGACGCGACAGCTCTACCTATGTAGAGTTTGGCGCGTGACGAGACGATCACGGCCTTCGGCGCAGACCCTCGCGGTGTTCACAGCACTGCGTACGGCGGGTGCCGAGTGGCGGCACGGCTATGACATCGCCAAGGACACGGGGCTCAAGTCGGGCACGCTCTACCCGATCCTGATCCGGCTCGCCGACCGTGGGCTGCTGGAGGCACGCTGGGAGGAGGCGCCGCCGACAGGTCGACCGGCGCGTCACCTCTACCGGCTCACCGCCGAGGGCGTCGCGGCCGCGGACGCGGCGATCGCGGCTTCCCCAACCTCGACCCGACCATCGACCCTCCAGTCGCTCGGACAATCGATCCGACCAGCGGCCCAGGCGTCGTCGCGATTCACACGGGTGACCCCGGAAGGTGGACGATGAAAGTCCTTACCGCGGCGCTGCGCCGGGCCGTACGGCTGCTGCCACCCGATCGGCGAGGGTGGGGAAGCGCGCTGCTGGCCGAGGCCGCCAGCGTGCCCGAGGGGTGGCCGCGGGTGCGCTGGCTGCTCGGCGGGCTACGGATGATCGCAGGTCAGGCCCTCGTCGGCTGGACGGCACGCCTGCTGCGGGCGGCCGGGGCCGAGCCGCCTGGAGCCGTCCAGGTCGGCGGTTCGCTCATCGCGCTGGCGACCGGTGGGCTGCTGGTGTGGCTTGACTGGCACCCCGGCAGCGAGAACGTCGCCGCCCCGGTCAACCGAGCCTCGATGGTCGCGGTGGTCGCGCTGCTCGCCGCGGCGCCGTGGATCGCCCGCCCCCTTCTCGGGCCGGTCGCGCCGAACCGCACCGCCCGGCTCGTGCGGATCGGCGGATATCTGACCGTGTACGGCGTGCTCGCGGTCGTCGTGGCGGTATCGCGCTTCGCGGGCAGCCGGTTCGACCACTTCAAGGCCTTCGACCAGGCGAACCATGACGCCGAGGTCCGCAGCCAGGCGATCGCCGGGGTCGTCATCGTGCTCATGCTGTTCGGCGGTTACGCCACGGCCATACTCACGATGACCTCGCGCCGCCTGGCGCCACCTCCCGCGACCCTCGCCCGTGCGACGGTCTTCGGCGTGCTCTGCGCGCTGGCCTGCTATTCGTTGATGCCTCTGGGCAATCCACTGCAGCTGGGCAACCCGTGGCTCCAGGCCGTGTACGTCCTCGCCCTGATCCTCGTGCCGGCCGGACTCCTGGCCGCCGGGGCCCGGGGAGGCATCGTGGCGGGCCTCTGGACGGGTCTCACCGCCGCGCCGCTGACGGCCGTCCTCACTGTGACGACGATGCTCTTCCTTCCGCGGCACGTCGACCTGATCTGGGCCAATCCGAGCCCGTTCGTGCCGCACGGCACGCCGTACGAGATCCAGATGACCATGGGCGACACGGCCGGGAAATATCAGATCGGCCTGTTCCTCGGCCCGATCGCCGGGTTGCTCGTCGGCGCCTTCAGATCGGCCACCTCGAAGACCGTCGCTGACGTCGCCCCGCTTGTCGGCGGAAAGTCACAGATCCCAGGCCACAACAGCAGCATTTGAGGAGATGCATTTAGGGAGCGAGAACGGTAAGCCCGGCTTCTGCGCATTCGTCGTCTTGCCCAGGCGCCATTCCGCCGCTTACCGCCAGCGCGCCGATGACGGTGTCCCCCCGCAGGATGAGCGCCGCGCCGGCGCCCGCCAGGATGGGCACCCGCATGACCCGATCCAGCTGGGCGAAGAAGCCGGGCGAGGCCTCCTGCATCTGGCGCAGTGCGGCGCCGTCGCGGCGGAAGAGGGCGACGCTGGCCGCTTTGGTCTCGGCGATCTGGGCCGAGAGCGGCGCTGCGCCGCTCATGCGGCCGAGGGCCTGCAGGTGTCCGCCTTCGTCGACGACCGCGACCGTGATCAGCGCACCTATCTCGGCGGCGCGGTCGTGTGCGCCGGTGATGACTGTCTGGGCCTCTTGGAGCGTTAGCGGCATTGCGATCTCCTTGAGTTATGTGGACAACCGTCCTTGCATGAACAAGCGTATCGCTAGCGTCAGCGACCGTACAAGGACGCGAAGCTAGAATGATCGGGCGATGGACGACACCACCTCGGCAGGTCTTTCTGCCGGCCCTCGCCGCCCCAACGCGCGCGGGCAGGGCGAGCGGCTGCGGGAGGAGATCATTTCCGCCGCCGTGCAGATGCTCGGCGACCTGGCCGACGACGAGGCCTTGTCGCTGCGCGCGGTCGCACGCGCGGTGTCGATCTCCCCCACCTCTGTCTACCTGTACTTTCCAGATCGTGACGCGCTCGTCGCGGCGACCATGCAGCGCTGCCATGCGGAGATGCTCGAGGCTGTGGATGCGGCCGAGGCCGCACATCACGACCCCGCTCTCGGCCTGCGCGCACGGATCCTGGCGCAGGCGGCCTGGGTGCAGGAGCATCCCGGCATCTACAAGGTGATGCACGAGAGCAAGGTCGGCATGCCCTTCAAGGAGGTCCTGTTCACGCGCACCACCGCTGCGGTGCAGCGCTGCATGGACGCCGGGGTCGCCCCGCCAGGAGACGCCGCCACCGTCGCACTCGATCTCCGTACGGCCATCATCGGCATGCTGTCTCTGCGGATCAATGAGCCCGACCTGCCCTGGCCGCCCTTCCCCGAGCAAGCCGACCGATTCCTCGCCAAGCTCGTCGGCCTCGCGCCGCCGGCAGGAGAGACGAAGGTCCCTCGATGACGTCAGGCCTGATCAGATTGAGTACGCCGCCAGGGAAATCCCCAGCCGAGCAGTGTCGTCGTCGCGACCCGGCGCACCGCACTAGCGGGGAACGCAGCGGAGTTCTCTGTAAGGCACGTCGCCAAGGTCGGCCCGCCATTCGGCTGGCGTCATGCCGCGTCCGATCCTCGCGCATAGGGCTGCCGCCATCACGTCCGGATTGATGTTCTGCCTCCGGGCATGACCCGCTTTGTCTACCGAGATCAGTGTGGCGCCGTCCTCAGCAAAAATGAGCCCGGCGACGCCTTCGCCCTCAACACCTGCGAGAGTGCCCAGCCGAATTCCGGCGACCATGTCGAAAAGAGTGATCTGCCCGTCGGTTGATGCCACTGCTGCGATGTTGTCCGGGGACATCGTAAGCAGCGTGCCCACAACTCTGGCGCTGATCCCCGTCTCGAGAGCAGGTCCGAGCCGCTGCTGAGTGATCGGATCCCAGCGTGCCAGGCGGCCATCGGCGTCGAAGGTCACCAGATTCCCGTCTGGAGCGTAGAACGCGTTGGACAAGAAACGGCCTTCCGCGGATCCGCCGTACGGCCGACCACGCGGCGCGCCGGTCGCAGTATCCCGGAGCCGGTTTTCGCCGCCGGCGACCGCAAGCATCTGGTCATCGGGCGCGAAGGCCAGCTCTGACACTGTTCCGATGTCCTTCGACCACAGAAGCCGCGCCGCACGCCACTGCCATACCTGAGTGAGTTCGTCGCCGCGATCGCCGTCATTCCTGACCAAGGTGAACGCCAGCTTCGACCCATCATGGCTGAACGCGAGATTCGCTGGAGCTGCCGACCACCCGAGACGGGGCGGACTGCTCGCTGGGGTGATCACGGCAATCGGCGCCCACGTTGCCACATTAAAGATCGCAATCTTGGTTCCGTTGCCTCTGGTGACCGCGAACAACCGACCGTCCGGGCTGAACACCGCAGCACCCCCAAAACCAAGATCGTCCATCACGCCGACATTGCGCTGTCCACTGGCCAAGCGCCCGGTCCACGGATCCCGGAGTGCCATGACGGGTGAGCCCGGCTGCTGGACGGCCACCAGACGGCCACCTGGCGCAAGGGTGACAGCGGCCATGTCCTTACGCGGCGTAATCGGCAGCCCGGTGAGGTCCAGCGTCACCACCCGATCGTCGGCGACATAGCGCAGGATCGGTTCGTGCGGGTCAAAGGCGACGCCGGTGGTGCCAGTGGCGATCGATGCCGTCACAAGGATCTTGCCATCCGCTATCCGGACCACCTGCAACGTGGTGGCGGAGGTCGAGGCCAGTAGCTTGCCGTCCGCGCTGAAGGTCACATCGCCGGCGTTCCATCCGTCGAGAACTCTGGAGATCACTTCACTGGTGCGCGCGTTGATGATGGTGAGATCGGTAGACGTCTTGGCCGCGATCAGGCGGCCATCGAGGCTCATGTCGACCGTTGGGTCATCGCACGGATCACACAGACGCGTACGGAGAACTGGTCGTCCATGAGGAAGCGGCCAGAAGTCGACCACGCCATTGCCTTCAAGCTCCACCGCCTTCTGGCCGGCCAACCCCACGACCCCCATTCCTCCGGCGAGCGACGCATCTCCCCGCGGCATCGGAATCCTGATTCCGGTGTCAAGATCCCAAATCTCCGAGGTGTACATCCTGATCAGCGCATACCGCTCGAGAGAGCCGAACAACGGCTCGACCACAGCGAAGTCATCACTCCGACTGGCTTCGAAGGACAAGGTGAACCGCCTGACCTCGCGTCGAGCCGCCAGGTCATAGAACCGGACGGAATGGTTGGTGACCACGACGAGTCGACGCCCCAGCGGGCTGACGGCGACATCGATCAAACGCTCGCCGCCCATGCCCAGGTCGTCAATTCCGCCAACGCGTCTGCCATTCCGTACGTCATAGACACGCGCGGAGCCGTCGCCGACGCTGACCAGCGTGCGCCCATCGGGCGTGATCCGCCGGATGGTGTCCGACGCCGTGGCCGGATCCTGAAAAGCGGCTATCTGCGGCTGAACGAGAGCGGCGGTCAAGGCAGCCCGAGTAACAGGCACGGGATTGAGCCGCCAGGCCGCCAAACTCAGGAGCATCGCCCGCTCGGGCTCGGTCACGCGAAGCGAATCCGCTAGCGCGGCCACCCGCAACGCTTCCGCATGGTCCCGCTGCTCGCCGATGGTGGTATTGCGCGCATCGGCTACACGCCACTGATACGCGGCGATGCCCGCCGCGATCGATGCCACCACCAGCAGGGTGGCCAGTATGCCGTTAAGCGCCCGCCGCCACCGTTGCCGCCGTCGTTCAGCGGACACACAAGCACCGAGGAAACCACTCTCAAGAGAGTTGAGCATGATGTCGCGGCGATCGTGCTCCGCCCAATGCCGGGCCTCGGCGAGCCGATTCTCCTGCAGCAGGTCACCCGCCTTGCGACCAGCAGACTCCCACCGGGCGGCGGCCTCCCAAAGGTTCCGCACCTGCGGCAGTCCCTTTCGATTGGCCCGCACCCACCCCCGCAACCGCCCCCAGGCGTAGAGCAGAGCAGGCTGGGACAACCAGACCTGTCGATCATCGGCGCCGATCAGGATGCGGAACGCTTCCATAACCGAGCCGACATCCTCCGGAAGCTCCGCCCAACCGGCACGCCGCGGCTGCAGATCCCCAGATTCGGCGACCGCGACCAGCCGCAGGAACAGCCCGGGCACCAGCGCCTGTTCATCCACGGCGAGCCTGGCGAACAATTCCTCCGCCTGCGCATTCAGGTCCGGGTCGCGCGTCGCCGGCACGGCCATTGCGGTAGCTCGCCTGCTCCCCTCGACCATCAGCCTGGCAATACCAAGGTGCTCGTCGCCGCTGAGCATGGCGAGCAGCAAGGCCTCCGCGCTCGGTCGCTGAAGAGGATCCCGAGCCAGCGCGGCGGCCACCAGCTTCCTGAGAGATGCCGGAAGAGCCGCCAGGTTTGGGCCACCTGCCAGCACGTTGCGCATCGTGGCGGGAGCAGTCACAGCCAGGAAAGGGTCGGTGCCCGATGCGGCGAACAGCACCACTACGCCCCAGGCGAAAACGTCCGCAGCCGGCCCTGCTCTGCCGCCCGAGATCACCTCAGGCGCCATGTAAGCGGGCGTGCCCTTGACCCCGCTCATAGTCGTCACCGGCATGTCCGCAGTCCTGGCGATCCCGAAATCGATGACCCTAGGACCGTCGTGGCCGATCAGTACATTGTCCGGTTTCAGATCCCGGTGGATCACCCCGACTCCATGGATGGCGGCCAGTGCCGTAGCCAGCCCGACGGCCAGCCGCGCTACATCTGCCTCGCCCAGCGGCTGCTCGATCACCCATTTCCGCAGATTTGGACCATCCACGTATTCGCTGACCAGGTAGGGTCGCGGCCCATCCAGCACCGCCTCGATCAATCGAGCGGTGCAGAAAGCCGGCACCTCACGAATGGCCGCGATCTCGCGATCCATTTGGCCCAGTCCGTCATCGCTGCGCCACAGCTTGATTGCGACTCGTTGCCCTTCCGGGCTGTACGCCTCATAAACATCGCCCTGGCCGCCGTGACCGATCAGGCGTTTTACCAGGTATGAACCGACCCGAGGCAGGTCAGCGGAATGGAATGCGGTATCGGTCATGTTCCTCAACGCTCGCGGCTAGGTCGACTATCTGACGCCGGAGCACACTCGTAGGTTCACTCCACGTACACGCGACGATCATCAATGTCACCAAGGACAAGAAGGCCGGCGGCTCACCCGCGACCAGCGAAGATCGACGACCTCAGAGGATGCCGACGACGAATGAAAGGATTCGGCCGACTCCCGCCAACGGTCACCCCGCGATCGGAGCGGAGGGCTCTGGGCGCTGCCATCGCGGAGCAGGCCCCGTGAGCTCGTCCATGGTCGCAGGGCCCAACGTACGATCATGGACATCATGGGATTCTCGTTTCCGGAGTTCACATCGCCGACGGAGATCGACGCGCAGCGCTCGTGGACGGCCGAGTTCGAAAGTTACGACCAGCGCCATGACGACGTGTATTACATCGTGACGATCGTGAGCGGGAGCGAGAGTGGCGACAACCTCCAGCTGATGGCGCAGATTGCACTGTGGTGGGCCGGTGACGACTGGTCAGGCCCCGAATTCGCCCAGTGCCTCCACCGGGCGATCCACGTAGTGGCCACCGGCGAGTCCAACACGACCTACCAGGGCGCCATGTCACGCCCCATAAAAGGAAAGTCAGCCGTGAACGACGTGCCGCATCCGGGCGTCGAGTAGAAACCGGCCTGAGCGGCGGCGTTTGTGTGCCTCCCTCCACTGGGCTTGCCTTTCACCAGCAAGGCATAGGTCTATTTCCCGCCGATGGCGGTGAGGGCGGCGTCACCCTGTCGACCTGGACCGCGGCCAGGAGCCCACGCCAGCCAGTCACCCACCTCCGGGCTGACCGTGGTCGCCGGCACCACCGTGGTGCTCACCATGGGCGACGCCCCCGCCCGTAACCTCAGTCAGACAAAAGTCTGTCCTGGCCGTACTCGATGACTCTCGAGATCCGGCCAGGACAATGAGGGCGAGAGAGCGGCAGCGGCAGGCCGCAGGCAGTGCCGGTTTCGTGGGCCGCGACGCCCTCGCCGCATCACACGTCGGTTTGTTTGATCAGTAGGGCGTGTTGCCCAGCCAGTACTGGTTGTAGCCGCCGTTGCCGGTCCAGCCGATGACCGGGGTGCCCTGGCCGCCGCTGCCCTGGACGTCCAGGTAGAGGCCGCTGCCGACATTCCTGATCGTCCAGCCCACGCCGGTGACCGGCATCAGGTCGGTGTCCCACAACTGCTTGGGGTCGTCCTTGCAGCGCCACTGGAAGAGCTGGTGACCCGCGACGCCGTCCGTGGCCAGGCATTTGCCGCTGTGCTCGTTCTTGATCTTCCAGTAACCGTCCAGGGTCGGCATGAAGGTCCACCACTGATTGTCGCCGGTATAAGGCCACACAATGACCGGCGCGCCGTCTCCGGTGGCGCCACCCACGACGTCCAGAGCGAGGAATGGGTTGCTCACCGGATCCACGTGGATGGTGCCGATGGTGGTCTTCGCCTGGGCTCCAGAGGTGGTGGCCAGCAGGCCCACACCAGCCAGGACGCCGATGGTAGTAACGGTCGATGCTTTCTTGAGCAGATTCTTGAGCATTTCGCCGACTCCTGTCGAATTTCTTCGCGTAGTTTCTGTTTGGCAAAATGAACGCTATTCGCTAAGGTGCCGGCCCTACCTCAGGCAACGGCCGTATCCGCGCTCAGGCAGTACCTCAGATCCGTACGACCCACCCCTTAGGCTCGGGTGCCGAGTCAAACGGCGGTGAGCCAGCGCGTCGAGCGGCCGGGGCAAGGCGTCCTGGACCGGGTGCTCACCCACGCGTACGGAAGCCCGCTCGATCGGACTATCTGTCCCGGACATTCGCCGCGCTGTCGGCCGATGCCGCCGAGTACGGACAACATCGGGCCGCACCCGACACCCGGACCCCGCCTTCCCGAAGGCCCCCCGCCCGCGAAGATCGCAGATCACTCCACGGCCGTTCGAGTCCCTCCACCGTGGCGAGTGATCCGAGGACGGAGACGCATGGAGTTGGCGGATATAGGTCGACTGGTTGCGATAGCGCCCATCAGGCCGCCGCCACGCAGGCGGCATAGAACTCGTCATCGAGAGCGGCCAGGATCGGCATCGCGGTCGATCCGTAGGACAGTCCGTGGGGCCGGGGCGCTGAACACTACGCGTTGCCGCGGCGGTGGAGGTACGCACCGGCTCGACGCATCCCTTGACTCTGCCACTTACACAGGACGATCTGGTTGTAAAGAGCAATTATGCGAGAAATGTCCTGTCAATTTTCATGAAGGCCTGCTGCTATATTCCAGGAATCCTGACCTGCATTGTTCTCCCAGGCAGGTTCCTCTTCGGCGGAAGGCATCATCCATGGTCAGGCGCTCCTTCATCGCCTTCGCACTCTCCCTCACCACACTGTTCGGGTTAACTCTACCCGCACTCGCGGTGACCCTCGAACAAAAAGTCGCCGTACTTTCAAGCTTCACTCAACCCACGTCAACAAGCGCGTCGAACTGGCGCGCCGCATGGCAGAATCAGACCGCCTGGGCCGATTACACCTTCGATTGGTCGACCGACCTGTGCTCCAGCAGCCCCGACCAGCCGCTCGGCTTCGACTTCAGGATGCCCTGCCGGCGCCACGACTTCGGCTATCGCAATTACAAGGCCGTGAACATGTTCCCGGCGAACAAGTCACACGTCGACGACGCCTTCTACTTCGACCTGCTGCAGGTCTGCGCCGGCTACGGCGGCATCTCCAAGGCCACCTGCCAGGGCCTGGCTTGGACGTACTACCAGGCGGTCAAGCAGTTCGGCGCGCTCAACGTCACCAGCAAGCAGATCGAGGAGATCCGCCAGACCGTCGAACGGAACTCACTGAACGTCTGACCTCGCCCCGCCCCCAGAAGGTCCCCGGCGGGTGATCCACCGGGGATCCGGGGGTGACATGTGCGACCGGCTACGCCCCGAGTGACCGAGATCCCTCCACGTGCCCGCGATCTGGCCAGCCATGGACCTGTGAGGCACCGGCTTGCGGATACAAGCAGTTGGCCGTACTCGCGCACCCGGCTCAACGCACGGTCGAAGGCACGCCGGCCGACATGGGAGAACGCGCGCGGCGACTTCTGGTGCCGCTGGCGACGACCGAGGGCACGCTCGTGGCCGGCTACAACCGAGGGATGCGGCTGCTGACGGAGAGCGGCGGCGTCCGGGCCTCCATGTTCTTCCCGACAAGCGGGCTGGCGCATGGTCGATTCGTCTTCGTCGCCCGCTGCCCGAAGTCTCAGAAAGACGCCACGCTCCTCCGTGAACATCTCGATCGCATTGCTTTGCCCGCCTACGGAGCGATTCTGGAGTACCTGGAAAAGATCAAACCAGTCCGTCGAAGGTAACGCGCTTGCGGCGAGTAAAGAGGCTCTGAGCTCGGAGATTTGGTGGGTTACTCGACGGTCGGCATTGCTTCGCTCACGATAGGTCCGTCACGTTATTCAACGCGAGGTGGGCACATCTCCGTCCGGATCTTGAGGATCACGTTCGTCGCAACGTAGCGGTTCGTCCGCGACTCCGCCAATTTTCGTGGCGGGTTATGTCGGCCAGTGTCCGGGCGTGCCGGAACCTTCGAGCCCCGGCCGAGCATCGAATCATACGCAACCGTTAAATGGACTCTGGCACGGCACCAGCGGCTGTGGCCTTGCCCGCCGCGGTCTGCGCGTCATCGTCGAGATCGCGCAGCCGAGTCGATCCGCCAGGGCGACCTCAGCCACCCACGCCGTGGCCGCGAAAGATCAAGGCTGGCATGCCGTTTGAACTGTATGGATGTAGTTCCGGCGGACACAAGGTCAAGGATGATCAAATCGTATAACCACCTTAGTCGGCGCTGCGACAGGTGCTGGTTGGAGTAACCAGGAACTTTCGGTCTATCTACTTTGGATCGTTCCTTCATATGATGCAATGCAATCAGGCGGCATAACCATATGGTGGAGGTTCTGATGAATGAGTTCAACTTACTCTCTCACGCGGAGAAGTTGGCATATGTGCGTGCTCAGCTGCGGCGCCTCGACGATAATGAGGCCACGATTCGCCAACATGCATGGACGCCCGAAGGTGAGGAGGCTCTTCGGGTGATCTACTCGACGCGTCAGCTTCTGCAAGACACTCTACAAACATTGCAAAATCCGACGCTCTGGCAACGGATCAACTTCGCAGTCAACAGAGCAGCGGCGAAGAGCGACGTTCAGAAGGACCTTCGAAAGCGGGGCAAGGTCAGCTGCAGTTCCTGCCACGGCACCGGCAAGAGGCCAGCGATCGCTGGTCAGTACATGGAGCCGTGTCCGTGCGGAGGTAGAGAGTACTGGTATGACGGTGATCCGGAGATTGACCGTGCGATACGAGCTGCTGACGACATACGGCGAGAGCTGGGACGCGGGAACTGATGCCTGCCGACCGCTGCATATGCGAGAGCCGATCGGTCCGGCAGGCGAAAGCCCGCAATCGGCTCCGGCGCCTGCAGCGACATCGCCAACGCGCCATCGGCTCTCGCGCCCAGGAAAGCCGCTTAGATTTCGCTTCGGCTAGAACCGCTCCGGCTGGAAGAGTCGCCGGGCCCGCTACGCCGCCGCGTCTTGGCCGACAGTGATGGTCAGAGTGGTGCCCATCGCCCGAGCCACCCGCTCGAGCATGGCGAGAGTCGGAACGCCGCCTCCGCCTTCGATCCGCGACAGCGCGAGCCAGCTGATCTGTGCGCGCTGCGCCTCCTCATCCTGAGTCAGCCCCAACGCCAGACGACGCGTGCGGATCATGTGGTGGCTCGGTGGCGGCGATGACCTGGATGTTCATGGCGTGCACGCGGTTCTTGAGAAGAGCGCGGTCGGCAGTGGCCCGTCGATACGGATCAGGATGTTGTCCAAGACCAGGGGATTGAGCTTGTTTCCGCTGGCGACGAGGTCACGTCAGCCTATGGCAGATCGTCCTGAGATCCTCTCCGTACAACAGCCGAATCAGCGGCACGCGGGTCACGGATGATTGGCGGGCAATGGGATTTCACCTCGTCAGCCGCGATCAACCGACGCAGACGCGCGTTTTCCTCCTGGAGTTCCGCGATCTCAGCACGAACGCAACCAGGACGCCGAACGCAAACGGGCCGCCGATCGCCGGCACGAAGCGGATATGGGCGGCTACCACACCGCGGGAAATGTCATGCCGATGGGAAAGTGTCGCTGGATGTATTCCGCGTACTTCTGAAGGGTGTCGAGGCGAAGATGCGCGTCAGCGTCCAGCGGCAGTTGTTTTGCGATGCGCAGCGCGTTGAGGGCCGCCTCCAGGGGATTGGGCTCGAAGGCAGCAGCGATCGCGCGGACGACATCGCTTTGCCGGTTCAACTGAGCGGTTGCCGGGAGCGGGTCGGCGGGGGAGGTGTCCTGGAGGGCTCGGCCCTGGATACTGAGATCGTCTGCGAGGGTGAGAAGCTCGGCGCGTATTGCTTGGCACTCGGCTGTAGAGGGCCGGTCCACAAGCGCCTGGATCGCGGCATCCACGATCGGATTCCATGAAACTTCCGCGAGCGAGGGCTCGGTCCGGGCGAGCCGTGCAGCCATGGCGGCCACAGCGGGCAGTTTGCTCGACACCGGTTTGGCCAAGATCACGGCGATCTCCGGCTCATCCAGCGCGGGATGACCTATCACTTCCTCAGGAATCGTGGGATTGGGATTCAGATACGAGTTGAGCGGGGTGGTGATGAAGACCCGTATGTGGCGTCGCCTGAACCAGGCCTTCTCGAGCCGATGCCCCGATAGGCCCTCGGCCACGGCAAGGCCAGACTCGATTGATTCGGCTTCCTGCCACAAGGCAAGGTCGTGTAGATGGGATCGTGCCGCATCGGAGATCACGTTCGACGGATCGTTCTTCCTCAGCATGTCGAACCTGGCCAGAAGACGGCCATCGGCCGCGTAGGCCAGTTGATTGTCCAGGTTCACGTTCCACTTGACGCTCAGGGCGCGACCGCCACCCGCTGACAGTGCGCGTAGCACCACCGGCCGGGTGCCTTGCCCACCGTACGGTTCGACGGCCATGACCCAGTCCCCCAGCGCACCCACGACAGCCACGAGAGGGGAAACCCCATCATCTGAGTCGTCGAGAGCGGTGGCGTCATCGATGGCCTGGCCGACAGTGCGTGGGGCCGCCGTAGCGGTATCGCCGCCCAACAGGTGAGCGACTTCCTCCGGTGATTTCCCGTGACTCCACGTCAGGCACATGTCATCGAGGAATATCCCCGATTTCATCAGGGATAGATAATGCGACACCGCATCTACAGTCACCTCGGCATCATGCCCGTCGGCCGACGCGGTGGAAAGCCGCAAGACCTCAACCACTCAACCTCTGTAGTCGGTGAGGTTGCGGAAGCCAGGGCGGAGCCGCGTACGTGTTCCAGGCGGAACCCCAGCGCGGTCGCGCCCCGAGACCGGCCACCAGCGCCCGATCCTTATCCAGAAGCGCCCAGAACTCGATCGGCTCATCCAGCGCGGCGCGATGACGATCCCGGCATGGCTCACGCCGCCCCGTCGCCGATCAACCGTGTCGGGTCGGGCGATAGGTCAGCACCTGTGTGTGGCCGTCGAAGGTCTGGGCCCCGAGCAGCTCGAGGTCGAAGTCGTCCGCACCATCGAAGATCCGGTCCACGCCGGTCGCCCCGGAGATCACTGGGAAGACCGTCACCTCGATGGTGTCGATCAGGCCGGCGTTCAGCAGCGCCCGGTTGAGCGTCAGGCTGCCGTGGGAGCGCAGCGGCACATCGGATTCGGCCTTGAGCCGCGTGACCACCTCGGCAGGATCGCCGGACTCGATGGTCGTGTCCGGCCAGTCGAGCGGCTCGGTCAACCGGCTGGAGAGCACCGTGACCGGAGAGTCGAACATGCGCGTGATCCACCCGTCGAACAAGCTGCGGTCGAAGCCTGCCTTGAGGAACGGCGCGTTCGACGAGTAGGTCTTGGCCCCAAGCACCATGCGCAGCGGGGCGCGATAGGCAGCGGCGCGATGTGCGAGGAATTCGGGACCCTGCTTGCCCCAGTAGCCGCCCCAGTCGCCGTTGTGGTTGGCGAAGCCGTCGAGCGTGGAGAAGATGTCAAAGGTATATGTGGCAGTCACGGTGTCTCCTTGGGGAAGTTGGTCGCGGGCGCCTTGTGGCGGCCTCACCACTGCTACGAACACCACCGCCCCGATCCGACACGCCTCCGGATTTCTTTCAAACTTTCCGGCTCATCCGATCCGCTGCGGCCCGGCCGAGGCCGTCGAGGATCAGGTCCAGCCCGAACATGAACTCGCTGCCGTAGTCGTAGCCGGGCCGCAGGACGTGTTCGACGGCCATCTCAGTGAGATGTGGATACTCACCGGAGGTGAAACGCGCCATGATCGCCTGGGTGATCTTCGCGGTGTCCTCTGCGGTGTCGAACGGCAGGTTTTTCTGCTGCAGGGTGAATCCGTAGATGTAGCTGTCCAGGGCCGAGACCGCGTGCGCGGCCAGCGTGATCGAGAAGCCGGCGCCCCGCAGGATCCCGATCACGGCGTCGTGGTGGCGAAGGGTCGCCGGTCCGGGCGTGGAGCGGGATTCCATGCGTCCGATGGCCCACGGGTGGCGCGACAGCGCGGAGCGGACCGAGATCGCTCGCTTTCGCATGGCCGTCTTCCAGTCGCCTTCACCGCCGGGCAGACCGATCTCGCCGAAGACGGTGTCGATCATGCCATCGTAAAGGTCGCTCTTGCTGGCTACGTGGTTGTACAGCGACATCGCCTCCACCCCGAGCTTTTCGCCGAGCTTGCGCATGGTGAGCGACTCGATCCCCTCGACGTCTGCCAGCGCGACGGCGGCCAGGAGCACCCGCTCACGGGTCAGCCGCTCACGGCGCTCCGCACCTGCTTCGGCCATACGCGTCTCCTGTCGCCGGACCTTGACTTTACTTACAAGGTAAGCGTACTACTTACGGCATAAGCTTACATTGTAGTGGGACGGCGATGAAGGCGATCATCCAGGACACCTATGGCGAAGCCGGGGACGTCATGCGGCTCGCCGACATCGACCGGCCCCTTATAGCCGCCGATCAGGTGCTGGTCCGGGTCCACGCAGCAGGCGTCGACCGGGGCGTGTGGCACATCATGACCGGTCTGCCGTACCCGATCAGGCTCATGGGATACGGCCTGCGCGCGCCGAAGACCCGCGTCCGCGGACGAGAGGTCGCGGGACAGATCGAGGCGGTCGGTGAGAACGTGACCACGCTGCGGGCCGGTGACCGGGTGTATGGCATCTGCGAAGGATCCTTCGCCCAGTACGCCTCCGCCAGAGCGGACCTGCTCGCGCCCATGCCGAAGAACCTCACCTTCGACAACGCGTCCGCCGCCCCCATATCGGCGCTCACCGCTCTGCAAGCGGTCCGCGACAGCGGGCAGGTCGAGCCCGGGCAGCGCGTGCTGATCATCGGCGCGTCAGGAGGCGTGGGCACATTCGCGGTGCAGATCGCCAAGGCCTACGGCGCCGAGGTCACCGGGGTATGCAGCACGACGAAGCTGGATCTGGTCCGCGCCCTCGGAGCCGACCACGTCATCGACTACACCCGACATGACATCACCGGCCCCGGCCGTCGCTACGACGTCATCCTCGACATCGGCGGAAACCGAACGCTCACCCACCTTCGCCGCGTACTCACACCGCGCGGCACGCTCGTCATCGTCGGAGGCGAGACCGGCGGACGCTGGCTCGGCGGCGTGGACCGGCTCCTGCGGGCCCCCATGCTGTCACGGTTCGTCGGTCAGAACCTGATCACCCTCACCAACTCGGAGAACGCGCAGGACCTGCTCGTCATGACCGAACTCATCGAGTCCGGCCAGGTGACGCCGGCCGTCGACAGGGCCTACCCGCTGGAGCAGACTCCCGCGGCCGTCCAGTACATGCACGAGGGCCACGCCCGAGGCAAGGTCGTCGTCACCGTGTGAGTCATCACTCACAACACACCCCGCCAACTACAACGATAAGGAAGCGACCATGAGCTCATCGACGCCGGTCACCCCGCGAGCCCCGAACCCCGACGACCCGCCGTACCCGATCCACGTGCACGCTCGGCTCGACAGCCCCCTGTCCCGCTGGCTCTGGCTGGTGAAATGGCTGCTGATCGTGCCGCACGTGCTGATCCTGATCCCCTTGTGGATCGCATTCGCGGTGGTCACCCTCGTCGCGCTGGTCGCGATCGTGATCACCGGCGGCTATCCCCGCCCGCTGTTCGACTTCAACCTCGGCGTGCTGCGCTGGACCTGGCGAGTCGGCTTCTACGCCTACAGCGCGCTGGGCACCGACCGCTACCCGCCGTTCACGCTGGCGGCAGTGCCCGGATACCCGGCCGGGCTGGACATCGAATACCCCACGCGACTGCATCGCGGCCTCGTCCTGGTGAAATGGCTGCTGGCCATCCCGCACCTGCTGATCCTCGGAATCCTGGTCGGCGGAGGGGGCTGGCTCAGCGGCCAGGCCGGCAGCCAGGCCTGGACCTGGGGCGGTGGTGGTCTTGTCGGGCTCCTCGTCCTGATCGCCGGGATCATCCTCACCTTCACCGGCCGCTACCCCAGGCCGCTGTTCGACTTCATCGTCGGCATGAACCGCTGGGCACAGCGTGTCCTCGGCTACATCGCCCTGATGACCGACCGGTACCCGCCCTTCCGGCTCGACCTCGGCGGCGACGACCCCGACCGTCCCCTCAACCCCGACGCGCCGAGCTCCGAACCGACTCCTCACCCCACCCCCGTCAGAGGCTGATCACCCGTAGCAACCCCGGACCGGAAAGCTCGGAAACGGACGGTCCCTGGCGGTAGGCCCTCGCCGCACTGTTCGCCCACCACCCGAAGCCCCAACGGGCCTCAAGGAGGACGTCATGACAGCACAGCCAGAACATCCGCCAATGCATCGCAGCGACACCGAGCAGATCGACCAGGCCAACGCGACAGGCCGCACACCGGTGGTGTTCATTCACGGCCTGTGGCTGCTGCCCAGTAGCTGGGACCGCTGGGGTTCCGTCTTCGAGGCAGCCGGATACGCACCGATGTGCCCGGGCTGGCCAGACGACCCCAGCACTGTGGCGGAAGCTCTCGCCGAGCCGGAGGTCTTCGCCAACAAGACCGTCGGTCAGGTGGCCGAGCACTACACCGCGATCATCGGCAAACTGGACAAGAAGCCGATAGTGATCGGGCATTCCTTCGGCGGGCTGCTCACTCAGATCATCGCCGGCCACGGGCTGGCGGCGGCAGCGGTCGCCATCGACTCCGCCCCATTTCGCGGCGTGCTGCCGCTGCCCATCTCGGCACTACGATCGGCGGCCCCCGTCCTGGGCAATCCTGCCAACCGCCACCGCGCCATCCCGCTCACCTTCGACCAGTTCCGGTACGCCTTCGCCAACGCGGTATCCGAGGGCGAGGCGAAGGAGTTGTTCGCGACGTTCGCCGTGCCTGCCTCCGGTGCACCGATTTTCCAGGCCGCGGCCGCCAACCTCAACCCATGGACCGAAGCGAAGGTCGACAGCACCAACCCCGACCGCGGGCCGCTCCTGGTCATTTCCGGCGAGAAGGACCACACCGTACCCAGGGCCATCAGTGAGGCCATCTACCACCGGCAGCAGCGCAACACCGGCGTAACCGAGTTCGTGGAGATGCCCAACCGGGGGCACTCGCTGACCATCGACACAGGCTGGCGGGAGGTCGCCGACACGGCACTCACCTTCGTCAAACGCTTTGCGTAGAGACAGCAGCGCCGCCGACCGCAGCGCGGTGACTACGCCGGCGGTATGTGGTGGTTGCCCCGGAACAGATCGCCCGGATCGTACAGAGCCTTGACGCGGCGAAGCCGATTCCAGGTGTCGGTGTCGAAAAAGGCGCTCGTGTCCGTCGGTTCCTCGACGAAGTTCGGGTAGTCGCCGACGCGGAGCGGGGCGAAGACGCCGGACAAGGCTTCGAGCCCCGCCACGACCGCCGGTTCCGCGCCCGCCTCGGGGACGACTCCGAGACCGAACATCGCGATGTGACCGGGGAGCGTGGCGCGCGCTCCCGCGCCGGGCTCGTGGCGGGCCAGAGCGCCGCCCATGTGGCGGAACTGCACCATCGTGAGCGGTGACCCGGCGCCGGAGATCCGCGCTGTGCGCTCGATCACGGCGGACGGCATCTCGTCGACCAGAGCGGTCGTGGTCCAGTAGGGCAAGGGGTCGGGTGGATCCATCGCGAGCTCTCCGAGGGCGCCCGGCGGCCGCGTCGCGAACGTGTCCATCTCAGGGCCGAGCCGGCGTAACGGTCGGAGCAGTTCGTGCCCATCGGCCTCGGTGCCCAGGAATGCCGCCATAACGATGATGAAGGAACGTCCGCGAACCGGCTCGGGGACGTCCGGCAGCGGCGGGAAGTGCAGGATGGTGGCCCACGCGGTGATTTCTTCGGGAAGAGTCGGCAACAGTTCCGTCCATGCGTGGAGGATCTCGGAGGTCCGCTCGATCGGGAAGAACATCGCGCCGGCGTAGAGCTCACGTACGGGGTGGACGCCGAACTCGATCGCGGTCACGATCCCGAAGTTGCCGCCTCCGCCGCGGAGTGCCCAGAACAGATCGGGCTCATGTGCGGGGTCGGTGCGGATGAGGTGGCCCTCCGCCGTAACGAGTTCGATCGCGGTCACCGCGTTCGACTGCATGCCGTACTTGCGGGCGAGCCAGCCGATCCCGCCGCCGAGCGAATAGCCGACGATTCCCACGTCCGGCGAGGAGCCATGCAGGCCCGCGAGCCCGAGCTCGGAGAGATGCGGCGTCACTTTCTCCCATTTGGTCGCCGCGCCGACCCGGACCCGGCGGGCGTCGGCGTCGATCGAGACCTCGGTCAGCGCCGACGTGTTCAGGATCAGCATTCCCGCCAGCGAGCCGAGCGGGCCGGGGTTGTGTCCGGTGGCCTGGGGAGCGACTCGAAGACCGCGCCGACGCGCGTGGGCGATCACGGCGGCGACCTCGCGATCGTCGGCAGGGAAGGCGATCGCCTCAGGCCGCTGATCGATCAGCAGGTTGAAGGTCCCGCGTGAGACATCCCAGGCGGGCTCGCCGGGATGGACGATGCGCCCGAGGCCGCTCGAAATATCGATGGTCGTCATTCGGAGGTCCCTTTCACTCGATGTCCTGGCCAGCATCCGGCGATGGTGGCGTGGCGGGCATCGAGGCGGTCCCCATACGAGCGCCCCAAGGATTGGGGGCGGCGACCTTTAGAAATCCTCGGGGAGACCCCTAGGAATTGAGGGACCCGATCGCTGTGGTGAGTACGCGCTCGAGTTCGGATCGCGAACGGATTCCGAGCTTGCGGTACGCGTTGGAAAGGTGGACCTCCACTGTTCCAGGGGTCACGTACAACTCCTGGGCGATGTCGCGATTGGTGCGCCCGGCGGCGGCGAGGTCCACGACGCGGCGCTCCCCGGGCGTGAGCGACTGGACACCGCTGAGCGCGTCGCGCCGCGGGCGGGCGCCGCAGGCGTGTAGTTCCGAGCGGACACGCTCGGCAAGGCGTTCCGCGCCGCAGGCGCCGGCCATCTCCAGGGCGCGGCGCAGCGGCTCACGCGCCGCGGTCGGCTTCTTGGCACGTCTGAGCATGGCGCCGAGCGCGGCAAGCGCCTTCGCGTGCTCCAGGCGGGCGAAGGACCCTTCGAGTACGGACACGGCCTCCCACAGCCGGCCCTCGTCGCGTTCCAAGGTGCCCAGCACTCGCAAGGTCCGCCCGAGCGACCCGGGCGCGCCGAACGCCCGCGTGACCTCAAGCTCCTGCCGGGCCAGCTCGATCGCCTCCGCCCGGCGGCCCAGACGGTCGAGCGCCTCGGCCTTCATCGACCGCCACCAGAGCCTCGCGGAATCGGGAATGGCCTCGCAATGCGCCGCCAGCTCGTCGGCCGCGGCCGCGGCCTCCCCGGCCCGGCCCGCAGCGGTGAGCAGTCCCACGCGCGTCCCCAGCCACCAGCCCGTCGTGCTCTGGCCGGGATCGATCGTGCCAAGGCGTGCCAGCAGGCGGGACGCGTCGGAGCGGCCACGCTCATGCAGGACCTCGATCAGGAAGGTGCGGCAGATGACGACGGAGGAATCGGCATGGCCCCAGAGTAAGAACTGACTCTCGGCTGCCCGGAGCGACTCCTCCGCCGCGGCCAGGTCGCCGCGCCATAGATTGCTGAAGCCGTACCAGAGATGGATCGCGGCCGCTGAGAAAAGCGACCCGCGGCGGTGTGTCTCCGCGATGACCGGCTGCCAGACCTCGGTCACCTCGGAACGATCGGTGACGACGAGGGTGACGATCGCCGCGAACAGGACCAGAGCGGAATCGGCCGACCTTAGGTGGTCCCCTGCGAGCGCCGCGAGGGCCAGCACGGCGCATTCGGCGGCGGTGCCGTCGGTGCAGACCGCCTCCCACGCGGCCATGGCGGCGAGCATGTGCGCGCCGGGGCCCTCCCCGGGGAGGCGGCGGTACGCGCGGAGCCGGGACAGCTGTCGCGGGTCACCCGCCCGGAAGATGATGGTCATGAACTCGAACGCCTCGAGGCTCATCCGAAGGTCGTCCAGCTCGTCCGGCAGTTCGGTGGCCGCCCGCCGCGCGATCGCCCTGGCCTCCTCGGCCGATCCCAGGAACAGCAGTGCCCGGCCCAGCAGCCCGGCCGCCGCGGCGCGGGAGGCGGGATCGGGCAACTCCTCGTAGGCGAGGGCCAGGTGCTTCGCCGCGGCCGGGCCGCTGGTGAACATCTCGACCGCGCCCAGCTCCAGCAACAGCTGCCCCCGGTTCCTGTCCGCGGGGGTGTCATCCAGCGCACGCCGCAGGTACGCGACGGCGCTGTCGGCCGCTCCGGCGTTCATGGCGTCGCGGCCCGCCTCTCGCAGCAACTCGGCGGCCCAGCGTTCGCCGCGCGCCGAGGTGTGCAGCAGTTGCGCGGCCACCTGCTCGGCGGGCGCACCGCTGTCACGGAGCAGCGCCGCCGCCCGCGCGTGGTGCAGTTCGCGCTCACCGGGGGACAGTTCGTGGTAGATCGCGTCGCGTACCAGGGGGTGGACGAAGGAGAGCGGCAGTTCCGGGCGCAGGATGTCGGCATGGGCGAGGCCGCGTGTCGCGTCGGCGACGCGGCCTTCCTCGATATCGGCGAACTCGGCCACCGCGAAGATGCCGGCGCCGTCGCCCAGCACCGCGACCGCCTGCGCGACCGCCCGTGCATCGGTTGGCAGGCGGGCCAGCCGCAGCAGAACCGTACGCGACACCGCCCGGGGGCCGATGGCCGTGACACGTCCGACGTGCTCGGCATCCGGGCGTACGCCCTCGCTGCGCAGCGCCATGACAAGCTGGCTGAGCAGGAGCGGGTTACCTCCGGTGGACTCGTGGCAGGCGGACAGGAACTCTCCGTCCGGCGCCACTCCCAGGCGCTCTTCGATGAACTCGGCCACGCCGGCGGCGCTCAGCGGCCTGGGGCGGATGCTGATCGCGGCCGGGTCATGCGTGATCTCCCCGAGTAACGCGGGGTCGGTGCCGGGCTCGGCGTCCCGCAGCCCCATGAGCAGCAGGATGGGCTGGTTTTCCAGGCGCCGGGCCAGGTAGGCGAGGAACAACAGCGACGGCCGATCGCACCAGTGCAGGTCGTCGACGGCCAGCAGCAGCGGAGCATCCTCCGCCAGGTTGAGAACAAGCCAGTACAGCCCATGCAGGGAGGCGAAGGTAGCGCCCGCACCATCCGTACTGGAGCCCGGCTCGCCGAATACCGCCGACGCCGCCGACGCCGCGCCGGTGAGCAGCTCCTCCCTGCGCCCCGGCGCCGTCAGCTCCGCCTCGAACAGTTGCCGGACCACGCCGAACGCGAACTCCCCTTCGAGCCCGCTGCCACGGGCCGAGAGCACGCGCATGGACCCCTCCGCGCGACGCCGGATCTCAGCGAGCAGCCTGCTCTTGCCGATCCCGGCGGGTCCCTCGACCACCACCAGACGCCCTTCTCCGGCGGTCGACCGCGCGAAGTGGGCGTCGAGTTCGTCGAGCTCTCGTCCGCGTTCGAACAGCCTATCCATCCCGACCATGCTAGGCGCGGCGGGCCCGCGTAACCACGGGTCGATGGTCAGCGGATCCCAAGGCAGGCCAGGCAGTCGTAACATCTGGTAATCGCCTTGAGCTTCAGATTTCCTTCGGTGGCGTGAACAGCCGCCCGGTGAGCGTTTTAATCAGCGCTTCGCTGATGGCCCCGTTGCACACCCGGTCATAGAAACTGTATCCGGGCATCGGATTGCATTCGAGGCACCAGTACGTGCCGTCCCGGTCGAGCTTGAAATCCCAGCCGGCGAAGACCAGCCCTTGCTCGGCTGTCTTTGTCACCAAGAGGTCGGCCAGGTTCGCCGGAATGTCGAACACCTCCCTCTCGGCGTCCCGGTCGGATCGATAGTCGACGGCGGAACTGGCGAATCGGCAGGCGATCACCGCGTCTCCGACCACGTGCACACGCACGTCGTCGCCCTCGATCATTCGCTGCACCAGCACGGGGCCTTCGCTGTTGGCGAGGCGATCCAGGTCGGACGCGCGGATCTCACGGGTAGTGGCTCTGGTGCCGCAGATCGGCTTGACGACCGTCCGCCCATCGGTGACGAATCTCAGGACACGCTGAGGGTCGGCGGTGAGCAGGCTCGGCGGCACGAACAGCCCGTTCGCCGTCAACCAGGCATAATGCGCCGGCTTGTAGCTGTTGAGCTGGTTGGCGCTGAGCCGATTGACGACCCGCAGGTCGGCTTCGTCCATCCAGGCGGCGAGTCCCGCCATCAGGCCCTGCCAGCTAGCGGCGTGCTGCGCCGTTCTGCCGAGGTAGATCGGGCGGATGTACAAGCCTGTCACGTCGGCAAGCCGGACCGTTTCCGTCCCCGAGACGAAGTCGGCAGAATCCGGCGGCATGGACAGTCGCCAGTCTCCCGAAGCGCTGACGTCCATGAGATCCAGCACGGCGAACGGGACACCATCCAGCACGCAGTGCGCGGCGAAGTGCACGATCACCGGGTCGGCTCGAGTGCCCGCGATGCCGATCATTGAGTCACCTCGGCCGGCCTCATCCGGTCGCTCATCCAGGCCGCGACCGCCTCGGCCGTCTCGTCGAGATCGGCGTCGAACCCAGCGTCCCATGCCCAGCAATCGATGCGCGCCAGCGTACGGTCGCCGGTGTCCTCCCCGATCAGCCACCACAAGGCGGCCAGATCAAGCTGATACCAGGAGACGATACGGCGGCTTGCCTCAAGGGTGACCAACGCGACATCCGTCGCGGCGATCGTCCGGTCACCGACCACCCGGACCTTCACGAGACGGGCTCGGTCGACAGCCGGACGGCTGCGGAAGGGCCCGGCGGAGGAGGGAACCGGGCCATAGGAACTGCGGCCGGCGGCATAGTCGTACACTTCCAACCGACCGACGTCGGTGTCGTCGTCCGCTCGCCAGGTCCTGGTGAAACGCTCAGCGCGTACGCCTTCGTGGTCAAGGTGGCGGGTCCTGCGGACGGCGAGCGCCGGGCTCGGGGGAAGGGTGCCGCAGAGGCTGAAAGCGCTCGGCCGGTTCAAAACCGGGGAACGGGTCAACATCGCGATCGACCTGGCCGCGCCAATCGCCTCCGACGCCAGAAACCGGGCATCCGGTGTACTCTCGCGGACCGCATCGCCAGATGACAGCCACATCAACGGGCGGTCGGGGTCGACGATCGGCGCCTGCCCACGTGGCTGCTCAATGCTGACCTCCGCGATCAGCTCGCGATGCGTTCGCAGCTCCAGACCGATCCCCGCCGCCGAGAATGCCGACGAAAGGCCCGCGGCGAACCTGGTCTGCCGCCTTGCGGAATCGACGACCGCGATGACCTTGGTCATGTCGGTCACATCATCGGCCCAGCGGCGCGCCAGCCCTCCGGCCTCGCCGAGGTCGGCTGGTCCTCAGGGCCCTCGACCATGCTTTCCTTCGGATCCTCCTTCGGCAGATCCTTCTCGTCTCCGTCCTTGTGCTCCTTGAAATCCTTCTCGTCCTTCCCCTCCTTCTCATCCTTCGACTCGTCCTTCTCGTCTTTGGCCTCGTCTTTCTCCTCTTTTTCGTGGTCCTTGTCGTCTTTGAAGTCCTTCTCGTTTTCGTCCTTTACGTCCTTCCCCTCCTCCTTGGTGTCCTTCTCGTCTTTCTCGCTCTCGTCTTTGACTTCTTTGGCGTCCTTATCGCTGAATTCCTTGCCGTCCTTGTCGTCTTTGGTGTCCTTCTCTCCCTCGTCTTTGAACGGCTTAAGGATGGTCGGGTCGTCATCACCGGTCGACATCGCGGCCGCCTGGGCGGTCGCCTTCTCTCGCAGGGTTTCCGGACCGGAATCCTCCAGGTGGGCGACGAGCCGTCCGATCACGTCGATCCGGTCTTCGGCCGGAATGTAAGGGTTCGACATTGAAGCCTCCTGGGCTGCGGGGCTGGGACAGGATCACCAATAGAGCACGAGTTCCTCGTCGACGACGAGACCGTGGCCTTGCATGGTGATGCGAAACTCATCGGACCGCACCGACGAGGTCGTTCCGATCTGGTGCAGCACGTGCCCGCTGTGCACGATCGCGCTGCCGACGTGGTAGGGCACGATTTCGGGATCGGTCTGCCGGACCGCGGGCAGGCGATCCACGTCATCGGGATAGATACAGGGCCAGACCCTCAGCGACGACCCGGCGGCGGGCAGCTTGATCGGCAGCGTGAAAGACACGGTGCCCGAGGCACGGGCGTACTGCGGGCGCGTCAAAAGGCGCTGATACTGCAGGTCGAAGTGGATGGAGGCCGACGGCCGCTGTGGAATGCCGGAGCCGACCCAGATATGGAATCCAGGCATCGCCAGATCGTCGGCGTATCTCGTGGGCAGGC
This sequence comes from Streptosporangiaceae bacterium NEAU-GS5, assembly GCA_017592665.1. Classification (GTDB taxonomy): domain Bacteria; phylum Actinomycetota; class Actinomycetes; order Streptosporangiales; family Streptosporangiaceae; genus NEAU-GS5. The sequence continues at coordinate 164,875 of JAGFNW010000018.1, read as the reverse complement.
CGATTTCCCGCTCCAGGACCGCGGCGAGCCTTCCGTGCAGGCCGGCGAATCCCTGCTTGAGCATCAGGTTGGCGCTACGGGCCGGTCCGAAGTAGGAGGCGTTCGCATCGGCCGACGGCGCAAGGTCCATATAGGCGTTGATGCCCAGGGTGAAGAAAAGGCCACTCGGCGACCGCTGGGTCCAGCGGTCGAGATCGCCGAGTATTACGTCGGCGACCTCCTCGCACTCGCCGGCGCTCAGCACATCGACTTCCCCCAGGGTGTTGAGGCTGGATACTCGGCGCACCATCCTCACCCCCACCCTCTTGCCGCCGGCAAAATCAGAAACGGCAGCTGCGCGCATCGGATGGAACCGCCGGCTCCTCGCGCAGGGCGCGGCGAATCGACTGCTCCAGTATCGTGTATTCGTCGCCAGGGGCTCCGGCGAGTGTCATGGGCCGGCGTAGCCCGGCCTCCGTATTGCTGATGATCCGTGGTGCGCCCCGGTGCTTCATGCCCTTGGTGTGGAACAGGAATGGGTGGGCGAGAACAACGTCGCCGGCGGAGCCGGTGACCTCGTAGAAGTCGCCTATCGGCACACTCAGCACCTCGCGGAACAGGTCGCGATGGTCCATGCCTTCCGGATGTGCGGCCAGGACCCGCGCCGTGCGCTTGTGCGAGCCGAGCGACAAGATGGTTCCCCCGCCACGCGGCTCGACATCGGTGAAGAGTCCGATGACCAGCAGGCCTTGTTTCGGGCTGTCGACCGTGTGTCTGAACCAGTTTCCATCGATGTGCCAACTCGTGGCCGGGAAATCGTACGGCCTAGATCTCCCGAAAGAGAAGTTCACGGGCCAGAAACCCCACCTTCGCTCACCTCGCCAATTGTGCTCGCCGACAAGCTGTCCGATGGCATCGGCAAGTCTGTCGGTGAAGCATTCCAAGACCTCGGCATTGCGCAGATGCTCTGCGATGTCATATCGCTCGGGCCACGTGGATGGATCCGATCTCCGAATGCCGGCTTTCTGCTCCATCCTTCGCCACACACATTCGCAGGCTGCCGCCGCCTGCCGAGCCGTAAAGGCCTGCCGCACCGTGGCATAGCCCGAATCCATGAAGCGTTCAATCTCTTCCGGACCGAGAACACGAGTGCGCATGACCCACTCACGCCTTCCGCCGATTCAGCTCATACTGTACGCGGATCCACATCGGTGCAACACCGTGCCAGCACCCCAGATACGCGGGGAAACGGAGCACGTGATGGTCTCTTTCTCAATCGTGTTCTGCGGTGTGCCAGGGGAATCCCACACGCTGCCGAGGAAGGCGGCCGTGAAGCACGTGGCCTGCGTCGCGAACCGGAGGCGCACGTCCTGCTTACCGAAATTCGACGCCTCCAGCCGTGCGGTGTCGAAGTTGGCGAGATCGAGCAATCCCGCGGTGACGTGGACTGCGGCTGCGTGTGAGGGCCGTCAGTGCCCTGATACATAGAGGCGGACCTTGGAGAAGTCGCGCTCCGCCAGGCGGTCGCTGCGGATGCCCCAGATCAGATATGCGCCGTCGCCCCAGATCATCCCGGCCCTGGTGTCCTCGGCCACCTGCAGCAGGGTGACCCACTGGCGCGCCTCTCGCTGGAAGTCCGGATCGCCGTACCAGCCGGTGCCGGCCTCATGTGCCGCCAGCGTCTCGACCGGATTCTGTAGCGCGTCGCCGTATCCGCCCACCTGATGTTCCGGCCCGGCCTCCCCCCGCTGTTTGTATATCGCGAAGTCATCGCCGAAGGTCTCACCGGTGTTGTGATCCAGCACGTGATCCCATACCAGTCGCCTGGCCTCCTCGATGCTGCCGAAGACGTCCACGACGGCAGGATGGCTCAGGTCAGGCCAACTCGGCTCGGCGAGCGCAGCCAGCGCAAGCTCGCTGTACGATTCGGCGCCGACGGGTGTGGGCCGCTCCGCGACCGCGATCCCGTCAGGCACATAAATCACCACGGACTGCTCCACCTCCGCGGCTACAAAGAACAACAGCGTGCCGTCGGCGGGCAGAGCGATATCGGTCTCGAATTGCGTCAACTGCCCGCAGTCGAGCTCAGCCACAAACGACATCGGCAAAGCCCTGTCGAAACGCGTCGGCCAGGCCACACCGTCCGGCAGCCGCGGCACGCCGCCAAGCCGGCCCACCACGCGCTCTCCCGCTGCGGCGGCAGACAGCCGGACGGTGGTCCGTAACATCCCGATTAATCGCTGCGCACTGTCCGTCGGCAGCCTCTCGCGTACGAACTCCGCGAAGTCAATCCTCCAGTCCGTCATATCGCCCATCCTGCCTCGGGCACGACCCGCTGGCATTGGCGGCCGACGCGCCGAGCCCACCGTCGAGCAGAACGGAAGACGCGCACTCACCTGCCGCCGTGCGAGCGATGCAGCGGGCAGTGTGCAGCGGCATGTCTATGCCGGTCACGCCGTTCTACGCCCGGACCTTCGGCAACGCAGTCCGGGGGCACGTGGCGGCCCAGGCCAATAGTGGGATCGTTCATCAGGGGCGGTCCGACGACGATCAGGTGCTGGCCACGATGGGATCGCTAGCGTACTTCCGCGGCTACACGGTGGCGTCTGGGCTGACGCGTGGCCGGGCCGGTGAGTTCCCTTCGGAAACGTGGTGGTTCCGGCTGGTCGGGGAGCAGCGCGACGAGGTGTACGACCTGCGTGACCGCGTGCTGCGCGACGACAGGGTCCGCGATTTGGTCGTGGCCGCGATGGATGCCACCACCGAGCACTACGTCCGCAATGGGCGGGATGATCGGCAGGGTCTGTGGCGGACCCTGCGCCCAGCAAAGATCAAGGCCCGACGTCCGCCGAGGATGCCGGGCCTGATCAGTGGTGGTGCGCCGCCAGGGACTCGAACCCCGGACCCGCGGATTAAGAGCCAGCGGCACTATGTGATGAAGCGCCCGTCGGCGCACTTGAACGTGCCGCGACGCACCGGTTCGTCCGCGACTTCGTCGATTTCGTGCCCGGTCCTGCCGGACGCTGCCGGGTCGTACCGGAACCACCGAGCCCCGGCCGAGCCCCGAACCATCCGCCCAATCCGTCCACAACGCCGCTTCAACTGCTCGATCTCAGCTACCAGCGCGGCGCTCACCGCATCGCGCTCGACCAGCGCAGCAGGTGACTCCTCACGGCTCGCGAGATCGTGGGGCGACACTCGCCAGCCCCAAACTATGGCGAATCTCCTCAAGACCACTACATGAACATGAATCAGGCCATTCCGCCCAAACCCAGCACGAAGATCAAAGACTGGGCAGAGAATGGATGCGCCTCATGCTCCGCAAGACGGTTGATCAACTCCACCTATCGATCGGCGCGATCACCAACTACGCCTTCGGCTGGGCCGCTGTCGCGGCACCACTTCACCCAGCCGCGATCAACGAGTGGCTCCCTCGGACCCGCCTCGATACACGTCGTAATCCAGTCGGTGAACTTCGGCTGGGCATGCAACCTCTGGTGTTGTTGCGCGCATCAGAGGGGGGACAGCAACGCGCTCGAACCGACGGGATGGGGGGCCAGACGCATATGGCGGCAGATTCCGGGCGCGACGCCGAGTTCACCGAGTACGTGACGGCGAAGGCGCTGTGGCTGCGCAAAGTCGCCTACCTGTTATGCGGCGACTGGTACACGGCCGATGATCTCGTGCAGTCCGCCATCACCAAGCTCTACACGAACTGGCATCGCGCGGGCCGAGCCCACAACCTTGACGGCTACGCGCGGACCACGCTCGTCAACACTTTCCTGGCCGAGCAGCGCTCGCCCTGGAAACGGTGGGTCGTGCTGCATGACGTGAACACAAGATCCGTGGCCAGCGAGAAGGACACCGACGAAGCGCTCGACCTGCGCGTGGCGCTGGCCGAGCTTCCGCCACGGCAACGAGCCACTGTGGTGCTGCGCTACTTCTGCGACCTTTCAGTGGACGAGGCGGCTCAGACTCTGGGCTGCTCGCCGGGCAACGTCAAGAGCCAGACGGCTCGCGGACTGGACACGCTGCGCCGCATTCTCCAGTCGCGTTCCATCGCCTCGCCAGAGGGGTGCCAGCCATGACCGACGAGATCGCGAACCTGTCCGTTGAGCTCAACAAGCTCGCAGAAACGCCCGCACCACCGATGAATCTCGACGTCGCGGCGGCGCGCGGGCGGGGACGGCGCCGGCTGCGGCACCGCAGGATCGCAGTAGCCTGTGGCACCGCCGCTGTCGCGCTGGCCGTGGGTCTGACCGTGTCCCCGATACTGCGCCTCTTCGAGGGCTCGCAGGCGACGACCCCGGCAGTGACACTGTCCGACGGTCCCAATCCTTTGATCGCCCATGCTTCCTTCGGCTGGCTACCGGATTGGATCGTCGGAGTCGGCTACCAGGCGGGGCCGCACGGAGACCAGGTGCTGGCGCGGGGCACCGGAGACCTCGAACCGCGCATCATCCTCAGCCTGTATCCATCCGAGCCGGACCTGGAAGATTTCGCCGACGGCGGCGAACAGATCGCGGTCTCGGCCGGGCCGGTCAACGGCCGGTCCGCGTACTGGCTGACACACAACGCCGCGGACCCGCTCAACGATGGCGACAGCTGGCTTCGGTGGCAGACTCCGGACGGCCAATGGGCAGAGCTGCATGCCTACTACCTGGGCCTCGACGAACCGGAAAGTACCCTCGTCCTGCTCCATGTCGCGGCTGGCGTGAGAATCGATGAGCAGCCGGTGGCCCTTCCGATTCACATCAGCGACCTGCCGAGTGATTTTCGGATCCGCGAGGCGAGCCTCTGGCGTCCGCAGTTGGAGGGCACCGGTGCCTGGGAACTCCAACTGTTCTACTCGGTAGGCGGCTCCCAGGTCTTGATCGATGTGAGTCCGCAGGGCACCAAACGGGAGCCGCCGAAGGCATCCTGCACCAGGGCCAATGGGCTCGACCTGTGCGTCCAAGACGCGGGCGGGCATCCTCCTCCACTCGTCGCAATCGGCGGACCGGAGGCGCTGCTCGGCCGCATCACCTCGCTCGGCCCGGACGAACACCACTGGACCACCCGCGTCATCGGCTGACCGAAAAGAAAGCCCGCGGCAAGGTGCGATGACCTTGCCGCGGGCTCCTACGTTTCCGATGAATTCTCGGTGTCTTCCAGTTCACCCCTGACCACTAACCGCAAGATCTTGGTTGACCTCTACCGATCGGACTGATGGTCTCGATCAACCGGGAGCAGCATGCCCCGATTTGCTCCCGATTCCGGTCCCGCGTCAGGGTAATCCCGATCATGACGTGACCAGCACATTCTCCAGACGGCGCGGATATTGGGGCTGGTTGCCGCCCGTTCGAAGCGGTTCGGGAACGTCGGTTGCTCCCGCCGGAGGGCCGGAAACCGGGAGCATGGCCTTCCGGCCCCTCCGAGTTCGCCGACCAGTTGGGTCGGGCCCAACGTCTTGCCGGGCACTCTCTTTGAAGGCGCTGTCCAGGTAATCCTGCATGGTCGTTCCGGGTGCCTTTGCGAGGTGGCTCCCGCCCCGTGTCCGGCATCGTTCGTCGAAACGAACACGAGAGGGGACGACGATGCGGGGAACCTGAGGATGCGGTGGATCACGCGGGCCGGGAGGCTCGTCATGGAGTGGACCACGCCGTACGAGGAACGCGATCGCGCCCGGCGGCCGCTGATTCCGGCCGCTGTCCGAAACGCTGCCTAGTTTGCCGGCGGCGGGGAGAGGAGCGGCGAACAGCGGGCTTGATGACGCTCCCTCTGAGCACCTGAAAGCTTTCTCCCGCCGTTCCGTGTGAGCATCTCATTCACGGTGACCACTACCGCGCCGATGGCGTATGGGCCGGAATCACTGGGGATGGCGATCTGGCGACGCGGCGGCGCGGGCGGCGACAGGGACGTTGCCAGCAGTCGCGCGGCCTTGATCGTCTTCCACGTGCTGTGTCCGGCCATCACTCGCTCCTTTCGAACACGTGACTCGCTGGACCCACATGCTCGACCTCGCAGATCCGCTTCGCTTTTACGGCTTGGTCGACGTCACCATGTTGCGATCCGTCCCTCGTCTTCTGGAACACCGTCAGCAGCACGATCACCCGTCCCCGCCCCTAGGGCAGCCAATACGTGATCCGCCACGAGGTGTCGCCGAGGATGACGCGCAGCTCACGGACGCCTTCGCGCAACAGCTTCGCGTGATTACCGTCGAGCAGGTCGCCTCGATGCACGAGGTAGTCGTCCACGTTGCGCATGACTCGCTGGTAGAGCGCGAAGCTCAGCCCTTCCAGCCATACGAGCCCCGAACGGCCCGGAAATGACGGAAGGCATCCCTCGTCGATCAAGGGATGCCCGTGTCATGTGTGGTGCGCCGCCAGGGACTCGAACCCCGGACCCGCTGATTAAGAGTCAGCTGCTCTAACCAACTGAGCTAGCGGCGCTAGAGCTCTTAGAGGGTATCGCACTGCCCAGACCAGTCAAAATCGGGATACGCTAGAACAACATTCGGTCGGCATGGGGCAGCGGGAGGGCGTATGTGGTTCGGGTCGCCGGGGGAGGTTGGCGAGCGGCTGGCCGCGACCGGATACCTCGCTGACGACGCCATCACGACCTCGGTCTTTCTGGCGGGCGCGCTGGGCAAGCCGCTGCTCGCCGAAGGGCCGGCGGGGGTCGGCAAGACGCAGCTGGCGAAGGCGATCGCGGAGGCGACCGGCGCGCGGCTGATCCGGTTGCAGTGCTACGAGGGGCTGGACGAGGCCAGGGCGCTCTACGAATGGAACTACAAGAAGCAGCTGCTGCGCATCCAGGCCGACGACGAGGCGTGGGACGACATTTTCTCCGAGGAGTTCCTGCTCGAACGGCCGCTGCTGACAGCCATCAGGTGCAGCGAGCCGGCCGTGTTGCTCATCGACGAGATGGACAAGGCGGACGTCGAGGTCGAGGGGCTGCTTCTGGAGATCCTTTCCGACTTCCAGATCACGATCCCCGAGCTTGGCACGATCACGGCCGAGCGGAAGCCATACGTCGTGCTGACCTCGAACGCGACCCGCGAGCTGGGCGAGGCGCTCAAGCGACGCTGCCTCTACCTGCATCTCGGCTATCCGACCCCGGAGCGGGAGCGGGACATCGTGCTGGCGCAGGTGCCCGAGCTGCCCGCGTCGATCGCCGAGCAGCTCGCCCGTACGGTTGCCACGTTGCGCGCGCTGGAGCTGAAGAAGTCGCCGTCGATCGCGGAGACGGTCGACTGGGCGCACACGCTTCTCGCCCTCGGCCGCGAGGAGCTGGACGAGCAGACGGTCGGTGACACTCTTGGTGTCGTTCTGAAGCATCACTCGGATCAGACCCGGGCCCGTAAGGAGCTGGGGCTTTGACTCCAGAGATCCAGGTCGGCGGCCGCGGTGGCGGCCCGGCTTTGATCGATCGGCATGTGGGGTTTCTGCACGCGTTGCGGGAGCATGGGCTGCCGGTTTCGCTCGCCGAAGGACTTGACGCCGCTAAAGCGCTCACGTGCATCGACCTGTCCGAGCGGGAGGTGCTGCGGGAGGCGTACGCGGCGACGGTCGTCAAGCGGCCGGCGCATCGGCCTGGGTTCGATGCTCTCTTCGACCTATGGTTTCCCCCGGTCATGGGCGAAACCGCGCCGAAGGCGGATGGGCCGACGGATCCGCGGGAGCAGCTGGCCGAGCTGCTCAAAGGCGACCCCAGTGATCCCGCCCTGGCCCAGTTCGCCCGCGAAATGGTCGCGCGTTTCGGGCAGGTCGAGGCCAGCCCAGGGCGCCAATCCTGGTTCTCCTATCCCGTTCTCCGCGCGCTCTCCCCCGGGACTCTCGTCGCCGGTCTGCTCAATCAAATGCTTCCCGTACGCGGAGGGCTCCCCGAGCAACGGGCCCGCACTCAAATCAATACCGCCATCAAGTCCTTCGAAGATGCCGGGGCCGACGACGTGCGCCGCCGGATCGCCGAAGAAGCGGGCATCGAGCGGATCGCCAAATCCACCGTCAAGGCGCCGATCGACCAACGGGATTTCCTCCGCGCCACCAGGGCCGAGCTGGCCGAACTCCGACGCGAGGTCTATCCCCTGGCCCGCCGGCTGGCGGCGCGGCTGACCATCAAACAAAAGCTGGGGCATCGGGGCCGGCTCGATTTTCGCCGCACGGTCCGGGCCTCGCTCTCTACCGGCGGCGTCCCGCTGAACACCCGGCTCAAGCCCAAGCGACCGCATCGGCCCGAGCTGGTCATCCTCTGCGACGCCAGTGATTCGGTGGCAGCGTTCTCGCATTTCACTTTGCTGCTCACGGTCGCGCTGCGGGAGCAGTTCACCAAGGTCCGGGCGTTCGCGTTCGTCGACACGGTCGACGAGATCACCGCCATTCTCACGAGCGACGACCTCGACCTCAGACAGGCCGATATCAGGCGCTGGGGCCGCACCAACTACGGCCATGTGTTCGACCAGTTCGCCGAACGCTACGGCGACGCCCTCGGCCCGAAATCGTCGTTGCTCATCCTGGGCGACGCGCGCTCGAACTATCAGCCGCCCGCCCTGGACACCCTGAAGGTCCTGGCCAAGAAGGCTCGGCACGCATACTGGCTGAACCCGGAGCCGCACACGCAGTGGGACACGGGCGACTCGCTCGCCACCGCCTATGGCTCGGTGGTGGCGATGAGCGAGTGCCGCAATGTGGCCCAGCTCAGCGAGTTCATCCAGGACCTGGCCTAACGAACAGGCCGGAAGGGGCGTTTGAGGATTCGGGCCGCCGTGCGGGCCAGGAGTTCGACCTGCTCGTCGGTGAGGTCCATGTCCTCCTGGACGCGGATCCAGCGCGAAACAGCGCGCGGATAGGCCACGGTCAGGCCTTCACCCGACACGACCCCGCCACGGACGGCGATCTTCCCGCCGTGGATGGCCAGGATGGGTGCGATCGCCAGCTCGATGCCGGTCTCCTGCCGGAGCAGGGCCGCCAGCGGCTCCGCGGCACCGATCAGCCCCTTCGCCACGGACGTGCCGAACTTCTCATCGAAGAACAGCTTGTCCCCGTACTTGGCGATGAGCGTGTCCGGCGACCAGGCCTCGTTGTCCACGATCCAGAGGCCCGTGGGCCCGATGACGAGGTGGTCGATGGACGCCTGCCCGGGCACGGCGCGCCCGTCGAGCACGCGGAATCCGTGCCGGCCGAGCCGCCGTCGCAGCAGGCGGCCCGTGCGCACCTCGCCGCGCCGCTTGCCACGCCACACGGCGGTGGCAGCGTAGGCGCGCCAGGCGAGCAGGAAGTCGGTGCCGCCGGCGAGCCCGCCGAGCAGCACTCCCGCGATGAATGGATTCACGACGCCGAGCCGGAGAGCGAGCAGGTTGCCGGCCACGAAACCTCCGCCGCCGATCGCGGCGCGCATGCGCAGGCGCCCTTTTCGACCGGCTATCCAGAAAGTCTCGTACATCACCTGCGGTGAGAGCCCCGTAACCTGGGCGTCTTTCGGCACATAAATAGACCCACTGGGCACCGGTCAGTCACTCCCCCACAGAGCTAAGGCCAGTCTTACCTAAGGTAGTACCCCGATCGGGAATATGAAATACCACATTCCTTCCAACCAATGGGACCGACCAGTCGGTACGATGATGACCATGACCCGCGACGAGCCGGTACGGCAACGGCTGCTGTCGGAGGCGACCCGGCTGTTCGCCGAGCGCGGCTTCGAGAGCACGTCGGTGCAGGAAATCGTGAGTGCGGCCGGGGTCACCAAGGGCGCGATGTACCACTATTTCGACTCCAAGGATGACCTGCTGCACGAGATCTACGGCCGGGTCCTCCGCATGCAGATGGAACGACTTACTCACTTCGCGGATAGTGACGCCTCCGTCAGCGAACGCCTCCATGCGGCCGCGACGGACGTGGTCGCCACCTCCGTCGCCAACCTCGACGACACCAAGATCTTCTTCCGGTCGATGCACCAGCTGGCCCCTGACACGCAGAAGATCGTACGGGCTGAGCGCCGCCGCTATCACGAGCGCTTCCGCGACCTGGTGGCGGAAGGGCAGCGCGACGGCGTGTTCACCGCCGACATACCCGCCGAAATGGTGACCGACTTCTTCTTCGGCTCGGTCCACCATCTCGGCACGTGGTATCACCCAGACGGCCCGCTGTCCGGCAAGGAGGTCGGCGGGCACTTCGCCGATCTCCTCCTCCGATCGCTACGCGGGAAGGTCGGCGATTGAGGCCAGAGCGGCCCGGTGGTCGCCGGGGGTGCCGAGCGCGATCTCGTCGGCCTTCGCCCGCTTGAGGTAGAGATGCACGGGGTGCTCCCACGTCATCCCGATGCCGCCGTGCAGCTGCAGAGCCTCTTCGGCGGCGTGCACGGCCACGGGCCCGCAGTAGGCGGCGGCAACCGCGACGGCCTGCGGCTCGAGCGAGACCGCGTTGCGCGCGGCCGCCCGCGCCCCCACGACCTCCAGCCACAGGTCGGCCAGCCGATGCTTGATGGCCTGGAATGACCCGATCTGCCGGGCGAACTGCCGGCGCTCCTTCACGTACGCGACGGTCGTCGTCAGGCACCACTCCGCGATCCCGAGCTGCTCGGACGCGAGCAACCCCGCGCCGGCCCGGAGCACGTCCGGCGAAAAGCCGCCGACCACCTCGTAGGCGGCATCGTTGAACGTCACGGTCGCGATCGGGCGGGTCTGGTCGAGGGAGACCGCAGGGACGATCTCGGCGGCGGAGGCCTCGACGACGGCCAGGCCCTCATCGACGGGGACCACGAGCAGGTCGGCGACCTCGGCGCCCACCACGCCCCGGACCGTCCCGGTCAGCGCGCCGCCGTCGTGCGAAACCACCGGAACGTCCGCGTACGGCGAGGCGGCGAACGGCACGACGAGGCACGCGGTGGTCTCCCCCGATGCCAGCCGCTCCAGCGGCGCCGACGCCCCGGCGTCCAGCAGCGCCCTGGTCGCGAGGACGGCGCTGCTCAGGAACGGCACAGGCGCGACCGCGCGGCCGAGCTCCTCCATGACCACGGCCGCCTCGCGGGGCGTGGCGCCGGCGCCGCCGTGCTCCTCGGGGATCAGCAGACCGGCCACCCCGATGTCGCGGGCCAGCGACTTCCACAGTCCCAGGTCGTACGGCTCGGCCGACTCGACCCGCCCGAGCACGGCCGACGGCGGGCAGGCGTCGGCCAGCAGCGACCGGACCGCGGCCCGCAGCTCTTCTTCGACGTCGGAGTAGAGCAGGCTCATCGCGGCAGGTCCTTCCAGGGCACGTCCTTGTCGACGCGCGGCTCCGAGGGCAATCCGAGCACCCGCTCCGCGATGATGTTGCGCAGGATCTCCGAGGTCCCGCCCTCGATCGAGTTGCCCTTCGCGCGCAGGTAGCGGTATCCGGCCTCGCGGCCGACGAAGTCGACGGTCTCGGGGCGGCGCAGCGTCCAGTCGTCATAGCCGAGCTCGCGCCGGAACTCCACCTCGAAGCCCGACAGCTCCTGGTGCAGCCGCGCGAACAGCAGCTTCATCCCCGAGCCCTCGGGACCGGGGTGTCCGGCGGCCAGCTGTTCGCGCAGCCGTACCGCGGTCAGCCGCATGACCTCGGCGTCGACCCACAGCTTCAGCAGCCGCTGGTGCATGGCGGGGCTGCGCAGCTCGGGGTGCTCGCGCCAGGCGTCGGCGACGATCGAGGCCATGCTGCGGCGGGCCGGGCCCGCGCCGATGGCCACGCGCTCGTTCATCAGCGTGGTCTGGGCGACCCGCCAGCCGTCGCCGACCGCGCCCAGCCGCAGGTCGTCCGGCAGCCGCACGCCGGTGAGGAACACCTCGTTGAACTCGGCCTCGCCGGTGATCTGCCGCAGCGGGCGCACCTCGACGCCGGGGGCGTGCATGTCGGCCACGAAGTACGTCATGCCCTGGTGTTTGGGCACGTCAGGGTCGGTCCGGGTGACGAGGATGCCCCATCGGGCGTGGTGCGCTCCCGACGTCCACACTTTCTGGCCGTCGACCACCCACTCGTCCCCGTCGCGTACGGCACGCGTGCCGAGGGTGGCGAGGTCGGATCCGGCGCCGGGCTCGCTGAACAGCTGGCACCAGACCTCCTCGCCCGTCCACAACGGGCGGAGGAAGCGCCGTTTCTGCTCGTCCGTGCCGAACGCGAGGATGGTCGGGGCGGCCATGCCGAGGCCGATGCCGATGCGGCCGGGGTCGTTGTCCGGTGTACCGGACATCTCGGCCTCGACGACCGCCTGCATCCCGCGCGACAGCCCGAGCCCGCCGAGCCCTTCCGGGTAGTGCACCCAGGCGAGGCCGGCGTCGAACCGCGCCCGCAGCCACCCGAGCCGATCCGAGGGGTCGTGCGTGGCCCGGAACTCCCGGCAGCGCTCTACGAGGTCCATTTCTTCAGCTCCCGGTAGGCGAGGGATCGCTTGTGCACCTCGTCGGGGCCGTCCGCGAACCGCAGCGAACGCGCGCCCGCGAACAGCGCGGCCAGCGGGAAGTCCTGGCTGAGGCCGCCCGCGCCGTGCACCTGGATGGCCTTGTCGAGGATCCATTCCACGGCCCGCGGTGTGGCGATCTTGATGGCCTGGATCTCGGTGTGCGCGCCCTGGTTGCCGGCCGTGTCCATCAGCCAGGCCGTCTTCAGCACCAGCAGCCGCAGCTGCTCGATCATGACCCGGGACTCGGCGATCCAGTCCTGCACCACGCCCTGCTGCGCGATGGGCTTGCCGAACGTGCTGCGCGAGGCGGCGCGGCGGCACATCATCTCGACCGCGCGCTCGGCGACCCCGATCATCCGCATGCAGTGGTGGATCCGGCCGGGGCCGAGCCGGGCCTGGGCGATGGCGAAGCCGCCGCCCTCCTCGCCGACGAGATGGTCGGCCGGCACCCGTACGTCCTCGAAGACCACCTCGGCGTGGCCGCCGTGGTCGTGGTCGTCGTAGCCGAAGACGGTCATCCCGCGCCGCACGGTGATCCCCGGGGTGTCGCGCGGCACGAGGATCATGCTCTGCTGGCGGTGCGTCGCGGCGTTCGGGGCTGTGTCTCGGGATCTCATGCCGACTTCTGAGATCCCCGACTTCCCCATCACGATGAAGATCTTGCAATTTGGATTCATGGCGCCGGTGATGAACCACTTGCGGCCGTTGATGACGTACTCGTCGCCGTCGCGGGTGATGGAGGTGGCGATGTTGGTCGCGTCGGAGGAGGCCACATCGGGCTCCGTCATCGCGAAGGCGGACCGGATCTCGCCGTTCAGCAGCGGCTCCAGCCACTGCTTCTTCTGCTCCTCACTGCCGAACTGGGACAGCACCTCCATGTTGCCCGTGTCGGGGGCGGCGCAGTTGGTGGCCGCGGGGGCAATGCCCGGCGACCGTCCCATGATCTCGGCAAGCGGGGCGTACTGAAGGTTCGTGCAGACCTCGGGGAGGAACAGGTTCCACAGGCCGCGGCTGCGCGCCTCGGCCTTCAGCTCGTCCAGCAGCGGCGGCGGCCCCCAGCCGTCGGACTCGAAGCGGCCCTCCGCCGGATAGATCACCTCGTCCATGAACGCGGTGAGCCGTTCTCGCAGTTCCTCGGTTTTGGCGTCGTACGCGAACTCCATCAGAACTCCCTCAATCCACGCTCCACGAGGGGGGCCACCTGATGGCCGACCTCTTCGAAGCCCTCTCCCACCGTGAGCCCCTGGGTGAAGCGGAAGTAGATGCCCTCGGCGATCACCGCGAGCTTGAAACAGGCAAGGGCGACATACCACCCGAGCCCCGAAATATCGCGACCTGATGCTTTTGCGTAGTAGTCGACGGGGACGAGAACGGCCTCGGCCGCTGTGTCGAGTTCGGCGAACTCGCCGTACAGGACGAACAGGGCGAGGTCGGTGAGCGGGTCGCCGAGCGTGGACATCTCCCAGTCCAGCACTGCCTTGATCGTGCCATCGGCGACCAGGGTGTTGCCCAGCTTGAAGTCGCCGTGCACGATCGCCGGCGGGCCCTCCTCGGGAACGGCCCGCGCCAGCTTCTCGTACAGCTCGTCCATCCCGGGGATCTCGCGGCTGCGCGAGGCGTCCAGCTGCCGCTTCCACCGGCTGACCTGCCGCGCGACGAAACCCTGCGGGCGCCCGAAGTCGGCCAGCCCGACCTCGGCCGGGTCGATGGCGTGCAGCGCCGCGAGGATGCCGGTCAGCTGACGGGACAGCTCTGGCGACAGGTTGGGCTGGCCGCCCTCGACGTACTCCATGACGTAGAAGGGCGCGCCGATCACTTCCTCGTCCTGGCAGAGCAGATACGTCTCGGGGACCGGCACAGCCGTGTCGCGGAGCGCCGTCATCACCCGGAACTCGCGGCCCATGTCGTGGGCCGTGGCGAGGACGTGGCCGAGGGGCGGGCGGCGGACCACATATGTCCGGGTCGCGTCGCGCACCGCGTAGGTGAGATTGGACTTTCCGCCGGCGATCACCTCGGCGGTCAGCGGGCCGGTGATCAGCCCCGCGTTCTCGAGATGGACGGCCAGCCGCACGAGGTCGAGCCCGGGCACGTTCACCCACGCAGGTTACCGACCGGACGGTATGGCTGTCGACCGCTACCGTGGCCACCATGGAGGAGCCCGTCTACTTCGCCACCCCCGATGACCTGCGCGCGTGGCTGGCCTCTGACACCACCGAAGAGGTCTCCGGAAAACAGCAGGTAGTGGCACTGTGACCGGGGCACGGAAGATCAATAACCTCGACCGCATGACCGCGAAGATGCCCGGCCCCGTCGTCCTCGAGAACTCCGTCGTACGGCTCGAGCCGCTCTCCCCCGGCCATGTGCCCAACCTGTTCGCGGCCGGACGCGACGACGAGGTGTGGCAGCACCTGCCCACCCACGTGCCGCGCGGCGAGGCCGACGTCGCCACCTGGGTGTCCGCCCAGATCGCCAAGCCGACCTGCGTGCCGTTCGCGGTGATTTACGCGGGCCGGGCCATCGGCTCCACGTCCTACCACGACGTCGGCGGCTGGGACGACAGCATCGAGATCGGCTCCACCTGGTACGGCCGGGCCTACTGGCGCACGGCCGTCAACACCGCGTGCAAGGTGCTGCTGCTCGACCACGCCTTCGACACGCTCGGCATGGTCCGGGTCGTGCTCAAGACCGACATCCGCAACCTGCGCTCACAAGCGGCCATCGAGCGCATCGGGGGCGTGCGCGAAGGGGTCCTGCGACGGCAGTATCGCAGGAAGGACGGCACCTGGCGGGACAGCGCCTACTACTCGATCCTCGACGACGAGTGGCCTGCCCACAGGACCAGGCTGATGCGCTGATTTAATCCAGATCATGGCGCATGCGGTGATTGTCGGGGCCGGCATCGGCGGGCTGACGGCCGCGGCCGCCTTGGCCGGGCAGGGCTGGTCGGTCGAGGTGCTGGAACGGGCGCCGTCCATCGAGCCCGTCGGCTCGGGTCTCGCCATGGCCCCCAACGCGCTCCGCGCGCTCGACACGATCGGCCTCGGCGACGCCGTACGCGAACTGTCGGCGCTGCAGGGCGACGCGGGCCTGCGCCGGGCCGACGGCGGCTGGCTGTCGCACACCAGCGCCGAGGCCGCGACCGCACGCTACGGCGACCCGATCGTCCTGCTGCTCCGGTCCGCCCTGGTCGGCCTGCTGGCCGGACGGCTGCCCGAGGGCGCCTTACGGCTCGGCACCGAGGTCGAGTCGGTCGATCCCGAGACGGGCGAGGTGCGGGCCGGCGGCCAGGTCACGCGCGGCGATCTGGTGGTGGCGGCCGACGGAATCCGGTCGCGGATCCGCGGCGCGCTGTTCCCCGGACACCCCGATCCCGAATACGCGGGCGTGACAAGCTGGCGGGTGGTCGTCCCGCGCTCCGGGCTCGACGTGCGCGCGGGCGAGTCATGGGGCCGCGGGCTGATCTTCGGCGTGGCGCCGCTCGCCGACAATCTGGTCTACATGTACGGCACGGCCGTCACACCGGCCGACGGCCGGGCCGACGACGAGCGGCAGGAGCTGCTACGCCTGTTCGGCGGATGGCACGACCCCATCCCGGCCCTGCTCCGCGCGGCCGACCCGGACAAGGTCGTGCGCACCGACATCTACTCGATGGAGACCCCGCTCCCGGCCTTCCACCGCGGCCGGGTGGCACTGCTCGGGGACGCGGCGCACGCCATGACCCCACACCTCGGCCAAGGCGCCTGCCAGGCCGTCGAGGACGCCGTCACGCTCGCCGCCAACGCCGGCGACCTCGCCGCCTACACCGACAAGCGGCTGGCCAGGACCACGATGGTCGTCCAGCGGTCGCGGCGGATCTGCCGTCTCACCACGCTCAGCAATCCGGTGGCCGTGGCCGCGCGGAACGGTTTCGTCCGCCTGGCCGGCCTGCTCGGCCCGACGGCGATGCTGCGCCAAGGCGACGCCGTCTTCAACTGGCGCCCCTAACACTCGACCCTCAGGGTCTAGGCGCGGGCGGGGGCTGGGGAGTGATCGGGGGTCAACCGACCCAGGGTGATGGTGCCGGCGATGAGGGCGGCCGCGGCGGCGAGGGCTGGGACGATGGCGCCGGTGCCGCTCGGCAGCGACTCTCCGAGCAGGACCGATCCGGCGATGACCGAGGTGATCGGGTCGACGACCTGGACTCCCGCATAGGCGATGCCGAAGTAGCCGACGGCGTACGACTTCTGCAGCAGCACGACCGCGCAGACCAGCAGCACCGGGACCGCGGCGGCGAACCAGCTGAAGAGCCGGTGGAGGTCGCCGTGCAGGCCACCGCCCACGACCCGGACGAACGTGGACACCGTGGCCGTGACCGCGCCCGATCCGATGGCCATGAGCAACGCCTTCCACGGCCCGTCGACCCAGCGCGCGACCAGGAACGTGACCGCCACGAGCAGGCCCACGCACGCGATGAGCCCGAGCCCGGCCCGGTCGGACATCACGGGCGGCGCGTCGTTGGCCGGGACCAGCAGCATCAGGCCCAGCAGCCCGGCCGTCACGGCGATCGAGCCGACGATCTCGGCCCGGCGGGGGCGCCGCCCGTTGAGCCCGGCCGCCAGAGGAACGGCGAAGACCAGGGTCGCCACGCTGATGGGTTGCACGATCACGAGCGGCGTGAAGCTGAGCGCGACGGCATGCATGCACGCTCCGGCGAAGGCGATGACCCCGCCCGCCCACCACCTCGGAAGCCTGGCCAATCGCATGGTCGCCCCATGGATGACGGCCTCATGTTGCTGAATCGCGGCGCCCAGCGCATAGCCGAGGGCGCCGATCAGCGCGATACCGACACCCACCCAGGCATGCGAAGTCACCTGGCCAGGATATCTAGCTCCGCGGGGGCAGTACGTCGAACAGGTTTCCTTCCGGATCCGCCATGGTGACCCAGTTGTCACCACCGGGCTGGAAATCGGGCTTCGTGGCGCCGAGCGCGAGGTATTCGTCGACGGCCGTGGCCAGGTCGTCTACCCGGAAGTCGAGGTGGAACATCTTGTCGGGCCCGGGCCAGCTCGGCGCCTTACGGTCGGCGACACGCTGAAAGAAGATGGTCGTGTTTCCATCGCCGATGCCGGCGTACTCGTCTTCGGCGTAGTCGACGTTGAACCCGGTGATCTGGGCGTAGAACTCGGCGAGTTTCTTCGGTTCGAGGCAGTCGATGGTGACCGCCACCAGCTTCGCGTTCGTTGTCATGACGCTTATCCTTCCCTGCATACCTGTCAACGCTAGTCATGATTGCGTCGCATAAGGTCATCTCTATGGCTTCGGTGAGTCAGTGGTTCAAGCGCGTCCTGGAACGGCCCGGGAGCGTGGATATCGGCCGCTACCAGCGCGTGGCCGCGGACGCGGCGAAGGCGGAGCCGTCACTCGAGGAGGTCGGCTCGGCCGGGTTCTGCGCGGCCGTGCGGGTGGCCGCCGAGGAGACGCTCGGCGAGACGCCGTACGACGTGCAGCTGGTCGGCATGCTCGCGATGCTCGACGGCCGCGTGGTGGAGATGGCCACGGGCGAGGGCAAGACCCTGGTCGGCGCGATGGCCGCGGCCGGGCATGTGCAGCGTGGCGCGCGGGTGCACGTGGTGGCCGTCAACGACTATCTCGCCCGCCGCGACGCCGAGTGGATGGCCCCGTTCTACGCCAAGCTGGGCGTCACGGTCGGGTGGATCGACCAGACCTCGACCGTCGAGCAGCGCCGTGAGGCGTACACGCAGGATGTCACCTATGTTCCGGTGGCCGAGCTGGGCTTCGACGTGCTCCGCGACCGGATGGCCACCGACCCCGGCGCGCTGATCGTGCCGACGCCGCAGGTGGCGCTGGTCGACGAGGCCGACTCGGTGCTGGTCGACGAGGCGCGCGTGCCGCTGGTCCTCGCCGGCGCGGCCGACCCGGGCACGGCGCTGCCGGAGATCGCGGCCGTGGTGCGGCGGCTGTCGCGCGGCTATCACTACGAGGTCGACAGCGAGGGCCGCAACGTCTTCCTCACCTCCAAGGGCACCGACACGGTCGAGAAGGCGCTCGGCGTCAACCTGTACGACGACCACCGGACGGTGACCGAGGTCAACCTGGCCCTGCACGCGCACGCGCTGCTCACCCGCGACGTGGACTACATCGTCAAGGACGGCAAGGTGCAGCTGGTCAACACCTCGCGCGGCCGGGTGGCGCTGCTGCAGCGCTGGCCGGACGGCCTGCAGAGCGCGGTGGAGGCCAAGGAGCGGCTGACGCTTTCGGAGACGGGCGAGGTGCTGGACTCGATCACGATCCAGGGCCTGCTCACCCGTTATCCCGAAATATGTGGCATGACGGGGACGGCGGTCGCGGTCGGCGAGCAGCTCCGCGAGTTCTACAAGCTGCAGATCGCGGTCGTCCCGCCCAACCGCCCGTGCGTACGGGTCGACGAGCCCGACCGGATCTTCGCGACCATGGCCGACAAGCAGGCCGCGCTCGTCGAGGAGATCGCCGCGCAGCACGCCACGGGCCGGCCCATCCTCATCGGCACCCTCGACATCGCCGAGTCCGAGCAGCTGGCCGAGCTCCTCGCGGAAGAGGGCCTCGACTGCGTCGTGCTGAACGCCAAGAACGACGCGGAGGAGGCGGAGATCATCGCGCGGGCCGGGCAGCGCGGCGCGATCACCGTGTCCACGCAGATGGCCGGGCGCGGCACCGACATCCGGCTGGGCGAGGGCGTCCCCGCGCTCGGCGGGCTGTACGTGATCGGCACGGGCCGCCATCCGAGCAGCCGGCTCGACGACCAGCTGCGCGGCCGGTCGGGGCGGCAGGGTGACCCCGGCGGCTCGGTGTTCTTCGTGAGCTCCGAAGACTCCCTGCTCACCAGCTACCTGCCGGACGAGCCGCTGCCGAAGGACGACGCCAAGCAGGCGGCCTACCTGATCGGCCACGCGCAGCGCATCGCCGAGGGCGTCATGCTCGAAATCCACCGCAACACCTGGCGGTTCACCCGGCTGCAGGAGCTGCAGCGGGGCGAGCTGCTCCAGCAGCGCGACCGGGTGCTGCGCGGCGACGCGGGCGCCGAGGCGCTGCGCGCCGCCTCACCCGAGCGCTACGCCGAGCTGACCGAGCAGAACGTGGACGTCGCGGAGCGCACCCGGCAGGTCGTGCTCTACCACATCGACCGCGCCTGGGTGGATCACCTGAGTTTCCTCGCCGATCTCCGCGAGGGGATCCATCTGCGCGCGCTCGGCCGGCTGAGCCCGTTCGACGAGTACAACCGCGAGATGATCCCGGCCTACCGGAAGCTGCTCGACGAGGTGGGGCGGCGTTCGAAGGAGACCTTCGAGGCCGATGGCGACCTGCCGGAGCAGGGTCTGCGCCGGCCCACGGCCACGTGGACCTACCTGGTCCAGGAGAATCCGTTCGGCAGCGAGTGGAAGCGGGCGCTCACCTCGGTGTCGAGCGAGTTCAAGGCTTCACGGCGACGCCGCAGACCATGAGCCGCTCCCACGGCTCGAGGACGCGGCGGCGCGGGTCCGGCCACTGCGCCATCGGCACCAGCCCCGGATCGAGGAGTTCGAGCCCGTCGAAGTAGCGGGCGATCACGTCGGGCTTGCGGAAGACACAGCCGCGCGAGGTCATCCGGAGGGCCTGCTCCAGCTGGTCGGCCACCGGGTCGCCGGACTCGTGCGGGTCGCCGGCCACCAGGTGGCTGCCGGACGGCAGGGCCGCCATGTAGGACCGGACCATCCCCCACGGGTCGTCCTCGTCCTGCAGGGCGCACAGCACGTCCAGCGTGATCACGCCGATCGGCCGGGTGAAGTCGAGCAGGCGGCGGGTGTCGGGGTGCTCCAGCACCGCGTCCACGTTGCGGACGTTCGCGGTGATGGCGGCGGCGTCCGCGTTCTCCCGCAGCAGCAGGCGCATGTGGGCTTCGACCATCGGGTCGATGTCCACGTAGACGACGCGGGCGCCGGGCGCCATGTCGTGGGTGTTGTCGCGGGTGGGCAGGCCGGCGCCGAGGTCGAGGAACTGGTCGACGCCGCGGTCGGTCAGCAGGCGAACGGCCCGGCGCAGGAACTTCCTGGCCATGGCCACCACATCGGACAGCTGCGGGACGACCTGGCGGAGCCGATCGGCCACCATGCGGTCGATCTCGAAGTGGTCGCCCCCGCCGAGCAGCGCGTCTTGAATGCGCGCCGCACTCGGCCGAGCGGCGTCCAGGCCAGGGGGCGTCCATTCGGGGGGTGAACCGGTCATTGGGGCTGATCATATCTGTTGTTACAGTTGTCTACCTAGGTGAGCCGGGAAGTCTGGTCGGCGCTGTTGTTGTCCGTTGTGACGAAGGGACAGAATGCGCAGCGTCGAGGTGGTTCTGGCGCTCGTGGCGCTGGCGACCGTGGTCGCCACGTTCGCCCGCCGGCTGCGCCTGCCCGCGCCGTCGCTGCTGGTCGTCGCCGGGCTCGCGGTGGGCTTCACGCCGTATGGATCCTCGGTCCACGTTCCCCCGGAGGCCATCGGCCTGATCGTGCTGCCGCCCCTGCTGTACGCGGCGGGCGAGGAGCTGTCCTGGCGTGACCTGAAGGCCGTGTGGCGGCCGGTCGCGATCCTCGCGGTCGGGCTGGTGCTGGTCTCGGCGGCGGTGGTCGGCGCAGTGACCACGCTGGTCACGGGCCTGCCGCTGGCGCTCGGCTTCCTGCTGGGCGCGATCCTCGCGGCCACGGACCCGGTCGCGGTGACGGCGCTCGGGCGCCGCCTGTCGCTGCCGCCCCGGATGCAGACGCTGGTCCAGGCCGAGAGCCTGTTCAACGACGCGACCAGCCTGATCCTCTACCGCGTCGCGGTCGGCATCGCGCTCGCCATGACGGGCACCGGCGCGATCATCAGCTCGGGCGGGCTGGCCTGGGACTTCGTACGGCTCGCGGGCGGCGGCACGCTCACCGGCGCGATCGTGGCCGCGGCCGTCGCCGAGGTCAGGAAGCGGACCGAGGACCCGATCCTGGAAAGCGTCATCGCGCTGCTCACGCCCTACATCGCGTACGTCGTGGCCGAGTCGCTGACGACGTCGGGCGTGACGTCGGTCGTGGTGGCCGGGGTCATCCTGGGCGTGCGGGCGCCGCGGCTGACGAACGCGCGGATCCGGCTCCAGCTCGGAGCGGTCTACGGCACGGTGATCTTCATCCTGGAGAGCGTGGTCTTCAGCCTCATCGGGCTCCAGCTTCCTACGCTGATGAAGGAGCTCGGCAACCTCAGGTGGGTGCTGGCGGCTCTCGCGGTCGCGGTCACGCTGCTGCTGGTTCGGGTGGCCTGGGTGCTGCCGCTGGCCGGGCGCCGGTCCTGGCGCGCGTCGGTGGTGGTGACGTGGGCCGGCGCGCGCGGTGTGGTGCCGCTGGCGGCGGCGCTGTCGATTCCGCTGGCGCTGCCCTCCCGCGATCTGCTCCAGGTGCTGGCCACCGCGGTGATCGTGATCTCGCTGATCGTCCAGGGGTTCACGCTGGCCCCGCTCGTGCGGTTGACCGGCGTCGCCGTCACGCCCGAGGACGAGCGGGGCGAGCACGAGCGGGCCGTGACGGCGATGATCGGGGCGGCCAACGCATACCTCGACGGCCTGGAAGACGCCGACGCGGTCGCGCCCGTGGTCGTGGAGCGGGTGCGCCGGGCGCTGCGCGACCGCGCCGAGGACTCCGACGACGTGGCCGGCGACTACCGGCGGATCCAGCGGGCCGTGCTGGGCGTGGAGCGCGCCGAGCTGGCCCGCATGCACGACGAGGGCCTGATCGGCGAGGTCACCCGCCGCGCGCTCACGCACCGCCTCGACCGCGAGGAACTGCGCTTCACAGAAGACTGAGCGACCTTGACCAGCCTTCCGACCAGGGGTAACTTCGATCAAACTCTTAGGAAAGTTAACTAAGAGTTAAGTCCCGGGCCTGCCGTTTTCCCACCCCAGGTCAAAGGAGAAGCCTGTGAACAGGCGAAAGAAGGGCGCGCTCGCCGCCGCGATCGGAAGCACCCCGCTGCTGCTCCTCCCCATGGCGATGGCGCACGGCACCATGCAGAACCCGGTCAGCCGCGTCTACGCCTGCTACCTCGAAGGCCCCGAGAACCCGCAGAGCGCGGCCTGCAAGGCCGCCGTCGCCGCGGGCGGCACCCAGCCGCTCTACGACTGGAACGAGATCAACCTGGCCAACGCCAACGGCCAGAGCAAGTCGATCATCCCGGACGGGAAACTCTGCAGCGCGGGCCGGGACAAATACAAGGGCTTCGACCTGCCCCGCACCGACTGGCCCGCCACCAACGTGGCCGCCGGCCCCAAGACCTTCACCTTCCGCGCCACCGCCCCGCACCGCGGCTCCTTCGAGCTCTATCTGACCAGACAGGGCTACAACCCGGCCGGTCCGCTGAAGTGGTCGGACCTCGACGCCAGTCCGTTCGTACGGGTGACCGACCCACCGCTCAGCAACGGCGCGTACACCTTCACGGGGACCATTCCCGGAGGACGGACGGGCCGCCACCTGATCTATGTGATCTGGCAGCGGTCCGACAGCCCCGAGGCCTTCTACTCTTGCTCGGACGTGGTCTTCGCGGGCGGTACCGCGTCCCCGACGCCCACTCCCACGCCCACCCCGACGCCGACCCGCACCCCGACTCCGACGCCCACCCCGACCGGCGCGTATCCGACCTGGGCCGCCAACACCTCGTACGCCGTGGGCGCCCGCGTCAGCTACGCCGGATCCAACTACCAGTGCATTCAGGGGCACACATCGCTTCCGGGCTGGGAGCCCCCGAACGTCCCAGCCCTGTGGAAGAAGATCTAGACGAGTTCCGGGACCTTCGCCGGGGTCGCCCTGCGGTAGGCGGACCCGAGGAGCGCCACCGCGCCCGCCGCGAACAGGATGTGGCTGACCAGATCGATCAGCGGCGTGCTCGGCACCAGTGAGGTCATCGTGAAACCGTGCCAGGCGTAGGTCAGCAGGGCCCCACCGGCCAGGGCCACCCGATGCCGGCCGTCCCACCCGGGGCGGCCGGACCACACCACGGTCGCGACGGCGGCCACCGCGAACAGGACCAGGAATCCGGCCACCGTGACGACGGCGGACGCCTCGGTGAAGGCGACCATGAACACCGCACCCAGCGCCAGCGTCAGCGCGAAGGGCGCCCACGGCCTCGGAGCGGCTCCCGTACGGCTCCGCGGCTGCGGAACCTTGAACGCGGCCACGATCAGGGCGGCGACGACCACCAGGACGGCCACCAGCCGCGGCCAGGGCGCCATGAACTTCCCATCGGCGTACGACCCGAAGAAGATCGCGATCGATCCCGCCGTGAACAGGACCGATGTCACGATCAACCCCACGCGGCCCAGCCACGGCGTGGTCCTGCGCTCACCGGCGAGCTCCTCGAGCATGGCGATCGGCACGCCGACGCTCCACACCGTGTGCAGGGTGAGCACGAAGAGCGTCCATGGCAGCGCGATCCCCAGGGCCGGGATGAACCCGCGCTCCAGCAGGTGGGCGCCGGCGTAGTCCGGGTTGAACAAGGACTGCGTGAGGATGCCCTCCTCGAAGACGCCGTACGCGAGGCCGAGCAGCACCATCGTCGGCCAGCCGCGGCCGGTTCTTCGCGCCGTCTCGCGGATGAGCACGGCGGCCCCGCCGTATAACGGGGCGAGCAGCGCCAGCGAGACGACGAACGTGATCGGGAAGTCGCCCAGCAGGAACTCGGCGACCAGCGGAGCGGTGCAGAAGAGGCCCCACACGGGCAGGTATTTGCGCATGCCTCAAGCGTCGCCGCGGGCGCCGCCGAGCACAGGTGCCATGCATCCAGAACGCGCCATGACATTTGTCCCGTACGACTCCGGGAAAATGCGCAATCGCGCAGGTGAGCGGCGTTGTGCCACCCATCTGCGCGATTCAGGTCAACCCGTGACGATCTCGCCGCCGAAGAAGTTCAGCGACTGGGAGACCGAGGTGAACCAGATCTGCCACGAACATCCGCGGGATTCACTCGCCGGGACACCGGTGCAGGGAGCCGGGTTTTCGATCGAATCCATGCCGGTGAAGGTGCCGATGGCCCAGACGCCGCCCGCGGTGAAGTCCGGCTCGAACACGGGGCCGCCGCTGTCGCCGTTGCCGCCCGCGCTCTCCGCGTCCACGTGCACGGCGAACACCAGCCGGTTGAACGTGCCGACCTTCTTGCCCTTGACGTAGAACGTCTGGGTGACGTTGGTGGCCTCGACGTAGATCAGGCACCGCAGGCCGGAAAAGGCGCCGCTCGTGCACACGTAGTCGCCGACGTGGTTGAAGTGCCGGCCCACCACGCGAGCGGTGTTGCTGGTCTTCTCGTCGCCGAAGAAGACCCGGCCCGACGAGGACGTGTTGATCAGCAGCGAGTCCAGCGCCGGGTCCGACGACTTGGTGATCGGGCCCATGATGTCGCTGACCTGGCCGCCACCATCGACGGCGAACTGACCGTTCGACTGGGCGCAGTGGCCGGCGCTCAGCATTTTGGTCGCCCCGCCGACGGTGACCGCGAAGCCGGTCGAGCATGACGGCGCGTTGCCGAACACGCTCCACAGGCCGCCACCCCAGTAGGGCTTGAAGTCGTTCAGCCGGCTCGCCGCGACCTGCGGCGCCGTCGTGCCCTGAACGCTGACCGGCATGCCCGCGGCGCGCACGCCGGGCAGTTCGCGGCCGGAAGCGGCGTCACGGCTGACGAACACCGTCAGGCCGCCGGCGTCCGGCATCGGCGCCGCGCCCGTGATCTGGTTGGCCGTGGCGGAGAGCGTCTCCGGCTGCTCGGCCATGATCCGCTCGATCCCCGCCTGCATTTCGATCTGGGTGTACGCGGCCGGCTCGAGGTCGACCGACACCCCGGTGTCCCTGGCCAGCAGGGCGCGAAGGGACGCCGGCTGCGCGCCCTTCCAGTAGAGGCGGATGCGGTCGGCCGCGGGCTCGGTGACGATCGCCCCGAATCCAGCGCCCTCGGGGGCGGCGGCGATCGCCTCGATCTGGTCGGCCACCGTGTTGATCCGCTGCTGGGCCCCGTACAGCTCCTCCCAGGAGGTGAACCCGGGCGGCACCGGGTCGGTGATGACGATGGGCCGGTCGATGTCATCCGGGCTGGGCGGGGCCGCCTGGGCGGCCGTGGCCCCCAACGTCGTGGCGGCCGACAGGGCCGCCGCAGCCAGCGCCAACACCAGGCGCGAGCGTTTCATCGATGATCTCCTTGATCCGTCGTGGGTGAAATGAGACGGCCTCAAGTTAGGCGGCGCGGGGGCTGACGCTCCGCGCTGAAATACGCGCTCGTCGTGAGAGCTAGGCCACAGGAGAGCTACGCCACGGGGGCGGGCGGCAGTGGGATCGCGGGGAAGGGGTTGTCGGGCAGCAGAATGAGCCGCCGGGCCTCCTCGGCCCCCGGCTCGAGGGCGCGCAGCGCGGCCTCGAGGTGCAGCAGGGCGGCGCCGATGCCGGCCGCGCCGACCATGTAACCGGTGTCGGCGGCGACCTCACGTGGGCGCAGCCGCCGGTAGGCCTGATACCACCGAAGGTGGTCGTCACCGGTGGCGTGGGCCAGCAGATCGCCTGCGAGAGTCTGCGCGAAGTCGAGGTGGGAGCGCTGCCCCGTGGCCGACCAGAGGCCGGTGAACAGCTCGATCAGCCCGGCCGTGCCGCAGCACTGGCATGCCACGTTCCAATAGCCGGCGCTGCGCCGCTCGGGCGCGCCGCTTTGGACGATGCCGTGCGCGAGCCGCTCGACCCAGTCGAGATCGCCCGGGTCGCCGGTCACCCGGTGAAGCTCGTGGAAGGTGCGGGCCACCCCGGCCGAGCCGGAGCAATAGCCGAGATAGTGCAGCTCGCGGCCCTGCGGCACGTGGTGCGGGATCAGCGCGCACCGGTCGGTCACCACGCTCACGGCGCGCACGAAGTCGGCGCCGCGCCTGGCGGCCGTCAGGAACCGGTCGTCGCCGGTGATGCCGTACAGCCTGGCGAGGAGGAAGGCACTGCCGGCGGTGCCGGGCAGGAAGCCGGGGGTGACGGCGTCGGTGGGGAAGTCGGCGCAGGAGTCGCCGCCGAACGTGTGGCCGGGGACGGCGAGCGCGGCGATCCGCTCCCCCGCCTCGATCGCGACCTGCTCATACTCGGCGACGCCGAGCATTCCCGCGGCGTGGAGCAGCGCGAGGACGATGCCGCCGTCGCCGCGGAGCGCTGGGTCGCCGGTCCATCCGATGCCGATGTCACCGGCCCCTTCGATGCTCCGCACGCCGCGCACGATCCGGTCGGCGGCGGCGCGCGCGGCGGCCTCGACCTGGTCGTCGCCGGTGGCCCAGGCGGCCTCGGCCATGGCGAAGACGTGCCCGGCGAGCCCGTGGTGCAAGGTGAGATCGGCCTGGTCGGCCCAGCCGGCGGCGAGATAGCGGGCCCCGGCGAGCGCGTCGGCGCGGTAGGAGTCGTCGCCGGTCGCGTCGGCGAGCTCGAGGAGGAAGAGCACGATGCCGGCGGCGCCCGCGTAGAGCGAGGAGGCGTCGCCCGCCCGGGCCGATCTGCCACCCGGATCGGGGTTGGCCTGCCAATGCCGGATCGAGGGCTCGCCGGTGGGGCCGTCGGCGCTCCCGCCGGCAGCCCTGCCTGCGGATCCATCGACGGCCGCGGATGTCACCCAACGCGCCGTGCCGACGGCCGCGGCGAGCAGATCGTCCGTGCCCACAGTGCATTATCCCTCAGTTAGGCAACCCAAGAGGCAACTATAACCTATTTAACCTGTAGGGAATACCGACTAGTTATCCACAGGGAACAGTCGACAAGAGGAGAGTTTTGCGAGCGTGTGGTTTGCTGGGAGACATGGCGAACCCCGCGATCCTGACCGTCGACGATGATCCGGCGGTCTCTCGTGCCGTTGCCCGCGACGTGCGGCGACGGTATGGCGACCGCTACCGGATTGTCAGGGCGGATTCGGGCGACACGGCGCTCGAAGCGCTGCGCGAGATCAAGCTACGCGGCGAGCAGGTGGCCATCCTGCTCGCCGACTATCGCATGCCCCAGATGACCGGCATCCAATTCCTCGAGCACGCCATGGATCTTTTTCCGCGCGCCCGCCGCGTGCTGCTCACGGCCTATGCCGACACCGACGCCGCGATCGACGCGATCAACATCGTCGATTTGGACCACTATTTGCTCAAGCCGTGGAATCCGCCGGAGGAGAAGCTCTATCCGGTGATCGACGCGCTGCTCGAATCCTGGCTGGCCGAGCCCGACGCGGCGATTTCGGACACCAAGGTCGTCGGCCACCGCTGGTCGGCCCCGTCCTACAAGGTGCGCGACTTCCTCGCCCGTAACCTCGTGCCCTATCGGTGGCTGCTCGTCGACGATCCCGAGGGCGTGCGGATGCTGACGGCGGCGGGAGCCGCGCCCGAGGATGTCCCGCTTGTGGTGACGTCCGACGGCAAGGTCCTGATCCAGCCGTCAGAGGTCGACCTGGCCGCCCACGTGGGGCTGAGCACGACCCCGATGTCCGACTTCTACGACCTGATCGTGGTCGGCGGCGGCCCGGCCGGGCTCGGCGCGGCCGTCTATGGCGCGTCCGAAGGGTTGCGCACACTGCTGGTCGAGCAGCGCGCCACGGGCGGGCAGGCGGGGCAGAGCTCCCGCATCGAAAACTATCTCGGCTTCCCCGACGGGGTGTCGGGTGCGCAGCTGACCGAGCGGGCCCGCCGGCAGGCGCAGCGCTTCGGCGCCGAGTTGCTCACCACGCGGCAGGTCGTGGGCCTGGAGGCGGGCGGGTCCAGCCGGCTGATCCGGTTCGCCGACGCCACCGCCGTCGCCTCGCACACGGTCGTGTTGGCCACCGGCGTCTCCTATCGCAAGCTCACCGGGCCGGGCCTCACCGAGCTCGGCGGCCGCGGCGTGTTCTACGGCTCGGCGGCGACCGAGGCGCCGAGCTGCTCGGGCGAAGACGTCTACATCGTCGGCGGGGCCAATTCGGCCGGCCAGTCCGCCGTCTACTTCTCGCGTTACGCGGCCAAGGTGCACATCCTGATCCGCGGCGAAGACCTGCGCCGCTCGATGTCGCAATATCTGATCGACCAGATCGAGCGCATTCCCAACATCGAAGTCCACCCGAACACCGAAGTCGTGGCGGCTCATGGGGAAGAGCACCTGGAGCGTCTGACGTTGTGCGAGAAGGCGACGAACACTTATGACGTCGACACCTCGTGGCTGTTCATCTTCATCGGCGCGGAGCCACGCACCGACTGGCTGAACGACTCGGTCGCGCGAGACCGGCTCGGTTTCGTGCTCACCGGCGCCGACCTGCTTTCGGGCGGGCAGCGGCCGGCGGGCTGGAATCTCCCTCGCGACCCCTACCACCTGGAGTCGAGCATGCCGGGTGTGTTCGCCGCCGGAGACGTGCGGTCCGAATCGGTCAAACGCGTCGCGTCGGCGGTAGGCGAAGGCGCGATGGCGGTGTCCCTCATACACCGTTATCTGGAGTCACAATGAAACTGAGCCCCGCGGAGCTGAAGACGCTCTTCCTGTTCGAATCGCTGGACGAGGCGAAGCTGGATCTCATCTCGGAGCACGGCAAGGTCGTCTCCTATCCGGCCGACGCCGCCATCGTGGTCGAGGGCGAGCCCGCGACCTGTTTCGTCGTGCTGCTGAGCGGCATGATCGCGATGACCCGGCGGGTCCGCGGCGAGGAGATCGAGGTCACCAGGTCGGCCCAGCGCGGCGTCTACGGCGGGGCCACCCAGGCCTACCTCGGTAACCGCGTCGACCAGAATTACACCGGTTCGGTGCGGGCCGTCACCGACGTCGAGGTGTACGAGATCCCCGGCGACATGTTCGGCAAGTGGATGGTCGAGTGGTTCCCGATGGCCATGCACCTGCTCGAAGGCCTGTTCTTCGGCATGCGCAACAACCAGATGATCGTCAATGAGCGCGAGCGGCTGCTGGCCCTCGGCTCGCTGTCGGCCGGTCTGACCCACGAGCTGAACAACCCCGCGGCCGCGGCCGTGCGGGCCACGTCCGTGCTCCGCGAGCGGATCGCGAAGATGCGGCGCAAGCTCGCGATGATCGCCGACGGCAGGCTCGACGGCAGCCGCCTGCACGACCTGGTCGAGCTGCAGGAGGAGGCGGTCAAGCGGGCCGCCAACGCGCCCAAGCTGTCCCCCCTCGCCGTCACCGACGCCGAAGACGCGATCGGCGACTGGCTCCTGGATCACGACGTGCCCGGCGGATGGGACATCGCGCCCACGCTGGTGGCCGGAGACGTCGACACCGATCTGCTGGAGCGGATCATCGCCGCCGTCGGCATGGAAAATCTGGCCAACGGCGTCCACTGGGTCACCTACACCATCGACAGCGAGCTGCTGATGGGCGAGATCGACGACGCGGTGAGCCGGATCTCCGGCCTCGTGTCGGCCGCCAAGCAGTATTCGCAGCTCGACCGCGCTCCGCACCAGACGGTCGACGTGCACGAACTGCTCGACGCCACGCTGACCATGCTGCAGGCCAAGATCCCGTCCGGCGTTAAAGTGGTCAAGGAGTACGACCGGTCCGTGCCGGCCATCCCCGCGTACGCGGCGGAGCTCAACCAGGTGTGGACCAACATGATCGACAACGCCATCGGGGCCATGGGCGAGCAGGGCACGCTGACGATCCGCACGGGCCGGGAGGAAGACCAGGTGTATGTCGAGATCGCCGACACAGGCGTGGGCATTCCGCCGGACGTCCGCCCACGGATCTTCGAGCCGTTCTTCACCACCAAGCCGGTGGGCGAGGGCACGGGCCTCGGCCTCGACATCTCCTACCGCATCGTGGTCAAGAAGCACCACGGCGACATCCGGGTGGATTCGCGTCCCGGCGACACCCGCTTCCACGTCGTGCTTCCCACGACCAGCAGCGTGACCTGATCATGGGCATGGTCTCGACGGTCGGGCTGGTGCTGCACCCGCAGCGCGACTCCAAGGTGGCCATCGACACGATCGTGGAGTGGGCCCGCGGCCGCAACGTGACGGTGCTCGGCCTCCCCGACGAGGTGGGCCGGATCGACTGCAGCGCCGTCGCGGTCGACGCCGAGACGCTGAGCGAGAAGGCCGACCTGCTGGTCAGCCTGGGCGGCGACGGCACCATGCTGCGCACCATGCGGCTGATCACCGGCCGGGAGACGCCGGTTCTCGGCGTCAACCTCGGCAAGCTGGGCTTCCTCGCCGAGATCGACGTGGCCGAGCTGCCGCCCGCGCTGTCGGCCATCGACGCCCACCAGTTCTCGGTCGAGGCGCGGATGGCCGTGCGCACCGAGCTGCCCGACGGGTCGAAGGTGATCGCGTTCAACGACGTCGCGCTCGTGCGCCATCCGGGAGACGGGCTGGCCGCGGTCGAGGTCGCCGTGGCGGGCCACCCGTTCGTCCGTTACGCGGCCGACGCGGTGATCGTGGCCACGTCCACCGGTTCCACTGCGTACAGCTTCTCGGCGGGCGGGCCCATCATCTCGCCCAACGTCGAGGGCTTCCTTGTCGTCCCGGCCGCCGCGCACTCCTCGTTCAACCGGGCCGTGGTGCTGTCGGCCGACGAGGAGGTCACGCTTCGGCTGCTGCCGACAAGCGGGCGGCTGGCCGTCGAGGTCGACGGCGCCATCGCGGGCCGGCTCGAGAGCGGCATCTGCATCTCGCTGACCGCGCTCCGCGGCGCGGCCCGAGTGGTGCGGCTCGGCGGCACGACCTTCTACGAGCGGGCCCGCCGCAAGCTCCGGGTCAGCGGCAGCGTGGAGGCCGACTGGGAGCCGGACAAGCCGCCGTCAACCACCGGTTGACGATGCGCTAGCGTCAACCTAGAGTTGACGCATGGCTGAGATTCCTGCCCGGCTCGACGATCTGATCGCCTACGTCCGCAGCCGGCACCCCGACGGGGGTCCCCTCGATCATCTTTCCGACGCCGTGCTGGCGGCCGATCGCCTGGGCGAAGTCGCCGATCACCTCATCGGCCACTTCGTCGACCAGGCCAGGCGCGCGGGCGCGTCGTGGACCGAGATCGGCCAGAGCATGGGCGTCACCAAGCAGGCGGCCCA
This sequence comes from Streptosporangiaceae bacterium NEAU-GS5, assembly GCA_017592665.1. GTDB lineage: Bacteria > Actinomycetota > Actinomycetes > Streptosporangiales > Streptosporangiaceae > NEAU-GS5. Next base: position 133,465 of record JAGFNW010000018.1, on the reverse strand, counting down.
GAAGCGGTTCGTCCCCCGCGGCCCCGACGAGTTGCCGGCGAGCGTGCTCGGCCGGTTCACCAAGCGTGCCCGGCACGTCCTGGAGCGTACGGAAGAGATCGCCCGGGGCGCGGGCAGCCCCGAGGTCGGCACCGAGCATCTGCTGCTCGGCATGCTGTCCGAGCCGGTGAGTCTGGCGATCAAGGCGCTGGAGGCGCAGGGCGTGACGCAGGACGCGGTGCGCGTGGCCGCGGTGGCCGCCATGGGGCCGTCCGGCGACGTGGTTCCCGAGCACATCCCGTTCTCGGTCGAAGCCAAGAAGGTCCGTGACCTGGTCGTACGGGAGGCGTTGCGGCTCGGGCACAACTATGTGGGCACCGAGCACATGCTGCTCGGCCTGCTGGAGTCGGAGGAGTCGACCGGCGGCCAGATCCTGACCGGGCTCGGCGTGACAAAGCAGGCGTCCGAGGACTGGATCGTGGGTCAGCTCAGAAAGCGCTGATGACGCGCTTAAGCCGCTTGATCTAGCATGACGGCCATGGCTAGGCCTGAGCGCAGGACGGTGCGCGACCTGCGCAGGGGGAACCGAGCGGTGCTGCTACGCACCCTCTATCTGGCTGGACCGGCGAGCCGTCAGGAGCTCGGCGGAATGACCGGGCTGAGCGCCGGGACCGTCAGCAACGTCACCGCCGACCTGCTGTCCGACGGCGTGATCGTCGAGGCCGGGCTGGTCGAGTCGGACGGCGGCCGGCCGCGGGTGCTGCTCCGGGTCGACCCCGAATACGGCTTCGCCATCGGCGCCGACGTGGGCGAGACGCATGTCCGCGTCCAGCTGTACGACCTCGACATGAACGAGCGGGCCACCGCCTCCTACGCGCTCCGCCCGGCCACCCACGGCCCCGAGCTGATCGTCCGGCACGTCCTGGCCGGCATCGACACGGTGCTGGCCGAGGCCGACGTCTCCCCCAGCCGGGTCCTCGGCGTGGGCGTCGGCGTGCCCGGGATCGTGGAGCGGGGCGAGGACGCGGCCGTCCACGCGCAGACGTTCGGCTGGGACGCGGTGCCGCTCGGCCGGATGCTGCGCTCCGGCACGTCGCTGCCGTTATTCATCGACAACGGCGCCAAGACGCTGGGCCAGGCCGAGCTCTGGTTCGGCTCCGGGCGCGGCGCCGATCACCTGGCCGTCGTGCTCATGGGCTCGGGCGTGGGCGCCAGCATCATCACCGATGGAGCGATCTACCGGGGCGCCAACAGCAGCGCCGGCGAGTGGGGCCACATCAAGATCGCCCTTGGCGGCCGGGAGTGCCGCTGCGGCGGGCGCGGCTGCCTCGAGGCCTACATCGGGGCCGAGGCCATCCTCGAACGCGCCGGCATCGCCTACGCCACGGCCGGCGAGGAGGCCGCCCTCGCCGACCTCGTCGATCGAGGCGCCTCCCCCGTCCTCGACGAGGCCATCGACTACCTCGGCGCCGGGATCGCCAACCTGATCAACCTGTTCAACCCCGAGCGGATCGTCATCAGCGGCTGGGCCGGGCTGCTGCTCGGGCAGCACCTGCTGCCGCGGATCATCAAGGCCGCCGAGCAGAACGCGCTCGCCCAGCCGTACGCGACGACCTCCATCGTCCTCGGCCGCCTCGGCCCCGACGCCGTGGCCCTCGGCGCCGCCATCCTCGTCATCGAGGAGTTCCTCAGCGGTGATCGAATAAACGTTTGAAAAAGCGGTGCTAAGCTGAGCGCGTGGTGGTGTTTCAGCGCTCGTTGTTCGACCTGTCCGAAGACTGCGCCCTCGGCCCGCTCGAAGGCATGCAGCGCACCGAGCTCGGCGACGGGGCATGGGCCGACGTTCTCCCCGGCTGGCTGACCGGCGCCGACGCGCTGTTCGAGCGGCTGGTGAAGGATGTGCCGTGGCGCGCCGAGCGGCGCAAGATGTATGACCGCGTGGTGGCCGTGCCGCGGCTGCTCGCCTTCTACGAGGAGGCCACGCCGCTGCCCGATCCCGTGCTGACCGAGGCGCGCGCCGCGCTCAACACGCACTACGCCGCCGAGCTGGGCGAGCCGTTCCGCACGGCCGGCCTGTGCCTCTATCGCGACGGCCGCGACAGCGTGGCCTGGCACGGCGACACCATCGGTCGGGGCGCGACCGAAGACACCATGGTCGCCATCGTCTCGGTGGGCGCTCCCCGCGCGCTGCTTTTGCGCCCGCGCGGCGGCGGCCCGGCCCTCCGCCACGATCTCGGCCACGGCGACCTGATCGTGATGGGCGGCAGCTGCCAGCGCACCTGGGAGCACTGCGTCCCCAAAACCGCCCGCCCCACCGGCCCCCGCATCAGCATCCAATTCCGCCCCCACGACGTCCGCTGAGCCCCACGACGTCACTGACCCCCAAAGACGCGGCCCTAGGAGACGGTGAGACAAAGCTCTCTCTCTTGTCATATTCATCACATGGTAGGAATTGACCCGCCACGGGGATTATCTTCCCGTTGGCATCCGCCGGGGCGGGGGTTGTGGCCATGGGGTGGGTTTCCGGGCTTACCGCGATAGCGACCGCGGTCGAGGCTTTATGCCTCCTGCTCGCCGGTCTGTGGGCCTACCTCAAATTCTCCAAAGGCCGGACCTTCCGCTCTCGGCTCGAGATCAGCGTGAGCGCGAGCGGGCATGAGCTTCGAGGCAGGCATTATCTGAAGGTGACCGTGCGCCTGGTGAACATCGGGCACGCCAAGCTCCGCTTTCGAGAGCACCGATTGGTCAGGCTCTGGTGCGCTCACGACATCGCGTGGACGGCCGAGACCCCTGCCGACAACGGCGACCACGCTCAAGGACCACGGAACATCGAGTGGCTGGACACGGGTCTACTGACGCCCATCTTCCAAGAACACGTCCTGGTGGAGCCGGGTGAGCCGCTGGCGGAAGACCTGCTCATCCCCGTGCCGCCGCCCGCGAAGGGAACGCACTGGGCGGCCTACAAGGTCGAGATGACCGTGTGCGGGATGGAGTCGTCGCTGCGGCGGGACTGGAGCGCGCTCCGTCAGCCGGTTTCCAATTTCCCGGCCGTTCTGCCGAGACGTAGCAACTGCTGGCATACATCGTGTATCGCCGTCGAGAGTCAGCCGAGAAGGGTGCTGGGGAATGTCCTCGCCTAACGATCCAAAACGCCGTTCGCTACAGGCCCCCGGTAACAAGAAGCAACTGGACGAAATCTCCGAGGCCCTCCGGCGGCAGCGCACCCGCGACCAGTATCGCGGGTCGGACCCTTCCGATGAGAAGGCCAACTACCGCAAGCAGGGGAGAAAGACGGCCAAGCCCGAGAAAAAGCGCCCCAAGGACGACGAGGCCGAACGCTGACCCATCCGCCTTCGTTCCATGGCAGGCCTGCGCCGGTCCTACGAGCCGGGGGGCCAGGGGACTTGGGGGGATTGGTGGTAGTCGAGGCCGAGGGTGTGCCAGCGGGGGCCTTGGGCGGCCAGGCGGCGGCTGAAGGCGGGCCAGTCGTGGGTGGACCAGGGCGACCAGCCGAGTTCGGCGATGGCGGGCAGCCGGGGGAAGGCCATGTGTTCGATGTCGCCGATGGTGGTGATGGTCTCGGTCCAGAGCGGGGCCTCGACGCCGAGGACGCGTGACTCGTCGACCCCGTCCAGGTAGCGGCCGGGATTCCAGTCGTAGGCGGCGTCGGCCTCGATCGTGCCGGCCCAGGTCGCTCCGAGGCCGGTCCCGGAGTCGTATTTCATGTCCAGGTAGGCCCGCCCGGCCGGCGACAGAATGACCTTCGCGGTGCTCGCCGCGAGGGCCGGGTGCTCGCGTGTGGTGCCCCAATATTGGGCGACGGCGCCCGGCTGGAGGGGTGCGTTGACGACCTCGTGCCAGGCCATGGGCGTCTTCCCGAGGTCGGCCACGATGCGTTGCGCGCGGTCCATGAAGGCCGCGTAGTCGGCGGGCTTGGTCGACTCGGTCTCGTCGCCGCCGATGTGCAGGTAGGGCCCGGGCGTCAGGGCGGCCAGTTCAGTGAGCACGTCGCGTACGAACGTCTCGGTCGACGCACGCGTGCAGAGCGAGCTGAAGCCCACCTCGGTGCCCGTGTAGAGGGGCGGCGACCGGCCGTCGCAGGTGAGTTCGGGGTACGCGGCGAGCGCGGCGGTCACGTGGCCCGGCATGTCGATCTCGGGGACGACCGTGACGTTCCGGGCCACGGCGTAGGCGACGACCGCCTGGTAGTCGGCCTTCGTGTAGTAGCCGCCCGGGTCGCCGTCCACGGCCGATCGGCCTCCGAACGTCGCCAGCCGCGGCCAGGATTCGACGGCGATCCGCCACCCCTGGTCGTCCGACAGATGCAGGTGCAGGTGGTTGATCTTGTAGCTGGAGATCTCGTCGATGTAGCGCTCGACGACGGCGACCGGGAAGAAGTGCCTGGCCACGTCGAGCATGGCCCCCCGGTAGGCGAATCTGGGGTGGTCGGTGATCCGGCCGCCCTGGACCGGCCAGGGGCCGGGCTGCCTGCCGCTCGCCTCGATCGAGGGCGGCAGCAGCTGCCTCAGTGTCTGCACGCCGTTGAACAGCCCCGCGGCGGCCGACGCGCGGATCGTGATGCCGCCGGCGGTGACGTCGAGTTGGTAACCCTCGTCACCGAAAGAGCCGGACAACAGGAGGGCGATGCCGGCCGCGGGAGTCGGGGCGACCGGCAAAGTGAACCCCGTCGCCCGGCGCAGCTGCCGCGCCAGCAGGTCGCGCACACCGGCGTCGGCGCCGTAGATGGTGGTGGCGGCCGCTATCTCGTACGTGACACCGGGCGCCGGGACCGCGGACGCCACGGCGGGCACGACCGAGTCGTACGGAACGGGCTTGGAGACCACCGGCGGACGCGGAGCGGCGCTCGCGCCCGTCGCCAGGGCCAGGAACACCAAGGAGACGAGCGGGAGCCACCGGTGGATCACGTCATTACCGTAGACCCTCGCTGAACCTGTACGTCGTGGTCGAAACGAGCTCCTCCCCCGGCCGCAGCACGGTCGACGGGAACGCCGGCTGGTTGGGCGAATCGGGGAAGTGCTGCGTCTCCAGGCAGAAGCCGGCGAACCGGCCGAAAGGCGTGGCGACCCCGTCCAGCATGTGCCCCGTGTAGAACTGCACGCCGGGTTCGGTCGTGGTGACGTCCATGGCCAGCCCGCTCACCGGCTCTTCGACCCGGATGCCGCCGTCGAGGACGAAGCAGTGGTCGTAGCATCCGTCGAGCCGGTCGCCGATCGCGTGGGGGCTCGTGAAGTCGTACGCCGTCCCCTCGACCGGGGCGAGCTCACCCGTGGGGATCTTGCCGTCGTCGACCGGCAGATAGTGCCCGGCCGCCATGGTCAGCACATGTCCACGGATGTCGCGCCGGCCGGACAGGTCGAAGTAGGCGTGGTTGGTCAGGTTGACCACGGTCGGCGCGTCCGTCCTGGCACGGTAGTCGATCCGGAGCCCGCCGTCCTCGACCGTGTAGACGACCTCCGTGGAAAGCGTCCCCGGATAACCCTCTTCGCCGTCGGGGCTCACGTACGCCAGCCGGACGGAGGAGCCGGAGGCCTCCGCCTGCCACACGCGCTTGTCGAACCCCCGCGTGCCGCCGTGCAGGCTGTGCTTCCCGTCGTTGACCGGCAGCTGGTAGGTGGCCCCGTCGAGGGTGAACCTCCCGTACGCGATGCGGTTGCCGTAACGCCCGACGACGGCGCCGAAGTAGCGGCTGCGGCGCAGATAGTCGTCGAGCGTGTCGAGCCCGAGCACGAGATTCGGGCCGCCGAGGTCGAGCGACTGAAGTGTGGCCCCGTAGGTGAGGATCGCGGCCCGCAGCCGCCCGTCGGTGATGACGTGCCGCTCGACGACCTCGCCGGCGGGTGTGGTGCCGAATTTCACGGGTGGCCTTTCGGTGGCGCGGTGGATTCCCTGATCACGAGGCTGGTCTCGAGCGTGGTGGCCGCGGTGACCGACTGCAGGAGCAGGTCGACCGCGAGCCGGCCGGCGGCGGCCGTGGGCATGGTCACCGTGGTCAGCTTCGGCCGGTTGAGCCTACCGAGCAGGCTGTCGTCGACGCCGACGACGCTCATGTCGCCGGGCACGTCCAGCCCGAGCTCGGTGAGGCCTTCGATGAGGCCGATGGCGAGCAGGTCGTTGTGGGCGAGCACGGCCGTCACGCCCGATCGGGCGACCTCGGCGGCGGCCGCGATGCCGCCCTGCTCGGTGGGGGTGTTGGGCCCGACCGTCTCGACCTCGATGCCCTTGACGGCGCGCGCGGCGGCCACCATCTCGGCGCTGGTCCACGACCCGCTCGGGCCCGAGGCCACGGCGATCTTGCGGTGGCCGAGCTCGCGCAGGTGCTCGATGGCGAGCCGCGACCCCTGCGCCACGTCCATCAGGATCGTGGCGTAGCCGCGCAGCCGCCGGTTGACCACCACGAACGGCACGTCCTTGGCCAGCCGGGTGATCACTCGGTTGGTGATCCGCGGGCTGCACAGGATCACCCCGTCCACCTGCTTGGTGAACGCCTGGACCAGCTCCTCCTCGACCGCCGGATCTTCGTCGGTGTCGGCCACGAAGACGTGGTAGTCGCGTTCCCTCGCGTGCGCCTGGGCGGCCTTGATGATCGAGGAGAAGAACGGGTTGGCCAGGTCGGCCACGATCAGCCCGATGTTGTTGGTGCGGCCCGTGGTCAGGGATCGGGCCGCACGGTTGGGGCGGTAGCCGAGCTCCCGCGCCACCTCGATGACCCGGTTGCGGGTGTCCTCGTTGACCTGCTGCGGCGCCGTGAAGGTGCGCGACACCGTCGACACGTGCACTCCGGCCGCCTGCGCCACATCTCTGATGGTCACCGCCACGCCAGCACAGTAACGCAAGCGGTTGCGCACAGGATAGCCACAAGCTCTTGACTGTCCCCGGTCAAGCGGCTGATTCTTTATGCAAGCGATTGCAGGAGCGAGTCATCATGCGCACGTTGATCACCGGCAGTGCCGGTCGTTTCGGCCGGAGCGTCGTCGCCGTACTCGCCGCCGCGGGGCACGAGGTGATCGGCGTCGACACGGCGCCGGGCACGCCACGCGAGGCCGCGGCCACCCTCCCCGCCGACCTTACCGACCTCGGCGAGGCGTACGAGGTGCTGACCCGGTTCCGGCCGGACGCCGTCGTCCACCTGGCGGCCATCGCCACCCCGTTCAGCCGCACCGACGCGCTGACCTTCCGCGTCAACACCCAGCTGGCCTTCAACGTCTGCGAGGCGGCCGTCGCGCTCGGCGCCGAGCGCGTCGTCGTGGCCAGCAGCCCCACGGTCATCGGATACGGCACCGCGACATGGGCGCCCGCCTATCTGCCCATCGACGAGGAGCACCCGGTCCGGCCGTGGAACGCCTACAGCCTGTCGAAGCTGGTCGCCGAGCAGACCATGGCCTCCTTCGCCCGCCGTCAGGATTTCACCAGATTCGCGGCCGTCCGGCCGTGCTTCATCGTCGCGCCGGAGGAGTGGGCCGGGGCGCCCACGCAGTCGGGGCACACGATCCACGAGCGGCTCGACCGGCCCGACATCGCCAGGGTGTCGCTGTTCAACTACATCGACGCGCGCGACGGTGCCGACCTCGTGCTGACCCTCATCGAACGGCTCCCTGAGCTGCCCAACGGCGAGGTCTTCTTCGCGGGCGCGTCCGACGCGCTGGCCCGCGCGCCGCTGGCCGAGCTGCTGCCCTACGCCGACGCCCCGGCCGGCATCGGTCCCGCCTTCTCGACCGGCAAGGCGGGCCGCCTGCTCGGCTGGCAGGCCAAACGCAGCTGGCGCACCGAGCTGACCTAGAACCGCGCTGACCTAGAACCGCGCTGACCTAGAACCGCGGCGATTCAGACCGAGCCATTCAGACCGAGCCGACTTAGAGAGCGACCATGCGAGCCACGATCGCCGAGCTGACCACGAAGCTCCGCACGGTTCCGCTGCGCCGGCCGTGGGGCGCCGACGTCCCGTTCAACCATGTGATCGCCTGCTGGGTCACCCTGTCGGACGGCCGCCGGGGCACCGGCTTCACCTGGACGCCGCAGGTCGGGGCGCAAGCCGTACAGGCCATGCTCGAGCACGACGTGCGGCCCGCACTGCTCGGCCTGCCGGCGCATCCGGAGGTGGTGTGGGATCTGCTGTGGCGGCGCCTCCGCGAGGCGGGGCCCGGCGGCGTCACCACGGTCGCGCTCGCCGGCGTCGACCTCGCCCTGTGGGATCTGCACTGCGGGCCGTACGACCTGGCCGGCGCGGTGGGCCGGCGGCGCCCCGAGATCTCCGTGTACGGCAGCGGCGTCAACCTGCACTATCCGCTGGAAGACCTGGTGGCGCAGGCCAAGCGGTGGGTGGCCGCGGGCTACCCGGCCGTCAAGATCAAGGTGGGCCGCCCAGACCTGGCCGAGGACGTCGAACGCGTGGCCGCGGTGCGCGAGGTGATCGGCCCCGACCGGCTGCTGATGATCGACGCCAATCAGCGCTGGGATCTGCACCGCGCCCGTCGCGCCCTGGCCGCCCTCGAACGCTTCGACCTGCACTGGATCGAGGAGCCGCTGCCGGCCGACGACGTCCCCGGCCACGTCGCGCTGCGCCGCTCCACCGGTGTGCCGGTCGCCGTCGGCGAGAACGTCTACACCACGTACGGCTTTCGCGACCTGCTCGCGGCCGGGGCCTGCGACGTGGTCCAGCCCAACGTGATCCGGGTCGGCGGGATCACCCCGTTCCTCCGGATCGCGGAGCTGGCGCGGACCTACGACGTGCCGGTCTACCCCCACCTCCTGCCGGAGATCTCCGGGCAGCTGGCCCTGGCGCTGCCGCAGCCGGCCATGGTCGAGGAGGTGGAGGACGCCTCGTTCGCCGCGCTCGGCGTGCTCGCCGAGCCGCGCCCCATCGCGATCAGGGAGGGCGCGCTGACCGCCGGTGAGCACCGCGGCCTCGGCCTTCGCTGGAGCGCGAGCTGGTTTCCTCCCCCTGGCGACGACGAGCCACGCGAGCTGAGCTCCTACCAACAGTAACCGCTATGCCACTTATTGCGACGCCCGGTCCACCTTTTACACTCGGAACATGATCAGACGGCTCCGGGAGTACCGCTCGCGATGGACGGTCGCGCTGCCCATCGCCGCGGCCCTGCTGCTGATCCCGACCTGGGGGCGCCAGCTGGTGCCGATCGCGGTGCTGCTCGTCGCGGTCTTCCTCGCGGGGGCCGTGCTGGCCGCCGTGCACCACGCCGAGGTGATCGCCCACCGGATCGGCGAGCCGTTCGGGTCATTGGTCCTCGCCGTCGCGGTGACGGCGATCGAGGTCGGGCTGATCGTCACGCTGATGGCCGGCAACTCGGAGAAGAACGCCACCCTCGCCCGCGACACGGTCTTCGCCGCCGTGATGATCACCTGTAACGGCATCGTCGGCCTGTGCATCCTGGTGGCCGCGCTGCGCCGGCGGGTGGCCGTGTTCAACCCCGAGGGCACGGGGGCGGCGCTCGCCACGGCCGCGACGCTCGCCACGCTGAGCCTCGTGCTGCCGACGTTCACCACGTCGGAGCCCGGGCCGCGGTTCTCGACGGGACAGCTGGTGTTCGCCTCGGTGGCCTCGATCTGCCTGTACGTGCTGTTCGTGAGCACGCAGACGGTCCGCCACCGCGACTACTTCCTGCCGATCACCACGGAGGGCGAGGTCGTCGACCGCGAGGAGCACGTCAGCCCGCCCACGGCCCGGACCGCGTTGATCAGCGTCGCGCTGCTGCTGGTCGCACTGGTCGGCGTGGTGGGCCTGGCCAAGGTCGAGTCGCCGACCGTCGAGGAGGTGGTCGACTCGGCCGGCCTGCCGCCGTCGGTGGTGGGCGTGGTCATCGCGCTGCTGGTGCTGTTGCCCGAGACCATCGCGGCGCTCCGCGCGGCCCGCCGCGACCGCGTCCAGACCAGTCTCAACCTGGCATATGGATCGGCGATCGCGAGCATCGGGCTGACGATTCCGGCGGTCGCGGTCAGCTCGATCTGGCTCAGCGGGCCGCTCTTGCTCGGCCTCGGCGCCACCCACATGGTGCTGCTGGCGCTCACGGTCGCCCTCGGCACGCTCACCGTCATCCCCGGGCGGGCCACCCCCCTCCAGGGAGGTGTCCATCTCGCGGTGCTTGCGGCATACGTTGTGCTCGCCGTCAGTCCGTGACAACTCTCCTGCAAGTGTACGTCCAGTGACGTAGCTCACTCTGTACTTGTAAGGCCAGGAGGAATCCGTCCCCCGACCACAGGAGTAGAACCCACTGAGAGGTGTGCCATGTGCCCGCATCAGCCCGAATGCCCGACTGCCACCGCTTCCGACCGCGAAGCCGCGCACGTCGTCGCCGCCCACCCGGACCAGGGGTGGAGCCTGCTCTGCAATGGCGTCGTCCTGTTCGAGGACACCGGGCTGCTGCTGCCGGACGGCTCGACCGTCGCGCCTCACCCGACGTTGGCCGGGGTGTGAAAAGAATGGCGCTCAATTCTTACTGCCGAGTTTTCTGAACAAGACAAATGATGTTGTTCGTGAGCTTTCGCCAGATAGTCCTTTAACATGTGGCAAGTGACGGGGCCACAAGCGGACGGGATGATCGGTGTCCTGATGGCCGAGGATCTCGCGATGCTCCGCCACGCACTTGTCTCACTGCTCAACCTCGAGCCCGACATCCGCGTCCTTTCCGAGGTCGGATCGGGTGACAAGATCCTCGAAGAGGCCCGCAGGCACCGACCAGACGTCGCGGTGATCGACATCGACATGCCCGGCCTCGACGGCCTCACCGCCGCCGCCCAGCTGCAGACCCATCTGCCCGAGGTCAGGGTGCTGATCCTCACCAGCCTCGGCAAGCCAGGCAACCTCCGCCGTGCCCTGTCCGCGCACGTCTCCGGCTTCATGCTGAAGGACGGCCCGCCCGAGCAACTGGCTCAGGCGATCCGCGACGTGGCGCGCGGCACCCGCGTGATCGACCCGCAACTGGCCCTGATGGCCTGGGACAGCGCCGAGAACCCGCTGTCGGCCCGCGAGGTCGAGGTGCTCCGGCTGACGGCCGAAGGAGCCACCCCCGAAGAGATCGCCAAGCAGCTGTTCCTGTCCCCTGGGACCGTACGGAACTATCTGACCAGCAGCGTCACCAAGCTGAACGCCCGAAACAAGATCGACGCCGTGCGGATCGCCGGCGACATGGGCTGGCTGTGACCCCACCGACCCAAACAGACCCGGGCTGGGCAGTGCTTTCTCAGGCCGACAGCGACTTGCCTCTCCGCGCCCACCATCGGTGCAACGTGCTGCTCAGCGCCGTCTCGTCGGTGGCCTTGGCCGGTTCGGGGCAGCTCTCGGGCACTTCGGTGAGCAGATGGAACCGCCCGTCGCGCACCTCCGCCGTCAGCCGCCCCCCGCTGGCCTCGACCCGCATCGTGAGGTTGCTGATCCCGCTGCCGACGCAGTCCTCGCTGAGATGGCCGCGCAGGCCATCGTTGATCATCCGCATCTCGACGATCTCCGACTCCTCGCCGGATCGGTCGATGAGGATCTCGAACCGCTGGGCGTCGCTGTGCCGCAGCATGTTCGTCACGCCCTCGCGGAGCACGGTCGACAGCAGCGTGCTGGCCTGCTGCGACAGCTCGGAGATGTCGATGCCGACATGGGTGTCCGACTCGATCCCGGCGACCGTGAGGATGCCACCGACCGACTCCAGCTCGGTCTGGAGCGACATCTGCCGGTAGCCGCTCGAGACCATGCGCACGTCGGCGAGCGCCTGCCGGGTGATGCGCAGCACGTCGCCGAGCTCCTCGCTGGCCCGGGCCCAGTTGGCCTTGCCCAGCCGCTGGGTCAGCTCGATCTTCAAGATGACCGTGGAAAGGCTGTATCCCAGCAGGTCGTGCAGGTCGCGCGCGAAGCGCAGCCGCTCCTTCTCCACCGCCATCCTGGCCAGCGCGGCGCGGGACCGATCGACCTCGGTGACCAGCTCCGACAGCCAGATCAGGCCGTAGACCACCAGGGTCGTGATGACGGCCGCGCTGAAGGTGTAGATGACGGAGAACACCGTGAATCCACTGACCACGGCGTCCTGCGCGACGTCGCCGACCACGATGGCCGACGCCAGGCTCCACGCCCACGCGGGCGGCAGGACCAGCAGGCAACTGGCCGCGAGGAAGCTCGGCATGCCGAGCCAGCCCTCGCCCAGCCACGGCAGTGGCCCGTAGACCAGCAGCGCCTGGGCGATGAGCCAGCGCAGCCGGCCAGGTCCGTTGCGCCGCTCGGCGTATCCGAAATGGAATACCTGCATCAGCAGGATCGTGGCCATCATGACGAGTCCGAGCGCGACCAGAGCCGGTGAATGGGGCTCCCCGAGCGCCACGAACCTGACCATGTTGACCGCGGCGTAACTGCCGATCACAACGCCTACGATGACGCGGGCAAGCCGGGGCGCAAGCCGGACCTCCTGCCGCCCCGTGGGGGAATTCATGCGCGTCGTACCGTCACTCTCGATCACTGGGTGGTCTCGCCCCCGTGATATCGGGTCCATGCGCAACCCCCGGTCGCGCACGTTGCCAGTGGAATGGTCCGATCAATCGCCCTAAGAAAGGAATATCACACTGGAATGCTAGACAAATAGTGGCACTGGGTTCAATTCATCGTAGACGGTGGGATTTGTCACTCGCCCGAGCTCGACCGGCACGTCGTACAGCCGCCCGGGGGCGAACCGAGCCCAGAAGTGGCGCAGACCCGGGACCACGACCTTAACGACGGGGAGGCCGATGTCGCATCTGGTCTGGTCGAGAACGAGCACTTCCAAACCCTTGGCGGCGGCGAGGGCCGTGAGCGCCTCGACGTCTTCCAGCAGGTCGGAGCGGAACGTCCACGGGTGGTCGGCCAGGCCCACCGGCCTGCCGGAGCAGGGCAGCAGATAGGGCTCGGAGGCCACGGTCGCCTCGTCCCACCAGCGTCGCGCGTCGGGATCGCCGCCCGCCGCGCCGGCCTGGCGCAGGCGCAGCGCCGCGGGCAGGATCTGGTTCATCTCGGTCAGCGCGCGGCGTACGGCCACGTGCGGATCGAGGTGCGCGCCGAAGCCGAAGACGATGTCCTCCGGGGTGTCGCCGGCCGGCCCGCCGGTGCGGCGCGAGAGCGCCACCACCACGGGGATGCCGAAGTCGGAGGTGATGTCGATGGCCCACAGCTCGCGGCCGAATCCCGCGTAGGCCGTCTTCAGCCGGTCGATCCACGGATCGCCGAAGGAGCCGAGGTCGACCTCGGGGTGGCGGGTGCGGTTGTACCACCACAGGGCCACCGCGTCGCGCTCGATCAGCTCGAGCAGGCCCTGCAGGATCGCGTCCTCCAGGCAGCTGCCCGCCGCCGCGCCGTTGGAGTCGGCCCGGACGAACCCGAGACCGGCCTCATGTGGCGCGCCGTAGTAGAGCATCCCCGTGGGCAGCAGCCGATGGCGCTGGTGCGTGAGCGACCACACGGGCGTCCAGTCGATCGGCACGGACTCGTCGAAGGGCGCGCAGACATATTGCATGGCCGAGCGCGTCCGATTCCACTCCAGCCGCTCGCGGAACTGCCGCTCGTCGTAGAGCTGACAGTCGTTGGGGTGGACGGCGTAGTCCCGCACGTGGTCGTAGGCGGCCGTGACCCGCGTCTCGTCGCCGTGGAAGGAGCCGGAGCGCCGCTCCAGCGCCTCGCAGAGCGCGCCGACGCGGGCGTCGAGGGCGGTGACGCCCTTGCCTCCGTTCATGTTGCGGAGGCTGGGATCCATGGCGCCCGGCCGGGTGGGCCGCAGCACCGGATTCTCCCCCGCGACGTAGGCGTGCAGCATGCCGGTGGCGTCCGGATCACGCACGATCTCGGCCACCAGGCCGGTGATCGGGCTGATCAGGTGCCCGTAGCGGTCGTAGACCTCCTGGGGCGTGCACGCGCGGTGCCCGCCGCCGTCGCAGGAGGCCTTGCGCCGCGAGACCAGCCGCACCGGCTGCCACGCCCGGTCGGCCGTCAGCCCCGGATCGCCGCACTCCACGCACTGGGGGCGGGCCTCTATTCGGTGGTGCCGGCCCTCCATGGTGAGCATGTCGAGGACGAGGATGTCCCGCTGCCCGTGGGTTCGGTATCCGGCCGCCCAGTGGGCCGCCTGCACCATCGTGAACTGCAGACCCAGCGCGACGCTCGCCGCGATGCCGACCGCGGGCCGCGACGCCGGGTAGCTCTGCCCCCGGGCCCGCTGGACCTGCGCCTCGGCCCACCTGTTGCCCCACAGACGGTGGGACAGGCAGTTCCAGCAGGCGCTTTCCCGCGGTTCGAAGACCGGGCCGATCCAGATGTTGGTGCCCGACGGCTTGGCCAGCAGCCATGACCGGCCTTCCGCCCGGTGCCTGGCGTCGATGTCGGACAGCACGGGATCGAGGTAGTCGTCGCAGAGGACGACCGTGAGCTCCGCGTCCGCGGAGACCTCGAGGCCGGCCAGCCGGCAGGCCTCGTGGGCCTGCGCCGCGTCGACCGCCCCGAGGATGGTCAGCCCCACTCGTGTCGCGGCCAGCCGGCCGGCCGCACGCGCGCCGTCCAGCCCGGCCGACTCCCAGTACGCCATGGCCCCCGTGTCGGGAATCGCCGTCTCCGGCGTCTCGGCCGGATACTCGGCCAGCAGATCGGCCGCGGCCAGGCGCGTCATCAGGGCGGACAGGTGCTCGGCCGGAGCCCCCGCGGGGGCCTCGGCGAGCACCTCTGCCCGGCTTCTGCTCCCGTCGAGCAACGGGACCAGTTCCTCGACGTGGCGCCCCCGCAGGGCGATGACGCCACGCTCGCTGAACAGATAAGCGCCCTCACCGGCGACGACCGCCGACCGCAGATAGCGCTTGAACCCTAAGACCGTGGTCACGGACTCAAGCCTCACTCGTCGGGCGGCGTCGGCGTGTCAAGAATGCACACCTGCGAAAAATGTGTCGGACCCGCATTGAACTTTGCTCGGGTCAGGCCGTCGAACTCGAGGATCACCAGTTCGGCATCGCACATCAACGTTCCGTTCATTGTGCGCTCCTTGGGACTCGGATGCGTTTCCCTCCCGCTGATGGAATCGATTCTGTGCGCCTTCCATTGAGAACTCCTAGTCGAAATATCACGTGGCGGGCGTGAGATCTTCACATCGAACTCGTGATGCCTGCCCTAGGCCCGTTCGCGCAGGTGGCGCAGGCTGGAGGCGGACCCCGGGAAGCCCCGCGACGCCGGGCCTCCGGGTCCATAACGCCGCATTAACCCGATTGTCAGGTGTTGAAAGGGTCCGATTAACCGAAGGGGATGGTCCCTCGTGCCTGGTCCACTCGACTCCACCGCGCTGTTGGTCGCGGCGCCGCTCGGCGAGGCCCAGCGAGCGACGGCCGGCGCCGGCAAGACGTCCATGACGGCGTCCACCACCGAGATGGTGGCGCTCGCCTCGCTGCTGCCCGCCGACTCCCCGCGCCTGTCCGGCGAGGACGTCGAGCACACCCGCACACTTGGGGAGAAGCTCGCCGAATATCCGCCGATCCTGGTGAACCGGCGCACGATGCAGGTCATCGACGGCATGCACCGCCTGCGGGCGGCCCAGTTGATCGGCGAGGAGTCGATCCGGGTGCAGTTCGTCGACGTCAACCCCCGCGAGGCCTTCCTCATGGCCGTGAAGGCCAACATCGAGCACGGGCTGCCGCTGTCGCTGGCCGACCGCGAGGCCGCCGCGACGCGGATCATCGTCTGGTACGGCGAGTGGTCCGACCGCGCCATCGCCGCGGTGGTCGGCCTCGCGCCGAAGACCGTAGGGGAAATACGGCGACGTTCAACTGAGCAATCTAGCCAGTCGAACGTGCGGATCGGCCGCGACGGCCGGGTCCGCCCCATCAGCACGGCCGCCGCGCGCGTGCGTGCCAGCGAGATCCTCGCCAGCCGCCCCGAGGCGTCGCTGCGCGAGGTCGCCAAGATCGCCGGCCTGTCCCTCGGCACCGTCTACGACGTGCGCGAGCGGATGCGCCAGGGCCAGGACCCGGTGCCCGACAAGCAGGGCGGCGGCCAGGGGCGCAACGGCCCCGGCTGCGGGCCGCGCCTGGTCAGCTTCCGGCGGCGTACGGCCGGTGGCGACGTCATCACCTGGTCGACCGTGCGGCCCAAGCTGACCGAGGACCCGGCGCTTCGCTACACCGAATCGGGCCGGCAATTCCTGCGCTGGCTGGACACTCGCGCGCCGCACGACGGCGAATGGCGGAAAATCATCGACGCCATTCCCCCGCACTGGGCGGACACAATTGTCAGCGTGGCATACTCGGTCAGCGAAGAATGGACCGAATTTGCCCGGGAACTCGACCAGCGGCGCCAGGAGGGCCACCGGCGAGAAGATTTGGCGTAGCAGTCACCCGCTGCCGCGCCACCGGGCGCAGGGAGGTGGCAGGTGAACCGCACGGCATTTCTTTTCCCCGGCCAGGGGTCCCAGAAGACGGGCATGGGGCTCGATTTCACGGAGCGCTTTCCCGAACTGAAGGAACGCTGGTTCGACGCGGCCGACGACATTCTCGGCATTCCGCTCTCCCGGTATTGCTTCGAAGGCCCCGAAGAGGACCTCCGGCGTACCGAGATCACTCAGCCGGCCATTTTCACGGTCAGCGTGGCCGTTCTCGACGCGCTGCGCTCGGCCGGCGTGCGGCCGGACGCGGCGGCCGGGCACAGCCTCGGCGAGTACGCCGCCCTCGTGTGCGCGGGCGTGCTCGGCTTCGCCCCGGCCCTTCGCCTGGTACGGCTCCGCGGCGAGCTCATGGCCCAGGTGAACGAGCGCACCCCCGGCGCCATGGCCGCGATCATCGGGCTCTCCCCCGCCGAAGTGGAGACGCTGTGCGCCCGCGCCGCGGCGGCCTCGGGCGGGATCGTCGAGCCGGCCA
This sequence comes from Streptosporangiaceae bacterium NEAU-GS5, assembly GCA_017592665.1. GTDB lineage: Bacteria > Actinomycetota > Actinomycetes > Streptosporangiales > Streptosporangiaceae > NEAU-GS5. The sequence goes on along the minus strand of JAGFNW010000018.1, from coordinate 116,617 downwards.
ACTACAACGAGCCCGAGCAGACCGTCATCTCCGGCGCCGTCGAACCCGTCGGCCAGGCCATGGACCTGGCCAAAGAGGCGGGGGCGCGGGTCGTGCCGCTGCGCGTGGGCGCGCCGTTCCACAGCAGCCTCATGAAGGTGCTCACCGACGAGTTCGGCGCGGCGCTCGACGCCGTGCCGTTCGCCGACCCCGAGATCCCCGTGGTCGCCAACATCACCGGTGAATACGTGCGAACCGGCGCCGAGGCCCGGGAGGCGCTGCGCGCCCAGGTTTCGGGCGCCGTCCGCTGGACCGACACCATGCGGCTGCTGACCGCCGACGGCTTCGGCACCTTCGTCGAGGCGGGCCCAGGAAGGGTCCTGACCGGCTTCGCCATGAAAATCACCCCCGATTCGACGGTGCACAGCGCGGGTCAGGCGCGCCGTTTGGACGCCCTTTTGGCCAACTCGAACAGCCGGTGACTCCACTTCTTTGATCGTGCGATTCTCGTGGCGAGGTGAGCCATCGAGCCAGGAGTGGAGCATGACGAAGGAAGAGATTTACGGCGCGGTCCACCCGGCGGTCGCCGAGGCGCTCGGCCTTGATGAAGACGAGGTGACCGCCGATTCCACACTGATGGACGAGCTCGGCGCCGAGTCGATCGACCTGCTCGACATTCTTTTCCGAATCGAGCGGTCCATCGGCGTGAAGATCCAGGCGGCCGACCTGTCGGAATACGTGCAAGGCGGAATTCCCGACGAGGAATTCGGCGACGCGGACGACATCATCACCACCAAGGGCCTCGCCCAGCTGAAGAAGGTAATGCCCCAGCTCGACGTCGAGGCCCTTTCCGGGAAACTCGCCGCCGAGAACGTCATGGGCCATTTCACGGTCGACAACCTGGTGACGCTCGTGGCCGAGCGGGCCGCGGTCACCGTCTGAGCCGCACACCGAAGCCCGTAGGAGGGGTAGATGGATTTCGAAGGTCGCGTCGCGCTGGTCACCGGGGGCTCCCGGGGGATCGGCCGCGCCACCGCGCTGCGCCTGGCGTCGGAGGGCGCGGCCGTCGGCGTCAACTACCACTCCAAGCAGCAACTGGCGCAGGACGTGGTGGCCGAGATCGAGGCCGCTGGCGGACGGGCGGTCGCCATCCAGGGTGACGTCTCCGACTACCAGCAGGCCCAGGAGGTCGTCGCCAAGACCGTCGCCGACCTCGGGGGCCTGCACGTCCTGGTCAACAACGCGGGCATCGCCCGGGATTCGCTGATCTTCAACATGGAGCCGGAGGACTGGCTCGACGTCATGAAGGTCAACTTCGGCAGCGTGTTCAACTGCACCAAGGCCGCGCTGCAGCACTTCGCCGCGCAGCGGGACGGCGTGATCGTCAACGTGTCGTCGATGATGGGCGAACGCGGCTGGACCGGTGAGTCGAACTACGCCGCGTCGAAGGGCGCGATCAACGCCTTCACGCGGTGCTGCGCCATCGAGACGGCGCGTTTCGGCATCCGCGTGAACGCGGTGCTTCCCGGCTTCTCCCCCACCGACCTCGTCTCCGAACTGCTGGAGAAGGACGGCGGGAAGAACATCAAGCGGCAGATCCCGATGCGCGGGTTCGCCGGCGTCGACGACGTGGCCGACGCCGTGGCCTTCCTGGCCGGCCCCCGTTCGGGATACATCACCGGCTCGCTTCTCCCGCTCGACGGCGGGGTCGGCGCTCAGCTCGGCCTCGGCCGTACGAACTGGTGACGAGCATGGTGTTCGGGGCGGGTCAGCAGGCGGTTGCAGACGGCGAGCCGGAGGTCCCCCAGGGCACGGGAACCGGCCGCGTCATCCGGGTCGGCGTTGACCTGGTCGGCGTCGACCGGATCAGCCGCCTGCTGGCCGACCACCCCGGCGGCCTGCCCGGGCTGTTCACATCCAGAGGCGTGGTCACCATCTGGAATGGGAGGAACGGATCGTGCGGTTCCACCTGATCGACCGGATCGACGCGTACGAGCCGCACCGGTCCGTGCGCGCCAGGAAGCTGACCTCGATCAGCGAGGAGCACTGGCAGGGCGCGCCGCAGGACCCGGTCATGCCGCCGCCGCTGGTGCTCGAATCTCTCTGCCAGGCCGCGACGTGGCTGATCGTGGCCAGCACCGAGCGCCGCAAGCGCGCGGCGCTGCTGCAGATCGGCTCGGTGTCCTTCACCGGCGACGTACGGCCCGGCGACGTCCTGCAACTCCAGGGCGAAGTGAAGTCCATGTCCGACGAGATGGCCGTGCTGTCCGGCGTGGCCTGCGTCATCGACGGCGGCGCCGAGCGCCCGGTCCTTTCCGCGACCGACATCATGTGCGCCCTCATCGACGCCTCGGATCTGCAGGACCTGGACGAGACCGCCCGACTCCAAGCCCAGTTCATCAGGGAGACGCCATGAGGGTCGCGATAACCGGCCTCGGCGCGGTCACGCCGGTCGGCAACGACGCCGACAGCACCTGGGCGGCCATGGTCGCCGGGCGCAGCGGGGTCGGGCCCATCACCACCTTCGACGCCGAGACCTACCCGGTCCGGATCGGGGCCATGGTCAAGGACTTCGACCTCGCCCCCTACCTTTCCGACCAGCGCCACGCCCGCTATCTCAGCCGCGCCGCCGGCTTCGGGTTCGCCGCGGCCGATCAGGCCCTGCGCCAGGCGGACGCGCGTGGGGCGTACGCGCCCGAGGACTGCGGCATCGCCATGGGCGCCAGCGCCGGCCGGCCAGAGGAGCAGGAGCTGGCCGAGGTCATGGCCGCCTACAAACGCTCCGGCGGGCACGACGTCATCCCGCAGTCACCGACCAGCCTGCTGCTGCGCCAGCAGAACGTCGGCGTCGAGGCGGTCGCCCGCCACTGGGGCCTGGAGGGTCCCATGATCGGCGTGAGCACCGCCTGCTCGGCGTCCACGCACGCGATCGGCGAGGCCTTCCGGCACATCCAGGACGGCGACGCCAAGCTGATGCTGGCAGGCGGCTTCGACTCGCTCACGACCTGGCTGGACGTGCTGGGATTCGCGCTGCTCGGCGCGCTCGCCGACGAGTACAACGACGACCCCGAGCACGCCTCGCGCCCCTTCGAGCGCGACCGCGTCGGGTTCGTGCTGGGCGAGGGCGCGGTGGCGCTCGTGCTCGAGGATCTCGACTCGGCCCGCGAACGCGGCGCGGAGATCCTCGCCGAACTGGTCGGCTACGGGTCGAGCCTCAACGCGTACCGGATCACGGACGCCCCGCCCGACGGGAGCGGGCCGATCTTCTCGATGACCTCGGCCCTTGACGACGGCGGGCTCGGCCCGGCCGACGTGGACCTGATCATCGCGCACGGCACGAGCACCCCGGGCAACGACGTCTGCGAGACCGTGGCCATCCGCGAGGTGTTCGGACCGGACGCCTACCGGGTCGCGGTCACCGCGCCGAAGTCCATGACGGGGCACCTGACGGCCGCGTCCGGCGCGCTGAACGTGCTGGTCGGCGTGCGCGCCATCCAGACCGGCAAGGTCCCGCCCACGATCAACCTCGACAACCCCGACCCCAAGCTGGACCTCGACTACGTGCCGAACACGGCGCGCGAGATGCCGGTGCGCGCCGTGGTGGCCAACGCCTTCGCCTTCGGCGGCACCAACGGCTCGCTCGTGCTGCGGGCCCCGGTGGCCTGACATGGGACAGCTGATCGCACTCGACCGGATCGTCTCGGTGGAACCGGGGCGCGGGGCGACCGCGCTCCGCAACGTCCCGCAGACGCTGGCGATCTTCGACAGCCACTTCCCGCTCCGCCCGGTGCTGCCCGGCGTGCTCGTGCTGGGCAGCATGGGCGAACTGGCCGCGGTGCTACTGCGGGAGCAGACGGGCCGCACGTGGCGGCTCGCCGGAGCCGAGCGCGTGCGCTACCGGCACTTCATCCAGCCGGGCGACCAGATGCGCATCGAGGTCGACCTGAAGCGGCTGGACGACGCGGAGGCCACGCTCGGCGCCACGGTCACGGTCGACGGCCGGACCGTCACCAGCGCACGGACTCTGAGGATGGTGCCCCAATGACCGGCATGAGGAGAGTTGTGGTGACCGGGGTGGGCCTGCTCACGGGGCTCGGCGTCGGCACGAAGGAGACCTGGGAAGGCCTGCTGGAAGGGCGCAGCGCGATCGGGCCCGTCACGAACTTCGACGCCTCGTCGCTGCGCTCCCGGCTGGCCGCGGAGATCACCGGGTTCGACCCGATGGAGTTCATCGACCGCCGCGCGCTTCGCAAAATGACCCGCAACGAGCAGCTGTCGGTGGTCGGCGCGACCCTCGCGGTCCGCGACGCCGGCATGGAGGGCCGCGAGTTCGACGGGGAGCGCACCGGCCTTTTCACCGGGAGCAGCAAGGAGGTCTCCGACCTCGCCAAGCTGGTCGACGCCGTGGTCGAGTCCACCGACGACGAGGGCCGCTTCGACGTGCGCAAGGCCGGCGAGCGCTCCGGGCGGTTCCACCCGCTCTACTACGTCGAGGGCCTGCAGGGCGCGTCGCTGTTCTACATCTCGGCCGCGTTCGGGCTGAAGGGCGTCAACACCTACTTCGCCGGGACCAGTGAGGCCGGGATGAGCGCCATCGGCCGCGCCTTCCGCGCGGTCCGGCGCGGCGAGGCCGACGTGGCCATCGCGGGCGGGTTCGACGACCCGGTCTGGTGGTGGGCCATGTCCTCCTTCGACTCGCTCGGCATGCTCACCGACCGCAACGACCTCGGCGCCGCCGCCTTCCGGCCCTACGACAAGGACGCGAGCGGCGCGGTGCTGGGCGAGGGCGCGGCCTTCCTCGTGCTCGAGGAGTACGAGGTCGCGCAGCGGCGCGGCGCCCGGGCGTACGCCGAGGTCACCGGCTACGGCAGCGCCGCCGACGCGTACAAGCTGCTCACGCCGCACCCCGACGGCCGCGGCCTGGTCCACGCGCTGAACAAGGCGCTGCGGGACGCCAAGGCCGGCCCCGACGACTTCACCTACGTCGCCGCGCACGGCAGCGCCACCCCGCAGGGCGACGTGAGCGAGGCCCGCGCCCTCCGCGCCGTCTTCCCCGCCGATCCCCCGGTCGCCAGCAGCGTCAAGCCCGCCACCGGCCACCTGGTCGGCGGCGCGGGCGCGCTGAACGTGGCCGTCGCCGCCCTGGCCGTACACGACCAGGCGGTTCCCCCGACCCTCAACCTCGACGACCCGCAGCCGGACTGCGCGTTCGACTGGGTCCCCCGCGCCGCGCGGGAACTGCCGGTGCGCGGCGCGCTCGCGGTGGCACGCGGCCTCGAGGGGCAGAACGCCGTCCTCGCCCTGCGTCCTGTTTAACGAGAAGGAGTGCGAGATGCCGTACCCACGTGTCGCTGTCACGGGCCTCGGGGCGATCACCGCTCAGGGGCCCACCGCCGCCGATCTCTGGGACGGCGCCCAGCGCGGCCGCGTCGCCATCCGGCCCGTCGAGCAACTGCCCATGGACGGCTACCGGACCAAGCTCGCCGGCGAGGTGCAGCACCAGCCGAAGCCCGCGTCCGACGCGCGCTACCCGGCCGGGTGGCGTGACCGCGCCCTCGACTTCCTGCTCGTGGCCGCTGAGGAGGCCGACGCGGCGGCCCCGGCCGTACGGCGGACGGTGCCGCCCGAGCGCCTCGGCGTCGTGGTCGGCACCTGCAACGCCGGCCTGATCAGCGGCGAGAACTGGTATCGGGCGCGGATGGAGGGCGAGCACGCCGACCCGCGGCTGGTCATCTTCGTGCCGCCGCAGGCCCTGGCCGAGGCGGTCGCCGGCGCGTTCAACGCGCGCGGCCCGGTGCTGTCCATCGACACGGCCTGCGCCGCGGGCGCCAACGCCATCGGCAGCGCCGCCGACCTGATCCGGCAGGGCCTGGCCGACGCCGTGTTCGCCGGCGGCACCGACGCCCTGTCCGACGTGCTGATCGCGGGCTTCAACTCGCTGGAGTCGCTGTCGCCCGAGCCCGCCGCGCCGTACTCGAAGGACCGCCTCGGCCTGTCGCTCGGCGAGGGCAGCGGCATGATGCTGCTGGTCCGCGCCGACCTGGCCGAAGAGCTTGACCTCCACGTGCTGGCCGAGGTGGCGGGCTACGGCCTGTCGGCCGACGGCTACCACGCCACGGCGCCGCACCCGGAGGGCAAGGGCGCCGCGCGCGCCATCCAGGCCGCGCTCCGCTCGGCCGGGGTGACCGGCGCGGACGTCGGCTACGTCAACAGCCACGGCACCGGCACCGCCAAGAACGACCCGGCCGAGACCAAGGCCACCAAGCTCGGCCTCGGCGACGCGGTCAAGGACACGCTGGTGAGCAGCACCAAGTCGATGATCGGCCACCTGCTCGGCGCGGCCGGCGCGGTCGAGGGCATCGTGACGGTCAAGGCGCTGGAGGAGCAGGTCGCCCCGCCGACCGCCAACTTCACCGAGGCCGACCCCGAATGCGACCTCGACTACGTGCCGAACGTGCCGCGCCCGGTCGACATGCGGGTGGCCATCTCCAACAACTTCGCGTTCGGCGGTGCCAACGCGACGATCGTGCTCACCCGCGGCCGCACCGAGCCGCCGCCCGCGCCCGACCTCGACGACGTGGTCGTCACGGGTCTGTCCGCGCTGACCCCCGCCGGCTCCGACCTCGACGGCCTCTGGGACGCCTACGCCACCGGCCGCGACTGCACCGCCGAGGAGAACGGCGCCCGGCTGGCCCGCGCCGACCTCGACGTCGGCGCGTTCCTGCCGCCCAAGGTGCGGCGCCGGATGGACCGCCTGGGGATGTTCGCGGTGATCGCCACCCGGCTCGCCCTCGAGGACGCCGGGCTCGAGGTGACCGAGGACAACCGCGAGCGGATCGGAGTGATCTTCGGCACCGGCGTCGGGCCCATGGAGTCGATGGAGAAGTTCTCCCGGCCCCTGTTCACCGAAGGGCCGCGCGCGGCCAACCCCGCGGTCTTCCCCAACACCGTCTACAACGCCGCGGGCGGCCAGGTCGCCATGCAGCTCGGCGCGGTCGGGCCCGCCTCGACCGTCACCACCGGCCACGCCGCGTCCACCGGCGCGCTGGTCTACGCGCGCGACCTGCTGGCCGCCGGCCACGCCGACGCCATGGTCGCGGTCGGCGCCGACACTCTGACCGATACCGTCGCCGAGGCCTACCGCGGGCTCGGCGTGCTCGACCCGGCCACCGGGTTCGCCCTGGCCGAGGCCGGGGTGGCGGTGGTGCTCGAACGGCGCGGCCGGGCCGCCGAGCGCGGCGCCCGCGCGTACGGGCAGATCCGCGGCTACGGCATCGCGTCCGACGGGCGCGGGGCCGGACGCTGGGATCCGGAGGGACGCGGCGTGGAACGCGCGCTCCGGATGGCTCTCGAACGCGCCGCACTGGACCCCGGCGACATCGCCACGATCTGGTCCAGCGCGGCCGGCCTGCGTGCCGCCGACGAGGCGGAGGCGCGCGCCATCGCGCGCGTCTTCGGCCCTGGGACCCGCACGCTCTCCCCCAAGCGGCTCCTCGGCGAGCCGATGGGGGCCGGTGGGGCGCTCAACGCCGTGCTGGCCGCGCTGGGCATCAGCCGCGGTCACAGCGCTGGACCGGCCGTGGTCATGAGCTCCTCGCTCGGCGGCACGCATTTCGCCGTAATCATCACTGCAACGGAGCTGTAGCCATGAATCGTGTGAGCGTCGTGAGCACCGGTGCGTACCTGCCGGGGGACCCCATCAGCAATGAGGACATGGAACGCCTGGTCGGGCCGCTGCCCGAGGAGGTGCTTGAAGGCCTGCAGGTCACCTCGCGCCACTGGGTGATCGACCCGGCCACCGGCGACCACAGGGAGAGCAACTCCGAGCTGGCGCACAAGGCGGCCACGCAGGCGCTGGAGCGGGCCGGGGTGGCGCCGGAGGAGGTCGACCTGCTGGTCACCTCGACCGCGAGCCCCGAATACCTGCTGCCGCCGATGGTCACCTATCTCCAGGAGAGGATGGGCCTTCGGGCCTGCTCGGCCATCGAGGTGCGGTCGGGCTGCGCGGGTTTCGTCGAGGCCATGGACGTGGCCCGGCTCTACCTGGAGCGCGGGCTGAAGCGGACCGCCGTGGTGGTGGGCAGCGAGGTCATCTCGCCGCTGCTGGTGCCGGTCTTCCGCGGCCAGGACCCGAGCCGGATCCGGATGCGCGACCGCATGAACCCGTACAACTTCGGCGACGGCGCCGGCGCCATGGTGCTCAAGGCCGATGACGGCGCGGGTGCGGGCGAGGGCGGCGTCGTGGGCGGCGAGTTCGCATGCGTGGGCGGCCTGCGGGCGCCCGGCATGCAGATCGTCGGCGCCGGCGGCACGCACGCCCCGATCCACCGGCAGATCTCCGCCAAGCGGCTGATCGACCTCAAGGTGGACATCATCGAGTCGGGCCGGTTCACCCCGTACGTCATCACCGAGGCCCTCCAGGCCACCCTGCGGGGCGCCGGAGTGAAGGCCGACGACGTCGACCTGTGCGTGATCCCCGAGGGCAACGCCGGATACATCACCGACGAGCTGGAGGAGGCCGGGCTGCTCACCCCCGAGTGGCTGTCCCTCTCGCCCAAGATCTTCGAGAACCTCGCGCTCGTCGGCGCGACCGGATCGGCCGCCGTGCCGCTGGCCATGGACCACGCCTGGACCACCGGCAGCGTGTCGCCCGGCGACCTGGTGATGCTGCTGGCCATCGAGACCAGCAAGTGGAAGTACGCCGGCCTGGTGTTCAACTGGACGGCGAGCCCACTCGCCGTGACCTCGTGAACAGGCGACCCTCCGCGCGGCCCGAGGAGCACACCCTCGGGCCGCTCAACTATGCGGAGGTACCCGGCGATGGTCCTAAGGTCATGCTGCTGCACGGCCTCGGCGCCCGCTGGCAGGTCTTCGCGCCGCTGTTCGCCGGCCTCCGCGGCCGGGCGCACCTGTACGCGCTGGACTTCCGCGGCCACGGGATCTCCGGCCGCACGCCCGGCCACTACCGGCTCGAGGACTACGTCGGCGACGCGCTCGCGCTCCTGGACCACATCGGCGAGCCGGTCGTGGTCTACGGGCACTCGCTCGGCGGCTGGGTGGCGCTGTCGCTGGCCGCCGAGCGGCCCGCCGACGTGCGCGGCGTCGTGGTGGCCGAGTCGGCCATCTATCCCGACGACATCGACGCCGACCTCGCCATCTCCTACCTGGCCGACCTGCCGCTCGCGCTCCGCTCGGTGGCCAAGTCGCTGCGTCAGCTCGACCCCGACGTGATGGTCCACTTCCGCGACGGCCGGCTGATCGAGCACTACGACCCGTCCACCCTGCTCCCCCGCGTCACCTGCCCGGTCCTGCTGCTGCAGGGCGACCCGCGGCACGACGCGCTGATGACGGACGCGGACGTGAAACGCGCCCTCGGGCTGTTGCCCAAGGGCGCGCACGTAAAGCTCGACGGCCTCGGTCACGGGTTCCACGTGGAGGACGCGCAGCGCGTCCTCGACCTCGTGATCCCCTTCGTCGAGGGCCTGTGACTCATTTCGGCACCTTCCCGATGGCCTGCAGCAGCTTGAGGATGCCCGTCTTGTTCATCCAGTAGAGCAGCCGCGGGTTGTCGGGAATGGCGCCCAGCTGGTCGAGCATCTGCAGCAGGTCCTCGCGGATGCGGACCTCCTGGATCTTGCCGTCCTTCATGTCGTAGACGGCCATCCCCGACTGCACGATCGGCTTGCCGCTCGGCTTCACCGGGCCGAGCCATCCGGTCTGGGTGCCGGTCAGGGTGAAGCGGACCGCCACCTGGTCGCCCTCCGCGATCATCTCTTCGGTCGCGAAGTGCATGTCGGGAAAGGCCCGGACCATGTCGTTGATCTTCTCTTCGAGGATGGCCAGGCCGCGTACCGGCCCGCCCAGCTCGGGGTGGTCGAGGACCTGGTCGGGCCGGCAGAACTCGGTGACCTTGTCGTAGCCGCGGGCGTTCTGGACCTCGTCCATGAACCGCTGCACGACCTCCATGTTGTGCTCTTCACGTGTCATGTCAGCCCGCCAGGATCGGGACGAGGCCGAGCTGTTCCAGGAGCTTTCGCCGCTCCCACTCGTACCACTGCTCGCTGATCAGTCCGCCGGGGGTGAGGCGGGAGAAGGCGACGCAGCCGAGCGCCACCTCCCGGCCGGTGGCGGGCACGCCCGCCCACCGGCCGGTGTGGACCCCGGTCATGGTGAACTCGGTCACCACGAGGTCGCGCTCGCCCAGCTGGCCGAGGATGGTGATCCGCAGCCCGGGGAAGCCGGTCCGGTAGCCCTGCACGTACCTCCGCAGGGCCGCCGCGCCCGCCAGGTGCCGGTCGCCCGGCGCATGGCAGACGTAGGCGTCGCTGACGATCTCGCCGGCCACGCCCAGATCGCCCTGTCCCCACAGCTCCGCGAAGCAGCGCAGCGTCGCGGCCTTGCCCTTCTCGAGGGCGGCCAGGGTCTCGGCGGTCATCGCTTCGCTCACTTCCCGTTCGCGGCGGGCGGCGGGCCACCCGGTCGCTTCACCACGCCGAGCTGCTGGAGCAGGCCCATGACGTCGAACTCGCCCCAGTCGGAGACGACCTGGCCGTCGATCACGCGGGTGACGGCGATGCCGGACAGGCTCACCTCCTTGCCGGTGGCCGGCACGCCCAGCCAGAAGCCCTGGTGGGTGCCGCGCCCGGTGAACCGGGTCACGCAGCGCGAGCCCTCGGCGTACTGCGCGTGGATCTCAAGGACCATGTCGGGGACGCCCGCGCGCCAGCCGCCGACCAGCTCCTTCACGCCCTCGGGGCCGCGGGTGAGCCCGTTGCCGGGGGCGTGGCCGATGAAGTTGGGGGCGAACAGCTCGTCCGCCACCTCCAGCCGGCCCTCGGTCCACAGCTCCTGGTAGAAGCGCTTCACGACGGCCTTGCTCTCCTCGGCCGAGGCGTGGCCGTCGGGCAGCTGCGCGTGCGCGGCCCAGGCGGCGTCGGTGTCCTCCGGCGGGCCCTTACGCGGCGGGGTGGGGATGATCCCGAGCTGCATCATCATTCCGGCGGCGTCCCAGCAGGTCCACGTCTCGGCGACCTGCTTGCCCTGGATGCGGTTGATCGTGATGCCGGACACGGCGCCACGCTTGCCGGTGTTGGGGATGCCCATGAAGTCCTTCGACTGGGTGCCCACCGCGACGTGCCGGGAGGCCACGTAGTCGCCCTCGCCGATCTGCTCCTCGACCGTGACGTGCATGTCGGGGAACCCGTCCAGCCACCGGCCGATGGTCGCCTTGGCCTCCTCCTTGGCCGCGGTGCCGGAGCCGCCGAGCGAGGTGTTCTGCCAGAGCGCGTTGAGCTGGAAGTCCTCGGTGTAGAGGGTGTCCATGAAGTCGAAGTTGCCGTTGTTCCAGACCTCGTCGAAGAAGCTCCGGACGATGGCCTTGTTCTCCTCTACCGTGCCCAATTCAGTCTCCTTCGCAGGCGGCCGGCCTCAACGTCGGCCGCCCAAGGGGGTGAGTTGCTGGATGTCGTGTCGCCGGCGAAGCTCCGCGATCGCGTCCGGCCCGAACGGCCGACCCCGGGTCACGAGGTCGGCCAGCTCCTGCAGGTAGATCTCGTGGCCGGCCGGGGCCACCTGGAAGAGCATCCGGGCGAGGCCCGGTCCGGGGTTGGCGAACGCGTGCGGGCAACCGGCCGGCACGAACATGAAGCTTCCGGGTCCGCCCCGGACGACCGTGCGGCCGTCCGGGGACTCCCATTCACGCCAGTCGCCCTCGGTACGCACCTTGGGCTCGAAGGCGAGGAACTCGACCTCGCCCTCGAGGACGTAGAAGAACTCCTGCGCCCCGTGGTGCAGGTGGGCGCCGACGTCGAAGCCCGGGCCGATGACGGTCTCGAAGACCGACGCCGACGCGCCATGCTGGACTCCGGCCTTGAGGGTGACGCCGAGGCCGCCCGCGCCGAGCCGTTGGCCGCCACCGGGCGGCAGCACGAAACCGTCGGTCATCGAGATTCCTTTCATCTGCTCGCTGCGGCGGCGGGCGCGGAGGCGGCGTGCACGGTGGCCGGGGCGCCCTTGCCCCGTACGGTGGTCACGCCGACCACGACCACGGCCGAGGCCACGATCCAGGCCAGCAGGATCAGCACCGGCCCGAACGCCGCGCCGGCGTCGTAGTAGACGACGTCACGCAGCGCGCGGACCGCCGCGCCCGGCGGCAGCCAGGACGAGAACGCGCCGAAGCCCGCCGGCAGGAAGTCCGCCGGCGCGGCGCCGCCGCTGACCGCGGTGCCGAAGATGAGGGCGATGATGGTCGCGACGGCGACGCCGATGTCGCCGAGGATCGTGGTGATCGCGATCGTGAGCGCGCCGATCGATCCTGCGAGCAGGAACATCACCCCGCCCACCGCCAGCGCGTTGCCGGGCAGGACGCCGACCCAGCCGACCGTGATCGCGGTCGCGATGATCGACAGGGCGGCCGAGAACACGACCGTCTGCAGGACCTTCCGCGCCAGCGGCATCATCTTGCCGAAGGCGTGCACGCCCTGGCCGAACAGGAACGCGCCGAGCGTCATGCCGAAGATCAGGTAGAACACCGAGATCCCGTTGGGGTCGTCGGGGTCGATCGGCACCACGTCCTCTTCCTTGAGGGTGGCGCCGCTCTGCTCGGCGATCGGCGTGAAGATGGCGCTCAGCGTGCGCACCTCCAGCGGTCCGCGGGCGCCGGCGACGAGCAGCTGCGCCTGCGGCGCGCCCGCCACGTACGCGGCGTCGACCTCGCCCTTGGCGACCTGGTCCCGGGCCTGCGCCTCATCGCGCAGCGCGACGGCGTCGATGGCGCCGCCGGAGTTGAGCGTGCTCACCACTCCTGCGGGCGCGCCCACCACGCCCACCGGCACGTGCCGGGGCGACGGGTGGTGCAGCGCGAACAGGAAGACGAGAAGAAATGCGGTGCCGATCAGAATTCCAGTGACGATGGGCTGGATGAAAGCGACCTTGGGGGGTGGCCCACCAAATCCCTGATTCGCCATGTGTCCTCCTATTGAAGTGAGGCCGGCCACGACGGATTCGACTGTAGAAGAGCGGAGTAATCCCGGAACAGAAGTTCAACTTGGGACTGTGCTTATGGTCGCGCTCGCTTGCTCGATTTCAGCCGGCCGGCGGGAAATCCGGATGGTCGAACGCGATTCCGGGCAGCCCGAGTTGCCGCAGCGTCAGTTGTGCCGTGTGCATCCCCGACACGAGCGCGCGGAGCGAGCCGGTGCCGGGCTGCGTCCAGTGCCCGGAAAGCAGCAGCCGGTCGAGGGGCGTGACGTGCGGCGATCGCTTGCCGCCCGTCTGGTTGGGGGTGTTCTCCCACCCGTACGCGGCGCCCTGGCGGTTGCGCGAGTGCCGCTCCAGGGCCTTCGGGGTGGCGGTCTCCAGGTAGGTGATCGAGTCCTTCAGGCCCGGGAAGACCAGCTCGTACGCGTCGAGAACCTGGTCGGTGTAGGCCTTGACCTCGGGCTTCCAGTCACGGCCGATGTCGTACTGCGCCGTGCAGTGCACGACGAGGGTGTGCTCGCCCTCGGGGGCCATCGACGGCGACGCGATGGTCGGCACCGTGGCGTACATGCCGCCAGGACGGCCGTCGAGGACGTCCTTGTAGGTCTCGTCGTGGTCGACGTGGAGCGGCCGGAAGACCTCGTGCACCGCGCCCATGGCGGGCAGGTCGAGGCTGGTGGCGATGAACACGATGACCGCGGACGGCGACGGCCGCATCCGGCGCAGCCGGGTCATGAACCCGGACGGCAGGTGCTCGGCGCCGACCAGTTCGGTGAAGGTGGCGGTGGCGTCGGCGTTGGAGATCACGACGCCGGCCCGGACCACGTCGCCGCCGTCCAGCTCGACGCCGCAGGCCTTGCCGTTCTCGACCAGGATGCGGGTCGCGGACCGGCCGAGCACCAGTTCGCCGCCGGCCTTCTCCATGCCGGCGTGCAGCGCGTCGGCCAGCGACTGGAAGCCGCCTTCCGGATAGAAGCAGCCCTCCAGGTAGACGCTCAGGATCGTGGAGAACGTCACCATGTCGAGCCGGGACGGCGGGGTGCCGAGGTAGGGCCACGAGACGCTGGCCACCGACTTCACCAGGGGGTCGTCGAAGTACTCGTCGAGCACCTGACCGGCCGTGGCCTTGATGTACCGGAACAGGACGGGGAAGCGGCGGGCCGCGTCGTCCAGTCCGGCGAGCCCGAGTTGGGGTGGCAGCTCGTGGGCCTCTTTGTGCAGTCTGTGGCAGAGGGTGAAGAACTCCCGCAACTTGGCCGCGTGTTTGGGGAAGTGAGCGCAGTGCACCTCGGTGAACTCGTCCAGCCCGAAGGGCGTCTCGATCGTGTAGTCCGGATAGACCGCCTTGTAGTTCGACTCCAGCGGGACGAACCGGCAGCGGTCGCCTACGCCGAGCCAGTCGAGCAGCGCGACCGGCAGGGCGTGGTCGTGTCCCTGTGGGAACACCGACATGGCGGGGTCGAAGGTGTAGGGCCCGCGTTTGAAGGCGTGCGCGTATCCGCCGACGCCCGTGCCCGACTCCACGACCAGCACTGTGCGGCCTGCCCTAGCCAGGCAGGCGCCGGCGCTGAGGCCGCCGATGCCGCCGCCAATAATGACGACGTCATAAGCGGCTTCGCGCGGTTGTTCGACCTGTCCATTCACGGCGGCCAACCTAACATTTGTTATCTGCAGCCAGGAAGCCAAAATAATTGAGTTATGTGTGGAGTTATCGCTCATGGCGGATAACGCTCGGCACAATGGCCCCGCGCTGGCTGTCGTGCTTTTTACGGATATGGTCGGATCTACTGCGGTGCGCTCGCAGCTCGGCGAAGAGGCCGGCGAGGAACTGCGCCGGGCACATGATCGAATGGTCGCCGAGGCGGTGGGAACGCACGGCGGAACCGTGGTGAAAGGCCTCGGCGACGGGGCCATGGCGGTGTTCTCGGGGGCCTCTGAGGCCTTGGAGTCCGCGGTCGCCGTACAGCGTGCCGCGCATCGGATGAACCAGCAGGAAGCCGCCCCCGCTCCGATGGACCTGCGGATCGGCGTGAGCGTCGGCGAGGTCGTCTGGGAGAACGACGACTGCTTCGGCACGGCCGTCATCGAGGCGTCGCGCCTGTGCGCCGCCGCCTCGGGAGGTCAGATCGTCGCCAGTGACCTCGTACGCGTGCTGACCGGCGGCCGTCTTGGCTCCCTTTTCAACCCCCTGGGACCGCTGACGCTGAAGGGCCTGGCCAAGCCGCTCGAAGCGGTCGAGGTCGCCTGGCGCCCGCAGGCCGGGCAGGCCATTGTGCCCCTGCCGGCCGGGCTGGCGCGAGAGGACCGGCTGCCCCTGGTGGGCCGCGAAAGCGAGCGCGCCCTGCTCACCACCGAGTGGAAGCGGGCCACGTCCGGCGAACGCCGCACACAGGCCGGGGGCGGGCGGGTGGTGCTGCTGTCCGGCGAGCCGGGCGTGGGCAAGACCCGGCTCGTCCGCGAGGTCGCGGCCGAACAGCACACGGGCGGGGCCATCGTCCTTTACGGCCAGTGCGACGAGGAGATGGCCACGCCGTACCACCCGTTCGTGGAGGCGCTCGGCGAGTTCGTCTCCGCGTGCGCGGACGACCAGCTGCGCAGCCTGATGGGGCCGCTCGGCGGCGAGCTCGCGGCGATCGTGCCGGGGCTGGCCGAGCACGTGCCGGGGCTCGCCGAGCCGCTGCGCGCCGAGCCGGAGACCGAGCGCTACCGGCTGTTCGAGGCCGTCGTGGACTTCTTCGCGGCCATGTCGTCGGCGGCGCCCGTCCTGCTCGCCCTCGACGACCTGCACTGGGCCGACGCGCAGACGCTGCTGCTGCTACGGCATCTGCTGCGGTCGAACGAGCCCATGCGGCTGCTGGTGATCGGCACCTATCGGGACACCGACATCGGCCGCAGCCACCAGCTCATGCACCTGCTCCCCGACCTGCGGCGGGCCGGGCGCGGCACCAAGGTCGCGCTGTCCGGGCTGGCCGAGGACGAGGTGGCCGCGATGGTCGCCGCCGCGGCCGCGCGCGAACTGGACGCCGACGAGCTGGAGTTCGCCCATCACCTGCACGCCGAGACCGGCGGGCACCCGTACTGCGTCGAAGAGGTGCTGCTGCACTTCGTCGAGACCGGCACCCTGCTGCGGGAAGGCGGCCGCTGGGCCTCCACGCAGGCGCGGCGCGCGCTCGGCATCCCCGACGGCGTACGAGAAGTGGTCGGCCAGCGCCTGCTCCGCCTCCCCGAGACCGCGCGCGACGTCCTGTCCCGCGCCGCCGTCATCGGCCATCAGTTCGACGTGCAGCTGCTCGCCGCGATCGTCGACGGAGGCATGGGCGTCGTCATCGACGCCCTGGAGGCGGCCGAGCCGGCCCGGCTCATCGCGCCGGTGCCGGGGCAGGGCGAGCGCTACCGTTTCGGGCACTCGCTGGTCCGCTCCTGTATCTACGAGGACATGCCCACGAGCCGGCGCCGCTGGCTGCACCGGGCGGTCGGGCTGGCCCTGGAAGGACAGGCCGGCAACGGCGAGCGGCTGAGCGAGCTCGCCATCCACTTCTCCGAGGCGGCCGCCGTGGGAGAGGCCGACCGGGCCGTGCGGTACGCCAGGGAGGCCGGAGACCGGGCCGCGGCCCGGCAGGCGTTCGAGGCCGCCGCCGCCCACTACGCCCGGGCCAGGGCCGCGCTCGACCTGTCGACCGTCCGCGACCCGACGCTCGCCTGCGACCTGCAGCTGGCCCAGGCGGCCGCGCTCTACCGCGCGGGCGCCGACCAGTTCCGCACGGCCGCGTTCGCCGCCGCCGACACGGCGCGCTCGCTCGGCGACGCTGAACGGCTGGCCAGCGCCGCACTGCTGTTCGTACGCTTCGGTCCATCCAACCCGGTCGTCAACGACCTCGAGATCGCGCTCATGCAGGAGGCGCTCGAACGGCTTGACACGGCCGACAGCCCGGCCCGGGCCCGGCTGCTCGGCGGGCTCGGCGCCGCGTACACGACCGTGCGGTCGCAGCCCGCCGTGGCCTACAGCCGCCAGGCCGTCAACATGGCGCGGCGGCTGGGCGACCCCATGGTTCTCGCCAGCGTGCTGGCCAGCCACCACGCGGCGCTCGCCGGACCCGACACGGCCGACGAGTGGCTGGAGGTGGCCCGGGAACTGGTGGCGCTCGGCGAGCAGCTGGACGATCCGGAGACCAGGTTCGCCGGCCACATCTCCAGCTACGCCAGCCTCATCGCGAGCGGCGACGTCGACGCCGCCGACGCGGCCCTGGACGCGGGCGACGCGCTGGCGCGCCAGCTACGGCAGCCGATCTTCGCGTTCCACGTGCTGCGGCTGCGGGCCGCGCAGGCGCTGCTCGCCGGGCGGATCACCGAGGGCGAGACGCTCGCGACCGCCATGCGGCGCAAGGGCCAGGAGACCAGCATCCCGCCGACGACGCTCGACGCCATGTTCGCCGGGTTCCGCTTCCTGGCCCGCGAGCAACAGGGCCGTCTGCCCGAACTGGAGCCGGAGATCTCCCACCTCGTCTCAGCCCAACCCGACTGGCTCCTGATGAAAATCGTCCAAGCCCACCTCCGCTGCGCCGCCGGCCGCCCAGAAGAGGCCCGCCCCGTCCTCAACCGCGTCAAAGCCAACGGCTTCACGACGATCCGCCGCGACGAGTTGTGGCTGGAGACCCTCTTCCACCTCACCGCCATCGCCCACGCCCTGGGCGACCGCGCCGCCGCGGCCGAGCTCTACGACCTGCTGCTGCCCTACTCCGGCCGCAACGCCTTCACCGGCATGGGCTCCTTCGGTCCCGTAGACCGCGCCCTCGGCCTCCTCGCCGCCACCACCGGCCACCCCGAAGCCGCCGCCGCCCACTTCTCCGCCGCCCTCGCCCTCTGCACCCACCTCCGCGCCCCCGGCTGGGCCACCCTCATCCACACCCACTCCCCCGCGTGATCTTGCACCTTCTCCCGATGCCCAGCTCACAGCTTTCGTGATCTTGCACTGTGCAAGATCACGGAGGCTGCTGCCTGCGGGTTGGGAGAACCTGCAAGATCACGCGGGGGAAAGGGGAAGGCCCCGGCGGGGGCCTCCTGGTGGGAGAGGCGGGCCGGGGCCTTCATTTCCTGGAAGGGGCGCGGAAGGGGGCGCGCCTTAAAGGGTTAGTTGGGGACGGGGGTTGGCTTGGGGAGGTTGGGCTGGGGGGGCGGGGCGGCGTCTTTGGCGGGGGATTCGACGATGACCTCGTTGTCGCCGCCGAGGCGGCGGCGGGCTGTTTCCTTGCGGCCGAGGGCCGGGACCAAGGGGAAGACGGTACCGAGGGCGAAGGACGGCATGCTGCTGTAGATCGCCTCGTACTTGGCCGGGTCGATCAAATAGGTCTCGTGCCAGACGCCGAATGTGCCGTTGCCGCGGACCAGTTGGTTGTACCGCTTCCACGTCTCCAGGTGCGGCTCGGAGGGGTCACGGGCCCACTTGTCGAGATCGTCGTACGACTTCCAGTACATGATCATCCCCATTCCCCGGGGATAGATGATGTGCTGGCCACCCATAAAACCCTTTTCCGGATGCTTGAGCAGGAGTTTGTACTGCTTGATGAAAGCCAGGACCCCGAAGGTCCACTTGCGCAGGTGCCATAACCGGTTGATCCGCATTCCGACGATGAACACGACGAACGGTTCATCCGTCAGCGCGATAAAGCGGCCGGGGGTCAGCTGTCCCGCCAAGAAACACCTCCACGAACGTCGTATTCCTGAAACACCGACCACAGTAGGTCGCCGCTCCGCGAAGGAGCCAGGCGCTCAACTCGTGAACAGCGGTGAATTGACGAGCCGGGTCCGGTACCCCTGCAATTCGAGAGCGACGCGCCCCACGTTCTCGCGCATGCCGGCCTCGGCCACGGCGGACGCGACCTCGGGCAGCAGCCGCCGGTCGAACGGTTTGGGGATCAGATAGCCGGACCCGAAGGCCAGGTCCGCGCCGTCGAATCCGGCCGCGGCCGTGACGGGCCGGCGGGCCAGCCGCGCGATCGCGTGCGTGGCCGCGAGCTTCATTCCGTCGGTGATGTCCGTGGCCCGGATGTCCAGGGCGCCCCGGAACACGTACGGGAAGGCCAGGACGTTGTTGACCTGGTTGGGGTGGTCGCTGCGCCCGGTGGCCACGATCACGTCGGGCCGTGCGGCGCGGGCGGCCTGCGGGTCGATCTCGGGCACGGGATTGGCCAGGGCGAACACGATGGGGTCGCGGGCCATCGAACGGACCATGGCGGGGGTGAGGACGTCGGCGGCGCTGAGGCCGATGAAGGCGTCGGCGTCCCGGACAGCGTCCGCCAGCGTGCGCGAGGCGGTGTCGGAGGCGAACTCCCGGAGGTAGAAGGGCATCTCGCGGCCCTGGCGCACGACGCCGTCGAGGTCGGTGAGGATCATGTTGCGGCGCGGCACGCCCAGCGCGACCAGGTGGCGGGCCGTCGCGAAGCCGGCCGCACCGGCCCCCGAGAAGACCACCCGCAGCTGGTCGAGAGCCTTCCCGACCAGGTCGGACGCGTTCAGCAGGGCGGCCCCGACGATGATCGCGGTACCATGCTGGTCGTCGTGCATGACCGGGATGTCCAGCCGGCGACGGCACTCCCGCTCGATCCAGAAGCAGTCGGGCGCCGCGATGTCCTCCAGGTTGATCCCGCCGAAGGTGGGCGCGATCCGCACGACCGTGTCGACGAGCGCGCGTGGGTCGGTCTCGTCCACCTCGATGTCGAAGGCGTCCACGTCCGCGAACCGCTTGAACAGCACGGACTTGCCCTCCATCACCGGCTTGGAGGCGAGCGCGCCGATCCGGCCGAGGCCGAGCACCGCGGTCCCGTTGGAGATCACCGCGACCAGCCGGCCCTTCCCCGTGTACGCGTACGCCGCCTCGGGATCGTCCCGGATGGCCACGCACGGCTCGGCCACCCCCGGCGAGTACGCCACGGACAGGTCGGCCGCGGTCGAGCTGGGTTTGGTGGGGACGACGGCCAGCTTTCCCGGCTTCCCCACGGCGTGGTATGCCAGCGCCCACCCGGCCAGCAGCTCACGGCTGAGCTGGCGGTATTCGTCGAGCACGACGCGCAGGGACGGATCCTCGGCGGCCAGGCGTTCGCGAAGCTCACGGTCGGCGCGCTGCATCCGGGCGAGGGTCAGGGTGCCGAACTGCTGGATCAGTTTGACCGCGGCCGGCTCATGGCGCAGCAGCAGCGGCTGGAGGCTCGGCCGGCTGATGGCGGCCAGCCGGGTCGCCTCCACGGTACGGACCGCGGCCGTCCGGCCGGAACGGTTGAACATCGCCATCTCGCCGAAGTAGTCGCCGGCCCCGAGCTCGGCCGTACGCCTGCCGCTCCGCAGCACCTCGACCCGCCCGGAGACCACCACGTAGATGTGCTCGCCCGTGGAGCCCTGGTCGAAGACCAGCTCGCCAGGGCCGAGGTCCTCCACCTGGGCGAGACCCGCGATCACCACGAGCTCGTCGTCGTCGAGGGGGGCGAGCGCGCCGCAGGCCCGTAACCATTCCGGGCGTACCTGCTGTTCAAGCAGTTCTTCTGGGTGCAGATTCATGGCGCCGACCATAAGCCGCGACCTGACAATCAACCCCGTTTCGCGTTCAAACGCGCGCTTTCGACCGGATCTACGCGAGTCGTACCTTAGCCGCGTGCTGCTCACCGCGGAGGTTGGTGTGGACACGCAAATCGACGATGTGAACCGGCGTGCGGGCGAGGCGTTCGCGGCGGCGGATTTCCAGGCCAGTTATCTGCTGGCGCTCGACGGACTGCGAAACCGGCCGGAAGATCCGGCCTTACTGGGATTGGCCGGCCGCGCCGCGCTCGAACTCGGGCTCGACGACGCGGCCTCCTATCTCGGGCGGCTGGTCGACAAGAATCCCGAGGACCCCGTCGCCTGGCGGGACCTGGCGATGGCGCTGCTCGGCGTGGACGACGCGGCGGGGGCCGAGACGGCCCTGCGCACGGCGCTCCGGCTGGATCCGGCCGAGCCGGGGGCGAGGATCAGCCTCGGCCACGTGGTCTACCTGGGCGGATCGGTGGACGAGGCCGACCGGCTGCTCTGGGAGGCGGCCACGCTCGCCCCCGACGACATCGAGCCGCTGCGCAGCCTGGTCGAGATGCACCGGATGCGGGGCCGCACCCAGGCGGCGCTGGAAGCGGCGTCGGAGCTGGCCCGGCGCGCCCCCGAGGACGTGCTGGCCCGGCTCGACCTCGCCGAACTCCACCTGATGACCGGCAACGGCCCGGAGTCGCTCGCCGCCTACCGGCGCCTGCGCGAGTTGGACACCGAGCCGGGGCACGCCGGATACCTGGTGCACGCCATGATCGAGGTCGAGATGCAGCGCGAGCGCTGGCGCCGCGCCCTCGATCTGGCCATCACCGCGACCTCACTCGACCGCAACCGGCTGACCACCGACCTCTTGGCGTACGTCAGCACGCGGCTGTTCGGCGAAGGCGACCGGGAGACCCCGGCGCTCGCCGACCTTTCGGCCCGGCTCAAGGAGCGGCGGGCCACGCACCGCAGGCTCCACGCCGAAGCGCTCGTCACCAGAGAGGCCAGGAGTGTCTGACACGCGCCGCCCGTCGCGGAGCAGGCGGGATCGGCCAGGCACGACCAGAGAGGAACAATGGTGAGGCAGGATCTCGCGCCCGTACCGCACCAGCGCGGCACCGCCACGGATGCCGTGCAGTGGCTGAAGTGCCCTTCGTGTGACGCGTTCGTCTATATCAAGCGGCTGGAGCGCAACCTCAAGGTCTGCCCCGAGTGCCGCTACCACTTCCGGCTGTCGGCCGCCGACCGGATCGCCCAGCTCATGGACGACGGCTACTTCGACGAGCGGGGCCAGGACGTCGAGACCGTCGACGTCCTCGGATTCGTCGACTCCAAGGCGTACACGGCCCGGCTGGAGCAGGCGCGGCTGAAGACCGGCAGGCGGGACGCGGCCAGCTACGGGCACGGCACCATCGGCGGCTTCCCCGTCATCGTCGCGGCCATGGACTTCGGGTTCATGGGCGGCAGCATGGGCGGCGCGGTGGGCGAGGTCATCACCCGAGGCGCCGAGGAGGCCCTGGAGACCCGCACCCCGCTGATCATCATCACCGCGTCCGGCGGCGCCCGCATGCAGGAGGGCTGCGTCTCCCTCATGCAGCTGGCCAAGACCAGCCAGATCCTCGGCCGGCTGAAGGACGCGGGCGTGCTCTGCGTCTGCCTGCTCACCGATCCCACCTTCGGTGGCGTCACCGCCTCGTACGCGATGCTCGGCGACGTCCTGATCGCCGAGCCGGGCACGCTGGTCGGCTTCGCCGGCCCGTCGATCATCGAGCAGACGATCCGGCAGAAGCTGCCCGAGGGCTTCCAGACGGCCGAGTTCCTCCTCGAGCACGGCATGCTCGACCTCGTCTCGCCGCGGGAGAACCTCCGGCAGACGCTGACCAAGCTGCTGCGCATGCACGCCGCCGAACGCCCCCGGCACCTGCGCCGGGGCGACGGCGCCTCGGTGATCACCGACCCGGCCGCGCTGAGCATCCGCCCCGCATGGGAGGTGGTCCAGCTGGCCCGCGACCTCGGCCGGCCGACCACCCTCGAGTACGCCGGGCACATCTGCGACGACTTCCTCGAACTGCAGGGCGACCGGCTGTACGCGGAGAACTCCTCCATCGTGGGCGGCATCGGCACCATCGCCGGGCGTACGGTCATGCTGATCGGCCACCAGAAGGGCCACAACACGGCCGAACTGGTGGCGCGCAACTTCGGCATGCCGGAGCCGGAGGGCTACCGCAAGGCCATCCGGCTCATGCAGTACGCGGCCCGGTTCGGGTTCCCCATCGTGACGCTCGTCGACACGCCGGGGGCGTACCCGGGGCTCGGGGCCGAGGAGCGCGGCCAGGCCGTGGCGATCGCGCAGAGCATCATGGAGATGGCCCGCCTGCCCGTCCCCATCGTGACGGTGGTGACCGGGGAGGGCGGCAGCGGCGGCGCGCTCGCGCTCGGCGTCGGCGACCGCGTCCTGATGATGGAGAACGCCTACTACTCGGTGATCAGCCCCGAGGGTTGCTCGGTGATCCTCTGGAGTAACGCGGCCGAGGCCGCCAAGGCGGCCGAGGCGCTCCGCGTGCGCGCCCCCGAGCTGCTGGAACTGCGAATCATGGACGGGGTCGTCCAGGAGCCTCCCGGCGGCGCGCAGGCCGATCCGGTCGCCGCCGCGGCGAACCTCAAGGAGGCGCTGGTCACCTGTCTCAACGAACTGCTCCCGCTCACGCCCGACGACCTGCTCGAGGCCCGCTACCAGCGGTTCCGGCTGTTCGGGACGCCCGGGAAGCAGCCTGTCCTGGGAGCAAGGGAGGTGGCGTCATGAGTGAGGTCGAGGAGCACCCCGAACAACACGAGGAGAAGCTGCTGGATTCGCTGGTACGGCAGGCACGTGACCTGTCGAAGGCGATGCCGGGGGCGCTCAGCCGGGTCACGGTCACGGCCGGCGACCACCAGGTGGAGGTCGAGTGGCAGGCCCCCGTGACGGTCGCGGCCGTCGCGGGCGCCGTTCCGGCCACGGCGTTCTCGCCGGCGACGGCCGTGACGGCCGCCGTGCCCGCCTTCGAGCCGGAGGCTCCCATCGGGCACGCCGTCGTGGCCCCGCTGGTCGGGACCTTCTACCGGGCGGCGGAGCCGGGCGCCACGCCGTACGTCAACGAGGGCGACGTGGTGGAGGCGGGCCAGGAGCTGGCGATCGTCGAGGCCATGAAGATCATGAACCGGGTCGAGGCCGACCGCGCCGGACGGATCGTCAAGATCCTTCCCTCCGACGGGGAGATGGTCGAGTACGGCCAGGAGCTGATGTACATCGAGCCCGTCTCATCGGACACGGAGTAGTGACCCCGCGATGGTGGAGAAGGTACTGATCGCGAACCGGGGCGAGATCGCCCTGCGTGTCGCCCGCGCCTGCCGCGAGCTCGGGATTGCCTGCGTGGCCGTCTACTCCACCGCGGACGCCGACTCGGCGGTGGTCCGCTTCGCCGACGAGGCCGTGCACATCGGCCCGCCCGCGGCGGCCCGCAGCTACCTGCACATCCCGAGCATCATCGGGGCCGCTCTGAAGACCGGCGCCGACGCCATCCACCCGGGGTACGGCTTCCTCTCCGAGGATCCGTACTTCGCGGAGATCTGCGCCGAGCACGGGATCACGTTCATCGGCCCGCCCGCCTCGGTCATGGAGAAGATGGGCAACAAGGCGACGGCCCGGCAGGCGATGAAGGAGGCCGGGCTGCCGCTGCTGCCCGGCACCATCGAGCCGGTCGCCACCGCCGACGAGGCCCAGTACGTGGCCGACGACATCGGCTACCCGGTGATCATCAAGGCGGCCGCGGGCGGCGGCGGGCGCGGCATGTCCGTGGTCAACCGCCGCGAGGACCTGCGCCGCGCCTACCAGATGACCCGGGCCACGGCGCAGGCCATCTTCAAGGACAGCAACGTCTACATCGAGCGCTACCTGCGCACGGCCCGGCACACCGAGATCCAGATCGTCTGCGACTCGCTCGGCGACGGGATCCACCTCGGCGAGCGGGACTGCTCGGTGCAGCGCCGCCACCAGAAGCTGATCGAGGAGGCCCCCTCGATCCACCTGACGCCCGAACTGCGGGCGGCCATGGGCAGCGCGGCCGTCAAGGGCGCCCTGTCGGTGGGCTACACCGGCGCGGGCACCATGGAGTTCCTCCTCGACGAGGAGGGCCGCTACTGGTTCATGGAGATGAACACCCGGATCCAGGTCGAGCACCCGGTCAGTGAGATGGTGACCGGGATCGACCTGATCAAGGAGCAGATCCGGGTGGCCCAGGGCCAGCCCCTCACGCACTCCCAGGACGAGGTGCGGCTCACCGGGCACGCCATCGAGTGCCGCATCAACGCCGAGGACCCGGCCCGGGACTTCGCGCCCGCGGCGGGCCGGCTCGAGGAGTTCGCGCCGCCCGGCGGCCCGTGGACGCGGGTCGACTCACACTGCCGCCCCGGGTGGATGGTCAGCCCCTACTACGACTCGCTCATCGCCAAGCTCATCGTGTGGGCGCCGGACCGGGGCGAGGCCCTCGACCGGATGGCCCGCGCGCTGTCGGAGTTCCGGGTGAACGGCCCCGGCATGCGCACCACGATCGGGTTCCACCAGCGGGTGTTCGCCCACCCGGTTTTCCGCTCCGGCGACTTCTACACCGACTTCATCGACCGCCACATGGCCGGGTGACCATCCAGAGGAGGATGCCGATGACATCTATGACGGCCGGGGCCGATCCCCCGGCGCCGCTGGACGACCGGGTCGTCGAGCTTGAGCAGCAGATCAGCGACGAGGTGACGGCGCGCAAGCGGCTCATCGACGTGGCGGTCACGCTCAACTCGACGCTCGACGTCAAAAAGCTGCTCCAGTTCATCATGGCGTCCGCGGCCGCCCTTCTCGATGCGGAGACCAGCTCGCTCATGCTGGTCGACGAGGACAGCGGCGAGCTGGTGATCGAGGTCGCCACCGGGGCGTCGGGGCCGAAGGCCATGCGGCAGCGCATTCCGCAGGGGGCCGGCATCGCCGGTTGGGCCCTTGCCAACCACCAGGTGGCCATCGTCGACGACGCCTCGTCGGACGAGCGGTTCTTCACCGAGGTCGGCAAGTCGATCGACTTCGAGACGCGCAACCTCCTCGCCGTGCCGCTGTTCGCCAAGGATCGCCCGATCGGCGTGGTGGAGGTCATCAACAAGCGGAACGGCGAGGGTTTCTCCGACCGCGACAGCGAGCTGGCCGGCGCGTTCGCCGGGCTGGCCGCCATCGCGATCGACAACGCCAACCTGTACGCGCAGCTCGCCGAGGCCGTCGTCACGGCGCGAATGTCCTACCGCTTCTAACCAGGCCGCTTCTGATTGAAGGCAGCTATGACTACGGACACGAGTACCGTCCTGACCGACACCGAGGTCGGGTTGCTGGACGCCTACTGGCGTGCCGCCAACTACCTGTCGGTCGGGCAGATCTACCTGCTGGACAACCCTCTGTTGCGCGAACCGTTGCGGCCGGAGCACGTCAAGCCCCGGCTGCTCGGGCACTGGGGGACGACCCCCGGGCTGAACCTGATCTATGCCCACATGAACCGGCTGATCCGCGCGCACGACCTGGAGGCGATCTTCATCACCGGTCCGGGTCACGGCGGCCCGGGCCTGGTGGCCAACGCCTACCTCGAGGGCACCTACAGCGAGGTCTACCACCACATCGACCAGAACGAGGACGGGCTGCGCCACCTGTTCCGCGAGTTCTCCTTCCCCGGCGGCATTCCCAGCCACGTGGCGCCCGAGGTGCCCGGCTCCATCCACGAGGGCGGCGAGCTCGGCTACGCGCTCGTGCACGCGTACGGCGCCGCCTTCGACAACCCCAACCTGCTGGTCACCTGCGTGATCGGCGACGGCGAGGCGGA
Organism: Streptosporangiaceae bacterium NEAU-GS5; assembly: GCA_017592665.1. GTDB lineage: Bacteria > Actinomycetota > Actinomycetes > Streptosporangiales > Streptosporangiaceae > NEAU-GS5. Next base: position 90,233 of record JAGFNW010000018.1, on the reverse strand, counting down.
GACGGGGCCGCTGGCGGCCAGCTGGCATTCCAACAAGTTCATCGACCCGGTGCGCGACGGCGCCGTGCTGCCGATCCTGCATCTCAACGGCTACAAGATCGCCAACCCGACGGTGCTCGCCAGGATCCCCGAGCACGAGCTGGTGAGCCTGCTGGAGGGGTACGGCCACCGGCCCTATCTGGTGACCGGCGACGACCCCGAGCAGGTCCACCTGCAGCTGGCCGCGGCGCTCGAGGGCGCGTACCGGCAGATCGCGACCATCCAGTGGCAGGCGCGCAACCGCCGCCTGCACAGCCGCCCCGCCTGGCCGATGATCGTGCTGCGCACGCCGAAAGGCTGGACCGGTCCGAAGGAGGTCGACGGCCTCAAGGTCGAGGGCAGCTGGCGCTCGCACCAGGTGCCGCTGGCCGAGGTGCGGACCAGCGAAAGCCAGCTGGAGCAGCTGGAGGCGTGGCTGCGCAGCTACCGCCCCGAGGAGCTGTTCGACGCCACCGGGCAGCTGGTGGACGAGCTCGCCGCGCTGTCGCCCAAGGGCCTGCGCCGGATGAGCGCCATCCCCCACGCCAACGGCGGCCTGCTCCTGCGCGACCTGCGGCTGCCCGACTTCCGCGACTACGCGGTGGACGTGCCGACGCCGGGCTCGGTGACCAGCGAGCCGACGCGGAAGCTGGGCGAATACCTGCGCGAGGTGATCGCCGCCAACCAGACCACGTTCCGCCTGTTCGGGCCGGACGAGACGGCCTCCAACCGGCTGACCGCCGTCTTCGAGGTCACCGACAAGACCTGGAACGCCTCCCCCGAGCCGGGCGACGACAACCTCGCGCCGAGCGGCCGGGTCATGGAGGTGCTCAGCGAGCACCTGTGCCAGGGCTGGCTGGAAGGCTATCTGCTGACCGGCAGGCACGGCCTGTTCAACTGCTACGAGGCGTTCATCCACATCATCGACTCCATGTTCAACCAGCACGCCAAGTGGCTGAAGGTGACCCGCGGCATCCCGTGGCGGGCCCCCATCGCCTCGCTGAACTACCTGCTGTCCTCGCACGTGTGGCGGCAGGACCACAACGGCTTCAGCCACCAGGACCCCGGCTTCATCGACCACGTGGTCAACAAGAAGGCCGAGATCATCCGGGTGTATCTGCCGCCGGACACCAACACGCTGCTCGCGGTCGCCGACGACTGCCTGCGCAGCCGCAACTTCGTCAACGTGATCGTGGCCGGGAAGAACCCGGCCCCGTCATGGCTGTCGATGGACGAGGCCATCGCGCACACCAAGCGCGGCATCGGCGTCTGGGAGTGGGCCAGCAACGACCAGGGCAGCGAGCCCGACGTCGTGCTCGGCTGCGCCGGCGACGTGCCGACGATGGAGACGCTGGCCGCGGTCGACCTGCTCCGGCAGCACCTGCCGAACCTCAAGGTCAGGGTCGTCAACGTGGTCGACCTCATGCGGCTGCAGCCGGAGTCGGAGCACCCGCACGGGCTGCCCGAGGTGGAGTTCGAGGCGCTGTTCACCAAGGACAAGCCGATCGTCTTCGCCTTCCACGGCTACCCGTGGCTGATCCACCGGCTCACGTACAAGCGGACCAACCACGACTCGCTGCACGTGCGCGGATACAAGGAGGAGGGCACCACCACGACGCCCTTCGACATGGTCATGCTCAACGACCTCGACCGGTTCCACCTGGTCATCGACGTGATCGACCGGGTGCCGGGGCTCGGGGTCTCCGGCGCGGCGCTCCGGCAGCGGATGGTCGACGCCCGTCTGTGGGCCCGCCGGCACACCCGCGTCCACGGCGAGGACCCCGCCGAGATCCGCGACTGGACCTGGCCGGGCACCACTGTGTGAACCACCGTGAGAACCACTGTGTGAACCCCCGTTCGGCCCCACGCGCCCGGTTCAGCCTCCCGCGGACCGGGCGCGTGGCTTTTGTGGTCGTTCAGTGCTTTTGTGGTCGGCCAGTCTTTTGTGGTCGTTCAGTCCAGAAGGCGATGCGCCTCGGGCGGCAGGACGCCGCGAATGTTGTCCTTGGTCTGCGAAGGCGCGTCTTCCAGCAGCCACAGGAAGAAGGCGCGCCACTCGGGCGGCCCGCCCTGCCGGTCGCGGAGCGCCATCGAGAACGCCGTCCACTCGGCGGGGTCGAGCGCCTTGTCGATGAGCGGCAGCGCCATGGTCTCCTCGTGCTGGAGGTGATGGTCGAGCAGCGCCCGGAGGGTCGTCACGTCGGCCGCCTCGAGCAGCGGGTCGATCTGCGCGTGCTCGGCCTCCATTTCGTCGATTAACGCCACGCCGGCCGCGTCGCCGGCCACCCGGCCGCGCATGAGCGGCCAGACCAGCTCGTCTTCGGCCTGGTGATGAATGAGAAGTTGCCGTTTGAACTGCTCCCACCGGCCCTGATCCCACTCTTCGGTGAGTTTCCGCAGGTCGCGGCGGAAGGCATCGTGCGCCGCGTACATTATGCTGAAGTCGATCGCCATACGTTCACGCTATCCGCGCAGCGGATTGACGTTCAACCGCTTACGCCGACGTTCAATTATTCTCAATTGCTTGATAAATTCGGCAGGCGTGAAATCCGTTGATTTCGATGCGCTTGTGCCGGAGCCCGCGCCCCCCGTCGCGCTGGCTGGTTACACCGGATTTCTGCTGCGCCGCGCGTTCGGCTGCGTCCAGCGGGTCAGCGTCCAGGTGATGCCGTCCGGGTTGCACGCCAGGCACATGGCCATCCTCCAGGTCGTCCGGCACGGCCCCGTCTCGCAGCGGGTCCTCGGCGACCTGCTCGGGGTGAACCGTACGATCATGGTGAAGCTCGTCGACCGGCTGGAGGAGGACGGGCTGATCCGCCGCGAGCGGGCCTCCGGCGACCGCCGCTCGTACGCGCTTGAGCTCACCGAGAAGGGCGAGCTCGCGCTGCCGCCGCTGGAGGAGGCCGCCGGCCAGGGCGAGGCCATCCTCACCGAGAATCTGCTCCCCCAGGAGCGCGAGCGGCTGCTCGACCTGCTCGGCCGGCTGGCCCCCGAGGAGGTGCGGCAGCTGCCGCACCAGCTGACCGGACGGGTCGCCTTCTACGTGGCCAACCTGCACTGGCGGCTGTCGGAGCGGGCCGACCAGGCGCTGCGCGAGTTCGGCATGCAGTCGCGGCGCTTCGTCGTGCTGGCCACGCTGGCCCAGCTGACACCCTGCTCGCAGCAGGAGCTCGCGGACGCGCTCGAAGTGACGGCCCCGGCGCTGTTCGGCATGCTGGGCGAACTGGAGCGCGACGGGCTGATCCGGCGCGGGCGCAACCCGGCCGACCGGCGCGCGGCGCAGCTGTCGCTGACCGAGCGGGGCCGCTTCGACCTCGATGGAGCACGCCGCGTCCAGGACGGCATTCAGGCGTGGGTGGCCGGGCGGCTGGCCCCCGACTCCCCCGACGCGCTCAACACTCTGCTGCTGCGAATCAGCGTCTGGTGACTAGCCCAGCTCTTTGTCGAGGCAGTAGGCCGCGCTGATCAGCGCGAGATGGGTGAAGGCCTGCGGGAAGTTGCCCAGCGCCTCACCGGTCGGGCCGATCTCCTCGGAGTAGAGGCCCACGTGGTTGGCGTAGGTGAGCATCTTCTCGAACACCAGCCTGGCCTCGTCCAGGCGGCCCGCGCGCGCGAGCGCCTCGACGTACCAGAAGGTGCAGATCGAGAACGTGCCCTCCTCGCCGTCGAGGCCGTCCGGCGAGGCCTCGGCGTTGTAGCGGTAGACCAGCGAGTCGGCCACCAGCTCTCCGGCGATCGCGTCCAGCGTGGACAGCCACCGCCGGTCCGTGGGCGAGACGAACTTCACCAAGGGCATGATCAGGATGCTCGCGTCCAGCACCTGCGTGTCGTAGTGCTGCACGAACGCGCCCCGCTCGGGGTTCCAGCCGCGGTCCATGATCTGGTGGTAGATCTTGTCGCGGACGGACTGCCAGCGCACCAGATCGGCGGGCAGGCCGCGTGAGGTGGCGATCCGGATGGCCCGCTCGACCCCCGCCCACGACATCACGCGCGAGTAGGTGAAGTGGCGGATGCCGCCGCGGACCTCCCAGATGCCCTCGTCGGCCTGGTCCCAGTTGGCGGCGATCCATTCGACCGTACGGCAGAGGTCGGTCCAGGTGTCGTGGTGAATGGGCGTGCCGTACTTGTTGTAGAGGTAGACCGAGTCGATCAGCTCGCCGTAGATGTCGAGCTGGAGCTGGTGCGCGGCGCCGTTGCCGATCCGCACCGGGGCCGAGCCGCGGTAGCCGGCCAGGTGCGGCAACGTCTGCTCGGTCAGCTCGGCGCCGCCGTGGATGTCGTACATGATCTGCAGCGGCCGGCCGGCGGTGGCGTCCGACTCGCGGAAACGCTGGGCCAGCCAGTCCATGAAGGCGGCGGCCTCGTCGGTGAAGCCGAGGCGGAGCAGCGCGTAGAGGGAGAAGGACGCGTCGCGGATCCAGGTGTAGCGGTAGTCCCAGTTGCGGGCGCCGCCCATCACCTCGGGCAGGCTGGTGGTCGCCGCGGCGACGATGGCGCCGGTCGGTGCGTAGGTGAGCAGCTTGAGGGTGAGCGCCGAGCGGTGCACCATCTCGCGCCAGCGGCCCTGGTAGCGCGAGCGCGACAGCCAGGTCCGCCAGTAGTCGACCGTGCCCTCGAAGGCCTCCCGCGTCTCGTCCTCGCCGTACAGGCGGGGGATGTAGTCCTCCGGGACCTGCTCCAGCACGAACGTGGCGCTCTGCCCGGGCTCGAGGGTGAACTCGCACTGCACGCCGCTGCCCTCCGGCTTGAGCGCGAGCGGTCCCTGCAGGGCGAGCGAGATGCCGGGGGCCTGGAAGACCACGCCGTTCTCGTGGAAGTAGGTCTCGTGCTCGTCCTGTCCGTAGTTGAACCTCGGCTGGGCGTCCAGGCGGAAGCGCATCTGGCCGCGTACGCCGAGGACCCGGCGGATCAGCCGATGACGGTGGACGCGGCCGCGCACCCGCTCGACCGGCATGAAGTCCTCGACCTCGCCGACCCCGTCGGGGGTGAGGAAACGCGTGATCAGGACGTTCGTGTCAGGGAGATAGAGCTGCTTGGGGGTCCAGGTCTCGGCGGCCGGGGCGATGCGGAAGAAGCCGCCGCGGTCGCGGTCGAGGATCGCGCCGAAGACGCTCGGGGAGTCGAAGCTCGGGCAGCAGTACCAGTCGATGGTGCCGTCCGTGCCGACCAGCGCGACCGTGTGCAGATCCCCGATGATCCCGTGCTCGGCGATCGGGAGGTAACCGTCCAACACCGTGCCTGCCACCACCGGGCCCCCTAGTTGCGTTCTGGAACCGCTGAGCGCAGGCGGCGCGCCTCGGTTTGGAGCATGCGGAACATGACCCGCGGATGGGCCAGCAGGAACGCCTCGACCTCTTCCGGCGGGATGACCAGGCAGCACATCGTGGTCCTGGTGACGACGTCGGCGGTCGGGAACTCGGCGAGCAGGACCGACACCTCGCCGAAGAAGCTGCCGGTGGTCAGCAGGGCCCGTTCCTCGTCGTCGATGACCACCCCGGCCTCGCCCTCGAGGATGATGTAGAGGCCGTCCCCCGGATGACCTCGGCGAATCACGTGGACGCCGGCCGGGAAGATGCGACCGGGCAGCTCGTCGGCGAGGGTGCGTATCTCCGGATCGGTAAGGTCGGAGAAGATGCCGAGCCGGCCCAGCCGCCCGGCCCGATCATCGACCGCGGCCATGGCCAGACCATACGTAGCCGGTTGACGGGTGATCCAGGCATGTTCAACTGCGTCGCGATCGCGATATCTCATAGGATCAGGCGATATGGGCGCCGACGAGTATGTGCCACGCGGGATCGACCCGACTGTCCCGAGTGTCGCACGTATATATGACTACTTCTTAGGGGGCAAGGACAACTTCGCTGCCGACCGCGAAGCAGCCGAGAAGCTCATGGAGCTGGCCCGCCTGGCCGGCGCCGACTCCCGCGAGACCTCCCGCGCCAACCGCGGCTTCCTGGTCCGGGCCGTGCGGCACATCGCCCAATCCGGCGTGCGGCAGTTCCTCGACATCGGCACCGGGCTACCGACCCAGGACAACGTGCACCAAGTCGCCCAGCGCACGGCCCCCGACTCGAAAATCGTCTACGTGGACAACGACCCGATCGTCCTGGTGCACGCGCGCGCCCTGCTCGCCGACAACGAAGGCACCAGCATCGTCGAGGGCGACATGCACGACCCGCGTGACATCCTCAAGTCGGCCTCCGCCTATCTCGACTTCTCCAAGCCCGTCGCCATCATCGCGGCCGCCGTGCTGCACTTCGTCGGGGACGACGACGAGGCCCTGGCCATCACCGCCGCCCTGCGCGAAGCCCTCGTCCCCGGCGGCTACCTGGTCATCTCCCACGCCTACGTCGAGCCGGCCGCCGTGCACGAGCAGCGCACGAAGGAAGTCCTCGAGGTCTACGAGCGCTCCTCCTCCCGCGCCTTCGCCATGCGCACCGCGGACGAGATCGCCCGCTACTTCGACGGCCTCGAACTGCTGTCCCCCGGCGTCGTCCCCGCCCACAGATGGCGCAACGACGATCCCTTCGTCCCCCCCGGCCTGCAGACCGGCGGCTGCCTGGCCGCCGTCGGCCTCAAACACTGACCCTCCGCGTTCGGAGGCGGTCGCGCATTAGGATCGGGGCGTGTCCGATCGATTAGTGTTCGGGGTTTTTCCGCTGGGGATCGCCGGAGGGCCGGACGGGCTCGCGGTGGGACCGCCGGATGACTTCGAGGCGATCGGGCGGGCGCTGGCCGAGCTGCAGGGAGACGGCGCGCCGCTGCTGCCGCGGATGTATGTGGTCTGGACGGGGCCCGAGTCGACCGAGCTGGTGAGCGGGCAGGTGGCGCAGCTGGCGGCGATCGGGGTGCCGCTGGATCTGGCGCTGTGCTACCGGGATCCGAGTGGAGATGTGGCCGCGTGGGCCTCGTTCGTGGCGCAGGTGGTGGCCCGGCACGGGCGCCAGTTCGCGGCGCTGCAGGTCACCGGCGAGCCGAATCTGACCTGGGCCGGAGCGGCCGCCGACGGGGCGTTCCCGCGTGCCACCGATGCGCTGGTTCAAGGGGTGCTGGCCGGCGCGGCGGCGAAGCGGGATGCGACGGTGGCGATCGGGTTCGCGGTGGTGCCGGATATCGATCCGGCTGCCAGCGGCTTCTGGGATGAGGTGCGTCGTTCGGGGGGCGCGGCGTTCGCCGCGGCCGTCGATTACGCGGGGATCGACATCTACCCTGACGTGTTCGGGCCGCGGGTGGGCCTCGACGATCTGCCGGCCACCGTGGAACGGCTGCTGCGCGATTTCCGGGAGCGCGATCTGGCGACGGCCGGCATTCCAGCCTCTGTGCCCATCCGGATCTGTGAGAACGGCTGGCCTACGGGCCCAGGGCGGCCCGAGGAACAGCAGGCGGCCGTCCTGGAGACGATCATCCGCACCGTCGACGGTCTACGGGAAGAGCTGAACGTGACGCACTGGGAGTTGTTCACGCTCCGTGACGCCGACAGCTCGAAGGACGACCTGTTTCATCAGTTCGGCGTGCTGCGCGACGACTACTCGCCGAAACCGGCCTTCCACACTCTCCGCAGGCTGATTTCCGAGCTCACTCGATCGAGGTAGCTCGGATCGGGCTCTGGGTCGCCGAGAATGCGGCTCACGGCGTCGATGAGATTGTCGGCGACCTCCCCGTGGATCTCGCCGGAAAGCGTGGTGGCCGTGGGCACGAGAATGCCGCGTGCGCCCGCGTTCTCCGCGGCCTCGACGTCGGCGCCGATGTCGCCCACGACGACGCACTCCTGTGGGCGTACGTGCAGCGCCTGGGCCGCGCCGAGGATGAGGCCGGGCGCGGGCTTACGGCACGAACAGCCGCTGAGGTGCGGGCAGATCTGCCACACGTCGAACGGCCCGAGCAGGGCTTCGACGCGTTTGTTCACGGCGTTGAGCTCGGGCCAGGACAGCAGGCCGCGGGCGATGCCGGACTGGTTCGTCACGACGCCCACGGCCAGCCCGGCCCGGCGGAGCCGGTGCAGCGCCGCTCGGGCGCCGGGCACCGGCTCCACTCGGCCGGGATCACTGTTGTGTGGAATGTCGGTTATGAGGGTGCCGTCTCGGTCGAAGAGCACGGCTTTGGCAGCGGTCGTCGAGGCGTCAGACGTTGAAGATGCTGACACCACCGGGACCGACCAGGAAGCCGAGCACGATGAGGACGATGCCCCAGAGGATGTCCCGACGAGCCAGGATCACGTAGATCCCGGCGATGACGAGTACTACGGCGATGAGCCAAAGCAATGTAGCCATGGCATGCGCACTGCCCTGTGATCGACGGGCCTAACAATCACAGGTCGTCGATTTCGCCGCGCAGCCGGTAGCGGGTCACCAACGGCTGCACGAACCACAGCCAGCCGCTCAGCAAGGCCACTCCAGCCGCCAGCAGCGCGGCCGGCGGGGTGCCGAGATAGACCTCGACCACGAGCGCGGTCGAACACGCCATCGAGACCGCGAGAGCCACGCCTCCGGCGACGCCCTGCCGGTTGGCCCGCTTCACCAGTATCTCCTTGAGACCCGCACGGAACAGGACACGATGCTGAAAAGCAGGAGCGATCAGGCAGATCGACGCGATCGCGGCCATCACCAGCGCCGCGTAGAAGAGCCACCGCCCCTCGAAGTCGACGCGATTCCAGCCGTTGCTGAAAGGCAGGGTGAGCAGGAACGCGAACAGCACCTGCACGCCCGTGGCCGCGACCCGCAAACCTTGGAGCAACTCGACAAGGTTGCGGTCGGCGCGTTCGTCGGGGGTCTCGTCTCGCATCCCGTACGACCTACCCGTGGCTGTTTGTCATGAACGTCTCGGGGCAGGTGAGGTTTGTGGGTCATAGTCATGAGGTCACCGACGCCATTTTGCACACGCTCAAGCGTGCGGGCTCGGCGCTGAAGGAGGCCGGCGTCCGGTTCGCGCTGGCCGGAGGGTGCGGCGGATACGCGCGCGGCGCGGCGCCTTCGCTCCATGACGTCGACTTCGCCCTGGTCCAGGAAGACCTGCCGACCACGATCAAAGCCCTCGAGGCGATCGGTTTCCGCATCGCCACGCCGCCCGAAGACTGGCTGATCAAAGCCTTCGACGAGGGCGATCGGCAGGTAGATCTCATTTTCCAGCTGGCCGACCGCCCCGTGACCCCCGAGATGATCGCGCGCACCGAGCCGCTGTCCGTCTCGGCCCTCATGCTGCCCGTCCTCGATGCGACCGACCTGGTCATCTCCTGGGTGCTGCCGATGTCGGAGCACAGCTGCGACTACGGCGCGTTGCTGCCGCCGGTCCGTGCGCTGCGTGAGCAGGTCGACTGGGATCGCTGCGCCGCCGTCCTGGCGCAGTCGCCGTACGCCTCGACCTTCTTGGTGCTTCTCGAGCGCCTCAACGTGATCGCACCACCGCTGCCAGAGCGGGCCAATCCAAACTGGCCGTAGACGCCGTACGACATAGGCCGAGGGCCGCGCTCGCGCGCGGCCCTCGGCTTTCACTCGGGGATTGGCCTAGAGGTTGCCGGTCCCGGTGTACGGGAATCGGCCGTAGTAATCCCCCAGCTGATTCCTGTACTCGGATTCCTTGAACGTCGACGCGTCGAACTCAGGAGCGTTCTTGATCTCCTGCTTGGTCCGACTGACGAACAGCTTTCGCTCCTGCGGATCGATCTGGGTGACGACGCTCGCAGGCAGCATGACCTTCTTACCGAAGATCCAGGGCCCGGTGTCGACGATGAGGTAGCTTCCACCAACCTCGTACGTGGCCTCGTCCACGGACCCGATCTTGCCGTCCGTCGCTTCAACGTCGTATCCCTCGAGGTTGAAACTCTGGCCTGCCGTGGCGTACGCGTCGTTCGGGTACGACCACAGATCCGGTGTCATGGTTTCTCTCTCCCTTCGTTGCCTGCACCGCTACCCGACGCCACCCTCCGAAACATCCCGGCCGACAAATCCACGAACACCGGCGTGATCCCCACCGCCACCCGCACGACCCCGTCTTCGACCGGCAACGCGACCTCAACGGCCGGTTCGTCCTCACCGTCGAACATGTCCCGCTCATCCCAGAGCACGGCCGATGGCGGCCGCCCCGCCCGCTCGATCCGAAAGGCGCGAACTGACTCGCGCTCCACGTCCAGCGGCACCACCGACTGCAGGCCCTCCAGCTCCGCGGTCATCAGCGTGAACGTGTCCGCCGCCGGATGGCGGACACCCAGCGTGCGCCTTTCGTAGTCCAGCAGCGCCAGCTTGCCGAACATGAGGTGCATCATCTGCCGCGGATCCACCGGCTCGGGCACCTCGGGCCCCAGATTCCAGTACGCCGTGAGCCGCACCCCCTCGGCCATCGCCAGCACGTTGGCCATCACCAGCTGCCGGCAGTTGATCCGGTGCCTCTTGGCCTCCAGCTCAGGCGGGCAGCCCACGAGGAACATCTGCAGCTTGGGCGGCAGTTCGGCCATTCGGTCATAGAGCGCCGTCATGGCCCGCCGCTCGGGCGTCTCCTGAGCCTCCCGCTCCCTCAGCTCGGCCGTGCTCTGCGTCGCGGGCGCGGCCGCGAAGGCCTCGGCGAGCGCCGCGTACATGGCCGCCTCGACCTCCGGGAACTCGAAGGGAATCGGCGCCCCGTACTCCCCCACCACGATCGGCTTCAGATATCCATGCGCCTCCATGATCTGCCGCGCCTGGGCGATATAGCCGGGAACGCGGGAGGCCTCGCCGTACAGGTGGACGTCGAACAGATCGAACCGCGCCGAGCCCGCCACCTGGTCGAAGAACCGCCGCGCCGCACTGCCCTCCGGGCTGGTGAGCACGTCGTATCCACAGCCTCCGAGCACCACCTCGGCGGCCGGATCCACCTCCTTGACGGCGGCGTACATGACGGCGAGCTGCGCCACGTACTCCTCCGCGGTGCCGGCCCACAGCAGGCCGGTGTTGCTCGGCTCGTTGTCGCACTGCCAGTAGGCGACGCGGCCCCCGCAGTGACCGACCAGCCGTCGCACGAACTCCCCGTAGGCGCCGAGATCGAGCGCGGGCGAGGGCGGCAGGAAGTCGGTGGCCTGCCGGGTCGCCCAGAGCGAACTGGAGCAGACCGTCAGCCAAACCTGCGTGTCGTCGTCCAGCTGCGCCAGCAGCGCGTCGACCGCGTCCCACGTGTATCGGCCCGGCTCGGGCTCGACCTGCCCCCAATACACATACGCCCGCACGAGGTTCGCCCCGAGCGCCCTGGCCTGCGGAACGAACTCCCCCGGCGCCCCGAACAGCCCATAGCTGATCCCTCGCACGATCCCGAATCTCATCTCACCCTCCTCGTGTTTACGGCATATACACTCGAGTTTATAGCATATACTCGTCCTTATGCTCGGACGGGACGAGATCGTGCGCACGGCGATGGACCTGGCCGACGAGGCCGGGCCGGCCGCCATGACCATGAAGGCCATCGCCGCCGACCTCGGCGACTACACGCCGATGGCGCTCTATCGGCACATCCCCAACAAGGACACGCTCATCGACCTGATGCTCGAGACAGCGGTCGCCGAGATCCCGCTGCCCCCCGAGCCCGGCGACGACTGGCGCGCCGACCTGCGCGAGCTCGCCATGCGGACGCGGCAGATGACCGTCCGCCACCCCTGGTTCGCACAGCTCGTCCACACCCGCCCGCCCTCGGGCCCGCGCAGGATGCGCCGCCTGGAGTTCATGCTCGACGTCCTCGTCCGGCAGGGCGCCGACGTCGCCACCGCCATGACGTACGCGGCCCTCATCGACCGGCACATTTACGGAAGCGGCCTGCAGGAGGCCGAGGAGGCCCGCTTCAGCCGCGACCACGGCCTCGACGACACCGCCGCCCTCTACGCCGCCTTCGCCACCCTCCACGCCCAGGCCGCCGCCGACGGCGACTTCCCCCACCTGACCAGGTGGCTGGCCCACCCGGCCGGTCCTTCGGTCGACGACCAGTTCGCCCTCGGCCTCGACTTCATCCTCGACGGCATCGCGGCAAGATTTCGTGACCCGGGTTTAGGACAGAGATGACCGGATAGGGGTTAATCAGCACTGGTGCCTAAGACGCAGGCGCCTCCAGCGAAACGGCGTGTGTCCGGCATGCCCTCGTGGAGGAGCGTCTTGGCTATCGGGGATCCACATTTCATCCCGGCCCACGGGCGTTCATGCCCGGGCTCTGTGACGCCAGACCAGGTCCTCAGGGAAGTGCTGCGGCTCATTGGGGTGGGGTCGCGGTGAGGGTCCTGGTCTGGCACGTTCCCGGCCCATGGCCGACCGCATTCGTCCACGGTGATCAGCCATGACGTTCGGCATGCCGGTCGTCGCCCGCGCCGCCACGGAGGCCGTCGAGGCCGTCGCACGCGCGGCCGCACTCGCGAAGTACTCGCCCCACCGCTTTCCGAATGACTGGGACCGGCTCCTGGCGGAGGTCGTCGCATGAACCCGATAAGCCCTTTGAAGATCGCACTGGTTTCCGAGCACGCGAGCCCGCTGGCCGCGTTGGGCGGGGAGGACGCGGGCGGGCAGAACGTCCACGTCGCGTCCCTGGCCATCGAACTCGGCCGCCTCGGCCACAGCGTCACCGTCTACACGCGGCGCGACAGCAGGAAACTCTCCGATGAGGTGCCGTTCGCGACCAACGTCACGGTCGTCCACGTCCCGGCCGGGCCGCCGAAGAAGATTCCGAAGGACGGCATCCTGCCGCATGTGCCCGCGTTCGGTAACTGGCTGCGGGCCCGGTGGCGGTTCGATCCCCCGGACGTCATTCACAGCCACTTCTGGATGAGCGGCCTCGCCGCGCTGCGCGGCGCCGCCGGCCGGATCCCGGTCGTGCACACCTATCACGCCCTCGGCACGGTCAAGCGCCGCCATCAGGGCAAGAACGACACGAGCCCGCGCGAGCGGCTGTCGGCCGAAGCCGCCATCGGCCGCGACGCCGCGGCGATCATCGCGACGTGCGCCGACGAGGTCGACGAACTGATCCGCATGAAGGTGCCGCGGACCAAGTCCCGCGTGGTTCCGTGCGGCGTGGACACCGATCTGTTCCACCCCGACAAGCGCGCCAAGCTCAAGCCCAAGCGCCCCCGCCTGCTGTCGCTGGGCCGGATCGTGCCGCGCAAGGGAGTGGATACGATAGTGGAAGCGCTGCGCTTCATCCCCGACGCGGAGCTGGTCGTGGCCGGCGGGCCGGCGCCCGGCGGCCTGCACCGCGACCCGGAGATCACCCGGCTGCGCTGGGAGGCCTCCCAGGCGGGCGTGGCCGATCGGGTGAGGTTCACCGGGCAGATCTCGCGCGAGGACGTGCCGGCCCTGATCAGATCGTCGACCGCCGTCGTGTGCGTGCCTTGGTATGAGCCCTTCGGCATGGTCACGCTCGAGGCCATGGCCTGCGGGGCGGCCGTCGTCGCGTCCTATGTGGGCGGGCAGAAGGAGACCATCGTCAACGGCGTCACCGGGCTGCTGGTGCCGCCGCGCCGGCCGATCGCCGTCGCCCAGGCCGTGCAGCAGCTGCTGCGCGACCCCGTACGGCGGACCGCGTACGGCATCGCCGGAGCCGACCGGGCCCGCTCCCGCTACACGTGGCCGCGGATCGCGACCGAGACCTTGGCCGTCTACGAAGGCGTCGTCACCCGTCACCTGGAAAGGACCGCGTCTTGAGAGTCTTGATCACCGGAGAGGCGGCAGGGGCCGGCGGGCGCGCGAGCGAAGAGAGCTCCTGGCCGTGACGGCCACGGCGGTGGTGCTGCGCGCGCTGGGCGTGTCCGACCTGCTGACGGCGGTGCCCGCGCTGCGGGCGCTGCGCCGCCACGGGCTGCGCCTGGTGCTCGCGACCCCGCCCGAACTCACCGACCTGGTCGAACTCACGGGCGCGGTCGAGCGCGTGCTGCCGGCCGGCGAGCGTGAGCCGCTGGCCTGGCCGCCCGGCCCCGACCTGCCGCCCGTCCCGCACATCGCCGTCAACATGCACGGCCGCGGGCCCATGAGCCACCGGCTGCTGCGCGACCTGCGGCCGCTGCGCCTTTGGGGGTACGCCTCAGGAGACGAGTTCCCCGGCGGGCCTACCTGGCACGACGACGAGCACGAGGTGCTGCGCTGGTGCCGCCTGGTCGAGTGGTACGGCGTCCAGGCCGATCCCGAGGACCTGACCCTGCCCACGCCGTTCACGCCGAACCCGGCGCCGCGCGCCGTGGTGATCCACCCGGGCGTCAAGGATCCGCGCCGGGCCTGGCCCGTGGAGCGGTTCGCCGAGGTGGCCCGAGCCCTCTGGCTGGAGGGGCTGCCCGTGGTCGTCACGGGGTCACGGCGCGAACGGCCGACGGCGCTCCTGGTGGGCACCCGTGCCCTGCTGCCGCCGCCGGCGGTGCTGGCCGGGCGCACGTCGCTGCGCAGCCTCTGCGCGCTGGTGTCCGGCGCCCGGCTGGTGATCAGCGCGGACACCGGGATCGCCCATCTGGCCACGGCGTACGGCGTGCCGTCCGTGGTGATCTTCGGACCGGAGTCCCCGGCGCGCTGGGGACCGCCGCCGGACCGCCCGCGGCATCAGATCCTCTGGTACGGCCCCGACCCCGCCGACGTACCGGCCGACGACGTGCTCAAGGCCGCCGACGCCGCTCTCGCCGAAGCAGGTCGATGACGGCCTGCTCCACCGGGCCCCAGGTGGCCAGATGACCAGGGTCCGCGTCGGCTCCCAACTCCGTCAGCGGGATGGTCCGGCCGCTCTCGTAGGCGTCGACGATGCGCGGATCCACATAGGACGCTCGGGCGACGGCCGGGGTGTCGCCGAGGTAGTCGGCCACCTCGGCGATCACCCGTGCCACGGCCCGCTTCGACGGCGTCGGCGACACGGCGAGCCCGACGGCGGCCAGAACGGTCGCATGCCAGGTGCGGAAGTCCTTGGCCGTGACGTCCATGCCGTCGAAGGCCTCGCGCAGGTAGTCGTTGATGTCGCCAGACCGCACGTCGACCCAGCCCGCGCCGGCCTCGTAGCGCAATAACTCGCCGCGCCTGCCAGACAGCTCCGTCACCACCTCGCAGACGGCCGGGTCGGCGATGACCTGAACGCGGTCCTTGCCACCCTTGGCCGGGTAGTGGCACACGACCCTCCCGTCCTCGCATCGGACGTGCTTCGAGCGGAGCGTGGCCAGGCCGTAGGAGTCGGTGTACTCCTCGCCGCCGACGCGGAAGAAGCCGATGTCGAGCATCCGGGCCGCGGTGGCGAGCACCCGTTCGCGGTTGAGTCCCTCGCCCGCGAGGTCTCCCGTCACCTTGTCCCGAAATTTCGGCAGATGCTGGGCGAGCTCGAGGACGCGGTCGAATTTGGCCGCGTCCTGCTGGACGCGCCAGTCGTCGTGGTAGCGGTACTGCCTGCGGCCGGCGGAATCGGTGCCCGCGGCCTGCAGATGGCCGTCGGGAGACGTGCAGATCCACACGTCCGTCCAGGCGGGCGGGATGACCAGCGCCTTGATCCGGCTCAGCGTGGCCTTCTCCGTGACCCGGCGGCCGGACGGCCAGGCGTACTCGAAGCCCTTGCCCCTCCCCCGCCGGCCGATCCCCGGCTCCTCCTGGCTCGACTGCCTCATGACAGCAGGCCCTGAGCCCGGCCGAGCACGTCGTCCACGGCCGCGGTGACGGCCACCCACGGTTCAAGATCACCTTCGACGAGCGACACATCCCGCCGCCTACCCCTGAGGCACCGCGCAAACCGGACGCATATCACCAGGTCGCTCCGCACAGTTTCCACCACACGTCTCCGGGTAGCCGTTCGTCCCATGAGAGAGTTCGGGAACATCGCCGCTCTCGTCGTCGGGGATGTCATGTTGGATTCCTGGCTGCGAGGACCGAGCACGCGCATGGCGCAAGAGGCGCCCGTGCCGGTCGTCACGGTGGAACATATCGAGGACGCGCCGGGCGGCGCCGCCAACTGCGCGGTCAACCTGGCCGTGCTCGGCGCGCAGGTGCGCCTGATCGGCGTCACCGGCGCCGACGGACCGGGAACCGCGCTGATCGGGGCCCTGCTGCAGCACGGAGTGGACACCGACGGCCTGATCATCACCCGTGGCCGCCGTACATCGATCAAGCGCCGCGTGATGACCGGCGGCCAGATAGTCGCCCGGTTCGACGAGGAGAACCGGCTCCCCCTCACCCCGGAGATCGAGCGCGAGGTGGTCGAGCAGATCCACGGGCTCAGCCCGTCCGCCAGTGTCGTGATCGCCTGCGACTACGGGGGCGGGCTGTTCACGGACGCCGTCCGCGACGCGCTGCGCGATCTGCCCATGCTGATCGTGGACGCGCACGACCTCGCGCCGTGGGCGGACTGCCACCCGCTGGCCGTACTGCCCAACTTCGAGGAAGCCCAGCGGCTGCTGGGCGAGACCGGGCACGGCGACGAACCGGCCGACTTCGTGGCGGCCCAAGCCGGGCGGCTCGAGGACGCGACCGGCGCCGACCTGATCGTGACGACGCTCGACGGTGAGGGCACCCTGCTCCACCAGGCCGGGCACGAGCCGCACCGGACCTATGCCCGGCCCACTCCGAACCGGATGAGCACGGGCGCGGGCGACACCTTCACCGCCACCTTCGCGCTGGCCTTAGCCGCGGGCGCGACCCCCGAGGAGGCCGCCGACCTGGCCCAGACGGCCGCGAGCGTGGTGGTCCACCGCCCCGGCACGGCCGTGTGCACATGGGACGACCTGTTCGAGGCCACCCAGCCCGAGGCCGTCGTGCCGCCCGAGCGGCTGCCGGCGCTGCTGGAGGCCGCACCGGGGCCGCGGGCACGGGTGGTGTTCACCAACGGGAGCTTCGACGTGCTGAACCGCGGCGACGTGACCTACCTGCAGCAGGCCAGGCAACTGGGCGACGTGCTCGTGGTCGCGCTGAACAGCGACAAGAGCGTCGAGCAGCTGAAGGGGCCCGATCACCTGGTCAACACCCTGGAGGACCGGGCCGCCGTGCTGCGCGCGCTCGGCTGCGTCGACCACATCACGGTCTTCGACGAGGAAACGCCGGCGGAACTGATCCGGATGCTGCGCCCCGATGTGTACGTCACTGGCGGCGACGATCACCCGGACGTGCTTCCCGAGGCGGCCGTGGTCAAGGAGTACGGCGGCGAGGTGAGGGTACTCGACTATGTCCCCGACCAATCCACCACTGCGATCACCAATCGAGGTCGGACATGAACCAGGAATCGAGGGCCAGTTCGGCCGCGCCACGGGACGTGGTGCACATCAGACTCGGATCAATGGTCTTGGTCTTCTGTTTCGCGGTCGGCGTGGTCTCCGCGCTGATCCACATCTGGTGGCTGACGGGTCTCGCGGTGCTGGCCGCGCTCGCCACGGCCGCCGACATCTGGCGAGTCGTACGAAGGAGACCGACCGATGACGCTTCATGATCTTCGCGACAAGGTGGTCGTGGTGACCGGCGCGAGCGGGGGCGCCGGCCGGGCGACCGTACGCATGCTGGGCGAGCGCGGCGCCCGCGTGGCGCTGATCGCCCGCGGCGAGACGGGGCTCGCCTCCGCGGCCGTCGACGTGGGCGCGGAAGGCGGCACCGGCAAGGTCTATCCCGCCGACGTCTCGGTCTACGAGGAGGTCCGGGCCGCGGCCGAGCGGATCGAGAGCGAGCTCGGCCCGATCGACGTGTGGATGAACGTGGCGTTCGCCACCGAGTTCGCGCCGTTCCAGGAGATCACGCCGGCCGAGTTCGAGCGGGTCACGCACGTGAGCTACCTCGGCTATGTCTGGGGCACCCGGGTGGCACTCGACCTGATGCGCCCGCGTGGGCACGGCACCATCGTGCAGGCCGGCTCGGCCCTCGCCTATCGGGGGATCCCGCTCCAGTCGGCGTACTGCGGGGCGAAACACGCGATCAAGGGCTTCACCGAGGCCGTACGGACCGAGATCCTCGGCTCCGGAGTCGACATCACCATGGTCCAGCTGCCCGCGCTGAACACGCCGCAGTTCGACTGGGGCAAGTCCCGGCTGAGCCGCCACCCGCAGCCCGTGCCGCCCATCTACCAACCGGAGGTCGCGGCCGAAGCCCTCATCTGGGCGGCCGAACATCCCGGACGCAGGGAGTACTGGGTCGGCGGCAGCACGGCCGGCACTTTGCTCGCCCAGAAGATCGCTCCCGGCATCCTCGACCGCTACCTGGCCAAGACCGGCGCGAAGTCGCAGCTGGCCGACGACAAGGAGCCGACGCACGTGTCCAACCTGTGGGAGCCGGCCGACGAGGACGTCGACTACGGCGCACACGGCAGTTTCGACGACCGTTCGACCAGGCGCAGCCCGCAGCTGTGGCTGTCGCGCCATCGTCGCCTGGTCGGCGCGGGGGTGGGCGTCGCGGCCATGATCGCGGTTTGGCGGAGTCTGGCCGGGTAGCTGGACGGAATGGACGAACCTGATATCCGTTTCCTCTGCGAGCTTGGCGCCCAGTTGCGGGTGGACTCGGTGCGCGCCGCCGCCGCGGCCGGATCCGGGCACCCGACGTCGTCGATGTCGGCGTCCGACCTCATGGCCGTGCTGCTCGCCCGCCACCTGCGGATAAACCCCGGCGACCCGGCCTCCGACCACCTGATCTTCTCCAAGGGCCACGCCTCGCCCCTGCTCTACTCGATGTTGAAGGCGGCCGGGGTCATCTCCGACCAGGAATTGCTGACCTTCCGCAAAGAGGGCAGCATCCTGGAAGGCCACCCGACGCCGCAGGTGCCGTGGGTGGACGTGGCCACCGGCTCGCTCGGGTTCGGCCTGCCCGTCGGCGCCGGCCTGGCCCTGACCGGGCGCAAACTCGACCGGCTGCCCTATCGCGTGTGGGTGCTGTGCGGCGACAGCGAACTGGCCGAGGGCTCGGTGTGGGAGTCGTTCGAGATGGCCGGGGCCGAGGGCCTGGGCAATCTGACGGTCCTCGTCGACGTCAACCGGCTCGGCCAGCGCGGGCCGACGCGGCATGGCTGGGATCTCGGGGCGTACGCGCGCCGGATCGGCGCCTTCGGTTGGCACACCGTCGAGATCGACGGCCACGACCCGGCGCAGATCGATTACGCGATGACCGACGCGATGAACAGCCGCCGACGGCCCACCGCGATCATCGCCCACACCGTCAAGGGTTACGGCGTGGCCGAGGTCGAGGATCGTGAGGGCCATCACGGCAAGCCGCTGCCCGATGCCGAAAGCGCGATCAAGCAGCTGGGCGGGGTGCGGGATCTGCGTGTCCAGGTCAACCGGCCGACCGAGTCGCGGCAGCCTTATCGGTTCCAGGAAGGGCCGCTGGAGCTGCCCACGTACGAGGTGGGGGCCTCGGTGGCGACCAGGACCGCCTTCGGCGACGCGCTGGCCGCCGTCGGCACGGCGCGTGGCGACGTGGTGACCCTTGACGGCGAGGTGGGCGACTCCACCAAGACCGAGGCCTTCGCCAAGGCGCATCCCGAGCGCTTCTTCGAGTTCTTCATCGCCGAGCAGCAGATGGTCGCCGCCGCCGTCGGCATGCAGATCACCGGCTGGCGGCCGTTCGCCGCCACCTTCGCCGCGTTCCTGACCAGGGCGTACGACTTCGTGCGGATGGCCGCGATCAGCGGAGCCTCGATCCGGCTGGTCGGATCGCACGCCGGGGTCTCGATCGGCGAGGACGGGCCGTCGCAGATGGGGCTGGAAGACCTGGCCATGTTCCGCGCCGTGCACGACAGCACGGTGCTGTATCCATGCGACGCCAACCAGACGGCCGCGCTGACCGCTTTGATGGCCGACCGGCCCGGGATCACGTATCTACGCACGACCCGGGGCGGCACGCCGGTCATCTATCCGCCGGGTGAGCGGTTCGAGGTCGGCGGGTGCAAGGTGCTGCGCCGAGGAGACGACGTCACGATCGTCGCGGCCGGCATCACCGTCCACGAGGCGCTGCTGGCCGCCGAATCCCTGGCCGCCGAAGGCGTCAACGCCACCGTCGTCGACGCCTACTCCATCAAGCCCCTGGCCGCCGAGGAGCTCCGCTCTTTGGCCACGGCCACGGGTTACGTCGTCACGGTCGAAGACCACTGGCCCCAAGGCGGCCTCGGCGATGCCGTCCTCGAGGCCCTGGCCGAGACCCCCGTACGCGTGACCAAACTCGCCGTAACCCAAATGCCCCACTCCGCCACCCCCACCCAACAACTCCACCAAACCCCCCTCTCCGCCCCCACCCTCCACGCCGTGATCTTGCAACAACTCCCGAAGCCCAGCTCCAGCCGTTCGTGATCATGCACATTCTCCCGAGCCGCAGGTCACAGCATTGGTGATCATGCAGCCGTTGGAGCCCACGGGACAGCGATTCGGGCCGCCTGACCAGCCACCTCTGACACCACGGGCACCCGGCCGCTCGACGACCTGGTGAAGACGGCTGGTGACCTCGACCGGGCAGAGGCGTTCGCCGGCTCTGTCACGCACTTCCCTGGCACGCGCCGATCGCAACGCGCTCGGCGCGTGCTCGCCTGGGCCTGATCCCGGTTCGTTCCTGTCCCGCGTGGTGATCCGGATTCGCCCGTGATGCAAGATCACGAAAGCCGTGACCTGCGGCTCGATGACTTAGTGCAAGATCACGAACGCCGTGATCTGCACGAAGGGAATTCGTGCAAGATCACGGCGGTCGGGTGGGTGGTTAGCGGGGTTTGGTGGTGGCTTTGCGGGTGGCTTTGCGGTTGGACTTTTTGATGGCGTCGATCAGCTCGCCTTTGGTCATTTTGGAACGGCCTTTTACGCCGAGGCGGGTGGCCGTGTCATAAAGGTGCTGTTTGGAGGCGGTTGTGTCGACGCCTTCGGCTGTTTTGCCGGGTTTGGGGGTGCTCTTTCGCGCTTGTGCGTCCGAAGGGCCGCGCTTGGCCTTCTTCTCCCAGTGGTCGCCCACCTTCTCGAAGGAGTGCTTCAGCGCGGAGAAGGCCGTCCGGTGGGCGCGCTCGCCCTCCCCGTACGTCTCGACCGCTGAGTCATGGGCTTTGATCCACGTCTCCTGGGCCTTCTTCGGAGAACGCGCCAAGGTCGACGGGAGCTCCTTACGTCCAGGCATGATATTTCCTACTCGTTGTAGTGACGCTCCTCGTACACCCGGCGGCGCGTGACGACGTCGTCGTCCACGACGGGGTTGACGACGGGGTTCACCGGCGTCACGACAGCGCTTCTACGCAGGGTGGTGAGTCGCCAGATCCCGAACAGCAGCCCGGCGAGTCCGCCGACCATGAGGATCACGCCGATCACGTGTATATCGATCCCGGCGACGCTGAACTCCACCGCCCAGGTGAGGATCGCGCCCAGCATGATGAGGATGATGCCTCCGGCAATGGTCATGACCTCTACCTCCTTATGTGGCTCTCTATCCCGGGTACGGAAAACAAACATGGCGACTGTTGTGGTGATGGGTCTCATGGGCGCCGGCAAGTCCTCGGTCGCCCGTCTCGTGGCGGGGGCCCTCGGCCGCCCCATGCGGGACAGCGACGAGGATCTGCAGGCCAGATACGGTAAGACGGCCGCGCAGATCAACGCGGACGAGGGCGCCGACGAACTGCACGCCCGCGAGGCGCAGGTCCTGTTCGACGCGTTGAACGAGGGTGACGTGGTGGTGGCCGCGGCGGCCAGCACGGTCGAGGATCCGGTCGTCCGGGCCGCGCTCGAGCCGGCCTACGTCGTCTATCTCGACGCTCCGCCCGAGGTTCTGGCGGAGCGGATGAAGTCGGGCGCGCACCGCCCCCACTTCCAGCCCGATCTCGTACGGATGCTCACCGAGCAGCGCACCCGCCGGCTGCCCTACTTCACTCAGGTGGCCGACCTCGTCGTCGACTCGTCGAAGCGGACACCCGAGGAGACGGCTCGCGAGGTCGCCGAGCGCCTCCCATGAGCGACCCCCCGGTCCGGGTGGTCCTGTTCGACCGGGACGGCACGCTCATCGCCGGCGTTCGGGGTCTGCACGATCCGGCCGAGGTGACGCCGGTCCCGCACGCCCGCGCGGCGCTCGACCGATTACGGCGGGCCGGGATCTTCGTGGGCGTGCTGACCAACCAGCCGGGGATCGCCGAGGGGTCGGTGAGCTGGGCGCAGCTGACCGCCGTCCACCAGCGGATGGAGGATCTGCTGGGACCGTTCGACGTGTGGGGCGTCTGCCCGCATGTGCGCGGCTGCTCCTGCCGGATGCCCAAACCCGGTCTCGTACGG
Organism: Streptosporangiaceae bacterium NEAU-GS5; assembly: GCA_017592665.1. Lineage (GTDB taxonomy): Bacteria > Actinomycetota > Actinomycetes > Streptosporangiales > Streptosporangiaceae > NEAU-GS5. The sequence goes on along the minus strand of JAGFNW010000018.1, from coordinate 68,065 downwards.
CAGGCCATGCGGGCCTTGGCCGTACGCGCCGGCGAGTGCCTTCTCGTCGGCGCCACGCAGATGACCATGGAGACGGCCAGGAACGCGGGCGCGCCGGCCGTCCTCGTCTCCGGCGAGACCGACTTACGGGCAGTGGCCGACTACGCGATGCAGTAGAGGGCGTACGCGGCGCCGATGACCGGCATAGCCACGTTCCGCACCCGGATTCCGCCCGGCGTGAGGCCCTTCTCGGTGCCCTTGTGGGCGTGGCCGTGGATGATGAGATCCACCTCGGCCGCGTCGGCCGCCTCGGCCAGCAGATAGCTTCCCAGGAACGGGTAGATCTCCAGGGGCTCGCCCACCAGCGTCTCCTTGACCGGGGAATAGTGGCTGAGCAGCACCTTCTTGTCGGCCTCGAGGTCCTTCAGCGCGTGCCGCCAGCGCTCGGCGATCTCCCGCGTGTGCCGTACGAACGCCTTGGTCTCCGGCTCGCCGAACTCGCTGGCGCACTTGCCGGCGAACCCGCCGCCGAAACCTTTGCCTCCGGCGACGCCGAGGCGCATGCCGCCCACAGAGACGACGTCGGACGAGTCGTCCAGGACGGAGATCCCGGCGTCGCGCAGGCACTCGATGATCTCGATGTTCTGATCGGAGTGGTAGTCGTGATTGCCGAGCACGGCGATCACGGGCACCGGCAGGTCGCGTAGCTCGTGGGCGACGACCTGGCCTTCGTCGAGCGTGCCGTGCCGGGTCAGGTCGCCGCCGACCAGCAGCACGTCGGCGCGGTCCTCGATCCCGTCGAGCTGCGGTCGAAAGCGCCCACGCATGCCCTCTCCGAGGTGGATGTCGGCCACCGCCGCGATTCTGATCTCATCCAAGGTGCTCCTCCGTTTCCGGCTTGGTCACCTCTACCACCGTGATCTCGTTGTGCACGGTCATCCCTGGCGCCGTCTCGGCCGCCACCTGCCCGAGCACGTCCAGCTGCGCGTCACCGGTGACCTGGCCGCGCAGGAAGAGCTGGTTTCCGCGTACGTACACCTGGATGCCCAGCTCGTTCGTCCTATCGTCCTCGGCGAGCGCCTGCTGCACGCGCGCCGCCACATAGTGCGGAGTGTCCATTTAGTTCGGCTGCCCTGACCTGGGCATTCGAAACAAGGTGGTTTCGGACGTTCCTATTACGTTAGGCTGGCTATGGATTTGGTGCCTAGGACGCAGGTGCCTCCATCGGAAGTCATGCTCGACACATGTCGTACATGCCGTAATGGAGGAAAGCGTGTGAGCACGGCGCTGGTCCTGCGGACGCGGGGCATGGGGGATCTTCTCACCGCCGTTCCTGCACTTCGGGGGCTGCGGCGATATGGCATGCGCATCGTCCTCGCGACGCCCCCAGAGTTGAGTGAGCTCGCCGCGCTGACCGGCGTGGTCGACCGGCTGCTGCCGGCCCGCGAGGGCGAGCCCCTGGTCTGGCCCGGGCTCACCTCCCGCGACAGCGATCTTCCATTCTTTCCCGACGTCGCGGTCAACCTGGACGGCAGCGGTCCGGAAAGCCACCGCATGCTCAAGGAGGTCAGGCCGCGCCGCCTGTGGGCGTACGCCTGCGGCGAGGAGTTCCCCCGCGGCCCCACCTGGGACGACGACGAGCACGAGGTGACGCGCTGGTGCCGCCTGCTCGAGTGGTACGGCGTGAATGCCGACCCCGCCGACCTGGCCCTGCCCACCCCCCTCGGCACGAGTCCCGCGCCGGGCGCCGTGGTGATCCACCCGGGCGGCCGCGCCAAGGACCGCCGCTGGCCCATCGAGCGCTTCGCCGAGGTGGCGCGCGTGATAGCGGGCGAGGGACTACAGGTGGTCATCACCGGCGACCTCAGCGAACGCCCGACCGCCCTGATGGTGGCCACCCGGGCCGTGCTGCCGCCCAACGTGGTCCTCGCCGGGCGCACCACGCTCCGCGAACTGTGCGCCCTGATCGCGGGCGCCCGGCTCGTGGTCAGCTCGGACACCGGCGTCGCCCACCTCGCCACCGCCTACGGCGCGCCTTCGGTCGTCGTGTTCGGCCCCGAATCCCCCGTCCGCTGGGGTCCTCCCCGCGACCGGCCGCGCCATCAAGCCGTGTGGAACGGCCCGGATCCGGCCGACGTGCATGTCGACGACGTGCTCAAGGCCGCCGCCCAGGCACTGCGCGCGGCCGGAAGGGCCGCCTGAAGCACCGTTGGAACACCCGCCCGACCAGCACGCCGGAAAGGGGTGCGCACCGGCCCGCGGCGGGGGTGACAATGGAGGCAGAGCGGCGAGGGGCTTGGAGGTTCGCCGTGTCCTTCGCCGATCGCGAGCACCTTGCCGCGACCCTTGACCTGCTGGTCTACGAAAACGTGATGGTGGCCTGGAGCGAGCGCCCGCTGCGCGGCTACGAGATCGTGCTCCATGACGGCGAGGTGCTGAATCTCGGCCACCGGCAGGCGGCCGTGTGGGTCAGCGGTGCCTCGGCCGTCTATCTCGCCCTCATCGACCAGCAGCGGATCAAACCGCGGCTGCCGAAACTGTGATGCCCCAGCGGTGGGTGGCGGTCGCGCCGGGCTCGAGCCTGATCACGTCCTCGCCGGTGGCGAAGGCGTTCGGCGGGCAGCTCATCGGCTCGACCGCGAGGCCTTTCCTCCGATAGGTCGCCGAGAGCGTGTCGCCGGTGAACAGTTGCAGCCATTTGACGCCGGGCCCTGCCCACAGCTCGACGTCGTCCACCCGGACCCTGACCAGGCCGTCCGCGTCGCGGCGCAAGCCTGTGAAGGCCGTGTCGAGCTTCGCGTCGCCGACGGCGCGCCGCGTGCGGAAGTCATAGGGACCGCCGTCGACGGGGTGCCGGGCGACCGGGATGCCACGCTTGTCGGACTCGATCCAGGTGCCGGCCGGCAGCTCCAGCTCGGTGGCCGGCGTCATGGTCAGGTAGGGGTGGCAGCCGAAGCCGTAGGGCGCGGGGGTGGCGCCGGCGTTGGCGGCCGACAGCTCGACCGTGAGGCCGCCGGGGCCGAGGGCGTAGGAGACGGAAAGGTCGAGCAGGTGCGGGTAGCCGGCCTGGGGGAACAGGCGAAGGGCGAGCCGCACCGACGCCGCGCTCTTGTCGGCGACCTGCCACGGGAGGGTCCGCACCAGACCGTGGATGGCGTTGTGCGACGTGGGCTCGGTGAGGGACAGCTGGCGATCCTCGCCGTCGAAGGTGTAGCGCCCGTCGGCGATGCGGTTGGGCCAGGGCATGAGCACGACGCCGGCCGCGCCGGGCGGCGGCTCCTCGATCACGTGCGGCATGGTGAGGGGGCGGCCGTCGTGGCTGAGGGCGCCGAGGGCGGCCCCCACCTCGGTGACGACGGCCTGGTAGCCGTCGGCGGCGATGGTGTGCTGATCTCCCGTTAGCGCGATGGTCACGGATCGAAATTGAATCACGCCGAGGTAACTTTCATCGGCAAACAAGTGGTTCAACAGGGGCGACGCGCAATCAAGCAACGATTGCGAAACAGCCGGTTCACAGAACGGGCCGCCTGCCGTACCGTGAAATCAGTGGGAGCGCTCCCACTGAAGATCAAGATAGGAGACGGTCGTGACTCCGCCCGCTTGGCACACCGCGGCTCCCAGCCGCACAGCGGAGGCGCTGCTGCCCGCCACAGGGCCCAGCGTCGCCGCCGCGCGTGAGCTGGTCCGCCGGGAGCTGCCCGCGTGGGGCCGGTCCGATCTCGTCGACGACTGCCTGCTCATCGTGAGCGAGCTCGTCACCAACGCCGTGCGGCACGGCGGCTCGGCCATCGCGCTGCGCCTTTTCGCCGACGGCGACGCCGTGCGCGGCGAGGTGTACGACCCGGGCGACGGGGTTCCCCGGCCCCGTGACCCTGATCACGATTCCACAGACGGACGCGGTCTGCACATCGTGGACGCCCTCACGGACGCCTGGGGCGTCATCCACTCGCCGCGCGGCGGCAAAAGCGTTTGGTTCGTGGCCGGCGCGTGCTCGCTAGTAGCCGCTGCCTGCTGAGTCGTCCGCACCCGACGAATCCGCGGCGCCCGAGGAGTCCGAGGCGCCGGACGTCTCGATGGCGGCGGGGTCGAGGTCGGTCGCAGGCTTCATGGGGCACGCCATGAGCTTGCAGCGGTGGTCCTTGAGGTGAAGGTCGCCGCCGACGCGCGCCCTGACCTTGTCGAGGACGGCACGCTCCGCGAGGATCGTCCACAGGGGGCCCACCAGGTGCGGGTTGTATTCGGGGGCCTGGTCCATCCACTCGTCCTTGCCCTTCTGGGTCGAGAACGTGGTGATGAAGAACTGCCCGAGGTTGTTCTTGCAGAAGCCCTGCCGCATCGATTCGGAGTCGACCTGGATTTTCGGCTTGCAGCCGGCCTCCTTGGCCAGTTGCTCGACCGTCTGAGGACCTGCGGCGGCAGTGGGTGCGGCCGCGCGGGCCGGTTCGGTTGCACTGCCCGGTGACGAGCAGGCGGCGGCGCATACGAGCGCCGCAAGCGCGACAATGTGTCGAGAAGGTCTCGAAATGGTCAACACATCGAAGGTACGCAGAATTCGCGGCCAGAGTTCAGCCTCCGGCCAATACCTGTTCGCGCACCTGCGCCCGCACCTCGGGGACCAGGAACAACGACGCCGCGAGCGCGACCATGGCGGTGCCGCTCGCCCACAGAACGGCCTGGTGCCCGGCACGTGCCGAGACGGCCGGCACCAGTAACAGACCGATCGGATTGCACGCGTACGAGCCGAACCACTCGTACGCGCTGACCCGCGACAGCCGATCCTGCGGGATCGACTGCTGCAGCGTGGTCTCCCACAGCGTGTTGAACACGATGAGCCCGCAGCCGCCCGCCAGCGCCGCCGCGGCCACGCCGAACGCCGGCAGCCCGAGAGCGAGCGCCAGGATCGGCGCGGGAAACAGCGTGACGGCCAGCACCGCGGCGCGCAGCGGCCGGTAGGGCCGCAGCCACAGCGTGATCAGCCCGCCCAGCATGGCCCCCGCGCCGCCGCAGGCCAGCACCAGGCCCCACACGGCCGGCCCGCCGAGCCGGTTCACCGCCTCGACCGGCCCGAGAACGGTGTACGCCGCCTGGAACATGTTCATCAGCGACGCCACGGCCACGATGGTCCACACCCACCGCCGGGCGACGAACTCGCGCCACCCGTCTCGAAGGTCGCTCAGCATGCCGTGGAACGACCACGGGGACGCGCCGACCACCCGGGACGGCAGCCGGCCGAGACAGTACGCGCTGACCGCGAAGCCGGCCGCGTCGATGGCGACGGCCCAGCCGGGCCCGGCGAAGGCGACGAGCGCGCCGGCCACGGCGGGCCCGGCCACGCTCCCGGCCGACCCGGCGAGCCCGCGCAGCGAGTTGGCCTCCTGGAGCCGCGCCGCGGGCACCGTCTGCTGGACCAGCCCGGTGATCGCGGGCGTGAACATTGCGGAGGCCGTGCCGTGCGCGACCTGCAGCGCGGCCAGCTCCCACACCTGTGCGTTGCCGCTCAACAGCAGGTAGGCCAGCAGACCCTGGCCAGCGGCCCGCACCAGGTCGGCGCCGATCATCACGGCCTTGCGCGGCAGCCGATCCGCGATCACCCCGCCGACCAGCATGAACGCGATGAGCGGCACGATGCGGGCGGCCAGCACCAGCCCGACGTCGCCGGCCCCGCCGATTTCCAGCACGGCGAACACGATGGCCACGGGCGCCATGTAGTCGCCGATGATCGAGGCCGCGCTGCCGATGAAGAACCATCGGAAGTCCCGTTCCCGCAGCACCGCGAACTTCGTCACCCCTGCCCCCCATCGGCCCCGTTGAGGACGGTCCAGCGTTCGCCCGTGGACGTGCGTAACGCGGCGACCCGGAGGATGAGCGGGCACACGTGGGTGGGGAGCAACCGGCCGCCACGCCGTACATAGGGCTCGGGATGCCAGGGCTGGCCGCAGCCCTCCAGCAGATCCGGGTCGGCCACGCTGATCGCGACCGAGCCGAGCGCGCACCAGCCGAGCGCGGCGAGCCCGGCGTCGCGCAGCGCGTACGCGCCGGCGCCGAGCTCGGTGATTCCCGGGACGACGACGTCGGCCGCCGTGGTGCCGCCGAGCGCGACGACAGGGCACGGCAGGCCGGCACGCCGGATCCCCTCGGCCAGCTCCACCAGGCGTTCGGCGTGCGCGCGTGTGGCGCCGGCCGGCTCGTAGCCTGTCACGCCGTCCAGTGTCAGCCCTGGGGTGGCGGCGGCCAGGCGCGCGATCGCCATCGGGTATGGCGCGTCGGCCTGGACGCGCACGCCGAGCGTGACGCCGTGCCGCGCGGCCGCCTCCCCGAGCAGGGGGATGGTCTCGGCCGCGTCGACGTGGAAGGACAGCCGGCAGCGCGTGGCGAGCGCGGCGAACCGGCCGAGCAGCGCCGGGTCGCGCCACGGCCAGGCGACCACGACGTCGCCGATCCCGGCGTCGAGGTAGGCGCTGGTCCCCGAGACCCGCGTGACGGCGATCCCGCAGGCTCCCGCCGCCATCTGCAGGCGCGCGATCTCGACCGTGCGGTGCCCCTTGATGTGGGCGCGGATCGGAACGGGCGCCTTCTCGTGGTACTCGCGGACGTTGTCGCGCAGGCATCCAAGGTCGACGTGGGCTTCCGGGCTCACCCCATCCCGTCCCATTCATCGCCGGGGTAGGAGAACGTCGCGGGCCCGCCGTGGGCCATCGCCTCCTGCCGTACGGCCTCGGCGGGAGCGGGCACCCCGAGGCCCGTCACCCCGAGCGGGATCTCCTGCGCCCAGTCCAGCGCGAGCACGCGCTCCACCGCGGCGTCGCGGATCGCGGCCGTGAAGAAGACGCCGAGACCGAGCGCCGTGCCGACGAGATAGGCGGTCTGGCTGAGGTGCCCCACGTCAACGTGGAGCGAGCGGTAGGTGCGGCCGGTCGGATATTTCCACGCCGACCGCGCCAGCACGGCCGTGTAGATCAGCAGCACGGGGACGCGGGCCGCGAAGCTCTGCCCGCCGCACCAGCGCAGCACCTCGGCGTCGTCGGGCGCGTCGGAGACCGTCTCGAGCGCGTGCCGATCGGGCGCGTAATGGTAGACGCCCGCGGGGAGGCCGGGGACGCGCCGTACGACGGGATAGACCTCGACGGGGTGCCGCGCCCCTCCGGAAGGGCTGGCCTTGAGTGGGGACATGCCGAACCCGGGCACCTCGACCTCGTGCTGCACGCCGGCGACCCAGTGCAGCATGGTGGCCACCTGCCGCGCGCTCGGCGTGGCGCGCGGGTCGAAGCGCCGCGTGGTGCGGCGGCGGCGCAGCACGTCCGGCAGCGTGCGCGGCAGGTCTTCCGGCGGCGGGAGCGGCAGCGCCGGGATGTCGTAGCGCTTGTACGGCTCCGGCGGCGGCTGCTGCCCGCGCAGCCGGGCCGTGTCCTCGGCGGCCGTGAGGAACGCGTCGGATTCGAGCGTCCGGGACGCGAGGTGGTAGTAGGTGGCCGCGGTCCCCCACGTGCTCCAGGGACCGAGCCGTTCCTCGCGCGCCTGCTCGGGCGAGCCCTCCTCGATGAGGATGCCCGCCGCGAGCAGTTGCTTGACCAGACCCACGTCGGCTTCTTCGGGCTCGGCCCAGCGGGCGAACTTGGGAAGCAGCGCCCACGCCTCCTGGCGTAGCGCGAGCTGGCGGTGGCCTACCGGATCGTCGCAGATCAGCTGCCCGTTCCGGGTGTGGAACACGACCAGGCCGGAAAGCCGCAGCCGCATCCGTCTCTCCCTCGCCGCGAGACCGATCAGGACGCGCAGGGGATCATGCAGCTCTGGGGGGCGTCGTATTCGTCCTCGATGATCGGCTCGAAGATGGGCAGGTCCGATTCCGTGGTGTTCATGGGAGGCGCCTTTCGAGGGAAGCGGGAGTTGATCCGACATTGACCTCTGTCAGGTCGACTGTCAAGGTCATTTAGGGGCGGTAGCGAAGCACCAGGTCACGAGGGGTCGGGCTGCCCTTGACGCGGTCGAAGGCGCCGACGGCCCACAGATCGTAACCGGCCGCCGCCACGCCGTTGACCTCGACGTATTTCGCGCCGCGCGGCGGCTTGACGGTGTCCGCGTGCCACTTCCTGGTGTTGTTGTTGCGCAGGAAGAACGGCCTGCTGGGGTGGGCCGGGTCGAAGCCGCCGATCAGGACGCGCCCGCCGCCGGCGGCCGTGATGGCGCGCAGATCGGCCCGCCCGGCCGGGACCTTCACCTGCTTCCACGCGGCGCCGTCCCAGTGCAGCACGAACGGCTTCCCGTACGGCTCGTAGCGGCCCTTGAACGGCCGCAGGCCGTTGCCGACGGCCCAGGCGTTCTCGGGCGAGTAGGAAAGGACGGCATGCAGGTGACCGGTGTTCAGTGGGAGCGGCGTGGACGTCCAGGCGTGGCCGTCCCAGTGCGCCGCGAACGGCCGCTCGGTCTGATAGTCGCCCGTGCCGCCGATGGCCCAGGCGTCGGCCGGGGTTCGCGCGCGTACGGCCCTGAGGTGGACGTCCTCGCCCAGTGTGGCCGGCTGCCAGCCGTCCGCGTCGCGGGTGAGCACGTCGGACCCGTCACGGATGGCCACGAAGACCGCGCCGCGCACGGCGGCCACGTCGTAGTCGCCGGCGGCGGGCAGGCCCGTCACGCGCGACCAGCGCCTGCCGTCGTAGTGGTAGAGCAGGCCGCCGCCCTCGTAGGACTGCCTGGCCGCGGCCCACACGTCCTTCGGACCGGCCGCGCTGAGGCCGACGACCGAGTCGGCGTGCGGCAGGCGGGTGACGGTCCAGCGCCTGCCGTCCCAGTGCTCGAGAACGGCCCTGCCGATCTCGGCGTAGTCGTTGCCGTGCTCCTTGCCGCCGACCCATACGTCGTGCGGCCCGGCCGAGGCGACGACACTCAGCCGGCTGGCCGCGGGCAATGCCCCGGCATGCGCGACGGACCATCCGTGACCACTGGCGGCGAGAGCGAGGGAAAGCACGATCGGGGCGAGCACCCGGCCAACCTATCCGGTTTGCGCGGCTTATTCCGCGTGTGGCGGGGGCTTGATCGGCCAGCGGCAGGCCTTGTCCGGCGAACGGGCTATTCCGCGCGCAGCAGGGTCGCGACCGGAAGGCGCGCCGCGGCGCGGCTCGGGAGGGCCGCGAGCAGGTAGGCCACCACCAGCGTCACCGGCACGATCAGGGCCAGCGCCAGCGGCGCCACGGGCGGCACGACCTGGATCGGGATCTCCGACGCCACCAGGCGCCACACGGTCCGCCCGTACGCGACCCCGAACGGCACGCCCACGGCCAGGCCGATCCCGGCGAGCACGCCGGCCTGGGTGACGACGATCATGCGGGCCTGGACTCGGGTCAGCCCGAGCGCCCGCAGCACGCCGACCTCGCCTCGGCGCCGGCGCACGGCCGAGGCCAGGGCGTGCCCGACCGCCCCCGCGGCGAGGACCGCGAGGAAGCCCCCGAGCAGCAGCGGCAGCGCGGCCAGGTCGCCGATCTCGGCCATCTGCGGGGGCGGCGTGGCGGGCGGATTGATCCCGACCGCTTCGCCGCCGGGCAGTGCCTTGAAGGCCTGGCGGAGCCGGGCGGCCACCGCCTCGGCGTCGGCGCCCGGGCGCAGCGAGACGTGCCCGACGTGCCACATGAACTTCGCCGGGCCGAACAGCCGGCCGTATCCGTCCGAGGTGACCCAGCCGCCCTCGGCGTAGGAGTTCTGCAGACCGGATGGGAGGAACCCGAGCCCGGTGACGGTCAGTTGTCTGTCGGCCACGGTGACGCGGCCGCCGACCTGGACGTGCGCCCGCGCCGCGGTCCCCGGGCCGAGCGCGATCTCGCCGGGCCGCTCGGGCATCCGCCCCTCCGACAGCACGACCGGAAACGGATTCCCCATCGGCGCGTAGGCGAAGACGGGGAACGGCGTGCCGCCTGCCGCGGCGACCGTGATCCGCACGTCGTTGACGGCCGTCACATCGCGGTCGTGGGCGACGGCGGCGAGCAGCGCCTGATAGGGCGCCTTCTCGTCGCCGAACCCCAGGTAGATCTCCAGCTGCTGGGTCTGTCCGAAGCGGGCCGGGTTGCCGGCGGCGTCCACCGTCCCGGCCGCGTACGTGCAGCCGGCCATCACACCGGCGACCCCGATGACAGCGGCGGCCAGCGCCGGCCGCACGGCCACGGCCCGCGATCCGCCCCCCGGCTCGAGGGCGAACCTGGTCCCCACCATCACGGGCACGGGCAGGCCGGCCCTGGCGACCGCCGCGGCGATGATGGACCTGCGGCCGACCGGTCGGGCCGCCACGAGCAGCGCGGCCAAGGCGGACACCACCGACCCCGCCGCGAGCACGACCGCGGTGAGCGCCGCGCCACCGGCCAGCAACGGGAGGTCGACGTCGATCCCAGGAGCCGGCTCGTGCAGCGCCGCGCTCCCGATCGGCATCCAGAAGGACCCGCCCACCGCCCCGGCCGCCCCGATCATCGTTCCCGCCGTCCCGGCGAGCACGGGCGCGATGGAGGCCAGCGACACCTGCTGCCGCAACGTCATGCCGAGCGCTCGAAGCGACCGCAACTCGCCCGCCGCGCCCGACACGTGGCGGACCACGGCCTGCCCGATGAGGGCGGCCCCGGCCAGCGCCGCGGCCAGCCCGAAGACTCCGAGGGTGGTCGCCTGGTTGCCGTCCACCTGGCGGCGGTGCTCGTAGAGCGTGGCGTCGAGGTTCTCCATGTCCACGCCGGGGCCGGCCGCCGCCGTCAGCTGGGCGTGGAACTGCTCGAAGGTCGCGCCGGGGCGGAGCCGTACGAGACCTTCGAACGGGATCTCGTCGTGCGCGCCGATGATGTCGGCGCGGTAGCGGCCGAACAGCGCGGGAGAGGAGATGACGCCGCCCGTTCCACCCGCGAGCTCGGCGAACCACGCCGAGCGGATGACGCCCACGATCCTCGCGCGGACGGCCGGTCCGTCCGGTGGCTCGGGATTGCCCACCCGGTTGGTGGCCGCCGCCCGGGCCGGGCTGAGCAGGCGCAGCGTCACGGTGTCGCCGACGCCCTTGTGCGCCGTCTCCCGGAAGAGCGGCGTGACCACCACCTCGTCCACGCGGGCCGGGTCGGGCAGCCGGCCGTCGAGGATGACCGGCGTCTCGATCGTCCGGAACAGATCGGTGTCGGCGGCGGCCACGGTGAGACCGGCGAGTGTGTCGGGCCGGTCGTCCACGCCGAACGCCGTCCCAGGGAAGTGCGTGAGCGCGGCCACCGCCGGCAACCGGCGCGCGGCGGCCCAGAAGCCCGCGTCGGAGTCGAAGGGCCGCACCACGACGGTCGCCGCGTTCGTGGCGGCGACCAGCCGGTCGTTCGCGGTGGTCCCGCGTACGGCTCCCGCGAACGCGGTCAGCGTCACGGACACGGCGAAGGCCGCCAGCAGGGCGAGGCCGGCCAGGGATCGCCATCTGCGCCGCAGTTCCAGCGTCAGCCAGAACCGCACAAGCGTCACGAGAGACCCATCTCCGCAAGCATGCCCGGATTACACCGCCCCGCGTTCCCGCGCTCAAGGGTGCTGGCCGGGGGTGCCACCATCCTTCACAACACGGCCTTCACAACACGGGCCGCGCCGTCGGCGCGGGGGTCGCTCCCGGCGGTCGGCGCGCCGTCCAGGCCGATGGCGATGGCCTGGGCGTGGCCGACCCGATCCGACCGCGCCGGCAACTCCGTCAACGGCAGCCCCGCGAGCTCGGCCAGCGAGTCCCGCGCCGCCGGATCGACGTCCGCCTCGACGCGTACGGCGAGGTCCGGCTCGCCGACCACCCAGCGCGGGGCGGCGACCGCCGCCGTCGGATCGGCGCCCCCGAACAGGCGGAGCAGGATCTGCGTGTGGATCTGCGGCTGCGCGCGGCCGCCCATGCTCCCGGTCACCCACGCCAGCCGGTCGCCCTCGGTCACCATGACGGGCATCAGCGTGTGCGCCGGCCGCTTGCCGGGCGCGAGCACGTTGGGCGAGCCCGGGTCGAGCGTGAACCCAGCGCCGCGGTTCTGCATGAGGATGCCGGTGTCCGGTTCGAGCACGCCCGAGCCGAACCCGAAGAACAGGCTCTGGATGAGCGACACGGCGTTGCCGTCGCCGTCCGCGGTGACGACGGCCACCGTGTCGCCGTTCGCGTACGCCGCGACGTCCTCACCGGGCAGCGCGCGACCGGGCCGCAGGAGCGCGTCGAGGTCCACGGGAGCGAAGCGGGGATCGGCGAGGACGCGCGCCCGGTCGGCGATCCCCTGGGCGAACACCTGGGCCAGGCGGCCCGCGCCTGTCCGCAGCGGGTCGGCCACATCCGCGAGGAGCGCCTGGAGCAGCAGGAAGCCCTGCGAGTTGGGCGGGCTCGTGTGGACCTGCCACGCGCCGACCGGCCTGGACAGGGGCGGCGTCCACTCGGCGCGGTAGGCGTCGAGGTCGGTGCGGTCGAGCGGGGATCCGAGCACGCGCAGGCCGGCGATCAGGCGCTCCCCGACCGGGCCGCCGTAGAGGACCTCGGGACCGCCGTCGGCGATCCCCGAAAGCGTGGCCGCGAGCGCGTCCTGACGGAGGACGTCGCCCTCGGCGAGGAGCCGCCCGCCGGGGCGGAAGACGGCCCGCATGCCGGGGTCGGCGTCGATCAGCGGCGCGGCCTCGGCGATCGCGGCGGCCAGACCGGGCACGACCGGTGTGCCGGCCGCGTGGGCGATGGCGGCCGCGAAATGCGCGGCCCAGGGCAGCGCGGCTCCGGACGCGTGCAGCGCGGCCCACCCGGCCACACAGCCGGGGACCGTGATCGCGTCGACGCCTCTGATCGGCATCCGGCCGCCGTGCCGTGCGGCGACCGCGTCGCGATCGGCGGCACGGGCCGCGGGACCGCTCGCGTTGAGGCACGAGATCCGGCCGCCGGCTGTGCGGACGAGGGCGATGAGGTCGCCTCCGGCCGCAGTGTTGTGCGGATACACGACCGTGAGGGTGACGGCGGCGGCGAGCGCCGCGTCGATGGCGTTGCCCCCGCGCCGCAGCGCCTCCTCGGCCGCGTCGGTCGCCAGGGTGTGGGGGGCCGCGACGGCGCAGGTCATCACGGCGCCCACTCTAGGACATACGTGATTGTTCGATCATTTCCGCCAATTCCCGTACGGTCGGCGCGTCCTGCAGCGCGAACGCCGGCAGCTCGACGCCGAGGCGCGCGGCCACCTGGGCCTCGATCCGTGCGGCCTGCAGCGAGCCGCCGCCGAGCCCGGCGAAGTCGGCGTCCACCTCGACGTCGGGCAGGAACAGCACCTCGGCCCAGATCCGCCGCAATTCGGCCAGCACATCTGGACCGGGCGCGGGGAGATCGGCGGCCAGGGCCTTCCGGTTCACCTTTCCCGTAGTCGAGCGGGGGATGCGGCCGGTCAGCACGATCCGGTCGAGGACGCGCGACAACCGCAGGTCACCGGCGCTCACGCCGGGATCGGCGGGGACCACGAGCGCCACCACGGCCTGGCCCAGCACCACATCATCGGCACCGAACACCACCACGTCCGCCACGCGCGGGTCGGCCGCCAGCGCCGCCTCGACGTCCTCCGGGCTGATCTTCTCCCCTGCGCGGTTGATCACGTCGTCTTCGCGGCCGTGCAGGAACAGCTCGCCGTCGCCGGTGAGGGTCCCGAGGTCGCCGGTGCGCAGCCAGCCGTCCGGCGACCGATGGGCCGCCGAGACGTGTGGCCCGCGCACGAGGATCCGGCCGTCGACCACCGCCACCTCGCATCCGACCGCACGGCCGACCGACCCGTCGCGAATCACGTCGCCCGGCCGGTGGCCGCACACCTGTCCGGGAGCCTCCGTCAGCGCGTACGTGGAAAGGACGGGCACGCCGCCGAGCGCCCGGCCGAGCCGTGCCCGCAGGGCCCCGGTGAGCGGCGCGGACGCCGAGCGCGCGAAGCGCAGCCCGTGCGATCCCAGCCGGCCCGCTTCGGCCAGGGCGGCGACGCGGGCGTGGATGGACGGCACGGCCGTGTACCAGGTGGGGGCCAGGGTCGTGAGGGCGCGCTCCATGGCCTCGTCGCTGTAGCGCGGCAGGCAGGTCACGCTCCCGCCGGAGCCGAGCGTCGCGAGCGCCGCGCCGACCAGGCCGTGCGTGTGATGCAGGGGCATCGGGTTCAGGCACCGGTCGGCCGGCGACAGCCCGAGGGTGGTGGCCACGATCCCGGCCGCGTACAGCAGTCCGCCGGCCGTCAGCGGCACGAGCTTGGCCGCCCCCGTGCTCCCCGACGTCCGGATCAGCAGCGCGGCGTCCACCGCCGGGCCCGCGGCGATCCCCGTGGAAACGGGCTCGTGCCCGGGCAGGATCAGATAGGTGGCGCCCAGCTGCCGAAGGGCCGTGTCGAGCTCGTCCGGCGCGAGGCCGGGCGGCAGCGGTGCGCACACCGACTCGCCGGCCACGGCCGCGAGCAGCGGGATGTCGCCGTCCACGACGGCCGTCACCCCGCCGAGTCCGCGGAGCGAGCCGCGCCGCGCCGCGACCGTCTCGGCCAGCTCGGCGTAGCTGATCACGGAACCGTCGAGGCCGATCAACGCGGGGGCCGCGGGATCCCGGCGGGCCCACTCCTCGACGGCGTCGGGCAACGTCATGCGGGGATCTCCGCCCGCTCCTGCCCGCGGGATCGGATGGCCTGGATGCCGACCAGGTCGTCGGGAAGCGCGTCCGGGACCTCCTCGTCGAATCGGGCCAGCACCCGGTAGCGCATGGCCGCCAGGCTGAGCGCGACGATGGCGAGGCCGAGGATGACGTACGAGAACCCGATGCCGCGACCGGCGCCGGTGCCGAGGACCGCGCCGACCGTGTCCGCGAGGCCGCCGCCGGGGGCGAGCAGCGGCTCGAAGTACGTCGTCACGAGCGGCGCGACGACCAGGATGCCGAGCGGAATGGTCGACCAGGCGATCGTCTGGTCCAGCGCGAAGACCCGGCCGTGGTACCGCTGCGGGACCTTGACCTGCACGATCGTGGCGTGCAGCCCGTTGACGAGGGCCACGCAGAAGAAGAGCCCGGCCAGCCCGGCCGCGACCACGGCCACGTTCGGCCGAAGCCCGGCGAACGCGCCGCACACGCCCATGACCGCGCCCGCGACCAGCATGCCGCGCATCCGCCGGCGTCCCGGACCGCCCCACAGCGCCATGGCCAGGCCGCCGAGCGCGGTGCCCGCGCCGCCGATGAACGACACGGTGGCCACGGTCGACAGGGACCCGAGCGACAGCGCCAACGGGAAGATCAGCAGGATGAGCGCGGACAGGAAGACGTTCAGCGCGCCCATGAAGCCGATCATGCCGCGGATGTAGCGGTGGCCCATCGAGTAGCGCCACCCGTGCGCGATCTCCGCGCCGAGCGACTCGCGGCTCGTGTGCGGCATGGCGGCGGGGAACCGCACGAGGGCCACCACGCCGACCGCGACCCCGAAGGTGACCAGGTCGAAGACGAGGATCCCGCCGAGGTCGAACAGGGCGATCATGGCCGCCGCGACGAGCGGCACCACGAACTGCGCGATCCCGATCGACATCTGCACGACGCCGTTGGCGTGCCCGAGGAACTGCTTGGGGACCAGTTGCGGCACGGCCGAGGTGTAGGCCAGGCGCTGGAAGGTCAGCGCGATCGACAGGCCCGCGAGGATCGGCCAGATCTGCCAGATCTGGAGGTGGCCGCTGAAGTAGAGGGCCGCGAATCCGGCCTGCAGCAGCCCGGCCGCCGTATCGGAGGCCAGCATGACCGTGCGCCGGTCGCAGCGGTCGACGATGGCCCCGGCCACCGGCGCGATCGCCAGCCCGACCAGATGCATGACCCACGACAGCGCGTACCAGGCGAGCGACCCGGTCCGCAGGTAGATCCACAGTGGTATCGCATACTCGGTCAGCGCGTTCCCGGTGATCGACACCCCCTGACCCACCGCCACCGCCAGGAACCGCCCAAGACTGGCCGAGACCACCGGCTTCGCGACGCGGGAAACGGCGGGCGCCGCGGAGATGTCGGACAGCCACCAGGTGGCCTCGGGTCCTCGGGCGGCGTGGGTCAGATCCTCTGTCCGGGCGTCGGCCAGGGCCTCGTGGGTGGTCGTGATGATCTCGGCTAATTCCTCCGGGCGATATTTCAGGAAATAGTGTCCGGCTTCGTCGAGGACGACGAGGGCTGTGGTGTCGGTCAGGAAGTGCCACTCGCGGTAGCGCTCCTGGTAGTACTCGGTGATCGGATCGCGCTCCCCCACCACGGAGATGATCGGGGCGCGCAGCCGCACGCCCCCCTCGTCCAGCAGCCGCGAGAAGTACTCCTCGGCCGCGTCGCCGTCCTCGCGCATCAGCTTGACGATCGTCGTCACCTCGTCGGCCGGCAGGCCTTCCAGGTCGGCGCCCATACCGCGCAGCCAGTTGGCCCACGACCGGTCGCTGCGCAGGCGCTTGATCCGGGTGAGCCGGCCAAGCCGGCCGAGGGCCCCGCGCAGCGGCACCGCGAACGGGAAGTTGGCCGCCACGTAGATCGCTTCCAGCCGCCGCCCGGCCGCCTCGAGCCGCCGCGCGATCTCGATGGTCATGGCGCTGCCCAGGCAGTGGCTGTAAAGCACGAGCGGCCCCTCGACCCGTGCCAGGATCTCGGCCGCGCACTCCTCGGCGATCTGGTCGAACGGCCGCGACTCCTCGACGACGCCTGGATCGTGGCCCGGCAGCGACACCGCATACAGCGTGTAGCGGTCGGGCAGCGCGTCCGCCAGTGCCTGGAACACCACGGCGCTGGTCCCCGCGTACGGGACACCGACGAAGGTCAGGCGTCGGCGGGCCGCGGAGACCGGCCGGGTCAGCTCGTAGAGCCGCTGCTCGGCCGCGGGCTCGTCGGACGCCGCCAGCTCGCGGATGGTCGGCCGGGCGAACAGGTCCATCAGCGTGATCCGCGGCGCTCCCGGCGGCAGCGCCCGCCGGAGCCGGGAGATCACCTTGGTGGCCAGCAGGGAGTGGCCGCCGAGGTCGAAGAAGTCGTCGTCGATCCCCACCCGCTCGACCCCCAGCGCCTCCTGCCAGAGGGCGGCCAGGATGCGCTCGACCTCCGTGCGCGGCTCGGCGAACTCTCCCCCGACGCCGAGCTCGGGCTCGGGCAGCGCCTTCCGGTCGAGCTTGCCGTTGGGCGTCACTGGGAGCGCGTCCAAGGGCACGTAGGCGGCCGGGACCATGTAGTCGGGCAGCACCCGCTTCAGCCCCTCGCGCAGCGCGTCGGCCGGCGGGCCGCCCACGGTGTACGCCACGAGCCGCTGATCGCCCGGCCGATCCTCCCGGAGCGCGACGGCGGCCTCCCGGACGCCCAGCCCGCGCAGCGCGGCCTCGATCTCGCCGAGCTCGACCCGCTGCCCGCGGATCTTCACCTGGTCGTCCATCCGGCCGAGGAACTCCAGCACCCCGTCCGGACGCCACCGGGCCAGGTCGCCGGTCTTGTAGAGGCGGCCGTGCGCGCTCTCCACGAAGCGCTCGGCCGTCAGCTCGGGCCTGCGTAGATAGCCGCGTGCCAGGCCGGCCCCGGCGATGTGCAGCTCGCCCGGCACGCCGATGGGCGCGAGATTCATCGCCTGATCGAGCACGTGCAGCCGCACGTTGTCGATGGGCCGCCCGATGGGCACCCGGGCCAGCCCGTCGAGCAGGTCGGAGCGGCAGTGCCAGTGCGAGACGTCGATGGCCGCCTCGGTCGGACCGTACAGGTTGTGCAGTTCCGCGCCCAGCCGCGCGGCGCAGCGGCGGGCCAGGTCGGCGGGGAGCTCCTCGCCGCTGCAGATGACCCGGCGCAGCGACCCGCAGCCCTCGACACCCTCCTCGGTGCCCTCCTCGGCGAGGAACGCAGCCAGCATCGACGGCACGAAGTGGGCCGTGGTCACCCCCCGCTCGGTGATGAGATCCCGGAGGTACGCCGGGTCCTTGTGGCCGCCGGGCCGGGCCAGCACGAGCGTGGCGCCCGCGATCAGCGGCCAGAAGAACTCCCACACCGACACATCGAAGGTCATCGGGGTCTTCTGCAGCACGACGTCGTCACCGGTCAGCGGGAAGCGCCGCTGCATCCAGTGCAATCGATTGCATATGGCGCGGTGGATGTTGACGACGCCCTTCGGCGTGCCCGTCGATCCGGACGTGTAGATCACGTACGCGGCGTCGTCCGGACCGGCTGTGTTCGGAACCGGCTCCACCGGGCCGGCGGTGGCCAGATCCGCCTGGCCGAGAACGGCCACCGGCTCGGCGTCGGCCAGCATGAAGTCGACGCGCGCCTCGGGATAGGCGGGATCGATCGGCAGGTAGGCGGCCCCGGCCTTGAGGATGCCGAGCAGCCCCGCGACCAGACCGAGCGAGCGTTCGGCCCGGACCGCGACGACGCTCCCCGGGCCCGCGCCGAGACCGCGCAGCCGGGCCGCGATCCGGCCGGCGTCGGCGTCGAGCCGCTCGTACGTGATCGACTCGCCCTCGAAGACGACGGCGGTCGCGGACGGCGTGCGGGCGGCCTGGGCCTCGACGAGCGCGTGCAGCGTCGTGTCGTCCGGATAGGGCGCGGCCGTGTCGTTCCAGGTCTCCAGGAGCGTACGGCGCTCGGCCTCGCCCAGGACGGGCAGCCGTTCGATGGGGGTGTCCGGGTCGGCGGCGAGCACGGCGGCCAGATGGGATCCGATGCGCTCGACACTCTCGCGGTCGATCGCGCGGCCGCTGTACTGAAGGCCGACCGCCAGCCCGTCCGGGCCGTCGACGGCCTGGACGTGCAGCAGCGCGCGGGCTGCCTGGTTGAAGACCATCCAGTCGACGTCCAGGCCGGGGAAGGTCCGGCCGCGTTGCCGATAACTCAGCGACACGGGCGCCAGCGAGGTGGCGGGCTTGATCCCGGGAACGGCGCGGGACAGCGGCACCTCCCAGTGCGCGTAGAGCTCACGAAGACCGGCGCGCACCTTCTTCGCGTGCTCGCGGAATGTCATGCCCGGCGTGATCTCCGCGACCACCGGCAGCTCGTTGACGAACAGCCCGACGGCGTCCCGGTGCCGGGGCGTGCGCGTGGAAAGGTCGACCGCGACCGCGGGCCGTTCGTTGCCGTAGCGGCACAGCACCGCCTGGACCGCGGCCAGTAGCAGCTCGAACCGCGAGACGCCGAGTTCCCTGGCGCGATCGCCGGACAGCCGCAGCTCGACCGACCGCCCGTCGGCGGGGTCCGGCTCGCCGGTCAGTCCCGGCAGGATGACCTGAGCCTCGATCGGCGCGCGCCCCGCCCAATACACGCGGGCCGCCTCGACGGCCGCCGCCACGCGATCCCGCTCGGCCGCCACGTGCTCGGCGTACGGCGCGGGCGCCGGCGGCAGACCGGGCTCGCCGCCCGAGACCCGCGCCCGGTAGAACTCGGCGAGATCGCGCACCAGCACGTCCTTCGACTCGCCGTCGAAGACGAGGTGGTGCGCGACGACCAGCAGGACGCGATCACCGATCAGCGTGAAGCGGGCGAGCGGGCCGCGCCGCAGGTCGAACGGCCGCCGGATCTCCGCACCGAGGTCGTCCGCGCGGCCGACCGTGACGGGCTCGGCGGCCGGCCCGAGCACCGGCTCGCCGTCCTGGTCGTGAACGGCCGCCGCCAGCAGCGGGTGCCGGGCGACGACGTCCGCGCAGGCGGCCTCGAGCTCGGGCACGCGCACGGCGTCCTGGAAGGTGATCGTGAGGGGGATGTGGTAGCCGGACGCGGTTTCCATGACCTGTTCGGTGACCCAGATGCCGTGCTGGGCCGGGGACGCCTGCGCGCAGTTGCCGGTGACCGATTCTGGGCTCATGATCTCCTGACCGATTCTGGGTCGGCCACGACGCGGGTCAGATGGGCGAGGAACGCGGCCGCGAGATCCTCGACCGTCCCGCGGTCGTAGGCGTGGCGGTTGTAGACGAGCCATCCGGTGAGCTCGCCCCCCGGCTGCTCGGTGAGGGCCAGCTCGGGGACGCTGAGGTCGATCTCGCCCGGCGCGAGCGGCCAGTCGAAGCCGAGCTCGCGCGGGAGCGGGAAGGGTTCGGAGTCGAGGCCCGGCAGGTGGGCCGGGCCGTCCCAGCTTTCGAAGCGCAGCCAGGCCGGGTGGGGGACGCGTCGCGCGTAGCGGGCGTACGGATAGTGCTGGTGCTCGACCGCGGCCAGCGTGACCTCGCGGGCCTGCCGGAGCAGCGCCGGATACCCGGGATCGCCGCGCAGGTCGAGCCGTAACAGGAGCGACTGCACGAGGCAGCCGGCCACGTCGTCGAACTCGGGACGCGTACGCCCAGGGACCGGCGACATGACGACCACCTCGGGCGCGCCCGCCCATGGGCCGACCACGCCCGCCCAGGCCGCCAGCAGCCCCATGAACGCGCTCGCGCCATGCGCCGTGGCGACGGCGCGAAGGCCCTTGCCGACCTCGGACGGCACGCTGATGGGCAGCGAGACGCCCGTGTAGTGGCGGGCCGTCCGCCGGGGCGCCCCGGCCAGGGCCGCGGGCGCGCCGTCCAGGGCGCGCGCCCAGTAGGACTCCTCGGCGTGCGGCCACCGGTCCCGCGCCCAGCGCGACACGGCCGCCGCGGACAGGCCCGTCCACGGCGGCGGCCGGCGGCCCGCGCTCAGCTGCTCGTAGCAGTGCCCGAGGTCGCGCAGGAGCACGCCCATGGACCCTCCGTCGAACACCAGGTGGTGGACGCCGAGCACGAGCACGTGATGGTCCCGGCCGAGCGTGATCAGCAGGACGCGGACCAGCGGCCCGCTCTCGATGTCGTACGGATCCTCGAGCGCGGCCCTGGCCAGCCGGGCCGCCTGCTGCTCGCGCCCGGCCAGCCGGAACCCGCCCGCGGTGTGGTGCCGAAACTCGGCCCGGGCGCCCTGCTCGACCGTGGCCCGGCCACCGGGGAAGACCGTGCGGAGCGCGTCGTGGCGGGCCACGACCTCGTCCACGGCGGCCCGCAGCATGGCGATGTCCAGCTGGTCGCGGATCCTGATGCCCACGGCGACGGCCGAGACCTGGCGGGGGGTGGGGGTGTCGTGGATCCAGCCGAGGAAGTACTCCTGGAGCGCGCTCAACGGCACGTCGTCCGGCTCGACCAGGCAGTCCGTCGTCGTGGCCGGCGCCTGAGCGGCGATCCACGCGGCCTGCGCGCCCAATCCGGGCAGGTCGAAGGCGAGCGAGACGGGCGCCTCGACGCCGAACTCGGCGCGGGCGAGCGTGGCCAGCCGGGTGGCCGAGAACGAGTCGCCGCCGAGGGCGAAGAAGTCGGCGTCGTCCGGCACGTCGCGGACGTTCAGCGCCCTGGCCCAGCAGGCGCGCAATATCTCGATCTCCGGCGCCCGGGGAGTCTCAGGGCGTTCGCGGTCCGTGGCAACAGTGGTCTCGGCCTGGAACAGCTCGCGCAGCCGGCCTTTGACCACCTTGCCGACGTCGTTGCGCGGCAGCGCGTCCACTGTGAGCAGGCGCGCCGGGATCTCGTGCGGGGCCAGCCGCTCCGACAGGAAGGAGCGCAGCTCCTCCAGGGTGACGGGCTCGCTGGTCACGACCGCGGCGGCCGGCATGGCGCCCATCACCGGGTGCGCCAGCCCGACCGCGGCCGCCGCCTTGACCCGGGGATGCTCGTAGAGCGCCGCCTCGATCCGGAGCGTCGACACCTTCAGCGCGCCCGACTTGATCACGTCGCTGTCGCGGTCGACGAGGTAGAGGTAGTCGTCCTCGTCGACGTATCCAAGGTCGCCCATCCGGACCCAGCCGTCGCGGAACACCTCGCGGGTGGCGGCGTGGTCGCCGAAGTAGGCGCGCGGCGTCGCCGCGGAGCGCAGCCAGACCTCGCCCGTCTCGCCGCGCGGCAGCGGGCGGCCCTCGTCATCGGCGATCATCAGATCGTCCGCGTCCTCGGCCTGGCCGACGGCGCCGGGCCGATCCGGATCGAAGATCATGATGGTCTGCGCGGGGGCGGCCTCGGTCGAGGAGTAGTAGTTGACGATCGACGCGCGCGGGAACACCTCGCTCAGCTCGGCCGCCACCGAGGGCGGCAGCGCGGCGGCGGTGGAGCCGAGCAGGACCACGCTCGACAGGTCGCGTCCCCGGTGCGCGCCCGTCTTGATCAGGTCGATGGCCATCGCCGGGACCACGAACGCGGTCCCGGCCCGCAAGGATTCGATCAGCGCGCAGAATTCGGCGGCGTCGAAGCGCGCCATGCACACCACGACGGGCTCGGCGACCAGGGCGTTGATCAGCATGGTCTGGGCGGCGTTGGTCCCGATGGGATAGGCGTGGAGCAGGCGCCGCGAATGCGACAACGGACGGCGGCGGGCGCCCGGCTGGTAGCCGTGGGTCAGGTTGGCGTGGGTGGCGCTGACGCCCTTGGGCCGCCCGGTCGTGCCGGAGGTGTAGAGGATCTGCGCGAGATGGCCGGGATCGAGGCCCTGTCTTCCGGCCGCGGATCGACCGGCCGGGACGCCGTCGAGGCCTCCGGCCGGCTCGGCCCAGACGGGCACGTCGGGCGGGTCGATGCCGGGGCCGTACAGCAGGCCGGTGGCGCCGCAGTCGGCGAGCAGTTCGCGCAGCTGCGCAGCGGGGGTCCTGGCCGAGATGGGCACGGCGACCGCGCCGGCCGCCTGCGCACCGCAGTAGGCGACGGCGAAGTCGGGCCAGTCGCGTTCGTCGAAGATCAGTCCGATCCGGTCGCCGCGCTCGATCCGCGCGGCGCGCAGCCCTCCTGCGAGCCGGTCCGCGCGGTCACCCCACTCGCGGAACGTGATCGCCGAGCCGTCCGGGACCTGGATCGCCGTCCGAGCGGGCTCCTCCGCGGCCCGTACGGCCAGCAGCTCGGGAACAGTCCGGGGTGACTCCCGCATATCCGGCGACTATTGCACATAATCCAAGAAAAAGACAATAAACCCAACGTGTTCTTACAACACCTCAGGGTTTTCATGTTGGAAAGCGTGTTATTGTGCAACTATAGGCGTCACATTGCAACATCCGTGACAAAAGGGTGGGCCACCGATGACCCACGGGGTGACCAGGCACGTGACGCCCTCTGTGACCGACCTGTTCGGCCTGGATCCTGCCACGCCACCGACGCTGCCCGCGACGACCGCTCGCCTTGGCGTCACCGTACTCCTCCCCACCCACCGCCCCGCAACCGGCGACCGCGGTCCGACCCTCGACGCCTGCCTGGCCGCACTAGCCGCCGACGCACGGGGCACCGGATTCCCCATCTCCGTCATAGTCGTCGCCGACGGCCTCGGCCCAGGCGACCTCAACCGGGTGCGCGACTGCCTGCGCGGCACCGGGCTCCCCCACAAGGTCGTCTCCACGGGCCGCGTCGGCGCGGCCGTCGCCTCCGGCTGGTTGTCGGCCGACGCGTCCCGCGAACGCGCCGACTACGGCGAGACCCTGGCCGGGGTCGCGGGCGCCCGCAACGTCGGCCTGGCGACGCTGGCGGCGCTGCCGCCCGACTCGCCGCTCCGCCACACCTACGTGCTCCACCTCGACGACGACACGGCGCTCGCCCCCGGCGGACTCGCCGCGCTCGTGGAGGTGCTCGAAGAGCATCCGGACGCGGTCGGCGCCTGCGCCCGGATGCGCCGCGTGCCCGACCTGCGCGCCTGGCTCGCCGACGCGCCCCCGGTCGCCCATCCCGTGCGGACCCGGGTCCTGCCGGCCACCCTCGGCGGCGGCCGCTACGACATGCTGGGCATGGTCGCCCACGGGAGCCTGACAGTGGGGCGGGTGGTGGGACAGCTGCTGCGCACGAGTGCAGTCGAGGCGATTCTGGGTTCCGGCCATCGGATGTTCTTCGAGGGCATCCCGGCGGGCAGCACGGAAGACATGCTGGCCAGTGCCGCCCTCACGTGCCTCGGCGACCTCCTGGCCACCGACGTGCCCCTCGGCGACCAGCTGCGCGGCGACCCGGCGGGCACCCGCGTCCAGCAGCGCAATTGGGGCTTCGACCACGCCTGGATGGTGGGCGCGCTGTCGGACGCCGATCTGATCCGCCCCGGTGTCCACGTGCTGACCTGGGACGACTGGACCGGCTGGACCGAGCGCCACATCACCGCTGGCCTGCCCGGCGACGTCACGGGCTGCGTGGTGAATCCGGCCGAGCTGGCCGTGCACTGCGCCGCGCTGTACGCCCTGACGGCGGACCCCAAGACGGCCCGCACGCTGTTCGCCGCCGATCCCGCCCGCCTGGCCACGGGGGTGGACGCCATGACCCGGGTTCTGAGCGCCCTTCCCCACCTGACCGCCGACGCCGAGGCCGTGCCCCGGCCCGATCTCGCCCCGCCCCGCCGCCGCGGCTACGGAACCCTGCGCGACGGCCTCGACGGCGTGCTCGGCCGCCTGTCCGGCAACGCGCTCGGCAGCCTGCGCCGCGGCCTCACCGGGAACGGCTTCCCCCGTCGCTTCCTGTACGGCTTGCGCCAGCAGACAGAGCTGTGAGCGCGGCGCCCGGGGTGTCGGTGAAGAAGCGGACGGTCGTGACCTCGGCCGTCTTTCCGAGCGGGCGCACGGCGGTGACCGGCTCGGACAGCTCGACCACCACGTTCGTCTGCGACGACACGGCGACCGCCAGCCGCCCGTCGCCCACCCGCACCATTCCCTGCTCGTCGTAGCTCCGCGTGAGCCGTACCGAGGAGATGAGGGCGCGTGGCACCCGCAGATCGAAGAACGCGCCGTAGCGGACGCGCAGCTCATCGGCCGTGACCACATGCGGCCGGGTGGCTCCGGCCGCGCCGATGGCCAGCACCACGAAGATCGAGTAGACGTCGACGAACAGCACCGTGCCCCGCACCCCCGGCGCCACATTCCATGCCCGCAGCAGCAACTCGGCCGCGAACGTCTCCACCACCTGCAGGAACACGAAGAGCATCAGCAGCGTCGCCTGCTCACGCGCGTACGGCAACGCCACCGCGCCCGCCGGAACCCCATGCCGCCGCCGCGCCACCCACAACGCGACACTGACCACGCCCTTCGCGTCGAACCCCAGAATCCTGCGCAGCATCACCCCTCCTCGACCACCATCAGCACCACACCACCAGCACCCGAGCTGCGGGCGGGCGGACGCTCCTTGCCGCCGTATCAGCGGTCTTTGACCAGGGCCGCGACCCGCCGGAACACCTCCGCCTGAGCCGGGGAGACGGCGTCACCGAGCGCCTCCAGCCAGGCGAAGTCGCGCCCGCCCTCCCCCATCGCGGCGACCATCTCGGCGGCCATCTCGGCCGGCAGGTGCGCGACGACGTCGACCGCCAGCGCCTCGATCCGCGGATCGCCGAGATCGGCGTCGGCCAGCTCGTCCAGCCGCGCGTAGATCGCCTGCCCGCGCGCCATCGCGTCCGGCTCGGTCAGCGGCCGGACCATGGCCACGAGGCGCGCGCGGTCGGCCGGATCGGCCACCGTGTCCATCAGAGCCAGCAGTTCGCGATCCACCTCGGCGAACGCCGACCCGCCCGGCGTAGCGGGCGCGAGATCGCGGAGGACGGCCGCCATCTCCGGGGAGATGGCCGAGTCCGGCTCGAGCTCGTCCTCCGCGAGCAGCGCGGCCAGCCGGGCGCGCCGCGCCGCGATCGCCTGCTGCTGCCCGGCCAGGTCGTGGTCCAGCTCCAGGAGCACCTCGCGCAGCTCACGCCCCTGATCGTCGGCGAGCACGTCGCGGATCTCGTCGAGCGACAGCCCCAGCTCGGCCAGCCGCCGCACCCGGGCCAGCAGGACCGCGTCACGCAGCCGATACTCCCGGTAGCCGTTGCCCAGTCTGGGCGGCTCGGGCAGCAGGCCCAGGTGGTGATAGTGCCGCACGGTCCGGGTCGAGACCCCGACGAGTGCGGCCAGTTCGCCGATCCGCATGCCCCCATTACAAACGTTGACGCTACGTCAAGGTCAAACTCATACGCGCAGGATGCGAACGGCTTCGAGGGCCAGATGAAGCTCGGCGACGCCGATCGGCCGGGTAAGGCTGCGGCCCGTCAGATCCTCCAGGCGGCGCAGCCGATAGCGGACCGTGTTGCGATGGACGTGCAGCCGTTCCGCCGCGGCCGACGTCGAGCCGTGCTCGCCGAACCAGACGCGGAGCGTCGACAGCAGCAGCTCCGACTCGGTCTCGGGCAGCGCCAGCACGCCGCCGAGTATGGTCCGGGCGACCGTCATGGCCGCGTCGGGCGCGCTCGCCAGCAGCACCGCGACCGGCACCTGCTCGTATCTGACCAGCTCGCGGCCCGACGGGCTGGCCGCCGCGCAGGCCAGCCTGGCCTGGCGCAGCGCGGCCGGCGTCCGCGCGAGGTCTGCGTACGGCTCGCTCAGCCCGACCGGTCCGCTGGTCAGCTCGATGAGCAACGCCGACAACCGCTCGATGCCGGCGTTCGGCGTGACGACCAGCACCCCCACGTGCGCGTCCACCTCGACCCGCCAGGCCGAGCGCACGCCGCGAGCGCGCAGCGTCTCCTCGGCACGTGGGATGGACTCCACGCCCGGGCGGCCCGCATGCGCCGCCGCCACCACGAACGTGCCCTGCTGCGGCAGCCGCAGTGCCGCCGCGCACTCCCACAGCCGCGATCCGTTGCCGGGATCGCCCCGGAGCAGCACGTCGAGCATGGCGTTGCGGGTCTGCTCGTGGCTTCGGGCGCGCTCGTCCACCGTGTCCCGGTAGGCGTCGGTCACCGCGCCGGACAGGTCGTCGATGATGAACCACAGCTCGGAGGCGGCGTCGAGCAGTCCGGGAGTGTCGCCGGGGGCCTCGCTCAGGATGGCCGCCCACAGGAACTTCCCGGCGATCCGGTAGGAGTGCAGGATCACGGCCAGCGGCACGCCCTGCTCGGCCCGGCGCCGCCCGGTCGCGCGCGGCGCCTCCAACCCGGGCACGGGCCGCCCCGACAAGTGGTCGAGGATGTGGACCAGATTGTCGCGGACCGAGCTGCGCAGATCGACGACGGGCACCACGCCGCCCGCGCCGTAGAACGGCTCCGTGCGGCGGATCACCGCGGTGAGCTCGGTGGCCAGCGCCTCCACCCGCTCCAGCAGCCGCTCTCCGATCGTCGCCACCGTCGAGGGCATGCCCGCACTGTAATGTGCGCGAGCACAATGGACCAGGGGCCAACCCTGTTCGTGGGCACATGGCCGCGGCGCGTGAGCGTCTTCACACTCACTGACATGAACCTAGCCGACAACCTCGCGCGAAGCGCTCGCGTGTTCGCCGGCCACCCGGTCGTGCGGCTCGACAAGACCGTCTACACGTACGCGGACCTGGATGAGCGCAGCTCCCGGGCCGCCGCCCTGCTGCGGGAACGTGGCCTGCTCCCCGGGGACCGGGTCGCCGTCATGCTGCCGAACGTGCCGCGCTTCGCCGTCGTCTACTACGGCGTGCTCCGCGCCGGCGGAGTCGTCGTGCCGATGAATCCCTTACTCAAGGCCCGCGAGGTGGCCTACTACCTCGCGGACTCGGGAGCCGGCCTGATCTTCGCGGCCGAGCCGCAGGAGGGCGCCTCCGAAGCCGGCGCCGACTGCGTCGTCGTGGACGACGCCTTCGACGACCTGCTGGCGGCCACACCCCCGGACCGCGAGATCGCCGACCGCGCCGGCTCCGACACCGCGGTCATCCTCTACACCTCCGGCACCACGGGCCGTCCCAAGGGAGCCGAGCTCACTCATGCCAACCTCGCGACCAACGTCGAGGTGGCCGGGTGCGACCTGTTCCAGCTCACCTCCGACGATGTGATCTTCGGCGGGCTGCCGCTGTTCCATTCGTTCGGCCAGACCTGTGGGCTCAACGCCGCCGTGAGCGCCGGCGCCTGCCTCACGCTCGTGCCGCGGTTCAGCCCGCAGGCGGCGCTCGAGGTGATGGCCCGGGATCGGGTGACGATCTTCCAGGGTGTGCCGACCATGTACGTCGCGCTGCTCGGCGCCACGGCCGCGGGCGCCGAGCCGCCCGCCCTGCCCGCGCTCCGGCTGTGCGTCTCCGGCGGCGCCGCGCTGCCGGTCGAGGTGCTGCGCGGCTTCGAGGCCGGATTCGCGGCCCCGATCCTCGAGGGGTACGGCCTGTCGGAGACCTCCCCCGTCGCCTCGTTCAACCACCCGGACCGCGTACGGAAGCCCGGCTCGATCGGCACCCCGATCCGCGGCGTCGAGATGCGCGTCCTGGACGAGAAGGGCCAGGACGTGCCGCCCGGTGAGGTCGGCGAGATCGCCATCCGGGGCCAGAACGTGATGAAGGGCTACTGGC
This sequence comes from Streptosporangiaceae bacterium NEAU-GS5, assembly GCA_017592665.1. Lineage (GTDB taxonomy): Bacteria > Actinomycetota > Actinomycetes > Streptosporangiales > Streptosporangiaceae > NEAU-GS5. The sequence goes on along the minus strand of JAGFNW010000018.1, from coordinate 39,919 downwards.
GGCGCGAGGAGGAGACCGCCGAGGCCATTCCGGACGGCTGGTTCCGCACGGGCGACATGGGGCGGACCGACGAGGAGGGCTACTACTTCATCGTCGACCGCAAGAAGGAGCTGATCATCCGCGGCGGCTACAACGTCTATCCGCGTGAGATCGAGGAGGTGCTGTACGAGCACCCGGCGATCGCCGAGGCGGCGGTGGTCGGAGTGCCGGACGAGACGCTCGGCGAGGAGATCGGCGCGGCCGTGGTCCTGCGGCCGGGCGCGACGGCCACCGCCGACGAGATTCGCGAGCATGTCAAGAGTCAGGTGGCCGCCTACAAGTACCCCCGGCGCGTGTGGTTCCTCGACGCGCTGCCGAAGGGCCCGACCGGCAAGGTGCTCAAGAGAGAGATCAGGCAGCCATGAGCCGCCAGCCCGAAGACCTCGAAGACCTCGCCGAGGACAGGGCCAAGGACGGGGTCGAGGATTGGGCAGTCCCGCTGGACGCGTTGCTGGTCGACGCGGCGCTCGGCCCGCTGCGGCGGTTCGCTCCCGACTCGTCCACGGCCCGGCTCGCCGGACGGCTGGCGCGGCGCCCCCGCGCGGTCGGCCGACGGCTGGGCGCGCTCGCCACCGAACTGCGCCGGGTCGGCGCCGGGACCTCCGACGTCGGACCGGCGCCTGGAGACCGCCGATTCGCCGATCCTGGATGGTCGCAGAATCCGCTGCTCCGCCGCGTCCTGCAGACCTATCTCGCCGCCTCTCGCACGGTCACCGACCTCATCGCGGACGGTGAGCTCGAGTGGCGAGATGACCAGCGGGTCCGACTTCTTGCCGAGAACCTGGTGCAGGCTCTGGCGCCGAGCAATGTCCCGGTGCTCAATCCCGCGTCGGCCAAGGCGGGCATCGACAGCGGCGGGCTGAGCCTCGTCCGCGGCGCCCGCAACCTGATCCACGACATGGCCCAAGCCCCGCGGGTGCCGGCCATGGTCGACGGCTCGGCCTTCGCGGTCGGCGAGACCGTCGCCGCCACGCCGGGCGCGGTCGTGCTGCGCACGGACGTGTTCGAGCTCATCCAGTACGCGCCGCGGACGCCCACGGTCCGCGAGACACCCATGCTGCTCGTACCGCCGATGATCAACAAGTTCTACGCGGTCGACCTCGCGCCCGGGCGCAGCTGGATGGAGCACCTGGTTCAGTCCGGGCAGCAGACGTTCGTGATGTCGTGGCGCAACCCAGACGCCCGGCACGCCGAATGGGGCCTGGACGTGTACGCGAGAGCCGTACTGGACGCCCTGGACGCGGCCGCGCGCATCTGCGGGACCGAACGGGCCGTCCTGGCCGGGGTGTGCGCCGGAGGGATCATCGCGAGCCTCGTCGCCGCCTACCTGGCCGCGACCGGCGAGCTGGACCGCCTGGCCGGGCTGGTCCTCGCGGTCACCCTGCTCGACCAGCGGCAGGCCGGTGCGCCGGTCGCGCTGGCCGACCGGCGGCTGGCCGCCGCGGCCACCGCCCGATCGCGGCGGCAGGGCTACCTCGACGGGCGCGTGCTGGCCGAGGTGTTCGCCTGGCTGCGCCCCGGCGACCTGGTATGGAACTACTGGGTCAACAACTACCTGCTCGGCAGGCCGCCGCCCGCCTTCGACGTGCTGTTCTGGAACGCCGACACCACGCGGATGCCGGCCCGCCTCCACGCCGACTTCGTGGATCTGGCGCTGGACAACCGCCTTGTGAGCCCGGGCCGGGCGAGCGTGCTCGGCGTGCCCGTCGATCTCGGCGCGATCGACCTCGATGCGTACGTGGTGGCCGGCGTCTCCGACCACATCACGCCCTGGCAGAACTGCTACCGCACGGTCGGCCTGCTCGGCGGCGACACCCGCTTCGTGCTGTCCAGCAGCGGGCACATCGCCGCCCTGGTGAATCCACCGAACGGCAAAGGCGTCTTCCGGGTCAATCCGGCCAATCCCGAAGACGCGCAGGAATGGCTGCGCGGCGCGACCACGGAACAGGGCAGCTGGTGGCCCGACTTCGCCGACTGGCTGGGCAAACGCGGCGGAGCGGACAAGAAGGCACCGGCCAAGCTGGGCGCGCGGGGGCTGGCCCCGCTCATCGAAGCCCCCGGCACGTACGTTTTCGACCGTTAGGACCCTGTCATGTACGAGGACGTCGGCCGATCGCTCGGCACGGACTACTTCCACATCGCCGACCAGCTCACCCCCGGGGAACGGGACGTCTGGCGGCGCACCCGCGACTTCGTCGACGAGGAGGTGCTGCCGGTCATCAACGGCTACTGGGAGCGCGCCGAATTCCCCTGGCCGCTGATCGAGCGGCTGGCCAAACTCGACATCGTCGGCGACGGCATCGAGGGATACGGCTGCCCGGCGCTCAGCCCCATCGCGACCGGCCTGATCCACATGGAGCTCAACCGCGGCGACGGCAGCCTCGGCACATTCCTTGGCGTACAGGCCGGATTGGCGATGCGGTCCATCGCGATGCTCGGAACGGAGGCGCAGCGGCAGCGCTGGCTGCCCGACCTGGCGCGGCTGCGCGGCATCGGCGCGTTCGCGCTCACCGAGCCGCTGCACGGATCCGACGCGGTCGCGCTCGAGACGTCGGCGCACCGGGACGGCGACACCTGGATCCTGAACGGGAAGAAGCGGTGGATCGGCAACGGCACCATCGCCGACGTGATCGTCGTGTGGGCCCGCGGCACGGCCGACCAGCAGGTGAAGGCGTTCCTCGTCGAACCCGGCAGCCTCGGCTTCGCGGCCAGGCGGATCGACGGCAAGGCGTCGCTGCGCGCCATGTGGCAGGCCGAGATCGAACTGACCGACGTGCGGGTGCCCGAATCCAGCCGGCTTCCCGGGGCCAGGTCGTTCAAGGACGCCTCGGCCGTACTGGCCGGGACCAGGAACACCGTCGCCTGGGCGGCGCTCGGGCATGCCACCGCGGCGTACGAGGCGGCCATGGACTACTGCGGGCAGCGGGTCCAGTTCGGAAAGCGGCTGACCGGCTTCCAGATCGTGCAGGAAAGGCTCGTCACGATGCTGGCCGAACTGTGCGGCATGCAGCTGTACTGCCTGCGCCTCGGACGGCTGATCGAGGAGGGCCGGCTGAGCGACACGATCGCGGCGCTGGCCAAGATGCACAACACGCGCAAGGCCCGCCAGATCATCGCCGAGGCCCGCGACCTGCTCGGGGGCAACGGCATCCTGCTCGACTTCCACGTGATGCGGCACATGGCCGACATGGAGGCCATCCACACCTACGAAGGCACGCAGACCATCCAGACCCTCATCGTCGGACGGGACATCACCGGTGAAAGCGCGTTCGCCTAAGCGGGCCGTGCGGCACGTCGAGGCCGACGGCGTCCGGCTGCGGGTGTCCGTGCGCGGGACGGGCAGGCCGTTGCTCCTGCTCATGGGCATCGGCGGGCACCTGGAGATGTGGGCGCCCTTCGAGGACGCGCTCGATCCGGCCGTCGTCCAGACCATCACGGTGGACGCCCCGGGCACCGGAGGGTCCAGCGCGTACAGGTTCCCGAGGCCTGCCAGGCGGATGGGCGGGCTGGCCCGCACGATGGAGCGCATGCTCGACGCGCTCGGCCACGACCAGGTCGACGTGCTCGGCGTGTCATTCGGCGGGGTGCTCGCCCAGCAACTGGCCCACCAGGCGCCGAGCCGGGTGCGCCGGCTGGTCCTCGCCGCCACCGGGATCGGCCTCGGCGGCGTGCCCGGATCGCCGCGCGTGCTGTGGAAGCTCGCCACGCCGCGGCGGTACGCGCAGCCGGACTACTTCCGGCGTGTGGCCGGCACGATCTACGGCGGCGCCGCCCGGCACGACCCCGACGCGACGCTGCACGGCTCGATAGCCCGGTTCACCCGGCCGCCGTCGATGGGCGGCTACCTGGCCCAGCTGTACGCGATCACCGGCTGGACCAGCCTGCCCTGGCTCGGCCGTGTCCGCATGCCGACCCTGGTCATCTCCGGCGACGACGACCCCATCGTCCCCCCGATCAACGGCCGCATCCTGGCCCGGCTCCTCCCCGACGCCCGCCTCCACGTCGTCCGGGGCGGCGGACACCTGTTCCTCTTGGAACACCCGGCCGAGATCGCCGCCCTGGTGACGAGCTTTCTCGACCGAGAGGACACCGAATGAGCGGGGGTGCTACTCGCCGACGGCCCCGTCGATGCGCTCACGCAGCAGATCGGCGTGGCCGTTGTGCCGGGCGTACTCCTCGATCATGTGAACCATGATCCACCGGTGCGAGACGTCCTGGCCGTGGCGCTGCCGCCTGCCGACCGCGTCCAGCGGCGCCCCGGCCGAGATCTTGCGGGCGATCTCGATCTCGGCCTCCCAGATCGCGTACGCCTCCTCGGCGGACGCCGTGTCGATCTCGTCGAAGTCGGCCTCGGGACGCAGATCCTTGTCGTACAGGCGGGGAATGTCCTCGCCGGCGAGAATCTGACGGAACCAGACGCGCTCGACGTGCGCCATGTGCCGCAGCAGACCGAGCAACGAGAGCGACGACGGCGAGGCGGAGTGGACACGCAACTGCTCCACGGTCAAGCCCTCGCACTTGAGCGCGAGCGTGCCGCGGTGGAAGTCGAGCCAGGCGTCCAGCATCTCCTTCTCGTCGGCGATGAACGGCGGCGAGACACGGTTGTCAGTCATTGCTCGGTTCCTCGAAAAGGGTCAGCTGAAGCCCGGCCGCACCCTCGAGGCGAGCGTTCAGGGAGTTCCATGGGGTGCGGGTGGGCGGCGCAAGAACCGCGGCCCCCGCGTCCGCGAGCCTAGCGGTGACCTCGGCGGAGTCGTCCACCTGGAGGGCCACCCTGATGTGGCCGGCCACGCGGCGGCCCACCTCGACCCGGTCGATGAAGTCCGCCTGGCGGGAGTCCACGATCTCCAGCGTGGCCCGTCCGGCGTCGAGCAGCCGCACCCGCCCGTCGGGCGATGAGAAGTCGGCAAGCTCGGGGAGGCCGAGCACGTCGCGGTAGAAGCGCAGGGCCTCGTCGTAGTCCTCGGCCGTCACTACCAAACGCAGCTCACGAACTGTCATGAGCCGATCATAGGTGGCTGGGGCGTTACCAGTTGCTTACTGGATCTCGGTCGAGGCTTGGGATGTGAGAGCATTGCGTACGCGAACGACTACTCGATGTAGCCAAGAAAGGGGCCATGTGTCGACGCAGCCGGCAGCCACTGTTCTGAGCAACTCTGTTCTGAGCACCGCCTACCAGCGCTCGATCGCCGACTATTGGGACAAGGAACGCGACCCGGTCAACATCCGGCTGGGCGACGTCGACGGCACCTACCACCACCACTACGGAATCGGCGCGGCCGACTGGTCGGCTCTCGATGGCAGCGACGACGACGTCATCAAGGAGCTGCATCGGCTGGAGTCGGCGCAGGCCTCGTTCCTGCTCGACCACCTCGGCCCCCTCGAGCCGACGAGCCGGCTCATCGACTCGGGCTCGGGCCGCGGCGGCACCAGCTTCATGGCCAATCTGCGCTTCGGCTGCCAGGTCGACGGCGTCTCCATCTCGCAGAGCCAGGTCGACTTCGCCAACCAGCAGGCCCAGGAGCGGGGTGTCGCCGACAAGGTGCGGTTCCACTTCCGCAACATGCTCGACACCGGTTTCCCCTCCAGCAGCATCGACGCCATCTGGAACAACGAGAGCACGATGTATGTGGATCTGCATCAGCTCTTCGCCGAATATTCGCGGCTGATCAAACCCGGCGGCCGCTATGTGTGCGTGACCGGCTGCTACAACGACGTCTACGGCATGCCGTCCAAGGCCGTCAGCAAGATCAACACGCACTACATCTGCAACATCCACCCGCGCAGCGCCTACTTCAAGGCGATGGCCGCCAACGGCTTCATCCCCATCAACGTGGTCGACCTCACCGAGGCCACGATCCCCTACTGGCAGCTCCGCGCCCAGTCCTCCGTGGCCACCGGCATCGAAGAGGCCTTCCTGTCCGCCTACGGCGACGGAAGCTTCCACTACCTCCTCATCGCGGCCGACCGGGTGTGACCCGGTGTCCATCCTGTCGCGCCTATCCGCGCCCCCCGCCGACCACGACCTGGCCGACCTCGTCATCCAACTCCTCACCACCCTCCCCACCGCCCCATCCACCCTCACCCCCCACCCCTCTTTCCCATCGGCCGCCCCTCCCTCCCCATTGCCTCCCGCTCCGCCAGCGTGCGGAGCCACCCCCACGTCCATCTCCGCCCCAGGAGCATCGCCGCCGCCATCCCCATCCGCGTCGTCCCCATCCGCGCCACCCCAACGTGCGCCGTGGCGGCCGAGCGGACCCACCGGTCTCGGCACCTCCGCGGCCCGCATCGGCACGCCGGCCCCTCCAAGCCCCGCCGCCGCAGCCCCCCCGCCAGCAGTCACCGCACCCGCAGTCCCCACACCCGCAGCCGCCCCACCGGCAGCCCCCACACCAGCGGATGCGACACCAGCAGTCGCCACATCGGCAGATGCGACACCGACGGATGTGCCAGCAGCGGATGTGCCAGCGGCGGCCGCCGGGATACCAGGACCGCCGGCGCTGGCACCGGCGATTCCCAGGCTGCGACCGATGGCGCTAGCGAGCCCGGCCCTGGACCTGGGAGCACTGATCAGGACCCCCACCCTCAGGACGCGGGAGCTGAGACGACCCGACCCAAGCCCAGGAGCAGGGGCGCCGGAGCCAGGAACGCGGGCACCGAGCCCAGAGACCGGGGCATCCGGGCCAGGAACGCGGGCGCCGAGCGCAGGAACGGGGGCACCGGGGCCAGGAACAGGAGCACCGGGGCGGCCAGGAGAGGGAGCTGCCGGGAGGGCGGGAGACGTAGCCATCCCCGAGCTGTATTGCCCGCCGGCGGTGCGCGACGATCCGGCGCTCGGAGATGAAGTCGACGACCGGCTGGTGGCGTGGGCGGCAGAGGTCGGGATCTATCCAGGGCAGCTCGATCGAGTCCGATCAGCCGGATTCGGCCGGCTCATCATGCTGGCCCACCCAGACACCGACGATCCCGAGCGGCTGCTGGGGGCCGCCAGATGCGCGCTGGCCGAGTGGTCGGTCGACGACCACTACCTCGACGGTGAGGCAGAGGCGGCTCATCCCGAGTTGCTCGGCCAGCGTCTGGCGATCGCCCACTCGGTCATCGACCAGGCTCATCTCCCCCACCGCTACGCCCCGCAGTTGGAGCGTGTGGTGACCTCGGATCCCGTCATGGTGGCCCTGCGATCCAGTCTGGCCTACCTCGGGGCGTACGCGACGACGACTCAGGTGCGCCGACTCCGGCATGAGCTGGCCATCATGTTCGTCGCCTACAACCAGGAGGCCGTCTGGCATACGACCGGGCAGACGCCGCCGGTGTGGGAGTTCCTCATGCACCGGCACGAGAACAGCTTCGTCCCATGCATGGTGCTGACCGACGTGGTCGGCGGCTACGAGCTCTCGCAGGCCGAGTTCGCCGATCCTCGGGTACGCCGCGTCTTCACCATGGCCGGCTCGGCCACCGTCATCGTCAACGACCTCTACTCGATGGCGAAGGAGGATGAGACAGACTTCAGCGTCCCCCGGGTCATCGCCGCCGAGGAAGGCTGCTCACTGCGCGAGGCCGTCGAACGTACGGTCCAGATCCATGACGAGTTGATGCACACGGTCGAAGCGGAGGCCACGGCCCTCGCTCTGACCGGCTCGCCCACCCTTCGCCGCTTCCTCCACGGCGTCTGGAATTGGCTCGGCGGCAGCCGCGAATGGCACGCCACCAGCGCCCGCTACCGAGTGCCGACCTAGACCGGCACCTGTCCTAGAAGACCACGTCCCCCGGCGCGGACCCCTCCCCGCGCCGCTCCGGCCAGACCAGACCAACCCCGCGCGCTACCCGAGGCCCCGCACACACGCGACGGCACGCGTGCCGACACCGTCAATGCCCTGCACAAGCACGAGTCGAGGCACCGCTTCGAGAGTCCGCCCACGCGGCAGCAATCAGCTCAAACGCCCCGGGCCGTCACGACCCTTCGAACGACGGCCTAGACGGGCACGCCCAGGGTGAGATAGGCGAACCCCATCAGGTCCCGATGTCCGCGCAACCACAGCGAACGCAATTCATCCGACTTAGCCTGCAATTCGTCGGCCTCGGGGGTCCCCGGATGAGCCAGCGCCCACTCCTCCAACTCGGCGACGATCCCGGACTCGAACTCCTCCCACTCGCCCCGGGTCGCGCGCTCGATCCTGAGCGGGCGAAACCCGGCGGCGACCGTCAGCTCCACCAGCTCCGGCAGCTCGACGCAGTCATCCACAGTCATGCCGGGCCACATGTGAGCCAGGCGCTCCTGACTGGGCCGCTCCTCCCAGAACTCGGCCGCGAACAGCAGCCGCCCACCCGGGTTGACCAGCTCTCTCAGCGCGGCCAGAGCCTCGACCATGGTCCCGTACGCCTGGTAGGCGCCTATATTCAGCACCAAGTCGGCCCCGCCGGCATATTCACGCGCCGAACCCTCGACGAATGTGACCCGCTCTTCCAGTCCCCGCGCTTCGGCGTTGGCCCTAGCCCGGCTCACATCGGCAGCATGCTGTTCGATCCCGACTCCCTTTGCGCCAGGCAGCGCCACCAGCAGACGCAGGAGCAGCTCACCCCAGCCACAACCGAGGTCGATCACCGTGACGGGCTCGCGAGCAGCCATCTGCGTCACCAGCCGGTGCGCACGCTCGGCCGAGAGTGGGGAATTGAAGTCGAGCAGCGAGCCGGTGCCGGGAGCAGGCGGTGAAGACATGGCCGCGACCCTAACCGCGCCCATCTCGACCAGCAATCGAATAAGCCGCCCCTGAGACAGCAGCCCCGACCGCCGTCCGGCGGCGCGAGGTGCCGACACACTCGGCTGAGGCGGATGACCGGATCGGTCCGGATGAGGGCATGATGGTGACTGACGAAATGACGGGCGAATCAGGCAGGATCATTGTTCATGAAGCGTGCGCTCATCGTCATCGATGTTCAGGAGTCGTTCCGGCAGCGGCCCATCTGGGCCCTGAGCTCCAATCCGGAGATCGTCAAGAAGGTCACCCAACTGACCGAAGCGTTCCGGTCTCAAGGTAAGCTGGTCGTGTGGGTGCTGCACAGCGAGCCTGGCACCGGCGGGGTCTTCGACCCGGCCTCAGGGTTCGTACGCCTCATGGACGGGCTCGACCCGGCCGACGGCGAGCCGACGATCACCAAGACCTCGCACAACGCCTTCACCACCACCAACCTGCACCAGCTGCTCACCTCGCAGCAGATCGGCGCGGTCGCCGTGTGCGGCATCCGCACCGAGCAGTGCGTCGAGACGACCGCCCGGGTCGCCTCCGACCTCGGATTCGAGGTGACGTTCGTGACGGACGCGACCGCCACCAACCCGATCGAACATTGGGACGCCCCGCCCGGCCGCGGCCTCGCGGAGATCGTCGCCGACCCGCGGACGCTCAGCAGCGAGGAGATTCTCCGCCGGACCGAGTACGCGCTGGCCGGTCGGTTCGCCACGATCCAGACAGTCGACCAGGTCGTGGAAGGGCTGGCCGCCGGGTGAGCCAGGTCGTCTTCCTGCTGGCGCCGGGGGTGCACCTGCTCGACCTGGCCGGTCCGGCGCAGGTGTTCTCCTCGGCGGCCGACCTCGGGCATGGCTATGTCCTGCGCTACGTGGCCGAGCGGGAAGACGTGCCCACCACGCAAGGCCTGCCCGTACGGGCATCCCGGGATTGGCCCGAGCTGACCGCCGACGACCTGATCATGGTCCCTGGGTGGCGCGGCGCGACCGACGCCTTCTCCGGCGGGACGCTGGCACGGCTGGCCGCCCACCATCGCGCGGGCGGCACCGTGGCCAGCGTCTGCTCGGGCGCGTTCGCGCTCGGCGCGGCCGGGCTGCTGGACGGACGGCGCTGCACCACCCACCACGACCTGCAGGACGAGCTGGCCGCCCGCTACCGCCGCGCCGCCGTCGCGCGCGACGTCCTCTACACCGTGGACGGGCGCGTGGTGACCTCGGCCGGCATCGCCAGCGGGATCGACCTCGCCCTGCACCTCGTCTCCGTACGGCACGGCCCGCGATGCGCGGCTCGCGTGGCCAGGGAGATGGTCGTGTACGCCCGGCGCAACGGCGACGAACAGCAGGTCAGCGCCATGCTGCGGCATCGGGCGCACATGAGTGACGCGGTGCACCGCATTCAGGACGTGATCGACGCCCGATTCGCCGACCGGCTGCCGCTGACCGAGCTCGCGTCCGTCGGCGGGATGAGCGAGCGGACCCTCACCCGCCTGTTCGTACGCACGGTCGGCATGACCCCGCTCCGCTACCAGCAGCTGCTTCGGGTCGAGCGCGCCGAGCATCTGATCGGGCACGGCTCCACGGTCGAGACGGCGGCCCGCCTTGTCGGCTTCGAGGACGCCCGGATGCTGCGCCGCCTCCGAAGCCGAGCCGTCTAGCCGGGATGTCTGAGCCTGAACGTCTGAGCCGGGACGTCTGAGCCGGAACGCCTGAGCCGGAACGCCTGAGCCGGCCGGCCCGGTAGGACCGTCCTGCTATTTGGCCGGTAGGACGATCGAGCCGACGCGTTCGCCGGAGACGCTCGCGTCGAGAGTCCAGCAGCCGCCGCGCGGGACGTCCACGATGCTCGGATAGGATCCGCCGCCCTCGACCTGCTGCGTGAACCCGGCGCCGCCGGGCGCGCTGCCATTGATGGTGAGAGGGCCGGTCGAATCGCGCACGATCCAGAGGATCTTCGTGTTCGCGCCGCTCGGCGTCGTACCACCGGGCGAGATCGTGGGGTCGTCGCTCTGGGCGTAGAACAGCACGGCCACGAAGTCGTCGTCGCCCATCCACAGCGGCGGGCGGCTCGGATCGCTGAAGCCGCCACCGAGACCCTCGGGCAGCGCGTTCTTCCGGACTTCGCTGACCGGGCAGTCGTCCTTCACCGACGGGGTCTGGGCGGCGCATGCCGCCGGCAGGGCGAGCCCGGCCAGAACGATCAGAGCCCCCAGTGGCGAGCGCATTTCTTGGTCCTATCGACACCGCCGTGATCCGTCAATACGGGCCGGCGCATTTGAAATAGATCGATGCCATGCCCACGCTGGAACGCATGCGCAGTCCCAAGATCCAGCTCATGCTCGACGCCGCCAACCGCGCGGCCGCCTACCTCGAAAGCAGCGGCCAACGCGGCGTCTTCCCCACCGAGCAGGCCCTTGCCGATCTCGCCCGGTTCCCGCGCGAGCTGCCCGCCGGGCCGGTTCCGGCCGAAAACATACTCGCCATGCTGGACGAACTCGGGTCGCCCGCCACAGTCGTGTCCACGCACGGCCGCTACTTCGGCTTCGTCACCGGCGGCGTCGACCCGGTGGCCCTGGCCGCGGCCACCCTCGCCGGCGCCTGGGATCAGAACGTCGCCCTTCCGGTGATGTCGCCGATCGCGGCCACATTGGACGAGATCGCCGCCGCCTGGGTGTGCCGGCTCCTGGGCCTGCCGGAAACCGCGATCGCGACGTTCTGCGCGGGCGCCGCGATCGCCAACCAGACCTGCATCGTCGCCGCGCGAGACGCGCTGCTCGACCGGACGGGCTGGAGCGTCGAGCAGCGAGGCCTCGCGGGAGCGCCACCGCTGCGGGTCGTGGCCTCCGCCGAAATCCACGTGTCGGTCAACAAGGCGCTGCGCATCGCCGGCATCGGACGGGACGCCATGGTGCTCGCGCCGACGGACGAATGCGGCCGAGTGATCGTCGAGGAGTTCCCGGTCGTTGACGAGCGCACGCTCGTGCTGCTCCAGGCCGGAAACGTCAACACGGGCCACAGCGATCCGTTCGCCGAGCTCATCCCGCTCATCCACCGCCAGGGCGGCTGGGCCCATGTCGACGGCGCCTTCGGCCTGTGGGCCGCCGCCGCACCGGCCCAGCGTCATCTGGTCGCCGGCGTCGAGCTCGCCGACTCGTGGGCGACCGACGCCCACAAGTGGCTGAACGCCCCGTACGACTCGGGCCTGGCCATCTGCCGCGACCCGGCCGATCTGCGGCGGGCCATGGTCTTCGACGCCGCGTACGTCGCCAGCGAGGACGAGCGCCCCCTGCTCCACCTCGGTATGCAGATGTCCCAGCGCGCCCGGGGAGTGGAGACGTGGGCCATCCTCGCCCGCCACGGCCGCACCGGCATCGCGGACCTCGTCGACCGGCTCTGCGCACGCGCCCGGCAGATGGCCGAGCTGCTGGAGAAGGGCGGCGCGCGGCTGCTCGCTCCGCCCGCGCTCAACCAGGTCCTCGTACGGTTCGACGACGACCAGACCACCGACGCCGTGATCGCCGCCGTTCAGGCCGACCGCACCTGCTGGGTCGGCGGGACCGTCTGGCACGGCCGGCGGGCCATGCGCGTCAGCGTCAGCGACGCCTCCACCACCGCCGACGACATCACCGCCGCCGCCGAGGCCATCCTCCGCTCCTGGCACCAGTAGCCCGGACTGTGATCGACTGGGGCGGGGAGAGGTGATCGCGGTGCGGGTTGCGGTGCTGGCCGACGTACATGGCAATCTTCCGGCCTTGGATGCCGTTCTCGCGGACGTCCGGGCGGCCGGGGTGGACGCCATCGTTCTCAACGGCGACCTGGCCACCGGCCCCATGCCGGCCGAGACCCTCGACCGGCTGGCCGAACTCGGCGAGACGGCCCTGTGGGTGCGCGGCAACGCCGACCGTGAACTCGTCGCCGCATATGACGGCCACCTCGACCCGGATCTGCCCGAGGTCGCGCGGCGGCCGACCGAATACTGCGCCGGGCAGTTCGCGGCCCGGCACCGCGAACTACTGGCCGAGCGGCCCCTGTCGATCTCCCTCGACGTCGATGGGCTGGGCGTGGTGCGGTTCTGCCACGCCACGGCCCGCGACGACACCGAGATCGTCCTCGTCGACTCGCCGATTGATCGCTTCCAGGCGGCGTTCGCCGAGACCGAGGAGGCCACAGTTCTGCTGGGGCACACGCACATGCCGTTCGACCGCCTCGCCGATCGCCGCCGCTTCGTCAACTCGGGAAGCGTCGGCATGCCGTTCGGCGGCACGGGCGCCTATTGGGCGCTGCTCGGGCCGGACGTCACGCTGCGCCGCACCGACTACGACCTCGACGCGGCCGGGCGCGCCTTCCGCGCCGCCGCGCCCGGCTACCCCGACCTGGACGGCTTCATCACCCACAACCTCCTGAGCACCCCTTCCGACGCGGACGTCCTCAAAGCGTGGCGAAAATAGGTCAACCAAGTCGCGGCCCGGCCCGTCCCATCTAGGTCCCCGACTGCTCGAGGAGTCGCCATGCGAGTACGCACGGTCCTCTCCGTCGCAATCCTGACCGGAGTCGCCCTCTCAGCCCGCACCCCCGTGTCCATCGCCGAAACCAACGTCGTGCAGTACGACTGCATGACCTCGGGCCCTGAGACACACCAGACCGTCAAAGTCTCGGTCATGCTGACCATGCCGACCGACGCCGTGCCGAATCAGCAAATGTCCATAGCCTGGACCGGCTCCTACGTCGACGGTGCCTCCTTGAAGGTTCCGGCCGCCGGGCTCGTCGCTGGGGCCAAGCTCTACGTCCACGCCGGCATCAGTGGTCACCCGGGTCTGACATCAGCCACCAGCGACGGTAGCGAACTCGGCCAGATCGGGGTCGGTGAGACGATCCCGCTGCCGGAGTCCGTCACGCTGCACACGACATCCCAGGACGCGGGCACGGCGACCGTCAGGCCAGGCGCCATCAATGTCGGAGCCACGGAAAACAGCCCACAGATCCACTGTGACCCGCAGGGCAAGGACAGCCTGAAGGCTGACACCCTGAACATTGGCGGAGCGGGGACGTCGACCAGCCCGTCTGCGACGCCTACTCCGGCGGCGAGCGCGGCGGAGTCCGATGAAGCGGATGAGACGGCGAGTCCGATGCCGGCGGGTGGGGTGGCTACCGGCGGGGGTGGCGAGGCCGGGCTGGATGGACGGGTTCTCGTGCTGGGCGGATTGCTGCTCGCGGCCGCTGCCGGGACCGGTCTTCTGTTCCGGCGACGGCACAGCCCGTTATAAGCGCAGCCGATGAACACGGCCCGTCATGGCCAGGGGCCTGCTGCTGGACGCCAGCGCACTGGTTGAGCAGTCCCGGCGGAAACAAGACGGCCGGCGTAGGCGGCAAGGACGGTGGCGCCGGGGGCGTCGCCGAGGCCGGACCATGCGGCTGGACCGATCACCGGAAGGCGGGTCCGGATGTGGTGGTCGGCGCCCAGGGCGTACAGGCGGCCGTTGGCGCCGCTCAGGCAGACGGCGGTGGCCGAGTCGCCGATCTCGCTCCACACGGGCAGCGCTGTGAACGGCATGGCCCACAGCCGCCCATCGGCGGTGGCGGCGAAGAACGTGTTGTTCTGCGCGGCCAGGGCGATCGTGCCAGGTGGTGCCGGTCCGACGTCGGTCCATTCGGCTGGGCCGGGGGTCGCCTCGCGGTAGCGGAGCAGGCCCGAGCCGGTCACTCCGTAGAGGCCCGTGCCGAGGCCGGCGGCGGCCTCGCGTGGGATGCCCAGGCAGCGTACGCCGCAGGCCGCGCCGATCGGCTGCCAGCGCAGGTTCTGGCCGCACAGTTCGCGGGTGAGCAGTTCGCCGTCGGCGTTCACCGCGTAGAGGCGCGATCCCGCGGCGGCAAGCGCGCGCAGGTCGCCGACCGGGCCGATGACCTCCCACCCTGTACGTCCCTCTGTACGGCCCGCTGTTCGGCCCGGCCTGGACAACCGGTCGATGACGTTCCGTGTGATCCGCTCCACGACCGGGTCGTGCAGGGTGTTGCCCCAGTTGACGGTCGCCGCGTTGAACACGGTCCCCCGGCCGAGGGTGAACACGCCCATCGTGGCCCAGCCGCCCTGGCCGTACGCGCTCCAATGCCGCAGGTCGGCCGTGGCGAGTACGACGAACGACGGCGGGGTGCCGTCCCGGCAGGTCACCCGGGGCACCCCGAGGATCTCCTCGAATTCGGCCGCGTCGGTCTCATAGCCGAGCGCGCCCTGGCCGAACTTGTCGCCGTCGGTCAACCCGGTGCCCTCGAACACCCAGTGCCCGGCGAACCGCGCCGTGTAGGACTCCTCGCGCATCAACCCCATCTCCGGGCCCCATGTGCCGGCGCCATGGCGGAAGCTCACGCCGGTCAAGGCGTTCTCGGGGCGGTTGACCGGGGCGCTCGACCATTCGGCGGTCGTCAACGCCGGGTCGTCGACCGGATCGGCCAGTGGGTCGCGGTGACAGATCATGGTCCGTCCTTCCATGCGGATCTGCCACCAGCAGGTGTTTCCCGCGAAGAAGGCGATGTTGCCGCCGCGCCGGGCGAAGTCCTCGCAGGCGTCGCGCATGTCGGCCGACCAGTATTCGTCGTGTCCGTTGATGATCAGCAGCCGATATCCCGCCAGCAGGTCGGCCGAGAGGTCGAAGCCTGAGCAGTATTCGACCGGGTAACCCGCCGGCTCGAACCACCGGAGCATGCCGTCCTCCCACCGCTCCGGCGGCGGCCCGCCGCCCGGCCGGTCGAAGGTCACGCGAGCGGCCCGATCAGGCTGTTCGCTCCAGTAGACGCTCTCGCCGGGAATGCCCGCCCGGTTGTACGCCTGCCAGGTGGCGAACGGGATCGACACGAGGATGGGCGAGGTCGCGCCGGGCACGGCCGGCCGTACCACGAAATAGACCTCGTCGTCCGGCGAGACGCCGACGCCCGGCAGTTCGCCGGTGGCGCGCGGGATCAGCACGTCCGGCTCGGGCGGCCCGGCCACGAAACGGGCCCGGTAGAGCGAACTCGGCCAGTCCTCCGGGACCGGGAGCGTCCACACCGGACCGGCGACGGACGTAGCCAGCATGAGCCGGTCGTTGGTCGCGTCGTGGACGCTGACCCCGGCCCACCGGGCGTCAAGGCGGAACTCCAGCGCTTCGCCCTGTGCGCACGAGGTCGCCGTGGCGTACGCGCGAATCGTCATGGCGACGCCGCCTCGACCAGCGGGCGCTCCACCAGCCGCCCGTCGATCGTGGGATGGCGCGTCCGGAGCACCACGAAAAGCGGGATGTCTGATATCGCCAGCATTCTCACGAAGTCCCCAAAATGCTCGGATGAATGCAGCTCAAACAGCCGAGGCCGGGACCCTCGGTGAGGCTAACTGGAAAGATTCTTTGCTATTAGGCGATGGCGTCATTTTGGCACGCATCCCACCGCCCGACAACCCCGAAGTCGGTGCAATCGGCGACAACCCTCTCAGTAAGGATTGAAACGGCGGACGTGACTTGCGGCATTCATCCGATCTATTCGGGTGCCCTTGGAAACGCGGCCAAGGTTCCGACAGCGGCGGGCGGCAGCGTCGGATCACCTCGCCCTCAAGGCCGGCCGCTCCCTCAGGTGCCGCTCACCGAACTGCGGCCGCCGCGACGCCGCGGAATGCCTTCGCGCGCTGAAGCGGATCCTCGATACGGTCGGGACCATGTTCGTGCCCGAGGACTTCGCCGTGCCCGTGGAGCTGGTGACCGAGGACTTCCGGCTGGCGCCGCTCGGGCCAGAACACAACGAGTCCGACCATGCGGCCTGGGTGAGCAGCATCGACCACATCAGGACGACCCCCGGCTTCGCTGGGCGATCCTGGCCTCCGGCCGATGGGATGACCCTCACGGAAAACCTGGCCGACCTGACCCACCATGCCGAAGAGTTCACTACCAGGGCCGCCTTTGCCTATACCGTCCTCGATCCGGCCGGCGGCGACGTCATCGGCTGTGTCTACCTCCGCCCGCCCGGCCGGCCGGGCTCGGACGTCGACGTCCTCTCCTGGGTCCGCGCCGACCGCGCCCACCTCGACGGCGCGCTCTATCGGGCGGTATCGGCCTGGCTGCGGACTTCCTGGCCGTTTACCGAAGTCCGCTACGCCCCACGGTCGAGCTGACCCCTACTTTGCACACCCTCCCTTTACGTTCCCGTACGCCAAGGCCTCGGCGAGCGCGGTCCTAGCACTCCCTGGGCCTCGCCGAGTCCGCCGCCTTTGACCTGGCTATCAGCGGCTCAGACGGGCTTCCGAGCACCCCGTTCAAGATTTTTTTGACCTCGCTATCGCCTACCACACCGGGCTTTGACCTACCCAGACCTGCCCGTTTTGTCCTCTTTGCTTGCTTTGTCATGTCTTGGTGGGTAGAGTCCTATTCGTTACCAACTGGTGACCTGATCGGTGGCGACCTTCACCTGAGGTTTGTCCGGGCCGGAACTTCCTGCGGCTCACATGCCATCGCGTCCCTGTTGTCTCAAGAAAGTCCCTTGCTATGACCACCCCGAAGCGATGCACGACTCTGACCGTTCTGATCGGTACCGCGGCCACTGGCGCGTCCCTCTGCGCCGCAGCCGTCCTCGCCTCGCCCGTGTCGGCAACGACTACGTACCACACCGACGACGGAACCCGCCCGGCCCAGACCACCACGACCAGGACCCTGCTCAAGGGGTCCACCACCGGTTCGTACTTCTGGGACGACAGCTCCGGCCGTCAGGGCGACACCGGCCTGCCCGCCATCGGCAAGCCGATGCAGAAGGGCCTGTTCTCCAGCCCCAGCTGGCCGCTCGGCACCGAGGGCTACGTCACCTATAAGGGCAAGACGGCCAAGTTCTTCATCGGCGACCGCGGCCCGGGCGTCCCCTCCGACAAGGGCGTCATGCTCGACATCGACGGCCAGACCTTCGCCGAGCTGACCGGCGGCAAGTGGGACACCGACAACCTGACCGTCAAGGGCAACGGCGGCGACGGCCACATCAAGATCGAATACGTCGTCACCAAGTGGGGCAACGGCCCCGGCAAGCGCGACCTGCCCGTCCCCTTCTCCGCCGGCGCCTGGAACGACTGACCCCCTCAGTCCACAGACCAATTCCACCCCCCACCCACCCCCACCCCTCCTCCA
>JAGFNW010000018.1:0-22005 GCA_017592665.1 Streptosporangiaceae bacterium NEAU-GS5 | reverse complement strand
ACCCCTCCTCCACGCCACATCCGTGGCTCCCCCAGTCCTCCGGGGGCGACCCCCATCGAGGGGCGGCCCCACCCCCACCCCCCAACTCCCCCAATCCCCCACCGCCCGGTCTCGGAGGCGGGACCCGCCCCCGGGCCAGCACTCCGAAGTCCGGACGGACACTCGACCCGGTCGCCCCAGCGGCCGGGTCGAGTCATGCACCCAGCCCCCGCCTCTGACCTTCGCCAATACCGATGTGCGAGCCCTACCGCGAGCCTGCTAAGGTAACGGAGTCGCTTGCGCCGCTAGCTCAGTTGGTTAGAGCAGCTGACTCTTAATCAGCGGGTCCGGGGTTCGAGTCCCTGGCGGCGCACCTATCGGAAACCCCAGCTCATAGCTTTGAGCTGGGGTTTCTTCGTTTGATACCCAGACAAACGGCGTGCCGACGGTACCCGCCGGGCCGGTGTGGGCTCGTTGTGTGCTCGCGGGTCGAGACTGGTTAGCTGTGAAGATCGTTGCGGCCAGCTGACTTTCGTTCTCTCGATCCCACACGAGGTCGACCTGGTCTGCGGGAACGCCTGGGCGCCGAGCCAAGCCCCGCCGCCGCCGCCAAGATCCCGCGGATCGTCCCCTCCTCCACCCGATGCCCCAAGCCGATCAGCTCACCCTGAATCCTCCTGTATCCCCACCGCGGATTCTCGGTAGCCAAGCGTATGACCAGGTCGCGCACTTCCTCAGGGATCGGCGACGACCGGTGCCGCGCGGGTAGGTCCAGTGCCGCTTGACCAGTCTGCGATGCAGGCCGGCAGGGTGCCCAGAGTGACGATCCGATGCGCCCGAAGCCAGCGCGGAAGATGTCGGGTGAGCGCGGCCAGGATCGCGCGCGATCGGCCCAGTCCGGCCGCGGAACAGCGACCTGGCGGCGCAGCACCGCCACCTCATGCTGCAGCACGAGTATCTCCACGTCCTTGGATGCGTTTATCTCCACGTCCTTGGTTGCGTTGCTGCGGCCCAGCAGAATCAGCCGGCCCACGACTCGGATGAAGATCAGATACAGCAGGCGAAAGCGCACGAGCAGCGACGATAACCGCAGGTCAACCACCGTGGATGAGTATTGGCACACTACACGGTTCAGTCGCCGTCCTGCGACGGCAGATCACGCGACCACTCCTGCAGCCCGCCGACCGGACATGGCTGACCGCCCTGTCGCGCGACGTTGGCGTCTTTGGCGCGGTGGCGTTCATCGATCTGATGCCATGGCCTGCTCCGCATACGTACCCGTGGGCACTCGCCATGGGTGCGGGTAGCCCAGTAGCTGCCACACCGGCGCCAGGTCGGCCGGATCTTGTACTCGGTGGTGCTTCACTGCACCAAGCAAGCCGACACGCCCGATGGCGTATCACCCAACACCCCAACATTCGTGGTCAGAGCTGTAGCGACTGAGTGCCCAGGACGATGGCGAGGGCCAGGCGGTCGGCGTCCTCGGTGCCGGGCTCGGCGGTGTAGACGGTGATGCGCAGGTCGTCCAGGGCGACGAACAGCGTGTCGCAGTCGAGGGTGGTCGGGCCGACCGCCGGGTGGTTGATGGTCTTTGTCTGGACGTGTCGGTTAGAGGCGGCGGTGTCTCGGCATCCCAGAGTTCGGCGAAGCGCGGGCTGCCGGAGGCCAGGTCGTCGATCAAGCGTCGCAGGGTGCGGTCAGCGGGGTAGCGCGAAGCCGTCAGGCGCAGATCGGCCACGAGCCGGGCTTCGTGGTCGGCCTGCTCCTGCGGGGTGTGCACGACCCGCGAGGGCAGGTGGGCGACGTTGCGCCAGACGGCGTTGCGTTCCAGGCCGCGCCAGGTGGTCGTCTCGCCCATGAGCGCGTCGTAGGGCGCGTTGGCCAGCACGAGTGTCCAGCTGGCGTCGTACACGACGACCGGAGTGTGCGACAGCCGGTCGAGCAGACGTTGCACGCTCGGGGTGACCCGCGACGGCACGATGCCCGGGCCGGGCGCGGCGTGCCCGGCCAGCCGGTAGAGCAGGTCGCGTTCGGTGTCGGACAAGCGCAGCGCCCGGGCCAGCGACTCCACGACCTGCGCCGACGGCGCGGTCGCCCGCCCCTGCTCGAGGCGGGTCAGGTAGTCGGCCGAGATGTCGGCGAGCGCGGCCAACTCCTCGCGGCGCAACCCGCTGGCCCGGCGCCGGCGGCTCACCTGCACACCAACGGCCTCAGGTGCCACCCGGTCGCGCCAGCGGCGCACCGTCCGGCCGAACTCCCACGCTTCCACGCTCTCCATTCTGCGCGTATCTTCACGGCTGGTCCTGGCCCTGGCAGTCCTACGAAAACCGGACGACTGGCTGCGGCCCGGCCGGTCCCGCAGGCTGGGGCCATGACCGAACCCGGAACCGTTCTGATCACCGGCCCGACCCGCAACCTGGGCCGTCACGCCGTGCTGGCCATGGCCGACCGCCCGGACGGGCAGCGACCCGACCTGCTGCTGATCGGCCGCGCCGGGCGGGACCTGACGGCGGTCGCCGACGAGGCCCGCGCGCGCGGCGCCAGCGTCCGCGAGATCGGCTGCGACCTGTCGCGCCTGGCCGACGTCCGTGCCGCCGCGGCCACCGTGCGCGCCCTGCTCGCCGCCGGCGCCGTACGGCCGCTGCGCGCTCTGGTCGCCAACGCCGGCACCATGTCGAGCGACACCCGGCGGGCGTCGCCCGATGGCTACGAGATGACTTTCGCCGTCAACTACCTTGCCCACGCTCAGCTCATCAGCGACCTGCTTGGTTCGTTCATCGCCCCAGCGCGGGTCGTGCTGCTCGGCTCGAACACCTATCACGCCAATTTCTGGCGCAAGCTGCTGGGCGTGCCCGAGGCCAAGTGGGCCGATCCCGTCGAGCTCGCCCGCCCCGCCACCGCTGAGCAGGCCCCGGGCATGACCGCGTCCGGCCTCGCCTACTCCAACGCCAAGTTGGCGATCCTGTACTACGCCCATGAGCTGCAGCGTCGCGTCGGCGCCGGGATCAACGTGTCGGTGTTCGAACCGGGATGGATGCCCGGCACCGCGCTGGGCCGTGGCACCCCCGAGGCGGTTCAGGCGATGAGCCGCGCCTTGGGGCGTGTCCCCGGCGTGTCGACACCGCAACACTCGGGGCCACTGCTGGCCGCGATGGCCCTCGACGACAAGTGGGCGCACTTGCGCGAGGGCGCGTTCGTGGTGAAGACCAAGCTGACCGAGGTGCAGCCGGTCGCCCACGACCGCGACCGGGAGCGGCGCCTGTGGGAGGCGACCACCGAGTTGTTGGAACGCGCAGGCGCGTCGCGGTAATACCTACCGCCCGGGCCGTGGGTTTGGCTATGCGACCTGGGTGTATTCGTTGATCATCCGCTGAGGGAGGCGTCTTAATGATCCGTACGCCGATGGAGGTGAACACCGCGTCCATGAGGAGGGTGCGTGCCCGTTGAGTGACCCATGCTCCGGTCGGGTTCGCGGTGACACCGACCAGATGCACACGGCGGGTGACCGGCTCGATCACGAACAGCACGTAGATCCGCTAGAAGAACACCGTGTCGACGGTGAAAAAGTCGTAGGCCAGCATCATCTTCGCCTGGGCGGTGAGGAACTGCTTCCAGGTCGGCCCGGGTCCGGCGTGGCGCGGGATCGACACCGGCCCGCTTCAAGACAGCCATACCGTGCCGGCGGCAAGCGTGTAGCCCAGGCCGGCCAGTTCGCCGTGAATGCGCCTGTGCCCCCGGCGGCGGAGCCACTCCTGCCGCGCCGCCGTCGGGAATACTTTCAGTATCGCATCGATCGCAATAAGTTACATCTGTTGGTCGGCTGTCATCGACAACTCGGCCGAACGGGTCCTGCGGGCGCGATCGGATTGCCGGCGCGGCCCGGGACGCCGTCGCAAAGCCATGATCAGCCCGCTGAATCGGCGGTGGGAAGTTTCGCCGGACCCCCGTTGATCATCGTCCGTACAGACCCAGGCGCCTGCGATGTCGCCACGGCGCATAGCGTCAGGACGCCATGCGCCGAGCCGACGTCACGGCGGACGGCCCGCATCCGGGTACTTCGCCAGTCGAGCCCGGCCACGCGGCAATGGCGGCTTTCACCTCATCCAGTTCCCGCCGCGCCGCGTCGCGGCTACCCCGGACGGTCTGATGCATCCGCCCGCCTGGCCCCTACTCCCATGGCAGGCGGCATCCCTCCGAGACGCTCATGCGCCGACCGGCCCATTCGCGTTGATCGGTTGGTATGGCGCCGAGCCGTCGGCCAGGTCGGCCTGCGAGAAGCAATGTGCGGATACATGACTTGAAGAAGTCTTCAATTTAATACATGATACATTCGCCAGATCGGTAGGGGCTGGAGGATGTGCGTGGTCGATTTCGCTGAGGGTGTACGGCGCCGGGTGCGTGAGGCCCGTGATGCGTTGCGTCTCGCGCGGGAGTCCGGCGACACCTACGGCGCGCAGGCATACGCGGCGGATCTGGAGGAGATGTTGCGCCTAGCCGAAGAGCACGGCGTGGCGATCGAGCACGCCGCGGACCTCGCAGCGGAGACGCAGCCGGATTCCGGGCAGGTGGGGTGAGCGATGCCGGTTCCGCTGTATCAGGCGAAGGCAGAGTTCTTCCGCACGCTGGGCCATCCGGTCCGGATCCGGGTTCTTGAGCTGCTGCAGGATGGCCCGTTGCCGGTGCGGGATCTGCTCGCGCAGATCGACATCGAGGCGTCGAACCTGTCACAGCAGCTGGGGGTGCTGCGGCGGGCGGGGATCGTGACCGCAACGCGTGAGGGCTCAACCGTGGTGTACGCGCTGTCCAGCAGCGACGTGGCCGAGCTGCTGCGGGCGGCGCGCCGGATCCTGACCGACATGATCAAGGGTCAGGAGGGGTTGCTGGCCGAGCTGGAGGCCGAGCAGCCCGGTCCGCGATGACCAGTGGCGCAGTGGCGGATCAGGTGCTGTAGGAAGCGGAGTCCTTGATGCCGGGTTTGTGGCGGAAGATCAGAAAAACGGGGCGGGTTGCCGAGCCCGCGCCGGCGCGTGTGCCGGCCGAGGTCCCGGCGGCAGCGGCGGAGTTGGCTGGGTCGATCCAGATCCGGCATGTGGACGCGGGTTCGTGCAATGGCTGCGAGGTGGAGATCGGGTCGGTGTTCGGCCCGGTCTACGACGGCGAGCGCTATGGGGTCCGGCTGGTCGCGTCCCCGCGGCACGCGGACGCGTTGCTGGTGACGGGGCCGGTGACGCGCAACATGGAGGTGGCGTTGCGGCGCACGTTCGAGGCGGTGTCCGAGCCGCGGCTGGTGGTCGCGCTGGGGGACTGCGCGCGCGGTTGCGGGGTGTTCGCCGGGGCGTACGGCGTGGTCGGTGCGGTCGGTGACGTGGTTCCTGTGGACGTCGAAGTGGCGGGCTGCCCGCCGGAGCCGACGGCGATCGTCGCGGCGTTGCGTGGGCTGACCGGCCGATGAGCCTGGTGGGATGGCTGTTCGCGGCCGCCTTGGCGTTGTGTGCGCTGGCAGCGATCGGCGGTCTGGTCTGGCCGCGGTCATGGGTGGCGGGAGCCGGCACGGTGGCGGCGGGCCTTGCCGCGGCGACGGCAGGTGTGGCGTCGGTGGTGGGGAGCCGGTGGAGTGCCTGGCTGCCGGATGTGCTGCCGCTGGCCGGGGTTCGGTTGTCGATCGATCCGCTGGCCGGCCTGTTCATGGCGGTCACGGGGGGCGTGTCGGTGTGCGTGGCCGTGTATGGGATCGGCTACGCGCGGACCCCGGGGCATCGGCTGGACAGCCGTGGGGTGCAGGCGGCGGTGCCGCTGTTCGTGGGGGCGATGGTGCTGGTCCCCGCGGCGGCGAGCGTGAGCACGCTGTTGCTGGCCTGGGAGTTGATGGCGCTGACGTCGCTGCTGCTGGTGTTGGCCGAGCATCGGCGCCGGGCCGAGGTCGGCCGGGCGGGATTGTGGTATGCCGTGATGACCCATCTCGGGTTCGCGGCGATCTTGGCCGGGCTCGCGCTCTTCGCGGCCGGCGCGGCGGGGGAGTCCTTCGACCAGTTGCGCGCCGCCGAACTACCCCCTGGGCTGCGGAACGCGGTGTTCGTGGTGACGCTGGCGGGCTTCACGTCCAAGGCGGGTATCGTACCGCTGCACGTGTGGCTGCCGCGGGCGCATCCCGAGGCGCCGAGCCATGTGTCGGCGCTGATGAGCGCGGCCATGGTGAACATGGGCTGCTACGGGATCGTCCGCGTCGGGCTGGATCTGCTGGGCGGCGGGCCGGCGTGGTGGTGGCTGGTCGTGCTGGCCGCCGGCGCCCTGTCGGCTCTGTACGGCATCCTGCAGGCGGTGGTCACGTCCGACCTCAAGCGGCTGCTGGCCTACTCCACTACGGAGAATATGGGGTTGGTGCTGGTCGGGGTCGGCGCGGCTGGGTTCTTCGCGGCATCGCGCGCTCCCGCGCTGGCGGGGCTTGCGTTGACGGCGGCGTTGTTGCACGTGGTCAACCACGCGGGATTCAAGACGTTGCTGTTTCTGGCCGCCGGATCGGTGCTGCGCGCCACCGGCGCCCGGGACCTGGACGCGCTGGGTGGCCTGCGCGCGCGGATGCCGCACACAACCGTGCTGTTCGCGATCGGCGCGCTGTGCGCGTCGGCGCTGCCGCCCGGCAACGCCTTCGTGAGCGAGTGGCTGCTGTTGCAGAGCCTGATCCGCGTGTCACCTCTGTCCGGGGTGGCGGGGGCGGTGACCATGCCACTGGCGGTCGCGGTGATCGCATTGTCGGCGGGACTGGCGGTGGCCACCTTCGTGAAGGCGTTCGGCGTCGGCTTTCTGGCTCGCCCACGCGGCGTGGGGGCCGAGCGGGCGACCGAGAGTCCGCCGTCGATGCTGGCCGGGATGGGGTTGGCGGCCGTCGCCTGTCTCGCGCTGGCCGTCGTTCCGGCGCTGGCGCTGCCCGCGGTGGGTTCGGCCGCGGCTGTCGCCTTCCCGCAAACGCCGCCCGGTCTGGTGTCGGGGGCCGTCACCCTTGCGCTGGCCGGGGTGCGGGGGGTGCTGTCGCCGCTGCTGATCGCCGGCTCACTGGTGGTGGCCCTGGTCGCGGTGCTGGGCACCGTACGGTTGCTGGCCGCGCGGCGGGCGCGGCGCGTCGCCAGGTTGTGGGACTGCGGAGCCGGTCCGATGTCGGCCCGCATGGAGTACACCGCGACATCGTTTGCCGAGCCCCTGCAGCGAGTCTTCGACGACGTGCTGGCCCCGGAGACCGACGTCGATGTCACGCCGGCCAGGGAGTCGGCCTATTTGGTGGAGCGGGTCGCCTTCCACGCCCGGGTGCCCGATCGGGTCGAACGCCGCCTGTACGCGCCGCTGCTCGCCGCGGTCGACGGCGTCGGCCGATCGGTGCGTGGGCTGGCCAACGGCAGCGTGCACCGCTACCTGGCGTACGGGTTCTACGCGTTGATCGGGATGCTGGTCGTGCTGGCGGTGCTCCGATGATCACTCCGGTGCAGGTCGCTGTGCAGATCACTGTGCAGATCGTCTTGGTGGTGGCCGGGGCGCCGCTGCTGACGGGCATGATGCGGCAGGTACGGGCCCGGCTGGAAGGCCGAGCCGGCGCAGGTGTCCTCCAGCCGTGGCGTGATCTGCGCAAGCTCGCCCGCAAGGAGCCGATCACCCCGCAGGGAACGGGGTGGGTGTTCCGGCTCGCGCCGCTGGTGGCAGCGGCGACCGTGCTCGTCGTGGCGGCGGTGGTGCCCTTGACGGGCACCACGTCCCCGCTGGCGGGTGTCGGAGATTTGTTCGCCGTCGTAGCGCTGCTCGCGCTCGGCTCGGTGGCGCTGGCGCTGGGCGGGCTCGACACTGGCACGGCGTTCGGCGGGATGGGCGCCAGCCGGGAGATGACCGTGCTCGCGCTGGTCGAGCCGACGATCCTGATGTCGATCTTCGCGTTGTCCGTGCGGGTGGGATCCACCAACCTGGGAGCGATCGTCACGCGCACGGCCGAAGATCCGCTCGACGTGGTCTCGCCGGTGAGCCTGTTCGCCGCGGCGGCGCTCGCCATCGTCACGATCGCCGAGACCGGTCGCATACCGATGGACAACCCGGCGACCCACCTCGAGCTGACGATGATCCATGAGGCGATGGTGTTGGAGTACGCGGGTCCGGACCTGGCGCTGATCGAGTGGGCGTCCGCCGCTCGGCTGGGTGTGCTGCTCGGCCTGCTGGCGAGCTTGTTCGCGCCATGGGGCATTGCCGGCGTGGGCGCAGGGCTGGCCGCGGTCGCGCTGGCCGCGCTGATATTGGTGATCAAGGTGGCCGTGCTGGGGGCACTCCTGGCGGCCGGTGAGGTGTTCATGGCCAAACTGCGCCTGTTCCGGGTGCCCGAGTTGCTCGCCGGGTCGTTCCTGATGGCTCTGCTGGCCGTCTCGGCCTCGTTCTTCCTGGGCTAGGGCGGCGATCGTGATGAGTGAAGGCCTGTATGTGCCGCTGCTGGATCTGGGCTGCGGCGCGTTCCTGCTGGCTGGTGTGCTGGTGCTCTGGCGGCGCGACCTGATGGCCATCGTCGGGCTGTTCGCGCTGCAGGGGATGGCCCTGGCCGCGGTCGTGGTGCTGCTCGGCGTGCATCAGGCCGACGCCGAGCTCATCGCGGTCGGC
Organism: Streptosporangiaceae bacterium NEAU-GS5; assembly: GCA_017592665.1. Taxonomy (GTDB): domain Bacteria; phylum Actinomycetota; class Actinomycetes; order Streptosporangiales; family Streptosporangiaceae; genus NEAU-GS5. Next base: position 13,404 of record JAGFNW010000018.1, on the reverse strand, counting down.
GTCGGGGTGGGCGTGCTGCGCGCCGGCCTGCTGCCGTATCTGATGCGCCGCGCCCTGGCCGCGAGCGGCGAGGGCAGGGAAACCCAGCCGCTGGTCAACGTCGCCACCTCGTTGCTGGTGGCCGCGGCGCTTGCCATGCTCGCCTACGCCGTCGCCCAGCCTCTGATACGGCTGTCGCCCACCCCCGCCACCCAGGCCGTCCCGGTCGCGCTGACGGTGCTCCTGGTCGGGTTCTTCGTCCTGGTCACTCGGCGGCGGGCGCTGTCGCAGGTGGTGGGATTCCTGTTGATCGACAACGCGATCACCGCGACGGCGTTCCTGACCACGAGCGGCGTCCCGCTGGTGGTCGAGCTGGGTGTGTCGCTCGATGTGCTGCTGGCGGCGCTGGTCCTGCAGGTGCTGACCACCCGCATGCGGGCCGCGTTCGGCGGGACGGATCTGGATGAGTTGCGGGAGCTGCACGACTGATGACACCCATGACACTGATGACCTGGTTGGCGGCCGCTCCGATCGGGATCCCGGCGCTGGCCGCGTGCGGATACGCCCTGCTCGGCTGGAACAGGGTGACCGCCTGGTTCGGAGCGGCCGCCGCGATCCTGCTGCTGGCGTCCGCGATCGCGCTTGCCGCCACCGGGCCTGGTGAGGTGGCCTGGGGGCTGCTGCGCGCCGATTCGCTCAGCGTCTTCATGCTGATCGTGATCGGCGCGGTGGCCGTGCCGGCCATGCTGGCCGGCCCTTCCTATCTGGCCGCCGAAGTCGCGCGCGGGCACACCGGGCCACGCGCCACCCGCCGATACGGCGTGCTCACCCAGGGGTTCATCGCCGCGATGGCTCTGGCCGTACTGGCCTCCAACCTCGGCGTGATGTGGGTGGCGGTCGAGGCCACCACCATCCTCACCGCGTTCCTCGTCGGGTTCCGCAAGACCAGGCAGGCGACCGAGGCGGCCTGGAAATACGTCGTCATCTGCTCGGTCGGGATCGCGCTCGCCTTCCTCGGCATCGTCGTGACGCACTACGCCGCCCTGCACGCGCACGTCCCGGCCGCGTACGCGCTGGACGGCGCCACCCTGGCCGCCCACGCGGCCGGCCTGGACGGCGGCGTGATGCGGATCGCGGCCGTGCTGCTCGTGCTCGGGTTCGGCACGAAGGCCGGGCTGGCGCCCATGCACGCCTGGCTGCCCGACGCGCACAGCCAGGCTCCGGCTCCGGTGTCGGCCTTGATGTCCGGCGTGCTGCTGTCGGTGGCGTTCTACGCGATCCTGCGCGTGAAGGTGATCACAGACGCGGCACTGGGTCAGACCGCCATGCGCGTCCTGCTGGTCGCCGCCGGTCTCGCCTCGCTCGCGGTGGCCGCGGCGCTGCTGCTGGCCCAGCGTGACTACAAGCGCATGCTGGCCTACTCCAGCATCGAGCACATGGGTCTTCTCGCGCTGGCCGCCGCGATCGGCGGCAGGCTCGCCACCGCCGCCCTGCTGCTGCACGTTCTCGGCCACGGCCTCGGCAAGTCGGCGCTGTTCCTGTCGTCGGGGCAGATCAGCCAGGCCGTGGGCAGCACCCGCGTCGACGCGGTACGCGGCCTGGCCACGCGTGCCCCGATTGTGGCCGCGACATTCGCCGCCGGGCTGGTGGCCATTGTGGGGTTGCCGCCCTTCAGCCTGTTCGCCAGCGAACTCGGCATCGTACGGGCCGGATTCGCGGCCGGGCTCGGCTGGGTCATGGCCGCCGGCCTGCTGCTCATGCTGATCATCGTCGGCGCCATGGGGCGGCACGGACGGCGCATGCTGCTGGGGACCGGCCCGGCACAGGCCGGCGCGGAGGCCACCCCGGTCGCCCGCGCGCCGGTGTTCGCGATGCTGGCGGGCCTGGGCGCGTGCGCGATCCTCGGCGTCACCCTGGGCCCGCTCGCCCCTGTCCTGCGCGCCGCCGTCACCATCGCCGGAGGAACCCCGTGATCGTGGACATCCAACCGGGCGAACTGATCGACCAGGCGGCCGGCCTGCTGGACGGCGGACACCGCCTGGCCCTGGTCTCGGCCCAACAAGAAGCCGATGGATTCACCGTGGTCTACCTGTTCGCCGCCGCCGGACCCGACCGTCGCACCGAGCTGCGCCTACGGCTTGCGGCGGCCGAGCCGGCGGTGCCCAGCCTGGCCGCGATCTCATTCCCAGCGGGCCGGTTCGAGCGAGAGATGCGCGACCTGTTCGGCATCACCCCACTGGGGCATCCTCGCCCGCGGCGACTGGTCCGCCACCATCATTGGCCGCGCGGCTGGTATCCCATGCGCGCCGACGCCGGGCCCACGCCCGCTTTCGGCGACCCGGAGGGCCCCTACCCGTTCGTCACCGTGGAAGGACCCGGGGTGTACGAGATTCCCGTTGGGCCCGTGCACGCCGGGCTGATCGAACCGGGCCATTTTCGATTCTCCGTCGTCGGCGAGACGATTCTCAAGCTGAAAGCCCGGCTGTGGTTTGTGCACAAAGGTATCGAGAAGCTCTTCGAGGGCCGTACGCCCGCCGAGGGGCTGCCGCTGGCCGAGCGGGTCAGCGGTGACACGACCGTCGGCCACGCCTTGGCGTACTGCCTGGCCATCGAGGCGGCCACCGGCACTGACGTGCCGCAACAGGCGCAGCGCGGCCGGGCCCTGCTGCTGGAGCTCGAACGCCTCTACAACCATGTCACCGACCTCGGAGCGCTGTGCAACGACGTCGCGTACGGGATCTTGCACGCGCACGCAGGGCGCGTCCGCGAGCGGTTGCTGCGGATCAACGCTCAGGTCACCGGGCATCGGCTGTTGCGCGGTGGGATCACGCTCGGCGGGGTCACACTGCGCGCGCTGCCCGACCCGGACGACCTGGCCGCCATCGCCGCCGACGCCGCCGAGATCGCGGCGCTCGCCCTCGGACACACGGTGGTGGCCGACCGGTTCACCGGCACCGCGATCCTTACCACCCAGGCCGCCCACGACCTTGGCACCCTCGGCTACGTCGCACGCGCCAGCGGACTGGACCGTGACGCGCGCCGCGACCACCCCTTCGTCGACCTTGGCGACTTCCCCGTGGCCACCAAGATCGACGGCGACGTCCTGGCCCGCTTCCAAGTCCGCACCGACGAGATCGCCACTTCCATTGACCTGATCAACCGTCTGCTCGGGGGGGCATCGTCGTCGATCGCCCCGTCGGTGGGCGGGTCGGGGTCTTCTGGGGTGGGCATCGCCGAAGGATGGCGCGGCACGATCGTCCACCGCGTCCAACTGGAAACCGGCGGGCGCCTGGTCCGCGTGAAGATCGTCGACCCGTCGTTCTTCAACTGGCCCGCCCTGCCCGTCGCACTCGGCGGCGCGATCGTCCCCGACTTCCCCCTGGCCAATAAGAGCTTCAACCTGTCCTACGCCGGAAACGACCTGTAAGCGGCCCACCGATGCGCTGAGTTCGGCGCCGACGATGACCGGCCGCGCAGGCGCGGATGAGGGTGTATTCACCGGGATGAGGTAAAAGGCTTCACCGTTCTCATCGTCGAGGCCAGCGAGCCGGGTGCGGGCTGCGGATTGAGGACGACGGTCACCTCGAGTCCGCCTTCAGGAAGGGCCGGACATCGAGCGCGACATCCTTCAAGCGCTGATCGTCTCGTCCCGCCAGGTGGTGGCCGACACCGCGCAGGCGCTGCGGCGTATGGCCGACGGCAGCTACAGAACCTGCGAACGCTGCGCCATCGACATCCCGCTGCAACGGCTGGAAATTCTGCCGCACACCCGGTTCTGCGTGCCGTGCCAGCTCAAGCGGACCGGGTGACCGGCCGGTCACCTCTGATGCAGCGACACGAACTCGGCACAACCGCACGGAACGGAGGCCGGCGATGCGCTTCTCGCTGTCCCGTCACTCTGTCGGCGACCGGGTCGTCACGCTGACCCCTGTCGGTGAGGTCGACCTGCTCACCGCCGGTGTGCTGCGAGCCGCCATCGAGGACACGCTGCTTGCGCCGCACCCGGTCGACGTCGCGGTCGACCTGGCGGGGGTGACGTTCCTCGATTGTGCGGGAATCGGCGCCCTGATAGCCGGCCGCAACATCGCCATCCGGCGTGTATACGGCCACGCGGTGGTCAATCCACAGCGGCAGGTGCGTCGGTGGACCTTGGCGGTGTCCTGCAGCAACCGCCAACCCCGGCGGATCCGTATCGCGAACCAGAGGAGGAGCCGATGAACACGTGGTGGTAGACGGCGCCCGCCAAGGGACGGCCGCCGCACACGTGTCGCGCACGGTGCCGCGTCGAAATCACCGCTCACACCTGGACACCCGTAACGCTCTACCTGACACGGAATCCACCGTCCGCAGCCAGGTCAACCAACTGCGGCAGCCGCCGCCGCTCACGACCGAAGGGGAGAGAGCATGACCATCAACCCTCCGACGAACTACGTCGGCGAGCGCCCGAGGCAGCGCTGATCAACACCCGGTAGCCGGCTCGCGCAGCCCGGCCGGGAGTGGATGCCGCTCGGCTCACCCATTACCGGAGCGGTTGCCCGGAACCACAAGGACCGGTCGGTGCGCATGGTGCAGCGTCGCCATCGCCACGCTGCCGAGCAGGATCTCCCGGATCGCCGAGCGGCCGCGCGAGCCCACCACCACGAGTGCCGCGCTCCGCTCGCGGGCGTGCCCGATCAGGACGTCGGCCACCGCCCGCGCGGACGCGCCGCGGCCGGCCGGCAGGCGGACCAGTTCCCGGCCCGCTGTCGCCGGCTCGTCCGCCGTGCCGTCGCCCACCGCGACGAGCAGCCGGTCCCGGTGTGGGAGCAGTCGTTCGACGGCGGCAAGCGCGGTACGTGCGCCGTCCGAGCCGTCCCAGCCGACCACAGCCGGACCGCCGGCAAGGGCTGCGTGCTCGGCTATCAACAGCGGATGCGGCGAGACCAGGACGGGAACCGGGCTGTAGTGCACCACCATGTCGGACACGCTGCCCAGGACCGCTACCGCGCCGCCCAGGCCGCGGGAGCCGACCAGCACCACGTCCGGGCGCAGCTTGTCGGCGAGCTGCGTGAGCTGCAGTCCCTCGCCCCCGTAGCTGCGCTCCACAAGCGGTTCGGCGTCCCACCCGGCGGCGCGGGCCAAGGTGGTGCCGACCGCGGCCACCCGATCCGCTTCGAACTGGCCCTCACGTTCGATGGCCGCGGCGAACTCGTTGAGATGGTCGGTGCCCCGCCACAGGCGCCGGCGGATCTCCCCGCTGGCGAACGGCGGCGTCCACATGTGAGTGATCCACGCATGGGCACCGGGGAACAGCTTCGCGCCGGTCTCGATCGCTGCGGTCGCGGACGGGGAGCCGTCGTACCCCGCAATCACCCGGACGCTGGTGGGTTCCACCATGTCGCTGGCCTCCTTGTCGGCTTCCCCATGTCGATCTCCCCAGTATCGCGCCGTCAGGCCTGGCGTGGACCGGCCGGTCGGCTCGGGCGGAGTGTCTGTGGGCCACGCGGAGACGTGCGGGGACCTGCGCCGCCGGGACCGGAACAGGGCGCACATCCGCGGATCGCTGGGGAAGGATAAGGCGATGAGCGGGATCACATCGGCGACCACGCCATGGCACGCCTGCCCGGCGGCTGACGTCGTACGGGAACTCGATGTTGACCCCCAGCGGGGCCTGCCGAGCGCGGAGGCGGACCGTCGGCGCGAACGACACGGGCCGAACCGGCTCGCCGAGGCGCCGAAGGAGCCGCGCTGGCGGGCATTCGCGCGCCAGTTCCAGGACCTGCTGATTGTCATCCTGTTGGTCGCCGCTATCGTGTCGCTGCTGGTCAGCCGCGAGTGGGAGACACCGATCGCGATCGCGCTGGTAGTGCTGCTCAACGCCACCATCGGCTACGTACAGGAGGCCAGGGCCGAGGCGTCGCTCGAGGCGCTGCGCAAGCTGAGCGTGACCACCGCGACCGTCCGCCGCGACAGGCGGATCCTGCGGCTCGACGCCGGCGAGGTGGTGCCCGGCGACGTGGTGGTGTTGGAGGCCGGCGACCGGGCACCGGCGGACGGCCGACTGCTGGCGTCGACGTCGCTGCACATCCAGGAGTCGATGCTGACCGGCGAGTCGCATCCGGTGGCCAAGTCTGCCGTTGCGCAGGTCGGCCCGGACGCGTCGCTGGGCGACCGGCTCACCGTCGTCTACATGAACACCGAGGTCACCCGCGGCCGGGGCGAGATGGTGGTGACCGCCACCGGTATGCACACCGAGATGGGTCGCATCGCCGACCTGCTGCACCGCGCGAAGCCCGGCCTGACGCCGCTGCAACGGCAGATCAACGCGCTGAGCCGGACCTTGGCGGTCATCGCCGGTGCGGTCATCGCGGTCGTGTTCGTCCTCGGCCTGATCCGCGGCCAGCAGTTCCACGCGCTGTTCGTCAGCGCGGTGTCGCTGGCCGTGGCGGCGATCCCGGAAGGGCTGCCGGCGGTGGTGGCGTTCACGCTCGCCATGGGCACCGGCCGGCTCGCCAGGCGCGGTGCCATCGTCAAACGGCTCGCGTCGGTGGAGACGCTGGGCAGCACCTCGCAGATCTGCACCGACAAGACCGGCACGCTGACGCTCAACCAGATGACCGCCCGCGAGGTCGTACTCGCCGTCCGCCGCTTCACCGTCTCCGGCGAGGGCTACTCCACCGACGGCCGGATTCGCACCACCGACGGCTCCAAGCCGCCGGCCACGCTCGACGACGCGCTGCTCGCCATGGCCTTGTGCAGCGAGGCGGTGCTGCGTGACGACGAGATCGTGGGCGACCCCACCGAGGGCGCCCTGGTGGTGCTGGCCGAGAAGGGCGGCATCGACGTGGCGGCGGTGCGCGACCAACGCCCGCGGCTGCTGGAGATCCCGTTCGACTCCGATTACAAGTTCATGGCGACCTTCCACGCCTGGATCGACGCGGACGGCCGTGGCATCGTCCGCTGCTTCGTCAAGGGTGCACCGGACGTGCTCTCCGCACGGGCCGACCGGTACCTCGGCGGCGAGGATGTCCTGCCATTCGACGACACCGCCCGCGACCGCTACGACGCGGCGAACACCTCGCTGGCCGCCCGAGGCATGCGGGTGATGGCCGTCGGCACCAAGGACTTCCCGGCCGACGGCTTCGCCCCGCCACAGGACCCGAAACAGATGCTCGACCGGATCGTGCTGGTTGCGCTCGTCGGCATCGTCGACCCGCCCCGGCCGGAGGCCCGGCAGGCCATCGCGGAGTGCCGCGACGCCGGAATCCAGGTCCGGATGCTCACCGGCGACCACGCGGTCACCGCCGGGGCGATCGCCGGCGAACTCGGCATCCCGGGAGAAGCGGTGACCGGCGCCGACCTCGACGCGATCGACGACTCCGCAACCCTGGCCGCCCGCCTGGACACCGTCGGGGTGGTCGCCCGGGTGTCACCCAGCCACAAGATCAGGATTGTCCGGGCGTTGCAGGAACGCGGCGAGGTGGTCGCCATGACCGGCGACGGCGTCAACGACGCGCCGGCGCTGCGCAAGGCCGACATCGGCGTCGCGATGGGGACCGGGACAGAGGTGACCAAGGAAGCCGCCTCCATGGTCCTCACCGACGACAACTTCGCCACCATCGTCTCCGCGGTCCGCGAGGGCCGCGGCGTGTACGCCAACATCGTCAACTTCACCCGGTTCCAGGTTTCCACCGCACTCGGCTTCGTGGTGACCTTCCTTGTCGCCTCGCTCACCGGGATCGCCGGCGGCGCGCCGTTCACCGCGTTGCAGATCCTGTTCGTCAACCTCGTGATGGACGGCCCGCCGGCGATGTCGCTCGGCGTCGACCCGGTCAGCGTGGACGCGATGAGGTCGCCACCGCGGCCCCGCGGCGAACGCATCCTGAACCGCAGGCGCTTGATCCGCATCCTGCTCGCCAGCTCCGTGATGGCCGCCGGCACCCTGGCCATGCTGGTCTGGGCGCCCGGCCCGGCCCCCGAACTCGGCAAGGTCACCGTCGCGGGCACCATGGCGTTCGTGACGTTCGTCCTGTTCCAGGCGTTCAACCTGCTCAACGTCCGGCACGACACCCGAAGTGTGCTCAGCCGCGAGACGCTGGAGAACAAGTCCGCGTTCGCCGCCACCGGAATCGTTGTGCTGCTCTTGGTGCTACTGGTCGAAATGGACGTGCTGCACGGACTGTTCGCCACCACGGATCTGACCTCCGGTCAATGGCTGGCCTGCGCCGCGGTCAGCTCGGCAATCCTGTTCGCTGGTGAACTCGTGAAGGCGTTCCTGCGCAGCCGGACCCGTCGGACGCGCAGCCCCGGTGGACGATCCCCGGCGAGGACACCAGCTCAATGACCACCGACCGGCCCGGCGGTTCCGCCCCAAACGTCGCGCCCAGGGACGCGATCGCCGAGATCCACTACCTCACCTCACCCACCCGGAACCACGGCCGGGTGTTCGAGGGATCCTGTCGCCGCTGCTCGCCAACATCGCTTTGCCGGTGCTGGATGAGCATTTCTGCGCCGGTGGAACGCCCACGTCGCGGACTGGCGACGCAACGCGCATCGGTGCCGCGGTGCCGCGGTGCGCACCGTCACGTACCGACTGAACCGGGTCAAGACACCGACCGGCTACGACCCGGCCGATCCTGCTCACCGCTTCACCCTGCAAGCGGCGGTGTTCGGCGCCAAAGTCCTCAACTCGCCGGAACAACCCTTAGCCACTCCGGCCTAGCCTGCGTGGCAAGCATCCACGCCGTTGGAGTCAGCTGGCCGCTGGAGTCAGCTGAACGTATCCTGCGCAGCTCAAAGACGACTAGGGTGCGCGCCGGCAGGTCCCTGGGCGCCAACGCACTACCGATCCTCCGCGGGACTGACCATGTCCGACCCCACGATCGCGCAGACGCGCTGACATCGGTCATCGACTGGGGCGACTGGTGGCCACGGTTGAGCCGGCCCACCTCAGCCCGCATGGACGCCTCGGCGTCAGTTGCGAGGGATCTCGCCCGCCTGTAAGTGGCCGCGTCACCCATCGGATCAGGGCAGCTTGGCAACAGTCAGCAGGACCGCGGAGTCCTCCAGCGCTTCGAGGCTGTGGCGGGCATCGGGCACGATGAGCAGGTCTCCGGTACGGGCCTCCCACGACTGCGCGCCGGCGATCAAGCGGACACGGCCCTGGAGAACCTGCACTGTGGCCTCGCCGGGGTTCTCGTGCTCAGCGAGGCGCGCGCCTCGGCGCATGCCGATGACCGTCTGACGGAGCACCTTCTCGTGGCCCCCGTAGACGGTGTCGGCGGAATGACCGCCACCGGCCGCGGCTGCCCGGTCGGCCTGTTGGCGGGCCAGCGCTGTGAGCGAGACTTTCTGCATGCGGTCATTGTCTCCGGGATTGGCTGCAGCTGGCACTGGCGCAGGCTTTGACTGTCCATGGCGTTTGCCGGGAGTCGCTGTGCTACAGCGTGAGTCGTTTCTCAGGTTGGGTGGTCCGGAGATGAGACCGTATGTGAGCAGCCCTCCGGAGCACTCGGCCCCAGATGGTAACCACTGGGTTGCTGACATCCCCGGTTGTCGGGCGGCCTCTCGATGGGGCCGCGGATTCCGAGTCCGTGAGGAGAATGCAGCCGGCCGCTGCATCGCTGTCACCCCATCGCGGCAGATCAGTGGGCTGGATCATACGTTGACTCTGCGTGGTGTGTGCCTGCTCCGCTGTGCGACGATCGGTCCGTGGCTTTCAGTATCGACTCGGCCCTGCTGTCAGCGGCGCGAACCGGGGATGCGGACGCCTTCGCCGTCGTGGTCGGCCCGTTCCGGGGAGAGTTGCACGCACACTGCTATCGGATGCTGGGTTCTGTCCATGACGCCGACGATGCCGTGCAGGAAACGCTGGTCCGGGCTTGGCGGGCGCTCGACCGATTCGAGTTCCGTGGATCGATGCGGCCCTGGCTGTACCGGATCGCCACGAACCGGTGCCTGTCAATACTGGAGAGGCGGGGCCGACGGGAACTGCCGGCCGATTTCGACCGCATCGCGGGGGGCGACGCCGAGATTGACTGGCTGGAGCCCTACCCGGACGAGCGGCTGAGCCCGGAGCAGCGCATTGTCGCGAGGGAGAGCATCGAGCTCGCGTTTGTTGCCGCGGTGCAGCGATTGACCGGCACGCAGCGTGCGGTGCTCCTGTTACGGAAGGTACTGGGCTTCACTGCCCGCGAGGTGGCTGACCAGCTCGATACCACCGTGGCCGCCGTCAACAGCACGCTACAGCGCGCCCGCGCGGTTCTCGACCCGGCACTTCCCGCCGCGACCCAGCAGGCGACCATCCGCCAGATGGGTAGCGCGGCAGTTCGCGACCTCGCCAGACGGTACGCACAGGCGTGGGAGACAGCCGACATCGACACCATCGTCTCGATGCTGGCTGAGGACGCCCGCTACTCCATGCCGCCGGTGCCGGCCTGGTTCGCCGGCCGGAAGGCCATCCGTGATTTCCTGCTCAGCGGCCCGCTGGCGTGTGGTTGGCGGTTCGTGCCCACCGAGGCGAACGGACAGCTCGCGTTCGGCACGTACCGCTGGGACGGCGACCACGCCGCGTACCGTCCCGGCGGGCTGGACGTCCTGACACTCCGCTGGGACGGCATCGCGGAAGTCGTATCCTTCCTCGAAGCCGACTTCGCCGCGCACGGCCTGCTACCCAGGCTGCCGGGCTGATTCGACACACTTCGTCGCCGGACCACGATGAATCCGCTGCCTCCGCCGGGTTGTACCGGTGAAAGGAGGCACACATGGTTGTGCAGCAGCACCGAGACGACGAGAAAGTCATTACCGAACTGATCGAGCGGTGGGCAGCCGCGATCCGAGCACAGGATTTGCAGGGCGTGCTGACAGACCACGCCGACGACATTGTCATGTTCGACGTGCCGCCGCCGCACGACGGAGTCCGGGGTATCCGGGCCTACCGTGACACGTGGCCACCGTTCTTCAGGTGGATCGCCAACGGGGCCGTCTTCGACATCGACCGCCTCGAGGTGACCGCCGGGACGGATGTGGCTTTCGCGCACCTGCTTATGCGGTGTGGCACACCGGACGACCTCGCCCGTCGTCCCGACCACCGGCTCCGAATCACGCTCGGGCTCCGCAAAGACGCTGGCCGGTGGACCGTCAGCCATGAGCACCACTCATTCCCCCTGACAGAGGAGTTCGACAGCACGACGTCAGCGCAGGAAATTAGGTCTCTGCATCAACGCTGGTTTACGAGCACGGCGGCGGGGGACCTCGACGGGCTGATGGCCGGCATCGCCGACGACGTGGTCTCCTATGAGCACATCGCACCACTGCAATACAGCGGCCTGTCGCAGGTCCGGCAGGTATGCGAGCGCGGCCTCGACGCGGGCGCCGGTGAGGTGACCTGGCAGGTCCCCGACCTCGCCGTCCTCGTCGAGGGCGGCCTCGCAGTCGCATGGGGCCTCAACCGGATACGACTCGACGGCCCGGACGGGCAGCCGGCAGAAACGTGGTCGCGCGGAACACGGGTGTTCCGTCGTACCGGAGAGACATGGGAGATGGTGCACCAACATCTGTCATACCCCTGCGACCCTGAGACGGGCGCAGCACGTGCGGATTTGAGGCCATAACCCACGGCGCGGGGCCGGGAGGCCCCGCGCCACACCAACGCAATCATCTCGGCAGATGAGGGCGCAGTCGCGACCGACGGCACCCTCGCCCCGATTGCCCGTGGCATGCACACACGTATCGGCCGGTGACGCCGATCGACCGGCTCGCCGTCCAACGTCCCCACTACTCGGAAAGGCACCGCCGGCATGGGGTGGATGGCCAGTTCTTTGCCGATCCGACCGGGTGCCTGGTGTAAGCGGCGTCTGCGCTGCCGGGCGGCACCGGATGATCTGATCGCGGTCGGCACGTCCGGAGCCAATCGACGCACTCACCGCCGCGGATGTGATGGTATTCGCCGACAAGGCCCTATCAAAGCGCGGGCGGCACCATCTGCACCCTGTGCAAGCGGGGCACCGGCATCTCCGCCTGTCACGAGCGCAGAAGGGACATCGATCGTGCCCATGCCCGCATCCGCGCGATCGGCGAAGGCGCCGTCGCCACCTTGAAGGCCTTGAAGATCCTGGCGAAGGTGCCGCACTGCGCGCAGCGGCATCACCGCGATCCAGACAGCCCTCCATCCAGGATGAAAGTGTTCACTGCTGGACCAGGTCTCAAGATTCTTCAGACGTCTGAGACGGCGCGTCCAGCGGTGCGGTGTCTGAGGCCGCCTGGACCCTGTTCGCTCGGCGCCCCCGTGGCCGGCGACAGCGGGCAGCGACGATCATGTGGATGCGGGTGCTCGGTGGGTGCTCGGACGTCGCGAACCTATCGAGCACCGGGGCGGACATGCCAGCACTAGAATCGGCGGAGGCGGGGACGAAACGGGACGCCGGCGGATGTGCAGGCGCCCATGCGGACGGTCCAACACGCCATGGAGCGGACTCTTAATCAGTTCTCTGGTCCCCTGCGGGGACGCGGCGCATGCGGGAAAATCTGGTCGGTTGCTCGCCGACGTCGGCCCTCTATGGCGCGGGTTGAGGCCGTTAATCAGTTTGACGCTGGGAACCGGGTCAAGGGCTGCGCATTGTCGCCACGAGCACGAGGGTCCGCTTCTACTGGTCTACCGCCGGTTCCCGCGAGCGACCGTTCACCTGTATCGCGGTGTGGGGAGTGCTGATGGAAGAGGTTGCTGATCAGGAGTTATATGTCCAGCGGGTGGCCGCGCTGGATCTGGGCAAAGCCGGGCTGGAGGCCTGCATCCGCGTACCGCACGACACCCGGCCGGGGCGTCGCCTGCAGGAGGTACGAAGCTTCGCGACCACCACGGCGGCGCTGCTGGAGATGGCGGACTGGTTCCGGGTCTGGGGGGTGACCCGGGTGGTGATGGAATCCACCTCCGATTACTGGAAGGGGGTGTACTACCTGCTGGAGGCAGAAGGCTTTGAGTGCTGGCTGGTCAACGCCCGTGACGTGAAGAACGTGCCGGGCCGGCCGAAGACCGATCGGCTGGATGCGATCTGGCTGGCCAAGATCGCCGAGCGGGGCATGTGCCGGCCGTCGCTGGTGCAGCCGCAGCCGATCCGCCAGCTGCGTAATCTGACCCGCTACCGGCGGGCGCTGATTCAAGACCGCACGCGCGAGATGCAGCGGATGGAAAAGCTGCTGGAGGACGCCCAGATCAAACTCAGCTCGTTCATCAGCGACATCTTCGGGGTGTCGGGGCGGCAGATGCTGGAGGCGTTGATCGGCGGTCAGCGTGACCCGAAGGTCTTGGCGCAGCTGGCCAAGGGCCGGATGCGCGCCAAGCTCGACGATCTGCAGGAGGCGCTGCGCGGGTTCTTCACCGACCACCACGCGGTGCTGGCCCGGATGATGCTGGACAACATCGACCGGCTCACCGCGCAGATCGCCGCC
>JAGFNW010000017.1 GCA_017592665.1 Streptosporangiaceae bacterium NEAU-GS5 | reverse complement strand
TGATGTTGACGCCGCCGGCCAGGGCGAGGTGGCATTCGCCGTTGCGGATGGCGTGGGCGGCTTGGTGGAGGGCGACCAGTGATGATGAGCAGGCGGTGTCGATGGTGACCGCGGGGCCTTCCAGACCAAGGAAATACGCGATCCGGCCCGAGGCGACGCTGCCGCTGGCGCCGGTGAGCACGTAGCCGTCGACGCCGCCGTGCGGGGTGTCCAGCCGTGGGCCGTAATCACCGGCCATGGCCCCGATGAACACTCCGGTCTGGGTGCCGCGCAGCGAACCGGGCTCGATCCCGGCGCGTTCCAGCGTTTCCCACGCAGTCTCCAGCAGCAGCCGCTGCTGCGGGTCCATCGCCAGCGCCTCACGCGGCGAGATCCCGAAGAAGGGCGCGTCGAATCCGGCGACGTCGTCGAGGAAACCGCCGTGCCGCACGTACGTCCGCCCGGAGGCCGACGGGTCGGCGTCGAACAGGTTCTCCAGGTCCCACCCTCGGTTGCGCGGCAGCTCGGAGATGGCGTCCCGGCCCGACAGCACGAGGTCCCACAGCTCCTCCGGCGACGCCGCGCCACCGGGATACCGGCAGGCCATGCCGACGATCGCGACCGGCTCGTCGGCGACGCCGTCGCCGTGCGCCCGGACGGTCACCGCGCTCTCCGCACCGCTCAGCTCCGTGTGCAGGTACGCCGCGAACCGCTCAGGAGTGGGATGGTCGAACACCAGCGATCCGGACAGGACCGACCCCAGCTCATCGGCGAGGCCGGCGCACAGTTCGACCGCGGTGAGCGAGGTCAGCCCAAGATCCTTGAACGACGCCGTCACGTCGATGGCGTCGCCCGGGCCGTACTCCAGGACGGCCGCGAGGTGTCTGCGCACCAGGTCGAGCAGGCCGTCCTTGTCGTGAGCGGGCGTCGGTTCCACGGTGGGTTCGGTCTCGCGGGTCTCGCCGATCCAGTGCCGCCGCCGCTGGAAGGCGTAGGTGGGCAGCGCGACCTTGCGGCCGCCGCCCAGCAGGGGCGTCCAGTCCACGGCCGCGCCCGTCGCGTGCAGGGCGCCGAGCGCCTTGGCCAGCGTACGGACCTCGGCGTGCCGGTTCCGCAGCGCGGACACCGCCACCCGCGCGCCCTCGCCCAGCGTCTCCCGGGTCATGCCGGCCAGCACCGGGTCGGGGCCGAGCTCGACGTAGCGGACGACGCCGGCCTCATGCAGCGTGCGGATGCCGTCGGCGAAGCGGACCGTGCCGCGGATGTGCCGCGCCCAATATCCAGGGTCGGTCAGCGCGTCCGCGAGCCGCCCGGTGACGTTGGAGATGACCGGGATCCGCGAGGCATGGAAGGTCAGGCCGCCGATGGCCTCGGTGAACTCGTCCAGGATCCCGTCGAGGTGATGGGAGTGGAACGCGTGGCTGACGGTCAGCCGTTTGGTCTTGGCCCCGGCCGCGCGGAAGGCGTCCGCGACGGCGAGCACGGCCTCGGCGTCGCCGGAGATCACGACCGACTTCGGCCCGTTGACGGCGGCGATGGTCACACCGGACTCGGGCAGCAGCGCTCGCACGCCGTCCTCGTCGGCGTGGATGGCCACCATCGCCCCGCCCGCCGGAGCCGCCTGCATCAGCCGCCCGCGCGCCTCGACCAGGGCGCAGGCGTCGGCAAGCGACAGCACCCCGGCGACGTGCGCCGCGGTGACCTCGCCGATCGAGTGGCCGATCACGTAGTCAGGCCGCGCGCCGAACGACTCCATCAGCCGGAACAGCGCCGTCTCCACCGCGAACAGCGCCGCCTGCGTATAGCGGGTCTGGCCGAGCAGGTCCGCCTCCGACCACGCGATCTCCCGCAGGCCGCCGCCCAGGGACGGGGCCAGTTCGGCGCAGACGGCGTCGAAGGCCGCGGCGAACACCGGAAACTCGGCGTACAACTCCCGGCCCATGCCGATTCGCTGCGCGCCTTGCCCGGTGAACAGGAACGCCGTGCCGCCTTCGGCGACGGCGCCGGACACCACGTTCGCCGCGGGCTGGTCGGCGGCCACCGCCGCGAGGCCGTCGGCGCCCAGCACGACGGCCCGATGCGCGAACCCCGTGCGGGTGGACGCCAGCGAGAACCCCACGTCGAGCGGGTCCAGATCGGCGTGTGCGGCGACGTGATCGGCCAGCCGCCCGGCCTGGGCGCGCAACGCCTCCGCCGTGCGGCCGGACAGCAGCCACGGGATCTCGCCCGGCCGCTCCGCACGATGCTCGCCGGCGCTGCGCGGCGCTTGCGCGAGCACCAGGTGGCAGTTGGTGCCGCCCATCCCGAACGACGACACGCCGGCCATCCGCACGCCCTCGCCGGGCCAGTCGCGGAGCTCGGTGGCGACGTCGATGCCCAGTTCGGCGAGGGGGACGTCGTCCGGAGGAGCGCAGAAGTTCAGGCTCGCCGGGACCTGCCCCATCTGGACGGACAGCGCCGCCTTGATCAGGCCGGCGATCCCGGCCGCGCCCTCCAGATGGCCCACGTTCGTCTTCGCCGATCCGACCAGCAGGGGCCGATCCCGGCCGGCGAAGACCGCGGCCAGCGCGGCCGCCTCCACCCGGTCGCCCACCCGGGTGCCGGTGCCGTGCAGTTCCACGTATCCCACGTCGGTGGCGCGGGCGCCCGCATTCGCGAGGGCCAGCCGGAGCACCTGCTCCTGCCCGTCCTGACTCGGCCGGGTCAGCTGCTCGCCGCTGCCGTCGTTGTTCACCGCGCCGCCGCGGATCACGCACACCACGTGGTCGCCGTCGGCGACGGCGTCCGCGAGCCGTTTGAGCACCACCACGCCGGCGCCCTCGCCGCGCGCGTAGCCGTTGGCGCGCGCGTCGAAGGTGTAGCACCTGCCGTCCGGCGACAGCGCGCCGAACTCGCTCGCGGACGCCGTCGACTCCGGCGAAAGGATCAGGTTCACCCCGCCCGCGAGCGCCCACGCCGACTCGCCCCGGCGCACGCTCTCGTACGCCTGATGGACGGCGACCAGGGCCGACGACTGCCCCGAGTCGACGACCACGCTCGGGCCGCACAGCCCGAGGAAGAACGACACCCGGTTGGCGATGATCCCGCGCTGGAGCGCCGGCAGCGTGAAGCCGTCGATCGCCGCCGCCCCACGCGCCAGCCGGGAGTAGTCGTCGCCCATCGCGCCGACGAAGACCCCGGCCCGGTTGCCGCGCACCGACGACGGGTCGACGCCCGCGCGTTCGAGGGCCTCCCAGGCCAGCTCCAGCATCAGCCGCTGCTGCGGGTCCATGGCCGCCGCCTCGCGCGGCGACACCCCGAAGAACCCGGCGTCGAAGTCGGCCACGCCGTCGATCAGCCCGGCCCTGCCGACCCGTTCGCCGACGTGCGCGGCGCGGTCCGCGGGCACCTCGCGGACCGCCTCCTCGCCCGCGGACAGCAGCGTCCAGTACGCCTCGGGGGACCGTGCGCCGGGAAGGCGGCACGACATTCCGACCACCGCGACGACGTCGTCGTGACCACGCGATTTCACCGAGTTCTTCGTCATGACAGCAAGCCTCATTCTGCTTCGGGAGCGAGCCGACCGGCGCGGACCTTCGGGCGTCGCGCATGTGACCAAAGTCGTAGTCGGAGCCGTCCGACCAGGTCACCGGCGTATGACCTTCGCCTGAGCTTCGGCCAGAAGCATTGCAACGCGGACAAGCGGATCGGCAGAGTCTGACTCGAGGCCCGTCACAACGAAGACTGTGTGGAAGGGTTCGCCATGTTGCGATTCAAAGTGCTCGGCCGCCTTGCCGTGATCAACGATCTGGTGGACCGAACGCCGACCGCGCCCATGGTGCTCCGGGTGCTGGCGCTGCTGCTTCTGCGGGCGAACACCGTGGTCATGCTCGACGCGATCATCGATGAGCTGTGGGGGGACAACCCGCCGAAGAGCGCGGTCACGACGGCGCAGACGTACATCTACCAAATGCGGCGGCACTTCGAGCAATGGCTGCCGGGGACGGCCGCCGACGACATACTCACCACCCACGGCACCGGCTACATACTCCAGGTAACGCCGGGCCAGCTCGATCTGGAGGCGTTCCTCCTGCTGGCCAAGCAGGGGCGGATGTCACTGGCCGCCGGCGACCCGGCCTCGGCCGGGCGGCAGTTCCGGCAGGCGCTCGACCTCTGGTCGGGACGGGCGCTGGCCGGGGTGACGGCCGGACGGTCCATCGAGGCGCACGTCGTCCATCTCGAGGAGCAGCGGGCGCACACGGTCGAGCTGCGGATCCAGGCCGACGCGATGCTCGGCCGGCACCGCGAGTTGGTCGGCGAGCTGAAGGCCATGCTGCTGACCAACCCGCTGAACGAGTGGTATCACGCGGAGCTGATCAAGGCGCTGGCCTGCAGCGGCCGCCGTAACGAGGCGCTGGTGGCGTTCCAGGACCTGCGCCGGACGCTGTCGGCCGAGCTCGGGCTCGAACCGTCGGATTCGCTGCAGGAGCTGCACCGCGAGATCCTCACCGGCCGCGACTCGTGGACCAACCGCCACGTGGGAGCGAACCGGTGAGACCGCTAGAGCGTGTGCTTGAGCGAGCCGATGAGGCCCGTGGCGGTCGCCTTGTTGACCGCGTCGAGCCGGGAGCAGGCGCCGAGCTTCGCGAAGATGGTCCCCAGGTGGCGCTTCACCGTGCCCTCGGAGATGGTCAGCCGCTGGGAGATCTGCCGGTTGCTCATCGCCTCGCTGACCAGGGTCAGAACCTCGAGCTCGCGCCTGGTGAGGGACTCGGTGCACGCCGCCGCCGACGCGCTGTAGGTCAGCGCCTCGGCGGAGACGTGCAGCACGATGCGGATGCCGTCGGCGCAGACCGCGCGGATGCTGGACACGAGGTCGGTCCGGCTGCAGGACTTGAGCAGGTAGCCGCGGACGCCGCAGTCGAGCAGCCGGCGCACCGTCGCCGGGTCGTCGTGCATGCTGACGATCAAAATCCTGGTGTCGGGCGACGCGGCGCGGATGGCGTGCACGGTGCCGGTGACGGACTCGCCGGGAATCTCCACGTCGAGCAGGACGACGTCGGGCCGTTCGGTCTGGCAGCGCCGCACGCCGGAGGCGCCGCTCGCGGTGTCGCCCACCACGGTCATGTCCGGTTCGCAGTCGAGCGCCTCGCGCACCGCCTCGCGGAGCAGCGTGTGGTCGTCGATCAGGACGATCCGGACCGGGTCGTCGACGTCAGTTGACATGGCACTGCTTGTCCGGGAGTGGAACGACGATCTCGATGGTGGTGCCGGACGCCTCTGGGCAGCTGTGCACCGTGAACAACCCTCCGAGTAATCGGGTCCGCTCCTCCGCGGAGGCGAGCCCGTTGCCGGTCGACCTGGCGCGTGCCTGGCTGGTGATCCCGACTCCGTCGTCGGAGACCCGGCCGCGTATTTCCTGCTGTTCGATGTCCACCCTGGCGACCAGCGTGCTGGCGTTGGAGTGGGTCACCGCGTTGCGCAGCGCCTCGCGCATCACGAGGAAGACCTCGTGCAACGCGTTGGGCTCGACCCGCCCCTCGTCGCCGGTGACGACGACGCTCGCGGTCAGGCCGGGGCCCGCCTCGTCGAGATAGGTCCGCAGCGCCTGCTGGAGCGAGCCTCCGACGGTGACCTGCCGGAGATCGGTGGTCAGCTGCCGGACTCCCTCAAGGGCCTCGGCGAGCGCCCGCCGGGCGTCGGTGGCCCGGTCGAGCGCCATGCCGGCGTTGGTGTGACAGTAGGTTTCGAGCATGTCGAGCTTGCGGATGGCCAGGCAGACGCCGTGGCCGATCCGGTCGTGCAGATCGCGCGCGATCCGCCGCCGCTCATCGGCCTGGGCCTGGCGGATGGCCTTCAGCAGATAGCCGTGGAACGCCGCTCGGAGCGGGCCGGAGAGGCTGTGGTTCATCGCCAGCGCGATCGTGGTCAGGCAGGCGCTCGCCTCGTCGTCGTTCGGCAGCGCCTTCGCGGCGTGCTTGAACACGACGTCGAAGAGGAAGCCGGCCGCCTGCAGCGAGTAGGCCGGATGCACGTCGGCCGTGGCCGGATGTCCCCCTGCCGGCGCGGCGACAGAGGTGATCGCGGGCCCGGGCGCCGCCGGCTCCTCCGGCGTCCACTCCAGTGCCCGGATGATGTCATCGATGACGAGATCTGCCTGGATGACGCATTGCTCGAGGGTGGTGGGATCGGCCGCGAGAGGATTCTTGTGCTCTTCGAGTAGGCGTGTGCACTCCAAGATGATTTGTCGTCGGTCGTTCGCCAGTGCCCGTGCTATGGCAGGAAACATCTGTACCCCGAGATGCTCTATTGCCCCGAATCTGTCGCCCCATACTTTCCGACTTTCGGGATTCTATATCAAGTAAAAGATCGTTTGGGCGGCGATTTTTCCCAACTCGGATGTACTTGTACATAGTTCACGCTGGCCTCAGCGGCTTCACGGGCCGCTCCTGCCACTCCGTGGCCGGTCCGTCGAGCCGTCGTCGATCCACCCTCGACCATGACCCCGCACCCTCGCCGTGAAGAGCCAACGGTATTGATGGGGTGAGAGGGCATGGCACACGCCGCCATCGTCACTGGTGCCAGCAGTGGCATCGGTCTGGCGATCACCAGAACGCTCGCCGGACGCGGCGACCGGGTCTACGTCTGCGCGCGCGACAAGACGCGGCTGAACGACACCGTGGAGAGGCTGCGGGCCGACGGGCTCGACGTCTCGGGCAGCCCGTGCGACGTACGCGACCCAGCGCAGATCAAAGAACTGGTGGCGGCGGCGGTCGAGACATACGGGCCAACCCAGATCCTCGTCAACAACGTCGGCCGGACCGGCGGCGGATACCTGCACGAGCTGCCCGACGAGCTCTGGTTCGACGTGATCGCGACGAACCTGCACAGCGTCTTCCTGCTCACCCGCGAGGTGCTCACCGCAGGTGGAATGCTCGGCTCCGGCTGGGGCCGCATCGTGAACATCGCCTCGACCGCCGGCAAGCAGGGCGTCATGTACGCCTCGCCGTACAGCGCCTCCAAGCACGGCGTCGTCGGCTTCACCAAGGCGATCGCCCACGAGCTCGCGCCGAGGGACATCACGGTCAACGCCGTGTGCCCCGGCTACGTGGAAACGCCCATGGCGGAACAGGTCCTGCAGGGCTACGCCACCCACTGGGGCATCACCGAGGACGAAGTGCGGGCGAAGTTCAACGCCAAGATCCCGCTCGGCCGCTATTCGACCGCGGACGAGGTGGCCGGCCTGGTCGGTTACCTGACCGGCGACGCCGCGGCATCCATCACCGCGCAGGCGATGAACGTCTGCGGCGGGCTCGGCACCTACTGATGTACGACTACCGGAGGAACTCGTGGCGACAGCCCACCACACCGAGCACGACATCGTCGTCGGCGTGCCGGCACGAACCATCTATCACCTGCTCGCCGATGTCTCCCGCTGGCCGCAGTATTTCAGCCCGACCGTGCACGCCGAGGTGCTCGAGAGCTCCGGCGACACCGAGCGGATCCAGCTCTGGGCCACCGCGAACGACACGGTGAAGACCTGGATATCGCGCCGCCGGCTGGACGAGGCGGCCCGCGTCATCGAGTTCACCCAGGAGGTGACACAGCCGCCGGCGCAGACGCTGCGCGGCATGTGGCGCCTGACCGAGGTCGAGGGCGGCGGGACCAAGGTGTCGTTCACCCACGACTATACGGTGATCGACGACGATCCCGACGGCGCGCGGTGGCTGGCCGAGGTGATCGACACCAACAGCAGGACGGAGCTGGCCAACCTCAAGCGCATCGCCGAAACGCTGGCCGACGCCGAACTCGCGCCGTTCGCCTTCGCCGACACCGTCACCATCGACGCGGGCCCGGAAGCCGTCTACGACTTCCTCAACGACGCCGCCGCGTGGCCGGAGCGGCTGCCGCACGTCGCGCGCCTCGTGCTGACCGAAGAGACGCCGGGCCTGCAGTGGATGGAGATGGACACGCAGGCGCCGGACGGCACGAAGTCGACCACGACGTCGATCCGGATCTGCCGGCCGAGCGACCGGATCATCTACAAGCAGGTCAAGCTGCCCGCGGTGATGTCGGCGCACACCGGCGAATGGCTGATCGAGCCGAACGGCGACGGAGGCGTCACGGTCACCGGACGGCACACGGTCTGCCTGGACCGGGCGGGGGTGGCGGCCCTGCTGGGCGCGGACACCACGATCGCGGCGGCCCAGCAGAAGGTGCGCCAGGCGCTCGGCGGCAACAGCCTCACCACACTGCGCCACGCCAAGCGGTTCGCCGAGGCCCGGACGGTGGGAGCCCGATGAACACGATGAACCGCCGGGTGGCCATCACCGGCATCGGCGTGCGCGCCCCGGGGGGCGGCAGCACCAAGGAGTTCTGGGAGCTGATCTCGTCCGGCGCCACGGCCACGCGCACCATCTCGCTGTTCGACCCGACCGGGTTCCGATCGCAGATCGCGGGCGAGTGCGACTTCGATCCGGTCGCCGAGGGCTTCTCCCAGCAGGAGATCCGGCGCATGGACCGGGTCGCGCAGCTCGCCGTCGCCGCGACCAGGGAAGCGGTCGCCGACGCCGGCCTCGAGGTCGGCGAGATCGACCCGCATCGCACGGGCGTCAGCGTCGGCAGCGCCATCGGCAGCACCATGAGCCTGGAAGAGGAGTACCAGGTCCTCTCCAACGGCGGCAGCAAATGGCTGGTCGACCACGAGTACGCGGTGCCGCACCTGTTCAGCTACATGGTCCCGACGTCGATCTCCGGCGAGGTCGCCTGGGTGGTCGGCGCCGAAGGCCCGGTCGCGCTGGTGTCCACCGGATGCACCTCGGGCATCGAGTCGGTGTCCCACGCGGCCCAGCTGATCCGGGAAGGGTCGGCCGACGTGATGCTCACCGGTGGCTCGGACGCGTCCATCTCGCCGATCTGCGTCGCCTGCTTCGACGCGATCAAGGCCACGACGCCGCGCAACGACGATCCGGCCACCGCGTCCCGCCCGTTCGACCGCACGCGGAACGGGTTCGTGCTCGCCGAGGGCTGCGCCATGCTCGTGCTGGAGGAGTTCGGCCACGCCGTACGGCGCGGCGCCCACATCTACGCCGAGATCGGCGGATGGGGCGTGCGCGCCAACGCCTACCACATGACCGGGCTGCGCCCGCAGGGCCATGAGATGGCCCAGGCCATCGACGTCGCGCTGCGGATGTCCGGGCGGGCGCCCGAGCAGGTGGACTACGTGAACGCGCACGGCTCCGGCACCAAACAGAACGACAAGCACGAGACGGACGCGTTCAAGCGCAGCCTCGGCGACCACGCCTACCGGACGCCGGTGAGCTCGATCAAATCCATGATCGGCCACTCGCTCGGCGCCATCGGCTCGATCGAGATCGCCGCGTGCGCGCTGGCCATCGAGTCGGCGCTGATCCCGCCGACGGCCAACCTGCACGAGCCCGACCCGGAGCTCGACCTCGACTACGTGCCGCTGGAGGCGCGGCCGGCGGACCTTCGCACGGTCCTCACCGTCGGCAGCGGGTTCGGCGGCTTCCAGAGCGCCATGGTGCTGACCAAGGGAGATCCCGATGACCACGACGCTCGCAGAGCGTGACGCCGGCACGCGGCCGGAGGCCGGCCGCGCGGTGATCACCGGGATCGGGGTGATCGCGCCGAACGGCTTCACCACCGACGAGTATTGGGACGCCGTCCTCCACGGGCGCAGCGGCCTCGGCCGGGTCACCCGGTTCGATCCGGCGCAGTATCCCGTCAAGCTGGCCGGGGAGGTGGCCGACTACGACGTCCACGCGTACGTGCCCGGCCGGCTGGTGCCGCAGACCGATCAGACCACCCGGCTGGCGTTGATCGCCATGGACGCCGCGGTCGGCGACGCGGGACTCGATCTGGCGGCCATGCCGAGCGACCAGATCGGCATCGTCACCGGCAACTCGGTCGGCGGGCTCGAATACAGCCAGCGTGAGCTGGAGAAACTGTGGAGCGCCGGCAGCAACCACGTCAGCGCCTACCTGTCGTTCGCCTGGTTCTACGCCGTGAACACGGGTCAGCTCTCGATCCGGCACGGGCTGCACGGGCCCGGCGGGGTCCTGACCGGGCACACGGGCGGGCTCGACTCGGTCGCGCACGCCCGCCGCTACGTGGCCGACGGCCTGCCGGTCGCGGTGTCCGGCGCGATCGACAGCTCCCTGTGCCCGCTCGGCTGGGTGATCGAGCTGACCACCGGCCGGATGAGCACCGTGACCGACCCGGCGCGGGCCTACCTGCCGTTCGACCACGCCGCGTCCGGCTACCTGTCCGGCGAGGGCGGGGCCATCCTCATCACCGAGGACGCCGGGCACGCGCGCCGCCGGGGCGCGCGGCCGTACGGCGAGATCGCCGGATACGGCGCCACCTTCGACCCGCGGCCGGGCTCGGATCGGGAGCCGGGGCTGCGCCGGGCCATCGAACTCGCGCTGTGGGACGCCGGCGTGCCGCCGGCCGAGGTCGACGTGGTGTTCGCGGACGCGGCCGGGGTCGCCGACCTCGACCGCGCCGAGGCCGCCGCCATCACCGCGGTGTTCGGGCCGCGTGCGGTCCCGGTGACCGCGCCGAAGACCACGACCGGCCGGCTGCATTCCGGCGGCCCGGCCCTCGACGCGGCCACGGCGCTGCTGAGCATGCGGCACGGCGTCATCCCGCCCATGATCAATGTGACCGATCCGGTCGCGTCCGACCGGCTCGACCTGGTGCTCGCGGGTCCGCGGGAGACCCGCGTGGGCGCGGCCCTGGTGCTGGCCCGTGGCGACGGCCTCAACTCGGCCATGGTGCTGACCGCGCCGTAGCCGCGCACGACGAAAATCCCGCCGGCGAGCCGGCGGGATTTTCGCGTGGTTCACGGTGTGTCGACGATCTCCAGGACGCAGACGGTCCAGGTGAAGCCGGCGCCGACGCCGGCGAGCAGGCACGTCCTGCCCGGCTCGAGCGCGCCGGTGGAGACCAGATGGGACAGCCCGCCGAACTGGTCGCCCGCGCCGAGGTGCCCGACCTGGCGGCCCCACGGCCAGGTGGTCCGCTGCGGATCGATGCCGAACGGGGTGAAGTACTGCGCGCGCATCCGGGTGCGGCCCATGTTCGGCAGCACGTACCAGTCGATGTCGGTGAGCTTCACGCCGGCCTGCGCGCACGCCTGGTCGAACGCCTCCCGCTGACCCGCCTCGATGCGGTCGAGCAGGGTCTCCAGGCCGATCTCGCGCACCAGGCCGTCGCCGTTCGCGGTCATGTCGATGGGCGCGCCCGCGGCCAGCGGCGCGTCGCTGAACTCCCGGTCGCCCCGGCCGCCCCGCTCCAGCCCGGAGTCGGACACCGTGACGAGGCCGCGTACCTTGGCGAATCCGCCGCGCGCCGACAGCACCACGGCGGTGCCGCCGTCGCCGCAGATGGTGCTCGGGTCGCTGCGCCAGCGGTCGAATCCGGGCAGGCAGAACCGGTCGGCCGTGGTGATCAGCGCGGTCGGCCGGTCGGCCGCGGCGGCGAGGTAGGCGGCCGCGAGCTCCAGGGCCGCCATCCCGCCGTTGGACATCTGGCGCACCTCGATGGCCGGGCAGGCGTTGCCCGCCGAGAACCGCTGGATGTACGACGCCGGCGACCACATGTCGTGGCCCTGGTGATAGGCCGAGGCGTGCAGCACCAGCCGGACGTCCTCCGGCGCGCACCCGGCCTGATCGAGCGCGGCGCGCGCGGCCAGCACCGCCATCTCGGGCGCCGACTTGTCCGCCGAGACGCAGACCGACTCGATGCCGGTGTTCCAGACGCGCGCCCGCTCGGCGAGCCCGGCCTGTTCGGCCTCGTCGAGCGTCATGCGCCCGGGCAGCCACGAACGCGCGGCGGCGATATAGAGCCCGTCGCTCATCGTCACCCTCCTACAGATCGGACCAAGTCCCTACTCGTACGGAGCCAGCGTCGCCGGACCCGGCCGAGGCTGGTTCGAGGCCGGAGCTAGGACGGCAGGACTTCGAACCAGGTTCCGCCACTCCTCGAGTCGGGCCGCGTACTCCTGGGCTGCCGGCCGAATGCGCGGCGATCCACGTGAGAGAGGAGCCACAGTGGCGACGACACGACGCGTTGCATTGCTGTTCCCCGGCCAGGGATCCCAATATCCGAGAATGGCGGCCGGCCTGTACGGGCAGGTCGAGGTGTTCACCGACACCATGGACCAGGCCTTCGAATCGCTCGGCCACCTCGGTGTGAAACTGCGTGACGAATGGCGGAGCGAGCGCCCCGGCGCCTTGTTCGACGACGTGGTCCGGGCGCAGCCGCTGCTCTACGCCGTCGAATACGCCCTGGGCCGTACGGTGCTCGACTGGGGCGTGCGGCCGGCGGCCATGCTCGGCCACAGCGTGGGGGAGATGGTCGCGGCGACCCTCTCCGGCGTGCTCAGCTTCTCCTCCGGCCTGCGACTGATGCTCGACCGGGTCGAGCAGTACGCGGCCACGCCGCCGGGCGGGATGCTCGCCGTCGCCGCGTCCGCCGCCGACGTCACGGCGCATCTGACCGGCACCCTGGCCATCGCCGCGGTCAACGCCGAGCAGCAGACCGTGGTCGCCGGCGAGCGCGCCGAGCTGGCGGCGCTGACCCGGACGCTGCGGGACCGGGGGTTCACCTGCGTCGCCGTACGCGCGAACCAGGCGTTCCACAGCCCCGTGGTGGCCGGCGCCGCGCGCCGCAGCGTCGACGCGTGGAGCGCGGTCTCCCTGCGCCCGCCGCACACCCGCCTCTACTCGGCCCGCCTCGGCGCCGTGCTCGGGTCGGCCGCGGCCGTCGATCCGGCGTTCTGGGCCATGCAACCGGCCGCTCCCGTGCTGTTCTGGCCCACCCTCGACCTGCTGCTGCGCGATGAGAGCGTGCTGCTGGTCGAGGTGGGGCCGGGACAGGGCCTGATCACGCTGGCCCGGCGGCACCCGGCCCTGCAGTCGGGGCACTGCGACGCCGTCGGGCTGCTGCCGGCCCGCGCCGCCGGGCCCGACGCGGAGCTCGCCGCCCTGCGCGCGGCCGCCGACCGGCTCGCCGCGGACGGCCACATCCGCCCCGGCGCCGCCGCCCCTTCGATCGAGGCTCGATCGGGTGTCTAACCGCGCTCAGCAGTGTTGGCTTCGAACCCATACGACAGGAAGGAAACGGAGATGGCCATGTTCACCCAGGCAGACCTGGTGGGGTACATGCGGCGGGCGGCCGGCGAGGACGAGTCGATCAGCCTGGACGGGGACATCGCCGAGGTCACGTTCGCCGATCTCGGCTACGACTCGCTCGCGGTGATGGAGATAGCGAGCCTGGCCGAGCGCGAGCTCGGGGTGCGCCTGCCCGAGGAGACCATGGCCGGCGTCGAGACGCCGCAGCAGTTCGTCGACCTGGTCAACGAGCAGCTGCCCGCGTCCGTTTAGGTCCACGACTTCAAGGTGAGGTGTGCGGTGAGCACTGTCGAGCAGGTCGAGAAAGTCGAGCAGGTCGCGCAGGGATCGAAGGCCGTGCCTGACGACCTCGGCGTGGGCGCGTCGATGGCCGACCGGGTCGGCGAGCTGGCCGTACGGCGTGACCAGGCCCACGCGGGACCGCCCGGACGGGCCGGGGAGGCGCAGCGGCTGCGCGGGAAGCTCACCGCGCGCGAGCGGCTGGAGCTGCTGTTCGACGACGGGACCTTCACCGAGATCGAGGGGTTCCGCCGGCACCGCGCCGAGGCGTTCGGCATGCAGCGCAACCGGCCGTACACCGACGGAGTGATCATCGGCTGGGGCCAGGTGCACGGCCGCACGGTCTTCGCCTACGCCCACGACTTCCGGATCTTCGGCGGCGCGCTCGGCGAGGCGCACGCCGAGAAGATCCACAAGATCATGGACATGGCGGAGACGACCGGCGCCCCCCTGGTGAGCCTGTGCGACGGGGCCGGCGCCCGGATCCAGGAGGGTGTCACCGCCCTGGCCGGATACGGCGGCATCTTTCAGCGCAACGTGCGCGCGTCCGGGGTGATCCCGCAGATCAGCGTGATGCTCGGCCCGTGCGCCGGGGGAGCGGCCTATTCGCCCGCCCTGACCGACTTCGTGTTCATGGTCCGCGGCATCGCCCAGATGTTCATCACGGGCCCGGACGTGGTGCACGCGGTCACCGGCGAGGTCGTCACACACGACGGGCTCGGCGGCGCGGACACCCATGCGACCTCGTCCGGGGTGGCCGCGTTCGTCTACGACGACGAGGCCGGTTGCCTGGACGACGTCCGCTACCTGCTGTCGATGCTGCCGGCGAACAACCGCGAGACCGCGCCGGTGCGGGCCTGCGCCGACCCGCCCGACCGGCGCACCGGCGCGCTGGCCGAGCTGGTGCCGGTCGATCCGAGGCGCTCCTACGACATGCGCTCGGTGATCGCCGAGATCGTCGACGACGGCGAGTACTTCGAGGTCCACGAGCGCTGGGCGGCCAACGTCGTGTGCGCGCTCAGCCGCCTGGACGGGCACGTCGTCGGCGTCGTGGCCAACCAGCCGGCGCGGCTGGCGGGCGCCCTCGACATCGAGAGCGCCGAGAAGGCGGCCCGGTTCGTGCAGTGGTGCGACGCGTTCAACATCCCGCTGGTGACCCTGGTCGACGTGCCCGGCTTCCTGCCCGGCGTGGACCAGGAGCACAACGGCATCATCCGGCACGGCGCGAAGCTGCTGTACGCCTACTGCAACGCCACGGTCCCGCGCATCCAGCTCATTCTCCGCAAGGCGTACGGCGGGGCGTACATCGTGATGGACTCCCGCTCGATCGGCGCGGACCTGTCCTTCGCCTGGCCGAGCAACGAGATCGCGGTGATGGGCGCCGAGGGCGCGACCAACGTCATCTTCCGCCGGGAGATCTCGGCCGCGGCCGAGCCGGAGGTCGTGCGGGCGCAGCGGATCGCCGAATACCGCGCCGAGCTGATGCATCCCTACTACGCCGTGGAACGCGGCCTGGTCGACGACGTGATCGACCCGGCCGAGACCAGATCCGCGCTGATCAACGGATTCGCCATGCTCCGCCGCAAGCACGGCTCGCTCCCGGTCCGCAAGCACGGGAACCAGCCGCAATGACCGGCCAGGACCTCGTGATCGTGCGCGGCCGGCCCGACGACGCGGAACTGGCCGCGCTGACCGTGGTGCTCGCCGCGCTCGCCTCGGCCGGGGTCCGGGAATCGGACGCGGCCCGGGAGCCGGACGCGGTCCGGCCGGGGCCCCGCTGGGCCCGGCCGGCCGAGGTCGCGTTCGGTGACAGCTGGATGCGGCCGGACCCCGAAACGGGGTCGAGCCGCTTACGAGTACGTCTTGAGAACGAGCCGCCACAGTGGGACCACTGGGCCGCCGAGTAGGCCGACGAGGAGAAACGATGTACACCGCAACCGGCAAGCAGAGCCAACACGGCTTCGACAACGCCGCGCCCGAGGCGCCCGAACAGCTGAGCCTGCTGTCGGAGATCCTCAACCGGCACACCTTCGGCGTGCTCACCGACCTCGGGGTCGGTCACGGCTGGCGGTGCTGGGACATCGGCGCCGGAGACGGCTCGGTCGCCCGCTGGATGGCCGCGCGCGTGGGCATGACAGGACACGTGGTGGCCAGCGACCTCAAGCCGGACCACGTGCCCGGCCACCCGCGGATCGAGACGATCCAGCACGACATCACCGGCGACCCGTGGCCGGAGCCGGAGTTCGACCTGATCCACGCCCGGCTGGTGCTGATGCACCTCGCCGACCGCGAGGAGCTCGCCGTACGGCTGGCCGCGCATCTGCGGCCGGGCGGCGCGCTGGTGCTCACCGACTGGTACTGCGGCTGCGCCACCGAAGGCGTGGTCGCCTCACCGGTCGACGCCTACACCGAGCGCGTGTGCCGGCTGTACCACGACGCCGTGCACGTGCTCAGCGGGAAGACCGGGATGGACATGGTCTGGGCGTCGCGCACGGCCGGCGTGCTGCGGGCCGCCGGCCACACGGACGTCTCGGTGGAGGACTACCAGGCCCCCGGCCAGGGCGGAACGCCGACCGCGCGGCTCGCCCGGCTGCACAGCGTCATGCTGGAGCCCTACCTGGTGAGCCAGACCGACCTCACGGTCGACGACCTCGCCGTGATCCGGGAGAACCTGCTCGACCCCGAGTTCGAGATGGTCACCAACCACACCTACACGACCGTCCTCCGCGCCCCGAAGTGAGCAGCGCGGGGCCTCATTCGTGGTCCAGGTCGCGGAGGTTGGTCTTGACGAGCTCGATGAGCTCGTTGCCCTGGCCGGACAGGATGGTGCGGGTCGCGTGCAGGGTGAAGCCCTTGATCTGGCCGAGCGTCAGCTTGGGCGGCAGCGCGAGCTCCTGCCGTGCCGTGCGGACGTCGAGCAGGGCCGGGCCGTCGTGGGCGATCGCGGCGGCCAGCGCGGCCGGCAGCTCGGCTGCGGTGTCCACCCGCTGCCCGAACATCCCCGCGGCCTGCGCGATCCCGGCGAAGTCGGGGTTGTCGAGATCCGTGCCGTACGTGACGATGCCCGCAGCCTTCATCTCCAGCTCCACGAAGGACAGCGCGCCGTTGTCGAACACCACGATCTTCACGGGAAGGTTCTGCTGGCGCAGCGTGATCAGCTCGCCGAGCGTCATGGCGAGCCCGCCGTCGCCGCACAGGGCGAGCACCTGGCGGCCGGGATGGCTGGCCTGCGCGCCGATGGCCTGCGGCAGCGCGTTGGCCATGCTGCCGTGGTTGAACGAGCCGACCAGCCGGCGCCTGCCGTTCATGCGCAGGTAGCGGGCCGTCCAGATGCACGGCGTGCCCACATCGGCCGTGAAGATCGCGTCGTCGGCGGCGAGCCGGTCGATGGTGGCGGCGACGAACTGCGGATGCAGTGGCCCGTCGCCCTTTCCGGGGTCGGCCAGCCGATCCAGCCGGACGCGTGTCCGATGGTAGTGGCTGGTCATCTGATCCAGGTGCGCGGTGAACGTCTTGACGGCCAGCAGCGGCAGCAGCGCCTCGATCGTGTGCTTGACCGTGCCGACCAGGGGGACCTCGACCGGCACCCGGCGGCCGATCCGCTCGCCCCGGACGTCGACCTGGATGACCGGCACCCCTTCGGGGAAGAAGGGGCGATAGGGGAAGTCGGTGCCCAGCATGACCAGGGCCTCGCAGTGCTCCATGGCCCGGTAGCCGGAGCTGAATCCGATCAGGCCGGTCATCCCCACGTCGTAGGGGTTGTCGTACTCGACGAACTCCTTGCCGCGGAACGCGTGCACGACCGGGGCCTTCAACGTGTCGGCGAACCGGATCAGCTGGTCGTGCGCGCCCGCGCAGCCGGCCCCGGCCAGAATGGTGACCCGGTCGACGTCGTTCAGCATCTGCGCCGCGTGCTCCAGCGACTCCCGGTCGGGGACGACCACCGCGCGCGCCCGCCGGATCCGGGCCGGCGGCGCCTTCTGGACGACGGCGTCGTCGAGGAACACCTCTCCCGGCACGACAAGGACGGCGACGCCGCGCCGCTGCAGCGCCGCGCGCATGGCGATCTCCAGCAGCCGGGGGAGCTGACCGGCCGTGCCGGCGAGCTCGCAGTAAACGCTGCACTCGCGGAAGACCGCCTGGGGATGGGTCTCCTGGAAGTACTG
This sequence comes from Streptosporangiaceae bacterium NEAU-GS5, assembly GCA_017592665.1. Classification (GTDB taxonomy): domain Bacteria; phylum Actinomycetota; class Actinomycetes; order Streptosporangiales; family Streptosporangiaceae; genus NEAU-GS5. Next base: position 178,238 of record JAGFNW010000017.1, on the reverse strand, counting down.
GCCGCCGATCTCGTCCACCGGGATCTGCGCGGCGATCGCCAGGACGGGCACGCCGCTGCGCTGGGCGTCGTAGAGGCCGTTGATCAGGTGCAGGTTGCCGGGGCCGCAGCTGCCGGCGCACACGGCCAGCTCGCCGGTCAGCGCCGCCTCCGCCGACGCGGCGAACCCGGCGGCCTCCTCGTGGCGCACGTGCTCCCACGTGATGCCGCCGTCGCGGCGCAGCGCATCGGTGAAGCCGTTCAAGGAATCGCCGGGAATTCCGTAAATTCTGCGAACACCCGACGCCTTGAGCGTGGCCACCATCACGTCGGCAACTGACGCACCCATTGATCATCCCCCCGGATCTCGCTGCGTATGTACCCAGTCGCCCGCGGCTGAACGATTCATCGGCGGCCAGGACTGACCATGTGGTCGGCGGGGCGCGGGCCGGCCGCGATTGACAGGACCCGGGGGCGATCTGACGCTCGGGGCGTCGGCGAGGGAGGACTCCACATGCGTGGCGTGATCAGGGTTCTGGTGGGCATCGCGCTGGTCGGCGCGGCGGTGTTCGGGATCACCGGTCCCGCTCAGGCGGTGGCGACGTGTACGGCGACGTACTCGATCACCCGCACCTGGGTCCAGGGAACCGGCAATGGGTTCGTCGGGGAGATCGTCGTGACGCCGGGGACCGATCCGATCAGCGGGTGGACCGTGTCGTGGGCGTACACCGACGGCCAGCGGATCTCCACCATGTGGAACGGGATCTCGCTCGCGCCGTCGCTGGGCTCGATCGGCGTCTACGTGTACGGCAACGCCGTGTGGAACGGCGGTGGTGGCACGATCGGGTTCGTGGGCACCTCGCCGGGAGTGCCCGCGCCGCCCGCGCTCATGGACTGCGCCGCCCGGTAAGGCATCTGGCCGATATGGCCACACAGGGAGACATCTGTAGCTATACGTCGCTTTTCGGCAACCTGGCGGGATTCTCCAACTACATTCCCTCATGCGCGCTGTTACTCCCTCGCCCATCTCGTAGGAGATTCACCCACGCATGAGTTCTGATCTCCAAGGCTTCCTTGACGTTGCCCGGAAGGATCTCGGCTACCGCGAGAAGAGCAGCGGTTACACCAAGTTCGGGGACTGGTATTTCGCGAACATCGACAAACAGGACACCTACTTCAAGAAGGCGCCCTGGTGCGACATGTTCATCACCTGGGCCGCCACCGAGGCCGGCGTCCAGGAGTACGTCGGGCAGTTCGCCTCGACGGTCCAGCACGCCCGCTGGTTCGAACGGCAGGGCGCCTGGAGCCAGACGCCCGAGCCCGGCGCGCTCGTCTTCTACGACTGGGGCGGCTCGAAGAGCATCGGCGCCATCGACCACGTCGGCATCGTGGAGAAGGTCGTCGGCGACAAGATCGTCACCATTGAGGGCAACGTCGACCGGATCTGGCTGCGCCGCAAGGAACGCGACCAGCACAAGGTCGTCGGATATGGCCTGCCGCGCAAGGTCCGGGAGTTCAAGCTGTCGTCCCTGCTCGCCGCCAAGTCCGCGGGCGTCGGCGCCGGCAGCCTCGCCGCGCCGCAGCTGACCGACCTCGACGCGGGCGCGCTGGAGTTCGCCGAAGGCTTCGGCGCCGCCGCCCTGGTGATAGCCCTCTGTACGGTTCTCACGATCCGCTACAGGCGACGCAGAGCGGCCGCGGCCGTAGCGGCGACCCGTGCGCTGTCAGAGCCGCCGCACGAAAGCCGGCACCGCCGGCCGCGCGTTCCCGTCGACCGATAGAGCCGCTGGGTCACCGACCCCGAGGGCAACCGCGTCGAGCTCTGGCAGCCCGCCTGACGACGTCGTCGCTCAGCCGGCTTGCTCGGCCCGCTCGGCGGCCCCCGCGATGTTGCGGGCCATTCCGCCGAAGACGACGGCGTGGAACGGGGAGACGGCCCGCCAGTAGAGGTGGCCGGACAGGCCGCGTGGCAGGAAGATGGCGCGCTGGCGGTAGACGCTGCCCTGCCCCTCGCCGTCGACCGTCATCTCCAGCCAGGCCCGGCCGGGCAGCAGCATCTCGGCGCGGAGCCGCAGCAGGCGTCCCGGCTGGATCTCCTCGACCCGCCAGAAGTCCAGCGCCTCGCCGACGTAGAGCTCCGACGGGTCGCGCCGCCCCCGGCGCAGGCCGACGCCGCCGAGCGCCCGGTCCAGCCAGCCGCGGACCGACCAGGCAAGCGGGAAGGAATACCAGCCGGTCTCGCCGCCGATGCCGGCGATCACCCGCCACAGCGCGGCGGGGGAGGCCTCCACCGAACATTCCCGCCGGTCGAGGTAGACGGTGGCGCCCGACCAATCCGGATCGGTCGGCAGCGGATCGGCCGGCGCGCCCGTCCAGGAGGCCGTCGACCAGCGGGTCTCCACGTCGGAGTCGTGCACCTTGGCAAGCGCGAGCAGCACCGCCTCGTCGAAGCCCTTCAGGCCGCCCGGCGGGTCGGGCACGTAGTCGGCGATGTCGTGCTCGCGGCAGACGGCCTCGTGGATCAGGCTCTCGACCAGCGGCTTGGCGATCGCGCCCGGCACCGGCGTCACCAGGCCGACCCACTGCGAGCTGAGCCAGGGCGACAGGGTGCGGACCGGCAGGATGACCCGGGGCGGGAGCTTCGCCACGCGGGCGTATCGGCGCATCATGTCGCCGTACGTGAGCACGTCCGGGCCGCCGATGTCGAACGACCGGCCGACCTCGTCCGGCGCGGTCGCCCAGCCGAGCAGATAGTGCAGCACGTCTCGCACGGCGATGGGCTGAATGCGGTTGGCGACCCAGCGCGGCGTGATCATCACCGGGAGCCGCTCGGTCAGGTGGCGCAGCATCTCGAAGGAGGCCGAGCCGGAGCCGAGGATGATCGCGGCCCGCAGGACCACCGTCGGTACGCCGGTCGAGGCGAGGACGGTGGCGACCTCCGACCGCGACCGCAGGTGCGCCGACGCCTGCCCGTCGCCTTCGACGGCGGGACCGCCGAGATACACGATCCGGCGCACGCCCGCTCGCGCGGCCGCTTCGGCGAAGGCCCGGGCCGCCCGGCGGTCGCGCGCCGCGAAGTCGTCGGCGCCGAGCGAGTGCACGAGGTAGTACGCGACGTCGACGCCGTCGAAGACCGCGGCGAGCGAATCGGCCGCGTCGGCCGCGTCGGCCAGCAGGTCGCCTTCCACGATCTCGGCCCCACGCGCCCACGGCACGTCACGCAGGCGGTTGGCCGAACGCGTCAGGCACCGGACCTCGTGCCCGGCCTCGATGAGCCTCGGCGCCAGCCGGCCACCGATGTAGCCGGTCGCGCCTGTGACCAGGCAGCGCATGCCGTCACCGTAACAGGCGTGTTCCGATACGCACCGTAGGGGCCCCTGGATCGGCCGCGGGTTTTGCCGCCTCTGAGCTGGGCAAGGGAGAAGTTCAGCACAACAGTGCGCTGCGGACATCGCCCGTGCGCCTGGTTCAGTCCCTGTCCAGACGCCTATTTCAGCCCCGAACGGGACAGGGAGGGCCAAGTGACCGCGTCTAATCAGTTGAGCGACGTTCCAGCGGAAATGAGCGGCCTGGAGCGGATGCTGACCGGGCTGCTGTCCGCGAGCCATCTGGCGCCCATCGAGGAACTGCCCGGGCTCGTCCGGGAGCATGCCAAGGCGATCGGGCTCACCGAAGTCCTGATCTATCTTTGCGACCTGCGGCAGGAGGTGCTGCGCCTGCTCACCGGGCGCGGCCCGGCGGCAGTGGACGACCCCGGCGCCGACCCCGCCGAGCTGTCGATCGACAGCACCCTCGCCGGACGTGCCTTCCAGCAGGTGAGGGTCCTGCCCCGCCCCGAGGACGAGAACAGGGAGGATCCGGAGTGCTGGTGGATCCCGCTGCTGAACGGCACGGCACGCCTCGGAGTCCTTCGCGTACGCAGCGACGGCGGGCTTTTCGATGTCGAAACGGCCCGGCATCTGGCCTCCATGGTGGCGCTCCTGGTGAGCAGCGCCACCAGCTTCAGCGACTCCTACGCCCGGCTGATCCGCAGCCACCCGATGCACGTGGCGGCCGAGATGCAGTGGCGGCTCGCGCCGCCGTTGACGTTCGCCTGCGATCGGGTGACGGTGTCGGCCGTCATGGAACCGGCCTACGAGGTCGCGGGCGACACCTTCGACTACGCCATCGCCGGCGACGTGCTTCATCTGGACGTGTTCGACGCGATGGGGCACGACATCTCCGCCGGGCTGACCGCGAGTCTGGCCATGGCGGCCTGCCGCAACCACCGCAGGCAGGGCGTGGGCCTGGCCGACAACAGCGTCGCGATCGAGCAGGTGCTGACCGCGGAATTCGGGCGTGACCGGTTCGTCACCGCGATCATGGGCGACCTCGACCTGTCGAGCGGCATGTTCACGTGGGTCAACCGCGGACACTATCCACCTGTTGTCATCCGAGATGGACGCTGGGTCATCAGCCTGGAGTGTCCGCCCGCCCACCCGATGGGCCTGAGCCTGGGCCTCGATGTGCAGGTGTGCCAGGAACAACTGCAGCCCGGCGACCGTCTGCTGCTCTACACCGACGGCATCACCGAGGCCCGTGACTCGGCCGGGCGCGAATTCGGCCTGCAACGGTTCACCGACTTCATCAGTCGTCACCATTCCAACGCCCTGCCGGTTCCCGAGACCCTGCGACGGCTGATCCACGACGTGTGGGCCTATCAGCAGGGGCGGTTCAGCGACGACGCCACCGTTCTGCTCGCCGAATGGCATCCCGGCGGTGGATCTTCCGGGCTCTTCTGATCCGGGCCTGTCTTCAACTGACTGGGGGGCCGCTTGACCTCGAGCGGCGGCAGGGTTGCAGACTGGGCCGCATGATCTTCACTCAGGCTGAACTGGACTACCTGGCGAGCCAGCCCCTCGGCCGCCTGGCCACGGTGGCGCCGGACGGGCGGCCGCAGAACAACCCGGTCGGGTTCTTCGTGGACGCCGAGTCCGGTGTCATCACCATCGGCGGGCAGGCCCTCGGCACGACGCGGAAGTTCCGGAACATCCAGCGGGGCAGTGCCGCCTCGCTCGTCGTCGACGACCTGGCCTCGCTCGATCCGTGGACGACGCGGGGCATCGAGATCCGGGGCGAGGCCGTGGCCCTGACCGACCACGAGCCGCCGCTGCCCTTCATGTCGCGGGAGGTCATTAAGATCATCCCGACCCGGATCGTCTCCTGGGGCCTCGACGGCCCGCGCGCCAGCCGGAAGGTGTAGGACGTCAGGCCGGCATGACGTAGGGGAACCGGTCACCACGGAGGTGCGCCGCGACGTCGGGCCGCAGGCCGGACGGCACCGCCGTGTCGACGACCAGGGACAGCATCACCTCCGGCGCGTTGTCGGCGAGGGTTCGGCCGTTGCGGGCCGCGAAGCCGTACGTGGTGGGCGTGCCGACCACGTAGGAAAGGACGTCGGGGAACAGCTCGCGGGCCACCGTCTCGCCGTAGCCCCGCGGGTCGGCCGAGGTGCCGGTCGCGGCGACCGTGGCCGCGATGGCGTCCGCGATGGCCTTGCCGGCCTCCGCGACGTCGTCCGACGGGTGCCGGGTGTTGGCCTTGCCCGTGAAGTGGGTGTCGTCGGGCCAGAAGATCGGCCACATCATGGGATGGCCGGCGCGGTTGATCTGACGCCACCCGCCGCTGTCGGTGGCGAGCTTGGTGGCGGCCCACACCCCGATACGCGCGCCGGGGCTCAGCTGCGCGTGGTCGTGGGAGATCTCGAGCACGATCGCGGCCACCGTTGAGTTGGCGAAGCTGTTCTGCGCCTTGTCGGGGTTCCAGTGCGCCAGGTCGAGCGCGCCGCCGCCGTCGACGGCCGCGTTGACCAGGCCCAGCAGCGACAGATCGATGTAGAACGAGTCCCAGACCCGCCCGGCCCACAGCCGCACGTTCGGCCCGGTGGCCGTCTCGCCGGTGTGGCCCTCGATCACGGTCTCTCCGACGGCGTCGTCGCCGCGGGCCGCGGGGCCCCACAGGCCGTTCAGCCGCAACGCCTGGCGTCCGTCGGAGTCGGCGGCGCCGAACGCTACCCGGTAGGTGAGATCTTCGAAGTCCGCCCCGTCGAGATGCACCCTGAACTCGTAGCGGGCCTCCGGGTGGAAGTCCGGCTTGGCGTACGCGCCGGTGATCGTCGAGTTGACCGTCATGATCAGTACGGTGCTGAGGTCCCCGTCGAAGACATAGAGGTCATCGAGGAACAACTGGCCTGTCTGGGCGGCGAGCGGCGTGTCGAGATGGTGGGACATCGGAGATCCCCTTCCATAGATCATCTCGAGTTTATCGGCCTATATGTCGCTTATATGGTGATTTGTCGGGTCTTGGGGTTGATTTCGTGGGGCTTGACAGGGCCTGGCTTCGCGGTGCATAACTTCGGTACTAACTTTATTACCGAAGAAAGTCGGCGCGCATGGCAGGCACGGACCGCGGGGATCTGACCCGGACGGCGATCCTGGCGTTGCTCGGGACGGTCGGGCCGCTCAGCCGCACGGAGATCGCCCGGGAGCTCGACCTCAGTCCGGCCACAGTCACCCAGCTCACCCGCGAGCTCATCGGCCACGGCATGCTGGAGGAGCTGGAGCTCAAGCCGTCGCGCGGCGGCCGGCCGGCGCAGACGCTCGGGCTGGTCGGCAGCGCCGGGCGCGCCCTCGGCGTCAAGGTCACCGCCGATCACCTGGTCATCGTCGACGTGCGGCTCGACGGCGAGGTCCTCGGATCCTGGGAGCGGCCCTTCGACCCGGCCGGCCCCGACGCGCTGGAGATCCTCACGACCCACGTGGCCGAGATCGCCGCGCAGGTCGAGAAGACCCCTCCGCTGCTCGGCGTCGGCGTGGGCGTTCCCGGAGGGGTCGACGACCAGGCCGTCGGCACGGTCGACGCGCCGACGCTCGGCTGGCAGGCCATGCCGGTGGGCGAGCGGCTGCGCCGCAGGCTCAACCTGCCGGTGCTGGTCGAGAACGACGTCAACGCGCTGGCCGCGGCCGAGCGCCTGTACGGCAAAGGCCGCACCTACCGCGACTTCCTGGTCCTCACGATCGGGCGCGGCGTGGGCGCCGCCATCGTCGCCGACGGCCGCGTCTACCGCGGCGCGCGCGGCGGCGCGGGCGAGTTCGGCCACGTCCCGGTCGATCCGGACGGCCCGATGTGCGGCTGCGGCACGAAGGGCTGTCTCGAGGCCTACGTCGGCTCAGCCGGCCTCGCGGCCATGGCGGAGCAGAAGGGCCTGACCGCGAAGGTGCTGGCGGCCTACGCACTGGCGCAAGGCGCTACGCCGGCCCGAGGCGATACCCCTGCGCAAGGCGACACGCCTGCGCGAGGTGACACGTCCGCGGCATCGGCGGGCACTTCGCAGGCCGCGGGGGCGGGTGCCTCGGAGGGCGCGGTGGCGGGTGACTCGCAGGCCGGGGTGGCGGGGGATGAGCGGGGCGCGGTGGCCGCGCTCGGGCCGGGCTCGCTCGGGCGGGGCGAGATGGCGGGGGATGGGCGGGGTGTGGTGGCGGCGCTCGGGTGGGCCGCGTCTCACGGTGATGTGGCCGCTCAGGAGGTGTTCGCCGAGGCGGGCGCGATCCTGGGGCGGGCGGCGGGTGGGCTGATCAACGTCGTCGACCCCGAGGTCGTGGTCGTGCTCGGCGAGGGCTCGGTCGACTGGCCCCACTGGCGGGCCGGGTTCGAGCCCGCCGTGCGGGCCCAACTGCTACGCGGCCGCAGGGACATCTCCATCGAGGTGGAGAGCTGGGACGACACGAGCTGGGCGCAGGGCGCCGCGGCCCTGGTCCTCGCCACGCCGTTCGACACCGAGGGCACGGCCGGCGAACAGGGCCGCCTCGTGCGCGCCCGCCTGATCGGTGCGACCCCATGAGCGACCCCATGAGCGACCCCACAAGCGACCCTATGAGCGGGCCCATGAGCGGGCCGGGCGCGCGATCGGCGGAGGCCGTCTCCGGGCGAAGCGGACGATCGGCGGAGGCCGTCCCCGGGCGAAGCGGGCGATCGGCGGGTGCCGTCGCGCTGGCCGAGCGCGAGGTCACGGCGCCCCCCACTCGTCCCGCCCACAAGCGGAAGCGGCTGCGCTACGCCGGAACCGTCGCGTTCTTCCTGCTGCCGAGCGCGATCCCGCTGACCCTCTACACGCTGATCCCCATGGTCGGATCGCTCTGGGCCAGTCTGCACGAGTGGAACCTGATCACCCCGATGCGCTGGATCGGCCTCGGCAACTACTCCGAACTGCTGGCCGCCCCCGAGACCAGGGCCGCGTTCGGGCACACCCTCTACTTCATCGCCGGCTACCTGCCGCTCGTCTACTGCGGCGGCCTTGGTCTCGCGCTGCTGCTCAACCGGGCCATGGCCGGGCGCGACCTGTTCCGCGCCATCTACTTCCTGCCGGTGATCACCAGCTGGGTGGTCGTCGCGCTGATGTGGAAGTGGCTGCTGAACCCGGCCTCCGGGGTGGTCGACTGGGCGCTCGGCCTGGCCGGCGTCGACGGCCCCGGCTGGTGGACCGACCCCGACTGGGCCATGCCGTCGATCATCCTCGCCTCGGCCTGGAAGGACCTCGGCTTCGTCATGATCATCCTGCTGGCGGGGCTGCAGGCCATCCCCAAGGAGTTCCACGAGGCGGCCACGGTCGACGGCGCGGGTGCCTGGCAGCGGTTCCGGCACATCACGCTGCCGTTGCTGTCGCCGTCGACGTTCTTCGTCGTGGTCATCTCGCTGATCAACGGCTTCCAGGTCTTCGACCAGATCCACGTCATGACCGGCGGCGGTCCCGCCGGCGCCACCCAGTCCGTCGTGGAGCTGATCTACAACCTCACCTTCCGCTACGGCCGGGCCGGCGCCGCCTCCGCCCTGTCGTGGCTGCTGTTCGCCGTGGTCCTGATCGTGACCCTGGTCCAGGTCAGGGCCCAGCGCAGGTGGGTGAACTATGGGTAAGGCACTGCGTTACGCCGTTGTGGTCGCCGGGGCGCTGATGATGCTGTTCCCCTTCGCCTGGGCCGTGGTCACCTCGATCACCCCGGACGGCGCCGTCCTCGCCACGCCGCCCGACTTCACCCCCGACAACGCCGGGCTGGACGCCTACCGCCGGCTGCTTGAGACCCTCCCGTTCTGGCGGATCCTGGTCAACAGCCTCTGGATCGGCGTGGTCTCGACCCTGCTCCAGCTGGTGACCAGCGCCATGGCCGCGTACGCCTTCGCCCGGCTGCCGTTCCCCGGCCGGAGCGTGCTGTTCGCCGTCTATCTGGCCACGCTCATGGTTCCGCTGCAGGTCCTGGTCGTGCCGCTGTTCATCGAGATGCGCGCGCTCAACCTGATCGACACCTACTTCGCGCTCCTCGCCCCCTCCATCGCGTCGGCCTTCGGGGTGTTCCTGCTGCGCCAGGCGGTCGCCCAGGTGCCGAAGGAGTTCGACGAGGCGGCCGTCATCGACGGCGCGGGCCACCTGCGCGTCTTCGTCTCGGTGATCATCCCGCTGATCCGCCCCGCCCTCGCCACGTTCGCCGTCTTCGGCTTCATGGCCAGCTGGAACAGCTACCTCTGGCCGCTGATCATCATCCGCTCGCCCGAGTTCATGACCATCCCCCTCGGCCTCGCCTCGCTCCACGGCCAGTTCACCACGCAGTGGAACGTCGTCATGGCCGGATCCGTCGTCAGCGTCGTCCCGATCCTCGTCCTCTATCTCTTCGCGCAAAAGCACGTCATCGCCAGCGTCGCCCAGTCTGGCCTCAAGTAAGGAAGTACCCCCCATGCAGCACCCCATGAAGAACACGGTGAAAACGGCAGCGGTGGCCCTCGTCGCGGGGCTGCTGGCCGCCGCCTGCTCGCAGGGCTCGGCCACCAAGGGCGCCGAGAGCACGCCGGGCGGCAAGGTGACGGTGCGTTACTTCACCTTCTCCGCCGCCCCCGACCACGTGAAAGACCTGGACACGATCGTCGCCGCCTTCGAGAAGGCCAACCCGTCGGTCGACGTGGTGGTCGAGACGGCCCCGTACGACCAGTACTTCACCAAGCTCCAGACCAGCATCGCGGGCGGCACGGCGGCCGACACCTTCGAGCTCAACTACGAGAACTTCGTCACCTACGCGAGCGCCGGGTCGCTGCTCGACCTCGGCACCGTACGCGGCGACGGGGACGACGACGCCGCCTACGCCGCCGAGTCGCTGGCCGCGTTCAAGCACGACGGCAAGCAGTACGCGCTGCCCGAGTCGTTCTCCACGGTCGTCCTGCTCTACAACAAGGACCTGTTCGCCAAGGCCGGAGTGGCCGAGCCGACCGCCGACTGGACCTGGGCCGAGGAGCAGGCCGCCGCGGCCAAGCTGACCGACAAGAAGAAGGGCGTGTTCGGCGACTTCCAGCCGGTCACGTTCTTCGAGTTCTACAAGGCGCTCAAGCAGGCCGGCGGCGAGTTCATGGCGCCCGACGGCTCGAAGACCACCTTCAACAGCCCCGCCGGGGTGAAGGCCGCCACGTGGCTGGTCGGCAAGGTCGGCAAGACCATGCCGACGGAGGCGCAGATCGGCGGCACGGCCGACTACGACACCAACCTGTTCAAGTCCGGCAAGCTGGCCATGTGGCACAACGGCATCTGGCAGTTCGCCGGTCTGAAGGACGTGCCGTTCAACTGGGACGTCGTCGTCGAGCCGGGCGACTCGGCCAAGGCCAGCGCCGTCTTCCACAACTCGGTCGCCGCGGCCGCCGCCACCAAGCACCCGAAGGAGGCCGGGGCCTGGGCCCGCTTCCTGACCTCCTCGAGCGTGGCCGCGCAGACCCGGATCGCCTCCTCCTGGGAGCTGCCGCCGGTCTCCGACCAGGCCGTGCTCGCCGGCTACCTCAAGGACCCCAAGCCCGCCAACCGCCAGGCCGTCTTCGACTCGCTCAACGCCATCGCGCTGCCGCCGGTGATCGTACGCCAGCAGGAGATGCAGGACGCGGTGACCGAGGCCCTGTCCAACGCCGCGGCCGGGCGGGTCACGGTCGAGGAGGCGCTGAAGACGGCGGCCGACAAGGTCGACGGGCTGCTGGGCTGAAACCTGAACTAGGGACGACAGTGAGTGTAGGAAGCGACCTGACCCGGGCCGATCTCGCCAGGCTCGTGTCACGGAGCGTCGAAGTGATCACGACGCATCAGTCGCCCTCGGGGGCCTACCCGGCGAGTCCTGATTTTTCCGCCTATCGCGGGTATTCGTGGCTGCGCGACGGCGCGTTCATCGCGGAAGGGATGAGCCGCCACGCGCAGATCACGTCCGCGATCGCCTCTGCCACGGCGTTCCACGCCTGGTGCGCCCGGGTCGTCACGGCCCGCGCGCGCCAGGTGGAATCCCTGGTCGCGCGGGCCGGGCGCGGCCAGGCCGTGCCGGTCGCCGAGATGCTGCCGACCCGCTTCACGCTCGACGGAGGCGTCGGCGCCGACGAGTGGTGGGACCACCAGCTCGACGGCTACGGCACGTGGCTGTGGGCGGCCGGGCAGCACGTGCTCCGGCACGGCACCCACGTCGAAGGCCTCGCCGACGGCGTGCGCGTCGCGGCGCGCTACCTGGCCGCCTTCTGGGACCAGCCCTGCTACGACTGGTGGGAGGAGCACGTCGACCAGCGGCACGTGGCCACGCTGGGCGCCATCCACGCCGGGCTGCGGGCCGCCCGCGACCTCGGCGTGCTGGATCGGGCCACGTCGGAGGCGGTGACGGCGGCGATCGAGGGCATCGAGGCTCTCATCACGGCCGAGGGCGTCGCGGACGCCGGTCATCTTCGCAAATGGCTGGGCAGCGACGCGGTCGACGGCAGCCTGCTGGCCTGCGTGACGCCGTTCGGGCTCTATCCGGCCGGGCACCGGGTCGCCGCGGTCACGGTCGCCGAGGTGGAGCGGCAGCTCGCGGTGGACGGCGGCGTGCACCGCTACCTCGCCGACACCTTCTACGGCGGGGGCCGGTGGATCCTGCTGTCGGGGTTCCTCGGCTGGAACCACGCCCGGGCCGGGCGGCCGGAGGCGGCCCTGCGTTACCTCGAGTGGATGGCCGCCCAGGCCACCGAACAGGGCGAACTGCCCGAGCAGGTTTCCGGGGCGCTGCTGGCCCCGGAGCGTTACCAGGAGTGGGTGGGGCGGTGGGGGAGTGTGGCCACACCTCTGCTCTGGTCCCACGGTATGTATCTGATCCTCGCCGACGAGTTGGGGGTGACCGCGTGATCCGGCATCGCCCCTTCGGCTCCGGGCATCCGTACGCGACCAGTGAAGATCAGCGGGTCCCCGCCCGGCCCCTCGACGGGGAGGCGGTGGAGCTGCGGGTCCGTGCCTCGCCCAACGTCGTCTCGGTCGTCTGCGAATGGACCTCCGGTGGGGAGACGGTGCGGCTCCCGCTCACCCGGGCCGTCCAGGAAGGCGGCGCGGGGCAGTCCGGCGGCGGGCATCTCGCGGCGGCGCAGGCCCGCGCCGGGCGGGCCGCCGCCGGCTCCTGGTCGGCCGTCTCGCCCCCGCTCCGATTCGGAGAGCGGTACGGCTATCGCTTCCACTCGGTCACGGCCGGTGGCGTGCGCCGTACGACGAAATGGTTCGAGGTCACGGCCGGGCGGTGGGTCGCCGAGGGCGGGAAACTGACGGTCGAGGGCGCCGATCGGGTCGTCCCGGGCAGCGTCCGGTGGCTCGCCGACGCCGACGGAGCCTTCAGGGTGCGCTTCGCCCTCGCCCTGACGCCGGACGAGCACGTGGTGGGATTCGGCGAGCGGTTCGACGCCGTCGACCAGCGCGGGCGCGGCCTCGACGCGGTCGTCTTCGAGCAGTACAAGTCACAGGGCGCCCACGGCAGGACATACCTGCCGATGCCGTACGCGATGGTCGTGGGCGGGGCGCGCCCGTGGGGCTTTCACGTCGTGACCTCGGCCCGCACCTGGTACGCCATCGACGGCGCGATCCAGGTCGAGGCCGAGTCGACCTCCGCCGACCTCACGCTCCGGCTCTACGACGGCGACCGGCCCGCCGACGTGCTGTCGGCCTTCCTCGGCGACGTCGGGCGGCCCACCGAGCTGCCGTCGTGGGTGTTCCGGCTGTGGGCAAGCGGGAACGAGTGGAACACCGAGGCTCGCGTCATGGCCGAGATGGACCGCCACCGCGAGCTCGGCATCCCGGTCGGCGCCCTGGTCATCGAGGCGTGGAGCGACGAGACGACGTTCACGGCGTTCCGCGGCGCCGAATACGAGGCCTCCGAGGAGCCGCACGCCTACGCCGACTACACATTCCCGCCCGGCGGCCCCTGGCCCGACCCGAAGGCCATGGTCGCCGAGCTGCACGAGCGCGACGTGAAGGTGCTGCTCTGGCAGATCCCGCTGCAGAAGGCGCGCCCGCACCCGCGCCATCAGGCCGCGGTGGACGCGCGGCAGCTGACCGAGCGCGGCTACGGCGTGCGCGAGGCCGGTGGCCGCCCCTATCGCAACCGCGGCTGGTGGTTCCCGCTCGCCCTGATGCCCGACCTGTCGTCCCAGGAGGTCCGCGACTGGTGGACGGCCAAGCGCCGCTACCTGGTCGAAGAGGTCGGGATCGACGGTTTCAAGACCGACGGCGGCGAGCACGCCTGGGGTCACGACCTGCGCTACGCCGACGGCCGCACCGGCGCCGACGGCAACGGGCTGTTCCCGGTGCACTACGCGCGCGCCTTCGGCGACCTGCTGCGTGCCTGCGGCAAGGCGCCCGTGACGTTCTCCCGCGCCGGGTTCGCCGGATCGCAGCCGCACGGCGCCTTCTGGGCCGGCGATGAGGACTCGACGTGGGAGGCGTTCCGGTCGTCGATCACGGCCGGAATCACGGCGTCGGCCTGCGGCATCGTCTACTGGGGCTGGGACATCGCCGGCTTCTCCGGCGACGTCCCGTCCGCCGAGCTCTACCTGCGCGCGGCCGGCGCCGCCGCCTTCATGCCGATCATGCAGTACCACTCGGAGTTCAACCACCATCGGACGCCGGCGCGCGACCGGACCCCGTGGAACGTCGCCGAGCTCACCGGAGACCCGTCGGTCGTCCCCACTTTCCGGGAGTTCGCGCTGCTGCGCGAGCGGCTCGTGCCCTACCTGGCCAAAGAGGCGGCCAAGGCCGTGCGCGGCGGCCCGCCCCTCATGCGCGGGCTGTTCTTCGACCACCCGGACGATCCGGCCGTATGGCGCCATCCCCTGCAGTACAAGCTCGGCGACGCGCTGCTGGTGATCCCCGTCACCGAACCCGGCGTCGCGGAGGTCGCCGCTTACGTGCCGGAAGGCGACTGGGTGGACGTGTGGACCGGGTCCCCGGTCGCGGGCGGCCGCGAGGTCACACTCGCCGCCCCCATCGACCGGCCGCCCGTCCTCTGCCGTGCCGCCGACTGGCCGGGCCTCGCGCACGTGTTCAGTCAGGCGCGCGAACGGCCTGATCGGTAGCCCTGGAAAGGCCAAGGCGCAGCACGAAGCGCGCGCCTCGCTCGCTGTCCTGGATGGTCAGCGTGCCGTGATGGGCCTCCGCGACCTCCCGCGCGATCGCCAGCCCCAGCCCGGTCCCGCCCGCGTCTCGGTCGCGCGAGGCGGTCAGCCGGGTGAAGCGGTCGAAGACGATCTCCCGGTGCTCGGGGTCGATTCCGGCGCCGTCGTCGAGGACCTCCAGCACCGCCGTCTCCCCGTCGGCCCGTACGCTGACGGTGATCTGCGAATTGGCGTGGCGTTCGGCGTTGTCGACCAGGTTGACCAGCAACCGGGTGATGCGCAGCCGGTCGGAGTTGATGATGACGTCCGGCTGCAGGCTCCTGACGATCGTCGTCCGGTAGGTCCGGCGATCGAGCTCGGCGCCGACCAGCCGGCCCAGATCGGTCGGCCTGAGGGCGAGGGGGGCGTGGGCGTCCAGCCGGGCCAGGGTCAGCAGGTCGGTCACGATCGCCTGCAGCCGGTCCACTCCGGCGAGCACCGCCGTGGTCATCTTCGGCCAGTCGGCGTCCGGCGGGTGCAGGAGCGCCTCCTCGAGCTGGGCCCGCATGGCCGTAAGAGGACTGCGTAGATCGTGGGACGCGTCCGAGGTGAACTGCCGCAGTTGCTTGTAGGCGTCCTCGAGGCGGTTCAGGGTGCAGTTCACCGTTTCGGCAAGGAGCTTGAGCTCTTTCTGGTCGTCGCCGGCCACCGGGACCCGGCGGTCGAGGGCCGAGGCGTTGATCTCCGCCAGCTTCGTGCGGATCGCGTCCACCGCGTTCATATCCCTGTTGACCAGGTAAAAGGCCCCGGCCGTGGTCATCGCGGTGAGCAGCAGGGGAACGGCGATCGCCAGGACGAGGCCGGTGGTGCTCCCATACCAGGGGCCCTTGGGCACCGCCACGTAGAGCAGCCAGGGCCCATCCGGCTGGTAGACCTTGTACGAGGTGACGGTCATGCAGCCCGTCAGCCCGGCCGGAGGGCACAACACCCGTTCGACGTGCACGCTCTCGCTCGCCGCGTGGAAGGTGGCGATCGGCGGCTTGCCCGTGAGGTTCTCGGTCGCCGCGACCGCGTGGCCACGGTTGTCGAGGACCTGGATCGCGACGCCTTTGCCGCTCGGTAGGACAGGCGGGAGGTAGCCCTGCCTGATGAGGGGCACCACGCGGTCCCACGCCCCGGTGACACGAGCCCGGGCGGCATCGGCGTCCCTGTTGCCCGTGTAAAGCAGGAAGAGCACGCCGAGCGTCATGAACACGAGCGCCGACACCGCGCAGAACTCCAATGTCCTGCGAGTACGAAGGGATGATTGGTTCCAGTTCACTAGCCTTGAGGCCAATCCCTAGGAAACGTGCGGTCCAGGATGGCTCGACCACCACAACGCACGACAAACATCCGCAATAGTAGGAAATGCCAGGTCAAGGCAGCACAAACCGCTCGACGGCCGCTGCGGGACGGCCGGCCGGTCAGCGGGCGAGCCAGTCCCGATAGCGGGTCGGGGCGATGACGGCGCCGTCCTTGGCGATGATGGCCTCGCCCGGGATTGGGGCGAACATGCCGGCGCTGTCGTCGGTGACGACGGTGCGCCGGTCGCCGTGGGCGGCGAGGGTGATCCGGCCCAGTTCGTCGAGCGTGAAGACGTCGGGACCGGCGATGTCGCGGGTGGCCCGCAGCGGCGCGCCCACGGCCACGTCGGCCACGGCCTGGGCCACGTCGTCCGCGGCGATGGGCTGGATGGGCGTGGCGGGCAGGCGGACGGTGTCCTCGTCGGCGGTCCAGGACAGCACCGTGTCGATGAATTCGAAGAACTGCGTGGCCCGGACGATCGAGTACGGCACGGGCCCGGCCTTGAGGATGTCCTCCTGCAGCACCCTGGCGCGGTAGAAGGCCACGTCCGGCACCAGGTCGATGCCGACGATCGAGAGGATGACGGCATGGCCGACGCCGGCCGCCCGGGCGGCCGGGAGCAGGTTGTTCATGGTCTGCTCGAAGAACGCGGGCGAGGCCTCGTCCAGGGTGGGCGACCTCGTCAGGTTGACCAGGACGTCGGTCTCCTTCAGGGCCTCGGGCAGGCCCTTCCCGCTGAGCAGGTCGAGGCCGGTGGATCGGGAATGCGCGGCCGCCTCGTGCCCGCCGGCGTTCAAGATCTTGACAAGCCGGGTTCCGATGAGCCCGGTCCCTCCGATGACGGCGATCTTCACGTGCTGACCTCTCTCGCTCTCGGATCTGAGTGCCAGGAGCGCGCCTGATCGGCGGGGGTCGACCGAAGTCCCGAAGCTTTATGCAGGTTTGGCACTTGTGTCCATTTTCTCAGATGGGAATCGTCGCCGGCGATCGGCCCCGATCGATAGCGGATGAATATCAAGGTGATATCATCACGAGTGTGGATGGAAACGGCAAAGCACTCGTCGTCCGGGATCTTCGCAAGCACTTCGGGCAACGGGTCGCGTTCGAAGACGTCTCTTTCGAGGTCGGCACGGGTGAGGTCTTCGGCTTCCTCGGGCCCAACGGCGCCGGCAAGACGACGATGGTGCGCACGCTCGGCACGCTCATCGCGCCCACATCGGGGTCGGCGGAGGTGGCGGGCCTGCCGCTCACGCCGCAGAACGCCGTGGAGATCCGGCGGCGGATCTCGATCATGCCCGAGCTCCCGGGTCTCTACCTGCGCCTGACGGTCGCCGAAAACCTGGAGTGCTTCGCCGACCTCTACGAGGCGCCGCGCGAGCGGATCGGGCACGTGTTACGGGCGGCCGGCCTGGCCGACCGGGCGCACGACGCCTGCGGCGCGCTGTCCAAAGGCCTTCGCCAGCGGGTCGCCCTGGCCAGGGCGCTGCTCGGCGAACCCCAGATCCTCTTCCTCGACGAGCCGACCGCGAGCCTCGACCCGGTCGCCATCCGGCAGGTGCACGAGCTGATCGATGAGCTCCGCAGCCGCGGCGTGACCATCTTCCTGACCACACACCGCCTGGAGGAGGCCGAGCGGCTCTGCGACCGCATCGCCATCCTCAACACACGGCTGCGGGCCATCGGCCGGCCCGCGGAGCTGCGCGACCGGCTGTTCGCGGGCTCGCTCACGATCACGACACGCGCCCCGCTGCCCGACCCCGGCCGCCTGTTCGCCGAGCTGCCCGCCGTCTCCGGCTGGCACCCGGACGGCGAGTGCTCCTACACGCTCACCGTCACCGATCCGGCCCTCGCCGCGCCCGCCGCCACCCGCGTCCTGGTCGGCGCCGGCGCCGACGTGCTGTCGATCAGCCCGGCCCGCCACACGCTCGAAGACGTCTATCTGAAGCTGGTGAAGTGATGAGCGTAAGCGGCCGTCGCATCCGGGCCATCGTCCGCAAAGAGCTGCGGGAATACCGTCGCACGCCGTCCATCGTCGTGACCATGGCGGTCATCCCGCTGATCTTCCTCATCCAGCCGCTCATCCTGATCTTCACCCTGCCGGCCGCCGCGGCGGATCAGCTGGCGCACGGGCACGTCCTGCTCTATCTGCTGGGCGTCCCAGCGCTCGTGCCCGTCCTGGTCGCCGCGTACGCCGTCACAGGCGAGCGCCAGCAGGGCACCCTCGAACCGGCGCTCAGCACGCCCATTCGCCGCGCGGAGTTCCTGCTGGGCAAGGCGCTGGCGGCGTTGGTCCCGTCCGTGGCCGTCGCATACGGGGTGAGCGCCCTGTTCATCGCCCTGGTCGCGCTGTTCGCCGATCCGTCCGTGGCGTCGGCGCTGCTGCGGTGGCCGCAGATCCTCGCGCAGGTGGTCTTCACGCCGCTGATCGCCGGCTGGTCGATCTGGGCCGGCCTGGCCATCTCCGCGAAGTCCAACGACATCAGGACCTCCCAGCAGCTGGGCGTGCTGACCGCCCTTCCGTCGCTGGGCGCCACATCCCTCATCGCGTTCGACGTGATCCACCTGACGCCCGGCCTCGTCATCGCCCTCGCGGCGGCACTGCTGCTCCTCAACGGGCTCGGCCGGCGAATCGTCGCGCCCCTGTTCGATCGCGAGCGGCTCATCACCGGCACGCGCTGACCCACGGCGTAAGCTGCTGTGCCGTGCGCCGGATCTCAATCGTCGGAAACTCCGGATCGGGAAAGACGACCCTCGCATCGCGGCTGGCGCAGGCGCTCGACCTGCCCCACATCGAGCTCGACGCGTGGAAGCACCAGCCCGGATGGGAGCCCCGGCCGGTCGCCGAGATGCGCGCCATGGTCGGCGCGGCGATCGCCGAAGACGGATGGGTCATCGACGGCAACTACAGCGAGGTGCGCGACCTCATCTGGGCCCGCGCCGACACCATCGTCTGGATGGACCCGCCGCGCCGTACGGTCATGCGGCAGATCATCTGGCGCACGCTGGGCCGGGTCGCCAGGCGGCGCGAGCTGTGGAACGGCAACCGGGAGCGCTGGCGCAACTTCTTCGCCTTCCACCCCCAGGAGTCCGTGATCGCCTGGGCGTGGACCAGACACCACGTATATCGCGAGCGCTACGGCGCCGCCATGTCCGATCCGGCCAACGCCCACCTGCGCTTCGTCCGCGTCCGCACCCGCGCCGACACCGCCCGCCTCATCGCCGGCGCCCAGCCGCCGCGTTGAGCCGACGATCACGTCGCCACCCATAGCCAGGCGTCGGCGGCGAAGTCCTTCGTCTCGGCCCGCACCTGCTGGAAATCGGCCGGGTCGAGGCCGGGATGCCCTTCCGCCACCACGTATTTGTGCAGCTGATCCGAGATCAGTACGACGAGGTGGGCCTCGGGATGGAGGTTCACCGCCTGCCGGAGGACGCCGCTGTCCACCATGCGGCCGAGCTCGACGATCGTCCGCCCGCCGTAGCCGAGGGCGGCGACGCCCACCGGCCCGAGGGTCACCGCCATCCGCAGCACCATGCGATCCGAGTGGAGGCCGTTGTCACCGGTCAGCCGGTCTCGCCAGGAATGGAGCAGCCGCGGAAGGGCGACATGCAGCTCCAGATCCTGGGGCAGGAACATGTGCAGGCCGTCGCCGGTGTCCTGCCGATCGGTCGCGGTCAGGCTGATGTCCATGTCGTCCAGCACCCGCTGGACCAGCTCCGCGAGGCGCGCCTGGACGTGGTCCTGCTGCGGCGCCGAGCGACGGCTGTACTGCACGATGTCGACCGAGAAGCCCAGGCGGACGAGGGTGCGGCTCCGATGGGAGCGTTCGATCACGGGTTCGCGCGGCGCGCGTTCGCGGGAGGCCTCGCCGTCGGGGCGCCGCGAGGTGGAGGGCGGGGAGAGCCCCAGGGCGCCGGTGGCGTTGCGCAGCGACAACTCGAGGTAGGTGCTCTTGTCGTCGAGATCCTGCCCGAACGCCTCGGCCAGCGCGCGGTCATCGGGCAGCGGCTCGGCGAGCGCCCGCGTCATGTTGTCCAGGGCGATGTCGACCGTGTGGCGCATCTTGCGCATCCTCGTGACGGTCGTCGTCAGCTCGGCCACGTTCAGCCGCAGGCGGTCCAGCTCGGCCGGCAGTTCCGCGCCCGACGGCCGTTCCCGCAGCAGCGCATGGATCCGTCCGACGCGGGCGTCCACCTCGTGCTCGAGCTGATCGGCCTGGTCGCCGCCGCCCCACACCCGTAACTGGTAGCGCAGCTTCGCGCTGTGCATCAGATAGCGGGCGAAGGGGGTGATCCGGGTGTCGCCGCGGCTCCAGGTCCACGCGCTGAGCTCGGCGTCCTGGTCAGGCGGCCCGAGCACGGCGAAACGCCGTTCCACGCGCTCGTCCTCCGCCGCCCCGACCTCCCAGAAGACCAGGTTCTGGTGCTTGTGCGGGCCGTCCGATCGCGGCGCTCGCGCGGCCGGCGGCAGCTCCAGCCGCACGCTTTCGGCAAGCTCGGCGATCGGCGGCCGAGGCCGCTCGAACTTGGCCTGATAGATACGGACCATGCCGAGGAGCGCGCCCACGCCGCCGCCGGCCAGTTCATCCCACCACCGGTCGAATTCGTGCCAGCCGTTGGGCACCCCGATGCCCGGCTGGCGCGCGGCCGTGTGATGCGGCGTGGCGAACACCATGGAGAGGTTCAGGACGTCGTGATACCGGCGCACGATCACCTGATAGCCGGCCATGGGATCCTGCTGTGCCGCCAGCGCGTGGTCGGACGACGTACGGCCGAGACTCGTCGGCAAGGTCGTCGGCAGCTCGGGAATGATCTGCGTGGTGGTGCCAAGGCGGTCGCGGCACCGCCACCAGATCTCGCGTATCTGCTCGTACGCCTCGGCCGCGGACGGGCCGTCGACCGCGGCGAACAGATGGACGACGAGCTCCTGTTCAGCGAGTGCCCGATCGTTCATCGGCGCCCCCCTGCGGTGGCGGGCCGGGACGCTCGGCCGTGCCCAGGGCGTGCACCAGCTCGTTTCTGCGCTCCCGCACGATCTCCGGCGGGTCCATCTCCGGAGAGCTGCCGATGCGCACGACGCGGACGGGGCTGACCAGCTCGAGCTCGCCCACGGCCGCGCGCATCGCATGGAGATCGCCCGCCAGGAGCGCCGCGGCCATGGAATCGAGCATCGCTTCCACGTGCGCCCAGCGCGCCGGCGTCAGGCGCCACTGCGCCATATCGTCAAGAACGTTTCGGGCCTCGGCGGCGGCTTCGAGATATTCGGGCTCGTCGCTGTGCATACGACCTTCCTCTTCACGGAGCGCGGATTATGGAGAGAGACGGATTTCTGCCGGCCGATTCGCCGCCCAGCCGTGGCGGGCGGCCCAGTCGTCGGCCATCGCCACGACCAAATCCACGACGGGGTTCTTCATCTCCGTGTATTCCGCTTGATCGCGCACGAGCTCCGCGAGCGCTCGCTTGAAGCGCATGTACGCGGGAACGGCCGCCGGGTGAGCGCGGAACCAGTCGCGGAACAGCAAAGCGAAGCGCTCACCGGCCGATCCGGCCTGCCGGATGTGCAGGTTGACATAGGGCTGGCCCGATATGCGGCGGAACCAGAGAAACTTGCGCCACGATTCTGGATCATCGTCGCATCCGGCCGGAACGTGATCGTTGAAGTACGTCGTCGGCTCGAATCCGAGTTCGGCGAGGACCCCGTACAGCGCCTGCTCGGCCGCGTCGAGATCGGCGACGCTCACCTGAAGATCGAATATCGGCTTGGCGTCCATGCCCGGGATGGAGGTGCCCCCTATGTGCTCCACGCGAAGCGCGTACGGCGTCAACGCCCCATGAAGATCAGCGACAAGGGCCTCTCCTGAAATTTCCCATTTCGGGTCATATGTCGCAATATCCACGACCGCCATACCGGGAATTCTACCGAATTTCATATTGGGAGTGATCTGAAAAATCCGTCCCCGATAAGCGACGGGCCGGCCCAGGCCGCCGGAGTCGTCTTCGTACGCCGCCTCAGATGGCCCAGTTGCACCTGCTGGAGCGCCGCGGCCGGGGCGTGCCCGGCCGCCGGCAGCCGATGGAAGTGGATCAGCAGGTTCGCGGTGGTCGTGCTGTTGACGTCCACCGTGCCCGCCAGAACCCAGCGCGCGCCCACGAGCAGCGCCGCGATCGGCAGTCCCAGAGGTTCGACGGCGGTCTGCACACCCAGCCGTCCCGACCAGCACGAGGGTGACGAAGGCCTCGGGCAGCCTGCAACGCAGCAGGTGGGCGGCCGTGAGCTGGTCTCCCGACCCCAGCTGGAGACCTTGCCCGAGCCCGGCGTGACCGCGGCGATCGCCCCACGTCGCGGGCGCGGCAGGTCGTGGCGGCTCGGTCCCGTGCGCCGTGATGACCACGGCCGCGTAGTCGCCGGCATCCCTGAACGCCAGGGACGGGACCACGGCCAGCCGGGCCGGCATCGTCAGGTGCCGTCCGCCCACCATCAGCGCCGCGACCGGGAGCGGCCCGAGAACGGTGCCGGTGGACACGATGAGCGGGGGATTGGCCGCCTTGGCGAGCGCCGAGGCCGGCCCGGGTGGAATGACGGCCTGCCCCAGCGCCGCCAGATCCTCCTGCTGAACGCGCCACGCCGCCTCATGCTGCGCCTGATGGTAGGTGCACAGGAAGCGCGCACCGCCTCGGGCAGGACGACCTGGTCCTCATGGATCTCCCCGGAAGGGGCCGCCCAGATCCTGGTGCAGTAGGCGACGCTCCAGACGCCGGCAAAGCTCTTCCAGCCGGTGCCGCGCCCGTCAAACCGGCCCCTGAAACCGCGGTCGGATAGCCATAGTGCCGATAATTCTAAGCAACTCGTGCTTCGCCTCTTATGCTCAACTGTGCGCGATCCAATGAAGAGATTCGAGGCGATGCGGGATGTCGTGGAGCGGGCCGGCTTGGCCGGGATCCCCCCGCTGCACTCATTGCTGCTGAAATTACTGCGTAAACGATTTAACCGCGTTCCTCCCGAACATCCGAATGTTGGCTGGGCGATTGGCGGCTTCGCGGATGCGCTGCACATGCAGCATGAACTGACCGGGAACCCCGCAAGTCTCGCCGAGGCGATTTCGCTCTATCGCCGGGCCATGGATCTGCCGCAGCGGTCATGGTTGGTCGCCATCAACTTCGGCGGCGCATTGCTCGGCCATTACGAGCGCACCGGTGACATGTCGGCTCTGAACGAGTCGATCGACCACCTCCGCGGCCTGCCGGACGGACTGTCCGAACGCGAGCAGGCGGGCCGTGACCGCAATCTCGGCGAGGCGTTGTTCCGGCGGTTCAGCCGGACGAACGATCGTGCCGCCCTGGAGTCGTCCATCGAACACCTGGAGCGTGCGGCAGATGCCGAGCCCGCCGGGGTCGCCCACCCCGCGAGCCGCCGCCATCTGGTCGTCGCTGGCGACCGCGCTCCAGATGGACTTTCTGCGCACGGCCGACCCGCAGGCGCTCGACCTGGCGGTCAGCGCCGCACGCCGGGCCCTCGACCTCTTGCCGCAAGGTCACATCGAGCACGACGTCTCGCTCTCCATCCTCGGCAATCTCCTGGTCGGCCGGTTCGGGGCGGTAGGAGCCGAGGCGGATCTCGCCGAAGCCAACGCGCTGCTGGCCGAAAGCATCGCGCAGAGTTCGCCCGAGGGGTTCGCCTGGCCCATATTGATCTCCCAGTACGCCGGAGGCGTCATGGATCAATACGCGCTCACCGGAGACACCGCCGAACTCGAGCGCGCCGCGGCCCTGCTCGAAACGGCGCTCCGAAAGGCGCCCCTTCAAGATCGTCCTGTGGTCGCCAACGCCCTGGGAGCCGCGCTCGCGCGGCTCGGCCACCTCGACAGGAGCATCAGCGCCCATCGCGAGGCTGTCGCCGGGACCGGCGCCGGCGGTCCGAGCACGGGCGCGGCGCAGATCGGCCTCGGCTCCACCTACCTTCACCGCTATACGGTCACCGGTGACCCGGCCGACCTGGACGCCGGCATCGCCGAGCTCACCTCGGCTCTCGCGAATCTGTCACGCCGGCATCTGCCGTACGTACATGCGGCGGCCGCCCTGGGGAAGGGCCTTTCGCTCCGCTATGCCGTCGGCCGCGACCCCGGGGATGCCTCCCTGGCGCTTGCTCTGTTCCGTGCCGGCGCCGCGAACGAGTCGGCGCCCACGCTCGACCGCGCCACGTCCGCGGCCGCGTGGGCTCGCCTGGCCGAGTCGATGAACGTCCTGGACGACGCGCTGACCGGCTATGAGACCGCGGCCGCGCTGCTCGATCTGGTCGCCTGGCGCGGCCTGCCGCCGGCGGATCGGGAGCGGGTGCTGGCCGGTTTCGGCGGCCTGGCCGCGGCCGCGGCCGCATGCGCGCTCGCCACCGGACACCCGGAGCGGGCGGTGGAACTGCTCGAGCAGGCGCGTGGCGTGCTGCTGGCGCAACTCATCGACGACCGCTCCGCCGACGCGCGGGTCCGCCGTCTCGCCCCAGCGCTCGCCAAACGCCTGGCCAGGCTGAACGGTCTGCTCGACACTCCCGATGACCCGATCGCCCGGCCACCGCTCACGATGGGGCCCATGGGCGATGACGCGGGCGCCCGGGAGCGGCGCATGACGCTCGCCCGTGAGCGCGAGACGGTGCTGGCCGAGCTCAGGAAGGTGCCGGGCCTCGAAGACTTCCTGCTCCGGCCCCGCCTGGACCAGGTGCGCCCGAAACGGGGGGATGGGCCGGTGGTGATCGTCAACGTGGCACCGCTCCGCAGCGATCTCATTGTCGTGACGGACCGCGATCTCACCGTCGTGGAGCTTCCCGGCGACCTGCCGGATCAGGTCGTCGTCCAGGCCGACACCGTACTGGCCGCCACGTCCGACGCCCCGGCGGGCGAGACGCCGGCCCAACCCGCCGACGCGTCCGGCGACGAGCTGATGGCCGGCGTGCTGGACTGGCTCTGGCACACGATTTGCGGGCCGGCGCTCGCGGCCCTCCCGCCGGGCACCGATCGCGTCTGGTGGTGTCCGATCGGTGTCACTGCCCTGCTCCCGCTGCACGCCGCGGCGTTCGCCCACGCGGATGGACCGTCCGTGCTGGATTCGGTCGTGTCGTCGTACGCGCCGACGCTTCGGGTGTTGCGGCGCAGCCGCGAACTGGTGACGGACCGGCGAAACGGAATGCTCGCCGTGCTGCCCGAGCCGCCGGGCCACCCCAAACTGTCAGGCGCGGACGAGATAGGCGAGCTGGCGGGCGCCGGACTGCCCATCACGACTCTGATCGGCTCCGCGGCGGGACGGGCCGACGTGCTCGCCGCGTTGCCAGACCACACGTGGTTGCACTTCGCCGGGCACGGAAAGCAGGACTTGACTGATCCGGGCAGCGGAAGCCTGCTGCTCACCGACGGGCCGCTCACCATCCGGGAGATGGTCCGGCAACGGCATCCAGGAGGCACGGCCGCGTTCCTGTCCAGCTGTGAGAGCGCCGCAGGAGGTGGTCCCGACCTGGCCGACGAGGTCCTGACCATGGTGACCGCACTGCAACTGGCGGGATTTCGGCACTCCATCGGCACCCTTTGGGCGATTCCCGACCTGGTGGCGGTCAATCTCGTCGAGTGGTTCTACGCGGCGTACGAAAAACACCCGGGGGACTTGTCCGGCGCCCTGCGGGAGGCGACCCTCCGCCTCCGCCATCGCTACGCCGGCCATCCCACGGCCTGGGCAGGCGCTGTGCACGTCGGTCCCTGAAGCGCGAGCCGCCCCAGACGGATGTTGACGTGATCCATACGCTGTCGCGAGCTCATTGGGGGAATGTCGCTCATCCGGACGATGGGCGGCGCGACGTCGCAGCCTGGCTCGAAAGGCTCAGCCATGCACGCGATCCACTACAGGTACGCCGAGGTCGACGGCCGGCGCCTGTTCTATCGGGAGGCGGGCGCGGCGGACGCGCCGGCGCTCGTGCTGCTGCACGGGTTCCCGACCAGCTCGCACATGTTCCGCAACCTGATTCCGCTGCTCGCCGGCCGCTACCGCGTGATCGCGCCCGATCATCTGGGCTTCGGCCTGTCCGACGCGCCGCCGGTCGAGGAGTTCGGTTACACCTTCGACGCCCTCGCCGGGCTGACCGCCGGCCTGCTGCGGGGGCTCGGGATCACCCGCTACGCCATGTACGTCCAGGACTACGGCGCGCCGGTGGGCTGGCGGCTCGCCCTGGCCGACCCGGCCGCGATCACCGCGATCATCACCCAGAACGGCAACGGCTACGAGTCCGGCTTCGTCGAGGCGTTCTGGCAGCCCGTACGGGAATACTGGCAGGACCAGAACCCGCGGACCGAGGCGGCCGTCCGCCAGGCGCTGACCCTGGACGCCATCCGATGGCAGTATCTGACCGGCGTGCCGGATGAGAGCCTGGTCAGCCCGGAGACCTGGAACCATGACTTCGCGCTGGTGTCGCGGCCCGGCAACGACCGGGTGCAGCTGGCCCTGTTCGCCGACTACGCCACCAACCTGCCGCTCTATCCGAAGCTCCACGCCTACCTGCGTGACAGCGAGGTGCCGGTGCTGGCCGTCTGGGGCCGCAGCGATCAGATCTTCGGCCCGGCCGGCGCCCTCGCCTTCGCCGACGACGCGCCGAGCGCCGAGATCTGCCTGCTCGACGGGGGCCACTTCCTGCTCGAAAGCCACCTCGGCGCCACCGTCGCCCTCATCCGCCACTTTCTGCGGAGGAGGCTGGGATGGCCGGTTCGCTGAAGGACCAGACCGTGCTGGTCGTCGGGCGGGGGAGCGGGCTGGCCCGCGCCGTCGTGCTCGCCGCCCGGGACGAGGGGGCGCAGGTCGTCGCGGCCGGGCGGGACCAGGAGGCGCTGAGCGCCGCGTACGCGGGGGAGCCCGGCATCCGCGCCGAGTCCGTCGACCTCGTCGACGACGACTCCATCGCCGCTCTCGGCGAACGGCTCGGCGCGCTGGACCACGTGGTGTCCACGGCGTCGGCGCGCGCCCGTGGCCGGATCGCCGACCTGGACCGGGACGATGTACGCCGGTCGTTCGACACCAAGGTGATCGGACCGCTATGCTGGCCAAGCGCCTGGCCCCGATCCGGGTCAACGCCGTCTCCCCGGGGGTCATCGACACGGGGGCCTGGGACGCGCTCGGCGAGCAGGGCAAGGTCGACTACTTCGCGCACATCGGCGCCGCCAATCCGGTCAGGCGGATCGGCACCACCGACGACGTCGCGCAGGCCGTTCTGTTCGCCCTGACCAGCACGTTCTTGACCGGTCAGACGCTGCGCATCGACGGCGGAGAGCCGCTCACCTGATCCCGGTCCGCCCTCGGCCGGCGACCGGGGGCGGACCGCGGGATCAGCTCAGATCTCCTCCACGCTGCTCGGCTCCCGCCGGGACAGATCGATCCCCAGCTCCTCGGCGGCGCGGAAGACGTCCTCGTCGGTGTCGCGCATCTCGATCGACATGCCGTCGCTCGACAGCACCTCGACATTCAGGCACAGCGACTGCATCTCCTTGATGAGCACCTTGAAGGACTCGGGGATGCCCGGCTCGGGGACGTTCTCTCCCTTGACGATCGCCTCGTAGACCTTGACCCGGCCCTGCACGTCGTCGGACTTGATCGTCAGCAGCTCCTGCAGCGCGTACGCCGCGCCGTAGGCCTCCAGGGCCCACACCTCCATCTCACCGAAGCGCTGGCCGCCGAACTGGGCCTTACCGCCGAGCGGCTGCTGGGTGATCATCGAGTAGGGACCGGTCGACCGCGCGTGGATCTTGTCGTCGACCAGGTGGAGCAGCTTCAGAATGTAGATGTAACCCACCGAGACCGGGTGCGGGAACGGCTCACCCGAACGGCCGTCGAACAGCCGCGCCTTGCCGTTGCCCTCCACCAGCCGCTCGCCGTCCCGGTTGACCAGCGTGTTGTTCAGCAGGCCGATGATCTCTTCTTCCTGGGCGCCGTCGAAGACAGGGGTGGACATCTTCGTACGGGACTCCACCCGGTCATAGCCCTTGTCGCGGAGCCGCTCGGCCCAGGCGTCCTGGACACCGGTGACATCCCACCCGCGGGCGGCGATCCAGCCCAGATGCGTCTCCAGGACCTGGCCGACGTTCATCCGGCCCGGCACGCCGAGCGGGTTGAGGATGATGTCGACGGGGGTGCCGTCCTCGAGGAACGGCATGTCCTCGACCGGGAGGATCTTGGAGATGACGCCCTTGTTGCCGTGCCGGCCGGCCAGCTTGTCGCCGTCGGTGATCTTCCGCTTCTGGGCCACGTAGACGCGGACCAGCTCGTTGACACCGGGGGGAAGCTCGTCGCCGTCGTCACGGTTGAAGACGCGCACTCCGATGACCCGGCCGGCGCCGCCGTGCGGGACCTTCAGCGAGGTGTCGCGCACCTCGCGCGCCTTCTCACCGAAGATCGCGCGAAGCAGCCGCTCCTCCGGCGTCAGCTCGGTCTCGCCCTTGGGGGTGACCTTGCCGACCAGGATGTCGCCGTTGACCACTTCGGCGCCGATGCGGATGATGCCGCGCTCGTCGAGGTCGGCCAGGATCTCCTCCGACACGTTGGGGATGTCGCGGGTGATCTCTTCGGGGCCGAGCTTGGTGTCGCGGGCGTCGACCTCGTGCTCGTCGATGTGGATCGAGGACAGCACGTCGTCCTGCACCAGCCGCTGGGACAGGATGATCGCGTCTTCGTAGTTGTGGCCCTCCCATGGCATGAACGCCACGAGCAGGTTCTTGCCGAGCGCCATCTCGCCCTGGTCGGTGCACGGCCCGTCGGCGATGACCTGGTTGACCTCCACGCGGTCGCCTTCGGACACGATGGGCTTCTGGTTGAAGCTCGTGCCCTGATTCGAGTGCTTGAAGGTGGCCAGCCGATAGGTCGTGCTCGTGCCGTCGTCGTTCATGGTCGTGATGTAGTCGGCCGAGACCTCTTCGACCAGCCCCGCCTTCGCGGCGCTGACCATGTCGCCCGTGTCGGTGGCGGCCCGGTATTCCATGCCGGTGCCGACCAGCGGCGCCTCGCTCCGCAGCAGGGGCACCGACTGGCGCATCATGTTCGCGCCCATCAGCGCGCGGTTGGCGTCGTCGTGCTCGAGGAACGGGATCATCGCGGTCGCGACCGACACCATCTGACGTGCGGACACGTCCATGTAGTCGACCTCGGACCGCCGCACGTGCTCGAACTCGCCGCCCTTGCGGCGGACCAGCACCCGGCCCTCGGCGAACGTGCCGTCGGCGTTGAGCGTGGTGTTCGCCTGGGCGATGACGTGCAGATCCTCCTCGTCGGCGGTCAGGTAGTCGATCTGGTCGCTGACCCGGCCGTCGATGACCTTGCGATAGGGCGTCTCGATGAACCCGAAGGCGTTGAGCCGGGCGAAGCAGGCGAGATAGCCGATGAGGCCGATGCTCGGGCCCTCGGGGGTCTCGATGGGGCACATCCGGCCGTAGTGGGACGGGTGCACGTCGCGCATCTCAACGCCGGCCCGCTCACGGGACAGACCGCCGGGGCCGAGCGCCGACAGCCGCCGCCGATGGGTCAGGCCGGTCAGCGGGTTGGTCTGGTCCATGAACTGCGACAGCTGCGAGGTGCCGAAGAACTCCTTCATGGACGCCACGACCGGGCGGATGTTGATCAGGGTCTGCGGCGTGATCGCCTCGACGTCCTGGGTGGTCATCCGCTCGCGGACGACGCGCTCCATACGGGCCAGGCCCAGGCGGACCTGGTTCTGGATGAGCTCGCCGACGTTGCGCGCCCGCCGGTTGCCGAAGTGGTCGATGTCGTCGACCTCGAGGGGCAGGTCACCCGGCGCCGACTCCTCACCTGCGTGGAGCCGTACGATATATTCGATCATCGCGACGATGTCGTCCTCGGTGAGGACCGTGACGCTGATGTCGGAGTCCGAGCCGAGCTTCTTGTTGATCTTGTATCGGCCGACCTTGGCCAGGTCGTACCGCTTGGGGTTGAAGTAGAGGTTCTGGAGCAGGGTCTGCGCCGACTCCTTGGTCGGCGGCTCGCCCGGGCGCAGCTTGCGGTAGATGTCGAGCAACGCGTCGTCCTGGCCGGATGTGTGGTCCTTCTCCAGGGTCGCGCGCATCGACTCGTAATGCCCGAAACGCTCAAGGATCTGCTCGCTGGTCCAGCCGAGCGCCTTCAGCAGGACCGTGACGGGCTGCTTGCGCTTGCGGTCGAGCCGCACGCCGACGCTGTCGCGCTTGTCGATCTCGAGCTCGAGCCAGGCGCCCCTCGACGGAATGACCTTGCACCCGAAGAGATCCTTGTCGGAGACCTTGTCGGTGGCGCGCTCGAAATACACCCCGGGGGAGCGGACCAGCTGGGAGACCACGACGCGCTCGGTGCCGTTGACCACGAAGGTGCCCTTCGACGTCATGAGCGGGAAGTCGCCCATGAACACCGTCTGGCTCTTGATCTCACCGGTGGTGTTGTTGATGAACTCCGCCGTGACGAACATCGGGGCGGAGAACGTCATGTCCTTGTCCTTGCACTCGTCTACCGAGTACTTGGGCGGCTCGAACCGGTGATCCCGGAACGAGAGGGACATGGTGCTGGAGAAGTCTTCGATCGGGCTGATCTCCTCGAAGATCTCTTCGAGGCCGGACTGG
This sequence comes from Streptosporangiaceae bacterium NEAU-GS5, assembly GCA_017592665.1. GTDB lineage: Bacteria > Actinomycetota > Actinomycetes > Streptosporangiales > Streptosporangiaceae > NEAU-GS5. The sequence goes on along the minus strand of JAGFNW010000017.1, from coordinate 147,874 downwards.
GCCGGGACGTGCTTGTGCCCGGCCTGGCGAGCCGCCTCGACCCGGGCCTTCCATCGCTCGTTTCCGAGCAGCCAGTCGAACGACTCGGTCTGGATGGCGAGAAGGTCAGGAACCTCCAGGGGCTCCTTGATGCGGGAGAAGGAGACGCGATGAGGGCCGGCGGGGATGGTGGAGGCGTTGCGCGAGGCTGCCAACAGATGTCCTTCCGAGGGCTCGCGGACTGACTACACGCGCACCCTGAGAGACCTCGCACCATGAGGAAGCGGGTCGTCGGCAAAGCGGCGTGGAAAAATGAGCATACGCACTCAAGAAGAATTTGTCCACGCTCACGCAGACCTGCATTGCCGGTCGCAGGTTCATAATGCCTGACGCAGCACTGCTTTGTCAATCCCAGTCTACCTCTCCCGAACCTCGATCAGGCGGGGCGATCGCGCCGTCGTCGCCTCCCCGACGAACCGGGTCAGATCCTCGAGGCTTTCCGCCCGGCGGGACTCCACGCCGTAGCCCTGCGCGATCTGGAGCACGTCGATGCCGGAGATGTCGAGGTAGTCGCCCTGGGGGACGTGCAGAAGCTCCGAGAACTCCTCAAGAGCACGATATTTGGTGTTCGTGCAGACCACGAACGTCACGGGCACCTGATGACGGGCCGCGGTCCACAGCGCGGCGGGCGTGTACTGCATCGCGCCGTCCCCGATGAGCGCGATGACGGGCCGGTCGGGGAATCCGAGCCCCAGGCCGATCGCGGCCGGAAGGCCCCAGCCGAGGCCGCCGGATGCCGCATAGAACAGCGACTTCGGCCGGGTGATGGTCAGGCGGTCGCGTACGAGGTCGGCCGAGGTCCACTCCAGGGCGATCACGGCGTCGTCGGTCTTGCCGGCGTCGACGGCGTCGAGGATGGCTTCCGCGGTGAACGCCGGCCCGGTGGTGTCGGCCTGGGGGATGGACCGGAGCGACGGCTTGGGGCGGCCGCTCTGCGGAATCGCCTCGGCCAGCCGTGCCATGGCGTCGGCCGGGTCGCCGATGGCGATGTGGCCGACCGGGGCCCGGGCCGCCTCGTCGGGATCGTCGGTCACGCCGTACAGGTCGACTCCTGGCGGCAGGAAGTCGCTGTCGCTCGGCGCGTGATAGCGGAAGACCGGCGCGCCGAAGCAGAGGACGGCGTCGTACCCCGAGAGCCGGCCGGCCAGAGCCCCGACGGCGGACGGGAGCTGCCCCTGGTAGAGGGGATGACGGGTGGGGAAGGGCGCGCGAGGCGGGCTCGGCGCCACCCACACCGGAAGGTGGCCGCGCTCGGCCAGCGCCACGGCCGCCCGGAAGCCGATCTCGGTGTCCGCGCCCGGGCCCACCACGAGCGCCGGCGAGGCGGCGCTCGCCAGGACGCCGGCCAGCACGTCGATCGCCACGTGACTCACGATGGGGGCGCCGTCGACGGAGCGGGCCAGCAGATGCGTCAGGGCGCTTTCGTCCGCCGGCTCCTGCCAGTCGTCGAGAGGAACGGACAGGTAGGTCACGCCCTGGGGCGCGGACGCGGCGAGGATGAGGCCCTTGGAGACCAGCGCCGGCCCATCCTGCGGGCGCAGCGGCTCGCCCGACCACTTCACCAGGGGATCGCAGAGCTTGGTCGGGTCGACGTTGGTGAGCATGGCGTCGACGGCCACATAGCGCCGCGCCTGCTGGCCCGCCATGACGACCATCGGCGTGTGACAGGCGGCCGTATTGGTGAGGCACCCCATGGCGTTGCCGGTGCCCGACGCGGCATGCAGGTTGACGAAGCCCGGCGTCCCCGTGGCCTGGGCGAAGCCGTCCGCCATGGCGATGGCCGCGCTCTCCTGGAGCGCGAGGTAGTACGGGATGTCGTCCGGCAATCCGGTGAGAAAGGACAGCTCGTTGGACCCGGGGTTGCCGAACACCGCCTTCACCCGATGATGGCGAAGAATCCGGTAGAAGGCGTCACTCACCGTAACCATGAGTGGCTCCTTCCCCCGCCGAGTAGGTCTACCCGTGGCCCTGAACAGGGAAAACGCGGCGTCCGGTGATCTCGTGCGGGGTGATCTGGATGTGCAGGTCGCGCGTGCCGCCGGCCCAGGGCCGCACGTCCTCGCCGGCCGGCACCGGCTCGTCGCCGGTGACCAGGTGGGCCGGCCCGCGGAGCAGGACGCTCCAGCCGCTCTCCGTGACGTTGTCGATCCGGTCGATTTCGAAGGCGATCCCGCGGTCGACGTCCTTGATGCCGGTGCGCAGGTCCTCTTCCATCTCCCCGCCCCGCCGCGTACGGAAGACGACGACGCCGTCATGGACGCGGTAGTTGACCGGCAGCACGGTCAGGCCGCGGAGGCCGGCGAAGGCGACCCGGCCGACGCCGCCCGGGCCGATCAGCTCCCAGCAGTCCTGCGTGGACAGCACCTCGAGTGCCGCAGGCGTGGCTGACATCGCTATCACTCCCTCAATGCGTGGTGATCTCACCGTACGAAGGCCCGCTTGCCCGCCGGTATGGCCGAAAGTCCTTTCCTCCAGGGCCCTCCGGCCACTCGCCGAAAGCCCAACGGCCCTGCCTGTGCGGCTGCGGACGCGGTGTGCTCTAGGTGACGAGAAGACATCCTGAAAGGGGGCCGTCATGGCCACCACACACGGCACGCCTGTTCGGCAGCAGCCCGGCGCCCACACCCCCGCCGTGAACCGCGTGTGGGGCCTGGCCCGCATCGCCATCGGCTGGATCTTCCTGTGGGCGTTCCTGGACAAGCTGTTCGGCTGGGGCTTCGCCACCCCGAGCGCCAAGGCCTGGATCAACGGCGGCAGCCCGACCACCGGATTCCTCAAGGGCACCGCGGACCGCGCCTTCGGCGGGTTCTTCTCCAGCCTCGCCGGCAACGCCTTCGTCGACTGGCTCTTCATGCTCGGCCTGGCCGGCATCGGGATCGCGCTGATCCTCGGCGCGGGCGTCCGGCTCGCCGCGATCACCGGTGGCGTCCTGCTGGTCCTCATGTGGGCCGCCGAGCTCCCGCTGACCACCAACCCTTTCCTCGACGAGCACATCATCTACGCGATCGTCCTGGCCGGGCTCGCGCTGGCCGACGCCGGCGACACGCTCGGCATCGGCCGCTGGTGGGGCAGCCAGCCGGTGGTCCGGGCCTTCCCGATCCTCAAGTAACCGATCCTCGCAAGCCACATCCCCGTCGAAGCCCACCCGCCCCCGGGTGGGCTTCGTCACGGGCGCCGGTGGATGATGCGGCCGGAGATCTGGTCGGTGCCGACGACGATAAATGGTCGTGCTCGCCCGGAGCCCACGGCGTGAGCGGCAGCGCGCGGAGCCGGGCGTGCTCGGCCGGGTCGGTCACCGCGCGGGCGGGCCCGACGGCCGTGACCGACCAGCCGGTGCGTGCCGCGACAATGCCGCCATCCTCCTACAGCGGGTCGACGGTCCTGCCGACGATCCACGCGTGCTTGCCGACCTGGCGGCGGCGGGTGAATCCGTAGTCCTCGAAGAGTTCGACGGTGGCGCTGAACAGGAAGCGGCCGGCCGCCGCGCGGCCGTCCGTCACCTCGGAGATGGCCTCGACGAGACCGCCGCCCGCGTGGGCGATCTGGTCGACGGCCCCTTCCAGCGCCGCCCGCGCCACGCCCTGGCGGCGGTGCTTCCGGTCGACGTAGAAGCAGGTGATCCGCCAGTCGGGGAGCGGCGGCGCGTCCTTCTCGTACTCGCGCCTGTGCTTGATGGACGGCAGCTCCTCCGGGCTGCCGTATTGGCACCACCCCTGGGCGGCGCCGTCGGCGTCGAGAACGAGCGCCGCGTGAGCGCGGTCCGTACGGACCCGGTCCTCTTTGAGCCGCCGGCGGCCGGGACCCCGCAGATTGCCCTCGGGGTGGAAGCCGAGGCACCAGCACCCGCCGAAGATCCCGTTGTTCCGCTCGACGAGCTCCGCGAACGCGTCCCACGTCGAGTCGTCCAGGGGCCGGATCGTGTAGTCGCTCACCGGGAGGCCGCCGCGGCCAGCAGCCGGGCGAGTTCGGCCGGCTTGGTGAACATGGGCCAGTGGCCGGAGTCGATGTCGACGAAGTCGAGGTGCTTGGCCCTGGCGAGCTCGGGCACGTCGCCCGCGGCGATCCACTCCTGCGCCTCGGCGGGGGAGAACTCAGGGCATATCACCGCGACCGGGATGTCGAAGCGGCGCTCGTCCGTCAACTTCACCACACCCCTGGACACCGCTTCGGGGACCGGGATCGCGGCGGCCGCGATGCTCGCCCTCGCCTCCTCTCCGAGGTCGGCGGTGTCCGGCCCCTCGAACGGGCCCCAACCGGGAAACGCCATGACGCCGTTGTCCACCTCGAAGAAGGCGGCGTACCGCTGCCCGTCACCGCCCGGGAATCCGCCGATGAGGGCCACCTGGGCGACCCGCTCCGGACGCGCGTCGGCGGCCAGCCAGGCCAGGGTGCAGGCGGCGGAATGCCCCACCACCATGGGTCTTCCGTCCGCCGCGTCCACGGCGGCGATCACCGCGGCCACCTGGTCGCCGAGCGTCGCCGACGCCGATCCGTCGCCCTGGCCCGGAAGGGTGAGGGGCACGGGGCGGTGGCCGAGCCGCTCCAGCTCGGGCACGACGTCGCGCCAGGCCGATCCGTCGAGCCACAGGCCGGCGATGAGCAGGATGTCCATGATCAGTTCTCTTTCTCCAGCAGGGTCAGATCACGCTCGGCGTAGAGCCGGTGCTCCCATTCCTCTTTGAGGACGATGCGAAGGCACTGCTTGACGCGGAAACCCTCCGCTTCCGGCCATCCCGGCCCGGGGGGCGTCACCTCGTCGGCGAGCCGTTCGTCGGTGAGCGAGGCCATGACGCCGCGGACCGTGGCCTGGCGTTCGCGCCGTACGACCAGGGTCTCGTCGAGCGAGGGCCGTGCCTCGCGGTCCCACGGGATGCCGTCCCATCCGGGCGCCTCGTCCCACGGCAGGTCGAGCGGGTGCCACGGCGAGGGCTCGCCGAGGATCGACGTACGGCGCGACGTCGACGCCGTTGATGACGAGGTTCTCCACCTCGCCGCTGATCTCGACGTCGACGAGCTCGACGCCGCGTAACCGGCTTCCGTTCAACCAGGCGCCGCGGATCCGCACGTCGTTGAGGTTGACCGCGCGCATGGTGGCGCCCTGCAGATTCACCTGCTCGAAACTCGCTCCCGCGAGGTCCTGTTCGTGGAACTCCGTCATGGATCTCACGCTAGGGCCAATTCCGGACGATCTGCTTCCGGTTCACATAGCCTGCTGCCATGCCCATTGACGTGAGCCCCACGGCGCGGGCGCTGCGGACCCTCGAGATCCTGCAGACCCGGCCCGGCACGACGGCCGTCGAACTCGCCGATCGGCTGGGCGTCACCGAGCGGGCCGCGCGCAGATATGTCGGGATACTCCGGGAGGCCGGGATCCCGGTCGACTCGGCCCGCGGTCCCCACGGCGGCTATCGGCTCCGGCGCGGGACCCGGCTGCCTCCCGTCGTCTTCACCCAGGCCGAGGCGCTGGGCCTGGTCATGGCCGTCCTCGACGGCCATCCTTCGGCCGCGGACTCGGGCGATCCCGTGGGCGCGGCCCTTGGCAAGGTCATTCAGGCCCTCCCCGAGGGGGTCGGGCGGCAGGCCGCCGCGCTGAAGGAGCACGCCTCGGCCGCGCCCGACCGGTCGTCGGCCCGGCCGGATCCGGCCACGACCAGCGTGCTCGTGGCCGCCGTCGCGGCGCGGCGCCGCGTGCTGGTCACCTATCGGAGCGAGTCGGGCAGGCAGTGGGAGGCCGAGGTCGACCCGTGGGCCGTCGTCGTACGGCACGGGCGCTGGTATCTGCTGTGCCGGTCCCTTCGGGCCGACGCCATCCGGACCTACCGGGTCGACCGGGTCACGGCCGTGCAGCAGACCACGGACGAGTTCGAACCGCCCGAGGGCCTCGATCCGGTCGCGGCCCTGGAAGAGAACCTGGGCGCCGGATGGGAGTACCAGACCCGCGTGCTCTTCGACGCCCCGCTCGCCAAGGTCGCGCCCTGGATCCGGCCTCCCATGGGACGGCTCGAGGCGTGCGGGGCCGGCTGCGTGCTGGTGGGCAGCACCAGCAACCCCGCCATGTACGCCCAGGAGTGGCTGACGACCGTGCCGTTCGCCTTCCGCGTCGAAGACGGGCCGGAACTGCGCGCCGCGGTGGCCGAGGTGGCGGCGCGCTTCGCCGCGGCTGTGTCCTGAGAGCGTTCGGGCTTCTAGGAGTTCGCGACCAGCGTCAGGCAGAACGGCTTGCCCGCCGGGTCGGCGAACACGCGGAACCTCTTCCCGCCGCCCGGCAGCTTGGTGGCGCCGAGGGCGAGCACGGCGCGCTCACCCGCGTCGAGGTCGTCGACCTCCACGTCGAGGTGATACTGCTGCGGGTGGGCGGGATCCGGCCACTGGGGCGCGGTGTAGCCGGCCACCTGCTGGAACATCAGCGGCTGCGCCCCGTCCTCGCCGATCATCGCGACGCCCTCGCTCTCATAGGTGACCGGCTTGCCCAGCAACTCGGCGTAGAAGGCGCTGAGCGCGGCGGCGTCGGGGCAGTCGAGCATCACGCCCATGAGCGAGACATCGGGGTCGTCGGCGTTCAGGCACAGGTCGAACGGGTGCCCGACGGGGTCGGCCACGGTGTACCAGGCCTCGTTCTTGGCGAGCAGCGTTCCCCCGAGCTCCAGCACCCGGGCCAGCGCGGCCTCCAGGTCGGGCACGCGCAGGTCGAGGTGGGCCTGCTGCGGCCGCTCCTGGCCGGGCCACTGCGGCGCCTGGTGGTCGGGGGCCGGCTGAAAGGCGATCTGCCAGCCGTCGGGCGTGACGAGCGCGACCCAGTCGTCGTCGGCGTACCGCTCGGTCCACCCGGCGAGACTCCGATAGAAGGCCGGCAGAGACTCGAGGTCGGGGGTGTCCAGCACCACCACGTCCAGCTTCCCGATCATCGTTGCTCCCCGTCGTAGGTGTCAGTCGTAAAACCTAGGCGGCCGCGTATCCAAGGCGCGCGCTTGGGGCTAATATGAGAGTTACTTTCTATTGAGTGTGACTCTCGTAAGGTTGGGGCCAATGGTCGCGATCGATGTGGCGGGGGTGTCCAAGCGTTATGGGCACGTCCTCGCCGTTGACGACGTCTCGTTACAGGTCGCGGCCGGGGAGATCTACGCCCTGCTCGGCCTCAACGGGGCCGGCAAGACCACGCTCATCCGCATGCTGCTCGGCATGGCCCACCCGACCGCCGGGCTCGTCCGGGTGCTCGGGTCGGTCATCCGGATCGGCGAGCGGTCGGCGTGGGCGAAGGTCGGCTACCTGGTCGAGGGCGCCGTCGCCTATCCCGAGCTGACCGTACGGGAGAACCTCGAGGTGATGCGGCGGCTGCGCGGCATCGGCGCGGCCACGGTGGACACGATCATCGACCGGCTGGCCCTCGGCGCGTACGCCGACCGCCGGGCCCGGCACCTGTCCATGGGCAACCTGCAGCGCCTGGGCCTGGCCAAGGCCCTGCTCCACCGGCCCGGCCTGCTGATCCTCGACGAGCCGGTCAACGGCCTCGACCCGGCGGGAGTGGTCGAGATCCGCACCCTGCTGGCCGATCTGGCCCGCGAGGAGGGGACCACGGTGTTCCTGTCGAGCCACCTGCTCGCCGAGGTCGCCCGGGTCGCGTCCCGGATCGGGATCATCCACGGCGGCCGGCTGATCCAGGAGTTGTCGCCGCGCGACCTCGACGGTCACGGCCGGCGGCTCGTGACCTCGGCCCGCGATCTAGAGGGCGCCTCGGCGGCGCTTCGCGCGAACGGCTTCGCCCCGAAGCGGGAGCCGGACGGCGCCCTCGTCCTGACCGACGACCGGGCCGTGGAGCGCCCGGACGACGTCGCGACGCTGCTCGTGGCCGCCGGCTGCCCGCCCACCCGGCTGGTCGTGGAGCAGGCGGGCCACGAAGACCTGGAAAGCCATTTTCTGCGGGTCATCGGATCAGAAATGGGGGAGCCGTCCGATGGGTGAGGCACTGTGGGCCGAACTGCTGAAGGTGCGGCGCAGCCGCCTGCCCTGGGTCACCGCCGGGGCGTTCACGGTCTGCGCGGCGGTGGGCGGGATGTTCATGTACATCCTGCTCGATCCCGGCCGGGCCAGGTCGCTGGGCCTCATCGGCGCCAAGACCCAGCTCAGCGGGGCGACCGCCGATTGGGCCGGATATTTCGGGCTGCTGGCGCAGACGGTCGCGGTGGGCGGGGTGCTGCTGTACGGGCTGATCGTGGTGTGGTTGTTCGGCCGGGAGTTCAGCGACCACACGGCCAAGGATCTGCTGGCCCTGCCGACGTCGCGGACGGCGGTCGTGCTGGCCAAGTTCGCGGTGGCGGCCATGTGGTCGGCGGCCCTCGCCGTACAGATCGGGGTGCTGGGGCTGGCCATCGGCGCCCTGCTCGACCTGCCCGGCTGGTCGCCGGCGACGGCGGCGGCGGGCCTGGCCAAGATCCTCGTCACGGCGGCGCTCACGGTGACGCTGACCACAGTCTTCGCGTACGCGGCCAGCGCGGGGCGCGGATATCTGGCGGCCGTCGGAACCATGATCGCGGTGCTGTTCTGCGCCCAGGTGGTCGCGGCCCTCGGTTATGGGCGGACATTCCCGCTGTCGGTGCCCGGCGTCTACGCCGGCCTCGGCGGGACCGATCAGCAGGCGCCGGGGCCGATCGGATTCGCCCTGGTGTTGCTGGTCGGCGCGGCGGGCCTGGTCGCGACCGTCACCTGGTGGCGCCGCGCCGACCACATCGCCTAGCCGCAGGCGTAGGTGGGTAGGACTCCCGGCGGGGACCTGGGGGGAGGCTGTCATGCCGGGGCTGGCAGAGCACGTGCACCGTTTCTTCGAGGCGTGCAACACGCATGATTTGGCGGTGCTGGCGCGGTGCTATGCCCCCGACGTCTTCCTGAAGACTCCGGGAGGCCAGGCCGAGGGCCGTGATGAGGTGCTGTCGGTCCATCAGATGATCTGGGACGGCATTCCCGACCTGTGCGTCACCGCCCTGCAGACCATCGAGGAGGACGACGACGTCGCGGCGCCCTCCGTGATGAGCGGCACGCACCGCGGGCCGCTGCTGCTGCCCGGCGGCGACGACGTCGCGGCCACGGGACGGCCCGTGAGCTTCCGCTCCTGCTGGATTTTCACCATGCAGGAGGGCTTGATCGTCAGCCACCAGCTCTACTGGGATCAGCTGGAGCTCTACGTCCAGCTGGGGTTGCCCCTTCCCGAGGTCCCCGACGACTTTCAGCCCGATCAGGCGTGAGGCAGGCCGGAGATGAACTGGTCCAGCAGGCCGGCCAGCTCGCGCGGGGCCTCCTCCTGAGGCGTGTGCCCGGCGCCCTCGATGACCTGCACGCCGCCGCGCCACAGGCTGGGGGCGCTGAGCTTTCGGATGTAGTCCAGGTTGACCAACTGGTCGCCGGCGCCGTGCAGGATCGCCAGCGGCGTGGTGAGGGTGGCCACGATCTCGACCTCGTCGGCGAACGTGGCCGCGATGATGCCGGCGCCCAGCTCGGCGCGCGCCGCGCCGTCCGCGGCCAGAATGTCGGCGACCAGGTCGTCGATCGGGAGCGATGAGCCGGGGGCGAGCTGGGCCGCGGCGTAGGCGCGGACGTCGTCCTCGCCGGGCTCGGGGGTGAAGCCGACGTTCAGCACGGGATTGGGGAGGAACGCCTCGGGCATGTCCGCGGGTCCGCTGATGGGCGGGGTGCCGAAGATCACGAAGCCGGCCGCCTCCGGCAGACCGGGCGCCGCCTCGAGGAGGATGTGGCCGCCGAGGCTCCAGCCGACGATCACCGCGTCCCGGACGTCGAGCGCGTCGAGGAAACCGGTGAGAACGGCGGCGTAACCGGCGGGGGAGTAGACCCCCGACCCGGCCTTCGGCGCCGGTGACGCCCCGTGTCCGGGCAGGTCGAAGGCCAGGCAGCGGTGGCTGCGGCCGAAGTCGCCGTCCAGCAGGTGGGTCCAGGTCCGCGACGAGGAGGAGTTGCCGTGCACGAAGACGACCGGCCGCCCGTCGCCACGGCTGGTGCGGTAGGCGATGTCCTGCTGCGACACACGTACGAGATCATGGGTCATGACGCCTCCTCGCTGAGCTGACTTTTGACGGTGAGAGTGTGACACACCCCGACCATCCGGGCGCCGTCATGACGGCGGGTGAACGGCCGCCGGAGTCCTGGCCGGGCGCGCCCACCATTTGCGGGTGACCAGGGCCGCGAGGACGGCGCCCGCGGTGTTCAGGATGATGTCGTCCACGGAGCTCACCCGGCCGAGCCGCAGGACGTACTGGAGGATCTCGACGGTGAGCGAGGCGGCGGCCGCGACGGCGGCCACCGCGAGGAGTGCGGCGAAGCGGGGCGAGCGGACCGGGAGCAGGGCCCCGAGGGCCGCGAACACCAGGAGATTTCCCCCGATCTGGACGAGGGCCGCGCCCGGCGACATCAGCGCGAGCTGGCCCGCCAGGTCGGCCACGGGGACGAGGTGCACGCCGTCCTCCGTCCCCGGCGTGAGGATCATCCAGATCCACGGCGCCGTCCCGGCCACGATGGCCACGTCCGCGACAGCCGTACGCCAGGGGGAGGGATGGCCCCGGCCGGTGCGACGACGCGCGAGGAGCAGCGAGCCGATGGCGGCGACCGGAAGGGCCAGAACGGCCGCGATGATGACATGTCCCCATGCGTTCCACGCCTGGTGCATCGGCTCATGATGCCAGGCCCCGCTTCCGGCGGCGTTCACTCTCAGAGGGCGGCTAGCCCTTCATGCCGGACATGGCGAAACCGCGGATGATCTGCCGTTGCAGCAGGAGATAGATGATCATTACGGGCAGGATCGCCATGGTGGCCGTGGCGAGCGCGACGCCGGTGTGGATGCCGGTGGACCGCCCGGACAGGGCAAGGCCCTGGGTGACGGTGTACATGTCGCGTTCGCTGGTCACCAGCAGCGGCCAGAGCAGGTCGTTCCAGCGCCAGATGATGTTGATGATGGCCAGGGCGGCCAGAGCCGGCTTGCAGAGCGGCAGCACGAGCCGGAGGAAGATGCGGAACTCGCCCGCGCCGTCGAGCCGGGCCGCGTGAATGATCTCGTCGGGCAGGCCGCTGATGTGCTGGCGCATCAGGAACGTGCCGAATCCGCCCGCGAGGAACGGCGTGATCAGCGACCAGTAGGTGTTGTTCCAGTGCAGCGTCGACATCAGGTCGTAGAGCGGGATCATCCGCGTCTCGAACGGCAGCAGCAGCGTGCTGAGGAACGCGAGGAAGAAGAACGACTTGCCGGGGAAGCGGCCTTTGGCGAAGGCGTAGCCGGTCAGGGCGCTGCAGAACAGGTAGCCCGTGGTCGTCAGGCCCACGACGATGACGCTGTTGAGATAGAAGCGCCAGACCGGGAGGCTGACGGACGCGACCTCGTAGTTGAACAGCGATGGATCGGGCGGCCAGAACGTGGGCGTCCGCGGCATGGCGCTGTTGGCCTGGCGCGACAGCGACGTGGTGAGCATCCAGACGAACGGCAGCAGCATGGCCAGGCCGCCGATCGACAGCAGGCCGACCAGGATGGTCTGGGACGTGATCGCCCGGCGGTTTCGAACGCTCATGAGCGGGCCTTGAATTCACGGCTGAGCAGGGCGCGATAGGCCACCACGGTCAGCACGAGCATGATGGCGAAGAACACCACGGCGATCGCGGCCGCCTGGTTGACGTCGTGACTCACGAATCCCACCTGATACATCAGCATGACGATCGATTGCAGCGTCCGCGCGGGGGAGCCGCTCGGCCCGCCCAGCGTCCAGAGGTCGCTGAACCGGGCCATCGCGTCGAACGCCCCGGTCATGAGCAGGAAGACGAAGGTCGGCCGGAGGCTGGGCAGCGTGACGTACCACCAGACCTGCAGCGGGTTGCCGCCGTCCACCGCGGCCGACTCGTACAGCTCGACCGGGATCGACTGGATCCCGGCGAGGAAGACCAGGATGAAGTAGCCGAGCCCGGTCCAGACGGCGAGCAGGGTGACGGCGGCGCGCGACCCCGTCGGCCCGTAGCTCGGGTCGGCGAGCCACAGCGGCGTGTCTTCCACGCCGAGCACGTGCAGGAAGCCGTTGAGCAGCCCCCAGTCGGGCTGGAACACGTACAGGAAGATCAGGGCGACCGCGACGGACGAGGTGAGCTGCGGGAGGAAGTAGATCACCTTGAGCGCGGTGGCGCCGCGCCGCACGTGGTTCAGCATCGTGGCGAGTACGGCCGCCAGCGGGATGACCAGGGCCAGGAAGGCCACGCCGAGGAGGATCGTGTTGAGCAGCGCGTCCCAGAAGACGCCGGTGTCGCCCAGCTCCGCGAACTGCTTCAGCCCGACGAAGCGCTGCTCGCCGCGGCCGGTCTCTTCGTAGACGCTCTGCACGAAGGTCTGGGCCGTCGGAAGCGCGACGAACAGCACCAGCAGTGCGAACGGCGGAAGGACGAACAGATACCACACGGCCGCGCGGCGGACCCCGCGGTGGGTGCTCGCCTTCTGCGAGCGCGGGTACCGCCGCCGGGCGGGCGCGCTCGGACGCGCGCCCGCCGGCCGGTTGGGCTCGAGGATCGTCATTGCTTGCTGAGCCAGTCGTTGGTCTCCTTCTGGGCCTGCTCGAGGGCCTGCTTGGGTGTCACCTTGCCGGCGATCGCCGCCTCCAGCTGGGCCTGCAGCGCGAATCGCGGCTGGTCGGCGGCCCACGGGTAGACGGCGTCCGAGGTGCGGGCCTGGTCGAGGATGGCCGCGCCGTCCGGCAGGTTCGCGATCTTCGTGACGATCTTCTCGCTGCCCTCGATGACGGGCAGCCGGCCGATGGAGTCGAAGTAGTAGCCCTCCGCCTCCGGCGAGCCGGCCAGCCACTTCAGTACGGTCCAGGCCTGGTCCTTGTTGGGGCAGCTGGCCGCCATCGCCATCGGCGACGAGCTGTTCAGACCACCGAGTCCGTCGGGGCCCTTCAGGTTGTACGTGGTGCGGAACCGGGTGGCGAGCGAGGGCTGGGCGATGAGCTGCGAGACGAAGTAGCCGGACTCGCCCTCAGGGATGATCCCCACGACGTTCTTGTCGGTGAGGAAGCCCTGCGGCATGCCCTCGGCGGCCAGGGCGCCCTTCGGGGCGTACTTGGACATCTTCACGAACCATTCCATGGCCCGCAGGAACTCGGGGGTGTCCCAGTTGATCTGCAGTTTGCCGTCGGCCGTCACCGAGCCCCAGCTCGCGCCCATGGCGTGCGCGATCGACATGAACTGCCACACCGCGTACTTGCCCTGATACCAGTAGCCGTAGTTGTCCTCGCCGGTGACCGGGTTCTTGCCGGTCATCTTGGCGGCCTTGGTCTCGATCTCCTCGATCGTCGGCTTGGCCGACAGCGGCTCCACGCCCCAGTCCTGGAACAGCTTGGAGTCCCAGTGGATCACGCGGATGCCGGTGTTGTTCGGCAGGTAGAACAGGCTCTTCGGGTTGTCGGGCCCCCACGAGCGCGCCGACTCCAGGGCCGCGTCGCCCCAGACGTTCTTGAACGCCGGGTCCTTGGCGATCAGGGTGTCGAGGTTGACCAGCATCCCGCGCTTGCCGTACGAGGGCGCGGCGGGCATCTCGTAGAGGCAGGCCTCGTTGGCCTTCATCATGGCCTCGGTCTTGGGCGCATACCCCGTGGCGCCCTCGCCCCACGGAATGCTGACGATCTGCATGTCGATGGTGGGGTTGGCCTTGTCGAACGCGGCCTGAAGTTGCTTGATGCCCGGGGTCTTGGCGCCGGTCACCGCGTCGATCCCGTCTTCGTCGGGATAGCCGATCATCAGAACCTTGATGGGCGGGCCGCTCTTGGCGGCGGCGTCGCCGCTCTTGTTTCCAGCGCCGGAGCCGCCGCACGCGGCGACCGTCACCACGAGCAGCCCGGCGAGCAAAGTCCGTAGCAGGGTGGGGGGCATCGGTGTCCTGCCAATCGTGAGAGACATAATATGTCTGTTGACTACCTTCGCACTGAGGGGGAGGCGGGTCAAGCGAACTTCTGGTGACGTCCCGGGACCGAGGGTCGGATGGGGCCACTGCCGTACATAGGATGACTAACGACTTGATCGCCCGGCGCCCTGTGGAGGCCCGCTGTGCCGTACTCACCGCTGGTCATCGCCCACAGAGGGCACTGCGTCGGCGCGCCCGAGAACACGCTCGCGGCCTGCCGCGCCGCCGCCGAACGGGGCGCCGACATGATCGAGATCGACGTCCGGCGCAGTCGTGACGGGGTGTTCCTTCTCCTGCACGACGCCCTTCTCGACCGCACCACCACGGGCGTGGGCCCTGTCTCCGACCGCACCTGGACCGAGGTGAGCGCGCTCGACGCGGGCGGCTGGTTCGGCCCGGCCTTCACCGGCGAGCGCGTGCCGCGCCTGGAGGAGGTGTTCGACCTCGCCGAGGAGGCCTCGGTCGCGCTCTGCCTCGAGGCCAAGGGCGAGACGGCCCGGGAGCAGGCCGTCGTCGCGTACGCCCTGGGAGAAGAGCTGGCCCGCCGCGGCCGGCTGGACCGGGACGTCGTCGCGTCCTTCGACCACGACGCGCTGGCGGCGGCCGCCCGGGCGGTGCCCGGCCTCCGCGTCGCCCCCGACCGGCTCCCCGAGCGCGGGCCGAGCCAGGCCGCGGACCTGATCGCGCAGGCCCGGCGGATCGGCGCGCCGATCATCCAGCACCACCACGCCGACCTCACACCGGACGTGGTGCGGGCCGTGCAGGAGGCCGGCCTCGAGGTCTGGGCCTGGCCGGCCACGGAGCGACAGGAGATCGAGCGCGCCCACGCCATGGGCGTGGCCGCCCTGATGGGCGACGACGTGGCGGCGATCCGCGAGGTCGTCGGACGTTAGCTTCCGGCGGCCATGGCGAGCACGGCCCTGATCTGGCCGGCCACGTCGGGGCCGCCGGGCAGCAGGCCCTCGAAGACGGCGCCGCCGATCGTGAAGCCCCAGGCGCCCGCCTGGGACATGAGCGCGATCTGCGCCGCCCCGGTGATCGAGCCGGCCACGATGACCGGCCCGCCGGCCGCGAGGGCCACGGCGGCGGTGAGGTCGTAGGGATCGGCGCCGGCGTGCCGATAGGTGAGCAGGTCGACGCCGTGCACGCCGTCCAGCGCCGTCAGCCGGGCCGCGTGCGCGGCGATGTCCTCGATTTCACCGCTCAGCACGCTGGGATGGCCGGACACCGTGCCGGGGAACGGGCAGTAGCGCTGCCCCGAGCCGCGGAACAGGGCCGCGCCCTCCTCGCCGTGGGTGCCGCCGAGCACCCAGTCGACGCCACCGGCGCGCGCGGCCTCGAGCGAGGTCATCTCGTCGGCGTGGCTGGTGGACACCACTTCGAGCATGACCGTCAGGCCGAGATCGTGCGCCTGATCGGCGAGCGTGCGGATCTCGGCGGGGGTGACCCCGACGTCCTTGAAGCCCACGTGGCGGAGGCCGGTGCCGGCCACGCTCTTCAGGACGTCCGCGGCGTCGGGCACCGTGCGGTCGTCGTGGGTGAGCATGAAGACGAAGTTGATCAAGGATGCTCCTTCAGAGTCCTGCTCCTACGCGGGCGAGTCGGTCAAGGACGGCGTCGATGTCGGCCTCGGTCCAGAGGCCGGTCACCACGGCGAGATCGGCGATTCCCAGCCGGGCGCGCAGCAGCGGCGCGGTGGCGATGGCCCACCGGGCCCGCTCGGCGTTCGCGGCCGGGTCGAGGTCGCTGAATCGGGTCGGCGCGCCGGCCTGGCGGAGCGCCCCGGCCAGCGCCTCCAGGCGCGGCGCCGCGGCGTCGGCCCAGGCGGGCCAGCGGGTCAGGAACTCGGTGAGCGTGCCGGCGTCAAGGGACCGGAGCTTGGCGGCGTAGCCCTGCCAGCACCGCTCGCCCATCGCCCCGCCGGGGTCGAGCCCGGCGAAGGCGGCGAGCACCCGGGCGCGGGCGGCGGCCTCCTCCGGCACGTCGACGCGCGCCGATGGGGTGAGCCGCGCCCGCAGGTGATCCCAGATGGCGGCGGCCACCAGGGCCGCCACCCCGACCTGCGCGCCGTGCAGCGCGTGCGGACGCCCGGTCGCGCCGGCCGCCATGTCCAGCAGGTGGCTGATGGCGTGCTCGGTGCCGGACGACGGGGCCGTCTGCCCGGCCATGCCCATCACCAGCCCGCCCAGGGTGAGGCCGTGCGCCAGCGCGGCCACCGCGGCGGCCGACCCGGGCAGCGCGCCGGCCTGCGGCAGCACCGCGGTCGCCGCCCCGCTCAGCAGCCGCGCGAGATCCGGCCGGTAGCCGTGGTCGACGCCCAGCTCTCCGGCGAGCGCCCAGTCGGCGGAGCCGGTGTACACGGAGATCAGGTCGCCGAATCCGGCCCGGGTGAGCTCGGGCGGTGCGCCGGCGAGGGTCTCCTCGTCGATCAGCAGCACGTCCGGCCAGGCGCTGGGCACGGTCGTCTTGACCCCGTTGAGCAGCAGCACCGAGTGGTCGTTGGCGTAGCCGTTGACGCTGGCGGCGGTCTGCACGACCACGTGGGGCAGGCCGTTCCTGGCGGCGGCGACCTTGCCGATGTCGCTGATCGTGCCCGAGCCGAGGGTGACCAGCACGCCGGCGCCCGCGGTCCTGGCGACGGCGTCGGCGACCGTGGCCGGATCGGCGACCGTCGCGTGGCCGGGCGTCCCGGCGACGACCGGCTTCGGCTGGTCCAGCCGGCTGAGGACGGCCGTCGTCAGGTCTGTGCCGTACGCGCGCTTGAGGGTGGCGTCGGTGAGGACGACGATGGGCCCGCCCGCGCGGCGGGTCTCCCGCACCAGCTCGCCGAGGCGGTCCAGTGCCTTGGGGCCGGTGACCAGGCGGCGCAGCCCGATGTCGGCCGACGGCCCGAAAAGCGCGCGGACCTGGGCGAGCGCGTTGGAAGGCTCGGCGACGGCGGTCATGACATGGCCTCGCGCGTGGCGTCGAACAGGCGGCGGTAGCGGGCGTGGCCCTCCGCGTACAGCTCGGCCCGGTGCGGGTCCGGCCGATATGGCCGGGGGTCCAGGTCGACGCCGCGGGCCACGGCGTCGTCGATGGAGGCGAAGGTGCCGGCGGCGAGGCCGGCGAGCAGCGCCGCGCCCGACGCGGCGCGATCGGGCCCGCGTACGGCACGGACCTCGCGGCCGAGCACGTCGGCCTTGACCTGCAGCCAGAAGGGCGACCGCGCGCCCCCGCCGACCACGCGGATCTCCGCCTCCGCTCCCATCAGCCCGAGCTCGTCGAGCCGGTCGACGATGTCGCGCAGGGCGTAGCAGCATCCCTCCACGACCGCGCGCGCCAGGTGCGCCGGCCCGTGGTTCATGGACAGTCCGGCGAACACGCCGCGCATGCCGTCGTCCCAGACGGGGGCGGTCGATCCGCTCAGCGCCGGCAGGAACAGCACTCCGCCGGCTCCGGCGGGCGCGTCCGCCGCCCGTTCGATCAGCTCGCGCTGGCCGATGCCGAGGACGGTGCCGGCCAGCCAGAGCGTGGAGCCGCCGGAGACGAAACCGGGGTTCTCCACCAGCAGCAGCCCTGGGACCGCGTGGGCGTGGGTCTCGACCAGGCGATCCGGATCGAACACGGGCGTTCGGGCCGTGACCGCGACGGGCTCGGCCGTGCCGGTGACGTCGGCCACGATGCCGGGGCGGACGGCACCCGCGCCCACGGACGCGGCGTGCTCGTCGCCCGTGCCGACCAGGACCTGGCATCGGACGGTCAGCCCCAGGTCGCGGGCGGCGGTCGCGGTGAGCGTCCCCGCCACCTCGGTCGAGGGGAGTACGGCCCCGAGCAGCGCCGGGTCGAGGGACGCGGCCGCGAGCAGCTCGCCGGACCAGCATCCGGCGGTCACGTCGAAGAGCATCGTGGAGGAGGCGTTGGCCGGATCCTGCGCCAGCACGCCGGTAAACGTGGCCAGCAGCCAGGCCCCCACCGTCGGCAGCGCCGCAGCCCGCCGCATGACGTCGGGTTCGTGCCGGCGTAACCAGGCGATCTTCGGCGCCACGTGCGAGGCGTCCGCGTTGAGGCCGGTGACGGCGAAGATCCGGTCGGCGCCGACGCGGCCGGCCAGGTCGGCGGCCTCCGCCGTGGCCCTGCGGTCTAGCCAGATGATCGCCGGGCGGCAGGGCGTCAGGTCGGCCTCGGCCGCCACCACACCGTCCACCTGGGAGGACAGGCACAGGTGGCCGACCTCGCGTGCGTCGATCCCGGCGGACTCGACAAGGCGCCGGGAGATCTCGGCCACGCCGCGATACCACTCCAGCGGATCCTGCTCGGCCCAGCCGTCGGCGGGGTGGCTCATCGCGTGGCCGCGGCTCGCGGAGGCGACGTGTTCACCGCCCGGGTCCAGCAGCACGCCCTTGACGCTCTGTGAGCCCACGTCGACGCCCATCACGTAGGACACCCGGTTCCTCCCGCAGCCCGAAGTCGAGATGACGATAGACGTATTACGACTTTGGGTGCAAGGCCGTGCCGAGGATCGCGTGCAGGGCCTGGGCGTCCTCGGCGAACCGGCGGGGGTCGTCGTCGCGGACGAACTCGAGCAGCACGTCGGTCGGCAGGCCGCGCGCGGCGAGCCGGGCGGCGACGGCCGCCCACAGCTCGCGCCTGGCGTCGAGCGGCAGCCACCGGGCGTCCGGGGACAGCGAGTACGCGTGGACGGCGACGACATGCGGAAGGAGCAGGTCGAGGCCGGCCAGGGTCTCCGGGTCGGCCGACCCGGGAGGCGGCTGCCAATATGGCCGGACCGCCGGCCGGTCGATCTCGGCCAGCAGCGCGAGGGTGGACTCCGCGGTGTCGGTGAGGCCGCCGTCGTGGAACTCCAGGCCGACGACGAGACCCGCGTCCTCGGCCTGGGCGGCGAGCGCCCGCGCTCCGGCCACCACCGCGGCACGCTCGGCCGCGGTGGCCGACGCCGAGGCCACCGTCCCGGCCCACACCCGGATCCGGGGCGCGCCCAGGGCGACGGCGGCCGCGATCGTCTGGCCGAACTCGTGATCTCGTCCCAGGTGGATGTAGGTCCCGTAGGAGCCGGCCGTGAGACCCGCGTCGGCCGTGCGGCGGCCGGTCTCGCGGGCGCCGGCCAGGTCGTGGGCGGGGACGTGGACGTCGGAGCCCCACTCGATGACGGCCAGGCCCGCGGCCGCGGCGAGTTCGACCACCGTGGGGACGGGGAGGGCGCGGAAGGTGACGGAGCACAGGCCGGGTCTGAGCGGGGTGGGCTGCGTCATCACGGTTTCCCGGGCGGCGGTGGGCGGGTGGGGGGAGAACGTATGACGACTTATGATCTCGCGTCAAGGTGTGGACATGGCCTGGCGTATGTCGTTAACGTCATTAGACGTCATATGATTTTGTCTGTCGGGATTGGATTGCTTTGGCGAGCATCCTGGATCGCTACCGTGGCCTCGTCTTCGACCTCGACGGCACCGTCTACCTGGGGGAGCACCTGCTGCCCGGGGCGCGCGCCACGATCGAGGCGGCCCGCGCGACGAACCGCTCGATTCTCTATCTGACCAACAAGCCACTGGAACCCTCCGCGGCGTACGCGGCCAAACTGACCCGTCTCGGGATACCCACAACGCCGGCCGAAGTGCTCTCCTCGCTCGACGCCATGGTCGCCTACCTGCTGGATCGGCACCCGGGCGCGGCCCTGTTGTGCGTGTCGGAGCCGCTGGTCGCCGGCACTCTGCGAGACCACGGCTTTGCGGTGGTCCCCGAAGAGGACGCCGAGCGCGCGGACGTCGTCGTGGTGTCCTTCGACCGCACCTTCGACTACGCCAAGCTGCACGCGGCCTTCCGCGCGGTGCGCGCCGGCGCCGTCATCGTGGCCACCAATCCCGACCGCTACTGCCCCACGCCGGAGGGCGGGCTGCCGGATTGCGCGGCCATGCTCGCCGCCATCGAGGCCTGCACGGGAGCGACCGCGGAGGCCGTGGTCGGCAAACCGTCCACGCACATGGCCGCCGCCGTGCTGGCCCGCCTCGGGCTGCCGCCCGAAGACGTGCTCATCGTCGGCGACCGGCTGGAAACCGACGTCGCGCTCGCCGCCGGCGCGGGCATCGACGCCGCCCTCGTGCTCTCCGGCGCGACCGGCCCGGAGACCGCCCGGCGGGCCGACCCGCCCCCGACCTACGTCCTCGACGGCATCGCCGGGCTGGTCGGTTCCTGTGAGGTGATGGCCTGGTGAACGGCATCCTGTTCGAAGACGTCTCCTGGTGCTGGTGGACGCGCCCGCGTGCCGTGCGGATCGGAAACCAGGTGTTCTTCGGCGCGCTGGACTCCACGGGCCGGATCTACGCCGCCACCTGGGATCTGGAGACGCGCCGTGCGGACCGGACGATCCTGGCCGCCTACGAGGCCGACGACCACAACAACCCCGCCATCGTGGCCGTGCCGGGCAGGCCGCTGGTCGCCTTCTACTCGCGGCACGACTGCGGCGACACCCTGCAATTCCGGGTGTCACGGAAGGCCACCGACATCGGCCGGTGGCACCCCCCGCAGGACCTGAAGTTCGGCGGCGAGACCAGCTACGCGCAGGTGCACCCGCGCGGGGCCGAACTGCACCTGTTCACCCGGGTCGACGAGATCGGGTGGGGCTACCGGCGGTCCGGCGACTGGGCCGCCACCTGGGACGAGCCCGTGCCGTTCCTCGTCTTCGACACCGACCAGCAGGTCTATCTGGCCACCACCATGCTCGCGGACGGCCGTACGGTGCGGATGGCCGTCTCCGGGCACCCGAAGGAGTACTTGCCGGGGGCGCTCCACGACGTCTGGGTCTGCCAGGCCGACCTCGAGACCGGTGAGGTGAGCCTGCCGGGCGACGGCGCCGTCATCGGCAACCTGCGCGACCGGCGCACGCTTCCCATCAGCCAGGATCAGCTCGAGGTGGCCTACCGCACGCCCCCCGGGCGTACCGTCAACCTCTTCGACGTCTCCGACGGCCCGGACTTCGAGGTGTCGTTCGTGTCGAAGGTCAAGGGCGACGACGCGACCGTGGACGCCCGCTACCACGTCGGCACGGCGACCGACGGCGGCTGGCGCACGGAGGACGTGGCCCCGGCCGGCTCGACCTTCGGCTACATCCCCGCCGGCTTCTACGCGGGAGGCACGGCATTCCCGCACCGCAGCCCCGGCGGACGGGTCTACCTGACCCGTGAGGAGGGCGGAGTCTGGCACTTCGAGCGGCGCGAGCGGACGGCCTCCGGCCTCTGGGAGGCGCATCCGCTGCTGCCCCCCGGCCCGGTCAGGATCGCCCGCCCGTGGGCGGTCACCGATCCGGCCGGCGGGCTCGACGTGGTGGCGCTGGCCGTCGAACGCTACGACGAGGAGTACTTCGGCACGCTGTCGCACCTGGTGGCCGGGGGCGGATACCCGGGAGCGGCCGGGTGAGCGGCCGCGAGCTCGGAATGGGCGTGGCCGGATGCGGCGGCGCCGCGGCCGACCTGTGCCGCGCCATCGACGCGCTGCCCGGCTGCCGTCTCGCCGCCGCCTTCGACCCGGTCACGCCGCTGGCCGAGGACCTGGCCCGGCCGCGCCGGGCCGCCGTGCGCCGATCGCTCGCCGCCCTGCTGGCCGATCCCGCGGTCGACGCCGTCTATGTCGCCGTGCCGCACCATCTGCTCGCGCCCATCGCGCGCCAGGCGCTGGAGAGCGGACGCCACGTCCTGGCCGAGAAGCCCATGGCGCTCGACCTCGCGGAGCTGCACGCCCTGGAGAAGACCGCGGCGGACCGCGATCTCCGGCTGGGCGTCGTGTTCCCCCTGCGCACGACCGGTCCGGTCCGCGCCGCCCGGGAGCTGATCGCCGGCGGCGCGATCGGGGAGATCCGGATGGTCCGGATCCAGACCGTGATCGACAAACCGGCCGCCTACTGGGAGTCGGGCCTTTCGGGACGCGTCGCGGACGGCTGGCGTTCCCGGCGGGCCACGGCCGGTGGAGGGGTCGTGCTCATGAACACCCTGCACCAGCTCGACGCCGTACGCCGCTTGACGGGGCTCGACGTCACCAGGGTCAGCGCGGAGATCGCCACCCTGACCGCCACGGCCGAGGTCGAGGACGCGGCCGGAGCCGTGCTCCGCCTGTCGGGCGGCGCGCTGGCCACTCTGACGGCGTACGCGCACAGCCCCGGCGCGGCGGTCCAGGAGAGCATCGAGATCGACGGCTCGTCGGGGCGGATCGACCTGCCGGGCGCGGGCGTCGTCCGGATCCGCCCGGGCAAGCCGTGGGGCGAGCTGCCGGCGGGCCTGTGGAGCTCGCTGGAGCCGCCCGTCCTCGACGGCTACGCCGAAGTGCTGGCGGGGTTCCTGCGGGCCGTACGCGACGGCACGGCCCCGCCCATCGGGCCACGGGACGCGGCCGCGGCCCTCGCCACGGTGCTGTCGATCTACCGGTCCGCCGAGACCGGCCGATCCGTGGACCTTGACCCGCTCTGACCTGCTCTGACCTGCTTCTCGAACTGGTAAGGGAGATCGCCATGCGCTCCGTGGCCGAGCTGGACGACCGGCTCAGCGCGCCCAGACCCGCCCTCGTGGACGACCTGCGGAAGATCGACGGCGACCTGCTGGTGCTGGGGGCCGGCGGCAAGCTCGGGCCGAGCCTGGTGCGGCTCGCCGTACGCGCCGCCGGCGCGGCCGGCGGCGGCCGCCGGGTGATCGCCGTGTCCCGGTTCGGCGGCGGCGACCACGCCGCCGAGCTGCGGGCCGCCGGCGCGACCGTGATCGCCGCGGACATCGGAGACGAGGCGGCGCTGCGCGGCCTGCCGGACGCGCCGAACGTGCTGTTCCTGGTCGGCGCCAAGTTCGGCACCAGCGGCCGGGCGGCGGCCACCTGGAACACCAACACGTACCTGCCGGGCCAGGTCGCGCGCCGCTTCCGCGGCAGCCGGATCGTGGCCCTGTCCACCGGCAACGTCTACCCGCTCACTCCGGTCGCCTCCGCCGGCCCCACCGAGGACGCCGCGCCGGATCCGGTCGGCGAGTACGCCATGAGCTGCCTCGGCCGTGAGCGCATCCTGGAGCACGCGTCCGTCGAGAACGGCACGCCCACCGCGCTGATCCGCCTCAACTACGCCGTGGAGATGCGCTACGGCGTCCTCGTCGACCTGGCCACCGCCCTGCTCGCGGGCGAGCCGGTCGACCTGACCATGGGCCACGCCAACGTGGTGTGGCAGGGGTACGCCAACGAGGTCGCGATCCGGGCGCTCCTGCTGGCCGACGTCCCACCGGCGGTTCTCAACGTGACCGGCCCCGAGCTGGTCTCCATCCGCCAGGTGGCGACCGCGCTGGCCGATCGCCTCGGCGTACCGGTCCGCTTCGCCGGAACGGAGGCGGGCACGGCGCTGCTGTCGAACGCGGGACGCTGCCACCGGCTGTTCGGCTACCCCGACGTCACCCTCGGCGAGCTCCTCGACCACACGGCCGCGTGGGTCGGCTCGGGCCTGCCCCTGCTGGGCAAGCCCACCGGCTTCCAGCGCCGAGACGGCCGGTTCTGATGGATCCTTTGTCGCCGCTTTCGGCCTTCGCGCGCGGCTGCGCCATTCCCGCCCATCCCTTGGCCCTCACGGCCGGCCGTCGCCTGGACGAGCGCCGCCAGCGGGCGCTCACCCGCTACTACCTGGCCGCCGGCGCCGGTGGGCTGGCCGTCGGCGTCCACACCACCCAGTTCGCCATCCACGGCAACGGCCTGCTCCGCCCGGTCCTGGAACTGGCCGCCGAGACGGCCGTCGCGGAAGCGGAGCGGCCGGTCGTGCTGATCGCCGGGGCCCTCGGACCCACCGCGCAGGCCGTGAAGGAGGCGGAGCTGGCCGCGTCCCTCGGATATCACCTGGTCCTGCTCGCGCCCGCGGCCGGATTGAGCGAGGCCGAGCTGCTCGACCGCGCTCGCGCCGTGGGCGAGATCCTCCCGGTGGTGGGCTTCTACCTGCAGCCGGCCGTCGGCGGCCGGCTGCTGCCGGCGCGCCACTGGGCCGAGTTCGCCGCGATCGAGTCGGTGGCCGGCATCAAGGTCGCGCCCTTCGACCGATATCGCACGCTGGACGTGCTCAACGGGGTCGGCAGCTCGGGCAGGCTGGGCGAGATCGCGCTCTACACGGGCAACGACAACCACATCCTGCCCGACCTCGCGGTCCGCACCCGGGTCGTGGCCGGCGGCCGGGCCATGGAGGCCGAGTTCGTCGGCGGGCTGCTCGGTCAGTGGGCCGTCTGGACGGAGCGGGCCGTACGCCTTCACACCGAGGCCGCGGCGGCCCGCGCCGGAGACGACGCCGCGTTGCGCCGGCTGCTCGTGCTGGACGGCCCACTCACCGACGCCAACGCCGCTATCTTCGACGTGGCCGGAGGTTTCCACGGCTGCGTTCCCGGGATCCACGAGATCCTGCGCCGCCAAGGGCTGCTCGCCGGCCGCTGGTGCCTCGACCCCTGGGAAGACCTCTCGCCGGGGCAGCTCGAGGAGATCGACCGGGTCTGCGCGGCCTACCCGGAGCTGGCCGACGACGACTTCGTCGCCGAACGGCTCGACCGGTGGCTGAGCTGAAACGGCGAGATGCAAAGTTATTACGTGTGACATGATACGACTATCAAGTAGTCCAGATTCGATTAGCCGGGAGCCCAGCACATGGCGCCAGCTACGCGGACCAGACCACTGCTCGCCGACGTCGTGCGGGCGGAGCTGCGCCAGGCCATCATGTCCGGAGAGTTCCCGCTCGGCTCGAAGCTGCCGAACGAGGAGCGGCTCCGCGAACGTTTCTCGGTGAGCAGGGTCACCCTGCGCGAGGCCGTCCGCGGCCTGATCGAGGACGGCATGGTCGTGCGCCAGCACGGCTCGGGCACCTACGTCACCCACCGCCCCGCCCTGCGCAACTCCCTGGACACCAACTTCAGCTACACCGAATACCTGGAGAGCAGCGGCGTCCGGGCCAGCAAGCAGATCCTCAGCTCCCGCGTGGTGCTGGCCGACGAGGAGACGGCCCGGGCCCTGCGGATCGAGCCCGAATCCGACGTGGTCGAGATCCGCCGGGTCCGCAACGCCGACAGCCGCCCGGCCATCTACTCCGAGGATTACATCCCGGCCAACATCGTCGACCCCAAGGCCGACCGCGACACCTTCCGCGGCTCCCTCTACCGGCTCCTGGAGGAGCGCGGCCACGCCATCGAGCACGGCGAGGCCATCCTGGTCCCCGTGGTGGCCGACCGGAAGCTGGCCCGCGTCCTCGACGTGACCGTCGGCACCAGCCTGCAGCACCTCGAGCAGATCGACGTCGACACTCAGGGCCGGCCCGTCATGCGTTCCCTGGAGTGGCACGTCCCCGCCGTGGTCGAACTGCGCGTCTACCGCCGAGGCCCCGGCCCGAGCGTCCACTGACGACAGACTCCACCCGGTCGGCCCGCTCTGGGAGGATCTCGGCATGACCGAGGCTGACCACGACGGGGATCACCGGCGCCGGAGGCTGACAGGGCGCGACCCGAATCAGAAGCACCGGACCGCGACCCCGCTGGAGCTTCTCTACGACCTCACCTTCGTCGTCGCCTTCGGCGCGGCCGCGGACGAGCTCGCGCACTACCTGGCGGAAGGCCACACCGGTGCGGGGATCGGCGGGTTCTGCTTCGCCATCTTGGCGGTCGCGTGGGCCTGGATGAGCTACTCCTGGTTCGCCTCGGCGTACGACACCGACGACTGGGTGTTCCGGATCGCCACGATGGTGCAGATGGTGGGCGTGATCGTGATCGCGCTCGGAGTCGAGGGCATGTTCCGGGCCTTCGACCACGGGTCGAGCCTCGACTTCCGCGTCCCGACATTTGGATATGTCGTGATGCGGGTGTCGATGGTCTTCCTCTGGTCGATGGCCGCCCGGCACGATCCCGGCCGCGCGCCGGCGGCGCGCAAGCACATCTGGACCATCGGCGTCGCCCAGGCCGGCTGGGTGACGCTCGCCCTGCTGGGGCTGCCCATGTCGATCTACCTGCCGGCGAGCACCGCGTTCTTCCTGCTGGAGCTGTTCGGCCCGGTGCTGGCGCAGCGCCTCAGTCCCACGCCCTGGCACGCCCGGCACATCGC
This sequence comes from Streptosporangiaceae bacterium NEAU-GS5, assembly GCA_017592665.1. Lineage (GTDB taxonomy): Bacteria > Actinomycetota > Actinomycetes > Streptosporangiales > Streptosporangiaceae > NEAU-GS5. The sequence goes on along the minus strand of JAGFNW010000017.1, from coordinate 121,833 downwards.
CGAACGCTTTGGCCTGCTCGTGATCATCACGCTGGGCGAGGGCGTGATCGGCACGGTCGCGGCGCTCAAGGCGCTCGTCGACACCGAGCACGGCTGGACCGGCGACGCCGCGCTGCTCGCGGTGGCCGGGGTCGGCCTCACGTTCGGCACGTGGTGGATCTACTTCATCGTGCCCTGGGGCGAGGTGCTGGAACGCCACCGCGAGCGGGCCAATCTGTGGAGCGTCGGCCACATCCTGCTGTTCGGCTCCATCGCCGCCACGGGCGCCGGACTCCACGTCGCGGCGTACTTCCTGCAAGGCGTCGCCGCGCTCGACACCACCGTCACCGTGCTGACCGTCGTGACGCCCGTCGCGATCTTCATTCTCGCCTTGTACGGCATCGGCTCGATCTTCTTACGCCAGCGCGACTCCTTCCACCTGCTGCTTGTGGCCATCACCGCGGGCGTGCTCGCGCTCGCCGTGATCTGCGCCCAGCAGGGCGTGAACGTGGCGTGGTGCCTGGTGGTGGTCATGGCCGCGCCCGCGGTGACGGTGATCGGTTACGAGACCGTGGGCCACCGCCATCTCGCCAGATCCCTCGCGGAGCCCGTCGCCTGATCTCACGCCCACAGCCACATCGACTCCTCGAGAGCGATGGCGAGCATCCGGCCGTCCGGGCTGAATTTCACCATGTCGGCCCCCGGTCGCGACCCCTTGAAGGGCTTGCTGATCTCCGACCGCCGCGCCACATCCCACAGCCGAACTTCGTCCTCGTTGTACGAGGCGAGCACGCTGCCGTCCGGGCTGAACACCATCCCATCGGCCCTTTTCCGGTGGCCCGTGAGCTCGTTGCCGAGCGTGCTCCGATCGGCCGAATTCCATAGCTGGATGGCCTTCTTCCTGGAGGCGGCGACGATGGCGCCGTCAGGGCTCAGCGTCCCGTTGTCCCCGCACGTGAACGGCTTCCCCAGCCGGCGCTTCTTTCTGAGATCCCAGAATTCGACGGCGCCGGCACAGGCCAGGACGAGTGTGGTCCCATCGGGATGGAAGAACAGCGACTCGACCCTGCTGTCGCATTTGATCCTCGCACCGGTCAGCTCGCGTTTCGCCACGTTCCATAACCCGACCTTCCGGGCGTAGGCGCTGGCGAGGAAGGTCCCGTCCGGACTGAACCTGATGAGATCGCTGATCAGATTGTCGTCGCGGAGCTTTTTTCCCTTCGTGCCGCGTTTGGCGATATCCCAGAAACGGACCACGCCATCGTTCTCGGCTGCCGCCAGCAGCGTGCCGTCGAAGTTGAACGCCACGCACTCCACCCAGTCTGAGGCTTTCAGGGCCTTGCCGAGCTGGACCTGGTGCGTCACGTCCCAGAGCCGGATCGTCTTGTCCCAGCTCGAGGTGGCGATGACGCTGCCGTCCGGGCTGAAGTCGATGGACTCGATGTCCTCCTTGTGGCTGTCCATCACCCTTCCCTGGATGGCCAGCTTCCGCTGAGCCAGGCGTTGCGCGGTGGTGGGCCGCCATTCCACCTCGCGCCGTCCCGGCGTCGCGCCTGTCCGCTCCACCGGGGTGTTTCCGACCGCGCGATTGAAGACCAGGCCGCGTTTGCCGCCGTCGTTGCGTGACAGGCATTGCGGGAGCGGCCGCCCTTTGGCGAGCAGGCCTACGTTGAGTTCCTGGAATATGGCGTCCGGGGTCAGGAAGGTCCCCGCGCCGGAAATGCCGTCCCGTAAAATGCCGAGCAGTTCTCCGGTGAACGCGGTGTGCGTTTCTCCGGGCGGCGCGACCGCCAATCTGGTTTCGGCCGCCGCGGCGAGGACATAGGTCGCCGTCGACCCCTCCGGGTCGCGGACGTCGGCCTGGCCGGCCAGCGCGATCGCCGAGTCGTCGGCGTTCATGCCGAAGGCCCTGGCCGCCAGGCAGCAGTCGAGGACGACGATGCAGTGACGTGCCCTCGCGGTGAGCAGCTGGGCCCTGATGTAGTCGAACGGCACGGCCGTGTGATCGCGTTCCGGTTCGGTGCCGGTGAGCGCGAGTTGGAGCGATCCAGTGTGCCGCGTGGGCAGGCCGTGCCCGGCGTAGTAGACCAGCAGCGTTTCCTTCGCCTTCTCCGTCGCGCGAGCGATCGGGGCGATCATCTCGTACGCGGTCGAGGGATTCAGCACGATCTCGCAGTGTTCGGGATGCAGGCCCCAGATATCGGAGGAGCACAGCGCCGCCGCGAGATCACGGAGATTGGCCGCGACCGTCGGAAGGGGATTGAGCCCGGGGAATTCGTACGTGCTGGTGCCGATCAGCACGGCACGCGACAGAGCCGGATCAGGAACGCCGATCATGCTCCTAGTCTCTCTTGATCCCGGGGCGCTCTCCAGGGCAAGCCCGGGATAGGGGGATATTTGACGATTCCTTCAGCGTGGGCTTTCCGGCGGCGTGGAAAGGTGGAGACGTCTTCGATCGGGGGAGAGCCATGAAGATCGACGGATCGGTGGCGCTGGTCACCGGCGCCAACCGGGGGCTCGGCCGGGCCTTCGCACGTGAACTGCTCGCCAGGGGCGCGGCCAAGGTGTACGGCGCTGCCCGTGACCCGTCCACGGTCACCGAGCCCGGAGTGGAGCCGGTCGCGCTCGACATCACCGACGCGGCCAAGGTCGAGGAGGTCGCCGGCCGCTACGCGGACGTCGACCTGCTGGTCAACAACGCCGGCGTGTCCAAGTACAGCCAGTTCATCGGCGCGCCCGACCTGTCGGCGGCCCGGCAGGAGATGGAGACCAACTATTTCGGCACGCTCGGTATGTGCCGGGCCTTCGCGCCCGGGCTCAAGGCCAACGGCGGCGGCGCCATCGTCAACATGCTGTCGGTCGCCAGCTTCTACGGCAGCCCGTTCCTGTCCTCCTACGCCGCCTCCAAGTCGGCCGAGTGGTCGCTGACCAACAGCATCCGGATCGAACTGTCCCGTCAGGGCACCCTGGTGGTCGGCGTGCACGCCGGCTACATCGACACCGACATGACGGCCGAGATCGACGCGCCCAAGAGCACGCCGGAGACGGTGGCCCAGCAGACGTTCACCGCCGTCGAGGCCGACGAGGTCGAGGTGCTCACCGACCAGCGCACCCGGGACGTCAAGGCGTGGCTGCCGCACGACCACGAGCTGGTGTATCCGTCCGTCCAGGAGAGCTGGGAGGCCGCCACACGAGCCTGACCTCCAAGAACGCCGCCGACCCGAAGCTCAGCCGCCGGCCGTGGCCGTCGGGGGCGGTGGCGCGGGGCGGTCGATGTCCTGGCCTGCTATGAGCATGGCTGCTCAGGGGATCTGAGTAGCGGCGCCGATGTGGATCACCTGGGGTGGCGGCGAGCGTAGTAGCCGGGAGGTCATCATGAATCTGCCGGCTGAGGTGTACGTCGGCTCCTTCGGTTACGCGCTCGGCGACCGGAGGTTCCACGTCGAGGAATCGGCCGCCGCGGGGCGGCTGCGCTCGTCGTCGCGCGATCTGCGCGAGGCGGGTTTCGACCTGCACCACGTCTGTGATCCTGGCACGAGCGCCTACGACCTGGCCAAGGCGGCGGTCAAGGAGATCGCGAGCCTCGGCCGGACGGACGCCATCGTCTACGCCACCTGCCTGCCGCTCAACGCCAACGCCGGCGACGTGTCCGCGCTGGCCGAGAGCCGGGACGTCAAATGCCTCATGGATTTCCCGGCCGGACGCCTCCAGGCCGACCTCGACCTGGGCGAGCCGATCGTCGTCGGGCTCGGCCAGCAGGCGTGCACGTCCATGCTCGGCTCGCTGCGGGTGGCCGCCGCGCTGCTGGCCACCGAGCCCGATTGGGAGCGGGTGCTGTGCGTCACGGCCGACCGCTTCCCCGAGGGCGCCCTCTACGAGCAGGCCTTCAACCTCATCTCCGACGGCGCCGCGGCCTGCGTCGTCGGCCGCGAGCCGGCCGAGTTCCGGCTGGTGACGGTCCATCAGATCAGCAACGGCAGGCTCGGGCAGGCCACCGACGAGGTGACGGTCGGCACCTACTTCGCCTACACCCACCGCCTCGTACAGGAGACCCTCGACCGGGCCGGCCTGACCATCGGCGACATCGACTGGGTCGTCCCCCAGAACACGCACGTGACGGCCTGGCGGATCCTGGCCCGGCTCCTCGGCGTGGACGAGGCGAAGGTGTGGTTCCCGTCCATGCCGCGCGTGGGCCACGTCATCTCCGCGGACAACGTCGTCAACGTGTCCGACCTTCTCGCCTCGGGTCAGGTCAGGCCGGGTCAGCGCGTCGCCCTGGTCATGGCCGGCTTCGGGCTCACCTGGCAGTGCGCCATCTTGGAGGCAACCGAATGACGCAGATACGGGAGACATCGGACCGGCTGTGCCGCCTGTCCCGGCGCTCCTACCAGAACCCGTACGAGCAGGTCGACTGGCCGGAGGCCCTCGATCCCGAAGCAGAGTGGTTCACCAGCGCGGAATGCTCCAGCCTGTACGGCACGCCCGCCTGGGATCGGCTGGACGAGCCCGGCCGCCGCCGTCTCGCCTTCCACGAGGCGGCCGGCTTCTACAGCCTGAACATCCACGGCGAGAAGCTCCTCATGCAGGGCCTGTCGGCCCGCCTCTACCGCAAGGATCTGGCCGACCTGACCGGATACCTGCATCACATGCTGGACGAGGAGAACAAGCACAGCGTCTACTTCGGCGGCTTCTGCACCAGATACGCCCGCGTCTATCCCAGCCGCCAGCTCTCGTTCGGCGGCACGCGGCCGCGCGACGTCGAGGACCTGCTCTTCTTCACCAAGACGCTGATCTTCGAGGAGATCGTCGACCGGCACAACCAGGTGCAGGCCCGCGACCGGCGGCTGCATCCGCTCGCGCGGTTCATCAACGACAACCACCACCGCGAGGAGGCCAGGCATCTGGTCTTCGGGCGCGAAGTGGTGCGCGACATGTGGCGGTCGGGCGCGTCCCGCTGGAGCGAGGACGTCATCGCCGACGTCCGCGCCGAGGCCGCCGCCTTCGTCACGGCCTGCTGGCGGGAGTACTACAACCCCGACGTGTACGCCGACGCCGAGCTCGGCGCCCCCTGGGCGCTGGCGGAGACCGCCTGGTCGGCGCCCGCCCAGCGGGAGCGGCGCCGCGCCTACTCGGCCGGCTGCCTGGACTTCCTGACCGGCGCCGGCGTGCTCACCGAGGAGCCGTCCGATGCTTTCTGAACCGGAAATCCGCACGAACCTGCGGGCCTGGGTCCGCCGGAAATCCGCGGCCGACCTCGGCGCCGACTTCGGCGACGGCACGCCCCTGTTCGAAGGCGGTCTGCTGCGCTCGATCCACGTTCCCGAGCTGGTGCTCGTGCTCGAACGGCTGCGCGGCGCGCCCATCGACGTCGAGGCCCTCGCGCCCTGCGACTTCCAGGACGTCGACACGATGATCGGGAGGTTCTTCGCATGACAGGCCTCGCCGACCTCACCCGGATCGGGTTGCGCTGGCAGCCGTCGGGCCGCGCCGGCTTCACCGGGCCCCTGCTGGCCCTGGCCGACGACCTCGACGAGACCTTCCGATCGCTGGCCGCGCGCTGGAACGCGGCCGAGGAGCGGCATCCGGCCGCGCTGCCGGCCGATCTGCTCGACCGGCTCGGCTACCTCGAGTCGTTCCCGCAGCAGGCGACGTTCCCCGTCGGGCTGGCTCCCGTTGAGGACGACCTCGGGCATCGCGTGGCGGCCGATGGTTCCGTGGTCCTGACCAGGCAGGCGCCGGTCACCGAGGTGCTCACGCCGGCCGCCTGCTATCACCTGTACGCGGCGCACGAGGGCGAGACGTTGACCGGGCCGCTCTATCTGACGACCCGCAACACCTGCTTCCGCCAGGAACGGCGCTGCGAGCCGCTCCGCAGGCAGCGCAGCTTCACCATGCGCGAGATCGTGTGCCTGGGCGCCGAAGCAGAGACCGCCGCGTTCCTGTCGCAGGCCAGGCAGTGGGCCGACGACCTCGCCCGGCTGATGGGCCTCCCGGTGAGCTGGGCGCCGGCCACCGATCCCTTCTTCCGGCCGCGCACCAGCCCCGGCTACCTCATGCAGCGGCTCCAGCCGAGCAAGCACGAGCTCCTGTACGCAGACGGCCTCGCCCTCGGCTCGGTCAACCTCCATCGCACGCACTTCGGCGAGGCCTTCGGCATCACCAGGGACGGCGCGCCCGTCAGCAGCGCCTGCGTGGCCTTCGGCCTCGAGCGCTGGATGTACGCCGTGGCCGACCGGCACGGCGCCGACCCCGCGAACTGGCCGGCCCGGGAGGCGGCGGCATGACCATTTTGATCACCGGGGCCGACGGATATCTCGGCCGGCACGTCACCGCGGCGTTGCGCCGCGCGGGCAGGGACGACCTGCTGCTCGCCGTACGGGCACGGGACGCGGCCGAACTGGCCGCCAAACGGGCCCGCCTCGGCCGGGCCGAACACGAGGTGATCGCCGCCGATCTACGGGAGCCGGCGGCGCTCTCCGACGCCGACCCGCGGGACATCACCACGATCATCCACGCGGCGGCCACCATCCGCTTCGACGTGGACCGGGAGACCGCCGAGCGGGTGAACGTGCACGGGACCACGGTGGTCCGCGACTTCGCCCGGCGCTGCCCCAAGCTGGAGCGGTTCGCCGTGCTCTCGACGCTTTACGCGGCGGGCCGGCACACGGGGGAGATCCCGGAGGCCCGCCTCGGCGACGCCGGCTTCGTCAACCACTACGAGTGGTCCAAGTGGGCGGCCGAGGAGAAGGTCCTGGCCGACGGCGACCTGCCGGTAACCGTTCTCCGGCTGCCCACGGTCGTCGCCAACGACGAGACCGGCTGGGTCACCCAGCGCAACGTCTTCCACAAGACGCTGAAGCTGTACTACCGCGGGCTCCTGTCGCTGCTGCCCGGCGACCCGGCCACCCCCCTGAGCCTCGCCACCGCGCGGTTCACGGTCGAGGCCATCGTGGCGCTGCTCGCGGCCGACCCCGGCGTCTACCATGTCTCCCCGGAGCCGGCGTCCCTGCGCACCGCCATCGACACGGCCTTCACGGTCTTCGAACGCGACCCGGCGTTCCGGCTGCCGCGGCCCGTGGTGTGCGACCGGGACAGCTTCCTCGACTTGCTCAAGGCCGCGGAAGGACTGCGCGGCAGCCCGCTCGGCGACGCCATCGCTCCCATCTCCACCTTCGCCGAGCAGCTCTACCTGCCCAAGTCCTTCAGCACCGAGCGCATGCGCGCGGCCTGGCCGGGCTACCGGGCCGCCGACCCCACGGCGCTGATCGGCGTCGTCTGCGCGCGGCTCACGCACGAATGGGGCGGCCATGCTTGCACGACGTGACCTCGGCGCAAGCGGCCCGGACCGCCTCTTCTTCGCACAGGTCCGCGAGGATCCGCTGCTGGAGCTGACCGCCTTCAAGGCCCTGCTGGACGGCCCGATCGCTGTGGTCTCCTCGGGCGGCTGCACGGCGCTCGCACTCATCGCCGCCGGAGCCGACGAGGTCGCCGGCGTCGATCTCAACCCCGCCCAGAACCATCTTGTCGAGCTCAAAGCCGCCGCGATCGCCGCGATGGACGGCGCGGAGGCCACCGCCCTCCTCGGCGGAGCCCCGCTCCCGGGATCGGACAGGATGCGCGGATACGAGCGGATCCGTGGCGACCTCACTCCGGCCGCCAGGGCGTACTGGGACGCGCGGCCCCGCCTCATCGCCCGCGGCGTGCTCGGCGCGGGCGTCACCGAGCGGCTCATGAGGCTGATCAGCCGGTCGATCCGCGCCTTCGTCCACCCGCCGGCGCGGATCGGCCGCTTGCTGGCCCTGCCGACCCTCGAGGAACAGCAGGCCTTCTATCAGGACGAATGGGACACCCCCCGCTGGCGGCTGCTGTTCACGGCGCTGTGCAACCGGCTCGTGCTCCGCCGGGCGTACGACCCGGCGTTCTTCGCCCATGTGGAGAACCCGACCTTCGCCCGCCACTTCCAGCAGGTGGCCGAGCGCACGCTGACCCGCCTGCCGGTCGCCGACAACTACTTCCTGCACCACATGCTGACCGGCCGCTATCCCGTGGACGGCCGTCCGCTCTATCTCGCGGGCGACCCGCTGCCCGCCGTCGCCGAACGCCTGACCCTGGTGGACGGCACGTTCACCGACTACCTGCGGACCCGCCCGGACGGGAGCATGAGCGGGTTCGCGCTGTCCAACATCTGCGAATGGCTGACCGCCGGCCAGATCGACGAGCTCTTCGCGGAGATCGTCCGTACGGCCCGGCCCGGCGCGCGCCTCGTCTTCCGCAACTTCGTGGGCTGGACCGAGGTGCCGCCGCGCTGGAGGGACCTCGTCCGCGAGGACCGCGCCCTGGGAGAGGACCTGATCCGCCTGGACCGGAGCTTCTGCCAGCGGCGCATCGCCGTGTGCGACGTGGGGGAGGCGGGATGATCGCCATCCGCGAGGCCCGGCCCTCGGACAACGCCGCCCTCGTCGAACTTGCCGCGCTGTGTCCCATGCAGGGCGACATGTCGCTGTGCGTCCACCGCGAGCCGGACTTCTTCGCGCTCAGCAGGCTGGCCGGAGACGACTGGCGGGTCGGCGTCGCCGAAGGCCCGGACGGCCGTCCGATCGCCTGCGCCGGTGTCGCCCGCCGCGAGGTCTACATCGACGGCGCGCCGACCCGCATCGCGTACATCGGCGACATGAAGGTCCATCCCGCCCACCGCCGCCAGGGATTGGCCCGCGCGCTCGGCCGATGGGCCCGGGAGGCGGCCGCCGACCTCGCCGGAGAGGACGGCCTCGGCGTCAGCACCACGCTCGCGGGCAACACGGCCGTGCACAACCTGCTGTGGTCGTTCGCCGCCGACGGGGTCCGCGCGACGCCGCACGCGGTGATCCGCTCGCACAGCATCCCCCTGCTGTGGCGCCGCCGCCTCCCCGCGACAGACCTGCTCGTACGGCAGGCAGGCCCGGACGACCTGCCGGAGATGACCGCGCTGTGGAAGCGCGTGGCCCCTGCACGCCAGCTGGCCCCGGCCGGGATCGAACCGTGGATCGGCGCGGCGCCCGGCCTGACGATCTTCGACTATCTGATCGCGCTGCGGCCCGACGGGACGCCGGTCGGCTTCCTCGGCCTCTGGGACCAGCACGCGTTCAAGCAGATGCGCGTCACCGGCTACTCGGCGCGGATGGCGGTGGTGCGCGCTCTGTTCAACGCGGCCGCGCCGCTCGCCGGCGCGCCGCGGCTCCCGGCCGCCGGTGGCGAGCTCCGCTATCGCACCGTGGTCCATCCCTGCGCGGAGGACCACGAGACCCTGCGGGCCCTGCTCCTGCACGCCTGCCACCAGCTGCGCGGACACGGCTACTCGTTCCTCACGATCGGGCTGGACGTCGCCGACCCGCTGGCCAGGGCCGTACGCGGGCTCGGCGCCCAGCCCACGGACGTCACGGCGCTCGTCGGCCCGATCGCCACGGACCCCTACCGCCGCCTGCTGGGCGACGGCCCCGTCCATTTCGAGATCGCCACCGTATAGCCCTCACTCACTCCGGCAGCAGGCCGATGGCGGCCTTGGCCTGGCGGACCTTGGCGCCGGCCCGTTCGCGGGCACGGCCGGCCCCCGCACGCAGGGCCGCCCGGACGTGGTCGGGGTCCTCGGCCAGGCGCAGGTAGCGCTCGCGGATGGGGGCCAGGGTGCGCACCACCGCGTCCGCGACCGCCTCCTTGAGCTTGCCGTACTGATCGAAGCCCGCGGCCAGCCGGTGCGGGTCGTCGCCGGTGCAGGCGGCGAGGATGGCCAGCAGATTGGACACGCCGGGCTTGCGCCGCGGGTCGTACGCGACGCTGGTGTCGGCGTCGGTGACCGCGCGCATCACCTTGCGCCGCAGCACGTCGGGCGGATCGAGCAGCCGTAGCACACCGGCCGGTGAAGGGGCCGACTTGCTCATCTTGCCGTCGGGGGAGGACAGGTCCATGATGCGGGCGGCGACCGGCGGATTGACTGCGGCGGGCACCGTGAAGACGGGGGCATATCGGCTGTTGAACCGCTGCGCGACCGTCCGGGCCAGCTCGACGTGCTGCCGCTGGTCGTCGCCCACCGGCACCTCGTCGGTGTCGTAGAGCAGGATGTCGGCGGCCATCAAGATCGGGTACGTCAGCAGCGAGACCCGGACGTTCTCCTGGCGGCTGGACTTCTCTTTGAACTGGATCATCCGCTGCGCCTCGCCGTAGCCGGTGGTGGCCTCGAGCAGGTAGTGCAGTTCGGTGTGCTCGGGCACATGCGACTGGACCATGAAAAGGCACGCCTGAGGGTCGACGCCGGACGCCAGCAGGAGGGTGGCGAACTCCAGGGTCCGCCGCCGGACCTCGGCCGGATCATGCTCCAACGTCAGTGCGTGCAGGTCGGATATGAACACGACCGTGTCCGTCGTCTCCTGCCCGGCGATGATCGGCGCGATCGCCCCGAAGTAGTTGCCAAGATGGAGGTCCCCGGACGGGGTGAAACCGGTGAGTCGTCGTGGCATCGCTGCCGCTCCTTCGAAATCGGGAGCCGCCCGGCCCGGGCCGTCCAGACACAAACGAAAGGCCGCCCGGATCGGGCGGCCCGCGCTGAATCATGTCATGTCAGCGTGGATGAACGGTGCCGCCCCCTCAGGAGCGCCACCAGCCGGCAAGCGAGCAGTTCATCCGCATATGTGAGACGGTACCACCCGGCCTTCGCCGGGCGGGTGCGGCGGACGCAAGCAGCCGGCTGGGGAAAGCGCGTCGCCGCCATCAAGCCGCCCCCCGCCTCCAAGATCACCACCGAAACCACCGACGACTAAGCCGCCGGCCGCGCGGATCTATCTACTAGTAGGTAGACTGAGTGGCGTGCCCGACACGCGAACGCGGCTGTTGCAGGAGGCCACCACGCTGGTGCGGACGCGCGGATACTGCGCGTTCAGCTATGCCGACCTCGCCTCGGCGATCGGGGTGAAGAAGGCGAGCATCCACTACTACTTCCCGGCCAAAGAGGATCTGGGGGTGGAGCTCGTCGAGGCCTACGGGCGTGAGGTCCTGACGGCCATGGCGCGGATCGCGGCGAGTGACGGCGGCCTCCGCGACCGGCTCGAAGGCTACGCGTCGCTCTATCGCGCGGGCCTTCCCGACCGGGCCATCTGTCTCTGCGGCGCGCTGGCCGCCGAGGCGGACGCGGTGCCGGAGCGGGTCCGCGCGGCCGTCGAAGGCTACTTCGCCGCCAACATCGCCTGGCTGACCGACGTGCTCGGGCAGGGCGCCGGGCGCGGGGAGCTGCGGGCCGGGATCGACCCCGCCCAGGCGGCCCGCGAGGTGCTGTCCTGCCTGCAGGGCGCCGCGATCGTGGCCCGCTCGCTCCGCGACATCGGCCTGTTCGACCAGGCCGCCGCCAATCTGATCGACGGCCTGGCCGGGGCGCGCGCGTGAACGTCATGCTGCTGCGCTACGCGACCGCGGTGATGCGCGAAGGCTCCTTCGGCCGGGCGGCCCGCTTCTGCGGCGTCACCCAGCCCGCCCTGTCGAACGGCATCGCCGTGCTGGAGCGGACACTCGGCGGGCGTCTGTTCGACCGCGGCGCCCGCGGCGTCACCCCGACCCCGCTCGGCGAACGGCTGCTGCCCCTCATCGAGAACACCCTCCGCGACCTCGACTCGGTCCTCGCCGAGGCCCGGCTGGCGGCGGATCAGGAGCCGCGCCCCCTGCACGTCGGCGTCTCCACCCTGATCAACCGCGACCTGATCGAGGAGCTGTTCGCGGCCGTCGGCGCGGTCGCCCCCGGGCGCACCGTGTCGCTGCGCGCGGCGCCGATGGCCGACCTCCGCGACGCGCTCGCCCAGTCGACGCTCGACGTCCTGCTCACGCCGGTGGGCGAGGCCGCCCGCGGCTTCCAGCGGATGCTCGTCGACCGCGAGCCGGTGGTGCACGTCACCCCCGGCCTCGCGGAGGACGGCCCCGGCGAGTCAGACCCGATCGACCTGCGCGAGGTCGCGGCGCTGCCGCTCATCCTGCCCACCGACGCCTGCGGACTGGCCCCCTTCGTGCGCAAGGTGTTCGCCGACGGCGGCCTCGACCTGCGCACATATCCGGGTGAGGCCTACGACTGCCGCGTCCTGCAGGATTGGGTGGCGCTCGGACTCGGCTCGGCGCTGCTGCCCCGGTCGAAGGTCACTGAAGGTGCGGCGGCCCGCCCTGTCCGGCTCGCCGGCGTGCCCGTCGTCATGGCGTACGAGACGTGCTGGCTCGCCAACTCGCCCCTCCGGGCGGAGATCGCCGCTGTCTCCCGTCAGCTCTCGGGCCGGCTGCGGCCTGGCCATGCAGGCCGTTCGGTGCTGGTCACGCGGTGGGCCGCCCGAGGAAGGCCATGAGGCGCTGGGTGGGGGTGGCATCGGCCGGAGCGGGGAGTTCGGCCTGGAAGAGGCTGTGGTCCTGGCCTCCGCGAAGCGGCGGCACGAGTTCCTCGGCCACGGCGCGGGCGTGCGCGAGCAGGCCGGCCGGCAGTTCGGTCACGGTCTGACCGGAGGCGATCGCGAGGTCCCATCCGTGGACGATGGTCGCGAACGCGGAGATGGCCATCATCTTGCCCATGGGCAGCACCCCGAGGATGGTGTTCACCTCGGCGCCGGGGTCGGCGAGGTCGGCCCAGGCGGCCTGCGAGCGCGAGGTCGCCCGCTTGGTCGCGCCGACCGGGTCGTCGCCGATCCGGTCGCCGCCGCCGAACATGTCCTCGCTGGTCGGGCCGGGCCCGTTATCGGCGCTCGCGGCGAACACCTCGATGCCGGCGAGCGTGTGGCTCAGCAGCGCGCGGACGTCCCAGCCGGCGCACGGCGTGGGACGGGCGAGGTCCGTCACGTCCAGGGCCTCGACCAATTCGGTCAGCCGGTGCTCGGCGCCGACCAGGATTTCGTACGGGGTCATGGTGAAACTCCCATGTCACGAGTGATGGAGGGAAATCACGATGACGATAAACAGCGGCGAAACAATGCCGGTAGCGGCGAATTGAATATGGGGGCATCAACGCCGTGAATGTGCCCACGTACCCGTGGTTGGGTACGCTATGGCCGATCCAGCGGGCCTATTCACGACGACTTCGAGGAGCGGTGTTCACCCCCATGGACGCGCCGACGCAGCAGGAGCGACACAATTTCCAGGCCGAGGTGGTTCAGCTCCTCGACCTGATGATCCACTCGCTCTACAGCAACAAAGAGATCTTCCTGCGCGAGCTGATCTCGAACGCCTCGGACGCCATCGACCGCCTGCGGTTCGCCTCGCACACCGAGCCGGGCGTCGAGGTCGGCGACGACCCGCTGCGGATCCACGTCGGCGTCGACAAGGACGCCCGTACGATCACCGTCCGCGACAACGGCATCGGGATGAGCCGGCCGGAAGTGATCGACAACATCGGCACGATCGCCAAGTCGGGCACCCGCGAGTTCCTCAACGCGCTCACCGGTGACCAGCGCAAGGACGCCACGCTCATCGGGCAGTTCGGCGTCGGCTTCTACTCGGCCTTCATCGTGGCCGACCGCGTGACGCTGACCACCCGGCGGGCCGGGCTGCCGGCCGCCGAAGGGGTCAGGTGGGAGTCCGACGGCCGCGGCGACTACGCCATCGAGACGGTCGAACGCCCCGAGCAGGGCACCGAGATCGTCCTTCACCTGCGTGACGGGGAAGACGACCTGCTCAACGACTACCGGCTGCGCACGATCATCCGCACCTACTCCGACCACATCAGCCTGCCGATCCTGATGGCGGGCGAGGAGGATGAGGCGGAGGAGAGCGTGGTGAACCGGGCGTCCGCGCTGTGGGCCCGCCCGAAGAGCGAGATCAGCGAGTCAGACTACACCGAGTTCTACAAGCATGTGGCGCACGACTTCAGCGACCCGCTGGCCCATCTGCACGCCAGGGTCGAGGGCGCCTACGAGTACACCCTCCTGCTGTTCATCCCCTCCCGAGCCCCCTTCGACCTGTGGGTTCCCGAGGTGCGCCGGGGCGTGAAGCTGCACGTCCAGCGGGTCTTCATCATGGATGACACGGGCCAGCTGCTGCCGCGCTACCTGCGCTTCGTCCGCGGCGTCATCGACTCCAACGACCTGCCGCTCAACGTCTCCCGCGAGATCCTGCAGAGCAGCCGGATCGTCGACTCCATCCGGTCGAGCGCCGTCAAGCGGGTGCTGCGGCTGCTGAAGGAGATGGCCGACAACGACGCGGAGAAGTACGGCACGTTCTGGCGGGAATTCGGCGCTGTGCTGAAGGAGGGCGTGGCCGAGGACTACTCCAACCGTGAGGCCATCGCCCGCCTGCTGCGGTTCACCACGACCAAGTCGGCCGGCGACGAGCCGGACGTGTCCCTCGCCGACTACGTCGAGCGCATGAAGGACGGTCAGGAGAAGATCTACTACCTGCTCGCGCCGTCGGCCGCCGCCGCGAAGAGCAGCCCCCACCTTGAGCTCTTCGACAAGAAGGGCATCGAGGTGCTGCTGCTCAGCGACGTCGTCGACACCTGGCTCGTGACGAGCCTGCAGGACTTCGAGGGCAGGCGGCTGCAGTCGATCGCCCAGGGCGCCGCCGACCTCGGAGCTCTGGAGGACGAGGCCGAGCGGGAGGCGAGCGAGAAGGCCGCCACCGAGCTAGCCGGGCTCGTCGAACGGCTGAAGACCGCGCTCGGTGACAAGGTCTTCGACGTACGGTCCACCACGCGCCTCACCACCTCGCCCGCCTGCATCGTGGCCAACGAGCCCGACATCGAGCTCAACCTGACGCGGCGGCTGCGCGGCACGGGCGCGCCGAGCCAGCCGATCCTGGAGATCAACCCGGATCACCCGATCATCCGCCGCCTCAACGGCGAATCGGACGACCGGCGGCTCTCCGACTGGGCGCATGTCCTCTACGACCAGTCGATCCTCACGCTCGGCGCCCGCGTCGACGACCCCGCGGCCTTCGTCGACCGCCTCAACACCCTTCTCATGGCCGATTAGGAGCCGATCAGCGCCGATCAGGAGCCGGCCACCTCGGCCTCCTCGTCGCCGGGGAACCGGCAGTCCCGCACCTGCGCGGTGATCACCAGCGAACCCGAATCGACCCGCATCCGCGCCTCCGGCCACAGCTTGCGGATCATGGCGATCACCTGCCGGTTCTCGCCATGGGCGTCCATGACGACCGTGGTGGCGCCGCGCGCGGCGGCCTTGCGCACCAGGCACCGGACCAGATGGGTGCCGAGGCCGAGGCCCTGCCAGGCGTCGGTCACCGCCACGGCGAGCTCGACGTCCCCGGACGGGCCGTAGAAGCTCATGGCGTGCCCGACGACCTCGCGGCCGTGCAAGGCGACGAGCGCGTCGCGGCGCTCGTCGACGGTCACCATGGCCCGCACCGTGCGCTCGGAAGGATTGGGCAAGGCGGTGAAGAACCGCATCACCTGGCTGCGCATGGACATGCCGGCCACGAAGTCGCGGACCTTGCCCACGTCCTCCCAGCACGCCCGCCGCACGCGCACGGGACGGCCGTTGGTCACGAATATCGAATGGCTGGACGCCCTTATCAACATGATCGCCTCAATAGGTCGAATATCGGATATCTAGGTAGGCGTTCCATGTGGTTCCGAGGCGTTCCGTTTTGTGGCACTCCATGTCGTGCGCCGTGAACGCCGTGGCCGCCCGCGATAGCCTGCGTCGTGTGCGAGGGCGGGTGAGCGAGGTTTGGGCCCGGTGATCGCCGTGCTCGTCCTGGCCGGGGTTCTGGCGTTCGCGGTGGTCCGTCCGCGAGGCCTGCCGGAGGTGGTGGCCGCGGCGCCGGGAGCGCTCCTGGTGGTCCTCCTCGGCCTGGCGCCCTGGCGCGACGCCGGCCGCGAGCTGGCGGCGCTCGGTCCGACGGTCGCCTTCCTCGCCGCCGTGCTGGTCCTCGCCCATGTGGCCGACGAGAACGGGGTGTTCGCCTACGCGGGCCAGGTGGCCGGCCGGCTCAGCCGGGGCTCGCCGCGGCGGCTGCTGAGCCTCGTGTTCGTGGTCGCCTCCGTCATCACCGCGGCGCTGAGTCTTGACGCCACGGTGGTGCTGCTGACTCCCGTGGTGCTGGTCACGGCCACCGGCCTCGGCGTACGGGCCAAGCCGCACGTGTACGCGTGCGCGCACCTCGCCAACTCGGCCTCGCTGCTGCTGCCGGTGTCCAACCTGACCAACCTGCTGGCCTTCACCGCCAGCGGGCTGACGTTCCTGCGCTTCGCCGGGGTGATGGCGCTGCCCTGGCTGGCGGTGATCGCGGTCGAATACGTGATCTTCCGGAAGGCGTTCGCCGACGACCTGTCCACTCCGCCCGCGCGGCCGCCTGAGCCTGCGCCGGGAAAGGGACGCTCCCCGCGATATGCGCTATCGGTGATGGCGGCCACGCTCGCCGGCTTCGCAGTGGCCGAGCCGTTCGGCGTGCATCCTGCGTGGGTGGCCGCCGTGGGAGCGCTCGTGCTGGTCGCGCCCCGGCTGCGGCGCGCGCCGTCGGCCGAGGCGGCCGGGCTCGTGCGCGCGGCGAATCTGCCCTTCTGCGGCTTCGTCCTGGCGCTCGGCGTGGTGGTCTACGCGGTCAGGGTCGGCCCCATCGGCACGGCCGTGGGCCGGCTGATGCCCGGCCAGTCCGATCTGCCCGGCCTCCTGGTCGCCGCGGTCGTGGCGGCCGTGCTGGCCAACCTGCTCAACAACCTTCCGGCGACCCTGATGCTCGTGCCGCTGGTGGCGCACGAGCCGGGCCTCGTCCTCGCCGTGTTGCTGGGCGTCAACATCGGCCCCAACCTGACCTACGTCGGCTCGCTGGCCACGCTGCTGTGGCGGCGGATCCTGCACGCCCGTGACCATCCGCCGGTAGCGGGGGAGTTCCTGCGGCTCGGGGTGCTCACCGTGTCGGCAGGATTGATCGCCGGGGTGGCGGCGCTGTGGGTGGGCCTGGGAATCTCGGGAACGTCCTGAGGGGTAGGTGAGCCATGAAGATCATTGTCTGGTTGGTCGAGGCGACCTGGCAGGCGTGCGTGGACGCCGCCCGGGATCTGCCGGCGGCGTCGGTCACGTTGCTGCACGTCATCGACGAAGGCGTGGTCGAGGCGGTCAGTGGCGCGCGAGCGGGGCTGCTGGGCCGGGCCGCGCCCGGGACGGACACCGCCGCGCGCCGCGAACTGCTCGCCGCCCAGCAGGCCCTGCTGGCCGCGGCCGAGGGCCGTCTCGGCCGCTCCGCCGAACGCCTTGCCCAAATCGGGCGTCCCGCGCGGCAGGTCCTCGCCGCCTGCGCCGGCGCCGACCTGCTCGTCCTGGCCAGGGACGGCGACCACGTCCGGCTCGGTCCGCGCAGCATCGGCCACGTCAGCCGGTTCGTCCTGGACCACGCGTCCTGCCAGGTCCTGCTCGTCTGGCCCGACACGCCGCCGTCGGCCCTGCCACCGGACCCGCCCCCGCCTCCACCGCCGCCGCACCCACCGGGCGTATCGTCCTGAGTGCTATGAGGGCAGGGATCGTGATTCTCGCGGACGAGCGGTGGCGGACCGCCGCCCGGCGCTGGCGGCTGGCCGAGGAGCATGGGTTCGCGCACGCCTGGACGTACGACCACATCGGCTGGCGCGACCTCATCGACGGACCGTGGTTCGACGCCGTCCCCACGCTGACGGCCGCCGCGGTCGCCACGTCCCGGATCCGGCTGGGCACCATGGTCGCCTCGCCCAACTTCCGGCATCCCGCCCATTTCGCGCGTGAGGTGACCGCGCTCGACGACATCAGCGGCGGCCGGTTCGTGCTGGGCGTGGGCGCCGGCGGCGTGGCCGGATACGACACCCAGGTGCTCGGCCAGGAGCCGCTGAGCCCGCGGGCCCGGGTGGACCGCTTCGCCGAGTTCCTGACGCTGCTCGACCGCATCCTGCGCGGCGAGCAGGTCACCTGGAGCGGCGAGCACTACGCGGTGGCCGACGCGCGCGGCACGCCCGGCTGCGTGCAGGCGCCGCGGACGCCGTTCGTGGTCGCCGCCACCGGGCCGAGGTCCATGCGCCTGGCCGCGCGTTTCGGCTCCGGCTGGGTGACCACCGGCACGCGTTCGGACGACGTGGACGGCTGGTGGCGCAGCGTGATCGACGCGGCGTGCCGTTTCGACGACGTCCTGGATGCGGCCGGCCGTGCGCCGGAAACGATCGACCGCTATCTGGTGCTGGATCCAGCCTGCCCCGTGTATTCGCTGTCGAGCGCCGAGTTCTTCGCCGACGCGCTGGGCCGCGCGGCCGAGTGCGGATTCACCGACGCCATCACGTACTGGCCGCGCGCCGAGGGATGGTTCGCCGGTGACGAGGCCGTTCTCGATGCCGTCGCCACCGACGTCCTGCCGCGCCTGGCCGCCACCTGAGCTCAGGCGCGCGGCTCGGCCGGGCGGATCTCGAACTGGAAGCAGCCGTATTCGAGGGCCCGTACGTGGATGAGGGCGACTTGCGGGTCGGCCAGCATGGTGTGGATCGCCTGGGTCGCCTCGGCCGGGTCATGTCCGGCCGGGAGCAGCGTGCCGCCGAGGATCGCGCCCGCGGTGCCGTAGGCGCGCAGC
The DNA here is from genome assembly GCA_017592665.1 of Streptosporangiaceae bacterium NEAU-GS5. Taxonomy (GTDB): domain Bacteria; phylum Actinomycetota; class Actinomycetes; order Streptosporangiales; family Streptosporangiaceae; genus NEAU-GS5. The sequence continues at coordinate 103,323 of JAGFNW010000017.1, read as the reverse complement.
ACCCGGCTGGATCCGGCGTGCGCGGCGGGCCAGCCGCTCGTCTGGGGCCCCGGGCAGGTCCCGGCATGGACGAAGATCGGCCCCTGCTCGTCGTACGGACCCGGGTCCGCGCCCGTCTCGGCCGCCCAGCGGCGCAGCGGCGCGTAGCTGAGCAGCGCGATCCGCTCACCCGGCGCGGCCTTGGCCAGGCAGCAGCGCAGCGGGCTGCCGCCCGATTCGTCGATCATGAACCGGGGCTCGCGGCCGGCGTCGTCGGTGTCGAGCAACTCCTTCACCACGGTGGGGTCGATGGCCCTGATCTCGAATTCCATGCCTCCATCGTCGTCCGCACGGCCGTGTGACGCTGGCGGCCATCAGACCTGGCGCTGCCGCAGCTGCGCACGTCCCGTTATGGCTATGAGCTGCGGCAGGCGCTGGCCGACCACGGGCTGCCCGTGGAGGAGGGCACGCTCTATCCGCTTCTGCGGCGGCTGGAGTCGCAGGAGGTGCTGCAGAGCGAGTGGCGCACCGGCCAGGGTCAGCCCCGCCGCTACTACCGGCTCAGCCCGCAGGGCGAGCAGCTCTATCAGCGCCTGATCAGAAGTTGGCGCGGACTCAACGACGCCAAGGCCGAAGCGGCGGCGAGCACAAAGGAAGCGGGTGCAGCGGAAGCGGGGGCGAGCACGGCCGAGGCGGGCGGGGCGGAAGCGGGCGAGGCGCCGGCGTTGCTGACGGCCTTCGGGCGGCCGGCGGATGTGGCGGCGCGCTATCAGCCGACCATCACGATCATCGATCCCGCCGACTCGCGGACGTTCCTCAAGGCTTCGGTGATCGGCGTCGCGCTGATCTGGGTCATCGGCCTGCTCAACGCGTTCCAGCATCGGCCGGCGTCGGTCGGCGACGGGCTGCTCGTGCTGCGCGACTTCTACTTCTCGGTCGGCCTGCCGGCCCTGATCTGGCCGGGCATCCTCGTCGTGTGGTTCGGCGCGGCCGCGTGGGCGCGGCGGCGGTGGCCCGACACGGGCGTGTGGAAGCCGCGCCCCGAGGAGCGGGACGCCGTCAACCGCTCCGGGTCGGCGTCCGCCGTCGTCTTCTTCGCCGCCGGCACGGCCGTCCTGGCCGACCCGGCAGGGGCGCTCGACCTGGTGTCCGGCGGGCGGCTCGGCGCCCCCGCGTACGCCGCCTTCGCCTACGACGACGACTTCCTCCGGCTGCGCGGACCGGTGGTCCTCGCCGTGATGATCGCGGGAATCGCGCTGCTGACGGCCGTCCTGATCCGTGGCCGGTGGGAGCCGGCGACCAGGCGCGCGCAACTCGTGCTGAACGTCGTGACCTGCGCCGTGCTCCTGTGGATCCTCTTCGGCGGCGCCGTCTTCCGCCAGGCCGCCACGGACCAGACGGTGAAGGGCACGATCGGCCTCATCGTCCTCATTGTGCTGGCCGACCTCGTGCGCAGGGTCAGGCGGCAGCGGCGGCGGGTCGCCATGCGGGCCGTTCCCAAGATCTCCTGATCTTCAGTCCGATCGGCGGCGCGCGATGCCGTCGAGGATGTGCGCCAGGCCCTGCCGGAAGGCGCGTTCGAAGCGATCGGGGGCGTGCGGGGTCTCGGCTTCGAGCATCATCCGGCTCAGATGCGGATATCTGCCGCTATTGAAGATCATTTCTCCATATTGCGCCTGAGCGGCTAGCCAGGTCCGCATGTCCATGCCCGAGCGGCTCGCCGCCCGCCGCTCGGCCAGCTCTTCGGCCACATGTCCGCGCACGAACGTCAGCAGGGTCGTGACCTGCGCCATCACCTCGTCGGGAGCCAGGCCCTGCGCGTCCGCCGACGCGTACGTCGCCTCGAGCCAGACCAGGCTGTTGGGCCCGAGCGCGGGCCGGGTCGCGGGGAGCTCGGCGAGCCACGGATGGCGCAGCACCATGGCCCGGGTCTCGCGGGCGACGGCGACGAGATCGGCCCGCCAGTCTCCGGCCGGTGCGGGTGGCCCCTGTTCCCCCATCACGCTGTCGATCATCAGGTCGAACAGCTCGTCCTTGCTGAGGATGTAGCGATACAGGGTCGTCGTGCCGGTGCCGAGCTCGGCGGCGACCCGCCGCAGCGACACGCCCTCGATGCCGTCGGCGTCGGCGAGCCGTACACCGGCGGCCGCGATGTCGGCGCGGCTGTGGGACGGGCGCGGGCCACGGGCGGCCCTTTCCGGCCGCATCCAGATCGGCAGCCGCGGCGCGGAGGCGCCGCTGGGAGAGGTGTCGTCAACGGATGTCACAGCCGTCCTCGGTTCTTATTGCGAACAGTGTACGCAGTAGGTTACCTTGCTGAATATGCGAACACTGTACCCGGGTTACCGGAAGGGTCGGGTCACCTCAAGCGACGGGACCACCATCGGATACCGCACGTGGGGAAGCGGCCCCGTCGTGATCGTCGTGCACGGCGGCATGCAGTCCGCGCAGCACTTCACGAAGCTCGCCGCCGCCCTGGCCGGCGACTTCACCGTCTGCGTGCCCGACCGGCGCGGGCGCGGCCTCAGCGGCCCGCACGGCGCCGGCTTCACGGTCCAGCGCGAGGTCGGGGACGTCCAGGCGCTGGTCGCCACCACCGGGGCCACCCGGATCTTCGGCCTGAGCAGCGGCGGCCTCGTGACGCTGCGCACGGCCCTCGCCACGCCGGCGCTCGACCGGGTCGCCGTCTACGACCCGCCGATGTCCGTCAACGGCTCGGTGCCTACGGCCTGGCTGCCGCGCTACCACCGTCAGATCGCCGCGGGCCGGACCGTGTCGGCCATGGTCACGGCCTTGAAGGGGATCCGCGTCGACCCCGCGATGAGCCGGATTCCCCGGTGGGTGCTCGTGCCGGGGCTGTCCCTGGCCGTGCGCCTCCAGCGCGAGCCTTCGCCCGACGATGTGCCGATCGCCGACCTCGTCCCCACGGAGGGTTACGACATGCAGATCGTCCAGGAGATGGCGGACACCGTGCCGGACTACGCGGCGCTCCAGGCGAAGGTGCTCCTGCTCGGCGGAGCGACCAGCCCGCCCTACTTCGCCACCGCCCTCGACGCGCTGTCGGCCGTGCTCCCGCAGGCCGGGCGCGTCACGTTCCCCGGTCTCGGGCACAGCGGCCCGGACGACGACGGCGACCCGGCGCGCGTCGGCGAGGTGCTTCGAGACTTCTTCCTCGGGAACACATTGAATTGAGTAGGGGGCTACCGATGCCCGCACCCCTCGTCTGCCACCACGCTGAGATCCTTGCGAGAAGAGGGGAGCGCACGTAATGCCATTCGACGAACTCGTCAGCGCGGCCGAAATCGTCGCGGCCGCACGGGCGTACGAGCCGGGAACGCTGGGCGCGGACGCGGCGCCGCCGCCCATGTGGGTGCCGACGCAGCTCACGGTCGGCGAATTCCTCGCCACAGCGGGGATTCTGACCCTCGACGAGCGCAAGGCGATCGTCCGGCAGGCGCTGGTCCTGCTGGAGCAGAACTACGCGCATCTGCCGCTGAAAGTGGCCATGCACGGCGTCAACCCGGTCCAGCGGCTACGGCTGCTGCAGGCCCGGCTCAACCGGCAGGACGCCGGCACGGCCGACCCCGAGTGGCTGTTCCACAAGGAGATGCTGTCCATCTTCAGCTCGGTGCGCGATCTGCACACGCTCTACCTGCTGCCCGCGCCGTTCGCGGACACGGGGGCCGCCCTGCCGTTCACCATCGAGGAGTTCTTCGAGCACGGCGAGCACCTCTATCTGGTCTCCCGGACATCCGACCGGAGCCTGTTCCCCGCCGACACGCCCGACTCGTTCAAGCAGGGCGTGGTCGTCACCCATTGGAACGGCGTCCCCATCGACCGCGCCGTCGACGTCAACGGCGACCGGTTCGCCGGCAGCAACCTCGCCGCCCGGCACTCGCGCGGGCTGGCCGCGCTGACGTCCCGGCCCATGCAGTTCTTCCTGCCGCCCGACGAGGAGTGGGTGACGATCACCTACCTCAACGCGGACGGCAAGCCCGACGAGCTCCGCATGCCGTGGCTGGTCCTGCAGCGCACGGTCGCGCCGCCGCCCCCGCACGCCGAGGCCCCGCGCGGGGTCGACCTCGAGGGCGAGCGGATCGCCTCGCTCAACGCCCATCTCTTCCCGCCGGCGAAGGCCGCCGCCGCGTCCCCGTCCGGTTACACGCAGACCGGTCAGTTCCTCTGGCGTACGGTCACGACGGACTCCGGGACATTCGGGCATGTTCGGATCACCAGTTTCCACCTGGAGCCGTTCGACATCCGGCAGCACCTGGTCAACTTCCTGAACGTGCTCGCCGCCCTGCCCGAGGACGGGCTGATCCTCGACATCCGGAGCAACCCGGGCGGGCACATCGTGGCGGGGGAGTCGCTGCTGCAGTTCCTGACGCCACGCCCGATCAGGCCGGAGCCGGCCCAGATGGTCAACACCCCGCTCAACCTGCGCCTCGCCCTGCGGGCGCCGGACAACTTCGGCCCATGGCGAGAGTCGATGGAGCAGTCGGTCGAGACGGGCGCCGTCTACTCGGGCGCCATCGCGCTCACCTCCACGCGGCTGGTCAACGCGATCGGGCAGGTTTACCACGGGCCGGTCGTGCTGGTGACGGACGCGCGCTGCTACTCGACGTCCGACATCTTCGCGGCCGGGTTCGCCGATCACAAGATCGGGACCATCCTCGGCACGGAGGACAACACGGGCGCCGGCGGCGCCAACGTGGTGGAGCAGACCGATCTGCTGGAAGCCCTGTCCGGCGACGCGGGCACGCCCTATCAGGCCTTGCCGCGCGGGGCGAGCATGTCGGTGGCCATCCGGCGGATGCTGCGGGTGGGGGAGACGACGGACGGCACGCCGCTGGAGGACCTCGGCGTGAAGCCGGCCGAGCGGCACCTGATGACCAGGGCCGACGTACTCAACGGCAACCCTGATCTGATGGAGCACGCGGGCCGCATTCTCGCCGGGATGCCGAAATATCGGCTCAACGTGGGAGTCGAAGTGGGCGACGACAGCCTCTTCGTCACCCTCGACACCCGCGAGATCGACCGGGTCGACATCTACGTCGACGACCGCCCGCGCGAGTCGGCGGACATCACGCAATCCCCGACCCGGGTCACGGTCGACGGCGTCATCTCGGCCGGCAAGATCCGCGTCGAGGGCTTCCACCAGGGCGCCCTCGTCGCCGTCACCACCGTTTTCACCGGCTGACCGCCACCGAGGCGCCTCCCGCGACATGGGCGGCTACCTCACCCGGGTTCCCTGACTGGAAAGACGGGCCGTGAGTTCGGGGGCGCCGGGGCCGTACAGGTCGGAAAGGGCGGTGAGGCGGCCGGCGGTCAGCAGGACGATGGCGCTGATCGGCGCGTGGACCTCGGGGCCTGCGCCGATCGCCCAGTCGGCGTCGGTGGCGACCAGCCGGAAGCCGGTCATCCGCCGCCGGCCGGGAAGGGGCGGCGGCCAGCGCATCGACCAGAGCCGGTCGGCGGCGACGACCGCCGCGCGCGTGGGCATGGCGTGGTCGCGGCCGAGCGGGATCACGATGTCCTGCGTGTGGACGAGGATGTCGATCAGCGTCTCGCGGCAGGTGACCCCGGCGTTGTGGCGGCGGGAGCCCACCATGCCGCGGATCGCCGCGATGATCTGGCCGGTCGACCAGGCCGCGGCGCGGCGGCGGGCCGCGTCGCGGATGCCCCGGCCGACATCGCCGTGCGCCCGGATCAGCATCGCGAGCGCGGCGCCGAAGCCGACCTGCTGCTGGGTCAGGTGGGCGGCGACGTCGCGCGCGGTCCAGCCGTCGCACAGCGAGGGCCGGGCCCATTCGTCGTCCGGCAGCCGCTCGAGCAGGTCGGCCAGGGCGAGCCGCTCGGTGTCGACGGCCTTCCAGATCATGTCGCGGTCGATCATCGCGGGACCTCCGCTTCGCGTGGGCGTACGAGTGTCATGACGAGTGCCGTGATGGCCGGCGAGGGATCGAACGCCGGGTCGGGGATGGCCAGTTCGTGCAGGATGACGCCGGTGAGGTGATTGGCGATGATGGCCGCGTCGCGGCCGGGATCGGCCGAGCCGGCCATCCGCACCCAGATGGCGAACCACGCGTTGACTCGCCCGCCGGTGGCGAGCAGCTGCGCGCGGAGCGGCGGGTGGATGGCCGCTTCGAGCAGGATCGCGTAGCGGGCCAGGGTCAGCGCGCGGTTTCGGCCGGTGGCGTCGCGCGCGAACGCCACGATCGCGTCGGCCAGCTCCCGCGGGGTGGCGGGGAAGACGTCGGCCACGAGCTCTTCGGCGTTGGCGCGCTCGCGGGCCGCGAAGTGCTCGACGACGGCGTTGAGTAGGGCGTCGCGGGTGCGGAACAGGTTGGACGTGGAACCCGCGGGCAGCCCCGCCGCGGCGTCGACCGCCCGGTGGGTGAGCGCGCGGATCCCCGACTCGCCCACGATGCCGATCGCGGCATCCAGCACGAGGTCGCGTCTGTTGCTCATGGCTCGGGATACTACGCCTGTAGTCGCTGCAACTACAACCGTAGTTAGGGTGGAGAGGCGGGATGATGGTGTGTCATGGACGTCGTCGCCGCTGTGCAGGAGTTTCTCGCCCGGCCGCCCGTGCCCGAGGCGCCGGATCCGAAGGCCGTGGAGGCCGGGGTCATCGAGCTGTTCCATCGGGTGGCCCGCACCGTCCCCGCGTACGCCGACTTCCTGGCCAGGCGCGGCGTCGAGCCGGGGGACGTGCGCACCCTCGCCGACTTCGAGCGGCTGCCGCTGACGACGAAGCAGGACTACCACGTCCGCTATCGGCTGCCCGACCTGTGCCGCGACGGGCGGCTCGACGGCTGCGACATGATCGCCGTCTCGTCGGGATCGACGGGCCGGCCGACCTACTGGCCCCGGTTCCTGACCGACGAGCTGGAGGTCGCCGCCCGGTTCGAGCAGGTGTTCGCCGACGGATTCGCGGCCGACCGGCGGCGCACGCTGGCTGTGGTCTGCTTCCCGCTCGGCACGTGGGTCGGCGGCATCTACACCACCGCGTGCGTGCGCCACCTGGCCGCCAAGGGTTATCCGATCACTGTCGTCGCGCCCGGCAACGACAAGGAGGAGATCCTGCGGGTCGTGCCCGACCTCGCGCCCCACTTCGAGCAGACGGTGCTGCTCGGCTATCCGCCGTTCTTGAAGGACGTGGTCGACGACGGGCTGCGGCGCGGGGTCGGCTGGTCGTCCTATCAGATCAAACTGGTGCTCGCGGGCGAGGTGTTCAGCGAGCAGTGGCGCGACCTGATGGCCGCGCGGGCCGGAATGAGCAGCCCCGCGCGCGATTCCGCGGCCCTCTACGGCACGGCCGACGCGGGCGTGCTCGGCAACGAGACGCCCATGTCCGTCGGAATCCGGCGATTCCTGGCCCTCGACCCCGACGCCGCGCAGGCCCTGTTCGGGCAGTCGCGATTGCCGACGCTCGTCCAATACGACCCGCGCAGCCGGTTCTTCGAGACGCGCGACGGGACGCTGCTGTTCTCGGGCGACAACGGGATCCCGCTGATCCGCTACCACATCGCCGACGAGGGCGGCCTGATCGGCTACGACGAGATGCTGGAGTTCTGCGCCGCGCGCGGCTTCACGCCGCCGCCCGGCCCGCCGCTGCCGTTCGTTTACGTCTTCGGCCGCACCCAGTTCACCGTGTCGTTCTTCGGCGCCAACGTCTATCCGGAGAACGTCACGGTCGGCCTGGAGCAACCCGAGATCAGCGGCTGGGTCACCGGCAAATTCGTGCTTCAGGTCGTCACGGACGCCGACCACGACCCGGTGCTGGCGGTGGCCGTCGAGCTGGCTCCGGGGGAGCAGCCCAGCCCGGATCGGCAGCGGCTGGCCGCCGACGCCATCCGCACCCACCTGCGCCTGCTCAACAGCGAATTCGCGCACTACGTCCCGGAGCCGCGGCAGACCCCGCAGGTCACCCTCCACCCGGCGGGCGACCCGGCCTACTTTCCCCGAGGCGTCAAGCACCGCTACACCCGCGCCCCCGGTGACCGCCGTGGGTGAGCCGACCGGCGTGCACACCTGGTTACCCGGCCGCGCCTCATGGCTGCTGTCCTGCGGCGTCGCCGTGGCGCTGCCACTGGTCGCAGCCGTGCTGCTGATCGCCGCCGACCCGGATCAGTCCTTCGCGCTGATCCTTCCGGCGGCCGTTCTGGGCACGCTGGCCGTGACCGCGCCCGCGCGGCGGCTGAGGTTGCGGCAGCTCATCCAGGACCCGCGGTACGGGCCGGCCACCTGGGACGCGTCGGAGCTGGCCGAAGCCTTGCGCGACAGCGGTGTCCAGCGGCTGACGGTGCTGGCGGGGCCGGTCGGCGGCCTGTCGCGGTGCTATCGCGCGGGCTTGGACGGCGTGATCCTGCTGCATCGGGCGCTGCCGTCCCGGCCGGAACTGGCGGCGTTCATGGCGGCGCACGAGGCCGCGCACCTGGCACGCTATGACGTCATGCGACGGCCCGCGATCGTCATGGGCCTGCTGGCGGCGGCCGTCGCGGCGGCCGCGTGGTCGCCGCTCACCCTCGTGGCGACCCTTCCGATGGCCGTCGCCGCGGTCGCGGTCTGGCACCACGCCATGGAACTGGACTGCGACCGGCGCGCCGCCGCCTGGGCCGGACCCGAGGCGGGCAGCCGATCCCTCGCGGTCATCGAGGACGCGCGGCGGCGTAGCCGCCGAGGCCCGCTGCGGCTGATGGCGTCCCTGCTCACCTATCCCTCCATGGCGCGGCGGCGCAGAGCGGTATCCGGGTCGGTGCGCGATTCGCCGTAGGGGCAGAATGCTGCGCATGACGAAGACGGTGAATCTGGACGGTGGGACCGAGCTGCCGCTGATCGGTTTCGGGACCTGGCAGTTGAACTCCAAGGCGGCGTACGAGGGGGTGCGCGCGGCGCTCGAGATCGGCTATCGGCATGTCGACACCGCGACGCTGTACCAGAACGAGTCGGACGTCGGCCGGGCCGTGAAGGACAGCGGCCTCGACCGCGGTGAGGTCTTCATCACGACCAAGCTCCGCCCGAACGACGCCCGCCACGCCCGCCGGACCCTGGAGTCGAGCCTGCGCCTGCTCGCCACCGACTACGTGGACCTGTGGCTGATCCACTGGCCGCCCGCCCAGGACCAGCTGGTGTCGACCTGGCAGGAGCTGCTGTCGGCCAAGGAGGCGGGGCTGGCGCGCAACGTCGGGGTCAGCAACTACAGCCCGACGCTGATCGACGCCCTGACCAAGGCGACGGGCGTGCGGCCACCGGTCAACCAGATCCCGTGGAGCCCCGGCGAGCACGACGCGGGCCTGCTGGAGGAGCACCGCCGCAGGGGAGTGGTCGTCGAAGGCTACAGCGGCCTGAAGAACACCGACCTCCGCGACCCGGTCCTCACCCGGATCGCCGAACGGCACGGCGTGACCGCGGCCCAGGTCGTCCTGCGCTGGCACCTGGAGCACGGCATCGTCATCCTGCCCCGGTCGTCGCGCCGGGAGCGGATCGCCGCCAACTTCGACCTGTACGGCTTCGACCTCACCCCTGACGACGTGATCGCGATCGACGGCCTGACGCGGATTTAGCGCACGCTTCAGATGGTCCGCAGACGGGGGCTGTCCGGGTCTTCCGGGAGGATGCTCACCGTCCCGTCGTCGTATTTGTTCCATCCGAAGAGCCGGCCCTCGGCCTTCAGCTCGCGGGTCAGGGCGGCGGCCTCGTCGGCGCTGACCCGCAGGGACTCGCCGGCCCACCTGACCCGGGTGTCGCAGATCGACGCGGGCAGGCCGAGCGCCGCGGTGACCGCGCCGCAGACCTGATCGGTGTCGGCGCCCCTGGTGAGGAACCACCTGTCGAGGTTGTTCGTGCCGACGAGCCAGCTCAGCAGGTAGCACAGGCTGGGATCGGGCGCGCCGCCGAGCCCGGTCACCAGCCCGTTGACCCATTGCTGGTCGCGCGCGAGCTCCGGTGCGATGTGGAGCGACCCGCGTTCCTCGTAGGCCGGCGGGCGCGGCTCGGTGGGGGCGAAGCCCGCGTCGGCGAGAATGCCCGCCGCCGCGTTCTCGGTCGTGGCCAGGGCGAGCGCCATGTGCGTGCGCATGATCATCCTCTGGCCGTCGGACGTGGTGAAGCGCGCTTCGTCGGCCATGGCGTACGCCCCGGCGATGCCGGAGATTTCGATGAAGAAACTCATGTCGTCGTCTCCAGGAAATCCGCGGAACGGCACCCCGATGTGGATTCACGCTACCTCGCGGCGTGGCGGGGCGTGCCGGCGCTCCTCAGCAGACCGCGGCGCCCTGGTCGAAGCCGGTGGCGAAGAAGTTCTGACGCTGGGCGGGCGTGCCGTGCGCGTCGGGGGCGAACCAGGCGTCGGTCGGGTCTCCCGCCTCCGCGAGGCTGGTGAGCAACTCGTCGGAGTCGCCTTCCTCGGTCCGCAGGTACTTGGCCTGGACCAGCCCGCTGAGCGCGGCGCCCGCGTAGCAGTCGGCCTGCAGCTCCCGCTGGATGTTGAAGCGGAAGTCGTTGACGAGCTGGTCCTGTACGGCATGGCCCAGCTCGTGCGGGATGATGACGTAGACGGCGCCGTCGCCCATCTGGTCGTACATCGCGCGCAGCCAGGTCTCGTCGAAGGCGACGAAGTGACCGGCCGGGCAGTAGAACGCGTTGTTGGGGACGGCGGGCTGACCCCCGCAATCCGGCCCGTTCTCACCCTGATAGGCGACAAATCGGGTGATGGGCCGATAGGTCTGGCCGCTCTGCTGGAACTGCCGCGACCAGAACCACTCGGTCAGGCAGCGGGCCAGCCCGACGTCGCCGGCGAAGTCGTCGCCGCTCTGGTCGCACGGGCTGGAAGCGCTGGAAGCGCCGCCGTCCTCCGCCGGGCCGGAAAGATCCCGGGGGCTCTTGATGATCCCGCATGACGCGGTCAACGTCGCGATCAACGCGATGGCTAGCAGCGCTCCTCGCAGCACGCGTTCATATCTACACGATGCCCAACCAAATATCGCCTAAGTGCCCAAAGCGTTCCCCGCAGGCCCCCTAGAGGTCCCGGCGCTGGAGGGTCACCGCCGCGAGCCCGAGCACGAGGGCGGCCCACAGGACGGTCCAGGCCAGGTAGGCGGGGCTGAGCGCAGCGTCGCTCAGGAACGGGAAGCCGCCTTTGAGCTCGCCGCCGAACAGCAGCAGCGCGGACGGGTCCTGGAAGGAGTGCATGGCCCCACGCCACAGGCCGTCCGTCGGCAGCAGGATCCGGGAGACGGCGCCGACCTGGGCCACGGACTCGTTGTGGAACGCCTGCCCGACCCCGCCCACCACGCCCGCGATCCAGGTCGCGCCGAACAGGCCGACCGCCACGATGCCGGACGCCATCGGCGAGATGATCGTGGCCAGCAGCAGGCCGAGGGTGAGCAGCACCATCGTCTGCGCCGCGAGCAGCGCGAGGCCGGTCACCGGTTGCGGCGGCCAGTAGTCCGTGGTGGCCCAGACGACAAGGAACTGGGCGAATCCGGCCACCGCCACGAAGCCGGCGCCGAAGATCACGAGGCCGAGCCACTTGCCGGCCAGCACCGTCGAGCGGCGGACCGGCCGCGCCAGGATCGACAGCGCGATGCCCGACTCGATCTCGCCGGCCATGGTGGGCCCGGCGAGGAAGGCCGTGCCGAGCGCGGCGATCAGGCTCATTCCGAACATCACCAGGTTGAGCACCTGGGACGCCACCAGCCGAGCCTCCCCGCTGGTCAGCGCGCTGCCGTCGAACTCCACGTCCATCAGCCGGGAGAACCCCCAGGCGCTGAGCCCGAGCAGCGCCAGCATCAGCACGGCGAGCGCGCGCAGCACCTTCCTGCGCGAGGCCTCCTGGACGGTCAGGGCGGCGACGGTCATCACGGTGCGCACGGTCGTCATTGGTCGCCTCCGGTCTCGTGCCGGAGGATGTCGAGCAGCCGCTCCTCGAGGCTGATCCGTCCTGGCTCGATGGCATGGATCCGCACCCCGAGGGCGACCAGGTCGGCCACGAGGTCGGGCACGGTGTCGGTGTCCTGATCGGTGGGCAGCGTGACGGTGAACGCGTCCCCGCTGCGGGTGAGCGGTCCGACGGCGGTCAGCCGCGCCTGCGCCTCCGCGCTCACGTCGTCGAGGCGGAGCCGCACCTCACGCCGGCCGAGCAACTCGGCCAGCGTGCCCGACGCGGCCACCCGGCCGTGGTCGAGGATGACCACGCGGTCGCAGACCCGCTCGACCTCGCCGATGAGGTGCGAGTTGAGCAGCACGGCGACCTGGCGCTCCTTGAGGGACAGTACGAGATCGCGCACGTCGGCCCGGCCGAGCGGGTCGAGGGCGCTCGTCGGCTCGTCGAGGACGATGAACTCCGGGCGGCCGACCAGTGCCACGGCCAGCCCGAGCCGCTGCTGCATGCCTTTGGAGAAGCCGCCGACCCGGTCGCCGGCGCGGTCGGCGAGGCCGACGACGGCCAGGCAGTCGCGCCGCTCCTGGTCCGGCACGGCGACCCCGGCCAGCCGCACGTGAAGATCCAGCACTTCGGCGGCGGTGAGCCAGGGCTGATAGCGGAAGAGCTCGGGCAGGTAGCCGACGCGGGCCCGGGCGCGCGGGTCCTTGCCCGGCCGGCCGAGCAGCAGCACCTCTCCGGCGTCCGGCCGGACCAGGCCGAGCATCATCTTGATGACCGTGGTCTTGCCGGCGCCGTTAGGCCCGAGCAGGCCCACCACTTCGCCGCGCTCGACGGTCAGGGACACGCCGTCGACCGCGGTGCGCCGGCCGTACCGTTTGCGCAGGTTGGAGCACCAGACTGCGGGCGCAGGCGGCAACTCGGCGAGCCGACGGCTCAGGGCGGTGGATTCGGCGGTCACTGGTCCCACCGCAGTCCGCGGGCCACCGACAGCAGCTCGTCCGGGCGGAGCGAACCGGCCACGGCGCAGACGTAGCCGTCGTCCGTCCAGATCACGCCCGCCATGGTGCCGTCGCGTGAGGTCAGGACCGTGGCCGGCGTCCCGCCGACGTCGGCCGGGTGAGTCGATTGCTCCAGCGTCGCGAACAGGGGGAGCGTCGTCCCCTCGCCGGAGAAGCCACGCAGCTGCGCCGCCACGTTCTCCGGCAGGACGTGCAGGGACAGCAGGTAGTCGCGGGCCGTCGCGTAGGGCACGCCCGAGGAGTACGCCGTGGGCGCGACCGCTCGCGCCACGATCAGGGCGGGCACCGGGCGACCGGCCGACCAGGTCGCGGCCAGCACAGGACCGGCGACCAGCCGGAACTTGCTGCCGTCGAGCCCGGGAGGCGCGGGTGGCGGCGTACGGCCGGCCCGGGCGACCATCTGGGCCGTCTTGGCCGCCGAGAAGGTGAACACGGCGCTCACCCGGTCGACGACGAAATAGGAAGGGCGTCCCGTGACGCCGTGGGGCAGCCGGCCGACCGCGGGCGCGGCGAGGCCGGTGGCCTGGCGCGCGGCGTCGGCGTCGGCGACCGTGTGCGAATGGACCTTCTCGGTCACCTGGATCGCTCCGAAGTCTGACAGGTCGGGCAGTGTGATCAGGTCGGCCTCGGGGGCGGTGACCGGGGCGATCTGCTCGGTGCGGAAGATCTGCAGCCAGTCCGTGGCGGCCGCGGCGCCGATCCCGGTCAGCAGGACGACCACGCCGAATATGGCGACCACCGGGCTCCGCAGCCGCGTACGCCGCCAGGCTCGTGGCATGCGCGCCGGCTTTCGATCCTCGACCGCCTGGGACAGGCGGCTCCAGCCGCCGTCCACGTCGGCGGCGAACTCGGCGTTCAGGGCCGCGGTCGCGACCGCCGCGTCCTGCTCGGCCGCGGCCAGCCCGGACAGGCAGACGGGGCAGCCCGCGACGTGCTCGCGGTCGGCGTCGGCGACGCCCACCGGCTCGTCCAGGAGCCGGCGCAGCGTGCCGTCACTCGGATGGCGCATGACGGTTCAACTCCTCGCGCAGGGCGGACTCGGCGCGTCGCACGGTGGTGCCCACGCTGCCAGGGGAAAGGTCGAGTGCGGCGGCGACCTCGGCGTAGCTGAGGCCGCTGTGCCGAAGGACGAGGACGACGGCCTGCCTGCGCGGCAGCCGGGCCAGCGCCGCGCGCACGCGGCGGCGCTCGTCGCGGGTCACGACCGCGTCGGCGACGTCAGGGGAGACGGCCTCGCCGTCGTCGGCGGCCTCCTCGCGAACGGCCCGGCGGCGGCCGGAACGCAGGTGGTTGAGCGCCGTGTGCGCGGCGGCGACCGACAGCCATCCCATGGCCTCGCCGGCCGGCACGGCCGAGCGCCCGAACGTTAGGAACACCTCCTGCGCCACGTCCTCGGCCTCGTCGCGCGACCCGAGGACCCGTGCGGCGACCGCGACGACACGCGGATAGGACGATCGGAAGATCTGCTCCAGGTCGGCCCGGACAGGTTTTCGCCCCGGTGGACCCGACACCACGTCACCTTTCCGCCCGGCTCGCCCCAGCACCGCGGCCGGCAGCGCGGCGGCCGGGGCTGCGGTGCTCGGGCCATGCCCTGCAACGTTCACATTCGTAGAGCACCGCCGGAGCGCTACATGTGACAGCTGTTTCGAAGAATCCGCCGGCGCAGCCGTTCGCCGCGCGTCTCCAATCTTGCACGCAGCCGGACCAGCCACTCGGGGTACGCCGCGCCAGGATCCAGATCGAGCACGCCGTGGATGAGGATGAGCCGGTCCGTGGCCCGGACCAGGTCGAACAGCGGCAGCAGGGCCAGCTCGCCGTCTTCCAGCGGCTTGACCGAGCGATAGCCGCGGACGAACGCGTCGAACAGCGCCGGATCCGCCTCGGCCCGCAGGTCTTCGGTCGCGGCGGCGACGTCGGCCGCGAACCACGACGGCCCGGCCTCGTCGAAGTCGAAGGCGGTGAGCCGCTCGTCCTGCCAGGCCAGATTGTCCGGTTCGAAATCGTTGTGGGCCGGCCCGAACCGCGCCGCGTCCCTGGGCAGGGCGGCCAGGCGGTCGATCAGGGGCGTGATCGCCGCGACCAGCTCCGGGTCATCGGGGAAGACGGCCTCGATCCGGCGCTCTTCCTTCGGCCGCAAGCCCGGCATGTCGACGGCGCACTCGTGTAGTGCGGCAAGGGCGGCTCCCCAGACCCCGGCCTGGCCGACGGACAACTGATCGGCCTCGATCGTCCGGCCGGGGGCGGCCTCGACCATCATCACGTGATACGCGCCCAAAGCCGTGCGCACGTGCTCTCCCCACCGCCCGCCCCGCGAAGCCGCCGGCGTGGCGACGCCCAGCCCTCGGCGGTCCAGCTCCACGACGAGCCGCGCCGTACAGTCGATCTCCTCCAGCGTGCGGCGCGCGGCGGGAACGGCACGCAGAAACCGGGCGCCATGCGGAAACGCCGGATCTTCGATCACGAACACATGGGTGGCACTCGACCGCCAGAACCGGGCGCGCCCCGCCGCGACGCCCCAGGGGGCGGCCAGCGCATCCGCGACCGCGCTGGTCCCGTCGCCGCCGACGGTCCTGTTCATGGCATGAATCTCGCTCAACGGCATCATCGGCGGCGCATGCTCATGTCTGTGGCCGACACCTATTTCGACGAATGGATCGCGGAGCGCTATGAGCGGCTCTGGCCTGAACTGTTCGCTCCTGATCTTATCGACCCGGCCGGCTCAGAGGTGGGGGAGGAGTTCGTCGAGGATGGTGGCGGTCCGGCCCATGGCCATCGATAGGTGCCCGTGCTCGCGGTCGAGATGCGCGGTCGCGCCGGGGACATGGGCGGCGAGCCACCGGCCGTGCTCGAAGGGCACCATCAGGTCTTCGGCGCCCTGCCAGATGTAGGCCGGCACGCCGACCTCGCCCGGGTCGAAGCCCCACGGCCGCACGAACGCGAGGTCGTCGTCGATCCACCCGTCGGGGCCTTCGCGCAGGCCTTCGCGGATGTTGGCGGCGAGATCCTCGCCCGGTTCCCCGGCGACGAAGGACCGGTCGATCGGGGACAGGACCGTGCCGATCGTCTCGCGCAGATCATCGGCCTCGGCCTCGCGCAGCACCGCCGCCTCGGTCTCCAGGCCCGCGCGCAGCACCTGCTCGCCCTCCAGGGCGAAGCCGAACTCCTCGATGTTGCCCTGGCCCATCCCCGCCATGAAGTCGAGGCCTTCGGCGTCGTACGGCGCGACGCCGGAAAGGACCGCGACCGCGGCGACCTGATCCGGCAGCCGGGCCGCCATCGCCAGGGCGTGAGGCCCTCCTCCCGACCAGCCGGCCGTCAGGCAGCGCCGTACGCCGAGGTGATCGAGCAGGGCGCGGGCGTCGGCCACGATGTCCACGACCGAACGGCCCGGCAGGCGGGTCGACCGGCCGTAGCCGGCACGCGAGTAGGTCACCAGCCGCAGCCCGCGCGCGTGCGTGGCGCGCTCGATGGCGCGGAAGGGCAGCACGGAACCGGGCGTGCCGTGGTGGAAGACGAGCGGGATCCCGTCGGATGGGCCCGAAACGGCGATGTCGAGCTTCCGCCCGTCGGCCAGGTCAAGGAGCGTCACCTCACGAAGTATCCCGCATGCGGGGAGCGTGGTAAATTAATAAACCGTCAGACGGTCTATTAATCGGGAGCAGTCGATGGCACGGGTGGTCGACGAGGAAGAGCATCGGGCCAAGCGGGCCGCGATCCTCGACTTCGCGGCCGGGCTGGTCCAGAGCAAGGGCTACGAGAAGATGACCATCCAGGACGTCCTCGACGGGCTCGGCATCTCCCGCGGCGCGCTCTACCACTACTTCGACTCCAAGCAGGCCCTGCTGCAGGCCCTCGTCGATCGCATGGGCACGGCCGCCGCCGAGACGCTGCTGCCGATCGTCGCCGACCCCGGCCTGACCGCGCTCGAGAAGTTCCAGCGCTACGTGGCGGCCTCGTCGCGGCTCAAGGCCGACCGGCGCGAGCTGATCATCGGCATCCTGCGCACGTGGTATGCGGACGAGAACGCCCTGTTCCGCCAGAAGATCACCGACGCCGCGCTGACGTACACCGCACCCATGATCATCGAGCCGATCATCAGGCAGGGCATCGCCGAGGGCGTCTTCGACACCGCTCATCCCGAGGCGGCCGCGCGCATCATCGTCGGGATCTTCCTGACCGCGGCCGACAGCGCGACGAGCCTGCTGCTCGCCGACGCTCCCGACGAGTCGGTGGCGCGGCAGGTGCGCGAGGTGATGGACGCCACGACCGAAGGCGTCGAGCGAATCCTCGGCGCGCCGCCTGGATCGCTCCGCGACCACCAGGTCGACCGGCTCCTCGGGGTCACCTTGCACGCCCGGGCGATGGAGCTGGATCGAGGAGAGGACGACACACGATGAGCGCGCGACCGGCGTACGACACAGGACATGTCGTGTCCACGGACGGCACCAGGATCGGCTATCGCCGGATGGGCGACGGCCCGGGCCTGCTGATCCTGCACGGCGGAGCCCTGGGATCACAGCACTATCTGAAGCTCGCCGCCCTGCTCGCGGACGAGTTCACGGTCTACCTGCCCGACCGCCGCGGCCGCCGGCTGAGCGGCCCCTACGGTGACCACTACTCCATCCGCACCGAAGACGAGGACCTGGCCGCCCTGGTGGCCGCGACGGGAGCGCGTTATGCCTTCGGCCCCGCCGACGGCGGGCTGTTCGCGCTGCACGCCTCCATGAGCGTGCCCGAGTTGGAGCGGGTGGCCGTCTACGAGCCGGTGCTGTTCGTCGGCCAGCCCGGGACGGACGAGTTCGTCCGGGTCATCGAGCGATTCAACGAGCGCGTCGACCGGGGCGACGTGGTCGGCGCCGCGGTCGGGCTGACCAAGGACTCCGAGGCCTCGAAGCTGGTCAGCGCCGTGCCGGACGCCGTGCTGAGGCCGCTGTTCCGGCTGGCCCTGTGGGCCGACGCCTGGTGGGTCAAGGGCGACTACACGCCGCTGCGCGACCTGATCCCCACGCTACGGCCCGAGCTCGCCGAGGTCAGGGCCACCGAGGGCACGCTTGACGACTATCGCAAGGTCTCGGCGCGGGTGCTGCTCATCCGTGGCGGCAAGGCCCAGCCGCTGTTCACGGGCACGCTCGACGCCCTCCACCGCGTGCTGCCCGTCAGCGATCTCGTCGTCATTCCTGGCCTCCACCACGGCTCGGCCCAGGACCAGGGGAATCCTCAGGCGATCGCCGACGTCATCAAGCCGTTCTTCACGGCGCCTTGAGGGCGCCGGTCGCGGTGCCGGTCACGGCGCCTTGAGGGTGCCGGGCGCGGTGCCGGGCGCGATGTCGAGGACGGTGTCGAGGACGGTGTCGAGGACGGTGTCGAGCAGCGCGGCGATCGGCCGGGGCAGGGCGTCCTGCGCGATGGCCGTCCGGACCAGCAGCCGCGCGTAACGCAGCTTGCGGCGCGCGCCGCTGCCGAGGAAGCGCCGCATCTGCGCCTGCGGCTCCCGGCCGCGCCAGGCCGGCTGGCTCTGCAGCGAGCGGTACGACCGCAGGTCGCCCTGCGACTCGAAGAGCGCTTCGACCCCCGCGGCGCCCACGGCCCGGATCAGCTCGTCCTCCAAATCGTCGACGCAGACGAAGAACCCGAGCCGCTCCATCTCGGCCCGCGTACGAGGAGCGCCGACATGGGCCGCGGTCAGGCCGCGCCGGAAGATCTCCTCCTCGTGCAGGTCGCAGAGACCCGTGAGGCGGACCTGGGCGCCGAGCGGGCCCAGCATCGTCAGGAAGCGGCCGATCGCGTGCGCGCCCCCGATCGGCAGGACCACCACGCGTTCCGCCTCGAGATCCCGGCCGAGGCCCGTCGCGGCCGCCTCCAGCGCCATCTGATCGCTGATCCCCTCGACCAGCACCACGGCCGCGGCGCCGCCGAGCTTCGCCCAGGCGCCGGCCATGGCCCTGGTGGAGGCGTCGACGCCGCTCGCGTAGCCGTCGAGGGCCCGGCGGGCCAGCTCGCGGCGTTCTGCGCCGTTCATGGCGATCACTGGCCGATGCGGCCGTCGATCCGCTCGCGCAGCAGGTCGGCGTGGCCCATGTGACGCGCGTACTCGAAGATCATGCCCACCAGCACCTCGCGCAGCGACATCGCGCCGCCGCCGCTGCCGTGCTGATTCAAGGGGTCCTCGCCGGTGACGTCGAGGCTGGGCGCCTGGTCGACCAGTCGCGTCGCGAAGTCGACTTCCGCACGCCAGGCCTCCCACGCCTGCGCGACCACGCGCGCGTCGGGGACGGCGCCGTCGAAATCACCGTCACGGTCGGTGTCGGAGCAGAACAGCGGCGGCACGTCCTGCCCCGCCATCATCTCGCGGAACGTCCTTCGCTCCATCTCGGCCAGATGCCGCACCAGCCCCAGGAGCGACATCGTCGACGGCTCGGCCGAACGTCGCGCCATGGCCTCGGCGTCGAGCCCCGCGCACTTCATCTCCAGGGTGAGGCGCGCGCAGCGCAGGGTTTCGACAAGCGTGGTGCGCTCGTCACCCAGCCGCGGCCCGTCCTCGCGCGGATCGTCGTCGAGATCGATGAACATGTCGGCGCGCCGGGTCGTAGCCATGGTCGCATCCTCCGCCACCCCCGACCTGCCCGACAACCGAATTAACCGCGGGCGGAGGGATCATAGGACCGTGGTGACCGTCTCGGATTGTGAGCGGGTGCAGGCCGGCTGGTTCCGGACGCGGGCGGCGGCGCTGGGCGGCGAGGTGTGGACCGATGGGCCGTTGACCTGGACTGATGGGCCCGATGGGCTGAACCTCATGTTCCCCGAGCGGATGACCACGGCGGCCGTCGAGCGCGGCGTGCGGCGGGCGCGTGAGCGGGGTCTTTCGATCGTGGGGGCCTGGCTCGGCCTGGACGTGGACCCGGCGCCGCTGGCGGAGGCCGGCTTCGAACGGGGCTGGTCGCCGTGGTGGATGACGTGCGACCTGTCCACGCTGGACGAGCCGAGTGATCCGCGGGTCGCGCTGCAGGACGACAGCGACGACTACGAGGAGCACGATCCCGGATATCGGGCGCTGTTCGCCCTGGTCCGCAGCCGGCCGCCCCGGGTCTGGTACGCGGCCGGATACACCTCTCCGGGCGCGCGCTTCGCGGGCAGGGCGTGGTCGTTCCTCGACGGCGACCTTGCCGGGATCTTCGACATGAGCGTCTGGCCCCCGTTCCAGCGGCAGGGGATCGGCCGGGGTCTGCTGCACGCCGTCTGCGCCGCGGCCCGCAAGGCCGGTGGGCGGCACGCCGTTCTGAACGCCACCCCGGAAGGCAAGCTGCTGTACAGCGCCTGCGGCTTCACCCAGATCGGCGAAGGGATCACGTGGTGGCGCCATCTCGAGGCCGCCTGAGAACGGTGCGCTCCAGTCAGTCGAACCTGAAGACCATGCCGGACCAGCCGGTGTCGGGTATTCCGGCGTCGAGCGCTGCTCCGATCGCTCGTTCTTCGTAGGCGAAGTGCGACTCCATGATCGCCATCAGGCCGTCGAGCTCCTGGCCGATCGCGTCCAGCGCCGGACCATCGGATCCGGCGGCGCGACCGGCGAGTTCGGCGACGCGCGACAGGATCGACGAGATCATCCGGTGGTCGTCGACGAGGTTGGCGACGGCCTTTTCGAGGTCGGGGCGCACGCGTAGCAACTCGGCGAACATCCCGGCGTCCTCGCCCTGGTGATGCGCCGTAAGGGCAGCGCAGAACGCCAGGCAGTGGGACGCGAGCGTGTCGTCGTCGACCGGCTCGCGCCGCAACAGGCCCGCCTTGAGCCGCGTGATCCGGCGGCGCAGTTCCTGGTGCGCCTCCGCGAGCCGCAGGCCGAGCGCGACCGCTCGGTCGCCGTCGGGGGAGGCCATCAATGGATGCTCCGAGGCCCTGTGACCTGAATCACAGGCAACGCGGATGGGCGGGCGGACAGATACCTCATGTGGAGCAATCATTACGTGCTCGTCTTCGCGCTGGGGACCCCGGGGCGTACGAGGAGATCTTCGACGAGCACGCCCGGGCCGTTTATCGGCATGTCATGCGGGTGAGCGGCGACTGGGCCGAAGCCGAGGACGTGGTTTCTCTCACATATCTGGAGGCGTGGCGGCTGCGGGAGAGGCTGCGCCCCGACGGGGACAGTCCGCTGCCGTGGCTGCTGGGCATCGCCACCAACGTGCTCCGCAACACCCGGCGCGCCGCCCGCCGCCACGAGCAGGCGCTGACCAGGCTGCCGCCGCGCGATGTGACGCCCGACTTCGCCGACGACCTCGTCGGGCGGATGGCCGACACGCAGGCGCTCGCGGCGACGCGGGCCGCGCTGGAGCGGCTCCGGCCGGCCGAGCGGGAAGTGCTGGCCCTCTGCGTGTGGGCCGGGCTGGACCATGCCGCGGCCGCCGAGGCGCTGCGGGTGCCGGTCGGCACGGTCCGCTCCCGTCTGTCGCGTGCTCGCCGCCGCCTGCTCAAGCTCAGGCAGGACGAGTACGGCCCCGGCCACGCCCCCGCGCCCCGACCCGTCGTCCCGTCGGCCAACCCAGGAAAGAAGGCGCAATGAACCCGACCCCTGCTCCAGGACAGGACCCCGTACGGGACGAGCTGGCCCGGCTGCTACCCCCACCCCGATATCCCGAAATTTCCGCTGATCGTCAGCAATTACTGAAGGAACACGTGATGAGCAATCTGCTGGAGAAGGAACCCGAGACGTCGGCGCGCAGGCGGACGGGGTTGATCATCGGCGTGGCGGCGCCGCTCGCGCTCGCCGCCGCGGCGGTAGGGGCGGCCGTGGTCATCCCGCACATGTCGAACAACGGCCCCGCACCGGCGATCGTCGTGACGAGACCCGCACCGGTCGCCGCCGGCACGAAAACGCCGGTGACACGCATTTCCAACTACATCAAGACCGCGTCCTACACGCTCCAGCGCGAGCCGGGAGACATGATCAAGGTGGCGGTCCGCTTCAGCAACGGCCGGCCGGACGGCGACGGGCTCAAGGCGGACCTGGCCAAGATGGGCGTGACGATCCAGGTCTACCAGGGCTTTCCCAAGTGCACGCCGCAGATCATCAACCTGGCGACCCGCGACAAGAACGGCGATTTCGTGGCCAGCGTCCCGGTGAAGGTCATCGCCGACTACCCCGAGGCCATCGTCTTCGCCGAGGACCCCGCCGCCATCGACGCCGACGACATCGTCATCTCGATCGGCACGGGCACCGGCCCGCAACCCACCTGCGGCGTCGCGCCGCCTCTCCCGGCCGGGCACACCCCCGTGGCCGAAACGACGGTCGACTAGAGCCGGCCCACGCCGACCGCGGGCCAGGGACGGACCACGGGGGAGTAGGACTCATCGGGCCGGGCCATAGAATCCGGCGGTGGATCTCGGGTTATCGCCGTGGCGGGTCGCGGTATTCACGGGCTCGTTCTTCGCCCTGTGGGCCGGCGCGTGGCTGGTCGAACTCGCGGTGGCGGACCGGTGGGGCCTGTCGGGCGGCTCGTTACGCGAGCCGGCATATTGGGCCATCGCCAAATTCCTGATCTGGGTCGTCTTTCCCGTGGTCTATTGGGGTGGCCGGCAGGCCTTCACCCGTGCCGGGGTGGCCGGCCAGGCGGCCTTCATCGGGCTGCGGCGCGACACCGCCGGGCAGGGCCTTCGGGTCGGGCTGATCGCGACCGCGATCTGGGTGGCCCTGTCGCTGGCGTCGCGAGCCTCCGGCGGCGTCCATCTCGTCCCGGTCGGTCTCGTCGGCCTCTACGCGTTCCTGCTGACCCCGATCTTCGAAGAGATCCTGTTCCGCGGCTATCTCCAGTCGACGCTGGTGGCCCTCGGGATCTGGTTCTGGCCGGTCAACGTGATCGGGGCGGTCCTGTTCCTGCTGATCCACTGCCTGGGCTGGGCCTTCCAGGGCGTGCTCGCCGGAAACCTGCTGTCGCCGCACGCGGCGTCGATCGTCGTCATCAGCCTGGTCCTCGGCTACGTACGGCACCGCTCCGGCTCGCTCCTGGCGAGCATCCTGCTGCACGTCGGCAACAACGCGCTCGCCACGGTCGCCCCGTCGTAGAGAGCAGGCAGGCGTGGATACTGCCCCTATGGATCATTCCGCACCGGTCTCCGACCTCGCCGGCTGGCGCTCGCACCCCTTCAGCGCCGGCGGCGTCACCCACGACTGCTACGAAAAGGGCGCGGGGCCGGGAGTCGTGCTGATCCCCGAGGTCCCCGGCATCACTCCCGAGGTCCTCGGCCTGGCCGATCACCTCGTCGGCCAGGGCTTCACCGTCGTGATCCCCTCGCTGTTCGGCGTGGCCGGCCGCCCGGCGACGATGGGCTACACCTTGAACGTGCTGTCCCGGATCTGCGTGGCCGCCGAGTTCCGCGCGTTCGCCGTCAACGCGCGCCGGCCCGTCGCCGACTACCTGCGGGCGCTGGCGCGCGACCTGGCCGCGCGCACGCCGGGGCCGGGCGTCGGCGTCATCGGCATGTGCTTCACCGGCGGTTTCGCGCTCGCCGCCGCCGTCGACGACACGGTCCTGGCTCCGGTGCTCAGCCAGCCGTCCGTGCCGTTCCCCGTGAGCGCCACCCGGCGGGCCGACCCGGGCATGTCGGCGGAGGAGTTCGACCGGGTCGCCGCCCGTGCGTCCGAGAACGGCCTCTGCGTGCTCGGCCTGCGCTTCAGCGGAGACCGCGCCGCGCCTCGCGAGCGCTTCGCCACGCTGCGCGCCCGCCTCGGCGAGGCGTTCGAGGTCATCGAGCTGGATTCGGCGCCCGGCAACTCCGGCGGCTTCGGCAGGGGCGCCCACTCGGTCCTGACCGTCGAAGTACGTGAGAAGCCGGGCCACCCGGCCCTGGCCGCCCGCGACCGGGTGGTGACCTTCCTCGCCGAACGCCTGCGATGAACACGTCGCGCTTCCACTGCCGCTGACCACGTTGCTGTCGTGGACGTGGATCGCGTTCACGATCGAGGTGGACAACGCCGTCGAGGCCGCGAGCTCTGAGCGCGTACGCGGCCTGTTCCGCATCTCGATGCCGATGTGGGCCAACGCGCTCCGGTTCATCGGCGACGAGGGCGTGACCGCCGGCGAGCTGCAGGCCCGCGCCCGGGCCCGATGCAACCTCGGCGGCCTCGGACGGCTTCTCCACCCATGTGACCGGCGGTCTGGCGGCGAACGACGACACCTTGACGGCCGCGCTGTTGGGACAGACACCCGATGGTGCTGCACCGCGGGGGATGGCCCGACGGGTCGTAGAGACGCCCGGCTATCTGTTGACGAGCCTGACGAGATCGGGAGACGGCTCCACCCCGAGCTGATCGCCGAGCAGGGTGCGAAAGCGCTCGAACTCCCACAGCGCCTCGGCGAAGTTGCCCTCCGCCAGGTGGATGAGGATCACCGCGCGGCGGGCGCTCTCGCGGAGCGGCTCGTCGCGTACGGCCTCGTAGGCCGTGTCGAGCGCGACCGCGTATTGGCCCCGGGCGCACAGCTCCACCGCGACCGCCTCAAGGGCGTGCAGCCGTAACTGGCGCAGCCGCTCCCGTTCGAAGATCACCCAGTCGTCGTACCAGCCGGGTAACAGCACGCCGGCGCGCAGGTCGGAAAAGGGAAGATCGGCCTCGCGGCCGCCGCGCAGGCGCGCGGAGGCCCGATCGCCGAACTCGGTCGCGTCGACGGTGATGGCGCCGGCGAGGGCGAGCCGCCCGTGCTCGGTCGAGACCAGTCCAGGAGCCGCGTGATTGACCCGCCACATCGTGGTACGGAGACTGCCGAGCGCCTTCGACTCGGTGGTGTGCCCCCACAAGGTCCCGGCGACGACCGGCCGTACGGCAGGCCCGTGGAGACTGAGGAAGGCGAGCAGCCGCTGGGCGGCCGTCGAGGCATCGATATCGGAGCCGTTCACCTCGAGCCGGAATCCATCGAACAGTTGCAGCCGGCCGCTTCGGATCGTTCCATCTGCTCGTGTGGCGTCCCTCGACATGAGGTCTCTCCAGGATTCGATGTTCCGCGAGCTCACAGCCCGCCCACCAATTCACTGCCGGACCCAGGCGTCACCAGACCCCCGCCCGGGCGACTGAAACGGGATTCTTGCTCCCCCGTGGTTCGTAGATCAAGCCTTGTTTTCAGGAAATTCAACCACTGGTTGTCGGAGCCGCTGCGTAGGCCCGGCCGGTGAAGGATCGGTGACGGGACCGGAGACGGAGCCGTGACGGCGGCGGCCTAGCGTTCGGCCATGACCATCAGCACTCCATACCCTGGTGTCTACGTCAACGAGATTCCGAGCGGAGTGCGAACGATCACCGGTGTCGCCACCTCCGTCACCGCCTTCCTCGGGAGGACCCGCCGCGGTCCGGTGAACACCGCCGTCTACGTGAACGGCTACGCCGACTATCAGAGGATCTTCGGCGGGCTGTGGCGCGACAGCACGGTGAGCTACGCCGTGCGCGACTTCTTCGCCAACGGAGGCGGCCAGGCCGTCGTCGTACGCCTCGCACGCGACGCCGCGACGGCCGCGTTCCCCGCGCTGGCGGTCTCCGAGGCCGACCGGAAAAGGGTCGCCGACGCAAAGACCAAGGCCGACGCGGAGGCCAAATCCGCCACCACGCAGGCCGGCAAGGCCGAAGATGTGGCCAAGAAGGCCGAGCAGACGGCGGCGTCCGCCGACACACCGGCCGCCGACAGGAAGAAGGCCCAGGCTGACGCGAAGGCGGCCAGAGCCGTGGCCGATGAGGCCGCGGCGGACGCCGCGGAGAAGACCGCCGCGGCCGACGCGGCGGCCAAGCGGGTGGACGACCAGGCGGCAGGCCTCGTGCTGGCCGCCGCCGAGCCCGGATCGTGGGCGAACAACCTCATCGTCACCCTCACCCATCCGGAGTCGATCGAACAGGACGTGCTCGGCCGGCTGGGCGTCGGCAAGGACGACGTCTTCGACCTCACGGTGACCGACAAGGTCACCGGCGCGCAGGAGACCTTCACCCACGTGCACGTGGGGGCCGGAGCGCGGCGGGTCGACTCGGTGCTCGCGAGCGAGTCGCGGACCGTGCGCGCCGTACAGGTCCCTGTGAGCCGGCCCTTGGAGGCCGCCGGCGTGGCGGTTTCGACGTCCGGCACCGACGGAGCGCCGCCGCGTGACGGTGACTACACGAACGAAGGCCTCATGGACGGCCACAAAGGCCTCTGGGCGCTCGACCTGGTCGACCAGTTCAACCTGCTGTGCATCCCGCCGGCCGTCCCCGGCGGGGACACATCCCCATCCGTCTACGGCACGGCCCTGGCGTACTGCAAGGACCGCCGCGCCATGCTCATCGTCGACCCGCCCGCCGCCATGACCGTCGCCACGGCCGCCGCCAGCCTGCAAAAACTTGGGCTGACGGGTGAGGTGGCGCGTAACGGCGTCATCTACTTCCCGCGGGTGATCCAGGGTGACCCGGCGGTGGAAGGCCGGGTCGGTACCTTCCCCGCATGCGGCGTCCTCGCCGGGGTCATGGCCCGTACGGACGCCACGCGTGGCGTGTGGAAGGCGCCGGCCGGGCTCGACGCCACCCTCGCCGGGGTCGACGACCTCGCGGTCAACCTGACCGATGTCGAGAACGGCACGCTGAACGCCCAGGGCGTCAACTGCCTGCGGACCATGCCCGCCGCCGGGCGCATCGTCTGGGGCGCCCGTACGCTGCGGGGCGCCGACCGGCTGGCCGACGAGTACAAGTACGTGCCGGTGCGGCGGCTGGCCCTCTACATCGAGGAGAGCCTTTTCCGGGGAACCCAGTGGGTGGTGTACGAGCCGAACGACGAACCGCTGTGGGCGCAGATCCGCCTGAACGTGGGAGCGTTCCTGCAGAACCTGTTCCGGCAGGGCGCCTTCCAGGGGGCGACGCCGCGGGACGCGTACTTCGTGAAATGCGACCGCGAGACGACCACGCCTTACGACGTGAACAGCGGGCGCGTCAACGTCCTCGTGGGCTTCGCCCCGCTTCGTCCCGCCGAGTTCGTGGTCCTGTCGATCCAGCAGATCGCCCAGGCATAGGGCTAGGGAGTGTCTGACATATGGCCCAGTTCAGCGTCAACGCCCAGAGGTTCGATCCGTACAAGAACTTCAAGTTCCGTGTGCGGTGGGACGGGCGCTATGTCGCCGGGGTGAGCAAGGTCGGAGCGCTTACGCGGACCACCGAGGTCGTGAGCCACCGGGACGGCGGCGATCCGAGCAGCAGCCGCAAGTCGCCGGGCCGCAGCGACTACGCGGCGATCACCCTGGAACGCGGCGTCACCCACGACGTCGCCTTCGAGCAGTGGGCGAACCGGATCCACAACTACGGCGCCGGGCTGGGCTCGGAGCTGTCGCTGCTCGACTTCCGCAAGGACATCGTCATCGAGGTGTACAACGAGGCGGGCCAGCTGGCGATCGCGTACAAGGTGTATCGGTGCTGGGTGTCGGAATACCAGGCGCTGCCCGAGCTCGACGCGAACGCCAACGCGGTCGCGATCCAGCACCTGAAACTGGAAAACGAGGGCTGGGAACGGGACACGGAGGTGACCGAGCCCACCGAGCCCTCCTTCACCCAACCCACCGCCTGACAGCCGTGACCCCGCCCCTCCCGCCCCCCGACCCCACCCCGGCCATAAGCCCTGCCCCGCACCCGAGCCCTACCGCGCACCTGGGCTCCGCCCCGCACCCGAGCCTTGCCCAGGACGCGGACGCAGGCGCGTGGACGCTGGCGGCCTGGGAGCGCGGTCGCCACGAAACGCCGCTTGAGCGGGCGGTCACGCTTCTCGCCGCCCTGACCGGCACCTCGCGGTACGAAGCCGAGCGCACAGACGTGGGCAGCCGCGACACCATCCTCTGGGCGGCCCTCGTCGGCATGACGGGCGGCGGTCCGGTCATGACGTGCCTGTCCTGCCATGCCTGCGACACCCGGCTCGACGTCCCCCTCGACCCGGCCACACTCCCCACCGGCTCCCGGCGGCCCCCCGACGAGATCCTCTACGCTCCCCACGGCTCCGGCCCGGTGCCCTATCGCCTCCCCACCAGCCATGACCTCCTGACCCTGCACCGTGCCCTCACACCACACCCCGCCCCCGCCCCGCCCGCCACCCGTGAGCCGCAAGGTAATCCCGCCCCCCACGGCACCGGGGTGGACGCCGACGCCGCCCTGCACGGCGGTTCCGGCCTGCACGCCGACCTCGCCCCGCACGCCGATGCCGTCCCGCATGGCGATGTCGTCCCGCATGGCGATGTCGTCCCGCATGGCGATGTCGCCCCTTATGACGACCTCGTGCTGGGTGGCGATCCCAGTCCGCGTGGCGATGCCGTCCCGCACGGCGATGCCGTCCCGCACGGCGATGCCGTCCCGCATGGCGATGTCGCCCCTTATGACGACCACGTGCCAGGTGGCCATGCCGGCCCGCACGGCGATGATGTGTCCGCTGCCCGGGCCTGGCTGCTCGCCCGCTGTGCCGGAGACCTATCCGGAGAGGTCTCCGAAGACGTGGCCACCGCCGTCGAGCGGGCCATGGAAGAGGCCGCTCCGCTTAGCGCGATCACCATCGAAGTGGCGTGTCCCGAGTGCGCAGCGACGAACGTCGCGGCGCTTGACGTGTCGGTGCTCTTCTGGGCCGAGGTCGAGGTTCGGGCACTCGCCCTCCTGCGGGATGTGCACGTGCTCGCCCGCGCCTATGGCTGGACCGAGCGGGACGTTCTGGCCCTCAGCCCCGCCCGCCGTAATGCCTACCTGGAACTGGCAACGGGATGAGCGGCTTCCTCACCCACCTCGTCGAGCGCGCCCTTGGCCACACCCCGCTCCTGGCTCCGTACCCCACCTCCCGCTTTGAGCCGCGGCCACCTCCCGTAGATCCCTTTGTCCCACTCGATTCCCCGATGCCGCCGATGCTCCAGAGCCCCCCGAGGCCCTCGCCGTCATCGGCGCCGCCTGCTTCCACGGGAATCCCGCCGACACCCGCGTCGGCCCCGGCTTCCCTCCCGCCCCCTACGCCTCCGTCGCTCGCTTCGCCTCCGCTGCCGCCGACGTCGCTGCACCCTGTGCAGCCGTCGCACCCGCTCCCGCCGGCTGCGCCGATGTCCGCTGCCCCGGTGTCCGGAGCTAGCCAGATGCCCGAGGTCCCGTCAACGCTGGCGGCTGCCCAAGCATCTGGGATGCCGTCGGCCCCCGCGATGCCGGCGGTACCTGTTAGGACCTCGTCCGTTGCGATGCCGTCGGACGCCAAGGGCGGGTCGGTGCCCGGAGCCGCTGCAAAGCCGCGGCCCGTCGAGCCCTCGATCCCATTTCTGCCGCCGGGTGCCACGGTGCCGGTGGGTGCGGGGGAGCCACCCCCCGCACCGCGCTCGCGGTCGCGTTCTGCTGAGCCGGCTGAGGGCTCGGATCCTCCTGGTACGCGGCCCGCTGTTGCTACGTCCGCGCCCATATCCGAAGTGGCGGGCGATGGCGGACGGCAGGGGATGCCGCTGCGGCAGGCGGAGACTGCCAGGTCGGGTCAGCCGGGAAGTGCGGGGGGGCAGGGAGGCCTGGCGGCGCGACGGGAGGTTGTGCCGGGCACGGCGGCGGAGGCCGCGGCGAGGGCTGGCAGGCGTGGGGAGGAGCGGGCTCGCGTGGTCGTCAATATCGGGCGGGTCGAGGTGCGGGTACTTCCGGCGGCGGGTTCGGGGAATGCGGCGGGTTCGGGGAATGCGGGGGGCTCCGGGGGCGCGATGGGGTCGGGTGGGGTGGCGAACTCGGGGGGCCCCGGGGGCTTTGGGGGGTCGGAGACTTGGGGCGGGTCTGGGGCGTCGGGGGTGGGGATGCCGTCGGGCGGGGGTAGAGATGGGCGTCGCGGTCGGATGCATTGGGGGGAGGCGGAGGTGCGGGCGTTGTCGCTTGAGGACTACCTGGCGCGCCGTGACGACGGCGGGCCTGATGAGTGAGCGTGATGCGTGGCCTTGATGCGTGGCCTTGATGGACGAGTTTGATGAGTGGGTTTGATGGACGAGTTTGATGGGCGGGGTTGCTGAGTGGGGTTGCTGAGTGGGGTTGCTGAGTGGGTGTGATGGGCGGACTTGATGAGTGGATTGATGACTGGGCTGATTGAGCGGGCTGGCTGAGGGGCTGGGGGTCGCCGTGAGCAACTATTTGGCGGTGGCGATGGTCACATCGGCGCTGGGCCGGATTCTCAATGAGGCCTTCGCGGCGGAACTGCCGGGCGGGGTGCGCCATGCCCGGGTGACCACGCAACGGCCGCACACGCTCGGGACCGCCGACAGCGACGCGGCCGGGGTGAATCTCTTTTTGTATCGCGTGCTGTCCAACGGGGCCCTGAGCGTCGCCGAGCTGCCCACCCGTCATGCCGACGGCAGCCTGATCAACCCGCCGCGTCAAGCCTTGGACCTGCACTATCTGCTCACCTTTTCGGGTGAGGAGACGGCGCTCGAACCTCAGCGGCTGCTCGGTCTCGTGGTGAGCACGCTCGCCGTACAGCCGGTTCTGACCCGTGGCACGATCGCGGCCACGATGGACGATGCGGTCACGGTCGATCCCACCGCGTGGGAGCAGTATTCCGACCTCGCCGTGCAGCCTGAGTCGGTCCGCGTGACCCTGCTGCCCCTCGATTTGGAGGAGCTCACGAAGCTTTGGTCGCTGTTCTCGCACGCCCCGTATCGGCTGTCGGTCGCTTATAGGGCCGCTGCGGTGCTGCTGGATGGGCCGGGGACCTCGGCGCCGCCCGCGCCGCCGGTTCGGAGGCACTTCATCGAGGCTCGCCCGGCCGTCCCGGTGCCGGCGGTACGGCCAGAGCCTCACGCGCGGTCGGAGTCTGGCGCGGAGTCGGAGTCGGAGTCTGGCGTGCGGGAGGGGCGGTGACCGGCCAGGACGAGTGGCTGACGAGGAACCAGGTTTACCTGGCGGGCGCCCTCGAGGTGCTTCGGCGTCGGCTCCTGGGCGCGCGAGAGAGCGTGCTCGATGCTGCGTCGGGCGAGGGGGCTGGCGGGGGGCCGGGCGAGGCGTCGGGGGAGGGGGCAAGCATGGCGTCGGGCGAGGGGTCGGGCGGCGCGTTTGGGGAGGTGGCTGGTGGGGCGTTGAGTGGTGACGGTGCGGGTGTAGGGGTGGGGGTGGGGGTGCCTTCGGTGTTGAAGGTGCTGGGGGATGGGCTGGGGCTTACGGGGTTCGAGCGGGATCTGCTGCTCATGTGTGCGGGGGTGGAGCTGGATACGGCGTTCGCGCACGCTTGCGCGGAGGTTCAGGGGGATGCCGCTCGCACGTACGCGACGTTCGGGCTTGGTCTGGCGCGGCTGGCCGATGCTCATTGGGACGCGCTCAGCCCGGCGCGACCGCTACGGCGCTGGCATCTGGTCGAGCTCGCTCAGCCTGATGTGCCGACGACGAGCCCGCTACGCATCGACGAACGGATCCTGCACGCCCTCGCCGGCGTCTCCTACCTCGATTCCCGCATCGCTCCTTACGCCGAGCCGCTCGCCGGGCCGTCGTCGTTGCCGCTTGTGTTGCGCGCGGCCGTGGAAACGATCGGCGCCCATTGGTCCAGGCCTGGCTTCGGATCGTCGCCTGTCGTGGCGCACGGTCGGCGGCGCTCCGATCTGCGGTCGGTCGCCGCCGCGGCCTGCTTGGAGCGTGGCATGAGACCGCTGCGCCTGCGTGCCGCCGACCTGCCCGAGGGCGCGGCGGAGCGGGACCGGCTGGCCCGGCTGTGCGAGCGGGAGACGGTGCTGGACGGCGTCGCCTGGGTCGTTGACGTTGACGTCGATGACTCAGGTGATGGGCCCAGAGGGGAGCGGCTCGCGCTCGACTTCGCCGCGCGTCTGGCCGCGCCTGTGGTGCTGACCGCGCGAAAGCCGCTGTCCGATTCGCGGTTGCGTCCTGTCGGGGTGGAGGTGGGTGAGCCTGGTCCCGGGGACACCCGGGCCGTGTGGGTTGAGGCCCTGGGCTCGGCCGCCGGGCCGCTCGCGGCTTGGGTCGACCGTGCCGTCGGCCAGTTCGACCTGGATGCGGATGCCATCAAGGCCGTCGCTCGCTCGCTGGCGCCGATGGATGGGCCTGGCGATAGGGCGGGTGGGGGGGAATTGTGGGAGGCGTGCCGGCGGCAGGCCAGGCCGGGGTTGGATGATCTGGCGCAGCGAATCGATCCGCAGGCCCGGTGGGCGGATCTTGTGCTGCCGGCCCTTCAGACGAGCGTGCTCAAGCAGATCGTCGCGTACGTCCGCCACCGCCACACCGTCCTCGTCGACTGGGGCTTCGCGGCCCGTACGGGACGGGGCCTCGGCGCCGCCGCGCTGTTCGCCGGGCCGAGCGGCACCGGCAAGACGCTCGCCGCCGAGGTGGTCGCCGGAGAGCTCCACCTCGACCTCTACCGGATCGACCTGAGCCAGGTCGTCAGCAAGTACATCGGCGAGACCGAGAAGAACCTCGGCCGCCTCTTCGACGCGGCCGAGGCGGGCGGCGCCGTGCTGCTGTTCGACGAGGCGGACGCTCTGTTCGGCAAGCGTGGCGAGGTCAAGGACAGCCACGACCGCTACGCCAACATCGAGGTGGGCTATCTGCTGCAGCGCATCGAGATCTACCGCGGGGTGGCCATCCTCACCACCAACCTCAAGGAGACGCTGGACCCGGCGTTCCTGCGCCGGCTGCGGTTCGTCGTCCAGTTCCCGTTTCCGGACGCCGAGGCGCGCTCCGAGATCTGGCGGCGGATCTTCCCAGCGCAGACCCCGAAGGAAGGTCTCGACCCGATCGCCCTCTCCAGGCTGCCGGTGTCCGGCGGCACGATCCACAACATCGCGCTGGCGGCCGCGCTGCTGGCCGCCGACGCCGGGGAACCCGTACGGATGGGGCATCTCCTCGCGGCGGCGAGGACCGAGTGCGCCAAGCTCGAACGGCCGCTGACCGGCGCGGAGGTGGCGGGATGGGCGTGAGCGTCATCCGGATCGACACGCTGTCGGTCGACCTGGATCCGTCCGAGGCCGCCTCCGTGGTCGCCGCCATTGCAGCCGGTCGCTTCGAGGCGCTCACGCCCGCCGTGGTGGCCGCCCTGCGGAGGCATCCCGCCCTGTTAGGGCGCATCCCGGCCGACGCTGAGATCGTCATTTCGGAAATCCACGGGTCCGTGCCGCGGTGAGGCGCGCCCGGTCAACAGGAGGTGCCATGGCCATGTACACCGGCGAGCGCCGATCGGAGCACGTGACGGGTCACGATCACTCGTCCGGAGTTCCCGGCCGTGGCGTCCCGGCGCCTGGTCCCACGTCGGCTGCGGCCCCGCCGCTGCGGCACAGCATCAACCGCGTGTCGATCACCTATCAGGTGTCGGCCCCAACGGCTGTCCAGGACGTCGCTCGCTCACCAGGCAGGGCTCTCGACCCGCCCGTACGCGACGAGATGGAGACCCGGCTCGGCGCGGATCTGTCCGGAGTGCGCATCCACACCGACGCCGCCGCGCACGCCGCCGCCGCGTCGGTCGGCGCGCTCGCCTACACCGACGGCTCTCACATCGTCTTCCAGGCCGGCCGGTACGCTCCGGCCTCCTCTGAAGGCGGCAGACTCCTGGCCCACGAGCTGACCCACGTCCTTCAGCCGTCCACCCGCCAGGCGGGCGGCGGCTTCCAGGTCACCGACCCTTCGGACGCGTCGGAGCGGTTCGCCGCGGCCAACGCGGAACACGTGATGGGCGGGTCGCCGCGGTCCGCTCCCGTGGGGCCGAGCAGGGAGCCCGGACCACGTCCGATGTCCGCCGGGCGACTGCTCCAGCGCATGGTCACGCCGTACACCGACGTGGACTTCGCCCAGGGGGATCCCAACCAGGACTTTCTCCAGCACAAGGTCATCTTTCTGCGTTACCAGCGCCCCTCCATCGAAAGCGCCGTGAAGACGGCGGTGGACAAATTCGGCGACAACGAGGGCGTGGGCACATACAAACACTGCGTCCCCTGGGACCGCATCTTCAAGGGCCTGGAAAGCACGTTGGTCGGCATGAGCCGCGCTTCCTGTGTGGTCTATCTGGGCCAGGCCCTCGCCTGGCTACAGATCAAGGACACGAGCGGGCTCCCCGCGATTCAGAACCGCGTGCAGTTCGACGCGTGGTTGTCCTGGGCGGTCGAGGCGATCTGCGACTGGCCCAAGAACATATTCCGGGGACCGTCCGCCGGCGACCAGGGCGGCACCGTCATCGACCGCCCGACAGACGTCAGCGGCGCGCTCATCACGCGGTTGGCCGAGGCCAGGAAGACGCTGAAGCTCATCGGCATCGATGTCAGGCTCGATGAGATTCCCAGTGACATGCTGCTGACGGCGCAGTGACGGCGTTGGACCAGGATCCGGGTATGACGGTGGGCGGCCATGGCAGGCTTTGAGGGCTGGGTCCGGACGCGGCGCGGCGCGCTGGTCGGCGTGGATCAGGCGAATCCGCTGAGCCGCCTGGTCGTCTTCCAGTACAACCCCGACCAGATGACCAGGCGCCTGCGGGCGCGTGCCGTGGAAGGCGAGATCGGACCCGGCGGCGCCAGGGACGAGGCGTTACGCCTGACCGGCGCGCCCATCGAGACGATCTCCCTCAAGGTGGAGGTCGACGCGGCCGACTCGGCCGGGCCCGAGCGGCTCGTGACGGCGGCGGCCGGGGTGTATCCGCAGCTGTCGACGCTGGAGCTGCTGCTGTATCCGAGGAGCTCGACGGTCATCGCGGACGCCGCGCTCGCGCTCACCGGCACCATCGAGATCGTCCCGGCCGAGGCTCCGCTCACCCTCCTCGTGTGGGGGCCGAAGCGGGTCCTTCCGGTGCGGCTCACCGGGTTCTCCGTCACCGAGGAGGCGTACGACGCCGACCTCAACCCGATCCGCGCCGCCGTCGATCTCGAACTCCGGGTGCTGTCATACAGCGACCTTCCGCCGACCAGCCTTGGGCACGGCCTCTTCCTCGCTCACCAGGCCGGCAAGGAGGCGCTGGCCAAGCTCGGCGGGGCGACTGGAATCGGGCGGTCCGCCGCCGGCCAGGCCGGGGCCCTGGCGAGCACCGTCACCGGGACGCCGCCGTGGTGAGCGACCCGGCGAGCAGGTACGCGCAGGCCGAGGTGGCCACGCTGGCGATGCCCGACGGCCGCGGAGGCGTCCAGGACGTTCGCTACCTTCGCCGCAGGTTCGTTCCCCAGCCGGACGACCTGCAGACCCTGACCTTCCACACGGTGGCGGGCGGTGACCGCCCCGACCTGATCACGGCCGCCTACTTGGGCGATCCGACCCAGTTCTGGCGGGTGTGCGACGCCAACGTGGTCATCCATCCCGACGAGCTCACCGCAGGCGACCGCATCGGGAGCGCCGTGCGGATTCCCGTACCTGGGTTCTGAGGAGGAGCGAGGGTGGATCCGTTGTCCACGAAGCTCACCGTGCTCATCGGCGCGACGCTGCCGGCGCCCGCGCCGCCCCGGCTGGTGGAGAGCATCCGGCGGGTGCAGGTGACCACGTCCGACTCGGCGCGGCCGGGGTTCCAGATCGTGGTGGCCGACGGGCGGTCCGGCCCCGGCGGCCTGGTCGACTACCCCCTGCTCATGGACGGTTCGCTGGACCCCTTCAACCGGGTGATCCTCATCGTCACCTTCCGGGGGACGCCGCACATCCTGATCGACGGCGTGATCACCCATCGCGAGCTGACCCCGGCCGCCGCCCCCGGGGGCTCCGACATCACGGTCACCGGTGAGGACCTGACCGTGATGATGGACCTGGAGGAGAGGTCGGCCGAATATCCGGCCAGCGACGAGGCCGCCATCGTCGAGCAGGTCATCCTGGGCTACGCCCGATATGGCATCACCCCTTCGGTCGTCCCCCCGCCCACCCTCGACCCGCCGCTGCCGATCGACCGGATCCCCGGTCAGCAGACCACGGACCTCGCCTTCCTCCGGATCTTGGCGCGCCGCTTCGGCTATGTGTTCCACCTCACCCCCGGCCCGGCTCCGGCCACCAGCGTCGCCTACTGGGGCCCACCGGTCCGGGCCGGCGTCCCCGCCCGGGCCCTCAGCGCGGGCCCAGGCGTGGAGGCCAACGTCACGGGCCTGTCCTTCCGCCAGGACGTCCTGACACCCTTCCAGGTGAGCGGCTCGATCCTCGATCGCCTGACCAACGCCGAACTGCCCGTCCACAGCCTGCCCGGGCTCCGCGTGCCGCTCGCCGCCGAGGCCGACGACCTTCCCGGCACGGGTCATCCGCGGACCCGGCAGTTCAGGGAGAGCGGGCTGTCCGCCACGCAGGCGCTGGCCCGCGCCCAGGGCATGGCCGACGGGGCGGGCGACTCGCTCACCGTCACCGGCAATGTCGACACCGAGCGCTACGGCGACGTGCTCACCGCGCGCGGCCTGGTCGGACTGCGCGGCGCGGGCTGGCGGCACGACGGCCTGTACGCCGTCAAGCGGGTCACCCACACGTTCACCCGTGGCCGCTACACGCAGAGTTTCACCCTGAGCCGCGAGGGCGTCGGCTCCACCGTGCCGGCGGTGCGACCGTGACGTTCTACGGCAAATACCGCGGCAAGGTGACCGGCAACGCCGATCCGATGCAGCTCGGGCGAGTCGAGGTGGACTGCCCCGCGGTCCTCGGCGCGGGCCGGCGCTGGGCCATGCCGAGCGTGCCGTTCGCCGGGCCAGGCGTGGGGCTGTTCCTCACGCCGCCCGTGGGGACGGGCGTCTGGGTCGAGTTCGAGGCGGGCGACGCGGACCTGCCGATCTGGAGCGGCTGCTTCTGGGAGGCGGGCCAGGTGCCCGTCGCGCCGGCCGTGCCGGAGACAAAGGTGCTGAAGACCGACGGCGTGACGCTCACCATCAGCGACGTGCCGGGCGCGGGCGGCGTGACGCTGGAGGTGGCGCCGCCGCTGGTGCCGGCGCCGCTCACCATCAAGCTCTCACCGGCGGGGATCGAGCTGACCAGCGGCAACGCGAGCGTCGCGCTCAGCGCGGTCTCCGTGTCGATCAACAAGGGCGCCCTGGAGGTGACCTGATGCCCGGCTACCTGCTCCACCCGGGCGCGGTGGTGACCTGCGCGCACGGCGCCCAGGCCGTGCCCATCGCGTCGTACCCCCGGGTGCGCGTCGCGGGGGTCGCCATCGTCACGCTCGGCACGCCGTACAGCATCACCGTATGTCCCTTGCCGCCGCCTCCGATGGGCAACGGGCCGTGCGTCAACGCGACGTTCACCACCTCGGCCGTACGGGTGCGGGCCGGCGGACTTCCCGTGCTCCTTTCCGATGGCAGCGCCCTGTGCATGCCCACCGGGACTCCGCTCACCGTGGTGAACACCCAGACCCGCGTAAAGGGGATCTGACCGTGCACATCGCCTTCCCGTTCAGGATCGACGGCCACGGCAGGACGGCTGCCGCCGACGACGCGGAGCATGTGCGCGAGCTGATCGAGCAGGTGCTGTTCACCGCGCCGGGGGAGCGGGTCAACCGGCCCGACTTCGGCAGCGGGATCCTACGGCTCGTCTTCGAACCGGCCGACGGCGAGCTCGCGACCGCGACGGGCCTGCTGGTGCAGGCCGCCCTGCAGCGGTGGCTGCCGGAGACGGTCGAGGTGCAGTCGGTCGACGTCGCCGTGCGCGACGCGACCCTCAGTGTGGTCGTCCGCTATCTCCTGCGGGGTACGGCACAGCCGCTCACCGCCGCGTTCACCCGGGTGATGTGACGATGACCGAGTACGCGTACGACGCGCGGCTGCGGCTCGAGGCGACCCGGAATCAGGGGAGGCTCCAGGGCGGGCACGGAGGCCGGCTCAACGGCATCGAGTCGATCGAGGTCGACGCCGGTCATCCCGGCGTGCCGGCGCAGCGCACGCTGCTGGTCCACTGCCTGCTGCCGCTGCCGCCGAAGATCGCCCCCGGCGGGGTGCGCGTCACGGGCGGCGTGCGCGTCGACCCCGCCCTCAACCCGGTCGGCGTCGAGTGGGCCGTGCCCGCCTCCGAGCTGGCGTCCGCCGGAGGACGGGTGACCGCGGCGGACGTCGCGGCGTTCGGCGCGCTGCCGGACGCGCGGCGCGTGCTGGTCGTGCGGACCGGCTCCACCGGCGACTTCTCCACCTACCGGCTCGTCATCGCCGACCCGGACGCCGGGTTCGACCCGCGGCTGGCCGAGGTGCCGTTCGGTTTCAAGGTGGACTGCCCCGCCGACCTGGACCCGGCGCCGCCCTCGCCCCAGGCCGGCCTGCCCGTGTCGCCGCCGCAGATCGACTACCTCAGCCGTGACTACAACGCGCTCCGGGCGCTGCTGCTCGACCGGCTGTCACTCGTGCTGCCCGGCTGGGACGATCGCGGGGCGGCCGACCTCGGAGTGGCGTTCGCCGAGCTGTTCGCCTATCTCGGAGACCAGCTCGCCTACGCCCAGGACGCGGTCGCCACCGAGGCCTACCTGGGCACGGCCCGCCGCAGGACCTCCATCCGACGGCATGCGCGCCTGCTGGACTACGAAATGAACGACGGCGCCGCCGCCCGCTGCTGGCTCGTCGCCGAGGCGACCGAGGCGGCCGACGGCCTCACCCTCGCCGCCGGCACCGAAGCGGCCACCGAAACGGCCACCGAAGCGGAAGGCCCGGACGGAGCGGTCTTCCACACGCTCCATCCCCTCACCCTCGACGCCGCGCGCAACGCCATCGACGTCTACACCTGGAGCGAGGAGCGCGCCTGGCTCCCGGCGGGCGCGACCGCCGCGACCCTGGTCCGGCCGGGCACGCTGGCCCTTCTTGCGGGCGACGTGCTCGTCTTCGAAGAGGTGCGCGGACCGGACGGAGACCCCGCCAGGCCCGATCCCACGCGGCGCTGGGCGGTCCGGCTGAACGCGGACGCCGTGCCGTCGCGTGACCCGCTGACCGGAGCCGAGCTGCTGGAGGTGACCTGGCACCAGCAGGACGCGCCGCCCTTCCCGCTCCGCCTCTGGCGGTTCCCGGTTCCATCCGGAGGTTCGGCCGGGGCGACGGTCGTGCGGGCCAACGTGGTGCTGGCCGAACACGGAGCGCTGGCCGGGCCGGAGGCGCCGACCCCCGCCGAGGCGCCCGCCCGTGGCCGCTACCGGCCCCGGCTGGCGCGGTCCGGGCTGGCGCACGCCGTGCCGTACGACCATGGGACGGCGCTGCGCCGCGCGGCCTCGCAGGCCCTGGCCGTACGCCCGCAGGACGCCGTCCCGGCGCTGACCGAGG
Source organism: Streptosporangiaceae bacterium NEAU-GS5 (assembly GCA_017592665.1). Taxonomy (GTDB): domain Bacteria; phylum Actinomycetota; class Actinomycetes; order Streptosporangiales; family Streptosporangiaceae; genus NEAU-GS5. The sequence continues at coordinate 64,308 of JAGFNW010000017.1, read as the reverse complement.
TCGGCGACGGCACCACCACCTGGACCGTCGCGCCCGACCTGCTGGGCGGAGACCGCTTCGCCGCCCGGTGCGTGGTGGAGACCGAGGACGACGGGCGCGCCTACCTGCGCTTCGGCGACGGCGTGCGGGCGCCCGCGCCCGGGACGAGACTGCTGGTCACCTACCGGGTCGGCGGCGGGCGGCGCGGCAACGTCGGTCGCGACACGCTCACGCGGCCGGTCGTCCCCATCGACGGCGTGACGGTCCGCAACCCCATGCCGGCCCAGGGCGGCGCCGATCCCGAGCCGGTCGAGCAGGTCCGGCAGTGGGCGCCGCAGGCGTTCCGAACCCAGCGCCGGGCGGTGACCGGCGACGACTACGCCCGCCTGACCGGCGAACACCCCGAGGTGAGGCAGGCCGCGGCGACCCGGCGCTGGACCGGATCCTGGTACACCGCGTCCGTCGTCGTCGACCGCCGCGCCGGGCTGCCCGTGGACGGCGCGTTCCGCGACGAGGTCACCGCCCACCTGGACGGCTTCCGCATGGCGGGGGAGGACGTCCAGGTCATCGCGCTGGCGCCGGTGTCGCTCGACATCGTCCTCACCGTGCACGTGGCCCCCGGCCACGCGGCCGGCGCGGTCAAGAGGGCCCTCATCGACGTGTTCACGGCCGGGACGAGGGCCGACGGCGCCCCCGGCTTCTTCCACCCCGACGGCCTCGGCTTCGGCCGCCCCGTGTATCTGAGCCGGGTCGTCGCGGCGGCGATGGGCGTGCCCGGCGTGCGCTGGGTCGACGCCGACGACACGGCGCCCAAACCCAACCGCTTCCGGCGCTGGGGCCGTCCGGCGGCGGGGGAGCGCGCCGCCGGGCGGATCCCGATGGGCCCGCTCGAGGTGCCGCGCTGCCTGAGCGACCCCAGCCTGCCCGAGCACGGCCGGATCGAGTTCCTGATGGCAGGCGGATCATGAGCGCCGCCGGGCCGCCCGCCGTCAATCCGCCGGGCCTCGCGGCCCCCGTCTACCGCTCGGGCACCCGCGACGTGGTGCTGGGCCGCGCCCTCGCCGCACTGGTGGAGCGGCTGCCCGCGCTCACCGTGAGCGACCCGGAGGACCCGGCCGTCGCGCTGCTCGACGCGTGGGCGACCGTCGCCGACGTCGTCACCTTCTACCAGGAGCGGATCGCCCACGAGGGCTTCCTGCGCACGGCCACCGAGCGCCGGTCGGTGCTCGAACTCGCCCGGGCGATCGGTTACGAGTCGAGCCCCGGCGTCGCGGCCTCGGCGCACCTCGCGTTCACGGTCGAGGACGCGCCCGGCGCGCCGGGCCGCGCCGTGCTCCCGGCCGGGACCCGCGTGCAGAGCGTGCCCGGACAGGGCGAACGGCCGCAGGTCTTCGAGACGGCCCGGGAGATCGTCGCCCTTGCCGCGCGCAACGCCATGCGGCTGCGGGTGGGGATGCCGGCGGAGATCGCGCCCGACGCCACCACGGTCCGCCTGGCCGGTGTCACCACGGGCCTCGCCACGGGAGACGGCCTGCTCGTGCGATCGGCCGCGGGGGAGTGGCGGTTCCGCATCCTGCGCGAGGCCGCCGTGTCGCCGGCCGAGCAGAGCGGCCGCCCCGCCGCCACCGTGGCCGGCTGGGACACCCCGCTGAACCTCGCCGGGGCCGAGGACCTGTACGCCTTCCGGGCCCGGGCCGCGATCTTCGGCCACAACGCCCCCGACTGGCGGACCATGCCGGACGGCGTCCGGGCGAGGTACGCCACCCACGCCCCGGTACGCGCGGGCGTGTTCGACGAAACGGTCTTCGATGAGGGCGTCTTCGACGCGCCGTCCGACGAGTGGCCGGGCTTCGCGCTGGCCGACGCCGCGGACGGCCAGGACGTCGTGATCGACCTGGACGGGGCCCAGCCGGCCATCCTCCCCGGCTCCTGGGTCGTGCTCCGCGCCCCGGGCGTGCCCGGCGAGGCCTATCAGGTCGTCGCGGCCGATCTGTCGGCCGCGGCCGACTTCGGCCTCACGGCCGCGACGACCCGGCTGAGGTTGCGCGGCGACCGCCGCCTGTCCCGGTTCGGCCGCCGGGTCACGACCGTCTACGTGCGGTCCGAACGGCTGGAGCTCGCCGAGCGGCCCGTCGCCGGGCTTGTCACCGGCCCCGCGCTGGAGCTGGACGGCCCGGCCGAGCCGGACGCCGGCACGGTCGTCATCATCACCGGCAGGACCGCGGACGGCCTGCCGTACGCGGAGGCGGCCCGGGTGGAGACCGTGTCCGGCGGGCGGATGGTTCTCGCCGCGCCGCTCGGCCGCGCCCTCGACCCGTTCACCGTGCGCGTCCTCGCCAACGTTGTGGCGGCGACGGCAGGACAGACCGTCGACGAGGTCCTGGGCAGCGGCGACGCGGCCAGGAGCTACCAGCGCTTCACCCTGGCGCGCGGCGACCTCACGCACACGACGGCGCCGGTCCCGGGCGGCGCGCGCGACAGCCTGGAGGTCACGGTCGACGGAGTCGTATGGACCGAGGCCGGCTCGCTGTACGCGCTGGGGCCCGCCGATCGGGCCTACGTCGTGCGGATCGGCGACGACGGGCGAGCGACGGCGATCTTCGGCGACGGGCGGCGCGGGGCACGGCTGCCGTCGGGCCGGGAGAATGTCCGGGCCGTCTACCGCACGGGCCTCGGCCCGGCCGGCAACGTCGCCGCGGGCGCGCTCTCGCTGCTCATGACCCGGCCGCTCGGTGTGCGCGACGTGACCAACCCGCTGCCCGCATCGGGCGGCGCGGCGCCGGATCAGCCCGACGACCTGCGGGTCAACGCCCCCCTCACGGTCCGGACGCTCGACCGGGTCGTCTCGCTCACCGACCACGAGGACTTCGCCCGCCGCTTCGCCGGGATCGCCAAGGCGCGGGCCGTGGCCCAGCCCGCCGGGCCGGCCCCCTTCGTACGGCTGACGCTCGCCGGGCCGGGCGGCGCCGCCGTGCCCCCCGTCACCCTGGCCGCCCTCCGCGATGCCCTCGACCGGGCCGGGCGCCCGCCAGGACGGCTCGACCTGCGCTCCTACACGCCGCTGACCTTCGCCGTGGCGATCGAGGTGCTGGTCGCGGCCGATCGGCATCCCACGGACGTGACCGCCGCGGTCGCCGCCGCGCTCGCCGCGGCCTGTCGCTTCGACGTCCGCGACTTCGCCCGGCCGGTGACCGCCGCCGAGCTGCTGACCGTGGCGCAGGGCGTCCCCGGCGTCGTGGCCGCGAATCTGACGGGCCTCGCGTATGGGCACGATCCCGGCCACGAGGTGGCCGGCGTCCTGACCGCTCGCGGTGGCGAGTTGCTCACGGCCGACCCGGCCGGGATCGTCGTGCGGGAGATGGCCTCATGACGGCCGGCGGATCGCTGTACCAGCTGATGCCCGCGGCCTACCGGGCCCGCGACGCCGAAGTCGGCCATCCCCTGCGCGCGTTGCTCGAGGTGGTCGAGCAGGAGTGGCTGCGGCTGCGCGACGACGTCGACGGCCTCTACGACGACTGGTTCATCGACACGTGCGCCGAATGGGTGGTGCCGTACATCGGTGACCTGCTGGGCGTCGACATCGGCGCGGCCACGTCCGACGCCGCCCTGTCGCGCCGCGCGTACGTGGCCAACGCCATCCGCCACCGGCGGGCCAAGGGGACGCCGGGCGGCCTCGAGCAGGTCGCCAGGGACGTCACCGGCTGGCCGGCGCACGTCGTGGAGTACTTCCGGCTCCTCATCACGACCCAGAACCTCGGCCATCCACGCCCCGGCAACGCGCACACCCCGGACCTGCGCGCCACGGCACGCCTCGACCTGCTGGGCACGCCCTTCGACGAGATCGCGCGCACCGTGGACGTCCGGCACGCCGATCGCGGGCGCGGCCGTCACAACATCGGTGACGTCGGCGTCCACCTGTGGCGATCCGGGGCCTACCCGATCGCCGGAGCCGACGCGCGCGCCGTGGACGCCGAGGCCGGCCGCTGGACCTTCGATCCGGCCGGGCGGGACATGCCCCTTTACACGCGACCGGGTGAGGGACGATCCGATCCGGTGAGCGTGCCGGCCCCCGTGCGCCGGCTGGTCCTTCACCGCCAGATGGAAGCGCTGCTCGCCGAACCCGGCCCGCTGTTCCGGATCACCCTGTCCGGGCGTGCGGTCCCGGCCCGGGATCTGATCTGCGCCGACCTCACGACCTGGGCGCGGCCGGCCCCCGACCCCGACGTGACACGGGTGGCCGTCGATCCCGTCCTGGGACGCTTCACGCTGCCGCCCGGCGTGACGCCCGAGCGCGTACGGGTCGACTTCGCCTACGGGGCTCCCGGCGACATCGGGGCGGGGCCGTACGCGCGAGCGGCGGCGCCCGACGCGGCCTGGCGTGCCGAGGTGAGCCGCGACACCCCTGGAGACGGAACGCTCGCCACGCTGGGCGAGGCGATCCGGGCCTGGAACACCCGGCCGGACCCGCGGCCGGGCGACCGTGGCGTGATCGTCATCATGGACAGCGCCACCTACCACGAGGATCTGACGGGGGGCGGCGCCGTCGCCATCACGCCCGGCGGCCGGCTGGCCCTGATCGCCGCCCCGGGCACCCGCCCCCATCTCGCCGGATCGATCGGCGCCGGCGTCGCGACCGGCGGGCGCGACGCGATCCCGAGCGAACTGGCGCTGGAGGGCCTGTCGGTGGAAGGCGACGTGGTGATCGCGCCCGGCGACCTGGACGGCCTGGTGCTCGCCGGCTGCACCCTCCTCGCCTCTGCCGGATCCGGCGCGGTCAGGGCCGGCGCCAACCCGCGGCTGAACGTCCGGCTGAGCCGTACCGTCTGCTCTTCGGTGAGCCTGACGGGCGTGCCGGGCCTCACCATGAGCGAGACCATCCTGTACGCCGACGGAGACGCCGTGGACGCCGCGGACTCGGACGCCGTGATGGACGCCTGCACGGTGCTCGGGCGCAGCCTCGTGCGCAGTCTGACGGCGAGCGACACGATCCTGCGGGAGCGCGCGGAGGTCACCCATCGGCAGCTCGGATATGTGCGCTACAGCTACGTGCCGCTCGACTCGGTCGCGCCGCGGCGCTACCGCTGCCAGCCCACGACCGCCGGGCCGGTGGCCCCGGGTTTCGCCGCGACGAGTCCGGCCGACCCTGGTTTCTGCGCGCTGACCCCGCACTGCCCGCCGGAGATCGCCACTGGAGCGGAGAACGGCGGCGAGATGGGCGCGTTCCGTTTCCTGGCCCGGCCGCGACGCCTGGCCGATCTCGCCGCGGAGCTGCGCCATCACCTCCGGTTCGGCCTCGAGGCGGGGGTGTTCTTTGCGGATTGACGGCGTTGAGGAAGGGCATCGATGAAGGGCGACTTCACCCGGCGTACGTTCCGGGGCGAGAACCACTACCGCTCCGTCCTGCTCCAGCAGGGCCGGGTGGCGCTGGACGCCGACTGGAACGAGCAGGCCGACATCCAGGCCCACCACGACGAGACCACGGCGCGTGACCTGATCGGCGGCGACGGCGGCCCCCGTGACGGCGCGGGGTTCGCGGTCACCGACGCCGAAGGCGGCGCCCCGAAGGCGTGCCCGCCCAAGGATCTGCGGCTGTCGCCCGGGCGCTTCTACGTCGGAGGCGTCCTGTGCGAGAACGAGCAGCCGGTGCCGCTCGCCGCCCAGCCGGATCTGCCCGGCGTGGCCCTGCCGACCGCCAAAGGCCGATATGTCGCCTATCTGGACGTCTGGCGGGAGCACCTCACCGCCGTGGAGCGGCCGGAACTGCGGGAGGTGGCGCTGGGCGGCCCGGACACCGCGACCCGGACGCGTACGGTCTGGCAGGTCCGGTTGCGGGCGGTGCCGCGCTCGGCGACGGCGGCGGACGTGACGGCGGGCTGGGATCCGGACGCCGGGCGGAGCACGGCGCGACTACGGGCGCGCGCGCAGGCGCCGGCCGATTCGGCGGGACCGTGCGTAATACCCGATTCGGCCGGATATCGGCGGCTGGAGAACCAGCTCTACCGGGTGGAGATCCGCAACGGCGGCGCCGGGCCGGCGTACGTGTGGTCCCGGGACAACGCGACCGTCGTCGCCCGCCTGACGGATCTCGGCGACGGCGTGCTGACCATCGACAGGCAGGGCAGGGACGCGCTGTCGGGCTTCGCGGCGGGCGACCTGATCGAAGTGGTCGGCCTGGCCGCCACCCGCCGCGGCGAGCAGGGGGTCCTGGGGCACGTCACCAAGGCCGACGGCACCCGGCTGTGGGTGACCTGGCCGGAGGACGCGCCCGTCGAGCCGGACGGCGTCACCTTGGTGCGGCGCTGGGACTGCGCCGACGCCGCGCCGGTCGCCGACGGCTGGCTGGATCTGGAGGACGGGGTGCAGGTCCAGTTCGACCTGGCCGACCTCGGCGGTTACCGCACCGCCGACTACTGGACCATCCCGGCAAGGACGGCCGCCACGGCCCGCACCGACCTCGACCCCGACCTCGCCGGCGACGTCGAATGGCCCGTGGGGCCGGACGGCCCGTCCTTCGTGGCGCCGGAAGGGATCCGGCGCCGCAGCGCCGTCATCGCGCTGCTCGACCTGGCGGGCGGGGCCTGGAGCCTGGTGGCCGACTGCCGCGCCCTGTTCACTCCGCTGGCCCAGGTGCCGCCGCCGGCCGCGCCAAGCCAGGGGCCGCACGTGGCGCGGGTCGTCCTGGACGCCCAGGGTACGGACCTGGTCGCCGGAACCCGTGTCACGGCCGAGGATCTGACGGGCGGCGTCTCGGTGATCCTTGACGGGGATCCCGACGGCTCCCCGGCCCTCACGCTCACCCTCGACCTGCCCTATCCGCTGCTGCCGTCCGAACGGCGGGAATGGGGTCTCGCGGACGACTCGGCCGAGGTCTTCGGCACCCGCCCGCTGGAATTGGCGGCGGCCGTGACGGTCTCGGAGCGGCGGATCGCGTGGCGGCCGGTGGATCCGGACGGCGCGGCGAACGTGGGGCGGGTGCTGGCGGCGGCCGGCCGGCTGACGGCGCTGGTGCGCTGCCGCCTGGCCGCCGACGTCGCGGGCTTCGCCCTGTCGTTCTCAGTGGCGCCGCCGTCCGGCCCTGTCACCGGTCAGAGCCGGTTCGACGCGGCCCTCTTCGACCAGGGCCCCTTCGCCGGTTAGAAGGAGCCCGATTTCAGCATCCACAGCGTCGGGCCGTTCAGCTGCACCCGTCCGCCCGTACGCGACCGGCACGCCAGGGCGATCTGGTGGGAACCGGCGGCCAGCTGGCTCTGCCCCAGCGCGATCACCTGCTGCCAGAACCCCTGGCCCTGCACGAAGCCCATGCCCCAGGACAGGCCCTGGAGCTTGTCGCCGGCCTCGAAGTTGTCCGGGCTCACCGGGTGCAGGATGTTTCCGTCGACCTTGATGACGAGGTCCAGGATGCCCGTGCCGGTGACCAGGCCCTGCCCCAGGCCCAGCAGCAGAACCGACGTCGGCTGGTCGACCTGGACCTGGTGCTCGATCGCGTTCTGGTAGTCGGTGGCCTCGAAGAAGTTCGCCCAGCCTCGGGGCACCACGGGGAGAAGCGTGGCGCCGAGGGCGGCGCCCAGCAGGGCGTCCACGCGGTGGACCTCTCCGGCGAGCTTGTTCCAGTCGTCCGACTTGATCAGGTCGCCCGGATGCTTGTTGCCCACGTTGTCATCGAGTGCCACAGGGCCGACTCCCTTCGGATCCCTGTGACCATAGGCCGCCGCCATCACGCGGTCGTCACCGGCACGTCACCCCAACGCGAGCGGTGACAGGCCGGTGACGCCGCCCGGCCATCGTGGACGACGGCGTCATGGAAGGGGGTGGCCGGATGGGCGCCTCCCGTGAGCCCGCGCGTCCGGCGCGCGCCGCGTCGTCGCCACAGGCCGGGCCGCCGGCCTCGCCCATGCGGCCGTCGGCGGTCCCGCCGAGGGGTTCGCTCGCCGAGCACTCGCTCGCCCGGCTCGTCGGCGGGGCCGAGGTTTCGCGTGTCCTGGCCGGTCCTGGCCGCCCGCTGGACGGCCCGACGCGTACCGACATGGAGGCCCGAATGGGCGTCGACTTCTCCGCGGTCCGGATCCACGACGACGGCGCCGCCCGGCGTTCGGCCCGGTCGCTGGGGGCGGCGGCGTACACCAGTGGCGACCACATCGTGCTCGGCGGCACGCCGATCGGCAGGCGCACACTCGCGCACGAGCTGGCGCACGTCGTGCAGCAGCGCGCAGGCCCGGTCGCGGGCGTGGACGGCGGAGACGGGCTGCGGATTTCGCACCCCTCGGACGCCTTCGAACGGGCGGCCGACGCGGCCGCGACCCAGGCGCTGGCCGGGTCCTTCACGCCGCCGCAGGTCGCGGCCACGTCGTCGGCAGCGCCCGGCGCCATCGCCGTGCAGCGGGCGCTGGGCTTCGAGATCGAGATCGCCGTGCCCGTCAGAGATCAAGCCGGCCTGCCGTTCAAGGAAACAACCCCGCTGGCGGACGCGGGCACCGAATTCCGGTTCAAGCTGACGACCGACATCCGGCACACCGACGACGATCTGCTGGGACCGGAGGGCTACTACTCCAACGTCGAGATCGTCACCGAGCCCATCGAGATCGTCGGTCTCGGCAACGAGAACTGGGGTCGCGCGTTCGGGCAGCTGCTGGCCAGGCTGAAGCAGGTGCGCAACGCCCTGTACGCCGTTCCGGAGGACCGCCCGGTCGCTCCGCTGACCGATCTGCTGCAGGAGACCGATCTCAGGCCGACCGTGGCGGGCACGACCGCGCAGGTCGTCGGGCTCGTCCCGGACGACCCCGTTTTCGACGCGAACGAGGGCGGAGACCTGACGGTGCACTACACCGTGGGACTGCCGCTGGAGGGCATTCCCGGCTTCTTCGACTGGCTGCGCCGCGATGACAACACCAGGAAGGCCGAGGACGACCCCCGGCCGTACATATACCTGCAGCTGGCCCCGAAATTCGCGGCCGATCTGTCCGCGGGGTACGCCACATGGGCCGAGCGGACGGGCGAGGCCGACGTCCCGACGGCTGATGAGCGACTGGCGTTCGAGGGGTACGCCCAGCTGGCCTACCTGCAGATCGCCGCCCTCGCGTCCCGATTCTCGGCCGGGAACGAACGCAATCCTGAGCACATTCTGCAGAAGAACCGGACGGCGGTTCTGTCGCGATCGGCGCTCAACGGCGTCCGGCTGCTCCTCGCCGACACCTACCAGCGCTTCTTCACGGCGAACTCCGACGAGAACCTGAGCCAGATCGAGGCGTTCAGCAAGGGGTTCGAGCAGTTGCTGGACGCCGAGTTCCAGGGCCTGCTCCCCAGCGCACACGCCAGGGACGTTCTCGACTACGCCCGCGCCCTGTTCGGCGCCGACCCGCTGAACGCGCCCGGCCAGCCGGCGTTTCGCCCCTTCGGCCAGCAGAAGGTGTTCGGCGGCCTGACCGAGGTGGATCCGCACCTGGTGGGCGGCGTTCCCCTGATCCCGCTCGAGCTCCGCTTCTTCCGCAACGTCCAGGACACCTGGAGCTCGCTCCGCGAGAGCCTGGGCGCCATCATCGTGCACGCCCAATCCGCCTATGGGAAAGGCCGCCCCAGGCGCTGACCGGCCTACGCCTTGGTGACCACCGGAACGAAGGTCACCCTGACGAGCGCGGGGATCGCGGTCGAGCTGTTCGGCTGCGGGATGAAGCTCACGACGCCGCTTCCGCCGCAGGGCACCACCGTGCTGACCGGGATCGTCGCCGACCGTCCGTAGGCGAGCAGGTGGATCGGCGGGATCGGGCCCTCGACGACGCCGACGGCGGCGCCGATCTCCTTGGCCGTGGCGCCCGTGAAGCCGAGGCTGGCGCTGAGCGGGCCGGTCACGGCCCCCGCCAGGACCTCGACGGTCTGCCCCGCGACGGGATGCCCGCTCTTGGTGCTGTCGCAGGTCACATTGATGACCGACTGGCCGGTCCGCCCGTTGACCAGGGCGGTGAAGACCTCGTCGGGCCCGATCGGCCGAGGTGTGGGAATCGCGGCCGACGCCGGCATCGCGCCGGCCAGTGCCACGAACATTGCGGCCGCGCCCAGCGGAACGAGTCGACGGGCGAGCTTGCGGGACATATGTCCTCCACGTCATTCAGAACGGTGATCTCCAACACTCCAATCGCGTTCCAGGCCGTTCCATGCGTGGCTGACTATTTATCTATTTATTTGAATAGGAGCACGTCGTAGTAGTCGAGCCGATCGACGGTCACCGTGAGCCTGCCGTGGCGGCAGGAGGAGGCCGGCATCTTCGCGCCCGCGAAGTCGGGCGAGATCATGGTGACCCGGCCGGGGCAGGACGGCAGATCGGCCTCGACCGTGAATCCGGTCTGCGGGGCGATCGCCTGGTCGTAGTTGTGGTTGACCAGGTGCAGCGTCCGCGCTCGGGTGCCGCGCTGCACGAGCAGGCTCGCCGAGACGTTGCCCGCGCCGACGCGGACGGCCTGCGTCGCGGTGGCGTTGTCGAGGAAGAGGGCTCGGTGGTCCTTGTAGAACTGGCTGTAGGTCTGCAGGAAGCCGAGCATGCCGTACTGCTCCGCGGGCGGGTTGAGGGTGTCCTTCAGGTGGAAGGCCGGGAAGATGCCGTTGGCGTAGGCTTCGGCGCCGAAGATCCGCCAGTAGTCCTGCTTCTCGGACAACGGCAGGTTGAGGTAGTTGGTCATCATGTCGTTCGGCCAGTCGATGAAGACGACCACCGGGACGTCGCCCGCGATCTCGGCACTCTTGTCCTTGAGATAACGGTAGTTGGCCTGCAGCGACTTCGCGCCGTTGAGGTGCCCGCCCGTCACCGGCACGTAGTCGGCGCCCCGGAAGTCGGGCGTCTGCTCGTCGGGGTTGAACGGATACATCCCCACGCTGTTGAAGTCGACGTACGGGAACAGGCCGTTGGACGTGATGAGGATCTGGCGGTGCGCCGTGCGCATCGCGTAGGCGCGCGTCTCGTCCACCATCTGCTTCCAGTAGCGGCGCAGATAGGTGCCGGTGAACGAGGTGTCGCCGGCGTGCATCCGGTTGTCGGTGACGTCCCCCCACTCGGCCGCCAGCGGATTGGCCGAGGTGAGAGGGTTGAGGTTCCAGCCGTGGGCGCGCAGATACGTCCGGTAGTTGAAGTTGCGGCGGAGGTCGCCGGGCGGCACGTCACGCCGGACGAGGTTGTCGTCGGTCATCCCGAAACGGGACTTCCAATCGGCCGCGGTGAAGGCGGGGTACTTCTTCAGGAGATAGCGGTTGAAGTCGGCGATGGCGTAGTCGTCGAAGCCCTCGTTGCCGTTGAAGCCGTACTTCTGCCCGCCGCCGAACCCGGAGATCACCTCGTCGAAGAAGATCCCGTCCGCGCCGCCGTCGATCTGGATCTTCGCCCAGCCGAGCACGTAGTCGCGGTACTTGGGGTTGAAGATGTTGCCGCGGTGCGCGCCCTCGATCCCGATCTCGGCGTGGGGCACCGGCACGTTGTCGGCGTCCCGCGTGGCCATGTCGTCGAAGATCTCCGGCGTGGCGAAGTCCTGGGGAAAGATGACGCTGGCCGTTCCACCGCCGATGAACGTGACGCCCTTGCGGTGGTAGCGCCCGATCTGGCCGAAGTTGTAGTCGGCCGCCTCATCGCCCGAGGTGGACCATTTCCCGATGGCCCGGATGTTGATGTCGGGGGCGAGCTGGTAGACCTGCGGGTCTTCGCCGTCCACGTCGGATTGGCTGAAGGCGTAGACCGCGATCCGCGTCGCGCCCGAGTGGACGCCGGCGGCGGCCGGCGACGTGGGCAGCGCCGGCGCGACCACGAGGGCGCAGCACAGCAACCCGCGCACAACTCCGGAGCGTCGTGCCAGATTGACGATGATCGCGCCTGTGTCCGTCACATCCCGCAGTATGGCCGGGGGTGCGGTGTTCGTCAGCCCGCACCCGGGCGCGCCGCGACTCGGCCTGGCCCGTCATGGCGTGGTCTCCGTGAACTCGATGAAACTTCCACGCCCGGACGCGCCGTAGGCGCGGCGGCGCAGCGCGCGGAGGGCTTCGGCGTTGGCGTAGCCGACCTTGGCGGCGATGGCGCCGGTGCTGAGGTTGGTGGTCCGGCGCAGGTGGTCGGCGCGTTCCAGACGCAGGCGCTGGACGATGTCGAGCGGGCTCATGCCGAGGACCTGCCGCGTCCGGCGTTCGAGCGTGCGGCGGGTGGTGCCGACGGCCTGGGCCGCGGTGGCCACGTCGAACGGCTGATCCAGGTGCTCCCGTGCGAAGGCCTCGAAGGAGAGCACCAGCGAGTCGTCGTGCCGCAGGTAGTCGTGCACGATGAAGGCGGCCTGGGCGGGGCGCTCGTCGATGAGCAGGAGCCGGGCGACGTGCTGGACCAGCTGGCCGCTGATCCGGCGCAGCAGCGCCAGCGACAGGTCGACGTGGGCGAACGCCGCGCCGGCGGTGAGGACGGGCCCGTCGGCGATCACCATGCGGTCGAGGTCGAGGTGGACCTTCGGATATCGGGCGCGGAAGGCGGGCGCCATGAACCACGTGGTCGTGGCCTGCCGTCCGTCGAGCAGGCCGGTCTCGGCGAGCAGGAAGACCCCCGTGCAGGCCGCCGCGACCTCGCAGGTCGAAAGGTCGATGCCGGCCAGCGCCCGGATCACGGCCCGTGCCGGGCCCGTGTCGAGGCCGGACAGGGTGTCGGCCTCGGTGAGGGTGCCCATGGCGGGGACGACGAGGAGATCCAGGTCGTCGAGCTGCCGCAGGGTGCGGGTCGCGGTGATGGCCATGCCGCTGGTGGCGACCACGCGCCGGCGCGGCGCGACGATCTCGAGCCGCAGCTCGGGAATCGACGGATCGATCGACGGCCGGACCAGCTCGGCCGTGGCCAGGATGTCGATGACCGAGGAGACGGCCGAGCCGAAGTATCCGTCGAGTGCCACGATGCCGATGCGCATGACGTAAATGATAGGAACGCTGTCGTATGCGGCACTAGGCCACGAGGGCGGCGGCTGCCTAGCGTGACGGTGAAGGATCCGGCGCCGGCCGGATCCGGCACTGACTGGAGGACTCCATGACGACAGCCGCCCAGCCGCTGACACTCGCGTTCGTGGCCAGGCTCGTCGCGCGCGACGAGACGGCCGACGAGGTGCAGGGCTTCCTGACCAAGGCGCTCGACCTCGCCAACGAGGAGGCCGGCACGGTCGTGTGGTTCGCGCTGCGCACCGACGCGACGACGTTCTGGATCGTCGACGCCTTCGCCTCGGAGGCCGATCGGCAGGCCCACATCCAGGGGCCGATCGCCGCCGCGCTCATGGAGCACGCGGATCGGCTGCTCGCCGTGCCGCCGGAGATCCTTCCCGCCGAGGTTCTCGCGGCCAAGGTGCCCTGACACGCGCCGCGCCGCGCCGCCAGCGCGCGTTGACCCGTGGCGGTGGGACCGGGGGCGATGATGGGGCCATGCCGATTGGTGCGGTGGAAATCAAGGTCAATGTGGTCGGCGGGGATCTGGAGAAGGCGTCGCATGAGTTCGGCCTCGCGCCGGGTGCCGGGCGCAGGGGGAGCGTCTACTTCTGCGAGGACGTCTCGGAGGTCCTGTCGCCGAGCACTCCTTTGCTGGATTCGGGAGTGCTGCTGCGCGCCCGGGATTTTCCCGGTGACGACAGCGACTCGACCGTCAAGCTCCGGCCTTGCCGAATGTCTCAGCTCGCCGGTGATTGGCTGGGGGCGGCTCATGGGAACGGCTGGAAGTACAAGGTCGAGGCCGACTGGTCGGGGCCGCGCAAGGTCCTCGCCGCCTCCTGCACGGCCGAGCGTCCCGATGGGCGGATCGCGGCGGTCAGATCCGGCGCCAAGCCGATCGAGTCGCTCTTCGGGCCGGATCAAGAGCGCTTCCTGCTCGACTGCGCCGCGATACGCGTCAATCTGCGGGCGCTGACGCTTCTTCCACCGATCGCCGCGACACGCTGGGAGCCGTTCGACGTCGAGGGTCTCAGCGTCGTCGCCGAGCGCTGGGCCGTCGGCGACAGGCTCGATTTCCTCGAGTTGTCCATACGGGTCCCGGCGGCCGAGGCGGCCGGCGCTCAGCGCGCCTTCGAACGCCTCGTGCGGGATCACGGCATCGGTATGGAGCCCGCGCAGGAGACCAAGACACGGCGCGTGATCGAGTATCTGGTCACGTCGGCCGGGGGCGGCTGATCAAAGGATCCTGGTGACGGCGCGGTCCCATTCGGCCACGAGGTCGACCTCGCCGGGGAAGCGCAGCCACTGCTCTTCCAGGCCGCCCATGAGGGCCAGGAGCTGCCGCGCGGTCGAGCGCGGGTCGCCGCCCCGGCCGGCCGCGAGCTGGGCGAACCAGTCGAGGGCCCGCTGGTCGCGGGTGCGGAAGTAGTCGTAGGCCGGGTGCTCCTGATAGAGGGCCTCGCTGCGCAGGACCGTGTAGAGGCGGATGAGTTCGGGCTGGGTGCTGTTGCGTACGACGATGTCGTGCAGGACCTCGATCGGATCCCCCGGGGGGCGGCCGCCGCGGACGGCTTCGGCGTCGCGGCGGTCGCGGTCCTCGAGCAGCGCGATCAGGAGCTTCTCCTTGGTGCCGAAGTGGTGCAGCACGCCCGCGACGGTCAGGCCGCAGCTTTCGGCCACCTCCTGGACGCTGAAGCCGTAGTAGCCGCGGCGCCCCACGATCCTGATCGCCTCGTCGAGGATCTGCCGGCGCCGCTCACCGGTCGGCTTGCGGTTTGTCTGGGTGTTCACGGCCCTGCCTGGACGACCACGGCGTCCGGATCGTGCGCGTACGACCCGACTTCGAGCACGACGTCGGCGGGGGAGGGAAGCACACGCCGCCGCGCGGAGGCGTCCCAGTGGGCCAGCGGCACCAGGGAGATCTCCACGTCGGCGACGGCGGAGGATCCGGCCGGCACGTCCACGACGGCGAATCCGACGAGCGCGGTCTCGCCGGGGTGCGGGCCCGCGGTGTCGCGGCCGTAGACCTGGACCACATGCCGTCCGTCGCGTTGCCCGGTGTTGCCGACCTCGGCGGTCAGGCGGGTGCCCGCCAGGGTGACCTTGCCGATCTCGTACGTGGTGTAGGCGAGCCCGAAGCCGTGCCGGAAGGCGGCGGCCACGCCGAGGTCGTCGAGCAGCCGCTGGCCGTGGAGGCGGCCGTAGGTGATGGCGGTGGCGTCGCGGTCGTAGGGCGGCAGGTGCTCGGGCGAGGCCGGGATGGCGAACGGCAGGCGGCCGGACGGGTTCTGGGCGCCGGTCAGGACGTCGGCCAGGGCGTGGCCGCCTTCCATCCCCGCGTACCAGCCGAGCAGGACCGCCGGGACCTCGTGCCGCCACGACTCGGTGAGCACGGCGCCGGCCGCGACCAGGCAGACGACCGTGCGCGGGTTGGCCGCCGCGACCGCGCGGATGATCTCCTCATCGATCGGGCGCAGCGTCAGCGAAGCCCGGTCGCCGCCGCCTTCGATGGTCGGCGAGTTGCCGGTGTCCGGGGCCATGGCCTCGAACGCGCCCTCGGGCGCCGGCGGGAAGAGCGCGACCAGCTCGGGGCGCTGCGTGGCCTCGGGGCCGACGTATTCGCCCTCGTCGAGGGCGTCGTAGCCGGCCACGACGATCGCCACCTGGGCGGCGCGCGCCGCGGCGGCGGCCTCGGCCGGGTCGTCGCCGGTGACGACGGTGATCTCGGCGTCCGGGAAGGCCGCCGTGATGCCTTCCAGCGGCGTGACGTGGCTCGGGGCGCGTACGTCGGAGGAGCCGTGGTCGCCCATGTTGGTGGCGGTCGCCAGCCGTCCGATCAGCGCGATCGACGTGACCTCCGCGGGATCGAGCGGAAGGGTGCCGTGGTCGTTCTTGAGCAGGACCATGGCACGGGCCGCGACGGTGCGGGCCAGCGCCCGCGACTCGGCCGTGGCCATCGTCTGTGGCCCGAAGTCGCCCCCCGCCCGCCCCGCATAGGAGCGCACCTGGGCGGCCAGCAGCCGGATCCCCGACCGTTCGACCATGTCCCAGGAGGTCTGGCCGGCGTCGAGCTGATCGCGCAGATGCATGGCGCGCTGCTGGGCGAACGGCTCCTCCAGATCCAGGCCGGCCTCGAGCGACGCGGCCGCGTCGCGGAGGCCCCAGATGAAGTCGCTGACCGTGATGCCGGGCCAATCCCACTGCTCGCGCAGCACCTCGGTCATCAGGTAGCGGTTCTGGCCGGCCCACTCGCCGTTGACGGAGTTGTAGGCGGTCATCACGGCCGCGACGCCCTCGTCGATGACCCGCTTGAAGTGCGGCAGGTAGACATCGTGCAGGGTGGCCTCGTCGACGGTGACGTCGACGGTGAAGCGGGCGTTCTCCATCGAGTTGAGCGCGAAGTGCTTCACGCACGCCATCACGTACTTCTGCGTGCCACGGGTCAGCGCCGCGCCGAACTCGCCGAGGTGATACGGATCGTCGCCGTAGGTCTCCTGGATCCGGCCCCAGGCGGGGTGGCGGGGCAGGTTGACGCACACTCCGCCGAAGAAGTTGCCGCCCTGGGCCCTGATCTCGCGCCCGATGACGTCGCCGACCTGCTCCTCGAGGGCGACGTCCCAGGTGGCGCCGCGCGCCATGGACACTGGGAAGGCCGTGCCGTGACCCGCCACGCAGCCGCGCGGGCCGTCGACGAACCGCGTCCCTGGCACGCCCAGGCGGGCGACCGCGCCGTGGACGTAGGGCCGCACGTTGTAGCCCTCGAGCCCGATCGCCGTGAGCCCTTCCCAGAAGGGTGTGTCGCCGTCGAGCAGCGACAGCCGCTCGTCGTCGGTGAGCAGGTCGTAGAGCTCCTTGGC
Organism: Streptosporangiaceae bacterium NEAU-GS5; assembly: GCA_017592665.1. Taxonomy (GTDB): domain Bacteria; phylum Actinomycetota; class Actinomycetes; order Streptosporangiales; family Streptosporangiaceae; genus NEAU-GS5. The sequence goes on along the minus strand of JAGFNW010000017.1, from coordinate 47,557 downwards.
GGCCTCCTCCGGCTTCCGGCCGGCGCGGACCGCCTCCACCGCCTCATCGAACGCGGTCATGATCCCCCCTTACCTACTAAGTACTTAGTAAGTTAGACGAAGCCGACGGTCATGTCGATCAGAAGATTCCAGCCGGGTCGCCTCGCCGATGTCGCGTATACGAGCCAGGCTCGGCTGGGCTATGATCCGCAGCTAGCGCGTGCGGAGGTGTCGCGGGTGACCAAATACGCGGTGACCAACAAGGCGATACCGCCGGGGATCGATACGACCACCCCGAATTCGGCGCGGATCTACGACTACCTGCTCGGCGGCAAGGACAATTTCGCCCCCGACCGGGCGGCCGCCGAGCAACTGGTCGACCTGAGCCGGCGGACGGGGTTCGACGTCCGGGAGTCGGTTCGCGCCAACCGGGCCTATCTGGTGCGGATGGTGCGCACGCTCGCCGCGGCCGGCGTGCACCAGTTCCTCGACCTCGGCGCGGGGCTGCCCACGCAGCAGAACGTGCACCAGGTCGCCCAGGCCGAGGCGCCCAGCGCCCGGGTCGTGTACGTCGACAACGATCCGGTCGTGCTCAACCACGCGCGGGCCCTGCTGGCCGACTCGAAGCGGACCATCGCCGTGGAAGGCGATCTGCGCGAACCGGGGAAGATCCTCGCCGACCCGGCCATCCGCGCGCACCTCGACTTCGAGCAGCCGGTGGCCATCTTGGTGCTGTCGATCCTGCACTTCTTCTCCGACGACGAGCAGGTCGCCGAGATCATGGCCACCCTGCGCGAGGCGCTCCCACCGGGCGGCCACCTCGCCATCTCCCACAGCTACGTCCAGCACTCGGGGCCCAACGAGATGGACGGCGTGCGCTCGGTCTTCCGCAAGACCACGGCCGGCGACATCAAGAACCGGACCGCGGAAGAGCTCGCCGTCTACTTCGACGGCCTCGAACTGCTGGAGCCGGGCGTCGTGAGCGTGGAGACCTGGCGCCCCTGGATCGACCAGTGGCCGGGCGACCCGGATCACAGCAGCTACCTCGCCGCCGTCGGCCGCAAACCGCTCGAGTAGCGCCTTCCGCGGATCACCCGGCCGGGCCTGCCCTACCAGGTGAACTGCTGTCCGCCGTCGATGTCGTACGTCGCGCCGGTGAGGGCCGTGTTGCTCATGATGTGCACGGCGAGCGCGGCGACGTCCTCCGGCATCACCACGCGGCCGATCGGGAGCTTCGCGCGAAGCTCGTCGCGGCGCTCCTCGAGACGATCGCCGAGCAGCGACGCCGACAACGGCGTGTCGACGAAGCCCGCGGCGATGAGGTTGACGCGGACCGGCGCGATCTCGACCGCGAGCGCCGCCGCGAACGGCGGCATCGCCGCCGTGGCCGCCGAAACGATCCCCAGCCCGTGGCCGACCCGCCGCCCGCCGGTGCCGCCCATGAACAGCAGCGTGCCGCCCGGCCGCATCTTCCCCACGGCGTAACGCGCGACCTCGAGCGCCGTCACGATGTGGCCGCTGAGCGCCTCTTTCACCTCGGCCGCGGTCATGTCGAGCAGCGGCCCGTAGCGCGGGCCGCCGGCCGTGACCATCACATGGTCGATCCGCGCCGGAAGATCGTCGAAGAACCGCTGCAGGGCGGCCGGATCGGTGGCGTCGAAGGCCTCGCCGCGGAGCGCGGCCACGTCCATCACGGCCTGCTCCAGCCGCTCGGGGTTGCGGCCGGTGATGATGACGTCGGCGCCCTCAGCCACGGCGCGGCGCGCCGTCTCCAGCCCTATGCCGGCGCTGCCGCCGATCACCACGACGGTCTGCCCGGCCAGCTCCGGCGCGCGCCTGGAACCGGCGGTGGCTTCGCTTGTCATGGCGCGGGTCCTACCCCGCTAGATCATTCCGGACACACGGCCCGAGACGACGAGGGCGGCCCGGCGACCGGCCGGGTGTGGTTCGCTACTGGAGTGGCTCAGGACTTGGAGATCGTCGCATTCGCATCCGCCGAGGCGTTCGAGGCATGGCTAGGTGAGAACCACGCGGTCTCGCCTGGCATCTGGCTCAAGCTTCGCAAGAAAGGCCCCGGAATCGTCGCGCTGGACTACGCCCAGGCGCTCGACGTGGCCCTGTGCTACGGCTGGATCGACGGCCAGAAGGCCGGGTTCGACGACCAGTGGTGGATCCAGCGGTTCACCCCGCGCAAGCAGCGCAGCAAGTGGTCCAAGATCAACCGGGACAAGGTGGCCGCGCTGATCGAGCAGGGTCGGATGCGTGCGCCGGGGCAGGCCGAGGTCGACCGCGCCAAGGCGGACGGCCGCTGGGAGGCGGCCTACGACGGTGCGAAGAACGCCACGGTGCCGGACGACCTCGCGGCGGCCCTGACCGCCGACCCGGCCGCGGCGGCGTTCTTCGAGACCCTGGACCGGCAGAACCGCTACGCGATCCTCTACCGGATCCAGGACGCAAAGAAGGCCGAGACCCGGGCGCGCCGGATCGAGAAGTTCGTGGCGATGCTGGCGAAGGGCGAGAAGCTGTACCCGTAGGCACGGCCCTGGGCGGCGCGGCCGTGCCGGGTCAGAGGTGGACCCAGGTGGTCACGACGGGAGGGGCGCCGGGGAAGGTCACGTGGAGGCGGAGGTGACCGTCGCGGACGGCGTCGACGGTGAAGCGGCCGAGGGCGTCGGTCGTCACGGTGGTCTCCGCGTCGCGGCGCTGGACGGTGATCTGGGCGGCCCGGCCCGGCTCCAGCCGGCCGATGAGCCGTCGGCCGCCGCCGCTCTCGGCGATCTCGAGCTCGACCGCGACGCCGCCTCCTTCGAAGGCGAGCGTCCGATGCTGGCCGGCGCCGCGGATCCGGGTGGCCGAGCCCTCCCACAGCGAGTCGAAGGTGAGCTCGGCGAGCTCGGCGTCGAGCCGGCGGGCCGAGAACGCGTACATCGCGTCGTCGAAAAGCGCGGGCGGGACCGGGTCGAAAAGGGCGACGACCTTGCGCAGCTCGTCTTCGAGTGCCAGGTCGGGGCTCGTGGGTTCGTCCATGCCTCTATCCGAATTTCCGGTCAGCCGGTGATCCCCCGCTGGGCCAGCAGAATGCGGAGTCTCTTCAGACATCTTCCACGAGTGGGCCCTATGCTGCCTACCGGCATCCCCAGGCCTTCCGCGATTTCCTGATACGAAGGCCGGGGCGTGGCGATCAGCATCCGTAACAGCTGCCGGCAGCGCTCGTCCAGCCGCTGGAAGACCTGCCAGATCAGCTCGGACCGGGCCGTGCGCGCGACCTCCTCCTCGGTTTCGATGACCGCGCTTTCCGGGGTCTCGTCGGTCACTGCGAAGCTGACGAACTCCATCGGGCTGACCGGCGAGGTGCGCCGGCTCGTCCGCAGCACGAGCAGGGCCTCGTTGCGTGTGACGCGGGCCAGCCAGGAACCCACCTTCCCCGGCTCCCGCAGCCGGGGAAGGTGTTCGGCCAGGCGCAGCCATATCGTCTGGCAGACGTCACGCGCGTCGTCGGGGTTCAGGTAGGCCCGGGCCAGTGACCACACCATCGCGCTGTAGCGCTGGTAGAGCTCTTTCCACGCGGCGGCGTCGCCATCCGCCGCGGCGCTGACCATGCGTGCGACGTCGTCGGCGTCATCAAGGTCCACAGCGGTCCTTCCCACGGGGCCGGGAAGTCCAGAGTATTTCGCCGAGCGTGGCGATCTGGATTTCTCCGGTCACACTCTCAAATCGCTGAGATCGGCCACCGGAAGGCTGCCGGAAACGAGCTGGGCGGCCGCCTGGCGGGATTTCAGCCCCGTGTGATGGCTCATGTACGTGGCGATGTGCGCCGCCACCAGCGGGGCGGCGAACGACGTGCCGCTCCATTGCGCGAGCGCCGTGTCGAAAGGCACCCGGGCGTGCGCGAAATAGGGGGCGATACAGGTGCACCCGAGATACAGCGGCGGGTCATAGAAGCGGCACCTGTTCGTGTAGTCGTAGTCGTAGGAGTACACACCGGTCACGAAGGCGTTGACCATGCGCTCGCCCTGGGCGTAGACCCGCACCCAGTCGCCGTGGTTGCTGAAGCAGGCGCGGCCCTGGCCGTCCTCGCGGAGGGCGCCGACCGAGACCACGGCGTCCTCCCACCCGGGTTCCACGGCGTGCGCGGCGGGCCAGAATTTCGTGGTGACGCCGTCGTTTCCAGCCGCGGCGATGAGAACGGTGTCGGCGTGGTGGTCGCGAAGGGCGATGAGGAAGTCGGACAGGCCGAGCAGGAAGGCGTCGTTCTCGGTGAGCGTCCCGGCGGCCAGGCAGATGATGGGAGGCCAGTCGCCCGATCCGAGGGCCTCCATGATCGCATGGCCGGCCTCCTCCTCAGCCGCGGCGCCGATGTAGCGCATGGCGTTGGAGACATAGACCTCGGCGCCGGGCGCCGCGCTCCGCAGCACTCCGGCGACGAACGTGCCGTGCCCGGCGTGCGGCAGGATCGTCTGGGCCGCATCCAGGTGCGAGTTCGGCGCGCCCACGTCGCCGGTGACTCCGGTTCTCAGCCAGGAGTGCTGCTGGTAGCCGTATACGAGGCCGGTGTCGCAGATCGTGACCTGCACGCCGGAGCCTGCGTTGTCGTCGCCGGCGAGCGGCGGCTTGAGCGGCCTGGTGGTGGGGGCCGGCTCGTCGGCCGAGCACAGGTTGCCGCCGGTGACCGACATGATGTGAACGCGGGAGACCTTGGGAAACGCCGCGGCGGCGGGATCCGATTCGACGGTCGGATCGCTGTCGGCAAGGCGTGTCCTGATCTCGCGGATCACCCGGGAGAGGTCGCGGTTCCCGACGAAGATCCGGCGTGGCCTGATGGCCCCCATGCCGTGCGTTCCTTCCGGCGGCCAGGTGACCTCGACGCGGGAGTCGCCCTCGGCCGGGATGCCGTTGATGACCTCCAGGGCGAGGCCGAGGACGTCCCGGTGCACGAGAACATGCTTCTTCAGGTAAGCGAACTGGGCTGCGGTGGAGGGGGTGGTGATGACGTCGGCCGGCGCTGAGAGATCGGCTTCGAGGCCGGCCGGAAGCACGGCGTTGAGCTGTTCCAATTGCCGTTCCAGCCGGGTGTCGGCCGGGTTGTCGGTGGCGCGTCGCATGGGTTTTGGTCCTCCTGGGGAAGTCGTTTCGTCCCCTATAGGAGGAAGGTGGTCCGCGGGTTGATACATCGCGCGATAGACGACTTCGCCGGGTCGCTTTAGCATCGAGCGCGTGGGTGGGGAGAGCGAGGCCGGTTCTCCCGTGCCCGATGATCCGCATGCCGTTCTGGCCATGGCGTTCGCGCGTCCCCGCCAGGCGATGGCGGTCGCGCAGGCCATGCTCGCCGCCCGCCCCGGGCCGTACGCGGCCTCGCTCGCCCGGCAGACGCTCGGCATCCTCTACCGCGAGTTCGGCGACCTCGACGCCGCGATCGCCCAGCTCCGCCAGGCCGTACGGCTGGCGCGCCGGGCCGGGTCGGCCGACCGCGAGGCCGACGTGCTGGCCACCCTCGGCATCGCGCTGGTGCACCGCAGCCGCGCGACGGCCGGGCTGAAGGCTCTGGACGCGGGGGTCGCGCGGTCGGACGGGGTCACCTGGGCGCGGGTGCTCTTCCGGCGAGGGGGCGCGCTGTGGATCCTCGGGCGCCACCGCGAGGCCCTCGACGACCTGGAAAGGTCGATCGCCGCCCTGGTCGCGGCGGGCGACACGGTGTGGGCGGCCCGCGCCATCACCATCCGAGGCAACGTCCTGCTCGCGCTCGGCTCGGTCGGCCTGGCCGGAGCGGACTTCGCGACGGCCCAGCGGATGTTCGCCACCACCGACCAGGAGCACGACTCCGTCGTCGCCATCCAGAACCAGGGCCTTGTCGCCTTCCGAACCGGCGACCTGCCGGCCGCGCTGGCCAAGTTCGACGAGGCCGACCTCCGGTTCAAGGAGCTCGGCACGCCCATGTTCGACCTGGTGGCCGACCGCTGCGCCGTGCTGCTGGCCGCCGGGCTGGCGCGGGACGCGCTCGAACACGCCGACTTCGCGCTCGACTATCTCGCGCGCCTTCGCGGCCAGGCCACCCGGCGCGCCGAGTTACTGCTGGTCGCGGCCAGGGCCGCGCTCATCGCGGGCGATCCCGCGGTCGCCGGGGAGCGGGCCCGGCAGGCGCACGCGCTGTTCGCCCGGCAGGGCCGCGCCTGGTGGGCCGCGCACGCCCGGCTCATCCTCGTCCAGGCGGACGCCACCCGGCTCACGCCCTCGCCCGCGCTGCTCGGCCGCGCGCTTCGGCTGACCGATCAGCTGGCGGCGCAGGGCTCGCCGGATCTCTGGCAGGCCCACCTGCTCGCCGGGCGGATGGCGCTCGCCCTTCGCCGTACGGCGGTCGCCGAACGGCACCTGTCCGCGGCGGCCGAGGCGCGGCACCGGGGGCCCGCGCTGTCCCGCGTCGGCGGCTGGCTCGCCGAGGCCCTCCGCGCCGATGCCGCCGGACGCTCCCGGCGGCTCCTGCACGCCTGCCGCAAAGGTCTGGCGCTGGTCGAGGAGCACCGCCTGACCCTCGGCTCGGCCGAGTTGCGCGCCCTGGCGACCGCGCATGCGGCCGAGCTCGCCACGCTGGCCCAGCGCAGGCACCTGCGCTCGGGGCGGCCGCGCGTGCTGCTGGAGTGGACCGAGCGCTGGAGGGCGACCGCGCTCGCCGCGCCCGCCGTACGGCCGCCCGACGACCGCGATCTGGTGGCCGCCCTCGCCGCCCTCCGGGAGACCGACGCCCTGCTGTCCCGGGCGCGCGCCCGGGGCACGACCGCCGGCACGCTCGACCGTGAGCGGCAGCGGCTGGAGCGCGAGATCAGGGCCCGTACGCTGCGGCTGGAGGGCGCCGGGCCGTACACGGGGCAAGGATTGGACTGCGGGCGGCTCCTCGCGGCGCTCGGAGACGGGCGGCTGATCGAGCTGACCGTGATCGACGGCGTCCTGCACGCGCTGCTGTGCGGCGGCGGCCAGGTCCGCCGCTTCGAAATCGGACCGGTGTCCGACGCGCTGAGCGAGATCGAGTTCGCGCGGTCGCGGCTGCGCCGCCTGGCGTACGTCTCGGGCGCCGGCGCGCATGGCCTCGACCGGCTCGGGGCCCGCCTGGAGGCCGCCGTCCTCGGCCCGGCCGCCGCCACGCTGGGGGACGGCCCGGTCGTGGTCGTGCCGCCCGGCATTCTGCATGGCACGCCGTGGGCCCTGCTGCCCGCACTCCGGCGGCGGGTCTTCAGCGTCGCGCCGTCCGCACGTGCCTGGTTGCGGGCCCGCGCCGCCGAGCGGCCCGGCAATGACGAGGTCGTCCTGGTACGCGGTCCCGGGCTGCTGAACTCCGAGGAGGAGGTGCGGTCGATCGCCGCCCTCTATGAGACGACGACGGTGCTGCAGGACGGGTCGGCCACGGCGCCGGACGTGCTGGCCGCGCTCGACGGATGCGCGCTCGCGCACGTGGTGGCGCATGGGACCTTCCGCGCCGACAGCCCTCTGTTCTCGGCCCTGCATCTCGACGACGGGCCGCTCACCGTCTACGACCTCCAGCGGCTGCGCCGGGCGCCGTACCGGCTGATCTTGTCGAGCTGCGACTCGGCGCAGCTGGCGGCGGTCGGGGTCGACGAGTTCCTCGGGCTCGCGGCCGCGCTCTTGCCGCTCGGCACGGCGGGCATCGTGGCCAGCGTCGTCCCGGTCAACGACGCGGACGTGGTGCCGCTGATGACCGCCCTGCACGCGGGCCTGCGCCGCGGGCACAGCCTGGCCCGCGCGCTCCGCGACAGCCGCGGAGCGGACGTGACGTTCATCGCCATCGGCGCGGGCTGAAGAACGGCCCTCATCACACCCGTGACAGGGTCGTGTCGGCGCCGATGCAGACGAAGCCCGCGCCGACGGCGTCGCCGGCCGCCTGCCCGGCCAGGGCCAGGGCGGCGGCGGCCGAGTTGCCGGCCAGCAGGAACCGGTGCAGGGCGATCATCATGTCGGTGGTCTCGGCGTCCGGGATGGACACGACGGGAGCGATGATGGTCCGCGTGCCGAGCGCGAGGAACGTCGCGCTGAGGCCGAGCAGCTCGTCGCCGGCGCGGACGATCGACCGGCCGCTGTCGCAGGCGGCCAGCACGACCATCGACGGCGGCCGGCCCAGCCGTTCGAGGTCGTAAATGGTGAGCGGCCCATCGGACAGCCCCAGCGACGAGAACAGCGGATTGGCCGCGTTGATCCGGCCGTGGGCGGCCAGGTGCGCCAGCCGGGCGCCGTCGAGGGCGGCGAGGACCGCGGCGGACGTGGCGGCGGCCCCGACGAGCGGCCGCGCCGCGTGGATCTCGGCGATCGCCTCCGCCTCGGCCCGCGCGCCAGGAAGGCCGGGACCCGCGGCGGACAGGACGTGGCCGCCGTTCTCCGCGTGGCCGGTGGCGGCCTGCCAGAGACCGGCCGAGGGGGAGACGACCACGGGCCGCCCGGCGCAGGAGGGCAGGATCGGCCACGGGAGCGACTGGAGCGCGCCGGTCGGGACGACCACGAGCGGGCGGTCGCCGATCTCGCGGCGCAGCGGCCGCAGCAGGAGACCGTCGAGGCGCTCGGCGGCGTGCCTGAGCATGGCCGCGGCGGCCTCGTCCCCGGCCCTGCTGCGCCGGCTCGCCAGGCGCCGGATCGCGAACGGGATCCGGTCGACCAGATCTCCGATCGGCGCGGCCGGCCCGATCGGGCGCGCGGACACCCGTCCGCGGGCCAGGCACACGGCATGCAGGTGCCCGTCGAGCTCGACGTATTCGATCAGCACCCGGTCGCGCAAGGCCTCGGTGAGCCGGGCGGGGGAGACCTGGCCGGCGGCGGCGGACATCTGTCCGGCCTGCTGCCGCCGTCCGTGGTCGCGGATGTCACGTTCCAGCATGACCTGGCGGCGGATCATCCGGATCCGGCCCTGGCCGCCCACGTCGCCGCCCTGGATGGCGCGTACGGTCCCACGGAGCCTGGTCAGGGCTCCGGCCAGGTAAGGATCGTCGGGCGGGCGTGCGGGGCGCATGGTCAGATGGCTGGCGCGCCCCTGCTCGGCCCAGGCCAGGATCTGCCGCGGCCGCCCGCCTTCCATGGCGATCCGCAGGCCGAGCTCGGCCAGTGCCTGGCGTGCCGCGGCGCTGTGCGCGCGAAGGTCGGTCGCGCCGAAGGTGGCCCGGTAGTCGTCGAGGATCCGCAGTCCGGCGCGTAAGGCGGTCAGCGCCCCGCGCCGGTCGTTCGCGGTCATCCGCAGGAGCGCGGTCGCGTGCCAGGCGTGGGCGCGCAGCAGCGCCGGCCCGCGGTCGCGTGTCCGCCCGACGTTCCGCAGGTGCCGCCGCGCCTGGTCGACCCGGCCCTCCTGCAGGGCGTAGCGGGCCGCGAGCAGCTGGGCCTCGGCCGCGCTTGTCGGCCACTTCGCGGCGCTGAGCGCGGCCGCCGAGCGGTCGAGCAGCCGGATGGTGGCGGCGGCCGCCGGTTCTGCGGCCACCCGTGACCGCAGCGCCACGTACCGGGCCAGGACCGCCCACTCCGGCCGCCGCTGCTGGTCGAACTCGGCCACCGCCTGCTGGGCCTCCCGTACGGAGACATCGAGGTCGCCCTGGAGCATGGCGGCGCGGGCCAGCAGCAGCCGCACCTCGGGGAGGCCGATCGTGCGGCGCCCGCTCGCGAGCCGGGCGACGGACTCCTCGGCCGCCTCTCGCGCCTCGCCGATGAGGCCCACCGACATCAGCAGTTCGCTGCGGTCGCTCAGCAGCCACCCCAGCTGATGCGCGCCGAACGCGCGGAAGGTCCGTTCGGCCTGGTCGAGGTAGCCGAGCGCGGCCGGCACGTCGCCGCGCCGCGATCTGACCCACCCGAGGTTGAGCTGCACGACGGCGAGCGACAGGTCCAGATCGAGCGACAGGCAGATGGACTCGGCCTCGCGGAGGTCGGCCTCGGCCGCCGCGTACTCCATCCGATGGCCGTACGCGACGGCCCGGTTGGACAGCGCACGCTGCAGCCACAGCCCGTCACCCGTCCGGCGCAAGGTGCTGATCGGGAGCCGGGAGGAGGCGACCGTGTCGTCGTGCCGGCCGAGGTGGTTGAACACGGCGGCGCGCTGGACATCGGCCCGGGCCCGCGCGATCCCGTGGAGGTCGGGCAGCGCCAGATCGATCTCGGCGATGGCCTGCTGCGGCCGGCCCCGGAGGCTCGACACGAAGGCCAGCCTGATCCGGGCCTCGGCGGCCAGCGCGGGGTCGCCCGCCCGCCGGGCCAGGCGCATGGCGTTGCGGAGGTGCGCGGCGGCGGTGCCCAGATCGTCGAGGTGGATGGCGGCCACGCCCAGGGCCCGTTCGGCGACCGAGGCGAGGGCCGGATCCGCGCCGGAGCTGTACGGAGCCGCCATGCCGCGCAGCCGCGCCGGATCGGCCTCCGCCATCCGGAGCAGTTCCCCGGCGGGATCGGGCGCGGCGGTGTTCATCCACGAAGTGTGGCCGAAGGTCTGCTGCCTGTGATGTATCAGCCCGGCGATATCCGCGCGATGGCCGGATCCGGCCGTGGCCGTGATTTCCCGGGGATTTTCTGCCTTGGATGTATCAGGAGGCGGTGGCCCCCCTCTTCAAGACGAGCGGCATGTGTGTCCCGTGGAAAGGAAACTCGAATGATCGTCACTCGCGTCTGCCATCAGCCGGTGTCCAGGCGGCCGCATCGCGGCCTGCCGCGGACCTGCGAGGGGGAGCGCGCCGATGTCCCCCTTTGACTTCCTGAGGAGGGCCCATGGCAGACGATCATTCCGTGGCCGACCTGGTCGAGCGCGCGCGGAAAGGTGATCAGGATGCGTGGCGGCGACTGCTGAAGCGCTACACCCCGTTCGTGGGGGCCATCTGTCACCATTACCGGCTGAGCCGGGAGGACGGGCTGGACGTCGGCCAGGTCGTCTGGCTGCGCGTATGGGAGAAGTTCGACTCCCTGCAGCAGCCCGAGGCGTTCACGGGCTGGCTTGCGACCATCACCCGGCGGGAGTGCCTGCACACCGCCCAGGCGGCGCGCAGACGGGAGGGCAAGGAGCATGTGCTGGACTTCGACCGGGAGGCGGGCGACGAGTCGGTGGCGATCGGGCAGGAGCTGGAGCGGGCCGAGCGTCAGGCCGCCCTCCGGGCCGCTTTCGCCGAGCTCCCCGAGCACTGCCGGAGCCTGCTGCTGATGCTCATGGAGGACACGTCCCTTTCGTACGCCGAGATCGCGGCACGGCTGTGCGTCCCGATAGGACGGATCGGCCCCACTCGCGGCAGATGTCTGGCCAAGCTTCGCCGGAGCCCGCACCTGAAGGGTTTTCTCGGCCCCTCGGCCGATGACGAAACGGGGAGCGGAGATGGCTCACCATTGGGATGACGACGAATTGCTGGCGGAACTCGCGGAGGCGCTGCGGGCCGCCGACGAGGTGCCCCCCGAGCTGATCGAGATGGGCGATGCCATATTCGCGTGGAAATTCACCTGGAGCGACGCGGACGCGGAACTCGCGGCGCTCACTTATGACTCCGAATTCGACGCCGGCCGGGTCGGCGCGCTCACCCGCGAGGAGTCGGCGCCGTTGCGCGCGCTGACTTTCGCGTGCCCTGAACTCACCTTCGAATTGGAGATCACGCAGGACGCGGTCCTCGGGCAGGTGATCCCCTATCGGGTGATGGACGTGCGGGTCCGATTTCTTTCCGGCGAGGAGTTCGTGGCGACGACCGACGAGGTCGGCTGCTTCACCCTCCGCCCCATCCCCGCCGCGCCCTTCTACCTGCAGTGCCGTACGGAGAACGGGACGGCCGTGGCCACGCACTGGATCACCCTCTGACCGGTCCTTTGTCCGGTCCTGAACGTCCGCGAGAACGGCGGGCGCGGGTGCGCCGCCTCGCGGACGCCACATGGAGTGTGGGATGGCTCGGTCACGTGAATCTTCCCGCCGTTTATTCGGTGTCACGCCGGCAGCTCAGCCTGCCGCCGGTATAAGGGATCAGCTGCGGCATTTCCCATTGCGCAGGACGGGGCCGCCGGATGTTAACCGATCCGATCGGTCCGACTTCAGGCGAAATGCTGGGTTTTAGTGATCGATAAGACATTCATCACCTCCTTTCCAGGACAACTATGGGCACCACTATGGGGCGTTCGCCATAGGATTTTCATTAGGGGATTCACTACACATAGACCCGAACGCACGGCCCCCACGCCGCGGTTCCCCGTCCCTCAGGGGGTGAGGGCGGCGGCCACCTGGGGCCAGGCGGGGGAAAGGGGGTCGATGAGGTCGAAGTGATCGGCCCCGGTGATCTCGACCAGACGGACCGCGTCGCCGCGGGCGGTCGCGTCGGCCCCGAACTCGCGGCTCATGGCGACCGGGACGCGGTCGTCGTCGGTCCCGTGAACCAGGGTGATCGGGACGCCGAGGGGGAGCAGGGCGCCGGGGTCGGCCAGCGCGTAGCGTTCCGGCACGTCGGCGGGGATCCCGCCGAGCAGGGCCACGGCCGCGTCGGCGCCGAGATGCCAGGCCGCGCAGCGTTCGAGCGAGCAGCACCCCGCGAGCGCGACGACAGGCGCCCGCGGCGACGGGTGGAACCAGGCGGACGCGCGCGGGAGCCGGTGGCGTGCCGCCGCCCAGAGCGCCAGATGCCCGCCAGCCGAGTGCCCTGACCAGAGCGTGGGACCTTCGGCCAGCGCCGTGAAGGCGTTCATGGCGTGGTGCACGTCGTCGAAGATCTCGGGCCAGCCCGTGCGGCGGTATTCGGGCAGCGCGACCGTGAGCCCGGTCGCGGCGAGGGCGGCCGCGAGCGGGCGGGCATGAGAGCGGTCGTATTCCGGACGCCAGAACCCGCCGTGCAGGTAGGCGACCCAGCCCCGGCTCGTCGCCGGCGGCAGCCACAGGTCGATGACCTGGTCGGCGTGCGGGCCGTACGGGATGGTCCGATCGGGCGGCGGCCCGGGGCGGCTCAGGATGTCACTCATGGGCGGCGGCCAGGCAGGACGGCGTGCGCCAGAGCAGCGGGTAGTAGCGGTGGGCGGCCCGGGAGGCGAGGAAGGCCGTGCCGCCGGTGCCACCGGTGCCCGGCACGGCGCCGATGAAGCCTTCGGCCATCAGCAGGTGCCGCTGCCGCCAGGTGATCCAGAGCTCGTCGTGCCGGCGCAGATCCTGGGCCAGGCCGCACAGGTCGGGGAAGACGTCGGGGGAGGCCTCGATCTCGTCGAGGGAGTCGGGCAGCCGTCCGTCGACCGGCAGCCCCCGTGCGCCGACCAGGGCGAGGTAGGCGTCCCAGACGCTCGGCCCGGCCCCCGCGCGCCGCCCGCCGCTGAGCGTCTCCAGCTCGCGGAACTGGGCCGACTGGAGGCCGCTGGCCTGGCCGAGCGCGTCGCGGAGCAGGAGGAACTCCCGGTGCGGCAGGCTCTCCAGGATCGTGACCTGCTCGATCAGCAGCTCGGTCACCCGGTGCACGCGCCAGAAGAGATCGCGGGCCGGCCACGGCCGTCCGTCGAGCAGCGCGTCGCGGATCGCCGCGAGATCGTGCAGCAGCGACTTGAACCACAGCTCGTGCGTCTGGTGCACGACGATGAACAGCAGCTCGCCGTGGACGGCCGGGCGGCTCAGCGGCACCTGCTGGGCCAGCAGCTGAGGCAGCCGCAGGTAGCTCTGGTAGCTCTGATGGCTTCCGGCGCTCACTCGGCGGCCTCCGGGTCGAGGCCGCGCGCCGCGAAGCCGTCGGCGGCTCCCGGCACCGCGAACACTCCTGCCGACCTGCACATGCCGACAGTAGCGCGGGTGATCTGCCGGATTCGCGCGGGATCGCCGGCCGCGCTGTAGCAGTCGGCGACGACCGCCTCGATCGCGTCCCGGCCGAGCCCGGCCAGCGCCAGCGAGGCGCGCACGGGGGCGACGTCGGCGCGCAGGCAGTCGAGGATCAGGCCCGGCAGGCATCCCGCGACGGCCCGCCGTTCGCCCGCGCCGAGCCCCTGCCAGAGCCGGTGGAAGAACGCGGCGAAGAACCGGTGGTGGCGGCCCTCGTCGCGGGCGTGATCCCGGATCAGGTCCCGTACGGTTCCCACCACCGATGGATCGGCAGGAAGCTCGTTCAGGACCGCGGTGACGAGGGTCTCGAAGACGACGACCTGGAGCAGCTGGGCCAGCACGGGGGCATCGGGCAGCGCGTCCGCCGCGGTGCGCGCGAGCCGGTCGACGAAGGTTCCGTAGTCCCAGTCGGGGACCGCCACCCCGGTCGCGGCGGCGACCTGGGCGGCGAGGTCGAGGCTGTAGAGCGCGTGGTAGCCCTCGTCCGCGTACACCTTGAACGCGTCCAGCCGCTCGGCCACGCTGACCTCGACGCCGCTGCGGCCGTTGGCGATGCGCTCCGCGCCCTGGTTGACGACCCGGGTCTCGACGTGGGTCGTGGAATGCAGGAACTGGTAGAGGTGGCGCAGCGTCAGCGCCTCGTGGACGTCGTCGCCGAGGTCGCGGACCGCCTCGTGCGCCAGATGCGGCACCAGCCGCCGGGGGAAGAAGACCGTGCCCTCGGCCCGGTCGTCCACGAAGATCCGCCGCGGCCCCGACCGGACCCCGGCCTGCTCGTACCAGCGGCCGAACGCCCCGCTCACCGGGCCGCCCTCGCGAGGTGCGCGCCGACCCGGGTGAGCGCCGTCCTCACGGTGGCCGCGGGCACGCTGTGGCAGACGCGGAACCAGCCGGGCCGCGGGCAGTGGAACAGCCGCCCCGGCAAAATGCTCACCCGCAGGCGTTCCAGCAGCTCCCGCCAGAGCCGCAGTTCCTCGTCCGGGCACTCGGCGTCGCTCAGGCGCGCGAATATCGAGAATCCCGCCTCGGCGGGGACGTACTCGATGGCGTGGGCGTCGAGCAGGGCGGCCGCCGCGGCGTACGAGCGCCCGAGCCGGTCGGCGCTCTCGGCGAGGAACGCGGCGATCCAGGCGGCGTCGCCCAGCAACTCGCCCAGGGTGGATTGGGTCTGCGTGGACAGCGGCGCGAAGTAGGCGAGCTCGCGCGCCGCGGCCCGCACCGCGGGGTCGGTGGTGTGAAGGACGCCGGCCTTGAAGCCGGGCAGCCCGAAGTCCTTGGCGAATCCCCATACGGTGTGCACGCGATGGGCCGGCAGCGGCGAACCGGGCAGGCCCGCCATCGGCGTGAACGGCGTGCGACCGAACACGCAGTTCGCGTAGATCTCGTCGCTGATGACGTCCACGTCAAGCTCCGCGGCGACCTGGGCGAGCTCGCGGAGCAGCTGGCGCGGGTGCACCACGCCGAGCGGGTTGTGCGGCGAGGAAATGGCGATCGCCCGCACCACGAGCCCGTCGCGGCGGGCCTCGGTGATCGCGCACGCCACGGCGGCCGGGTCGATCTCGAACGCGCCGCCGGCCGCCGGCCGCAGCCGCGCCCCCGATCGCCCGGCCAGATCGACGTCGAACGCCCCGTAGTAGGGCGCCGGCGTCACGATGACCTCGCCGGGGTCGCAGAGCGCCGTGGCGACGACGTCCAGCGCCGCCGTGGCGCCGGAGACGACGACCAGGTCGCCGGGATCGACATGCGGGCCGAGAAAGGCCGCGACGCGCCGCCGGAACTCGGGCGTTCCGTAGAGCGGGCCGTAGCGGGCGGCGTCGCCGGTCAGCGGCGGGCAGGCGGCAAGGCGCGGCGCCAGCAGATCCCAGACCAGCCGGTTCTCCGCCGTGCCCAGGTTGAGGTAGCCGTCCGGATTGCGCTCGGGATCGTACGGATCGGCCTCGGCGCGGAAGTGGGCCTCCGCGATGGCCGGAGCGCCGGCCGTCAGCCGCCGCGCGGTCGCGGACGTCATGACACCTCCGCCTTGCGGCTGAGCAGCCCGGGCGCCGAGCCGAGGCCGAGCGAGGCGTCGATGACGGCCCCGTGCATGGCCGCGGAATGCGGGCCGGCCAGCCAGAACACGATCTCCGCGAGCTCGCCGGGCGACAGCAGCCGGCCGCCGGGCAGGGCGGCCTCGACCGCGGCCCGCTCTCCGGGGCCGAGCCCGTCCAGCGTGCTGGCGTGGAACATGGGCGTGTCGGTGGCGCCCGGGCAGAGCGCGAAGACGTCGATCGGGCTGTGCGCCCACTCGGCGGCCAGCTGCCGGGTCAGGTGGGCCAGGGCCGCCTTGCTCATGCCGTCGGAATGGGCGAACCCCGCGAACTGGGTGATGCCGCCGCCGACGCTGCAGATGTTGACGATCTTGCCGCCGCCGCGCCGCTCCATGCCGGCCGCGACCGCCTGGATCAGCCAGAGCGGCCCGAGCGCGTTGATCCGCAGCATGGCGAGGTCCCGCTGGTACGCCTCGGGCCCCGAATACATCTCGACCGTGCGCGAGCCGACGGCCGCGTTGTTCACCAGCACGTCGACCGGGCCCGGCAGGCGTTCCATCAGCGCGGTGTGGCTGTCCCAGTCGCCCTGCGCGAACGGGAAGGCCCGCGGCCGCGGGCAGCCGGCCAGTTCGCCGATGAGCTCCCGCGCCTCGGCCGCCCCTCGGTGGTAGGTGAACCAGACGGTGTCGCCCGCTCGCGCGAATCGGGAAACGATGGCGCGCCCGATTCCGCGCGAGCCACCGGTAACGAGAATGTTGCGCATCGGCCCGATTTGCCTCTCCTCGTGGGGCTCCCATCAGCCGACAGCAGTACATGAGATGGCGCATACGACCAGCAAGGCGCGTTCAACCGCATTCGGACTATGCGGAGATCCACCACGCGGAAAATCGTTCGCTCTCGCCGCGCGCCGAAGGCACCATTGCCAAGGCGGGTGGGGCCGACAGGGGAGGGCACGATGACTGCGGTGGGATCAGCGGAGGAATCCGGGCTCCAGGCGTCGGTGCGCGCATCCTCCGTCCGCAGGCCCGCGATGCTGCTGGCCCTTCGCTACTACAGCGGCGAACTGCTGCGTATGCGGCGTGTGGCCGCCCCCGGATTGCTGTTGCCGGCGCTCGGCAACATCTGCCTCTTCCTGCTGGCGCCGCTCGCGGTGGCCGGGCTGGTCGGGCACCTGTCGCGCGTCGGCGAGGGCGCGCTGTCCGACCTCGTGCCGTACGTGCTGACCTTCGCCGGGCTGATGCTGCTCGGCGAGGTGTTCTGGCGGGCCGGCCTGCACTGCCTCAACCGCACCGACGCCCGCGGCATCGAGCACCTCGGCGTGGTGGGCATGGACGAGCTGCTGGCCAAGGACGCCGCGTTCTTCCACGACAACTTCGCCGGGTCGCTGACCAAACGGGTGCTGAACTTCTCCTCCGGGTTCGAGGAGTTCGCCGACACGCTGGCCTTCTCGATCGTCGCCAAGCTGGTGCCCCTGATCTTCGCCTCGGTGGTGCTCTGGCAGTACCACCCGCTGCTGGTCCTGGTGCTCGTCGGCCTGATCTTCCTGACGGCGCTGTTCGTCATCCCGCTCATCCGGCGCCGCCAGGCGCTGGTCGACCTCCGCGAGGAGGCCAAGGTCCGGGTGTCGGGCCACGTCGCCGACGTGCTGGCCAACATGGACTCGGTGCGGGCGTTCGCGGCCGAGCGCCGCGAGGCCACCGAGCACCGGGCCCGGCTGGCCGAGCAGCGCACCCTTTCGCTGCGCTCCTGGGACTACGGCAACCTTCGGGTGGACACCATCGTCGCCCCGATGTCGATCCTGACGGGCGCGCTCGGCCTGCTGTTCGCGGTGGCGCTGCGCGGCGGTCTCGGGATCGAGGCGATCGTGGTCACCTTCACCTACTACTCGAACACGACCAGCATCATGTTCGAGTTCAACCAGATCTACCGTCGCATGGAGAGCGTGCTCACCGAGGCGGCCCAGTTCACCGAGCTGCTGCTGGAGCCGCCCGCCGTGGCGGATCCGGCCGACCCGCAGCCGCTCCGCGTCCGCGACGCCGGCGTCCGCTTCGAGCGGGTGGCCTTCGCGCACGGCGGCAACCCGCTCCTGTTCGACGGCCTCGACCTCGACATCCCGTCCGGCACGAAGATCGGGCTGGTGGGCCGGTCCGGCGGTGGCAAGACCACGTTCACCCGGCTGCTGCTCCGCCTGATGGACATCGACGGCGGCCGGATCCTGATCGGCGGCCAGGACATCAGCCGGATGCGCCAGGCCGACCTGCGCGGCATGATCGCGTACGTGCCGCAGGACCCGGCCATGTTCCACCGGACGCTGCGCGCCAACATCGCCTTCGCCCGGCCGGAGGCCACCGAGGCCGAGATCATGCGGGCCGCCGAGGCGGCGCACGTCACCGAGTTCGCCGACGACCTGCCGAAGGGCTTCGACACGCTGGTCGGCGAGCGCGGCGTCAAGCTCTCCGGCGGTCAGCGGCAGCGGGTGGCGCTGGCCCGGGCCATCCTCCGCGACGCCCCGATCCTGCTGCTGGACGAGGCGACCAGCGCCCTGGACTCGGAAAGCGAGATCCTCGTCCAGGAGGCGCTGTGGCGGCTGATGGAGGACCGGACCGCCGTGGTCGTCGCCCACCGGCTGAGCACCGTGGTCCGCATGGACCAGCTGGTCGTCCTCGACCAGGGCCGGGTCGTGGAGAAGGGCACTCATGGCGAGTTGCTCGAGGCCCACGGCACGTACGCCCGCCTGTGGCACCACCAGTCAGGCGGCTTCCTGGTCGAGGACGAGACCCTGCTACAGCACTGAATCCCGCCGCGGCGTCACGACGACGAGAACGCCGCGTCGAAGGCCGCGGCGGGCGGGGTGATGGCGTTCAGCCCGCGGATGAACGCCAGCGCCTCGGGGGCGCCGTGCAGGCGGTCCATGCCGGCGTCCTCCCACTCGATCGAAATGGGCCCGTCGTAGCCGATGTGGTTGAGCGCGCGGAAGCAGTCCTCCCAGGGCACGTCGCCGTGGCCGGTCGACACGAAGTCCCAGCCGCGCCGCGGGTCGGCCCAGGCGAGGTGGGAGGCGAGCCGGCCGCGCCGCCCGTCGCCCGTGCGGACCTTGGCGTCCTTGCAGTCCACATGGTAGATCCGGTCGGCGAAGTCGAGGATGAAGCCGGCCGGGTCGAGATCCTGCCACACCATGTGCGAGGGGTCCCAGTTCAGCCCGAAGGCCGGTCGGCGCCCGACCGCGTCGAGCGCGCGGACCGTCGTGTGGTAGTCGTAGGCGATCTCGCTGGGGTGGACCTCGTGCGCGAACCGGACGCCGACCTCGTCGAACACGTCGAGGATCGGATGCCACCGGTCGGCGAAATCCTGGTATCCGGCGTCGATCGTCTCGGCGGCGACGGGCGGGAACATGGCCACCGTGTGCCAGATCGACGACCCGGTGAACCCGATCACGACGTTCACCCCGAGCAGGGCGGCCGCGCGAGCCGTGTCCTTCATCTCCTCGGCCGCGTTGCGCCGTACGGTCTCCGGATCGGCGTCCCACAGCCGGGCCGGGAGGATGGCCTTGTGCCGGGCGTCGATGGGGTCGCACACGGCCTGCCCCACCAGGTGGTTGGAGATGGCCCACACCCCGAGGTCGTACTTCTCCAGGGTCTCCCGCTTCCTGGCCACGTACGTGGAGTCGGCGAGCGCCTTGTCGACCTCGAAGTGATCGCCCCAGCAGGCGATCTCCAGGCCGTCGTAGCCCCACTCGGCGGCCAGCCGGCACACCTCTTCGAAGGGCAGGTCGGCCCACTGGCCGGTGAACAGGGTGACGGGTCTCGTCATGACTCCTCCACTGTGGTGTACGCGCTCTGCCCGGCCGCGCTCCGCTCCACGGCCGCCAGCACCCGCTGCACGCGGAGGCCGTCCTCGAACGACGGCGCGGGATCGGCGCCGGTCGCGACCGCGTCGAGGAAGTCGGCGATCTCGTTGGTGAACGCGTGGTCGTATCCGAGGCCGTGCCCGGGCGGCCACCACGCGCCGGTGTACGGATGGTCGGGCTCGGTCACGAGGATCCGGCGGAAGCCGGTGCCGCCCTCGTCCACCCAGAGCTCGTTCATGGCCTCGAAATCGAAGGCGAGGCTGCCGGCCGAGCCGTTGATCTCAAGGCGCAGCGCGTTCTTGCGGCCGAGCGCGAACCTGGTCGCCTCGAACGAGGCCAGGCCGCCGCCGGACAGCCGTCCGATGAACAGGGCGGCGTCGTCGACCGTGACGGCGCCGGTCTCCGACGTCCCGGAGGCGGTCAGGCCCGTGGACCCGGCCGCGATCGGGCGCTCCTTGATGAAGGTCTCGGTCAGCGCCGACACCCCGATGAGCCGCTGGCCGGTCACATATTGGGCCGTGTCGACGGCGTGCGAGCCGATGTCGCCCAGCGCGCCCGACCCGGCCTTGTCCTTCTGCAGCCGCCAGACCAGGGGGAACTGCGGGTCGACGATCCAATCCTGCAGATATTGGGCGCGCACGTGGCGGATCTCGCCGAGCGCGCCCTCGGCCACCAGCCGGCGGGCCAGCGCCACGGCCGGGACCCGCCGGTAGTTGAAGGCGACCATGCTGCGCACCCCGGCCGCCGCTGCCTTGCGCGCGGCGGCGGCCATCGCCTCGGCCTCGGCGAGCGTGTTGGCCAGCGGCTTCTCGCAGAGGACGTGCTTGCCCGCCTCGAGCGCGGCGATCGCGATCTCGGCGTGCGAGTCGCCGGGCGTGCACACGTCGACGATCTGGACGTCGTCGCGGTCGAGCAGGTCGCGCCAGTCGCCGGTGGACGACGCCCAGCCCAGCCGGGCCGCCGCCGCGGCGGCCCGGTCAGGCGTGCGGCCGGCCAGAACCGCCATGACCGGGGTGAGGGCCGGCCCGAAGACCGCCCCCACCGACCGCCAGGCGTGCGAATGAGCACGTCCCATGAACTCGTGTCCGACGAGCCCAACCCCGATTGGTGTCGTCATGACTCAAAGCCCAGCTGAATGTACTTGGCGACGTTGTCCTTTGTGATCGTCTCGGAGGCCAGCGTGATCGACGAGGGCACTTCGTTCTCCACCAGGTCGGACATTCCCTTGCCCTGGCCGATCAACCGGGCCAGCTTGATCGCCGACGACGCCATCGTGGGGGAGTAGGTGACGGTGGCCTCCAGCACGCTGTTGCCCGACTGGATGTCGCGCATGGCGTTGGCCGAGCCGGCGCCGCCCACCATGAAGAACTCGTTGCGCCCGGCCTCCTTGATGGCGGCCAGCACGCCGATGCCCTGGTCGTCGTCGTGGTTCCACATGGCGTCGATCTTCTTGTGCGCCTGCAGCAGGTTGGTCGCGACCTGGGTGCCGGTCTCGACCGTGAACTTGGCGTCCTGCTTGGCGGTGACCGTGAAGCCGTACGTGGACAGGGCGTCGGCGAAGCCCTTGCTGCGGTCCTGGGTCAGCGGCAGCGTGGCGATGCCCTGGATCTCGACGATGACCGGGTTGGACACGCCCTTGTCCTTGAGCTTCTTGCCGATGTAGTGGCCGGCGGCCACGCCCATGCCGTAGTTGTCGCCGCCGATCCAGGTCCGGTACGACAGCTTGTCGGGGAAGATGCGGTCGAGGTTGACCACGGGGATGCCGGCGTCCATGGCCTGCCGCGCCACCTGGTTCAGCTGCTCGCCGTCGTTGGGCAGCATCACGATGACGCCGACCTTCGCCTGGATGAGCGACTCGACCGCGGCGATCTGCTGGTTGATGTCGTTGGTCGGGTCGACCGGCTTGAACGTGACGTCGCTGTAGGTCTTGGCGGCCGACTCGGCGTTCCTCGCGATGGCCGCGATCCAGCCGTGGTCGGCGGCCGGGGCCGAGAAGCCGATGGTCACCGCGGTGCCGGCGGCGTCGTTCCCGCCGGTCGCGGCCGGCTGCGGTGCGGCGGCGGCCGAACTCGGCGCGGCGGCGGGGGCGTTGCTGGTGCAGGCGGTCGCGAGGGCTCCGGCGCCCAGTACGGCCCCTCCGACGAAGAAGGCGCGGCGGGTGGGGATCTGTGTCATGACGTGCCTCCGAGGGCGTTGCGACGTTGGAGCAGAACGGCGATCACGATGATCAAGCCCTTGGCGATGAGCTGGTCGCTCGTGTCGAGGCCGTTGAGAATGAACAGGTTGGTGATGACGGTGAAGATGAGCAGGCCGAGGATGGATCCGGTGATCGTGCCGCGGCCGCCGCTGAGCAGCGTGCCGCCGATGATGACGGCGGCGATCGCGTCCAGTTCGTACAGGTCGCCGTGGGTGGACGACCCGGTCGTCGTCCGGGCCATGATGATCACCGCGGCGATGCCGCAGCACAGGCCGGACAGGGCGTAGAGGTACATCGTGTGGCGGCGGATGTTGATGCCGGCGAGCCTCGCGGCCTCCGGGTTGCCGCCTACCGCATAGGTGCGGCGGCCGAAGGTGGTGCGGTTCAGCACCAGCCAGCCGACCACCACGACCAGCGCGAACAGGAAGACCAGCAGCGGCAGCCCGAGCCACCGCGTGGTCGAGAGGCTCACGATCACGTCGTTGGCGCTCTGCACGAGCTGGGTCTTCTTCTCCGAGATGCGCTGCGCCAGGCCGCGCGCCGCGACCAGCATGGCCAGCGTCGCGATGAACGGCACCAGCCGCCCGTACGCCACGAGCACCCCGTTGACCAGGCCCGCGCCGGCGCCGACCAGGACGGCGCAGAGCACCATGACGGCCGGGCCGTACGACTGGGTGGCGAGAGTGGTGCCCCAGACGCTGGCCAGCGCCATGACGGCGCCGACCGACAGGTCGATGCCGCCGCCGATGATCACGAAGGTCATGCCGACCGTGATCACGCCGATGGTGGAGGCCAGGGCGAGGATGCTGACGAGGTTCGACGACGTGGCGAAGGTGTCGGGCACCGTGACCAGCCCGATCACCGCGAGCAGGGCGAGCGCGACGACCAGCCCCGCGTGCCGTGTGCCGGTGATCCGGCGCCAGACGGCCTCGCGGCCCGCCACGTTCCCGCGCTGCCGGGTGTCGATCACAGCGCGCTCCCTTCCATGATCATGTCGAGGACGGCGTGCTCGTCGAGGTCCGCCGCCGGGGCCTGATGGATGATCCGGCCGTCGCGGATCACCAGGACCCGGTCGGCCAGCCCGAGGACCTCGGGGACCTCGCTGGAGACCAGCAGGATCGCGATGCCCTGCCCGGCCAGCCGGTTGATCAGGGCGTACAGCTCCGCTCTGGCCCCCACGTCGACGCCGCGGGTCGGCTCGTCCAGCAGCAGGACGGTCCTGTCCTCGGCGAGCCAGCGGGCCAGCACGGCCTTCTGCTGGTTGCCGCCCGACAGCGTCCGGATGGGCCGGTCGAGGTCCGGAGGTCGTACGTCGAGGGTCTCGATGAGCCGCCGGGCCGCGGCACGCTCGCCGCGCCGGTCGATCCAGCCGAAGCGGGCGTGGTTGCCGAGCGTGGCCAGCGTGATGTTGGCGGCGACGCTCTGGTCCAGCAGCAGCGCCTGCGCCTTTCGCTCTTCGGGGGCGAGCCCGAGGCCGAGGCGGACCGCGCCGTGCGGCCCCCCGCGTACGGGACGGCCCCTGACCGTGACCGTCCCGGACGCGGGCCGGGCGCCGTACACGGCCTCGAGAATCTCGGACCGGCCGGAGCCGACCAGGCCCGCGAGACCCACGATCTCCCCGGCCCGCACCGTGAACGACACCCGGTCGACGACGCCGGGGATCGTGAGCTCGGTGACGCGCAGGACATCGTCGCCGAACTCGGCGCCGGTGCGGTCGGGGAAGGCGTGCTCGATGGAGCGTCCCGTCATCAACGAGACGATCTCGCGGGTGGGGGTGTCGTGGGCGGGCAGCCCGGACGCGACCGCCCGCCCGTCCTTGAGCACGGTCACCCGGTCGCCGATCTCGCGGATCTCCTCGAGCCGGTGCGAGATGTAGACGACCGAGACGCCGTGCGCGGCCAGATCCCGGATGATCCGGAAGAGGTTGGCCACCTCGTCGTGGGCGAGCGCGGCCGACGGCTCGTCCATGATGATCAGCCGGGCGTCGTGCGACAGGGCGCGCGCCATGCTGACGATCTGCTTGGCGGCCGGGGAGAGCCCGCCCACCTCGGCGTCCGGCGGGATCTCCGGATGCCCCAGCCGGGCCAGCAGCCCTGCCGTCGCGCGGCGGCTCTCGCCGCGCCGGTTGAAGCCGAACCGCGAGTGCTCGTGGCCGAGGAACACGTTCTCGGCCACGCTCAACCCGTCGACCAGGTCGAGCTCCTGGTAGATGGTGGCGATCCCGGCCCGCATGGCGGCGGTCGGGGTGGCCAGCCGGATGGGTTTGTCGTCGAAGGAGATGGTCCCGGAGTCGGGCTGGTGCGCGCCCGCGAGGATCTTGATGAGGGTCGACTTGCCCGCGCCGTTCTGGCCGAGCAGGCAGTGCACCTCGCCGGCGCGTACGTCGAGGTCGACGCCGTCGAGCGCGCGCACCCCGGGGAAGTGTTTGACGATGTTGCGTACTTCCAGCATCGCGTCCTCAGGGGTTGATTGAGGGATTCACGGACGGTGCCACGGGCCCGGACGCGGGGCCGTTGCGCGGGATGTCGGGTCGAGCGGATGTCAGGCGGAATAAACGTGGTCGCTGATGAGGCGGGCCGCCCCCACGACCCCCGCGGCGTCCTCCAGTTCGGAGAGGACGATGGGCAGGTTGCCGGTGGCCAGGGGGAGCGACCTGCGGTAGACGACGCTCCTGATCTCCGCGAGCAGGACGTGGCCCAGCCGGGCCACCCCGCCCGCGATGATCACGAGCCCTGGGTTGAAGAAGCTGACCAATCCGGCCAGGACCTGGCCGACGCGCTGCCCGCCGTCCCTGATGAGCTGGATCGCCGCCACGTCGCCCTGCGCCGCGGCCGCGGCCACATCCTCGGCGGACAGCGCGCCGGCCGTGGCCAGCCGCTCCGCCAGATACGGCGAGGCCCCCGCGCGCGCCGCGGCCTGGGCCTGACCGGCCAGGGCGGCTCCGCCGAAGTAGGCCTCCAGGCAGCCGGTGTTGCCACACGCGCACACTGGGCCGAGCTCGTCGACCCGGATGTGCCCGATGTCTCCCGCGCTGCCGGAAACGCCACGATAGATCTTGCCGTCGACCACGATGCCGCAGCCGATGCCTGTGCCGATCTTCACGAGCAGGAAGTCGTCCACCTGGCGTGCCAGCCCGGCGTGCAACTCCCCGAGAGCCATGATGTTGACGTCGTTGTCCAGCATGGCCGGGCAGCCGAGCTCCTGGCTGACCGTCTCGCGGACCGGATAACGGTCCCAGCCCGGCATGATCGGTGGCACGACCGGGACCCCTTCCGCGAAGCTGACCGGGCCTGGCACCCCGATTCCGGTGCCGTGGAGCTGGGTGAACAGCCCCTGCTCCTTCAGCTTCCCGGCGAGCGTGAGCACCCGGTCCAGCACGTGGGCCGGGCCGAGCCGCACGTCGCACGGCTCGCTCACGTGGCCGAGCACGCGGAGCTCGCCGTCGGTGACCGCCACGTCGACCGAGGTCGCCCCGATGTCGATCCCGGCGAAGCGGGTGGCGTGCGACAGCCGTACGCGGCTGGATCGGCGGCCTCCCCGGGACGCCGCGAGGCCGTCCGGCTCGGCCAGCCCCAGCTCCACCAGCCGGTCGAGCTCGGCGTTGAGCTTCGACCGGGACATCCGCCACGGGTGGCCGAAGGCGGCCCCGGGTGGCGGAGGCGTCACGGGGGCGCCGGCCGGTGTGGCCGGCTCGGCGGTGAGGTCGGCGAGCTCGGCCCGTGATCGGGGCCCGTCGCGCAACAGGCGCAGCAGTGCCGCCTGATGCGCGTTCTCCGGCCGGTTCGTCTTCACCCACCACTCCTTGAGGGAGCGCTTGCTCGGTCCCAAGCGATTCGCCTGGAACGTACCGCACTTCCGCTGCCTCGTGAAGACCTTCTTTTGGCTTCGAGCCAAGTTTTGTCGAAATCGATAAAAGTCAGCGGTGGGTGTCGAGTTGGCGCTCGACCTCTTCGACGGACAGCTGGGACAGTTCGGCGATGAGCAGCTGCTCGATGTGGGCGGCCAGGGTGGCGACCGTGCGGTTGGTGAACAGGTCGAGGATGGGCAGCTCGACGCCGGCCGTGCCGAGGATCCGGGCGCTCACCCGCACGGCGAGCAGGGAGTGGCCGCCGAGGCGGTAGAAGTCGTCAAGGGCGCCGACCTGATCCAGGCCGAGGACCTCGCACCAGATGTCGGCGATCAGCTGCTCGGCGTCGCTTCGCGGGGGCACGAACTCCGAGCGTTCGGCCGACGGGGCGGGCAGGGCGCTCCGGTCGAGCTTGCCGTTCGGGGTCAGCGGCAGCGCGTCCAGGGGGATGAGACGGGCCGGCACCAGGTATCCGGGCAGGCGTTCGGCCAGCGTGGCCCGCACGTGCTCGGGCTCGGCGGCGCCGACCAGGTAGACGATCAGGTTGTCGTCGTGCGCGGCGGCGATGGCCTGGTCGACCCCGGGGATGGCCTCGCAGGCCGATTCGACCTCGCCCAGCTCGATCCGGTATCCACGGATCTTGACCTGGTTGTCGCGGCGGCCGACGTACTCGATCCCTCCGTCGGGGAGACGGCGGACGACGTCGCCCGTGCGGTAGAGGCGCCCGCCGGGCGTGCCGTACGGGTCGGGCGTGAAGCGCTCGGCCGTGAGCGCGGGCCGCCCGAGGTAGCCCAGGCTGACCCCGGCCCCGCCGATCACCAGCTCGCCCGGCACTCCGGTCCGCACCGGCTCCAGCTGGTCATCCACCACATAGATCTGCGTGCCCCGGATCGGGTCGCCCAGCCGGACGGCGCGTGGCTCGTGCGGGACGGACCAGGAGGTCGACCAGATCGTGGTCTCGGTCGGGCCGTACACGTTGATCAGGCGCCCCACGGCGGCGTCGAGGCGGGCCGCGAGCTCGGTGGTGAGCGCCTCGCCGCCGACCAGCCCGGTGATCGCGGGCTCGTCGAAGCCGCAGTCCAGCAGCATCCGCCACCCGGACGGGGTGGTCTGCACGTGGGTCACTCCGGCGGTCTTGATGAGCCGCGTCTGAGCGTGCCCGTCGCGGGCGGTCGCGGCGTCGCAGATCTCCACCCGGCCGCCGGTCGCGAGCGGCAGATAGAGCTCCAGCCCGCAGATGTCGAACGACAGCGACGTGACGCCGAGCCAGACGTCGCCGGGGCCGGATCCGATCAGGTCGCGCATCCCGGCAAGGAAGTTGCCGAGCGCGGCGTGCGGCACCATCACGCCCTTCGGGCGGCCCGTCGACCCGGAGGTGTACAGCACGTAGGCCGTGTCGCCGCCGTGCGCCTCGAGCCGGGGCGGGGCGCCGTCCTCGGACGGCTCGTCCGTCAGCAGGGTCGGCAGGGCATGGGGCGGCAGGGCGGCGGCCGTCTCGCGGGTGGCCACCACGAGCGAGGCGGCGCTGTCGGACAGCACGAACCGCAGCCGCTCGCCGGGATAGTCGGGGTCGAGGGGCACGTAGGCGGCCCCCGCCCGGTGAACTCCCAGCAGGACCGGCACCAGGTCGGCCGTGCGCGGCAGGCACACGGCGATCCGCTCGCCCCGGCGTACCCCCAGCCGGGCCGCCAGCGCGTCGGCACGCCGGTCCACCTGCGCGTACGTCAGCCGCTCCGGGCCCGCGCCGACCGCCACCGCGTCCGGCCGGGCCCGCACCTGCGCCGCGAACAGGTCGGCGAACAGCGTGAGGTCGGGCGGCAGGGCCTGGTTCCACCGGTTCAGCAGCCGGTCGCGCTCCGCGCCGGCCGGGGCGATCAGCCGGGAGATCCGGATCTCCGGGTCTTCGGCGATCCGCATCAGCATCGACTCGTAATCGCGGATGTAGCCGGCGATCGTGTCCTCGTCGAACAGGCCGCGGTTGTAGACCAGCAGCAACTGCCACTCGCCGCGGCGTTCCATGACGTCGAGGCGGAGCTCGAGGGGCGAGTGCGCGAAACCTGCCTTGATCCACCGGCACTCGGTGTGGGCGAGCCGGATGACGTGCTCGCCGAGGCCGTAGTTCATGCCGAAGGTGGTCTGGAACAGCGGAGTGCGGCTGAGGTCGCGCTCCAGCCCGAGCTCGTTGAGCACGCGCCCGAACTGCAGCCGCTGATGGTTGCGCCCCTCCAGCAGCCGGCTCCTCGTCCTCGCCAGCAGCTCGCTGAAGGACGGGTCCCCGGACAGGTCGCACCGCAGGACGACGGTGTTCACGAAGCAGCCGATGAGCCGCTCGTATTCGATCTTGTCCCGGCCTCCGGTCGCGAAGCCGATACAGAAGTCCTGCTGGCCGCTGCGGCCGGCCAGCAGCGCCTGATAGACCGTGATCAGCGCCATGAACGGCGTGCATCGCTGTGACCGCGCGAACTTCGTGAACGCCTTCGCGACGGAGACCGGAAGCGAGTGCTCATAGAGGGCGCTGTCACTGGTCGCGATCAACGGGCGCGGCCGGTCGGTCGCCACCTCCAGGGGCGGCACCTCGGCCAGCTCCCGTTTCCAGTACGCAAGGTCTTCGGGGCTGTCGGGAATCTGCTGCACGTCGGCCCACTGGGCGGCGAGGGGCGGCAGCGGCGACGGCAGGCCCGCGATGAACGCTTCATACAACTGCGACAGCTCGCTCAGCAGCACGGCGAACGACTGGAGGTCGCCGACGATGTGGTGCATCACCACGCTCAGGACGTGATCCTCCGGCCCGACCGCGATGAGCGTGGCCCGGATCAGCCGGTCCCGCGTCAGGTCGAACGGCCGGTCGACCAGCGCGCCCGCCAGCGCCTCGACCGGACCGCCGGTGTGATTGACGCGTTCCAGCTCGAAGCCGTCGTAGGAGTCGATGACCTGCACGGGGACGTCGTCCCGCAGGGGGAACCGGGCGCGGAGCGCGTCGTGCCGCGCCACGATCTCCCCGAGCGCCGCGGTCAGCGCCGCCGCGTCGAGCGGGCCGGTGACCCGGGCGTTGTGCGAGATGTGGTGCGAGGGGTCGGCCGGGTCGACCTGCTGCAGGAACCAGAGGCGTTCCTGGGCTGCCGATAAAGGTAAGTCCGTCACACATTCCGTCCAAAGAGCCGTGGCGTGGGAGCGCTCCCAGATAGTACGGCCAGCGCCTCCGCTTGCCTAGAAGCACTTACGACAAGGCGTAGGCCGCGTCGGCCACCACCGACTCCAGCCGGAGCAGCAGGGACTCCATCTCGCCCGCCGGCAGGCGGGCCGTGTCGGCGCTCAGCGCCACCCCGAGCGTCCCCTTCCAGCGCATCAGATCCACGCAGAACGCGCAGCTGCGCTGATCGCCGCCGGGCAGCCAATCCAGCTCGGACTCCCCGTCTCCGCGGGCGGGCGTGCCGGGGTCCTCGCCCGGGCGAAGGTCGTTGAAGCAGCAGGACGGGAACATGGAGACGCCGCGGTCGGCGCTCACCCGGTCGATCATCGCCTGCAGATCCAGCGAGTTGTAGCGGGCGTGGCGGTAGGAGGCCAGGACCGCCGGATAGGCGTGCACGAGCGTCTCGGCGAGCCCGCCCACCGGGCCGAGGGTGAACAATCCGAGCTGGTCGAGGCTGGTGACCAGGTCCTGCGTCCGGCCGTTGAACCTGTTGTGCACGATCGGCGTGATGGCGCACGCCTCGTGCCCGGTCAGGTCGCGCAGCAGCATGGTGACCGCCACGAGCAGGACCGTGGCCGTGCTGACGCCCGTGCGGCGTGCCAGCACGTGCGCCGCGTGATTGAGCGCGGGCGAGGCCAGCACGGCCCGCGCGAACCGCGGGCTCGCGGCCGTGCCGACCTCGTCGGGGAACGTGGCGGACGGGACGCTCCGCAGCAGGTCCTCCCACATCGTCACGGCCCGGTCGGAGCGCGCCGACGCCGTCTTCTCCTCGCGGACGAGATCGAGCAGCTGCCACGACGGCCGGTGCGTGATCGCGCCGCGCAGCAGCGCCGTCCGCAGGTCGCGCACGACCACGTCGGCGGCGCGCCAGTCGGCGACGACGTGGCTGATGGCGAAGGCGATGTGGGTGACCGCGCCGTCCTCGGTCACCAGGCCGGCGCGTAACGGCGGCTCGTCGTCACCGAAGGAGCGCCCGGCCAGGCGGGTCAGCAGCTCGTCGGCGGCCTCGTCCACCTCGCCGCGCGCCGCCTCGACCGTCTCGACCGAGAGAGTGCCGCTCGCGGTCACCTCCTGATACGGCCCGGCCTCGCCGAGCCGCACCCGCGACCGCAGGGCGTCATGCCGGGCCATCACCTCGGCGAGGGCGGAGGCGGCCGCCATGGGATGGCGCGGACCGCCCGCGCGCGGGACGCGAAGCAGCCGGGGAACGTTGAAATAGGGCGAGTTGTCCGGCCCGACGTCGTGGATGGCGCCCCACACGGCTCGCTGGCCCCACGCGAGATCCGTCGTACCGCACCGGTCGGAGGCGTAGTCCACCGAGAGCCGCATGACGCTCCTTCGCGAGGAAGCCCCCGCGCCGGGAGCCTGTATTGATTTCAGAAGATGAAAATGACACGACTTGCCATAGGTGAGAAGACCTTTGTCGCGTTCCGTTTTCCCGGGTTTTCCCACATGAGGCGACATAAGGGGAGGTTTCGCCATCACAGGGGATTTCGAGCGCTGCGCGCCCTCGACGGCTACCGCGCGACGGCCGACCGCGCGGCGCTCACGGCCCTCGTCCGCCCTTGATCAGGCTCTTCGTCGCGGGCCAGGCGGTCCTGGAGGCGAGCGTGCCGGAACTGGTAGACGGGCCCGGCCGTACGCAGGACTCCGCGGGCGCGGGCGTCTTCCAGGAAGCGCATCATCCGCAGCGGCCCATTGCCGGCCCGGCGGATCTGGACGGACGCGAAGAACGCGGGGCACCACGCGGAGTCGAGCAGGCCGGAAAGGGCCACCGCGATCCCGGCCGGCAGCCCCGAGAGCGCCCCGCTCGGGCCAACGGCGGCGAGGGCAGCGAATCCGACGGTGAGCGCCGTCACGACCCCGGCGCAGAGCCCCGCCGTGAGGCTGAGCCGCTGGTCGAGGCGGCGGCAGGCGAGCGGGCCCGACAGAGTGAGCGGATCGATGGCCGGGCGCGGAGCGGCGGCGTCGCGCTGCGCCGCCAGCGCGTAGGCGAGCCGGGCCAGCAGCCCCGCTGCGAGTGTGGTCGCCACGCCGCCGCGCAGCCCGGCCGCGGGCCCGGCCTGGAATCCGGCGGTGAGCCCGGTCGCGATCCCGACCGCGAGGCCGAACGTGATCGGCTGCTGTGAGGCGAACGCGGTCCAGCGGATGCGGCCCGGATGCTGCGGCTCCTTGACCCGCCCGGCTCGCCGCAGCACCGCCGCCCCGGCTCCGGCCCCGCCTGCCAGCGCGAACACCAGCCCGGCCCACGGGCCGGCGGCGAGCCCGGCCGGCAGGCCCACCGCGGCCGCCAGGGCGCGTCCGGCCGGAGCCGGGCCCGGGCCAGGCAGTCGGCGGCCTGCGCGGGCGTGAGCGGCCGCAGTTCCAGCGGGGCGGCGCCGGGCAGGTGCCCCTCGGCCACCGCGTCGGCGAGCTCCTGACTGCGGGAGATCAGGACGAGCCGTCCGGCGGCCTGCTCGCGCAGCGCGCGGAGCGCCACCGGGCGCAGGTCCTCGTGGAGGTCGTCGAGGCCGTCGAGCAGCAGGGCCGTACGGCCGGCCTCGATCAGCGCCTCGGCGGCGGCCTGGTCGAGCCCGGCCGCGGCGTAACCGGTCACCAGCGCCGCCCACGCGGTGACCGTGAGGTCGAGCGGATTCCAGCCGGACAGCGTCAGCAGCACGGGAACCGGCACGCGAGCGCGCCTTGCCGGATCGGCCACGTTCTTACGATGGTTCAGGGCGTCGAGGAGCAGCATGATCGCGGCACTGGACTTGCCGGCGCCCGGCCCGCCCATGAGCAGGATCCGCCCCGAGCCGAGCCCGCCGTAGATCGCCAGCAACTCGGCCCGGCCGCCCGCGTTCAGCTTCGACGGCCCGACACGGGCCATGCCCGGCAGCGGTGCCACGCGCGGCCGGTCGGCGCGGTCGCCGAAGGCCGCTGATGCCGGCGCCGCCACAGATCCCACACCAGCGGCTGGGCGAACGCGGCCACCGCGATCACGGCGCTGATCAGCTCGCCGTCGGCGCCGAGCAGCAGCGCCGCGACGACCGCGGCCGCGCCTGACACCACCGCCACCAGGCCGATCAGCGGCCGCCTCGCCCACCGGGAACGACGTCGCGTGATCGGCACGGCACGCAGTGTCCCATCTCAGCGTGCCGCGGCCCAACCTCGGCGGGCGGGTGCGTCGGCGGCGTGGGGGTCAGGCCCGGTGATAGGCCTTGTTGGCGATCCGCCACTCGCCGTCCACCCGCGCCAGCACGAACACGTCCGTGAACAGGTCGGGGCCGTGCCACAGCGTCATCGTGGCGGTCCCGACCGTCCCGTGCGCGTCCACCTGTGAGATGTGGCGCCGCCTGGTGGCCTCGTCGGGCGCGGGGCGGCCGGCGAACAGCCCGCAGTACGCGTCGAGGTCCCACGAGACGTACGCGCCGTCGCGGATCCCCTCGACGTGCGCCGTCGACAGGAACGCCGCACGGAAGTGCCGCGGATCGCCGGTGGCATGACCCCGGGCGTACGCCCTGAGAGGAGCGAGGACCTCGCCCGGCACGGCGACCGTATCCGCCACCGTGAGCCGGTCGCCGAACGACCGGACGTCCGGGTGGCACACCACGGCGATGTCGTCATCGGGGCGCGCCGTCGCAAGCGACTGGTGAACCCGCCGCGAGACGGGCGCGGCGGACGGCGATCCGGCGGCCAGCAGTGCCACGTCCTTGGCCAGCGCCCGGATCGTGAACTCGGCATGCGCGGCCGCGCCGTCGAGAACGGCCCGCTTGGCGCGGACGAGGCCGCCGAGGGCGCCGCGTTCGAGCACGTCGAGCGTGCGCGCCGGATCCTGGCCCAGTTCGGCGGCGTGGCGGCGGGCGTCCCTGACGCCGAGCAGCACGCTCGCGAGCGCGCCGTTGGACACGAGCTTCAGCGCGGCGGCGTCGGCCGCCTCGCCCACGTGCAGCACGTCGCCGAGCGCGGACAGCGGCGGCCGGGCCCGGCCGACGGCCTCGGCCGGACCTCCGGCGAGGATCGTCAGGGTCCCGGCGGTCACCGCGGGCACCGACCCGAGGACGGGCGCGTGGACGTAGTCGGCGCGAGCCGCCTCGGCCAGCGTGGCGGCCTCCGCCGGGGAGACCGTGCTGGTGTTGATCACCAGCGTGCCGGACATGTCGCCGCACGCGGCGAGGACCTCGGCGCATGCCGGGCCGTCGAAGAGGCTCAGCACGACCGTGCCGCCACCCTTCACCGCGGCGGCCGGGTCGGCGGCCGTTTCCACGCCGGGAACGCTCCGGCCGGACCGCGTCCAGCCGGTGACGGCCCATCCCTCCTCGGTCAGGCGCCGCGCCATCGCGCCGCCCATCCGGCCGAGCCCCAGCACCGTCACGGAACGCTCAGAAGAATTCGCCATGAGGATCAGCATTCCGACATGAGGCGCTTGTCCGCAAACGCATATCTCGCATGCCAGTTATGCGGATATCGCATACTTGGCCGATGTCCTTCGATTCGTGGCAGGCCTACCTCGAGGTGTGCCGGTTGGGGTCGGTCTCCGCGGCCGCGGCCGAACTCGGCTACACCCAATCCGCGCTGTCCCGGCAGATGACGGCCCTTGAGCGGGAGGTCGGGGTCCGGCTGCTGGAGCGCCACTCGCGTGGAATGGTCCCGACGGCGGCGGGGGAGGCGTTCCGGCAGCACGCGCGGGTCGCCGTCAACGCGGCGGCGCGTGCCGTACGCGCCGCGAAGGAGGCCCGCGACGACGCCCCGGCCACGCCGCTCGCGGTCGGCGCGACGCCGTCGACGGCGGCGGGCATCGTCCCGGCCGCGCTCCGCCGGCTGGTCACGCCGTGGACGTTGCAGCCGGCGCTGACCCCGCAACTGCATGCGATGACGACCGGCGGCGAGCTGGACGTGGCCGCGGTCACCGACGCGCCGCCCGGGCTGCCGGACGACGCCCGGCTTGTACGGGAACTCATCGGGATCGATGAGATGTGCGTGATCGTGCCGCCGGGCCATCCGGCGGCCGGGCGGGACATCGTCGAGATCGGACAGCTCGCCGCGGACACGTGGGTGGAGGACAACGACGGGTCGGCGGCGCTGCTGCGGCAGAGCATGGCGCGTGCCGGTCACTCGGCGCGCGTCGACTTCGCCGCGGCCGACCTGATGGGGAAGATGGCGCTGGTGGCCGGCGGCCACGCCATCGCGCTCGTCCCCGGCGTCCTGTCGGCTTCCATGCGGCGCGATGTGACACCCGTACGGCTGGCCGACCCGCCGCGCCGGGGCATCTACGTGATCATGCAGCACGCCACGCCCGAGCGGATCCCGGCCGCGACGACCCTGGTAGGGCATCTGCGGGACGCCATGGACGCGCTGGACCGGGGTAGGGGGCAGGCATGGGACTGAAGAGCACGTTCGGCCGAAACCTGCTGGGCACGGCCGCCGCCGTCACGGCCACCGCGGTGGCAGGTGGCCTCGCCACCGACCCGCGCTCCGACTGGTACGAGGGCCTGCGCAAGCCCGCCTGGCAGCCGCCGCCCCAGGCGTTCGGCCTCGTCTGGACGCCCTTGTACGCGCTGATCGCCTACGCGGGGGCACGGGCGCTGACCGCCGCCGACACGTCTGCGCGGGCCGCGCCCGCCGGGGAAAGGGCGCGCGACGCGGCGGCCTGGACGGGTGAGGCGAAGCCGGCCAGGAGCGGACTGATCCGCGCCCTTGGCGTGAACCTCGCGCTCAACGCCGCGTGGACGCCGCTGTTCTTCCGAGCCCGCAGTCCACGCCTGGCGCTCGCCGAGATCGCCCTGCTCAACGTCTCCACGCTCGCGCTCGTGCGCCGCTTCGCCCGCGTAGACCGCCGCGCCGGCCTGGCGCTGCTCCCGTACGCCGCCTGGACGGGCTTCGCCACCGCCCTCAACGGCGCGATCGCCGCCCGCAACCCTAGGTGACGATGATGTGGAACGTGGCGTCGCCGGAGTGGGCGCGATCGAAGTCGTCCTTCGGGGTCTTGGCGGGCCCGCAGCGCCAGCAGTTGTAGAGGACGACCGAGGTCGTGCCCGGGTTCTTCGCCGTGTAGACGTAGTAGCCGGTGCCGCCCGAGCCGGGCCCCTTCGAGTCGGGATCCCCGGCGTACTCCTCGCTGACGAACGCGGCGACGCCGGGGTCGGGCTTGGTCGCGACCTCCCAGTCGTCGCCGACCGAGTCGTTGTCGGGCACGCTCAGCGAGAACCGCTGCCCGCTGGTGACCCGCACCTCGACCGTCTTGCCGACGCCCCCGGCGAACGGCGTGCCGACGTCCGGGGACGCGCTGGAAACGCCGCATCCGGCGATCAATGCGAGCGCTGACAGCGCCGCGACCCGTTTCACGCGGCCAGCGTAGACCAGCGTGCCGAATTGTTACGTTTCAATATGCGAAGAGGCCCGGATGACCAGATCGGGCTGGAAGACGACGTGGCGGTGCTCGTGCCGGCCGCCGGACTCGATCTCCTCGAGCAGCAGCTGGGTGGCCGTCCGGCCGAGCTGCTCGCGCGGCTGGCGCACCGACGACAGCGGCACGGTGGCCGCCGCCGCGAACTCGATGTCGTCGTAGCCCACGATCGCCATGTCGGCCGGCACCCGCACGCCGCGGCGGGTCAACTCCTGCAGCACCCCGAGCGCGATCAGGTCGTTGGCGCAGAACACGGCGGTCGGCCGGCCGGCGTCCGGCATGTCGGCCATCTGTGCGGCGGCGGCCCGCCCCGAGGCCACCGTGAGGGTGGGCGTGGTGACCGTGGTCAGCTCGGCACCCTCCAGGTCGCCGGCGCCTTCCAGGGCCAGCTTGACGCCCTGGTGGCGGTCGGTGACCTGCTGGATCGACATGGGGCCGCCCACGAAGGCGATCCGGCGGTGGCCTCCGGCGATGAGGTGCTCGCCGGCCAGGCGGCCGCCGAGCACGTCGTTGACCGCCACCGAGCAGCGGTCGCGCCAGCCGGAGCCGCGGTCCACCAGGACCACCGGCGTGCCGCGATTGATCAGCTTCTCCAGCCGGGAGTCGGGCGCGTCGTCCACCGGGGTGATCAGGACGCCGCGGACCCGCTGCTCTTCCAGCAGGTCGAGGTGGCGCCGCTCGCGGTCGGCGTCCTCGCCGCTGTTGCAGACGACGACCATGACGCCCTGTTCTTCGGCCGCGTTCTCGGCGCCGCGTACGACATCGGTGAAGAAGGGGTTGGTCACGTCGAGCACCACGATGGCGATCTGGCGGCTGCGGCCGGCGCGCAGCTGCCGGGCCGAGTCGTTGCGCACGTAGCCGAGCTCGGCGATGGCGTCGAGGACCCGTTTCCTGGTCGCCTCCGACACCCGTTCGGGCTGGTTGAGCACGTTGCTGACGGTTCCGAGCGAGACGCCGGCGAGCCGGGCCACCTCTTTGATGTTCGTGGTCGTCGCCATGCGCCCTCAGCAGCCCAGGTCACTGATTCGTGTCAACCGCACACACCCCATTGAAGACCATCGGATCCGCTCCTATTATCACTCTAAACGATTCAATGAAACGTTTCATATACCTCTCCCGGACGAAATGGGGCTCATCTGGTGGCCGCACCCCTCCTCGCCCTCAGCGGTGTGAGCAAGTCGTTCGGCGCTGTCGCGGCCTTGAGCGGCGTGCGCCTGGAGCTGCACGGCGGCGAGGCGCACGCGCTGGTCGGAGAGAACGGCGCGGGCAAGTCCACGCTCGTCAAGATCCTCGCGGGCGTGCACGCCCCCGACGAGGGCACGATCACCATGGACGGCCGGCCGCTGGTGCTGAGCGGCCCGGCCGACGCCCGCGCCGCCGGGATCGTGGTGGTCTATCAGGAGCCGACCCTGTTCCCCGACCTGACCGTCGCCGAGAACATCTTCATCGGCCGCCAGCCCCAGCGCTCGCTGCGCCGCATCGACGTGGCCGAGATGCGGGCCCGCGCGGTCGAGCTGTTCGGACGGCTCGGCGTCCGCCTCGACCCCGACCGCCCCGCGCGCGGCCTGTCCATCGCCGACCAGCAGATCGTCGAGATCGCCAAGGCGCTCTCGCTCGACGCCCGGATCCTGATCATGGACGAGCCGACCGCCGCGCTGTCGGGCGTGGAGGTCGAGCGGCTGTTCAACGTCGCGCGTTCGCTACGCGACTCCGGCACCGCGGTGCTGTTCATCTCGCACCGCTTCGACGAGGTCTTCGCGCTGTGCCAGCGGATCACCGTCATGCGCGACGGCCGCTGGGTCTCCACCGACCCCGTCGCCGACCTCACCGTCGACGAGCTCGTGCGCCGCATGGTCGGCCGCACGGTCTCCTCGCTCTATCCGAAGACGGCCGCGCGCGTGGGCGAGCCCCGCCTCGAGGTCAGCGGGCTGACTCGGCGGGGCAGCTTCGAGGACGTCTCCTTCACCGTGCGCGGTGGCGAGATCGTGGCGCTCGCGGGCCTGGTCGGGGCCGGGCGAAGCGAGGTCGGCCGGGCCGTATTCGGCGTCGACCGCTACGACGCGGGCGAGGTGCGGGTGGACGGCCGGCGGCTGTCACGCGGCGATCCGGCGGCGGCGATCGAGGCGGGTCTCGCGCTCGTGCCGGAGGACCGCCGCCAGCAGGGCCTGGTCATGGAGCTGTCGGTCGAGCGCAACGCGACCCTGCCCCGCCGCTGGTCGCTGACCAGGCTCGGCCTGCTGTTCGGCGGCGCCGAGCGGCGCGCCGCGGCCATCTGGACCGAGCGGCTCCAGGTGAAGGCGGCCCGGCTGAGCGACCCGGTGTCCACGCTGTCCGGTGGCAACCAGCAGAAGGTCGTGCTGGCCAAGTGGCTGGCGACGCGGCCCCGCGTGCTGATCGTCGACGAGCCGACCCGGGGGATCGATGTGGGCACCAAGGCCGAGGTGCACCGGCTGCTGTCCGAGCTGGCCTCTGAGGGCGTCGCGGTCCTCATGGTCTCGAGCGAGCTGCCCGAGGTGCTCGGCATGGCCGACCGGGTCCTGGTCATGCACGAGGGCCGCCTGGTCGCCGACATCGCGCGCGACCGCGCCGACGAGGAGTCGGTGATGCTCGCCGCCACAGGACAGGGAGGCCGCCGGTGACCGCCGTGAAAGCCGAGCCGGCCGCGACCACGGGAAGCGGCGCCCGGCTCGCCCACCGCGCCTTCGTCGTGCGCGAACTCGGCATCCTGCTCGCCCTCGCGCTGCTGATCGGCGTCACGGCGGTGGTCAATTCGCGCTTCCTCAGCGGCCAGAGCATCAAGGACCTGCTGCTCGGCGCGACCATCCTCGCCATCCTGGCGGCCGGGCAGGCGGTCGTGGTCATCACCCGCAACGTCGACCTGTCCGTCGGATCCGTGCTGGGCCTCGGCGCCTTCGCGGCCGGCGACCTGTTCGTCGCCATGCCGAAGCTGCCCATCGCCGTCGTGCTGCTGGCCGGGACGCTCCTCGGGGCCGTCTGCGGCGCGGTCAACGGCGGCCTGATCGTCTCGGCCCGGGTCCCCGCGCTGGTCGTCACCCTCGGCACGCTGTACGTCTTCCGAGGCGTCGACTACATGTGGGCGACCAGCCGCCAGATCAACGCGGCCGACATGCCGCCCGGCTTCCTCCGCATGGGCACGGCCGACATCCTCGGCGTGCCGGTGCTGACCCTGTTCGCGGTCGCCGTGGTCCTCGTCGTCGGCTACTACCTGCGGTCCTACCGCAGCGGGCGGGAGCTGTACGCCATCGGGTCCGACCCGGCCGCGGCCCGGCTCCTCGGCATCCCGGTCGGCAAGCGCGTGTTCGCCGCCTTCGTCGCCAGCGGGGCGCTCGCCGGTCTCGCGGGCGTCCTCTACGCGGCCCGATTCGGCACCCTCGACGCCAACGCGGGCAGCGGCGCCGAGCTCAACGTGGTCGCCGCGGTCGTGGTCGGCGGCGTGGCGATCTTCGGCGGCAGCGGCTCGGTCTACGGCGCCGCGCTCGGGGCCGTACTGCTGACGACCATCGGCGCGGCGCTGCCGGCGCTGGGCGTCAACCCGTTCTGGCAGCGGGCCGCCGTCGGCGCGCTGATCCTCGCCGCCATCGGCCTGGACCGCGCTCTGTCGGCCCGGCTGAGCCGGAGCCTCCGAGGAAGGAGCACCCATGCCTGAGCGCGCGCGCCGCGTGTTCGGCTCGTGGGACGCGGTCGTGCTGATCGCGCTGGTCGTCGTGTCCGTCGCCGGCGCCCTCGCCATCGACGGCGTGGCGAGCCCGCGATTTTGGCGGTTCGTGTCGCTGGAGGCCATCCCGATCGCGCTGATCGCGATGCCCATGACGCTGGTCGTCATCACCGGCGAGATCGACCTGTCGGTCGCCAGCGTGCTCGGCCTCACCTGCTCGGTGATGGGCCAGCTGTGGGTGTGGGGCGTCACGTCGCTGCCGCTGATCATCGTGCTGTGCGTGCTGCTCGGCGCCCTGCTCGGCGCGGTCAACGGGCTGTTCGTCACGGGGTTCGGCCTGCCGTCGCTGGCGGTCACGATCGGGACGCTGGCGCTCTACCGCGGCCTCGCCTACGTCGTGCTCGGCGACCGGGCCGTGGCCGACTATCCGATCGGCTGGACGACCGACGCGGTCGCGCCCATCCCGCGCACCACCATCCCGTGGGTGATCCTCGTGGTCGCCGCGCTGGCCGTGGTCTTCGGGATCGTGCTGCACGCCACCCCCATCGGCCGCGGCCTGTACGCCATGGGCAACAACGCCGAGGCCACCCGGTTCGCCGGGATCTCCGTACGGCGGACCAAGTTCTGGCTTTTCGTGGCCACCGGCGCCATGTCGTCGCTGGCCGGAGTGTTCTGGACGCTGCGCTTCGCCAGCGCGCGCGCCGACAACGGCCTCGGGCTGGAGCTCACGGTCGTGGCGGCCGTGCTGCTGGGCGGCGTGTCCATCTTCGGGGGCCGGGGCGGGCTGGTGGGCGTGCTCGCCGCGGTGGCTCTGCTGGGCACGCTGCGCAACGCGCTGCAGCTTGCCTACGTGCCCGCGAACACCCTGACGGTCGTCACCGGCTCCCTGCTCATCGCCTCGGTCGTCGGGCCGAACGCCGTGAGCCTGCTGCGTGCGCGACTGCGACGACGACGAGCGGGAGCCGCACCCGCCGCGTCCTCACCTCGATGAAAGGAACCCCCCAAAAATGAGACTGAGTCTTCGTTTTGTCGCGTTGACGGCCGTGGCGGCGTTGGGGCTCGCCACCGCCGGCTGCGCCGATGACAGTTCCGGCGGTTCGGGCGCCACGACCGGCGCGAGCGCCGCCGCGTCCTCCGCCGGTGGGGCCGCGGCCACCACCATCAAGGAGGGGCTGAAGGTCGCTTTCCTGCCCAAGCAGGTCAACAACCCCTACTTCGACACCTCCGACAACAAGGGCGGCAAGGAGGCCGTCGAGCAGTTCAAGGGGACCTACAGCGAGACCGGCCCGTCGGAGGCCAGCCCGTCGGCCCAGGTCAGCTACATCAACACGCTGTCGCAGCAGGGCACGAACGTCATCGTGGTCTCCGCCAACGACAAGAACGCCATCTGCGGCGCCCTGAACGAGGCCCGCGCGGCCGGCGCCAAGATCGTCACCTTTGACAGCGACACCGACCCGTCCTGCCGCGACCTGTTCATCAACCAGGCCACCGCGGACGGCATCGCGAAGATCCAGATCAAGCTGATCTCCGACGCGGTGGGCCCGGACGGCGGCGAGATCGCGATCCTGTCGGCGACGGCCAACGCGACGAACCAGAACGCCTGGATCGAGATGATGAAGACCGAGCTGGCCAAGCCCGAGTATGCGAAGCTCAAGCTGGTCGACACGGTCTACGGCGACGACGACGACCAGAAGTCCTTCCAGGAGGCACAGGGCCTGCTGGCCAAGCACCCCGACCTCAAGGGCATCATCTCGCCCACCACGGTCGGCATCGCGGCGGCCGGGCGCTACCTGTCCGGCTCCAGCTACAAGGGCAAGGTCCAGCTCACCGGCCTCGGCACGCCCAACCAGATGCGCGCCTACGTCAAGGACGGCACCGTCAAGGCCTTCGCCCTGTGGAACCCGGCCGACCTCGGCTACCTCGCCGCCTACGCCGGTGGCGCGCTCGCCTCCGGCCTGATCAGCGGCAAGGAAGGCGACAAGTTCACGGCCGGAAAGCTCGGCGACTTCACCGTCGGCAAGGACGCCACCGTGCTGCTCGGCGAGCCGTTCACCTTCAACGCCGACAACATCGACCAGCTCAACTTCTGACCCACATCAGCGGGCATGGCGCGCCCTCGAACGCGGCGCGCCATGCCCCCCGCTCACCCCGTCGGGTAGAGGGAGACAAGTGATGAACGACTTCGCCCCGGAGACCCGGTCACGCGTCAAGCAGGCCCTGCGCGGCCAGCGCGTGGAGACCGCGTCCTGGGCGTACGGCAACTCGGGGACGCGGTTCAAGGTGTTTCCCCAGGAAGGGGTGCCGCGCGACCCGTACGAGAAGATCGCCGACGCGGCGGTCGTGCAGCGGTTCACGGGGGTGGCGCCGACGGTGGCGCTGCACATCCCGTGGGACCGGATGGACGACTACGCCGCCCTGGCCCGCGCCGCGGCGGACCAGGGGATCGCGCTCGGCGCCATCAACACCAACGTCTTCCAGGACAACGACTACAAGCTCGGCAGCGTCACCAACCCCGACCCCGGGGTGCGCCGCAAGGCCATCGGGCACCTGCTGGAATGCGTCGACATCATGGACCAGACCGGGTCGCGCGACCTCAAGCTGTGGTTCTCCGACGGCACCAACTACCCCGGCCAGGACGACGTGCGCACCCGGCAGGAGCGGCTCGCCGAGGCCCTCGGCGAGACCT
Organism: Streptosporangiaceae bacterium NEAU-GS5; assembly: GCA_017592665.1. Classification (GTDB taxonomy): domain Bacteria; phylum Actinomycetota; class Actinomycetes; order Streptosporangiales; family Streptosporangiaceae; genus NEAU-GS5. The sequence goes on along the minus strand of JAGFNW010000017.1, from coordinate 5,949 downwards.
ACGCCCGGCTCGGCGACGACCAGCGGATGCTGCTGGAGTACAAGCTGTTCGAGCCCGCCTTCTACATGACCGACGTGCCCGACTGGGGCACCGCCTACCTGCACTGCGCGCGGCTGGGGGAGCGCGCCCAGGTGGTCATCGACACAGGTCACCACGCGCCGGGCACCAACATCGAGTTCATCGTGGCGATGCTGCTGCACGCCGGCAAGCTCGGCGGCTTCGACTTCAACTCGCGCTTCTACGCCGACGACGACCTCATGGTCGGTTCGGCCGACCCCTTCCAGCTGTTCCGCATCATGCACGAGATCGTCCTGGCCGACGCGCTGCGCCCGGAGGCGGGCATCGCGTTCATGCTCGACCAGTGCCACAACATCGAGCCGAAGATCCCCGCGGTCATCAGGTCGGTGATGAACGTGCAGGAGGCCACGGCCAAGGCGCTGCTGGTGGACCACGCCGTCCTCCGCGCCGCCCAGGAGAGCGGCGACGTGCTGGGCGCCAACGCCGCGCTCATGGACGCCTACAACACCGACGTACGGCCGCTGCTTCGCGAACTGCGCGAGGACATGGGCCTCGACCCCGACCCCATCGCCGCCTACCACCGCTCCGGTTACTTCGAGAAGGTGCGGCAGGAGCGGGCCGAGGGCCAGGCGGCGGGGTGGGGGGCCTGATGGCGCCCATCGGGGAGCTCGTCGAACGGTCCCGCCGGCTGGGGTCCGATCCGCGCAACACCAACTACGCCGGTGGCAACACCTCGGCCAAGGGCGAGACGACCGACCCGGTCACCGGAGGGCCCGTCGAACTGCTGTGGGTCAAGGGCTCCGGCGGCGACCTCGGCACGCTCACCGAGTCTGGCCTGGCCACGCTCCGCCTCGACCGGCTCAGGGCGCTCGCCGGCGTCTATCCCGGGGTCGATCGCGAGGACGAGATGGTCGCCCTGTTCGACTACTGCCTGCACGGCCGGGGCGGCGCCGCGCCGTCCATCGACACGGCCATGCACGGCCTGGTCGAGGCCGATCACGTCGACCACCTGCATCCGGACGCCGGCATCGCGTTCGCCACGGCCGCCGACGGCGAGGCCCTGACGAAGGAGTGCTTCGGCGACCGGGTGATCTGGGTGCCGTGGCGGCGGCCCGGGTTCCAGCTGGGCCTCGACATCGCCGCCGTCCGCCGGGCCCATCCGGGCGCGATCGGCGTCATCCTCGGCGGCCACGGCATCACCGCGTGGGGCGACACGAGCCAGGAGTGCGAGCGCCGGTCCCTGGAGATCATCCGTACGGCCCAGGCGTTCATCGACGAACGCGGCCGGCCCGAGCCGTTCGGAGCGGCCGTGCCGGAGCTGGCGCCGCTGCCGCCGCACGAGCGGCGCTCGCGTGCGGCGGCGCTCGCGCCCGTGCTGCGCGGCCTGGCCTCCACCGACCGGCCGCAGGTCGGGCACTTCACCGACGCCCCCGATGTGCTGGACTTCCTGTCCCGTACGGAACATCCGCGCCTGGCGGCGCTCGGCACCTCCTGCCCCGACCACTTCCTGCGGACGAAGGTCCGGCCGATGGTCCTCGACCTGCCGCCGGCGGCACCCGTCGACGACGTCGTGGCCAGGCTGAAGGAGCTGCACGCCGCCTACCGCGAGGAGTACGCGGGCTACTACCAGCGCCACGCGGCCCCTGACTCCCCGGCCATGCGGGGCGCCGATCCGGCCATCGTGCTCGTGCCCGGCGTCGGCATGTTCTCCTTCGGCCGCGACAAGCAGACGGCCCGGGTGGCCGGCGAGTTCTACGTCAACGCGATCCACGTGATGCGCGGAGCCGAGGCCATCTCCCGCTACGCCCCGATCCCGGAGTCGGAGAGGTTCCGGATCGAATACTGGGCCCTTGAGGAGGCCAAACTGGCCCGGATGCCGGCGCCCAAACCGCTGGCGTCCCGTGTCGCGCTGGTCACCGGCGGCGGCTCGGGCATCGGGCGGGCCGTCGCGCTGCGGCTGGCCGCAGAGGGCGCCTGCGTGGTCGTGGCCGACCGGGACGCCGAATCCGCGGCTCGCGTCGCCGCCGAGATCGGCACGGCCGACGCGGCCGTCTCCGTCGCCGCCGACGTCACCGACGAGGAGCAGATCGGCGCGGCCGTACGGGACGCCGTGCTGGCCTTCGGCGGCATCGACCTCGTGGTCAACAACGCCGGGCTGTCGGTCTCCAAGCCGCTGCTGGAGACCACGCTGGCCGACTGGGATCTGCAGCACGACGTGATGGCACGCGGCTCCTTCCTCGTCTCACGCGAGGCCGCCCGCGTCATGGTCGGCCAGGGCATGGGCGGCGACATCGTCTACATCGTCAGCAAGAACGCCGTCTTCGCCGGCCCCGCCAACATCGCGTACGGCTCGGCCAAGGCCGACCAGGCGCACCAGGTGCGGCTCCTGGCCGCCGAGCTCGGCGAGCACCGCATCCGCGTCAACGGTGTCAACCCCGACGGCGTCGTACGCGGCTCGGGCATCTTCGCCTCGGGATGGGGCGCCCAGCGGGCCGCCGTCTACGGGGTGCCCGAGGAAAGGCTCGGCGAGTTCTACGCGCAGCGCACCCTGCTCAAGCGCGAGGTCCTGCCCGCCCACGTGGCCAACGCCGTCTTCGTACTGGCGAGCTCCGACCTGTCGCACACGACCGGGCTGCTGGTGCCGGTGGACGCCGGCGTGGCGGCGGCGTTCCTGCGATGAGGCCGCTGTGAGCTCGCGTGAGGCCGCCGTGGCGGCCGTCGACCTGGGCGCGGCCAGCGGCCGGGTGATGCGCGCCCGGGTCGGCCCGGACACGCTCGACCTCACCGAGGTGGCCCGATTCCCCAACGTGCCGGTCCGCGCGGGAGGCACGCTGCACTGGGACGCGCTCCGCCTCTATCGCGGCATCCTCGAAGGGCTGCGCGACGCCGGGCCGGTCGACTCGATCGGCGTCGACTCGTGGGGCGTCGACTTCGGGCTGCTCGACGGCGACGGGCGGCTGCTCGGCAACCCCGTGCACTACCGCGACGGGCGCACCGACGGCGTCATGGACGAGGTCCTGCGGGTCGTGCCGCCGCGCGAGCTGTACACGGCGACAGGCCTGCAGCTGATGCCGATCAACACGCTGTTCCAGCTGTTCGCGGCCCGGGACACCGCGCAGTACGCGGCCGCGCGTACGATGCTGCTGATTCCCGACCTGATGGCGTTCTGGCTGACCGGAGAGGCCGGTTCGGAGCGCACCAACGCGTCGACGACGCAGTTGCTAGACGTGGTCACCGGCACCTGGGCTGGCGGCCTGGCCCAGCGTCTCGGCCTGCGGCCCGGGCTGTTCGCGCCGTTGCGCGAGCCCGGGTCGGTGATCGGCTCCCTGACGGCCGGCGTGGCCGAGGTGACGGGTCAGGGTGCGGTGCCGGTGACCGCCGTCGGCTCGCACGACACGGCCTCCGCCGTGGTCGGCGTGCCGGCCCGGGGTCGCGCCTTCGGCTACATCTCGTGCGGCACGTGGTCGCTCGTCGGCGTCGAGCTCGGCGGGCCGGTGCTGACCGAGGAGAGCCGGGCCGCCAACTTCACCAACGAGGCCGGTGTCGACGGCACCATCCGCTACCTGCGCAATGTCATGGGCCTGTGGCTGCTGCAGGAGAGCATGCGCCAGTGGCGCGCCGACGGCCTCGACGTCGACCTCCCCGATCTGCTGCGTGAGGCGGCCGCCCTGCCCGGCCTGCGATCGGTGATCGACACAGGTGACCCGGCGTTCCTGCCGCCCGGCGACATGCCCGGCCGGATCGTCGCGGCCTGCCGCCGTACGGGCGAGGCGCCGCCGGCCGGACCGGCCGAGACCGTGCGCTGCATACTCGACAGCATCGCGCTCGCGCACCGCGCCGCGATCGAGGACGCCCAGCGGCTGTCCGGGATCGCCGTCGACGTCGTGCACGTGGTCGGCGGCGGCGCGCGCAACGAGCTGCTGTGCCGCCTGACCGCCGACGCCTGCGGGCTGCCCGTCGAGGCCGGGCCGCAGGAGGCGACCGCGCTCGGCAACGCCCTGGTGCAGGCCCGCTCGCTCGGTGTGGTCGGCGACGACCTCGACGCCATGCGGGCCCTCGTACGCGCCACCAGCCGGGTCACCCGCTACGAGCCGAGCGGTCCGGCCGGACCATGGTCGGCCGCAGCCTCGCGCACTGGAATTGTCGCCGGGCGGCACTAGAGTGCCACGCGTGACGCGATGGTGGGCAAGTCGTCGGGTGCGTGTGGCGTCGGCTCTCGTGCTCATCGCAGGGCTCGCGGGCGCGAGCGCCGCCGTCGTGGCGCCGGTGGCGGGCGGCATGGCGGGCGGCATGGCGGAGCGGTCGGAGGTGGTCCAGTGTTCGGGGCTGGGTGCCGACGGGCTGATCGATTTCTCGTGCGCCGACGAGCTGGGCAAGGATGACCCTGCCCTGGCGGAGGCCATTCGCGCCCAGATGCTGACGCCGCAAGAGGCGGCCGCGGCCGGATGCTCACAGACCCCGGATGGCACGACCGGCGGCGACCTGGTGACGCCTTCGCCTGCGCCTTCGCCGCATAAGGTCGACCCGGTGGTCTTCGCCCGCGTGACGGCGTCCTGGGATGTGATCGACCGCTGGCTGGCCGAGCACGCGTCGGCCACTCTGCGCAAGCTCCAGTTCCCGGCCACCGAGCTGCCGCAGTGGGAGCGGGCGTATGGCAAGAGGCTGCCCGACGACCTCTACGTCTCGCTCCTGCGGCACAACGGCGCCGACGGAGACTTCGGCGCCGGCTTCCAGCTCCCCGGCGGATATCGCCTGGCCACGCTGAGCTCGTTCTACGACCTGCAGCTCATGCTCTGCCAAGAGCTGATCATGGCAGGAAAGGATGGGAAGGCCGATCCCGACACCGGCACATGGCACGGAAGCCTCATACCCTTCGCCACCGACGCCCAGGGGCACAGCCTGTTCGTCGACCCGCGCACGGGCCGGGTGGGCGAGAAGGCGTCCGGCCGGCCCATCCGCTACGACGGGACGCTGAGCTGGCCGTCCTTCGCCGACATGCTCAACGAGATCGCGGCCGGCCTCGCCGGCGGCTTTGACGTGCGCGGCTGGTATCCGTCGGTCACGGCCGACTGCGAGCTGCGCTGGACCAGCAAGCCCCCGGCGGCCTTACCGGCCGGATGCGCGGGCGGCCCCCGGCCGTCCCCTACGCCGACCGAGGAGGAGCCGGAGTCGTGGCGTCTCACGCCCGAGGAGGCGCGGGCCGCCGGTTGCCGGCCGCCCAAGCGCGCCCCGGTCGTCCGCACACCGGACGCCCAGGTCGCCAGCCGGGTGGACGCCGTGTGGCACCGGATCGAGCGCTGGCTGGCGAAGAAGGCGCCGGAGACCTACCGCACCCTCAACGGTCCCGCCCAGCCTGCGGCCATCGCGAAATACGAGGCCGCCATGGGCGCGCGCTTCCCCGACGACCTGCGTGCCTCGCTGCTCCGGCACGACGGCGCCGCAAGCGGGTCGCACGGGCCGGGCTTCGGCCCGGCGCCGTTCTACTCGTTCATGCCGGTCGTCCAGATCTTCAAGCAGTGGCGCGGCCTCTGCGCCGTGATGGTTGACGAGGGCGCCGAAGGCTGGTGGGACGGCCACCTCGTGCCCTTCGCCGACGCGAGCGACGGCGGAAACCTGTTCGTCGATCCACGCGACGGCTCCACCGGCGAGTTCTTCAACGAAGACGGCCTGACCACCACCGGCGACGTAGCCTGGTCCTCCTACCTCGCGCTCCTCACCGCAACAGCCCGCTCCCTCGAGACCCACACCCCCCTCCGAGGCTGGCAGCCCACCCTCCACCACGGCACCCTCACCTGGAACCACCCCTAACCCCCACCCCCACCCTCGCACCCCGCGCCCACCCCGCCCTCGCCCCGCGCCCACCCCGCCCTCGCCCCGCGCCCACCCCGCCCTCGCCCCGCGCCCACCCCGCCCTCGCCCCGCGCCCACCCC